>DATDIQ010000001.1:0-64495 GCA_036520995.1 Occallatibacter sp.
CAACTCCCGCTTACTCTTGCGACTATACTTCGCAAAACTCGCCTGCGATGCCAGTGTTTGCTGAAAACCTGCCCCTCGTTGCATGCTTATAGTTTATTCAACAATCACGCAGGCTGCGGACTTGTGCAGAGGTTCCTTAGCAGATTTCCGGTGGCGAATTCAAGGTTGACCGCCTCCATGAATAAATTCTGACCGCGCGGAGACACTGGATAGTCGCGCCTGGGCCAGTCCCTTCTCCGCGGTAACAACATCAACGAGATTCTTGACGCCATATTTGTAAGCATCGAGCGACGCGGAGTAAGAGGCATTGGCAGAGTCGAGGAGCGCAAGCGCGGCGTCGTGCTTCCGCAACGCCGTCCGGAACGCGATGTAAGCCGTCCAGACCTCGCGTGTGGCCTCATCGTTTTTCGTAGTCAGTTCATCCTCTGCCTCGCGGCGTTTCGATTCGGCGATCATCAGCTCGTTCTTGCGTACACTCCCGTCGAAGATGCGCCAATGGATGCCAAGTGAGGCCGACCAGGTGGGTTCGCTTGCGGAACCGAGTCGCCCGTAGTCCGACGTTGGCCAAAGGGAAGTCTGGGCAACCGACCCCGAGAGAACGATCTGCGGTTTGTATTCTGCCTTGGTCCCGCGAATCCGAGCCTCTGCGGACCGAATGCGCAAGGTTTGTGCCATGAGCTCGGGACGATTCTTCACGGCGCGATCGATCAGCGCCTCGATGGACATTGTGAGTCTCGCCGGCAAGGGCGCACTTCGTTGGCTGTCAATCAGGATGTTGGGGGATGGATCGGCTCCCACGGCTTCAGTCAGTGTCACGCGCGCGATCTTTTCGTCGCCATCTGCAGATTCTTCGTCGAAAGCTGCCTGCGCCGTTTCGGCACGGGCGTTCAGAACATCGGGCGCAGGCGAAGGCTTCGGCAGAGCAAAGTACGGCACAGCTTCAGCAATCGCAGTCCAGCGTGCTTACCCTGGACCCCCTCGTGGCGCAACGGCAGGGGCGCGCCGCGGCAGTCGCCAATGCCCAATACAACTACAACCAATGCCGTGTCTACGCTCCATTTGACGCACGTGTCACCAATCTCGTCATCTCTGAGGGAACTTATGCCCACATAGGACAGGAGATCTTTACGCTGGTCGATACACGCGTCTGGTGGGTGCTTGCGAATTTCCGCGAGACGCAGCTGAAGCACATCCAACCGGGTATGACTGCCGACATCTACTTTATGTCCGATCCAGGCTCGCGATTTACTGGCATTGTCGAGAGCATCGGGTACGGTGTCACACCCGATCCTTCGCTTCTTGGCCGAGTTACGCAAGGGCTGCCCGACGTGCAACGCACGCTGAGCTGGGTGCATTTGGCCAGCCGCTATCCCGTCCGCATCCGGATCGAGTCCCCGCCGTCTGACGTCCTGCGCCTCGGCGAATCGGCCGTGGTCGTCGTCATCCGCGGATACAAACGGAAGTCTTGATATGGCGACGCGAGCCACTCTGCTCCGCGACCAGCCAGCCAGCCGGATTGCCTCCTGGCTTTGGTTTCGCGAATTCATCCGGTGGGAAGTTGCCCCCTATCCAGGACGCGTCAACACAGTCATCCGCATGACCGTGACGGCTACCCTGGTCATGATCATCGTCGAAACATTTCGCATTCCTAAGGCGTTTCTGGCGAGTTATCTAGCAATCCTCCTGGCTCGCGAAAACCTCGTCGCGACCTGGCGTGGAGGTCGGACGTTCGTCCTTGGATTCGTCGTCTCCACTCTTTATACCCTGCTGGGTATGATGTTGTTCCGCGGTTACCCCATTACTCATTTCTTCTGGGTCATCGGAAGCCTCTATCTGGTCTTTTTGGTTATGCGCACGGCGACTAACTTTGCGGCCGCAGTGGCTTTCGGCATCCCATTTGGCGTTGCCCTGCCGATATGGGATGCCTCCTGGCCGAGCCAGGTCCAGGTGGAGGGCACTCTCTGGACTGTCTTGATCATCGCTGTAGGTGCCGGCGTCACCGTAGGGACCGAAGCGATATACCGCATCTTCGATCGCACTGATCCGCTTTTCATATCCGTCGACGATATGTTGCTTGTTGTGCAGCAGGCAACCGAAAGCCTTGCCAACCTTCATGCCCCACCAAGATCGACCCTCGACAGAGTTCGTCAGTATCAGATGATCGGCACGGGCCGACTTAGAATGACTTTGCAGCGTCAGGGTCTGGATCCGACACAGCGGGCGCTGCGCAGCGCCTTGATTTCGTTGACGGGCCGGCTCATTGATCTTGCCGCCGGTCTCGAGCGCATTCCTCCCCAACCTGGCGTCGACAACGCGATCCGCCTGCGCGCTCTTTCTGAGAGGCTCGGAGCAATCCGATTCGAGCTCCGCGAGTCAGGGGAGCTTTCCGCATTTTCTCCTCTGCTCGAGGGGCCGCCGTCCCCCGACTTCCCGATGGTTCAAGAGATGGAGCGAATCGTTGCACTCATCACGGAAGTCTTTCATGGCGATGAGACCGCCAATGCTCATCAGACTCCGCCGGAGCGGGACTGGTGGCGCACTCTGTTTTTGCCCGATGCATTCGAGAATCCGGAATATCAACGCTTCGCCCTTGCCGGATGCCTCGCGGCTTCTGTCTGTTACATCCTCTACAACGCACTTGACTGGCCCGGCATCGGCACCACCTCGGTCCTGACATGCATCGTTACCGCGTTTAGCACCATTGGCGCTTCGATCCAGCAGCAGTTTCTTCGCCTCGGCGGATTTGTTGTCGGAGGGCTGATCCTTGGGATTTCGGCGCAGATTCTGATCTTACCCGGCATCGACGGCATCTTCGGGTTTGCTCTCTTCTTTGCGGTGGCGAGCGCGATCGCCGCGTGGTTCGCCACATCCAGTCCGCGGCTCTCCTATTTTGGCCTGCAGATCGCGCTGTCCTTTTACTTCGTCAACCTGCAGGATGTCCACATCCAGACCGACCTCACGATCGCGCGCGATAAGGTAATGGGTGTATTCTTGGGCATTCTCGCCATGGGCTTTATCTTCGACCGCTTCGGGACGAAGAGCGATGCGGAGCGGCTGCAGAAACTCCTGGCGCAGAACGTTCGGATGCTGGCACAGCTCGCAGTCTGTCCGGTGACGCGCGACAAAGCCATTGCCATTGCGCAGATCAGCCGCCTCCGCAGTCAGATCAATGACAACTTCGCGAGCTTGGAAACACAGATGGATGCGGCGCGATTTGAGTTTGAGTTTCGCCATCGGCGCGAGCAAGACGTTGCCGAGTGTGATCGAATTCAAAGGGCTCAGCCAGGGTTGCGCTCCATCTTCCTGCTGGAACTCAGTCTGTTCTCACATCGCGGGCAAAAGGAGATCGACTCCGAATTGACTCCGCAGCAAACGCAGGCGCTCGACCATTTTCTAAACGAGTATAGCGATGAACTCATGCATGTTGCCGCATGGATCGCGTACGAAGAACTGGCGCCTGCGCAGGTCGGCGATGATTCCATCCGGCAATTACTGCAAGCCTTCGAGAACCAGCGCTCCCCTAAATCGCAGGCTATCGCCGATATCTGTCAAAAGATGGTCTCTTCTCTCCTGATGCTGCGGAAGGAGTGCTGACTAGAATCCTTGCCCAGTCAATCTTTGATTCACCGCGGTCTGATTGAGGGCAGAAACTCAGCAAGTTAGGGGTCCCCCTCGTCACTCAGTCGTGCGTGGTATGTCACCTCGCCCGGGAGCCAGCGACGAAAAGATCGGATCCAGGTGTTTTACTGGTGCCTGTTCGCCGCCGATCATCATGCAATGAAGGGGTGATCATATACTGGTCACACAAGCCATGGGGGGAGGACAATAAGCCATGTCATTCTTTTTGGAAAAACTGGAAGAAGGTGGTGCGCCTTGAGCCAATATTGCTGCGCCACTTCCAATCCGAAACTGAAAGCTATTTAGTAAGGAATTTCTGTTGGAGGGCCCTGGGTTCATGCAAGGCCCCGAGCACGCAAGAACTTTGATGAGGGGATGACTAAACTCTTTCGCGTCGCGAAGTCTGCGGTCGAGCAAGAGCCGCCGAAACCCAAGCCCAATCGAAGAAAGCTAGCAAGGGCTAGCGTCAGCATTCATCTCGTCCTTACCCTTTGTCTGCGGCACCGCCAGCGACGGTCAACTCAAGGCAATGCGCTTTGCTGAACACGATCGGCATGGCAGTTTCAAACCGCGCTTGGTCGTTCTTACCTAGCAGCTGTTGTACCGGAAAGCCTGTCCATGACCACCGCAGTCGTCAACATTGGTCAGCTCGTCACACTCGCCGGACCGGCGCGTCCGCGCATTGGCCTGGAGCTGGGCGAACTCGGCCTGATTCGCGACGCCGCGATGCTGATTAACGAAGGCCGCATCGTGGCCGTGGCTCCCTATACGCAGCTTCTGCCTGAAATCCCGCATCACGCTGACGTCGTGGATGCATGCGGAAAATGTGTTACTCCCGGCTTCGTTGACGCGCACACGCACCTGGTCTTCGCAGGCAATCGCGCCGCCGAATTTGAGCAGCGCATCGCGGGAGCCACCTATCAGCAAATCGCCGCAGGGGGCGGGGGCATCCTGCGCACCGTCTCGCTCACCCGTGCTGCCACGGTGGATGAATTAATGGCTTCAACACGTCTCCACCGCGACTGGATGCTGCGCGGCGGCACTACCACCATCGAGGCCAAGTCGGGCTACGGGCTTGACCGTGCCACGGAGATCCGCATGCTGCAGGTTATCGCA
Source organism: Occallatibacter sp. (assembly GCA_036520995.1). Lineage (GTDB taxonomy): Bacteria > Acidobacteriota > Terriglobia > Terriglobales > Acidobacteriaceae > Telmatobacter. The sequence goes on from DATDIQ010000001.1 coordinate 4,735, forward strand.
CGCATCGATTCCGAAGGGCCGGCGCGCATTGTTCCCACGCTGCTCGCAGCTCACACCATTCCACCCGAATACGCTGACCGGCGCGCGGAATATGTCCGCTGGATCGTCGAAGAACTTATCCCCGAGGTCGCCGCCGCAAAATTGGCGCGCTATTGCGACGCCTTCTGCGACGATCACGCCTTTACGCTCGACGAAACGCATTTGATTCTTGCCGCCGCGCGCAGGCAGGGTTTGCACCTGCGCGTGCACGCGGGGCAATTCCGTCCCGGCACAGGAGCGGCGCTGGCGGCGCAATTGGGCGCAGCGACCGCCGATCATCTGGAAACCGTCACAGAAGAAACGCTGCATCAACTGCGCGCAGCCGGCGTGCAGCCTGTTCTATTGCCGGGGTCGGTGTTCGCGCTCAATCGCATGCAATATCCGCCTGCGCGCAAAATGGTCGAGCTAGGCCTAGGCATCGTGGTCGCCACGGACTTCAATCCCGGTTCGTCGCCGATCGCTTCCATGCCGTTTGTGCTTTCGCTGGCATGTTTGCACATGGGCCTGTCGCCCGCTGAAGCGCTCACTGCCGCCACCATCAATGCTGCGTGCAGCCTGGATCTGGGGGGCAGCGTGGGATCGCTCGAGCAGGGTAAGGAAGCTGACTTCGCCATTCATGAATTCGAGGACTACCGCGAATTGGCCTACTACATTGCTTCGCCGACTCGGCCGCGCGTCTTTGTCGGCGGCAACGAAGTGGCTCGATAGGCATGGATGCGGCGCGCTGAACCCAGCAGGGCCGCGCGCTTCCAAAGCTAGATCTTTTTGAGGTCTTTCAACACCGCCATCGCGGCGTTGCGCCCGTTGATGCCGATTACGCTTCCGCCGGGATGTGTGCAGGCCCCGCAAAGATACACACCCTGCATGGGAGTGCGCGCGGACAATCGATTCGACCACATGTAGGGTGGCAGGCACTCGCCCTGAAAGATGTGCCCGCCGGTGAGCCCGACTTTCTTTTCGATATCGGGCGGCCCCAGGACCTGAACGTCGATCACAGCGCGATCCATATTCGAGCAGAAGCGGGCAAGGGAAGTGAGCGCCAGCTTGCGCACCTCTTCGCGACGCTCGTCCCATGTGCCGCGCGCAAAGGTGTACGGCACATACTGCGCGAAGACGCTCATTGTGTACGTTCCGGCCGGTGCAGCGCTCCGATCGTGCACGCTCTGGAAATACAGCTCGCACCATAGATGCTCGGGCAGCTCGCCACGGCGCGCCGCGGCAAACCCCGCCTTCCATTCTTCCTTGGTCAGGGGGGCATTGATCTGCCCGTAGTGGTGCGGCTTCTCCGTTCCCGGTCGCGCCTTGAAATTTGGCAGCTCGCGCAGATGTACGTTGAGCTTCACCGTGCACCCCTCCATCGGGGTCTTCTCGACCTTTGAGCGCCAGGCGGCATCTGTAGCGTCGCTAAGCAACCGCAGTGTCATGCGGGGATCGGCATTCGATACCACAATGTGCGCCGCGATCCGCTCGCCGCCTTCGAGCACCACGCCTTCGCCGGGGAGGATCTGCGCTACCGGAACACCCGCGGCTACCATCGCTCCAGCTTCGCGCGCAGCGTCGCAAAAGTAGAAGGACACCATCCCCATGCCACCCTGCACGTAGCCCCACATCCCCGGCATCCCGCCCAAACGTCCCGACGCATGATGAAACCGGATTGAGGCCGTGCCTTTGTCGAATGGGCTGGCATTTGTCCCGATCACGCCCTGGCCAAGATACGCCACTTGCAGTCGTTCGTCGTGCAGATAGCGCTCCACAAATTCGGCCATCGACCAATCGAAGAGCAGGGCCCGCGCTTCGCGGTCATTGCCCAGGCGTTTGTCGATTTCTCCGCGTGTCGGTGCTTCGCCCACCCATGCGTCGCGCGCCCATTCCACTCCTGCTAGATCGCCCCTTCGCTCGCTGCCGTCCTTGGGACCGGGCCGCAGTGCATCCCGCAAGCGGCTCATCACGTCACTCATTGCGCGGAACCCAGCCACATCGCCGGGGCTGAGCCGGCGCACCTCCTCTTCGCAACGCGCGTCCTCATCCCACAGCTGGATGCTGCTTCCATCGAGAAAAGGAACAAAGAGGCCGTTCACCGCCGGCGTCCAGCGGAATCCGCGCCGGGGCAGCTCCAATTCTTCGATGACCAGGGGATGAAGCAGCCCGGCGAGGTAGGCACAAGGAGACATCCGGACGCCGGGGAACGGTTCCTCTATGGTGCAGGCTCCGCCGACGCGCGCGCGGCTCTCGATCACCAGCACGCGTTGCCCGGCCCGCGCAAGATAGGCCGCGCAGGCGAGTCCATTGTGTCCTGCGCCCACGATAACCACATCCCAGGTTTTTGCAGCGAGCTCGCGCAGTGGAACAGGCAGTCCCACTTCGCCCAGAACAGCAGCTGTCGGTGAGCTCATACGGGATCTACAGTAGCATTTGAGCTCAGTGTGGCTTGATCGCCTGAGCCGGACGCACCGTTGTGCCGAGGCAGCCTCGATGGTCCCGTCTATCTGACTGTAATGTCGCCATCGGCGTCTACCACAAGGTCATCGCCCTCGATCTGGACGGAATGGATCTTGAGGCGGTCGAGCGTGACCTTGTACCCCGAATTTGCCGTCGACCCGGTGAGTGCATTACGCAGCAGGTCGGCGGCATTCACTTTCATGCTTTTCGGAACCTGGCGGCTCAGGAACGGAGTGAGCAGAAAGTTGAGTTCGCGCTGGTCGCTCACTTTTACGGTCTGTGCGTTGCGGAACCCGATCGTCTCTCCTTCACCGTAGGGTTCCATCGCGACCTCTGCGGTGGGAGAGAGCGAGAGGCCAAGACAAGCTCCACCCACCGGCTGCCCCAGGCGGGCGTGTGTCTTCACGGACACGAGGATGCGGTCTTGGGCAAACGTCAGCCTGGCGTCGTCGGCATAGACCCCACAAGCCGACTGAGCATTTCCCTTGAGGAAGTACCGCCCGTCTGGATTCCCGAAGAGCTGCTGATGCAAGGTGCGCTCGAGGGCGTTCCGGCTTACCTTCGCTCCACCGCCCTGCACGGGACTGCCACGGCGGGCAGGGAGAGTGCGGCCAGCGCTACAGCGGGCCAGAATGTTGTCATAGTAGTAATCGTTGCATGCGGTGAAGGAAAACTGCCTGTTTTGCACAATTATTGTGCTTTCGGGGTTCAGAGATTCGGGTGCCAAATCGGTTAGTAAACCTTTATATACCAAATAGATAGTAGAATATTTGGGGGCCATGAAGCCTATACCGAATGGCTGGCTGGAAGAGCGATTTACTATTGATTTTTGAAGAAAAAATACGTAAAATCAAACCATCGCGTTCCTCCGGACCGAGAGGATCCCCAGCCGCCGTCGGAGGATGTATTGGCGAACCACTCCTTTCGTTAAGGACAGCAAAACAAATGGCAAAACGTCGTGGAAATCCGAATTGGGGCAAACCAGAGCCCATCGGGCCGGTTGTGCCCACAGTGACCTCCTTTGAGCAAATCGTGAAGGAGTTCAAGCTTACCCCGGATCAGTACATCCGCTCCACCCGCCTCCGCGAGTGGGCGCGCCGGAACAAGAACTCGAAGTATATCCCCGAGGCCCTACTCGAGGCTTGGGGTTTTGAGATCGAATCGACGTTGTAAACAAACCTCGGTCACATTCCAGGAAAGGCGCCGCCTGCGGGCGGCGTTTTTCTTTGCGCAGTCTTTTTTGCCGTCCAACCCCGAATCGGTCAGAATAAGAGAACCTTATGCCTGAGTCCGGCCGTGCCCTCGAAGCTCCGTTTGTCGATGTTCCAGGCGCCCTGGAAGAGATTCGCGCCGGACGTATGGTCGTGGTGGTCGACGATGAGGACCGGGAAAACGAAGGCGATTTGACCCTTGCCGCGGAGAAGGTCACCCCGGAAGCGATCAACTTCATGGCGCGCTATGGGAGGGGTCTCATCTGCCTCACGTTGACCGAAGAACGTGCCGACCATCTGCGCCTGTTTCCGATGACCGCGCAGAACTCGTCACGCTTTGGGACGGCATTTACCGAGACGATCGAGGCGCGCGAAGGCGTCACCACTGGAATCTCGGCAGCCGACCGGGCCCATACGGTTCGTACCGCCATCGCGCCTGAGACGACTTACACCGATCTAGCCCGTCCCGGCCACATTTTCCCTTTGCGTGCGCGCCGTGGAGGCGTGCTGGTCCGCGCCGGACAAACCGAGGCCTCCGTCGATCTGGCCCGCATGGCCGGTCTCAATCCCTCCGGAGTGATCTGCGAGGTGATGCGAGATGACGGGGAGATGGCGCGCGTACCGGATCTCATCCCATTTTGCAAAGAGCACGGATTGCAGATTCTGACGGTGGCTGAGCTAATTCGCTACCGGCTTCGCCACGAGCGCTACATTGTGCGTGCGGGTGAGACGCGCATCCAGACGCAGCACGGCGAGTTTCGCATGATCGCGTATGAGAGCGAGGTCAACGGGGGCGAGAGCCATATCGCGCTGGTACGCGGCGATCTCTGCCCTGGCTGCCCTGCGTTTCATGAGGGGCCAACCAACTCCCTGACCGGCGAGGGCGCTTCTCGGCAGCCCTGCACCCATCCGGTGCTAGTCAGGGTACACACACGGTGCACCCCGGGAGATGTGTTTGCCGCCGATTGCCGTTGCCGCCAGGTGCTTGACCAGTCGATGCGGATGATTGCCGAAGAGGGCTGTGGCGTCCTCCTGTATCTGCACAACACGTCGCGCGGATTTCAGATCGATCACGCGCCGGCGGTCGAGTCGACATTCGAACCGGGCGGAGCGGTGATTGCAGCCAAGGCCCCCGACAGCAGCACGGGGCGCATCGTGCTGCATCACGAAGTGCGGGCTCGCGAGGGCTCACAGGCACGGACGGGCCGCATCTTGCGCGCGATCGGTCTTGGGGGCCAGATCCTGTCAGACCTCGGCATTCAGCGGATCCGGTTGCTTTCCAACACGCCGATGCACATCCCGGCTCTCGAAGGCTTCGGCCTGGAAATCGTGGAGCAGGTACCCATTCCCGTCGAAGAATGCAGCCGCGTGGGCTGACTCTCCGTGTAGTCTAAGGGTATTCCGATCCCAACAGGGTTCCTGATCCAGTGAAGGGGGCTCCTTGCTCCAGGATCCCGGGAAGGCCTTTTAGCGCAAAAACACAGGGTTTGTCTATCCGCTACCGGGCACGTCGGTCGATTTATCTCGCCATTTCCCCCAAAACTCGCGTTGGCCTCTGTATGATTGGGGGCGAACTTCCACAGGACGCCTCGCGGCTGGCAATCTCGCTTTTTGCGTAGACGCTCTACGAATCCACCGCATTCTCATGTGCCATTACCCTCGCACGAGGAAAGGCCGGATTCGATGCGTGTCCACCTGGTCAACCCCAGTGACAATTCTTTTGGTACAGCTGTCATCACACCGCGATGGCTGTTCGTTTTGGCTGCGGCAACACCGCAATCCGCAGGCGACCCGATCCTGGTCGATGAATCGCTTGAGCCGATCGTCCCGGATTCCATCCGTGCCGGCGACATTGTGGGGATCAGCGTACACACGGGCAACGCACTCCGCGGCTATCAAGTGGGACGGATGGCGCGCAGCCGGGGCGCGTGGGTTGTCTACGGCGGCATTCACGCGACGCTGTTTCCGGAAGAAGCATTCGAGCGCGGCGAAGCGCATGCGGTGGTCACGGGCGACGGCGACGTAGCCTGGGCCAAAGTTGTGAACGATTGCCTCGCCGGCAAGCCTGAACGCATCTATGCAGGCGGACGCATCGAGGGCAGCGAGTTTCTGCCCGCGCGCTGGGACCTGATGGACCCCCAGAAATACATGTGGGCCTCAGTGCAAACCATTCGCGGCTGCCCCAAGCACTGTTCTTTCTGCAGCGTATGGCGCACCGACGGGCAAAAACCCCGCCAGCGCAACCATCAGCGCGTTATCGACGAGATCGTCAACCTTCGGCGCCTCGGTTTCCGCTTCATCGCTCTGGCCGACGACAACTTTTATCCGGTCACGCTGACCGATCTTCGCCTGGCCCGCGAACAGAAGAACCAGGTCAAGCTGGATGAACTGTTAGCCATCCGCCGCGAACGCTTTCAGTTGATGGAAGAGCTCGCCAAGCTTCCCAAGGACATGGTTTTCTTCACCCAGATCACCATGGAAGCCGGCGAAGACGGCACCTATCTTGACGCGATGCACAAAGCGAACATCAAGGGTGCCCTGGTGGGGGTTGAAGCGGTTACCCCCGAAGGCCTGAAAGCGGTATTCAAGGACTGGAATTATTCCGGCGAAGCGCTCGCCCGCCAACTGCAGACCTTCAAGGAGCACGGAGTTCACGTGCTCGGCTCGTTCATTTTTGGTTTGCCAACTGACAAGCCAGCCACCTTCGATGCCACCGTGGAGATGGCACTCAAAGCGGGCGTCACCTTCGCGCAATTCGTCATGATGACGCCGTTTCCCGGCACCGTCGACTTCGGAAAGTGGGAAAAAGAGCAGGCCAAGGACCCCATGATGGTGGGCGACGTTCCCATCACGCGCTACTGGCTGATCCCCACGGAAGTGCGCCCCAAGATGTTCACGCCCCACCCTAGCATGAGCTCCGATGAGATTCGCGAGCGCACGCAAAAAGTATGGGACCGGTTCTACACCTGGGGAGCGATCTGGGAAAGGTCGGCGTGCACACCGACCCTGCGCGCCAGGCTCGGCTTCATTTTTCTTTCGAAGCTCTACCGCCAGATGTATGCGGGCACCGGCATCTCCACTGACAGCGCGCGTCGCAAGAAGTCGAAGAGATGGGCGCGGTGGACTGCACATCAGTGCAAGAAGCTATTCCGAGCCGCTCCGATGCCGGATCTCGCAGGACCGGTATGGCCAGAAAAACTGTTGCCGTCGCTGGGTCGGGCAGCGTTTGCAAGTTCCGAAGGCGGCTCAATCGCCACGCCCTTTGTGGTGATGCCCGAAAACTAAGCCGCTCTCGAGCTGTCATTCTGAGCGGAGCCGAGGGACGATTGAGGCGGGCAAGCGCCGTTTGCCGCGCTGCAGATGCTTACCAACCCAGCACGTAGGCAAAGACCAGCGGCGCCACAATCGAAGCATCGCTCTCGATGATGAACTTTGGCGTCGTCTCGCCTAGCTTGCCCCAGGTGATCTTCTCGTTCGGGACCGCGCCCGAATACGACCCATAGCTGGTTGTGGAGTCCGAAATCTGGCAGAAGTAGGCCCACAGCGGCACATGCTCCCGCTGCAGATCCTGGTGCAGCATCGGCACCACGCAGATGGGGAAATCGCCCGCGATGCCGCCCGCGATCTGGAAAAATCCCAGCGGCGTCTTGGCGGTCGTCTCGGTGTACCACTCGGCCAACTCGGTCATATACTCGATGCCTGTGCGGACGGTGTGCACCTTCTTCACGTCGCCCGAGATACAGTGGCCGGCGTACATGTTGCCCAGCGTCGAGTCCTCCCAGCCAGGCACGAACATGGGCAGATTTTTCTTCGCGGCGGCGAGCAGCCAGCTGTTCTTGGGATCGATCTGGTAGCTCTTTTCAAGCACGCCCGAGCAGAGAATCTTGAAGAAGAACTGGTGCGGGAAGAACCGTTCGCCGGCCTTGTCGGCACGCACCCATTCCTGCAGCACTTCGTTTTCGATGCGCCGCATCGCTTCCATCTCGGGGATGCATGTGTCGGTCACGCGGTTCATATGCCGAGCCAACAGCTTCGCCTCATCGGCGGGCGTGAGGTCGCGATAGTGGGGCACACGCTCGTAGAAATCGTGTGCGACAAGATTGAACACGTCCTCTTCGAGGTTCGCGCCGGTGCAGCAGATGCCGTGAATCTTGTCCTGGCGAATCATTTCGGCGAGGGACAGTCCCAGTTCAGCGGTGCTCATGGCTCCGCCGATGGTGACGAACATCTTGCCGCCTGCATGGAGGTGCTTGTTATAGGCTTCAGCGGCGTCCACAAGAGCCGCGGCATTGAAATGACGATAATGGTGCTTGATGAACGAAGTGATGGGTCCTGACATCTTCTCTTTTCTTAACTCCCGTTCAATACGCTACCACAAAGAATTCAAGGGGAGATGAATGAGCCGGCACCCAGTTTCTGATTGTCTGCCACCAAGAAATCCAGATAGCATGGAGATACCCCTTTCTGGTCCGTGTGGCGGAGAGCACGGGACACCTCACCGAGCTTTCTCGCCCAGGCGCCGCTCTATCCGCATGTACCCTTTCAACTGGAACGAGACCACGGCGACTATTCCCCGGTGGAGATCGCGATCCGGATTGGACTCGATAGGGAGTCCTGAATCGCAAGGCAGAATCAAAATCAAAAACCGGAGCAACAGAGATCGAACCTTTGGATCAGCTCATTGCGCGGCTTGACGACGAGTCGTCTCGCCTCGAAGGATATCAATTTCGAGAGCGCGCCGATCTGCTCGATCGTCTCGATGCTCTGATTGGAGGGGCGGATGTCGAGAGGCCTGCGAAGTCGTTCTTGCCGAGCGAATCAGACCGCCGCGCCCATTCGATCCGTGTGCGCCTCGAAGCGGCGAGCGCTGCGTTCTACCGCTCGATCCGTGAACAAATCCAGCTTGGAGAGCGGCCCGACCTTCTGCTGCAGTGTGTGCATCGATCTGATGAGCCGCCGGCTCCCGGTCCTGGCTATGACTCCCTCGATGAAGTCGTCAGTGGCGTTCTTCAACTCGAGGAGCCGCGCGAAGCGCCTGCTCACCCAGATCCCGAGATGGTCTTTTACCAGCCGACGCCTGCACGCCATATCTTTCATTTTTTCCGGCTCGCTCAACTCTCCGCCTCCGATACCCTGATCGACCTTGGTGCCGGTCTGGGCCACGTTCCCATCCTGACATCCATCTGCACAGGCGCGCGCTGCGAGGGCATTGAGGTGGAAGCGGCGTACGTTGCCTCGGCGCGCCGCTGTGCCGAAAGCTTGAATCTCAACCGGGTGCAATTTGTCCAGCAAGACGCGCGCACTGCCGATTTCTCCGCGGGATCGATCTTTTATCTCTACACTCCGTTTCGCGGGACGATTCTCGATGCCGTGTTTCGCCGACTGCGCCACGAGGCCGAGGGCCGCACGATCCGGATTGCTACCTTCGGACCCTGCACCGATGCGGTCGCGCGCGAACCGTGGCTCGAGGCGGAGACGCCGGCCGATCTGGAACGCATCACCCTCTTGTCTTCACGAAACTGATGTCGCTGCTCCAGCCCGGCCTCTGGATGAGCAAATCACTTCGAATCGAGGAGAACCTGCTTGAAATACAGCAGCTGCGGGGTTAAATCACATGTTCCATGGGGTACTGATGGGGTGATCCTCGATGCGATTGTGATTCCTGTCACTGCTGGCAAAGCGTCACTCGAACGAACGTAAGAGTGTGGGCTCTCGAGGCAAGTTGTTCGCGTATCTTTTCGTTCTTTCCTTTTTGGTCGCCCTACAAGGGATTGCGGCCGGGCAGAGTCGCAGCGCCGACGACTGCCTCGCGTGTCACAGCGACAAGACAATGCAGAATGCCGTGGGGCACAGCATTGCCGTGGACGGTGGCAAGTTTGCGTCTAGCATTCATAGCAGCCTCGGATGCAACGCCTGCCACGCCGACATTAAGGGCTATCCGCATCCTGACCACATCGCGCCGGTCGCCTGCAACACGTGCCACACGGACGAGGCAGCGGGCCTTGTGGGTAGCGTCCACGCATCGTCGAAGGATCACCCCTGCACAAGCTGCCATGGCGATGCTCATACCATCTTCCCGAAAAGCGATGCGCGATCGGCAGTGTATCCGCTGAATATTCCGAAGACGTGTGGAAGCTGTCACAGCAACAACGGAATGGCTGAGAAACATGGCCTGGCCAGCGTCTATCCCCACTACATCGACTCGATCCACGGGTTCGCTCTCAGCAAAGAGGGCCTGCTTGTCGCGGCGAATTGCCAGAGCTGCCACGGCTCGCATCACATTCTTAGGCACACAGATCCCGCCAGCCCAACCTTCAAGGCAAACATCCCCAAAACCTGCGGAACCTGCCATGCCAAGATCGACGCGGACTATGAAGACGGCGCGCACGGGCACGCCGTGGCCGCGGGCAAACTGAAGGCTCCCGTCTGCACCGATTGCCACACGGCGCACGCCATTCTTTCGCCCACCGAGTCGGAATTTCGCATGCAGTCCACGCCCATCTGCGGCTCGTGCCATAAGGAGAAACTTTCGACCTACCGTGATACCTTCCATTCGCAGCTGGGCTCGCTGGGCGGCTACGTCGAGACGGCCCGTTGCTGGGACTGCCACGGAGCGCATCAAATTCTGCCCGCATCCGATCCGCGTTCGCCGATCGCGCCGGCCAGCCTTGTGACCACCTGCGGCAAGTGTCACAAGGGCGCAAATCTTAGCTTTGTGCAATATCAACCTCACGCCAATGCGCGCGATCGCAGGCTGAACCCGGCGCTCTTCTATGTGCGTCTCTTCATGAACCTGCTTCTAGCCAGCGTTCTCACATTCTTTGTAATCCACACCGTTCTGTGGCTCATCCGCGCGCGCTTCGACCAGGTGCGGAGAAATGGAAGGAAGCATGACTGATCCGCAGCCACCGACGGATGGGGCGATCGCAGAGCCATCCGCGGAAGGCCGTCACTTCGTTCGCTTCACCCGCGAGCAGCGCTACCTGCACGCTGTCCTCTTCACCACGTTCCTGGGATTAGCCGGGACGGGCCTGCCTCTGCGCTTCAGCGAGAGTATCTGGGCGCGCGGTTTGGCGAGTGCAGTGGGTGGTTTTGGCGCCATTCTTTTCTTCCATAAGTTCTGCGCTCTCGTCCTCACCGTCGCCTTTCTCCTCCACGTCAAAGAGATTTTTACGCGGGGAATTCTCCACCGGGACAAAAGCGTGTTCTGGGGTCCGACGTCGATGATCGGCAATTGGAAGGACGTGAAGGATCTCTTCGGCCACTTGCGCTGGTTTCTCGGCCTGGGGCCCAAGCCGCAATTCGAGCGGTACGCTTATTGGGAGAAGTTCGACTACTGGGCTGTCTTCTGGGGCATGATCGTGATCGGTTTCTCGGGCTACGCCATGTGGTTCGCGCCGTTCTTCGCGCGTTTTCTCCCCGGCTGGGCGCTCAATGCGGCCCTGGTGATTCACAGCGAAGAAGGCCTGCTGGCCATTCTCTTCATCTTCTCCATCCATTTTGTGAATACACATCTGCGCCCCGACAGCTTTCCCATGGACATGGTGATCTTCACCGGCGTCGAGAGCGAGAAGGAGTTCGAGCATAAGCGGCCGAAAGAATTCGCACGGATGGCGCGGGAAGGGAAGCTAGAGGAGCGGCTCGGCAGCGCTCCGCAGAAGTGGTTTGTGAACTTTTCGCGCATCGTTGGCTACACGGCGATCACCATTGGGCTGACGCTCCTGGTGCTGACGCTGACGGCGTATTTCAAATAGACGTCCGGCCCGAGTCGCTTGGGCTGCGCAACTCTCCTGCACGTTCCCAATGAGCGGAATGCGGGGACCTGTTGCGTCATCTGTAGTGTCGTCGCCATGCCGGTCGTGACTCGTGTCACGGCAAATTATCCCGCCGGAGCGTTTGCTTTAAGCGTGAAGACTTCGAGCAGGCTTTTTTTTGCTGCGTTCCTTGTTCTGCTCGGCTGGGTTCTCCCCGCTCGCGCCGACCACAAACTCAAGGACGAGGATTGCCTCTCCTGCCATTCCGACGCAACCCTGACCAATGACGTAAACGGGCAGAAGGTCAGCCTCTTTGTCGATGGAAAAAAGCTGACGCACTCCATCCATGGAGCGATGTTCTCGTGCGTGGATTGCCACAAGGACGTGAAGAGCCTGGCGCATGAGAGCGCCCCCAAGAAGATTGCGTGCGCCGACTGCCACAGCGATGCGCAGCAGGCCTACGCACACAGCCTGCATGCCAAGCCAACCGCGAACGGTGCGCCCGCGGCAACCTGCAACGATTGTCATGGCGAGGCGCATCAGGTGCTTGCCGCCGACGATGCGAAATCCCCTGTCAGCCACGTCAACATCCCTACCACCTGCGGACGATGCCATGGCCAGAAGTTCCTCATGGCGTCGAACGGCGAAAGCTCTCAGGCATTTGTCTCGTACCAGGAGAGCGTGCACGGTCGCGCAGTCGAAAAGGGTTCTCTGAAGGCTGCGGTTTGCACTGACTGTCATGGCTCGCACGAGATTCTCAAAGCCAACGACGCCGCGTCATCCATTTCAAAGTTCAACGTGCCGGCTACCTGCGGCAAGTGCCACTCGGTGATCCAGCAGACCTACTCCGCGAGCATCCACGGCCAGGCAGTCGCGCGGGGAAACAGCCAATCGCCCGTGTGCACCGACTGCCACGGAATCCACTCCATTCTTTCGCACAAAGACCCCAACTCGTCGGTCGCCGAGCGGAACATCTCCCGCGACACCTGCGCGCGCTGCCATGAAGGTGTGCGCCTTTCGAGTGAATTCGGCATCCCGGGGAACCGCGTCTCCACCTACATGGACAGCTATCACGGCCTGGCGACCGAGGGCGGGTCAGTGATCGCCGCAAATTGCTCGAGCTGTCATGGAGTGCACAACATTCTGCCCTCCAGCGACCCGCGCTCAACCGTCAACCATGCCAACCTCGGAGCGACCTGCGGCAAGTGCCACAAGGGCGTGACACAGAAGTTCGTTCTCACCCGCGTCCACCTCGAGGATGGTGTGCACCCGACTGATATCGGGTCGATGGTTGTGAAGTGGGTCCGTCTCATTTACATCATCCTGATTCTCGCGGTGATCGGCGCCATGTTCGCGCACAATGCAATTCTGTGGCGCAGCAAGGCCGTCGCACGCCGGCGCATGCAGAATCCCATGATGACGCGCATGACGGTCAACCAGCGTTGGCAGCACTTGGTTCTCCTCCTCAGCTTCATCGTCCTGGTTATCACCGGCTTTGCGCTTAAATTTCCTGACTCGTGGTTCGCTGAGCTTCTGGGGATGGGCGAGCACCTGCGCAGCATTGTCCATCGTGTCGCAGGTGTAGTGCTTATCGCCGCGGGTATCTATCACATCTTCTATCTCGTTGCCGCACGCGAAGGCCGACGGCTCCTGCGCGACCTTGCGCCTCGGCCGAAAGACGCCTTCGACGCAATGGGGACGATGCTTTACTATCTTGGCCTCAGCAAACAGAAGCCCGCGTTCGGCCGCTTCAACTATGCCGAAAAAGCTGAGTACTGGGCTCTCGTGTGGGGAACGGCATTGATGGGGCTCACAGGGATCATGCTCTGGGCCAAGGTCTGGGTAGGGGATCTGCTGGCGCGCTGGTGGGTCGACGTCGCTACGACGGTCCACTACTACGAGGCCATCCTCGCTACGCTGGCCATTGTCGTCTGGCACTTCTACCAGGTATTCTTCGATCCCGATGTATACCCGATGAACTGGGCCTGGTGGGACGGCAAGATGCCCGTCGAGCATTACAAGCACGAACATGCGCTGGATACAGAGTCAATTCCGCCGTCGGATTGCGATGGAATCGATGGCAGCCAGAAGCACTCAGGAGACTAGCTTCGACTGCAGCTTGCCTGTCGAGGGTCGAAATTCCTCTGGGATCATGCCGTCCTCTCCGATCCAATCGGGGCCGCCAAGCGTTCACAGTTTAGTCCCGCAACCGTGAGGAGATAGGGTAACCTGACCGAGCCGGCAGAACCTGCCCCGAGGCGCCCGGCCACGCCTTCTCAATGGAGTCGAGACCATGCCGCCAGCAACCGCACCACTCGCCGAGCAAGAGCAGGTGGTCGCCGTTCTCCGTGCATATCGAACCGAGACGGGCCGCTCGCTGCTCGAGGTCGTCGATGAATCGCCGGTGCTGCTGATCTTTCTTCGCCACTTCGGATGTGCGTTTTGCCGGCAGGCGCTCGATCAGGTGGCGCAAATCCGGGTTGAAATTGCGACCCGAGGCGCGCAACCCGTTTTCGTCCATCTCGGCTCGCCGGAGCGCGCCAAGCCCTACTTCGACTACTACCAGCTCTCCAGCGTCGAGCGCGTGAGCAACCCCGACGCGTCCCTGTACCAGCACCCGGTCTTCGCGTTATCGCGCATGAACCCTTATCTGAATCTTTTAAGCCTGAAGGTCTGGAAAAAGTGGCTTTCGGGTGCCTTGCGCAAATACGGAATTGGCCGCATTCAGGAAGACGGGCATCAAATGCCGGGCGTGTTCTTCCTGAAGGAGCGCAGGATCGTGCGAGGTTTTCGCTACCAGACCATCGCGGACGAGCCTGACTACCTGAAACTCATCGGTCCGGCCTGACAGACGCGGCCGCGGACTGCGGATCCAGGTGCGGCAGTGAATCAATCGTTTGGCTGAAAGCCGCGTTCAGACTCTCCACGCATCTGGGCGCCAGTTTTTGATGCGTTCCTTGATCTGCTTGCGGCTTAGGTTATGTTCGAGCGCCTGCTTAGCCAGTTCCACCACCTCGTCGTCAGCTGCGAAACGGAGGCCGATCAACTGATCCTCGTTGAGCCGGTAAATCTGCGCATGCCATGCGGGCGGAGCCAGCGCCTGCAGCCGCAGCCGCTCTTCCAGGCGGATCACGCGGTCCTGCACCTTCAGCGGATAGGTGCGAATTTTCAGGATGGGCACAATCACGAAGAGGGAAACAATGAGATACCACGTGGAAGGTCCATCGGGATGGCGCACTTCGCTGATCACGGCGAACACGAGGTTCGCAACGTAGAGTCCGAGGGTAATCAGGTGGAAAGGCGGATCGAGTCGTGCGTGGTTCTTGAGGCCCTGGGGTGCATCACTCATGCGCGGTCGTCATTTCTTTCAAGCCGGACTGGGCCGAGGAGATCGGGACCTCCCCAAAATCTTCCCCAGCGGCGCGCGAGGGCTGGACTTGCACGCTGTCAGGATTCTCATCGGCGCGGTCTGCCGATGTCAATGCCGCAAGATCGTCGGGGCCCAGCATCTCGGGGTGTTTGGGGATCAGATGATAGCGCCCACGCACCAAGTAATCCACAAAGAGCCCGCCGGCCAGATAGGGATTGAGAATGGCAATCGGGATGGCGTAGCCCGTAGTGATGAGCGACTCGGAGATGCTTTTGTTTGTCCTGCTCTGATGACGATTCCCGGGAATCTGCGGAATCTCGAAGACCTGCAACTCCTCGTCGGGATGCTTCTTCGCGTAGCGGACCAGCTTATAAGCAATCTGTTTCGGTGTCGTCATCCCCGCATCCGGAAAAACGCTGCGCTTGAAGGTTCCAGGAAAATACTCGTTGAGAATGGAGCGCGCAAAGTCGGAGCAGTTGTTAAACAGGAGTTGGAAGTGCGAGCGATTCGACCGATCATTCATCTCTGCGATGAATGTGTCGTCCTGCTTTTCGGTCGTGGAGAAACGGAATGCGTAGATTTTTCGCTCGTATGCCACGCCAATCAATTCCGTCCAGCCGCCGTGCAGGAAGTTTCCCGCGGGCACGTGATCGCCAAGGTCCAGTAAATGCCGTTCGTGATAGCGGTCGCGGAGTTCACTCACGAGATCCCGGTTTGCGTGGTCGGGCACGGCCTCGACGTCTTCCACGGAGTACAGATAAGGAATCAGCGGAACGGCGATCCAGTCATAGCCATTGATTCCCTGGTAGCGGGACACAACGGCGCCCAGCTCTCCAGGGTCGCAGCGGCGCAGCTTCACAGGCGTCTCGGCGCAAATCCGGTCAAAGTAGATCGCAGTATGCCCGGTTGGATTCACGGTGCCGAAGAAACCATACGGCTCTTCCATCAGCAAAGCTGCTTCGGCGTGGCAGCGCGGGCCCATGAAGGCTTGAAGCACCAGGGCCATGAGAACGAACGCTACGGTGCGTAGGAGGCGCATAGGCGGCATCTGTCTCCGGTCGGTTTTTTCGCTCCTCTTTCCAGTATGCCGGAACGCTGTCTGTTCGCAGCCCTGCGATCCGGATACTCGATCGATCTCTCGTTACGTTCGAAATCCCGTCCGCTTCATGAACCCTCTGGTTTGCGTAGCGAGAGATAGAAACGAGAGGAGTCTTTTCTTGCAACCCATGCTGAGGAAAAATGTTTTCCTTCATTATCCCGAAAGATCCAGAGCGAGGAATCAGCTGACGCAACGGACTTCCCTTTGATACCGTTAACCTTCCGTAGTCTGCGCGGCAACCTCCACTCTGAACCCGAACTTCGATTTGACTTGAGAGGTCCACTTTGAAACTCCGCTCATCTCTCCTCCTCCTTTGGATGCCGGCTGCCATCGCCATGGGCCAAATTACGTTACCCCGCATTCTTTCCGACCATATGGTCATCCAACGCGATCTGCCTGTACATGTATGGGGAACAGCCGCACCCAGCGAGCAGGTTACGGTGATCTTTCGCGGGGAAACCCGTTCCACCGAAGCGGACCGACTGGGTCAATGGAGCGTCGATCTGGTACCGGGAGGGGCGGGCGGTCCCTTCGATTTGCAGGTTGAAGGACACTCGAACGACGCACCGCAGACGATCACGGTCCACGACATTCTCGTTGGCGACGTGTGGGTCGCTTCGGGGCAGTCGAACATGGAGTTTCCGATGAGTCGCGCAGCCACGGCTGCGCAGGATCTGCCGCATGCCGACAACCCGCAGATCCGTCTTCTCATGGTGAAGAAGCGCGCCTCCGACTTTGCGGAGACGGATCTCGATACGGATGGTTGGGCGGTCTCGAGCCCTGAGTCCGCCAAGGATTTTTCGGCGGTGGGGTGGTACTTCGCGCGCGACCTCGAACAACGCGAACAGGTGCCGATGGGCGTCATCGATGCCACCTGGGGAGGAACGGTCGCGGAGTCATGGTTGCGCCTCACCGCTATCGGAGAAGATGCTTCGCTCGCGCCACTTTTTATTTCACGCGGCAAAATGACGGACCATGGCGCCTTCGACGCGATCGAAGAAAAGGATGAGGAGCGCCAGCGCGACGAGGCCAAGGCAGCTGGCAAGGCCATTCCGCAATTCCCGTGGCATCCGCCGCTCGCAAGTTGGGGACCAGGGTTGCTTTGGAACGGCATGATCGCACCGATCACGGCGTTTCCGATTCGCGGAGTCATCTGGTACCAGGGCGAAAGCAACAGCGCTCTCGAGCGCGCTCCACTCTACAACCACATTTTTCGTGCACTGATTGAGGATTGGCGCCGCGAGTGGGCCATCGGCGACTTTCCGTTTCTTTACGTGCAAATCTCGAACTTCAAGTCGACGCCGGCCGAAGACTGGGCGGTCTTACGTGAGCAGCAGCGCGAGACGCTCGAGATGCGCAACACGGGCATGGCTGTGACGATTGACATAGGGAATCCAGACGACGTGCATCCCAACGACAAGCTCGATGTCGGCCTGCGTCTAGCCCGCGCAGCCCGCGCGCTCAGCTATGGGGAATCGGTCGAATACGATGGGCCGATGTTTCGTGAGGCAACCCGCGAAGGCGCATCGATCCGCGCCTGGTTCGATCACGCCAAGGGACTCAAGGCCAAGGGAGGGGAAGTGACTGGCTTCGAAGTTGCGGGCGCCGATGGAAAGTTCGTGCCGGCAGAGGCAAAGATTGAAGGGGAAGCGATTCTCGCGAGCAGCCCTTCTGTTCCAGAGCCCAAGGCTGTGCGCTACGGCTGGGCCAACAGCCCTCAGTGCGATCTCTTCAACGGCGAAGGTTTACCTGCGTCACCGTTCACGTCGGTCCACTGAGGCGCCACAATCCCTCAACGCCCCGTGGGGACAATGATGGATGTTTCCTGCACCTCGATGAGGCCTGAGCGCACCCGTTTCTCCAACTCGGGGAGAATCGCATTCACTTTCTCGGGTGTGTCGAGGAACTCAATCTTCAGCGGCAGGTGATCGGAGATCTCCAGGATGCTTGCGGAGTGCATGCGGTGGCTCTGCCCAAATCCGCCGACGCCCTTGGTCGCGGTCGCGCCAGCCACTCCATGCTTGAAGAGAAAATCCAGGATCTCGGTGTATGCGGGAACCCCATGATGTTTAGCGGTATCGCTCAGGTAGACGGTGACCTTGACCGCTTTGCCCGATTCCAGCATGGCAGCCTCCTCAAGGACAACGATGGATTGTAGCGCGAGACGTGGCTGTCGCGCTGCGATGCACCGCGCTTTTCGGGCGCTTTTGTTTGGATTCAGCCGAGAGGGTTCCGGCTGCTCTTAGCGGACGGTTTCGGCCAGCACCACTCCCAGCCATGTCGCCGCCAGTCCCAACGCCAGGCTTCCCAGCGCGTAGAGCGCAGCTAAGGCGAAGGCTCCGGAGCGCATCTGCGCAAAAGTCTCCCATTCATACGTCGAAAAGGTGCTGTACGCGCCGATGAAGCCGATGGGCACGAGGTATCGCAAAGCAGGGCTCAGCTCTACGCGCTCGGTAAGAAAGGTCAGCGAGAAGCCGAGAATCAGGCAGGCCGTTAGATTGATGACAAAGGTGCCGTACGGAAAGCGGGTCCCCATGCGGCCCGCGACCGTTGAGCCAACCCAATAGCGGGCCATCGACCCCAACCCGCCTCCCAAAGCAATCAGCAGGTATTTCTGCAACGCCGTTCCTCCCAAGACGCAGCACACCCCTCAAAGAACGTGGGCGCCACCGGTCTCGCTTCGAGGCCTGAGAAAGCACGGCCCCCCATCGGCCTCTTTCCGAGCCTCTTCATTTTGTGTAGGGATCACGCCGGAACAACGACTCACCGACAGGATGCCCTGCCAGGAGTCATCAGCTGTGCGGCCCCAACGGAGGGAACAGCGGTTGACGACGAACGCGACTCTGTTAGCCTCGCGCCGCCGTAGGGTGAACTCCATCACCTCTATCTTCCATTACAGCGTGAAAATGGGTCTTCGGTCAACCAGAAATCGAGAAACATCCTCGTGGCGAAAGTCACCACTTCACGAGTGCTTGCCCTTCCACTCCACATAGGGTCCCTGGAAATCCTCGATCGTGCCGTCATGGAAATGCCAGAGGCGCGTCGCAACCTCGTCGATCAAATCGTGGTCGTGTGTCACCAGCAACACCGTACCCTCATAACGCTGCAGCGCGATATTCAGGGCATTGATCGACTCCAGGTCCAGATGATTCGTCGGCTCGTCGAAGATCAAAATGTTCGGCTTGGTCAAGATCAGCTTGCAGAACACCAGTCGCGCCTGCTCGCCGCCCGAGAGGGCCTTGGTCGGCTTAGCGCCTTCCTCGCCAGAGAACAGCATCTGCCCCAGAATTCCGCGAATCTCCTCGATGTGGGCCGCGGGATTCCAGCGATGCAGCCACTCGGCAACGGTCAAGCCGTGCTCGATCATTGCGCCCACGTCTTGCGGAAAGTAGCCCACCTGCGCTTCGTGTCCCCAGAACACCGTGCCCGAGTCGAGTGTGAACTCCTTGTCGGCGAGCCCTGGGTAGTTGGCCAGCAGGCATTTCAGGAGCGTCGTCTTGCCCGCGCCATTGCGTCCCATCAGGCAAATCTTTTCGCCGCGCATCAGGTTAGCCGAAAAGTTGTCGATCACCTTCACATCGCCGTAGCTCTTGCGCAGATCTTTGAACTCCAGCACGTGCCGCCCGCTGGGCCGCACCTGGTCAAACTTAATAAACGGCCGCTGAATATTTGACCGCGCCAGCTCGTTCGTCTGCAGGCGCTCCACTTCCTTGCGTCGGCTGGTCACCTGCGACGAGCGGGTGCCTGCCGCAAAGCGGGCAATGAATTCGTTCAGCTGGGCGATCTTCTTTTCCCGCTGCGCGTTCTGCGACTCCAGCGTCGACCGCACCTGCGTCTTGGCCATCACCATGTCGTCGTAGCCGCCGGTGTAGGTGATGATCGTCTCGTAATCGATATCCGCCGTATGTGTTGTCACGCTGTTCAGGAAATGCCGGTCGTGCGAAATCGCGATGAGCGTGCCATCGTAGTTCAACAGGAAATCCTGTAGCCAGTGAATCGAATCCAAATCGAGATAGTTCGTCGGCTCGTCGAGCATCAGGGCCGCCGGCTTGCCAAACAGTGCCTGGGCCAGCAACACGCGCACTTTCTGGCCGCCCTGCAATTCGCCCATCTTGCGCTGGTGCAGGTCCTCCGTGATGTCGAGTCCATCGAGGAGCACAGCCGCATCGCTCTCGGCACTGTAGCCGTCTTCGTCGCCGATGATGCCTTCGAGCTCGCCGAGACGCATGCCATCCTCATCGGTCATCTCGGACTTCTCATAAATCTTGTCGCGCTCCTCGAGAGCCGCCCACAGTGGTGCATTGCCGATGATCACCGTATCGATCACGCGATAGGCGTCGAAGGCAAACTGGTCCTGCCGCAGAATCCCCATCTTGCGCGGCCGCACCACGGTCCCTTTCTGGGGGTCCAGTTCACCGGTCAGGATTTTCATGAAGGTCGATTTGCCTGACCCATTCGGCCCCGTCAACCCATACCGCCGGCCCGGAGTGAACGTTGTGCTCACTTCTTCAAACAGCACCTTTGCGCCATAGCGCATGCTGACATTGCTGACACCGATCATGCGTTCTTTATTCCTGGGAGCAAACTGCGGCGGCGTCTCGGCTGCATGCCGCGTGAAGTTTGAGTTGGCTTGAGGAGTATTTGGGCGCGCTCGCAGCAGCCCGCAAAATGATCCTACGCAACGTCTATTGTCTCACAAGGAATGCGCGCTTCGGCGCGGGCAGGGAAGTCGAATCACTGAGGAGCGAAGAGCGCGGCGGCTTCGGCCTGCGTGCCTTTTTATGAAGGAAAGGGTCTATCCGATCAACGCAGTCACTACGTAGTTCACGACGAACGCCGCGCCGTAAGCGAGCGCGAGCATATAGAAGAATTGCAGCGCGGGCCAGCGCCAGCTATTCGTTTCGCGCCGCACCACCGCGATGGTCGAAGTGCATTGCATGGCGAAGGCAAAGAAAATCATCAACGCCAGCGCACCGCCCAGCGCCATGTCGTGATGCAGTGCCGTTTGCAGGTGCATCGACTGGGTCTGGGGATCCGCGCCGTAGAGAGTTCCCATCGTGCTGACCATCACCTCGCGCGCCAGCACGCTCGATAAGAGGCCGATGCCAATCTTCCAGTTGAAGCCGAGCGGCGCGATCGCCGGCTCAATAAAGTGGCCGAGGCGGCCGATCATGCTGTCGGCCAGTTCCGGCGCCGCCCATGTGTGTGTGCCTGCGGGCCCGCCCACTTGAATCGGTGGAATGTGTGCCAGCACCCACAACGCCAGCGTCACCATCAAAATCACGGTGCCGGCATTCTTCAGAAAGATGCGCGAGCGGTCAACCAGGCGCATGGTCAGCGAACGCAGCGTGGGCATGCGGTATTGCGGCAGCTCGAGAATAAATGGCGTCTCATTCGACTTGAGGATCGAGCTCTTCAGTAGCCATGCCGTGGTCATCGCGGCCGCAAAGCCCGCCATGTAAAGCCCCAGCATCACGACGGTCCGCAGCGCAAGGAATCCGTGCAGGAAAAAAATATTCGGGATAAAGGCCGCAATAAGCAAAATGTAAACCGGCAGACGCGCAGAGCAGGTCATGAACGGCGTGACCAGGATGGTCGCCATGCGATCGCGCTTGTTCTCAATGGTGCGTGTGGCCATAATGGCCGGCACCGCGCACGCATAGGCCGAGAGCAGCGGAATAAACGCCTTTCCATTGAGCCCTGTTGTGCGCATCACGCGATCGGCGATGAGAGCCGCGCGCGCCAGGTACCCGGAATCCTCGAGCACACCGATAAACAAGAACAGCAGCAGAATCTGGGGGAGAAAAACCAGGACCGACGATATGCCCTTCCATGCGCCGTCGAGAAGCAGCGACTGAATCCATCCCGCGGGCAGAAACAGGCGTGCCAGGTTCCCGGCATGAATCAGCACGTCGCTCAATCCATCAGAGAGCGGCTGGCCGATGGAGAAGACGACTTCAAAGACGCCGGTCACGACCACCAGGAAAAGCAGCGGACCCCACACGCGATGCAGCAGGATGTTGTCGAGCTTTCGGCTGCTCTCCGCCGAGAGGGGCGCGCGATAGCCAGTGCGGCGGCTTACCTGTGCAGCCCAGCTGTGCGTGCTCGCAGCATTGCCCAGCACTGGAAGGGTCAAATGGTGCTCGGCCCTTTGCGCCGAGCGCGGTACCGCGCATTGATTCAGAAACAAGGGGATCGCATCGAGCCCCGATCCGCGCACAGCACTGATTTGCGCCACCGGAGCGCCCAGTTCCCGCGCCAGCTTGAGCGTGTCCACTTCACCGCCGCGCGACGCCATCAGATCGCTCATGTTCAGCAGAATGAGGGTTGGCAGGCCTAGTGCGAGCACAGGCGCAGCCAGCATGAGCTGGCGTGTGAGATGCAGCGAGTCCAGGACCAACAAAACAGCGTCCGGCTTCGGCGTGCCGGGCATCCTGCCCTTCAACACATCGACCGAAACGCGTGCATCTTCTGAATAGGGTGTCAGCGAATACACACCGGGCAAATCGATGAGAGTCAGATCGTCGCGGCCTACGCCGGCCATCAGGCCCATTCGCTGCTCGACAGTGACGCCCGGATAATTGGCGACTTTTTGCCGCAGCCCCGTCAGCCGATTGAAGAGCGTTGATTTGCCGGAGTTGGGCGGACCGATCAAAACCACCGTGCGCAGCGCGCCGTCATAAGACGGGGGTTGTGGTGGAACGAAGGTCGGTGTTTCGCAGCAGGCATTCATTGAGCGGCCTCGGCGACGCCCCGCTCCTGCTGAGCCACATCCCGCGTTTCACGTACGTGAATCGACTTTGCCGTTTCGACGCGGAGAGCGATTTCCATCCCGTCAATGGCGTAGACCGTCGGGTCGCCGGCGGGAGCACGGCGCAAGGCAGTCACCTGTGCATCGGGAACAAAGCCCATATGCATCAAATGGTTCTGAACGGACTCGGGAAGGTCGAGGGCCACCAGGAATCCGCTTTCACCGACCTTTAACTCGCTTAGCACGCTCAACCGCCGGACTCCCGTGGGCCGCCGAAAGGGCAGCACCCTGAAACTACGACCGGAATAGTCTGATTTCAGTATACGACCGATTCGGTCTGAGTTGCAAACAACGGCTGCAATCGCCTCCACATCCTCTGGAACCATGGTCTTGGACCCCCGGGAATAGGTCGGCGGTCTGTGGCCCATCCAGCCAGCTCCGCCGAGAGATGAGGTCCATAATGCGCCGGAACATCGACTCATTCTGGCTGCCCATACGTCAGAAAGATGTGACTTTAATCACCTTGATGGGTGAATCTAGAAACGACGCTCATACCGGAACTCAGGCGAGGATTTGCCATGGATGAAAAGGGATTTCGCGAGACATTGAAGGAGCAGTTCCCACCCGAAGGCTTGACCCCGCCCCTCGCCGCATTGTGGTGGGACGCGAAAGGGGATTGGACCCTGGCACATGGTCTCGTCGACGAACTCGAGAGCAAGCAGGCGATGGCCGTGCATGCCTATCTCCATCGCAAAGAGGGAGCAGCCTCGAACGCCGATTACTGGTACTCCCGCGCCGGGCGCACCTATCATCGTTCGACCCTCGAAGCCGAGTGGGAAGCGCTGGTCGCGGCGCTCCTCGCATCGGCATGAGCGCTGCGGAACCGCTCTCAATGAGTTTTGCCGCGATTAGATTCCCAGATATCGTCAGATTTCTCTTGACAAGAAATACAGGCTAGTTCACTCTAGGCCTTGATCAAGAAGGCCTATGATGGAAAATTCAGCGCGCGATCTATTTCCCGGCGCACTCGAAATGATGATTCTCCAGTCGCTGCGCCGCCAGCCGGCGCATGGCTATGCGCTGGTCCAGCATATCCAGCAGAGATCCAACAGCCTCCTCCAGGTGGAAGAAGGGTCTCTCTATCCAGCCCTCCAGCGCCTCCTCAAGGCGAAGCTGGTCAAAGCCGAGTGGGGTGTTTCCTCGACGAATCGTCGGGTCAGAACCTACCAGATCACGCCTGCAGGGCTTCGTCATTTAGAGCAGCAGATCTCCAGCTTCGAACGAATGTTCGAAGGCATCTCGCTCGTCCTCGATCCGGGCAAGTCCACTGCCAGCTAGGAGGAAACCTCGAATGAACTGGCTACCGAGCGTCTTTCGCCGCGGCAAGCTCTATGACGATCTCAGTGAAGAGATTCGTCTTCACATTGAAGAACGTGTGGAGCAATTGATGGGGCAAGGTATGAGCCGGGAGGAGGCTGAGCGGGAGGCGCGCCGGGCCTTCGGGAGCCGCACAGTGCTGGAGGAGCGGAGTCGCGAGGTATGGCAGTGGCTCTCTGTCGAATCGATTGGTGGCGACATACGATTTGCTGTTCGTCAATTGCGCCGTTCTCCGGGCTTCGCGATCGCCGCGATTTTAACGCTGGCGTTGGCTATCGGCGCCAACTCGGTGGTCTTCGGCGTATTGAACGCGCTGTTCCTGCGGCCCCTCAATGTTCCGCATCCGCAAAGTCTCTACACGCTTGAACGTGGGGGCTACAAGGAACAGGCCACGTCCTATCCCGATTATCTCGATCTGCGCGATCGCAACCGCGCGTTCGATGCCCTGACCGGGTACATTCTCGTGCCGGTCGGGTTGGATACGGGCAAGAATCCCTCCCAAGTCTGGGGCTATGAAGTGACAGGGAACTACTTCGACGCCTTGGACATTCATCCTTTTCTGGGGCGATTTTTCCACGAAGCGGATGAGCACGGGCCCAACAGCGCGCCGTACCTTGTCATCAGTTATGCCTATTGGCACAGCCAATTCCAGGAGGATCGCACGGTGGTTGGGCGTGTGGTTCTAGTCAACAAGCATCCCTTTACCATTCTCGGCGTGGCGCCGCCGGAGTTCAGCGGAACATTGCTTTTCTTCTTTCCCGACTTCTGGGCGCCGATGGTCCAGCAGGAGCAGATCCAGGGGCTGAAGGTGCTGGACTCGCGCGGAGATCGCGACATCTTCATGGTGTTGGGGCACGTAAAGCCGGGAATGACGCCGGCACAAGCGATCGCCGACCTGAACTCTGTCGGCTCGTACCTTGAGAAGAGCTACCCCAAGACCGATGCCTATATGACCTACACGCTGGCCCGCCCCAGCCTTGTCGGCGACATGCTTGGGCCTGCAGTGAAAGGGTTCCTGACGGGCATGATGCTGCTGGCGGGGTTGATTCTGCTGGCGGCGTGCGCGAACCTTGGCAGCCTGTTCGCCGCACGCGCAGCCGACCGTTCGCGCGAAGTGGCTCTGCGTCTCGCGCTGGGAGCGACGCGCAAGCGCGTCCTGCGCGGAGTCTTTACGGAAGCCTTGCTGATTTCGCTCGCAGGCGGCGCATGGGGATTGTTCGGCAGCATCGCGGTATTAGGGCAGTTGAGTGGCTGGTATCCGGTCCCGCAATATCCGATGCATGTTCCCGTATACGCCGACGCGAAGGTCTATGCGGCTGCTCTACTGTTGGCATTGGTCAGCGGATTCCTCTTTGGAGCCGTGCCGGTCAGGCAGATTCTGCGTACCAACCCGTATGAGGTGGTGAAGGCGGGAGCAGCGGGCATCCTCGCGGGCGGAGGCGGGCGGCGCGTGACGCTCCGCGATGTTCTTCTGGTGGCGCAGATCGCGATGTGTGCGGTCCTGGTGACTTCCTCGCTGGTTGCGGTGCGTGGCTTGGTGCGCTCGATGAACAGCAACTTCGGGTTCAATCCTCGGAACGCAATGCTGGCCAGCACCTCTCTCCGCATGGCCGGTTACAGCGACGACACCATGCCGGGCATGCAAAGGCGCATGATTGAAGCTGTGGAGAAGCTACCTGGCGTGCGGTCCGTTGGACTCGTCAGTCAGATCCCGCTCGGCGGAGGCGGGGCGACCCAGGATGTCTTCACCGACGAAACTGAGGACCTTCGCACCGCCAAAGCAGCGGCCAACGTCCAGGTGTTCCAAATCTCTCCCGACTATTTGCGTGCGGCGCAGACATCGCTGTTGGCCGGCCGCAGTTTCTCCTGGCACGACGACATAAACGCCCCCCGGGTGGCCGTCGTGAACGCATTCCTCGCGCGCAAGATCTTCGGCTCGGTCCCCAACGCGGTCGGCAGATATTTCAAGCTCGAGAATGGAACGCGGGTGCAAGTTGCTGGTGTGGTCGAGGACGGGAAGTATTATCAGCTCACCGAAGATCCGCGCCCGGCGATCTTTCTCCCATTCCTGCAATCGACCCCCAACCAGATGTGCCTGGTCGTGCGTTCGGACCGGGACACCGAGCAGTTGGCAGCGGAAGTGCGTAGCAGCTTGCGCGATCTTGACCCCAGTCTGCCCCTCACCATCCTGACCTGGGTCCAGGGATTGAACGTCGCCCTCTTCCCCGCGCGTGTGGCCACAGTGGCCCTCGGGGTGCTCGGGACGATGGGTGCGATGCTATCGATCACCGGCATCTTCGGCATGGCCGCCTATTCGGTGAGCAAACGACTCAGAGAGTTGGGAATCCGCGTAGCGCTCGGGGCACAGCGCAGGGAAGTGTTGGAAGCGGCGTTGGGGCGCGCCGTCCGGCTGCTTTCCATTGGCTCGATCGCAGGATTGGTGCTTGGACTTCTTGCGGCGAAGGTGCTGGCCTCCATCGTGTATCAGGCCACCCCACGCGATCCTCTCGTACTGGCCGGCGTCGTTCTCGCGATGGCCCTGCTGGGGCTGGTGGCCACGTGGATTCCGGCGCAGCGTGCCCTCTCGGTCAATCCTCTGGCACTGCTGCGCGAGGAGTGAAGCGGCGCCGGCAATCGGGTCTTTCCCCTCAGGCTACTGCGTCCTCGCTCCCTGAGCGAAGCGATCACACGTCCAGTCGGTTGGAGGCTGCGACGCGGCTGTACCAGTGGCCCGAATCTTTGATGGTGCGTTTCTGGCTGCGGAAGTCGTTATAGATTAAGCCGTAGCGCTCGGTGAAACCGTTTGCCCACTCGAGATTGTCGAGCAAACTCCAAGCGTGGTAGGCACGGACACGGGCTCCATCGGCGATGGCCCGGGAAAGCTCCGCCAGCACCTGGCGGAACCACTGAATGCGTCGCGTGTCCGGTATGCGGCCGTTCTCCTTTTCATACGGCGCGTCGAGATAGCCGCAGCCGCTCTCGGTGATCTCGATGATCGGGTGGTTATATTCCTTCGAAATCTGTGTGACGAGATCGTAAATACCGCGCGGCCATATCTCCAAACCGGAGTCTGTCAATGGGCCCTCGGTGGGCATTGCGGCTCGAATCTGCGTGTAGGGATCGCGCGCGCCACCAGAGTCCGACTCGATCTCCGTTCCACTGAAGCTGCCTCCGGTGGAATGGGATTGACTCGCATCGGAAACAATACGCCGCGTGTAGAAATGAAAGCCCACCCAATCCAGCGGGGCATGCAGGATTTTTTCGTCGCCTGCCTTGAAGCCCATGGTTTCGAGTGGAGGCTCACCCACAAAGGCGTTTGGATAGCGGCCCTTCATCGCAGCTTCAAGAAAGAAAACATTGTTCATGGCGTGATACCGCGCAGTTGCTGCACGGTCCGCCTCAGAATCTGTTTTCGGGTATGCGGGAGCCGTCTCGTACGCGCTGCCCACGGTCGCTTTGGAGGATGCAGCCTTGAGGGAACGATGCGCTTCCGCCTGCGCCAGGGCAAGCGTATGTGCAGCTTTGAGAAAGTCGGGAAAGCTGGTGCGACAGGGCGGAAATGTTCCCGCGGCATAGCCCATAAAGGCGATGTTCCAGGGCATGTTGAAGGGCGCCCAAACTGTGATGCGATCGCCAAGATACTTCCCCAGAATGCCGGCGTAGTCCGCGAAGTAGCCGGCTAGATCGCGATTCGGCCAGCCTCCTCGATCTTCCAGCGCCTGCGGAAGGTCCCAGTGGTACATCGTGCACCACGGCCGGATTCCAACCTCAAGAAGCGTATCGGCCAATCGGCTGTAGTGATCGATCCCCTTCATGTTGGGCGCGCCAATCCCGGTCGGCTGAATCCGGGGCCAGGAGATTGAGAAACGATAGCTCTTCAAGTTGAGGCTTTTGGCTAACGCGATGTCTTGCGGAAAGAGATGATACTGATCGCAGGCAAGGTCGCCGGTGGCGCCTCCGCGCACTTTGCCCGGCGTGTGCGTGAATTTGTCCCAAATCGATTCGCCTTTTCCATCTACGTTCCAGGCTCCTTCTACCTGGTACGACGCCGTAGCGGCGCCCCAGAGAAATCCATCCGGAAAGCGGGCATCGTTGATCACCGTTTCCGCGATCGCACCAGGGACAGGGCCCGAGTCCTGCTCGACCCCAGGGGAAGCAGCAAAAGCATCCTCGCGAACAAGTACCGCACCTGCTGCTGCAGCAACAGAACCCGCTACAAATTCCCGTCGATTCATTTTTCCTCCGGAAGCGCAGAAAGCGTTCTGCCCTTCGCCGCCGCGATCGTGCAAAGTGTGTCCCTCCAAGAGATTGCCCGGTCGGCCTGGCATGTGTCCAATGAAACACAAGACATATTTTGATAACCTTAGGTTATGGGGATGGAAATCGATTCTCTGCGGTCCTTTCTGGTTCTCTCAGAGCAACTTCATTTCCGGCGCGCCGCCGAAATTCTGCACGTCTCGCAGCCAGCCCTGAGCAAACAGATCCGCCGCCTGGAAAACCAGTTGGGCGGCCCGTTACTGATCCGGCGTTCTCGGGGGGTGCATCTGACTTCGGCAGGACAGGTCTTGCAGAAACATGCGCTACAAGTCATCGAAGACTCCGAATCTGCCGAAAGAGTCACACGTCTGGCCCTGAAGGGGCAGGCAGGGGCGTTGCGCGTCGGATTCGGAATCGCAGTTCTCGCCCGCGGTTTGCCGAATCTCATGCTGCGCTTCAGGAAGAGATTCCCAATCGTCGACTTGTCGGTGCGCAACATGTCGACCTCTGACCAGATCCAGGCGCTTACCGACCGAAGGATCGACATAGGCTTTGTCCGCCTACCCATTCGGACCCGGGATATCGAGACCATCCCGATTGTGAAAGAGCGCCTCATGATCGTTCTGAGCGAGGACTCCTCTCACGATGCGAAAAAAGGCTTGGCGGCGTTGAGCAAAGCGCCATTCATCATTCCTTGCCGGGCCGATTCGGCCAGCTTTTACGACCACGTTTTTCGCACCTGCCGGGCAGCGGGCTTCATGCCCAACGTGGTCCAGGAGACAGACGTATTTTTCACTGCACTGAATTTGGTCCGCGCCGGTCTGGGCATGAGCATCGCGCCGAGCGCTGTGCAACTGATGCGCGTTCCCCAGATTCGCTTTGCAGAAACCAGGATTCCCGAAGGGGAATGGAAAATCGGCATTGCCTGGAATCGAAAGTGCCAGCGGACCGCGTTGATAGAGAACTTCATCCAAATGGCCCGCAAGTTTCTTTCGTCCACAATTCAATGAACGGGAAGGGTGACCTGAGGGCGGACCATGGGTGCCACGATTCTCAAGGAGTTCAATTCGACGACGATGCGTATAATCCACCCAATTGGAGATGACGGACGATGTGCTTTTCTGCGGCAGCGAACTTTGTGGGAAGCGGAGTTCTTGGAGCCGTCGGCGTCGTTACCCTCACGAAGGTGAAACACCGGCGTGAATTGCTTTTTGCGGCGCTCCCCACCCTTTTCGCGATTCACCAGTTTATCGAGGGATTTGTCTGGCTGGGATTGGATGGGAGCCTCTCACTTGCCGTGACCCACAAGATGGGCGCTGCCTACATGCTGTATGCGCAGGGACTTTTGCCTTTCCTGTTGCCATTGAGTGTCCTTCTTTTTGAACCGGATGGCAGAAGCCGGCGACGCATGCTGCCTTTCCTCGTCATCGGCATAGCCACGGGACTCTACATCTTGTGGGCATTGGCCGCGTACCCAACGCAGATCTACGTCAAAGAAAACAGCATCGTCTATATCAACCAGGCTACAAACAATATGACCGTCGCAATGCTGTATCTGATCGCCACATGC
Organism: Occallatibacter sp.; assembly: GCA_036520995.1. GTDB lineage: Bacteria > Acidobacteriota > Terriglobia > Terriglobales > Acidobacteriaceae > Telmatobacter. Next base: position 34,602 of record DATDIQ010000001.1, read on the forward strand.
GGTTCGCTTTTCTTCTCGAGGGTGAGAGCGATGGTGCTCTTCGGCATCGCAAACCTGGCGATCCTGCTGCTGGTCACCGCCGTGAAGCGATACGCGTTCACCTCGGTGTGGTGCGCGTATGCCGCACTCGCGAGCGTGATCGTCCTTATCTACTTCTGGAGAAGCAGCGGAGAGCGGCCGCTTCTCTATGCTCCATCCTCATGGGGACGGTAGCAAGATCCTCACTCCCCAAACGGCATCCGTGCCTCGCCCATCCAGAACCGATTGCTTAAGCGCGTCACCCAACCAGGCCCATGCCCTGCCCGCCGCGCGCACGCTTCGAGATACGGCCCGACGGAACGAACCCTTTGCGGCATGCGACGATAGACACGCGGTAGCCAGTGCTTCGTTCTTTCCACGGACCGCGCTTCCCCAGCGCCATACGGCAAGCCGAACTCCTCCCGAAATCGATCCGGCATCCACGCTACGGTGAGTGCCTGGTACCAGCGCGGCGGCTTCACCCACGACCCCGCTCCGGCAAGAATTCTCTTCGCCATGACGCGCGATCGCTCGTCGACGCCGAGTTCCTCCGATCGGCACATTGCTTCGACATATCCGCGAAACGCGCCCCAGTCTTGCGGTAGCGCTTCCCGGGGAATGCCGAAGAGCCCGGCCAGCACGCGGCTTTCGACGTAATATGCGTCGCGCTCCGCATCGGTCAGCGGCGGCAGCACGCACTCATACGCCAGGAGGGCGCTATCGAAGAGGGTGGCATAGACCCAGCGCAGCGCAGAAAGCGTGTTCGCCTCATACAACGAACCCTGGGAGTAACCGGCGACGGGGGAGGGAAGTGCACCGCGAATTGTCGTATGCATGGTATGCAACGAGCGGGCGGCCGCGAATGCCTGGTCCACTGTCCCGAAATTCATGGTGAAGACGATCCGAAACGTGTTGTGGAACCGCGCGATCGGATTGGCCATGACCGACGAATGCTGGTCCAGCGCTACGGCAACCCAGGGATGCGCAAGCTGCAGCAGTGCAGCCCGTCCGGCCCCAAGAAACAGCGCGGCCTCGCGATCGATCCGCCATGTCATCGACTCGGGACCGAAGATCCCTGCCTGGGGATCGCCGATTGTGCGCTCGATGCCCGCGAGCAGCAACTCGAGATCGTTTCGGGTTACAACGTGGCCTGCCTCTGGGATACGCCTCTCCATCTATGCCATTAGATCGCCTCGGGGTCACGCGGGCATTTTGTGGGGGATTTCGGCTTGCTGGGAGGCGCGTAAGGGCTTTGCAGCCCACGGAATTCCGTCCCACATTCTGATTTAAGCAACCTTCCTTGTGTCTGACATCACAGCGGTGCAAAGTCCTGAAGACGAGACTCGCCGTAGCGGTTTCTCTCCTCCGGCCGCCGTGTGAGGCAAAGCGAATGAGTGAACAGAAAATGGTGATTCTGGATGGAAACGAGGCCGCCGCCTCCGTTGCCTATCGACTTTCCGAGGTGGTCGCGATCTACCCCATCACCCCCTCTTCCCCCATGGCCGAGTGGGCCGATCAGTGGCGCTCCGAGGGCAAAAAGAATATCTGGGGCGCATTGCCCATCGTCGAAGAGCTCCAGAGCGAAGGCGGAGCCGCGGGTGCTTTGCATGGCGCCCTCCAGGCCGGCGCTTTCGCGACAACCTTTACCGCCTCGCAGGGCCTTCTGCTGATGATCCCCAACATGTACAAGATTGCCGGTGAGCTGACCCCGGCCACCATGCATGTTACCGCCCGCACGCTCGCCACCCACGCCCTCTCCATCTTCGGCGACCACTCCGACGTCATGGCCTGCCGCTCGACCGGCTGGGCGATGCTGGCCTCAAATTCGGTGCAAGAAGTTGCCGACCTCGCTCTCGTCGCGCAGATTGCCACTCTCGAATCGCGCATTCCTTTCATCCACTTCTTCGATGGCTTCCGCACCTCGCATGAAGTGGGCAAGATTCTTCCCATCTCGGACGAGACCATTCGCGCAATCCTCGACGACAAATACATCATTCAGTTCCGTCAAAGCGCGCTCAGCCCCGATCGTCCCATCATTCGCGGCACCGCGCAGAATCCCGACGTCTTCTTCCAGGCCCGCGAAGCCTGCACCCCGTTCCATGCCGCTGTTCCTGGCGTCGTGCAGTCTGTGATGAATCGCTTTGCCGCGCTCACCGGCCGCGCCTATCATCTGTTCGACTATGTGGGCGCCTCCGATGCGGAGCGCGTCATTGTCATGATGGGCTCAGGCGTAGAAGCTGCCGAAGAAGCGGCCGATGCTCTCAATCGCCAGGGCGAGAAGCTCGGCCTGCTCAAGGTTCGTCTCTATCGGCCCTTCGACGCAAAGGCATTCCTTGCGGCGCTTCCGTCGACTGTCCAATCCATCGCGATTCTCGACCGCTGCAAGGAACCAGGCGCGGCTGGAGAACCTTTGTATCAGGACATTGTCACCGTTCTCGCAGAGAATTTCGACAAGCTCCCCTTTGCACGGCCCACGGTCATCGGCGGACGCTACGGCCTGTCGTCGAAGGAATTCACGCCCGCCATGGTCAAGGGCATTTACGACGAGCTCGCCAAGCCCTCCCCCAAAAACCACTTCACGATCGGCATCCAAGACGACGTCAGTCACTCGAGCCTAGATTACGATCCGGCTTTCTCTACCGAAGATCCGAAGACGCATCGCGCGCTCTTTTATGGTCTCGGCTCCGACGGCACAGTCGGCGCCAACAAGAACTCAATCAAGATCATCGGCACCGAAACACCCAACTACGCGCAGGGCTACTTTGTCTATGACTCGAAAAAGTCCGGCTCCATGACGACCTCGCACCTGCGCTTCGGTCCCAACCCGATTCACTCCACCTATCTCATCACCCGCGCCAGCTTTATCGCTTGCCACAATTTCAGCTTCCTCGAAAAGATCAACGTGCTCGAGAACGCGATGCCCGGCGCGACGTTCCTGCTCAACGCGCCTTACGCCGCCGCCGAAGTCTGGGACAAGCTGCCCAGAAAGATTCAGCAGGAGATCCTCACCAAGAAAATCGACTTCTACATCATCGACGGATACAAGGTGGCGCGCGATGCTGGAATGGGCACGCGCATCAACACCATCATGCAAACCTGCTTCTTCGCCATCAGCGGCGTGTTGCCGCGCGACGAGGCCATCGAGCAGATCAAGAAGGCCATCAAGAAAACCTACGGAAAGCGCGGCGAAGCGGTCGTCCAAAAGAATTTCGCGGCTGTCGACCATGCCCTCGCGCATCTTGAAAAAGTCGAGCTGCCTTCTGCAGCGACCTCCGGCTTCGACATCACGGGCGTCATCTCCTCGAAAGCGCCCGGGTTCGTGCACAACGTTCTCGGCCAGATCGCCGCAGGCCAAGGGGACCTGCTTCCGGTGAGCGCCATTCCCGCCGGCGGCGCATTCCCCACCGGCACCGCGCAGTGGGAGAAGCGCAACATCGCGCAGTTCATCCCTGTGTGGGACAAGGACCTCTGCATCCAGTGCGGGAAATGCGTCATGGTCTGCCCGCACGCAGTGATTCGTTCCAAGGTGTATAGCCCCGCACTCGCCGACAAGGCGCCGGCCACATTCCAGTGGTCTAAGCCGAAGTGGCGCGGCATGGAGCAGGATCGCTACACGCTGCAAGTGGCTCCCGAAGATTGCACCGGTTGCGGCGTCTGCGTCGAAGTGTGCCCGGTGAAGAGCAAGAGCGATGCCAGCCATAAGGCCATCAACATGGCCCCGCAGGCTCCCCTGCGCGCCACCGAGAGCGAGAACTGGGACTTTTTCCTTTCGCTGCCCGAAGTGGATCGCAGCAAGCTCTCCCACGGCCAGGTCAAGGATCTTCAGCTTCTACAACCGCTCTTCGAGTTCTCCGGTGCCTGCGCAGGTTGCGGCGAAACGCCCTACGTCAAGCTACTCACTCAGCTCTTCGGTGACCGGCTCTACATTGCGAATGCCACGGGCTGCTCGTCGATCTACGGCGGCAACCTTCCCACCACGCCCTACAGTTCGAACGCCGCCGGCCGCGGGCCAACATGGGCCAACTCGCTCTTCGAAGACAATGCCGAGTTTGGTTTCGGCATGCGCACGGCTCTAGATCAGCAGAAGGCTTTTGCCGAAACGCTCGTTACGCGCATGACCTCTGTAATCGGTCCTGATCTCGCCGCATCGCTGGTCAGCGCTCCGCAAACAAGCGAATCCGAAATCGAAGCCCAACGCGCGCGAGTGACGGCACTTCGTGCAGTGTTGGACGGAGACAGCTGTTCGGATGCGAAGAACCTGCTGGCCATCGCCGACAGGTTAGTGCGCAAGAGTGTCTGGATCCTCGGCGGCGACGGCTGGGCCTTCGACATCGGCTTCGGCGGCCTCGATCATGTTCTCGGCTCGGGCAAAAACGTCAATGTACTCGTGCTCGATACTGAGGTCTACTCCAACACTGGCGGGCAGGCTTCCAAGGCCACGCCGCGCGGCGCGGTCGCCAAGTTCGCGGCCAGCGGCAAGGCTAACAGCCGTAAAGATCTCGCCATGGAAGCCGTCAGCTACGGCTCGGTGTATGTGGCGCAGGTGGCTCTCGGCGGCAACGACACGCACGTCATCAAAGCATTCCAGGAAGCGGAAGCACACGAAGGCCCGTCGCTCATCATTGCGTACTCCAGCTGCATCGCGCACGGCTATGATTTGGTCCACGGCCTCGAACAACAGAAGCTGGCAGTGCAGTCCGGTTACTGGCCGCTCATGCGTTACAACCCCGCACTCCGCAACGAAGGCAAGAATCCCTTCCAACTCGACTCGAAGGCGCCTTCCATCCGGCTCAAGGAATACGCCTATCGTGAAGCCCGCTACACCATGCTGGCGCGTGGCAACCCTGGTCTTGCCGCGGACCTCCTCAAGGACGCGCAAGACGATGTGGAGCGGCAGTGGCGCGTCTACTCTGCGCGTGCCTCCATGCCCGGCCGTGGCGAGACTCCGCACATCGCTCCCGAAGAAAAGCCCGAAGACAAACTGGCAGGCCTGCCTGCCGGAGGTAAACAATGATCGACTTCTCGACGCACTATCTCGGCCTCAAGCTCAACGGGCCCATCGTGGTCAGCTCCACGCCGCTTTCCGAGTCGCTCGATACCATCCGACGCATGGAAGATGCCGGCGCCTCGGCCATCGTGCTCACCTCGCTCTTCGAAGAACAACTGGCCCTCGAATCACGGGCTCTCGACGACGATCTCTCGCGCGGCACCAACTCCTTCGCCGAGTCGCTCGACTTCCTGCCGGAGCAGGGCGACTACCGCATGACCCACGAGGTCTACCTCGAGCATCTCCGTCGCGCCAAGGCCGCGGTGAACATTCCCATCCTTGCCAGCCTTAACGGGACCACGGTGGGCGGCTGGGTGCGTTTCGCCAAGGAAATGGAATCCGCGGGCGCCGATGCGATCGAGCTGAATACTTATGCGATCGCTACCAATCGCAGCCAGACCTCGAACGAAATCGAACTTCAGCTTCTGGAACTCGTCGAGGGCGTCTGCCAAGCCGTCAAAATCCCGGTCTCGGTGAAGCTATCCCAGTCATTCACGAGCCTGCCCCATCTCGTCGCCCGTCTTGAAGACGTGGGCGCACGCGGTGTCGTGCTCTTCAATCGTTTCTACCAGGCGGATTTCGATATCGAGGCTCTCGAAGTGCGTCCCACGCTGCACTTCTCCACGTCGTCGGAGTTGCTGCCCCGTCTGCACTGGGCCGCGATTCTCTATGGCCATCTCAACATCGATCTCGCCATCACTGGCGGCGTGCACTCGGCGGAAGACGTGCTCAAGTGCATCATGGCGGGCGCCAACATGACGATGATGGCTTCAGCGCTCCATATTCACGGCGTCGAGCACATTGGCCGCGTTCTTTCGGACATCCTGTACTGGCTGGAGAAGCGCGAATACGCCTCTCTGTGGGAGACGCGCGGCAGCCTCAGTCGGCGTTCCGTCCCCGACACATCACCCTTCGATCGGGGCAATTACATCAAGACGCTGAGTTCCTACAGCCTGCGCCAGACCGTAGCCGCCTTCTGATCGAATAGCGTCCGTGCTTTCTCTCTGCTGACGGCAACTGCATCTACACTGCAGTTGCCGTCGGTGTTTCCGCGCCGGAACGCCTTCGGGATTTGAAGGGTCGCAGAGCGCGAGAAGCTTCAATTGGGCGTGGGCGGTTCGGCGTGATCCACCACAACTTGATCGATGAGGTCCCTGGCGGAAACGAGCTTGAGCCCGAGTTGTTCGTGAAGAAGAGTCAGCAGGGAAGGGCCATTCGGTTCTAGAAGTGCCCGTGCGGCCGATTTCAGGGTGATGTCATACACCCCGGAGATCCCGGTGCGATCGAGTACTGGCAGATCTATCCCACGAAGTTCGGTCAATTGCTTAGCGAAGTCGGTCATCGACACATTTGTGAAAACGAACGCACCGTCGGCGACGCGCGGAAACGACTCTTTGGGATAGCCCGGCGCAAGGGTTGCCGCCTTGTCTTTCGGAAGCCGCGGGCCGTCATTCGCCACGACCAGTTCGTAAACTGCGATTCGCTTTTCTTCATGATGAAGATGGACGTCAAAGCGCGTCGCCAAGAGATCCTGGAGCATTCGCCGCAAGGATTCGACGTCCACGGGTTCCACGGCTCGTGTGCGCACATCGTAGCGCGGGCCCTCCAGCAGGCTTGGACCCTCGATCTGATAGTGCTCCAGCCCGTAAGCCCACTCCAGCATCTCGCCTAAGCTAATATTGCGCATTGTCAAGCTGTCTGCTGCGTACTCGATCTGCGACCGGGTGCTGCCTTCAAATCCCACTTCCTCCGGCGAGGCTGGACGCACCGATGCCACTTCGAATGCGAGAGGCATTGCTCTGGACGGTTGAGCATGTGCCGCCGTCGCAATCAGAAAACCCAAGATCAAGTAAAGGAGCCGGTGACTTCGCATGTTCGGAATCATACGAGAATTCAGCCAGCTGGTCCTGGTTGGGTCAGGCTGGCCGAGAATGGGCCGCGGCGATCAGCTGTCGCACTGTCTTCTCCAGTAGTTCGCACGCTTCGGGGAGTGCCGCCTGCACCGCGCCGCTGAAACCCTCGCGCAACTCCAGCGATCCCGCGCCGACCGTGAGCAGCAGGGAAGTGTACGGCCGCGCGCTATAAAGCTCTTCGCTTAGCGCCAGCAATTCTCCAGCTTCAACATGATGCGTCGCGAGCCCTGCGCCTCTGGGCGCCTCTGGCTCGGCGGGACCGATCTTCACCTCGCCGGCCCGAAAATTCGTTGCGCAATCGATGAAAATCACCGCTCCAGCTTCGGCCACGTCCTGCGCAAGTTCGGGTGTCCACTGCTGTCGTGCCAAGACGCGCAGCGCGGGCTCCCCGTCAAACCGCTCCTCCGCCCACGCCGCAAGCCACGGTCCCACGCCATCGTCCTCGCGCAGCGTATTGCCGCATGCCAGGAGGAGACAGCGAGTTGACAATTGCGTGGTCATGATCGTCGCAGGATAAATACAGAAACAATGCGGCCTCTCGTCATGCGTGTGCGCAAGGAGAGGCCGTCTGCGTCTTGCTCGGTCAGTCGCGAATTACCCGATCCACAACCGCGCCATCGGCGGACAGCAGCGAAATCGCCAGCGGCATCTGCCCAAAGGCGTGCGTCGAACAGCTCAGGCATGGATCGAAGGTCCGGACAACAGCCTCCACGCGATTCAGGATCCCCTCGCTGAATTTACCACCCTTCACATAGTGCTTCGCTGCCTGCAGCACGCCCTGGTTCATCGCGTTGTTGTTTTGTCCGGTCGCAATCACCAGATTGGCCCAGGTGATCAACCCGTTCTCATCCACCTTGTAGTGGTGATGCAAAGTGCCGCGCGGCGCTTCGGCTTGTCCCGCGCCTTCCAGGCGGTTCACGCCTGCGGTCGCACGCACATGTTTATCGAGGATCAAAGGGTCAGAAAGGATACGCTCGATCTTCTCGACACCGTGCAGAATGTCGATCAGACGCGCGTAGTGATAGTAGAAGGAGCTCTGTACCGGGCCATCCGCGAGCTGTTTGAATTCCTTCAACTCCGCATCCGCCAGCGGAGTGCCCATGCTTTTCGCTATGTTGAGGCGAGCGAGCGGTCCCACGCGATACGAGCCTTCGGGATACCCAAGCGGTTTGTAGTAGGCGAACTTTGTGTAGCTGTAGGGCTCAACCGCTTCGCCAATCAACTCGGGAAACTGGTTGGCCGTTATGCCATCGGCAACAATATCGCCGCGTGCGTTAATCAGTCGCAGTGCGCCATCTGTGAATTCGACCGACTCGTCTTCGTTGATCAAGCCCATGTAGAGCGAGGCGAAGTTGCCGAACACCTCAATCTCCGGCGCAAACTTGTCCGCGATCTGCTTGTACCAGGCAAGAGCCAGCTTGATATTCGCGTGCGCCTCGGGAATCATCCCCAGAATTTCGTCGCGTTTCGACGCGGCAAGCGCCTCGGTCACGCCGCCGGGCACCACCCATCCTGGATGAATGCGCTTGTTGCCCAGCAATTCGATGATGTGCTGGCCAAAGCGCCGCAAGGCGACACCGGCCCGTCCCAATTCCGGCTTGGCCGCAACCACGCCGAAGATATGCCGTGTCGCAGGGTCCGATTCCATGCCCAGCAAGAGATCCGGCGACGAAAGATAGAAGAAGCTCAGCGCGTGCGACTGAATCATCTGCGCGAGGTTCAACATCCGTCGCAGCTGTGCGGCAGTGTGCGGAATGCGCACCGACATGATCGCTTCACAGGCCTTTGCCGATGCGATCAGGTGCGAAACGGGGCAAATGCCGCAGATGCGCGCCATCAGGCTCGGCATCTCGTAGAACGGCCGCCCTTCCGAAAACTTCTCGAAGCCGCGCACCTGCGTCACGTGAAAGTTCGCATTCTCCACTTCACCCTGGTCGTTCAGGTGAATCGTGATTTTGCCGTGACCTTCGAGGCGCGTCACAGGATCGATGGTGATGGTCTGGCTCATAGGGGCTCCGGTTCTAGGCTCCAAAACGCGTGAGGGCTGGAACATCCAGAGGCTCACCGGTGACCAGCGCGGTCAGCGCTGTGTGAAAAGTGTCTGCCGAGGGCGGGCACCCGGGCAGAAATACGTCCACCTTCACAAACTCGTGGATAGGCCGAACCACGCGAAGCAGCTTGGGCACCACCACGCAGGGAATCTGCTGCTGGATCGTCGCGTTTTCCTTATATGCCCGGTCGAGAATCGCTTCGGGCCCGATCGGATTGCGCATCGACGGAACGTTACCCGCCACGGCGCAGTCGCCCATCGCGACCAGCAATTTGGAGTGCGCCCGAATCTTCTTGATCTTCTTCTCATCGTCGACGGAAGCGACCGCGCCTTCCACCAGCGCAATGTCTACCTGTTCCGGAAACTCTTTCGCATCGACAATCGGGCTATACACGATGTCCACCTTCTCTGCCAGCGCAAGGAGCCGCTCATCCATGTCGAGGAACGACATGTGGCAGCCCGAACAGCCATCCAGCCAAACGGTCGCCAGTTTCAGTTTGCTCATTGCGCCTCCCGCATCAGGTTCAGGTATGGCAGAAAGTCGGGATACTTGGGATGCTCCGTGCCGACTTTGCCTTTGTCGAAGAGCGCTCCGGTGGGGCACACCTGGACGCATTTGCCACAGCGCGTGCAACTCGAGCTTCCCCAATCCTGGTGCAGATCGGTAATCACCATCGAGTTGATGCCGCGTCCCATCACGTCCCACACATGGGCGCCCTCGACTTCGGCACACACGCGTACGCACCGCGTACAAAGGATGCAGCGATTGTGGTCGGCGGTAAATCGCTCATGCGACGCATCGACGGTGAGCTCCGGGTTGCGATAGGGGAAACGCACATGGGTCACGCCTTCCTGTTGCGCCAAGGTCTGCAATTCGCAGTTTCCGTTGGCAACGCAGACTGAACAAATGTGGTTGCGTTCGGCCAGCAGCAGTTCGAGAATGGTGCGCCGATGATTCTTGAGCCGATCGCTCTGCGTAGTCACCTCCATTCCCTCGTACACTGTGGCAACGCAGGCGGGCAGCAGTTTGTTGCTTCCTTTAATCTCCACCAGGCACATGCGGCATGCGCCCACATCGCTCAGTCCGTCCAGATGGCACAGCGTGGGAATCTCGATGTCGTTTTCCCGCGCCACCTCCAGAATCGTCTGCTTCCGGCTCGCGCTTACTTCCTTGCCGTCGATGGTGAGGGTTTTGACGTCCACAGCTTCGCTCATGCCAACACCTCTACTGGAGCTTGAATGTTGCAAACGCCTGCCGTGCACTTCTTATGCACGATGTGATCGATGTACTCGTTCCTGAAATATTTCAAGGTGCTCAGGACAGGATTGGGAGCCGTCTGTCCGAGACCGCAGAGGCTTGCTTCCTTTACCGTGACGCAGAGACTTTCGAGCAGGCTCAGGTCCTCCATCGTGCCGGTCCCGTTGCAGAAGCGCGACAGCAGCGTAAACATCTGCGCCGTGCCCGCCCGGCAGGGAATGCACTTGCCGCACGATTCCGTCATGCAGAATTCCACGAAGAAGCGCGCCACATTCACCATGCACGACGTATCGTCCATAACGATCATGCCGCCGGATCCCATGATTGAACCCGCCGCCAGCAGCGCATCGTAGCTCACGCCAATGTCGAGCATCTCCGCCGGCAAGCAGCCCCCGGAGGGCCCGCCCGTTTGCACCGCTTTGAACTTGTGTCCGTCCGGTACTCCGCCGCCGATGACCTCGATAATCTCGCGCAGCTTGATGCCCATGGGCACTTCCACAAGGCCCGTGTTAGTGATCTTCCCGGTCAGCGCGAAAACTTTTGTTCCTTTGCTGCGCTCCGAGCCCATGCTTGCGAACCATCGGCCGCCGTTGCGAACGATGGGCGCGATGTTGGCGAAGGTTTCAACGTTGTTGATCAATGTCGGCCTGCCCCACAGCCCGCTCACCGCGGGATAGGGAGGACGCGGCTTGGGTGTGCCGCGCTTGCCTTCGATGGAGGCGATCAGCGCTGTCTCTTCGCCGCAAACAAACGCACCTGCGCCGAGACGAATTTCCACATCGAAATTGAAAGGCGTGTTTCCAATGTCGTTGCCGAGCAGACCGCGCCTCCGTGCCTCGCGCAGGCTTACAGTCAGGCGGCTGACCGCTAGGGGGTACTCGGCGCGCACATAGATGTAGCCCTTGCTTGCGCCCACGGCATAGGCTGCGATCGCCATGCCTTCAATTACGCGCTGTGGATCGCTCTCGAGTACGCTGCGGTCCATGAACGCACCGGGGTCGCCCTCGTCGCCGTTGCAGATTACGTATTTCAGATCGCCGGGCGCCTTCGCCACCGTGCCCCACTTCAGCCCCGTTGGATAGCCGCCGCCTCCGCGTCCTCGCAGCCCGCTCTCGGTGATCTGCCGGATCACCCCGTTCGGCGTCATATCGTTCAGCGCCGTCAGCAGGGCACGATACCCATCGCGCGCAATGTAGTCGTCGATCTTTTCGGGGTCGATGCGGCCCGAGTTTTCCAACACCACGTGCACCTGGCGATCGAAATGTTCGCGCAGTTCGCACTGCAGTTCAGGAATCGGGCGTCCCCCCAGGCTCTCCGTCACCTTGTCCACGTGGCTTACGTTCACGTGCTGGTAGAGGGTCTCCTCGGGCTCGATCAACACCAGCGGCCCCGCGGCGCACAATCCCATGCAGCCTGTCCGACGCACCAGCACATTCTTGCCCTTTGCCTCGACGGCTTTGGCCAGTGCGTCCTTGATCCGCTCGGAGTGCTGGCTCATGCAGCCAGTGCCCATGCATACGCTGATTTCCTGGCTGAACTTCGCATTCTCGGCACGTACCGACTTGGCAATCTGGTCCAGTTCTTCGATGGTCATTCAACAGCCCACTTTTCCAGTTGCTCAATCATGAGGTTGCTCACCATTTGTCCCTGCAGTTCACCATCTGTCAGCACAACCGGGGCGCGCCCGCATGCGCCCACGCAGCGTGCAGTCATCAGGCTGATGTTGCCGTCTTTGGTCGTGGCCCCCTGGCAAATCCCCAAGTGCTTTTCGGCCTGGGCGAGCAGCTTGTCAGTGCCCTTGATGTAGCACGCGGTTCCCGTGCAGACTGTCATGGTGTGTCTGCCCGGAGGCTTCAAGCTGAAATAGTGGTAGAAGGTCACCACCCCGTAGGCCTGGCTTAACGGCACGTGCAGCGACTGGGCCACAAAGCGGATGGCGTCGTCGTCTAGAAAACCAAACGACGATTGCACAGTGTGCAGCGTCTCAATCAAGGCAGCGCGGGCAAAGCCGTTCTTGCGCATGGTGCCATTGACAATCTTCCATCGCTTGTCGTCGCTTGGCAGCGGCGGGGCTGTCAGTGCGGTCAAGGTGCCTCCTTGCAGACAGTTATGTCCAGCAATCCAGATCTGCCGTTTTCGCGGTGCGTCTAGCATAGTTCTAAAAGGCGAGGGGGATATTCTTTAGTGACAACCATCACCCCGAGCGGTAAGCCATCCCACCCTGTGACACTGGCGGAATGCCGCCCAGCCTCATCGAGACAGGGCAATCCGCTAGCGGGCCTGGAGCAGTCTTAAGGACGGGAAGGTCCAGCATGTATACGGATCAGGCCTGCGGCCGCCGCAACAAGCGCCGCATTGTCCCGTGCCTCGGTTCCGTCGGGCAGCTTGGTAACGTCCTCGAAACCAGTCCGGATTCCGTGCCCTCGATGGAGAGCGCGTCGATTCACCGCCCAACAGGCAATGTCGTAACCGTGGTGAACCTGCTGCAGGCTGATGCCAGCCGAAACGACGATCGTTTCCATTGCTGCCGCATGCTCCAGCGCGATCTCCGGCTCGACGTCGAGTGGCTCGATCAGGACACGACGACAGCGGCTTGCCAACCCCGAACTTGCAAAGGCGCACGCATCCTCGGCACTGAGCAATCCCGCCTCGATCCCCACTCCCCGCGACAGCAGATGCTCGCAGAGCTCGCGAATTCCCGGCTCGCCCTGATTCGCCGACACCAGATCGGGCAGTTCGTCCCAGCGTGTAACGATCCGGAGACGCTCTCCCGGATCGGTCACAATCGTCGCCGAAGTGCTCATCGAAATTTGAATCCCCTGGCATTGCGCGCGAATGGCCCGCAGAACCTTCGCGCATGCGACACCATCAAGAGTCTCCAGGCCTCGCCCGTCAAATGCGTGTACATGGACCGATTCGGCTCCAGCCTGCACAGCCGCTCGAGCCGCCTCCGCAATCGCAGCCGGTGTACGAGGGGCCGCCGGGTGAATCCGGCTACCATTCAGGGCAGCCTGCAAGAAGACCGTCCCCTCGCTCACCATCTCCCGCCCCATTCCGCCCGCATCGCCTCACCGCCAGTTTTCTGCGGTATTTTAAGAGAGATCTGCATTGTTTCCGACTGCCCTTTCGGCTCGCTTTCCTCCCTGCGATAATGAAATCAGGCGGGAGGAGGCGCTGCGCAGTTCGCCCGCTCGTTGTCGTTCCAGGTCGGCGCGCGTCCGGCACGCCGGGGCACTCGGAGGGGTCGTGGAATGAAGGGTGTGTTCGTTGTGGGTGCAGGGCCCGCAGGCATGTTTGCAGCACGACAAACCGCTCTCGCTGGCTACGAAACGTTCATCTTCAATCGCGATATCCGCCCTGGCGGCCTTGCGCAATACGGCATTTACCCCACCAAAACCAAAATGAAGTCGGGGTTGCGCAAGCAGTTCTTCCAGACCCTCGACCTGCCAAACGTCCACTACTTCGGCCACATCCAGATCGGCGCGGCCTACGACCTTTCCCTCGCCGAGCTCGAGTCCTTCCACCCTGCCGCCATCGTTTTCGCTTCCGGTGCACAAGGCGCCAAAAGCCTCGGCCTGCCCGGCGAAAGCCTGCAAGGCGTCTACGCCTCCAAGGACTTCGTATATCACTATAACCAGCTCGAGTCGCACGTCGCCCGCGATTTCTCTTCGCACAGACGCATCGCCGTGATCGGCGTCGGCAACGTCGCCATCGACGTCGCCCGCTGGCTCCTTCTTGACAAGCCCTCCAAGCACACCGAATCGGTCGTCATCGTCGCGCGCCGCGGACCCTACGAAGTCAAGTTCGACAAGAAGGAGATCGAGCACGTCGAAGCCCACATCGATCGTCAGGACTTCGTCGCCGAACTCGCCCGCATCAAAGACCGCTGCGCTCATGCCAAGCAGGACGTCTCGCCCGAAAAGATCTTTGCCACACATTTTCCGCATCTCAGCAATCCTGGTTTCGCGTCTACTCAGCCGCGTCTCGCCTTCCGCTTCCTTTCCTCGCCGAAGGCCTTCGTCGCCAATGACCAGGGCCGCGTGCAGCAGATGATCGTCACCGAAAACGATCTCACGCTCAAGAGCGAAGGCTCCACTTCGGCTCGCTCGACCGATGCCACCGCGATCCTCGACGTCGACACCGTTCTCTTCGCCATCGGCGACAAACACGATCCGCAGATCGGCTTGCCCATGGGGCCAGAAGGCTACGCCACCCGACCCGTCAGCGAACCCGGCGGAGCGTCCTTCGAGGTATGGGATCCAGCCGGTTCCGCTCCTCGCGCCAACAAATTCGTGGTGGGCTGGGCGCGGAAAGCCAGCACCGGCCTTGCGGGCGTGGCGCGCCATGACGGTGAACTGGGAGCGAAGAAAGCGCTTGAGTATCTCAAGACTGCCGACGATCCCGGAACCCTGAGTGAGTCAGAGATTCGTGCTCGGCTGATGGCCAAGGGTATCCGCATCGTGGACAAGAAGGATCTTGCGCTGTTGTCTCAAGGCGAGGCGCGCGTCGGCCCAATAGAAACACCGAACTCATTTCATTTCAATGATGAAATGGCAATATTTCAAGCGATTGACGAGGAACGGGAGCGGAGCGCAACCCAAGACACGCCGGCGATTTCAGCCGATTGAGCGCCTTCCGTCCAATTTCTCTGTCTTTGCTTGAAGGAGCCCCGGCCCGTGCTCTAACTCAACGCCGGCAGCTTGTCCGAAATTCCCAACAGGAAAATCAGCCCGATCACGCAGCTGTATATCGCCCCCGTCCACGCAATCACGTGATAGAAGCGAGGGTGCTGTCCGCTTGCCCGGAAGGCCCCGCCCATCGACGCTGTCATCAAGGCATTCATCGTTACCAGTCCGATCGAAAAGGCCCCCAGCCCCAGCAGTCCGCGCGAGGTTCCACCCAGATTCGCTGTCAGGAAGAAGAGCGCCAGCTGGCTCGGCGTTTCTGCGCCAACCCCGTGCAGCATGCCGATCAGGAAGACTGACTTACCGTTGTACATCCACTGGAAACGCTCCGGCCGCGGCGCTGCTTCATCCCACAGCCGCCGGAAACGCCAGGCGAGCCACAGCAATCCGTTGATGGCGATGGCCAGCCGGCTCTCGACGCGCGTGTGCCTGTGCCCGTGCGCGTCTTTGCGCAGAATGCCCGCGACCACTCCGATTCCCAGCAGGATCAGGGTTAGCCCAATCAGACGCTCGGTCCAATGATCGAGCCCTTCGGGCAGACCCATGTGCATCTCCAGCACCGCAACACCCAGCGCCGCGACCGTGAACGCGTGCCCCAGGGCGTAGGTCATACCCAGGCGAAGGCCGTTCCACCAGTTCCGCTGCACCGCTGTAATGTCGCTAATGGCTGCCAGGTGATCGTAGTCAAACCCGTGCCGCAGCCCCAGCACAAGGCAGGAGCCGAGAGCAGCATCGAGTTTCCAATCACCAGAAAAGGGCGTCACGCAGCCCAGTATAGAGCAGGTTCGCGTCAAAGCGAGTAGTAGATGTCACTCGAATCTTCGGCTGCCCGATCAAAAGTCGCCTCAGTGCCAAATGCAGATTGCCTGCGATTTGACTCCCGCACCATTTTCTCCCGTTCACATCCCCGGTTTCACCGCAATTTGATAATCCGTATAGTCAATGGTGGCCACTGTCCGGCCATAGAGGAACGTGTTCGACTCGGCCCGCGCGTGCGTTGCCATCGCGAACCCATAGATGAGCGCATACTGGCGCACCATGTGCGTCACGCCCGCAAACACCGACGGCGCTTTCGAAGCGACGCCCTCCAGCCGCACAATCGTGCCGTCCTTCGCATCCACCCACAAACTCCCTTCAATCAGGTTGGGCGCCTTCCGCTTGGGATGAATCGCGAGCACCAAGCACTCCCGCCCATCGAGCATCTGCGTACCCGGCTTCAGCGTCATATCGTAATTCGCCGAGGTGATCCACGAGTGCGAAACTTCGCTTGGCTGGTTGATCTCCTTCTCCCGTTCCAGCAGGGGATCGAGCCCAAGGTGTCGCACAATCGCTGAGCCGCCCGTGGAAACCACCTGGTAGCTCTTGCCGCTCTCCGGCCGATACGTTGTTTTCACCGTCATCTCCGCCACGGGATGCGTCTCGTCTTTACCCCGAAACACGGCGTAGTGCTCCAGTACGGTGTACTGGGCGATGTGATGCACGCGAAAGAAAACGGCATCGTCGATCTGCCGGAACACGGCCGCCGGATCGGTTGTCCTCGCGGCAGCGCGCGCCATTCCCATCGTCGCCGAAAGAAGAATCGCTGCCTGGAATCCCGCTAGACAACACCTGCCGTTTTTTATCACCGGGCATCGCACTCCTTCTCCTCTTAGAGTAGGATACCCCGCACCCCGGTTGGTCCCTCGGCCAGTCAGCACCAACTCACAGCGGTTGTCATCCCGAGCGAGTGGCGCAGTCTGCGCCGACGAGTCGAGGGACCCGCGCCTTACAGTTGCAATGAACTCTAGGAGCACTGGGCTTGCACAGCGAAGGCTGAAATCGGAGATTCGCTGAGTGACCCAGCACTCCGCCGTCCCGTAGGGCCAAACGCGGACGTACAGGGAGCGCTGCATACCCTATCCTTGAATACTCGACCGAACCCTTGACCGACTCGACCCCAATCCGAGAGACACACGCGGCGCGAAAAGGCGTCCAGGTCCGCGGCGTGGTCCAAGGCGTCGGCTTTCGCCCTTTCATTTACCGCATCGCGACCGAAGAGGACCTCGCCGGCTTCATTGGCAACGACACCGATGGTGTCAACATCGAGATTGAAGGGCTCGTTCCGCGAATCGATTCGTTCCTCGCGCGTCTTCGCATCGAAACGCCTCCGCTGGCCCGCATCGATTCTGTCACGGTCCACGATCTGCCCTGTACGGGCGAAAGCGGCTTCCGCATCGTTTCCAGCGAGGTCAAGGGCCAAGTCTCCACTGGCATTCCTGCCGATGCGGCGACATGTGCCGATTGCATCCGTGAGCTTTTCTATCCCGCCGACCGCCGCTACCGTTATCCTTTTCTGAACTGCACCAACTGTGGGCCGCGCTTCACCATCACTCGCCGCATTCCGTACGACCGTCCCCAAACCTCGATGGCCGCCTTCCGCATGTGCTCGGCCTGCCAGGCCGAATACGACGATCCCCTCAACCGCCGCTTTCACGCCCAGCCCAATGCCTGTCCCGTTTGCGGCCCCCGCGTCTGGCTCGAGACCCCGGACGGAACTTCCATTCCGTCCGACGATCCAGTTGCCGCAGCGATCCAGCGCCTCCTCGACGGTGAAATCGCGGCGATCAAAGGCATCGGGGGTTTTCACCTGAGCGTCGACGCAACCAACGAACCCGCGGTACAACGACTCCGCGCCCGCAAGCACCGCTTTGGCAAACCACTCGCTGTCATGGTCTGTGATCTCGCCGCCGCGCGTGCACTCTGCGCCTTGACGCCCCAGGAAGAAGCGGCGCTCCAGACCCCCGCCCGCCCCATTGTCCTGGCGCGCGCGCGCGCAGCCAACGGAATAGCGGCTTCCGTTGCTCCTGACATCCCCTGGCTCGGCATCTTTCTTCCGTATGCCCCCTTGCAGCATCTGCTCTTGGCCGATCCGCGCCTTCATGCCCTCGTCATGACCTCCGCAAATCTCAGCGAAGAGCCCATCTCCATCGACAACGACGAAGCCTACGCGCGCCTCGGAGGCATCGCCGACGCTTTCCTCATGCATGATCGCGAGATCCTGCAGCGCTGCGATGACTCGGTAGTTGCCATTGTCGATGGAACTCCTCAACTCATCCGTCGGGCCCGCGGCTATGTCCCGCTTGGCGTGCCGTTGCCCCTCGATGCCCTACCTCTTCTCGCCGTCGGGGGACATCTCAAAAACGTCTTCACGCTTGCGCGCGGCCGGTTCGCATACCAAAGCCAGCATCTCGGCGATCTCGAGAACCTCACCGGCCTCGACTTCTTCCGGCATTCACTCGATCACTTGATGCGCACCTTTGAAATCGAGCCAGAGATTGTTGCGCACGACCTGCATCCGGGCTATCTCTCCACTTCCTGGGCAAAGGAGTGGGCCGGAGAGCGTAACCTGCCACTTATTTCCGTCCAGCACCACCATGCCCACATCGCCGCCTGCATCGCCGAGCACGCGCTCACCGGGCCGGTCATCGGCTTGAGCCTTGACGGTACGGGCTTTGGCACGGACGGCACCATCTGGGGAGGGGAAGTGCTCGTCGCGCACTTGGATCGCTTTGCCCGCTTCGCCCATCTCGCCCCCGTGCCGATGCCGGGGGGCGATGCGGCCGTCCGCGAGCCATGGCGCATGGCTTTTGCGCATCTCCGCGCCGCCGGCGTCCGTCTCGAAGAATCCGCGAGCCTTACCGGAACTGGCGTCCAGGAGGCACGCGTTCTCGATCGGATGATCGAGAAGCGAGTCAACGCGCCGCTCACTTCCAGCCTCGGCCGCCTCTTCGACGCGGTCGCTGCCATCGTACTGCAGCGCCGTGAAGTGGATTACGATGCCCAGGCCGCCATCGAACTCGAAGGCCTCGCCGTCGACGAGCCCGACGATCTCCACGGCTATTCCTTCGCTTGCATCGAGAAAGGAAACGGCTCGTCTCATCCCGAGCGGAGCACTGTGTCAGGGGACCGGGGAACCCACCCAGTGGGTGGGTCGCGGGGCGAAAGCGTCAAGCAAGAAGGCCGGGCCTCAGACCCTGCACCTGCCGAGATCTTTCCGGCATCCATGTGGCAGGAACTCCTCGCCGATCTTCATGCTGGCAAGCCTCCGGGGTATATTGCCGCATGCTTCCATGCGGGAGTCACAAATGCTTTCATCGAGGCGGCACGTCGAGCGCGCACCGCAGCCGGCATCCACCAAGTCGTGCTCAGCGGCGGCTGTCTCCACAACCGGCGCCTTGCGCGTCTGCTACGTGCAGGCCTGCAGCAGGAAGGTTTCGCAGTCTTTCAGCATCGCAACGTAAGCCCGGGCGACGGGGGTCTCAGCTACGGTCAGACTGTCGTTGCCGCGGCGATCCTGGCCAACGGCGCGGGAAGCGCCCTTGCACAAAGCGGAGGGGTGAAGCAATGAATCTTCTTGGAATGTCCTGGGTGGGCCTGCGCGTCGCGGTCGGTGTATGCAGTGCCTTCGTTACGCTGCATGGGCTCTATGGCGTCTATGGACTGGATTTTCGCCGCGATACGCTTGTGTCGGTCCTCTACTGCTTGCTTCCATTCCTCAGCTTCTTCGTGTTTCTCTTTATCAAGGCGCCCAAGCTGGAAACATCGCTGTTCGCGCTCATCGCCGGAGGCTATCTTGCTGCCTATTCCATGCTCGACTGGCGCACCTGCGATGCCCTCGGCTATTGCACCAGCGTCACCGCCACGGTATTCAAAACGCTGTGCACAAAGGCGGTGCTTGCGTCTTTCGGCGCGATTCTTTTCAGTGGCGCAGCGCTGCTCCTCGGCGATCCAAAGTCCAAGCCGTCCGCTTGAATCACAAAGCAGCGTAATTCTCCGCAATGCGAACAAAGAGATGTATTAGCCAATACAATTGTTCCACGTGGAACAATTGTATTGGCTGTGCCTCGCGAAGCCATTGCCTGGATGGCTAGTCCCCGGAGAGGCGGACCAGTTCCTGCGCTTCGTGACGTGGTCCGAGTATGGAGATACGCGGGATGCGTCCGCGCACCATCGCGACTTCGTCGCAGCGGTGCAATCGCGGGCAGCTCTGGCAATCTTTGAAAACCTTGTCCGGCAGTTCGGATTTGTCTTCCACGATGCGAAAGCCAAACTTGAAAAAGAAGTCAGGAATCCGCGTAAACAGGCACACCGACTGGATGCCGTGTTCCTCGGCTTCCTCGATCAACGCGCCCAGAATGCGTCCGCCCGCGCCCTGTCCTTTCGCTTCCGGCTTCACCACGATCGAGCGAACTTCAGACAAATGCGGCCCATAAAGATGCAGCGCCCCGCAGCCGAGAAAGACTCCTCCGTCCGACCCGGCAATCATGAAATCGCGGATGTTCTCGCAGATCTCGGCAAACGGACGCTTTAAGAGCGTACCGTCGGTCGAGAGCGAGTTCACCAGGTCGTAGATGTTGGCGGCATCGTGCAGCAGAGCTTTACGCACCAGCATGGAGCACCTCCGGTGCGTTTGATCTTTGGAGGGCGGCGATGCGCTCAGAAGCCGTCTCCAACGCGAGGCGAACGCGGTCCCGCGCCGTACCGCCCATGACATCGTGGCAATCGAGCGTCGCATCGAGGGTGATGGCGTCGTAAAAATCTTCTCCGAACTCCTCGCCAAATTGCCGCAGCTCTTTGTATGAAAGCTCGCCTAGCTCCACGCCCTTCTCCAGCGCAAAACGCACAGCATTCCCGATCTTCTCGTGCGCGATGCGGAAGGGAACTCCCTTGTGCACCAGATAGGTGGCCGCGGCCATCGCATTCAGATAACCGGACTCTGCGGCCAGCCGCATGCGCTCGAAGTCGAAGTTCAATGCCGCGGTAAAACGCGCCACCAACGCCAGCATCTCGGGAACAAAATCGACCGCAAAGGCCGGCTCCTGCGTCTCCTGCATGTCTTTATTGTAGGCAAGCGGCAGACCTTTGAGCTGCAGCGCTACGGCTCCAGCGGCCCCGTGAATGCGTCCCACCTTGGCGCGCATCAGTTCGGTCAGATCAGGATTCTTCTTCTGCGGCATCGCGCTCGATCCTGTCGAGAACGCCTCTGGGAGCATGACAAATCCGAACTCGGCCGTCGCGAACAATGTGATCTCTTCGGCGAACCGGCTCAGGTGCAGGCCCACGAACGTGAGCGCCTGCAGGTACTCGAGGACGAAATCACGGTCGCTCGTGGCATCCATGCTGTTCGGCGTAGGCGCAGTGAATCCAAGCTCCTTGGTCGCGATCGTGCGGTCGAGCGCGAGCGTCGCGCCGGCAACGGCTCCCGATCCGAGGGGGCAGAGGTTGAGCCGAACGGCGCAATCGTGCAGGCGCTCCGCATCGCGCAAAATCATCTCCACATAAGCGAGCAGCCAATGAGCCACAAGCACGGGTTCGGCGCGTTGCAAATGCGTGTAGCTCGGCATCACCGCGTCGGATGCTGCATTCGCGCGGTCGAGCAGCGCATTCGCCCAGCCCGCGATACCCTGGATGACCTGCTCAATGCAATGGCGCACGTAGAGTCGAAGATCGGTGGCGATCTGTTCATTGCGGCTGCGGCCGGTGTGAAGCTTCAGGCCTAGTGATCCGACGCGTTCGACCAGCGACAGTTCGACGAAGTGGTGAATGTCTTCGGCGGTTGGATGGGCCCGCACCTGCGCTTTGCCCGCGTCGGACTCATGAGCAGCTGCGATCGCATCCAACGATTGGCGCAGCAGGTCTGTCTCTTCAGCGGTGAGAATCCCTGCCTGGCAGAGTGCCGAGGCATGCGCCTTACTCGCGGCGACCTCGTAGTCAAGCAGCCGCCCGTCAAAAACAATAGACCGCTGCCACGCTTCAAACTGTGGATCAAGCGGCTCGCGGAAGCGCCCCGACCACATCTTGCCGGATTGTTGTTCGTTCGACATGGCTACGCGCACCTCATGCTATTTCTTCTGCCCGCTCACGACCTGGGGGCCGCTCGCGAGCTGAGGCATTTCGCTGCCATTGCTGAGCGTGAGGAGGCCGGTTTTGGCATAGGTGAGGAGCTTGTCGCGCGTATCGGTGATGTCGAGGTTGCGCATGGTGAGTTGTCCTATGCGGTCGCGCGGGGAGAAGGTGGATTCGGTCTTCTCCATGCTGAGTCGCTCGGGATGGAACGTAAGGTTGGGCGACTCGGTGTTGAGGATCGAGTAGTCGTTGCCCCGACGCAACTCGAGCGTGACCTCGCCGGTGATCGGTTTGGCGACCCAGCGCTGGGCCGATTCGCGAAGCATGATGGCTTGCGAGTCGAACCAGCGACCCTGGTAGAGCAACCGGCCTAGCTTGCGGCCGCTGTCGCGGTACTGCTCGATGGTGTCTTCGTTGTGGATGCCAGTGATGAGCCGCTCGTAGGCGATGAAGAGCAGGGCCAGGCCCGGTGCCTCATAAATGCCGCGGGACTTCGCTTCGATAATACGGTTCTCAATCTGGTCGGACATGCCCAAGCCGTGGCGGCCGCCGATGCGGTTGGCTTCGAGAAGGAGGGCGACAGTGTCGTCGAATCGTTGGCCTTTGAGTGCGACAGGCAAACCCTCTTCGAAGCGGATGGTGACCTCTTCGCGTTTGACGTCGACGTCGTCGCGCCAGGAAGCAATGCCCATGATTGGTTCGACGATCCGGATAGACGACGACAGAAGCTCCAAATCCTTGGCTTCGTGGGTTGCGCCGAGGATGTTGGAGTCGGTGGAGTAGGCCTTCTCGGCGGACATCTTGTAGGCGAAGCCGTACCGTTGCATGTAGGCCGACATCTCGGAGCGGCCGCCTAATTCGTCGATGAAAGCAGCGTCGAGCCAGGGCTTGTAGACCTGGAGATTTGGATTGACGAGCAGGCCGTAGCGGTAGAAGCGCTCGATGTCGTTGCCTTTGAAGGTTGAGCCGTCTCCCCAGATGTGGACGTCGTCTTCCTTCATGGCGGCTACCAGCATGGTACCGGTGACCGCTCGACCGATGGGCGTGGTGTTGAAGTATGCCACTCCGGCGGTAGTGATGTGGAAGGCTCCCGCCTGGAGCGCGGCGATACCTTCGCGCACCAGCGGGCCGCGGCAGTCGATGAGGCGAGCCTTCTCAGCGCCATACTCGAGAGCCGCACGCGGGATGGCATCGTAGTCAGTTTCGTCAGGCTGACCAAGGTTCGCTGTATAGGCGTAAGGTATGGCGCCCTTCTCCTTCATCCAGTGCAGGGCGGCGGAAGTGTCGAGCCCGCCAGAGAAAGCGATGCCAACCTTCTGGCCGACGGGCAGGGATTCGAGAATGACAGACATGCTTCGAAAAACCTCAGGAAAGCAGTGAACTGTAGACAGTGATCAGTTTGTCCTTGTCACAGTTTGTTGTTGAGTCGATACATCAAGATCGCGTTTGCTTCCACGCGCCACGGATCACTGAAACTTCTCCACATTCGCCAGCCCGCCCAGCAACAAAAGCAGCAAAGCCTTCTGCGCATGCAAGCGATTCTCGGCCTGGTCGAAGACAATCGACTGCGGGCTATCGATAACTGTGTCGGTGACTTCTTCATTACGGCGCGCGGGCAAGCAGTGCATGAAGACCGCGTGTGATGCGGCTCTTTGCATCAGGGCCTCATTGACCTGGAAGGGCCGGAAGATGGGCGCGCGCTTTGTGGATTCGTGCTCGAAGCCCATGCTGACGCAGACGTCGGTATAGACCGCATCGGCATTCTCGACAGCGGCCTGCGGGTCCTGCAGCAGACGCACTTCGCAGTTGTTAGCCTGGGCGATGTCGCGGGCGATGGTCACGATCTCGATATCGGGCGAGTAGCCGCGTGGCGTGGCGATGGTAACGTTTGCGCCCAACTGCACACCGGTCAGCAGGAGCGAGTGGCTCACGTTGTTGCCGTCGCCGACGTAGGTGAAGTTGAGGCCGTTCACTGTGCCGAAGTGCTCCTGCAGGGTCATGAAGTCGGCCAGCGCCTGGCAGGGATGCTCGAAATCAGAGAGCGCGTTAATAATCGGAACCCGCGAGTTGGCAGCCATCTCAGTGATGGTGTCGTGTGCGTAGGTGCGCAGCACGATGACGTCGACCCAGCGTTCGAGATTCCGCGCGACGTCGGCGATGGTCTCGCGTTCGCCGAGCGGGGAGTTGGTCTGGTCAACAAAAATGGCGTTGCCGCCCATGGTGTTGATGCCGGCCTCAAAGCTTAGGCGCGTGCGCAGGCTGGCCTTCTCGAACATCAGTACCATTTGTTTCGCGTCGAGCGCGTGGCGATACTCGCGCGGGTTACGCTTGATCTCGTGGCCGAGCTTGAGAATTGCGCGCACCTCGCCGCTGGAAAGGTCCGAGATGGAGCACATGTCTTCGCCGGCGAGACGGGCAGCGGCGGCGAGAATATCGGGATCTTGGTGCACGGGAACGGCGGGCTCCCGTTGTTCGATGGTTGCTTTGCTAGCCACGCGCGTGTCCTCCTGCAGATGGGGCTGCTGCTTTGGTTGCGTGTTCGGCAAGGATTTCGTCGAGTGCGGCGATTGCCGTGTCGACGTGTTCGCGCTTCAAGATAAAAGGCGGCAAGAAGCGCAGTACGGTATCGCTGGTGCAGTTGATGACGATGCGGCGTTTGAGCATCTCGGCCACGACCAGCTTGCCCAGGTCGGCGGAGTCAAGCTCAGCGGCGAGCATCAGGCCCTTGCCGCGCACGTCGACAATGGCGTCGTGGCGCCTGGCGAGTGCGGAAAGCTGCCCTTGAAAGTAGTTGCCCACCTCTGTCGCATTTTGCAGCAGCCCTTCTTTCTCGATGGCGTCGATGACGGCGATGCCGACCGCGCAGGCTAGCGGGCCTCCGCCAAAGGTTGTGCCGTGCATGCCGGCGTGGATGGCACGCGCAGCCTCTTCGGTGCATACGACAGCGCCGAGAGGAATGCCGCCGGCGAGGGGCTTGGCAAGGGTGGTGACATCCGGTTGGATCCCGTAGTGCTGATAGGCGCACCATTTGCCGGTTCGGCCCATGCCCGCCTGGATCTCGTCGACGATCAACAGAGCGCCAGTGGAATCGGCAAGGGCACGCGCTTCGGCGAAGAACTCCTGCGTGAGCGGACGAATGCCCCCCTCGCCCTGGATGGCTTCGACGAGAATGGCACAGACCTCGCTCGAAAACTTGGCGCGCAGATCGGCGACATCGTTGAAGCGCACAAAATCGACGCCGGGGACAACAGGGCCGAAGGGCTCGCGATATTTCGCCTTGTAGGTTGTGGAGACGGATCCAAAGGTACGGCCGTGGAAGCTCTGCTCGAGGGCAAGAAACTTCGTGCCAATAGTTATTCCCTCACTGCGCAGCAGCCCGGCGTGCGCGCGGGCGAGTTTCAACGCGCCTTCCCAGGCTTCGGTGCCTGTGTTGGCAAAGAAGACGCGATCGAGGCCGGTGTGCTCCGTGAGACGCAGCGCGAGTTCGGCTTGCCCTTCGTGGAAGAAGAGGTTTGAGACGTGGATGAGTGCGCGGCTCTGACGGGCGATGGCTCCTTCAATGGCCGGATGCTTGTAGCCGAGCGCGTTGACGCCGATGCCGCTGAGCAGGTCAAGGTAGCGCTCACCCTGTTCGTCGATGAGGTGAACGCCTTCGCCGCCTACAAAAAGAATCGGGTTCCGCTCGTAGGTCGAGAGCAGAAGGCGCGCTTCCGCGGCACGAATTTGATCCAGTTTAGTCAAAGCATTTTCCTCCTCAGGCCACCATCACTTCGGTGCCATGGGCTACGCGCGAGCTGCAGAGGTCGGGCAGGGAAGCTGCAGCTTCGGCGGGAAGGATCCTTACACGTTTTACGCCATTCAACAGGGCTTCGCGACAGGCGCTGAGCTTGGGCAACATGCCTCCGGTAATGATGGCGCTCTTGGCCATCTCGGCAATTTGATCGATCGAGAGCCAGCGCAGCACTTCGCCGTCCGATCCTTTGACGCCGGGGACATCGGTGAGGAAGACGAGCGCGTCGGCGCGGCAGGCAGTGGCACAGGCCGCAGCCATCTCGTCGGCATTCACGTTGTAGTACTCGCCGTCGAACCCGAGCGCCATCGACGAGATGACCGGGACGCCGTTGAGCTGCCAGATCGCCTCGAGCCAGCGCGGATCGCTCGCGACAATCTCGCCCACAAAGCCAAGGTCGGGCGCGGTGCGTTTTTTGCGCGCACGAAATAGAAGTCCGTCGCCGCCCGACAGGCCCACCGCGGGCTGACCGAGTGCGCCGAGCGCAGCGACCAGGCCCTTGTTGACTTTGCCGGCCAGCACCATCAACGCCACATCGCGGGTTTCGGCGTCCGTGACGCGCAGGCCGCCGATGAATTCGCTTTGCTTGCCGAGATCCTTGAGAGTGCGCGTCAACTGCACGCCGCCGCCATGGACCACGGCGACCTGATGGCCGTCGCGCACCAACTCGGCGATGGCGCGCACACATCCTGCAAGCAGCGTGGGGTTTTCGAGGCCCGCTCCTCCGAGTTTGACCACATACTTCATTTCAGGCCCTCCGCATCGGTCTTCATTCGAGCCCCTCGGCTTCGCCGTAGCCCAGCATCACATTCAGATTCTGCACAGCCTGTCCGGATGCACCTTTCAGCAAATTATCAAGGCAGCTGACGATGACGGCGCGACGCCCATCTGCCGACAGCTGGAAACCAATGTCGGCGTAGTTAGTGCGTACCGAATATTGAATCTGCGGCAGCATGCCATCATAGAGACGGACCATGGGACTGCCAGCAAAGAAGTTCTTGTAAATGTGCGTGATGCTTTCACGGGTTTGCGGCGTGCGAAAGCGCACATAGATCGTGGCGAGAATGCCGCGGGGAATCGGCAGCAGGTGCGGCGTGAAGATAATCTGATCGCCCGCGAGGCCGATCTGCTCGAGCAATTCGCCAGTATGCCGATGCGCAAAGACGCCGTAGGCGGAGAGATTGTCGGCCGCGTACATGTAGTGCGTTTTGGCGGTGACCGCTTTACCGGCTCCGCTCACGCCGCTTTTGGCATCGGCCACGATGCCGTGGGAAAGGTCGAGGATGTCAGCGGCGACAAGCGGACGGAGCGGGAGGATGATCGTGGTGGCGTAACAGCCTGGGTTCGCGACGATCTGCGCCCCGGCGATTGTGGCACGGTGCAGCTCGGGCATCCCATAGACGGCTTGCGACTGGACCGCGGAGGCGGTCTGCGAGCCTTCGTCTTCAAAGGCATAGACAGCGCGATGAGACACCTCGCTCAGGCGCCAGGCAGCGCTTAGGTCGATGACGCGCAGGCCGCGTTCGAGCGCCTGCGGGACCCATACGCGCGATTGCTCGTGTGGCGTCGCCAAAAACAAGACCTTGACGCCGTGTTCGGCAAGCAGTTCCCAGGAGAAAGACTGGAGACGCAGGGCGCCGGCTCCGTTGTTATCGCCGAGCTGGGGATGAATCTGGGTGAGAGGCACGCCGCCGCGCGTCGCATCTTTCTCGTCGAGGCGGCCGGCAAAAACCGGGGGGACACCCTTGAGGCGCGGATGGCGGAGAAGAAGGCGCGCCAATTCGGCGCCTGCGTAACCGGTCACTCCGATGACTGCGGTTTGTATGCGGTCGCTCATGATTCCAACATCGTCCTCACGCGGGACTCGACTTCGGCGGCCCGACGCAGATCGGCGCAGATGACGAGCACGGTGTCATCGCCGGCCAGCGTGCCGACGACCTCTGGCCAGGCTTCGCGGTCGAGCGAAGCGGCGACGGGCTGGGCACCGCCCATGACGGTACCGATCACAACCTGATTCATGGCCTGGCGCACTCGCAAGCCAAAACTTTCGATGACCTCAGCAACCGAAGGGGGCGCATCGTCCCCCCCTGGGACAGACGCACCGTTGCTGTGACCGTTCGCGGGCAGCGCGTAGCCGCCGGGACCTTTCGACAGGCGCAACTCATGAATGTCGCGGGACAGCGTGGCCTGCGTGACTTCGAAGCCGCGACGGCGCAACTTGCGGCGCATCTCATCCTGATTCGCGACTAGCGAATGACTGACGAGCTCGCGGATGGCATTGTGTCTCTGGAACTTCATTTCTGTCTTTCCGGCAAAGCGAAAGCGCGGCTGCACACCGCGGCCGCGCTCGTATAAATATACAACCGGTTTGTATAAGTATGCAAGGCTCCTGGTTGGAAGATTATTTACTTCACACAAGGTGGTTTCATGTATATAAATACGTTTAGGCGTCTAACCCGCAGAGGAATCAATTTGATGCAGGGTGGTGCCCGGTGGGAGGATTGGGCATGGCCGAGTCCAACCAGGACCAAGAACCCTCCAGCAATAAGCCGGATTACGGACTTTTCGTCGGCATTCTCTTTGGAATCGTCAGCGTCTTTTTCTTTGTTCTCCAAAGTAATGGAGTCGAAGTGAATTGGCTGATATCGTCTGTGATCTATGTGATCTGCACACTTGCTCTCGTGTGGACAATATTGGCGCACGCCTTACCTGGAAAGGGTAAGAAGGCCCTATGGGTAGTTATTCCGCTTGTTTTGCTTTGTGTTGTCCTAGGGTTTATCGGGACTGCGAAGCAGTTCTACAAAGACCATTCCGCTACCACCACCCAGACTCCGCAAAACGGAGAAGAAAAGCCCCACAATCCGACTGGAGATGCAGTACCCCTAAAAGCACCTACACAAAAGGCGAATCCACCATCTCCAACACAAGATCATCACAGTAAGCGTGGGCAACTGAATCCACCGCAATATTCTTCTCGGCATATCCTTTCCGAGAAAGAACGAAGCGACTTTGCAGCATCTCTCCGTTTGCAAACCGAACCGAAGGAGATAATCAGCATCAATTGTCCGAATAACGAAGAGATTGATTGCGCCTACGCAGTTCAGTTTATCGATCTCTTCAGGCTTTCTGGTTTTCAAGTCGATGGGAATACAATCCATCGAATAATTCTTGGCACTCCTTTCTATGGAGCGGTTCTAGGTTCGCATGTCGATAAGGACCTTGACCCAAATACGCCCGTTGGAATCGGCCAGTGGGTTGCGATAACGCCAACTTCCGTAAGTGTCGAGCGAGCGCTTGCGGAAGTTGGCGTTGGTTCTACAAGGGTATCTGGAGCGCAGGTTCCAGCAGGTACGTTGGAAGTCTACTTCGGCCCCGAACGCCAGCCTAAAGACGAAAATGATGCCTTACAACGCTCAATCAAGGAGGTTCAGAAGTACGACGAGGCGATGAAACAATATCGCGCGTCGAAGAGCATCAAGCAGCAGTGAGTTTCTTGTATTCCAGTACCGGTGCTTCAATCAGTTTCATCAGCGTGTCACGGAACAGGTAAGAATTGGCCCGATTGTTAAACCGGAAGGTCATCTCGTCGAGGTAGGCAGGCAGATGCTTTGCAGAAACCTTATGCCACGAACCAATAATGCCGCGCTTCAAGAGAGAGAAAGCGGATTCGATTCCGTTGGTCGTAATGTCGCCATCGACGTAAACCCCCGCACTGTGATTCACAGTCTTATGCTCAGCGGGTGCATGAATACCCGCTGCCGTCAGAGCCTTCGGGTACGCAGCCAATTCGTCGGTCATGATGACGTGCACATCCCCGCTCACGTTCTCTCTGATGTACTTTGCAAGGGTGCCCGACTTCACATCCTCAGCCTTGAAGAAACGGAGTTCACCGCCGCGCTGTTTGATGCCGATGACCGGCACTTTCTCTTTTCTCCAACCCTTGCCCTGTCCGCGTCCCTTGCCGCCTACAAACGTCTCGTCGATCTCTACGATGCCATCCAGAAGCTCAGGATTGACTTCCTTCATCGCTGCACGGATGCGATGGCAGAGATACCATGCCGTCTTGTAAGAAATGCCCAGCGTGCGCTTCAGTTGATTTGCGCTCATACCCTTGCGCGACTCGCAAAGCAGATAGGTGCAGAGGAACCACTTCCACAGCGGAAGATGCGAGTCATTGAAGATCGTGCCAGCGGTCACAGAGAACTGATAGCGGCATCCATCACAGTCGAATTGTTCGCGCTTCACAAT
>DATDIQ010000002.1:0-33812 GCA_036520995.1 Occallatibacter sp.
GTTGGCATACGCCAAGGTCGATTTCTTCGGCGTGACGCTGATGCCCAGATGCTTCAGCGGGGATTCACAACTGGCCAGTCCCATGCAGACTTCGCGCAGCGAGTTCAAATGCGCCAACTGGCAAAACAGCATGGCCACAAATTGCTCCCAACTGATGAACCCTTGGCGTTGCGCTCGGCCTGGTGGTGCTTGACTGCCCGAGCGAACTGCCCGCGCGAAAACAGTTGCAAAAGCTGCGAGTACACACTGCATACTTGAAGCATGGCTGATCCTTTCTTATCTCTGTGTGATCCTGTCTGGGAACCCCCTTCAGAGTAACTGGGGATCAGCCTCCTCAAACATTCCTCGGATCAAACAGATATCCGCTATTTTGGACAGCAATGCCCTACCCCATATTTATCATTTGGTTATCAGTTCTTGAATAACTTAAGAGTGGAGGGTGGGGACTGGAGGATACTTCGACTGGTCTTGCTCAACAGCGAAGAATAATACCTTCACAGGCTCTCCTACCGATTGTTCGTTCATCTCTTTAGCTCTCCGACTGCCCTCCCGCCCTGTCATGACGGAACCTTCCCTGAGTTCGCCGCCGCCGCAGAACTCATCTCCGCCTCATTGAGTCAAAATCGCTTGTACGGCACACTCATCTCATCACACTGCGCGATCCTCTCGCCTCACTCCAAAAGGAGAGTTCCCATGAAAAGCAAATTGTCTCTCGCCGTCACAGCTTTCATCTTCGCCATCTCAGTGGCGGCCATTCCGCATCAGGCGTTCGCTGTGCATAAAGCGCCCATCGCGCATTCCTACAACTCAACTCCCCCTCGCCCACCGCCGCCGCCCATCGACGTCATCTCTTCCGCGGTCATCACGACCATCACCGGCCTTTTCGCTCTTGCCGGTCTCTAGAACTTCAACACAACGCGCTGGGATATTCGCCACGCTCCAACATTCACGGCACTCTCAAATCATCACCGCTCGAATAGCCGGTGCGCATTCGGGAAAGGAGAAAATTCAATGATTACGGCATCCGTCGTTTCGATTGGTCTTCCCATCGCTGTCGCGGCATTCATACACTGGATTGTCCGCAAATAGGAGAACGGGCACAACCGGCCCGGGGCAGCCATGGCAGACTTCAACGGATTAAGCCACTCCGTCAAACCACCTGGGCGCATGGCGTGCGGTGGTTTGCCCCATCTTCAAATCTTAATTGGCGCGAAGCTGGATCGCTGAGCGCGGACGCAGTAAATGGCCGGTTCTGAGCGGATCGTGGGCCGATCCGTACATAACCGCGATTTTTGAGTTCTGTCCGGATAGACGGTCAGAACGAAGCCGCAGGCGCCGCGGTCGCTGCCGCTTTGGCTCTCGACTAGTTCGGTGACGGTATGTCGATGTGGTCGATGACAACGGCCCGGTAGCGCGAGCAGAGTGGCGAGAGGAAGGCGGCAGGAACCGGACGGCTTCCCGCGATTATAGCAACCGGTGTTCCCATTCCTGTTACTTCATTCGCCACAGAATTGCCATCCCAAGATTGTTCACAACAGTGGGAACCCCTGGCGCTGGCCTGAAACTGCTTCGCGTCCATAAAGGGGCGACCGCCAGCTGCAGCGGAACTCATTTCAACTCATCGGCAACTCATCTCCGCCTCATTGAATCTGATTCCAATGTGATGCAGACTCCTTCTTGTCAGGAGGCGCAAGCAGTGAAGCGCCAGACGCGGAGGATAGAATCATGAACGGAAAGAAGACACTCAGGTTTGCAGCTTCACTGATGGCCGTTTTGGTGGCACTCAGTCCGACAATGTCAGCGCACGCGGCGGACAGTTCGACGCCGGTGAAGGTAACCAACTCCGACAACAGCCCGGTCGTGACTCAGGACGTGGGGCAGTCCGCATCGCAGATGGTGTACCTCTATTGCATCGCAACCTGCGCTCAATATGCGTTGAGCGGACCTCAGGGCCAGGAGTTCGTCCCGGAATACACGGTGCCCTCGAATCGATATCTGGTTATTACTGCGGCGGACGCGATTTCGTATGACAGCAATACCGGAGGCCCCTGCGCAACCTCGACAAGGATAGTTTTTGGGACAAAGATTGGAGATTTCAACCTTGGAAGATTTGGTTGGACATTGTCTCCAAATGCTCAGACCGCACATTTCACCTATCCGCCAGGATTTGCCCTTGCAGCCGGAACGTCCGTTGTACTGCAGACGTCGGGTTGTGCAATTGAGGTAAATCTATACGGCTACCTGACAGCGAAATGAAGACTGGCTGCGCGATGGGTGCGCGTCTGCGAGCCGAGGAGCGCTCCGGCCCGTTCCCTCTTCCTCAGTTGCCTCGCCCTGTCTGTGAATACCAGGCGATCGATTTTTCGCCTTAGCGGATCCGGTTCACCTCGGTCTCAATGCCCTCGTCGATTAGAGATGGCAATTCACTCTCCGAGTTCCGAGCGAATTGGGTGGGCAAACCGGAAAATACCTTTTCGGCAAACACCACCCGCTGGTCAAGGCACGAAAAAGACCCGCGAATCAATAGCAGCACGGACCGCATTTGCGTGGGATTAGCAGGGCTGGCTTGGATGCTGAAGTAAATTTCATCCTTTCGGAATCGATTGTCGACCGCACTTTTACCGGCCCCTATCTCCTAACCCGGCAATATCACTTCCGGGTCGCGCGGGATACGGACCCCGATCTAGATCCTCACGCATGCATTGCGATCTCTATCAGCTTGCACGCGCGAGCGGCAATGGCTGCTTCGCCCACCCCGTCGCTGTCTTGTTCGAGCCGCGCCCACTGCAGAGCAAAGTTTCCCAAGGTCGAGCTCTCGGCTGCGCAGCACTCGACCGGCAAACCCGTTGCCTGTTCTGTCAGCGCATTCAGATACTCGTTGCGATTGCCGCCGCCCACCACGAAGATCCGCTCGATAGGCTTTCCGGTCAATGCTTCGATTTCGCGAATCACGCCGGCATAACGGTGCGCCAGGCTGTGAAAGATCAGGTTGGCGTAATAAGGCGCCGCATCGCATCCTTCGGGGAGCGGCGGCAGGCCGCGGCTCCGGCGCTGCCGATTCATGCGCGCAGGCATGTCGCCGGGTGGCACGAAACCGGCGTCGTCGAGATCGAGCGGCGTGTCGGGCTCAGGCAGTTTGCGCGCCTCGGCAATCAGCTCGCCGAACTCCCAACCGCGCGTGTTTTCCCAGGTATTCAGACATTGGCGGAGCAGCCACATGCCCACGAGCCCGCAATGAAACAGCACGCGCCCCCCGGCAGCACCAAGGTTCGTAAATCCCGCGGTGCAGGCCTCTGCGCTGCGATGGGTCTTCGCGTCGACGACGCCCACGAGCGACCATGTGCCCGAACTGATGTAAGCCCATGAGCCCTGCTGCGTGGGGATGCCTGCGATGGCCGATGCCGTGTCGTGACATGCCGGCGCAATCAGTTTGGTCTCGGCGAAGGCCGGCAACCGGCGCAGATCGGCACGCACCGGCCCTAGAACCGTACCCGGTTGCACCAGCTCGGGCGCCGCGGACAGGTCCAGACCCAGCGCCGCAAAAATCTCGGCGGCCCACTGGCGCGTCTCCGGATCCACGAGCCCGGTATGGGTCGCGTTGGTGTATTCAGCCACCCGCGGCGCCCCCAGCCAATGCAGGATGTACTCCGGCAGGTTCACCCATGGCGCCGATGCGGGCACGCCGGCCGTTTTGTCGGCGTATAGCTGATAGACGGTATTAATCGGCTGAATCTGGACGCCGGTTTGCGCGTAGAGACGGTCCGCCGGAAGGATCGTGTGGACCGCTTCCATGGCGGCGGCATGGCGCGGGTCGCGATAACAATGCGGAGGACCAAGCGGTTTTCCGTCGGGACCTAAACGGAGATAATCCACGGCCCACCCGGCAACGCCGATGCTGGCCACGCCCTCGGGCGCCATCTCCGCACATTGCCGCAGTCCGGCTTCCAGTTCCGCGCAGATTCGCTCCAGGTCCCAGTAGAATCCGCCGTCGCGTTCGACGGGGCCGTTGCCGAAGCGCCGCACCATGCGGATCTCAGCGTTTCCATCGCGCCAATGCAGCAAAGAGACACGGCAGCTCTCCGCTCCCAGATCGATTGCCACCAGTGCCGGCTGCTTGCTCACTCTGTGCCCCAGTCCACAACTTTCAACGAGCCGATACTACAATAACCACGTCTTCATCGAAGCGCGCGCGCACCACAAGGTGCGACGCACTTTGATGTGCGGAGAAGCTCACCCATGCCTGACAGCGAGAAGCAGCAACTTTTGCGGGCCTTGCATGAGGGCCGCGTAGCGCTCGGCGAGCCTCTTGTCGGGCTCGATGAGGGTCTTGCTGTGCTGAAGCCAGCAGCGGGCGGCTGGTCCATCCTCGAGTGCATGGAGCATATGGTGCACTCCGAGCAGTACTTGCTCTCGCGGCTGCGCATCGCCACGCGGATTGCGCAACCTCAGCAGAATCCAACCCGCGAGGCAAGAATCGCAGCCCGGGCCGCCGACCGCACACGCCCCATCGATGCGCCGCCAGTCGTACATCCATATGGGCGGTTCACCACGCTAGCCGAGGCACTCGCCGCCTTCGACTCCACCCGCGACGAGGTCATGCATTACCTCGAATCCTTCAGCGACGACCTGCGCTGCTGGGTTACTGACCACCCGCTCATTCCTGGTCCCGTCACCTGCTATGAAACCCTCGGGATGATGGCCGCGCATCCTAAGCGGCACGCACAGCAGATCATTGCAATCCGCGAGGCTGTCGAAAAGGAAAGCAGCCCCGGCCGAAGTGCTCTTCGCATTGACTCCTGAATCGCCGCGCCTTACGCTGAAATCTATGGAATTTCTGGTCAGTGAGCTCGAGAAAGAGCCCATCGAGTTCGACCTCCAGCTGGAGCCCGGCGGCATCGACTTTGGCGAAGAAGCCACCCAAAAGGGCCCGCTTGCCACCTCCGGCCTTGCCGAGGTCCTCCACGAGCATCGCGGTCCCAAGGACATCGTCGCCGACATCCGTCTCAAGGGCCGCTTCGCTGGTGAGTTTCAGGTGCCCTGCGCGCGCTGCATCGAGCCGGTCAAGATTCCCCTCAGTTCCG
Organism: Occallatibacter sp.; assembly: GCA_036520995.1. Lineage (GTDB taxonomy): Bacteria > Acidobacteriota > Terriglobia > Terriglobales > Acidobacteriaceae > Telmatobacter. Next base: position 5,082 of record DATDIQ010000002.1, read on the forward strand.
ACTTCGACCTCATCTTCCGCCCCCTGGGCACCGACGCCGGCCCCGCGGAACGCTCCATCTCGGCACCTGAGACCGAAATCGGTTATTATCAGGGAGACAGTCTTTTGCTTGAGGATGTGCTGCGTGAGCAGGTGCTTTTGTCGCTGCCGGTCAGGGCACTGTGCAAGCCTGACTGCAAAGGACTTTGCCCGCGCTGCGGCAAGAACCGCAACCTCGAGGGCTGCTCCTGCGAAGAGGGTCCGTCTGACCCCCGCTGGGAAGCGCTCGCGGGGCTTCGCAGCCGGATAAAGTCTTGATTTCACCCCAAGCTTGAGGGTGTCTTCACCGCGCCGAATGGCCAGACGCCCTCCTGCGGTTTCGAACGGGGCCTGAACCCGGCTCGAGCGAGGACACGAAAGGAATTGCATCATGCCGAATCCGAAAAGACGCCATTCAACGCGCCGCACCGCTCTTCGCCGCTCCCACGACTTCCTCACCGCAACCGGAGTCTCGGAGTGCCCGAACTGCCACGAGAAGAAACTACCCCACCACGCATGTCCCAAGTGCGGCACCTACAAAGGTCGCCAGGTGCTGGACACCAAGGAAGCCGCAAAGTAATCTGGGCACGTCGCCCCGCGGATTTCTTCCGGTTTCCGGGTGTCTTTCTGGGGCGCTACTCCGAGGTTCGCGTCGATTTCAATGCAGATGCACCGCGAGAAGCCGCTCCCTGGCAAGTTAGATTCGATCATCGACATCGCGCTCGATGCCATGGGGGCAGACAATGCTCCCGAGCCGGAGATCCGCGGCGCTATCCTCGCCTGCCGCACTCTTCCGGTGCGGGTTCACCTCATCGGACCTGAGCCCGCGTTGCGCGACCTTCTCGACGAGTATCTTGAAAACGAAGACCTGCCCATCGTCATCCATCATGCCTCTGAGCGGATCGGCATGGATGAAAAAGCTGCTCACGCAGTGCGCACCAAGCGCGACAGCTCGATGCGCGTTGGCCTCAAGCTGGTGCGCGAACACAAGGTGGCAGGCTTTGTGACCGCAGGCAACACCGGCGCGGCCATGGCCACGGCGAAGATGGTGCTGGGCACGCTGCCCGGCGTCGACCGCCCAGCACTTGCCACGCCGATGCCCAGCGCTACCGGGAATCCCTGTGTGCTGCTGGACGTGGGCGCCAATGTGGACTGCAAAGCGTACAACCTCGAGCAATTCGCCGTGATGGGCGAGATGTATGCGCGCAGCGTGCTCAAAATCGCCCAGCCCCGCGTCGGCCTTCTCTCCATTGGCGAAGAAGAAACCAAGGGCAACGATCTGACGCGCGAGGCATTTCCCCTGCTCAAGGCGCTGCCCATCAAGTTTATCGGCAACGTTGAAGGGCGTGACATCTTCAGCGGGCAGGCAGACGTGATTGTGTGTGATGGTTTTGTGGGCAACGTCGCGCTGAAGACCAGCGAGGGCGTGGGTCGATTTGTGCGCGACGCACTGCGCCAGTCTCTGACCCAGACTGTGACCGCGCAGGTTGGCGCCCTGCTCTCACGGCGTGCCTTTAACGATTTCCGCCGGCGACTCGACTATCGCGAATATGGCGGCGCCCAGTTGCTCGGCGTGCGCGGCGTGTGCATTATTGGTCATGGCTCGTCCAACGACCGGGCCATCTTCAACGGCATCCGCGTCGCTCATGAATTCGCCCGCGCGGGCACCAACGAGAAGATTGAGCGCGAGTTCGCAAGCCGCCCTCAGCGCCGGCCGCCTCAATCCGACGGCGAGCCCGAAGCGACGATTCAGTAGCCGCGGCGCTCTATGTCGTCCGAACTCACCCAAAGCGGCCCCGAGACACTTCGCAACTGGATTGACCAGCTGGCCTGTCCGGCCTGCCTCAACGCACTAACATTCGCAGCGAGCGGCGCGGTCTGCACGGCCTGCCGCCGCTGCTATCCGATCCTTGACGGGATCCCCATTCTCATCATCGAGAAGGCCGTCGATGAACCGCGCGTCCCGCCCGCTCCTGACCGGGAATTCCAGCCATGATCACTCATCGAAAAGAGAGGTCTTTCAATTGGAGCGAGGGGGCGCTCGCGGAAGGCTTGCGGTGCTACCGCAACGAAGAGTTCTTTCTCGCCCACGAATACTGGGAGACGATCTGGCTTCAATTGGATGGGCAGGAAAAGATGTTTCTCCAGGGCCTGATTCAAACCACAGCCGCTTTTCATCACGTGCAGCGAAAGAATTCCGTCGGCGCGGCGTCCCTGATGCGGGGCGCGCTGCGTCGGCTCGACCCCTTGCCCCCGGATTTCGGTGGAATCGCCGTCGACGCCCTGCGGCAGAGTCTGTCTGCGTGGCTCAGGGCACTGGAATACGCGGAGCCGGGTGCGCCGATTCCCTTCCCGCAGATTCGCATATCTCCCGGCGACCGAAGCTGAAGAACGAGCGTTCGGTTCCAACGATCCCGTGCGGCTCGGGACCTGCGCCCTGGGCAGCCGCGCAACTCGATTTCCTGATCCATACGCGAAACAGATCAATCGAGACAAACAAGATATTCGACATAGGAAAGGTTTCCCCCCTACCATCGGTCTGGAGAGGTCGATTCTCCATGCTGAATCCGACGCTTGAGCCCACTTCCTCCGCCTTCCGTCTCCGCCGCGCCGGATGCGACATCGAAGTACGTCGTTTCCAGCCCGGCGACGAAGCCGACTTCCGCGCGCTCAATCAGCAATGGATTGCGAAGTACTTCGTGATCGAAGAGAAGGACCTCGAGGTACTTTCCGATCCTGTTGGCAAAATCCTGGAGCACGGCGGTCACATCTTCATGGCCGCGACCGCGGACCGGCGCATCGGTACCTGCGCCTTGCTCGGCCTGCAATCGGGCGTTTTCGAGGTTGCCAAGATGGCAGTCGATGAGCAATTTCGCGGGGCGGGCATCGGCCGCGCTTTGCTCGAATACACCATCATCGAAGCGCGCAAGCTTGGCGCGCATCGCCTCTATCTCGAGACCAACAACAGCCTGGTCAACGCAATGCATCTGTATGAATCGGTCGGCTTCTGTCACCTGTCAAGCGACCGGCTCACTCCATCTCCCTACGCGCGCGCCAACATTTTTATGGAGAAAATGCTCTGATTCGGAATGCGCACCGTGATTTGCTGGTAACCCGCGCAGCCAAATCCCGGAAGTGACGCTATTTTTCGGATTTGTCGAAGAGATCCACCAGCTCTGACATGTAGAGCGTCTCGTCGGCGAATGTGAACGTGCCATCGTCGCGCACTTCGCGCGCGGCATGCACAAACGCGGTAATGGCTGCGCGGCAAAAGCCTGACCCGATGCTGATCCGGCGCACGCCAAGCCGTCCCAGTTCGGCGACCGTCAACTTCGGCGAATTCTTCAGCCCTGCAAGCACATTCACCGGCTTCTTGACGGATGCGCACACCGTACGAATATCCTCGGGCTGCGTGATACCGGGCGCATAGAGCACTTCGGCTCCCGCCGCTTCATAGGCCTGGAGTCGCTTGACTGTGTCGTCAAGATCCCGACGCCCGTGCAGATAGTTCTCCGCGCGCGCCACGAAGATGAATGGAAAAGGCAAGCTATGTGCCGCCGCGGCAGCCGCAGCCACGCGCTCCACGGCGTGATCGAAGTCGTAGATTGGACGCGCCGGGTCGCCGGTTGCATCTTCGATCGATCCCCCAACCAATCCCGCTTGCTCGGCCGCCAGGCGAATCGTTAGGGCTGCATCCTCGGGCGCGTGCCCATAGCCGTTTTCTAAATCCGCGGCCACCGGCAAATGCGTGGCTTCGGCGATGGACTGCGCATTGGCCAGCGCGTCATCGCGGCTCACGCTTCGTGTGCCGTCCCGTCTCCCCAGCGTGAAAGCCAATCCCGCGCTTGTTGTTGAGAGCGCAGCAAAGCCGAGAGCCGTCAGGATGCGCGCCGTTCCCGCATCCCAGGGATTCGCAATCACAAAGACTTCAGGCTTCTGGTGCAGAGCCTGAAACCGAGCGGCTTTTTCGGCTTGAGTCGGCAAGGAACCTCGCTTCTCTCACCCAAGATCAATGACGGTGTTGGTAAAACGGAAGAATGATCAGGGCGGCGATCCCCATCGAAACCACGAGCGCCAATGCGAGAAGGCTGTAGAGCAACACGAGATTCGGTCCCTTCGCAGGCTCTTTTTCTTCCGGCTCCGCGTCCTTCTCGCTACTCATATTTCAACGCCTCCACAGGGTCCATTTGTGCAGCGCGCGTGGCTGGCACCGTCCCAAAAATCACGCCCACCAGAGTGGCTGCCGTCATTGCGATCGCAATCGATAAGCCCGAGATGGGAAGGGCATAGTCAGTAAAGATTCGGATCGACAACGGCACCATGAGCCCGACGAGAACGCCCACCAGGCCGCCCGCCAGGGAAATAATGACCGCTTCGGCCAGAAATTGCAGCTTGATTTCGCGGTAGGTCGCTCCCAGCGCCTTGCGTATGCCGATCTCACGAATGCGAGAGCGCACATTGGCCAGCATGATATTCATGATGCCCACGCCGCCTACCGCCAGCGTAATGGCCGAGACAAGCACCAGCATAGCCGTCAAGGCATCGGAAATTTCTGCAGCATAGGTGAGCACTTCAGTCAGCGTTTGCGTCTTATAGACCGAGCCGCTGCGGTGGCGCGCCTGCACGATCCGGACAATCTCCTTCGATGCGCTTGGAACTTCATTCATGGTCCGCATTGAGAAGTAAAGTTGCTTCAGATTTTCAGTCCCGGTGAAAAACCGCGCCACGGAATAAGGGATCAGGATCGTCTGGTCGGCAATCTCCGACTGCCCCATGTCGTTCACGCTCTCTTTGAAGACACCGATGATGGTGAATGGAATTCCTTCGATCTCGAACGTCTGTCCAACCGCGGCGTTATCGCTGCCAAATCGCTCCCTGGCGAAGGGTTCTGTAACCACTGCGCAGTGAGCCTGCGTGGAATCGTCGATTTCATCGAAAAATCGACCATAGGGCACAAGCAGGTTGCGAATCGAGCGATACTGCGGGCTCACGCCCAGCACCAATGTATCCTTCACAACACCGCCGCCGAAGCTGATGCGCGTATGAAACTCCAGAATCGGCGACGAATACATGACTCCCGGCAACTGGCTGTCCACCGCTTTCTCGTCGTCGCGGGTCAGATAGTCGTTGTAGAGCACGCGCTCGGCGCCCGTTGCGCCGCCACCCGAGTATTCCAGTTCAACCGAATTCGTGCCGATCTTCTGCAGGGTCTCCAGAACGTACTGCTTGCCTTTCATCCCGATTGTCACCACCAGGATCACCGATGCTGTGCCGATTACCATTCCCAGAGCCGTGAGCGCAAAGCGCAGCTTCGAGGCGCGAAAGCTGTCGACGGCGAGCTTGAGGATCTCGCTCATCAGCATGGTGCGGCGCGCGCTCAACAGCGTTTGTTGAAAGGCGGCTTGGCGGGCTTGCTCAACAGCAGGATTCATGATGAGGTCTATCTATGCAGATGCACGGCGAGGCCTCGCCGCTCCGCTGAATTCTTCGACACGGCGGTTTCCGGACCGACCCGGCTACTTTCCATCATATTTCTCCAGCCAGTTCAGTTCCTCCCGCAATTTGATATAGCCGTGCCAGGGGTTCCTGTCCAGCTCATGCCCCTCCCCTGGAAAGACGAGGAATGTGTGCGGCACGTCGAGCGCCTGCAAGGCCCTTTCCATCGTCACCCCTTCCAGATAGCTCACGCGGATGTCGGCGCCGCCCTGCACCAGGTGCGTCGGTGTTTTGACTTTGTCGAATCGAAAAAGTGCCGCCTCGCTCTGGTAGATCTCCGGATTCTGCCAGGGCTGCCCACCCAGGTACCAGGCGTCGTCCCAGGTCTCGTCGTCGTTGCCCCAGTTTGCCGCGTGCTCCACGGCCCCTGCCCCGGTCACCGCCGCGCGAAAGCGCGTGGTCTGCGTGATCAGCCAGTTCGTCATATAGCCGCCGTAACTGTATCCCCCGATCGCCAGGCGATGCGGGTCGGCATAGCCATCCTTTATGAGCGCATCGACGCCGGCAAGAATGTCGCGACCCGGCTTCGAAACGAGATGCGGCGCGATGCCCAGCATGAAGTCGTCGCCATAGCCCGACGAGCCGCGATAATTGGGCCGAAACACAAGCCAGCCGCGGTCGGCCGCCAGAGTTGCCCAGTCATACCAGTCCGCGCCGAACCGATCTCCATCTGCATCGGCCGGGCCGCCATGGATCAGAGTGAGCATGCGCAGCGAACGCGCGTTCTTCTTCCCCGGCGGAAAAATCAACACTCCCTCGATCGTGCGTCCATCGTCCGAGGTCCAGGTGTACGGCTGCCACTCCGGCTGCGCCCGCTCGCTGAAGATGGAGTTGAAGTGAGTCAGCGCCTGCGACTCATCGGGGTGCAACGGATCGCGAGTCAAATAAACCTGCGCGGGCTCATTGATCGCCGAGTGTCGCACCAGGAAAGCACTCGCACTCTCCGCTGCCTCCAATCCAGCGTAGGTCCCGGCGCGCCCCGGCAGCTTGGTCGCGGCAGCCTGGTCGATCAGATAAAGCTGCGTTTCCGTTCCTTTCATGCCCAGCGCAATTTCGTGTCCATCGGGCAGCAGCACAAATGAATCGAAAGAACCATCGAATGCGTCGCCGAGCCGTTCGACCTCACCTGATCCGGCGTCGATACGGTAGAGCCTTCCCTGCACGTCGCGATATGCGCCTTCGAGCGAGCCCGCGGCAGCCGGGACAAGAAAATGAAGCCACTGGCTATCCTGCGCCCAGCGTAAGCCGCTTTCCAGCGCCTGGTTGTGCGTCAACTGCCGAACGTCTCCGTCGGACGTCCGCAAAAGATAGATCTCAAAATTGGCCGGGGTCTCAGTACGCCGATGGATTGACCCAGTTAGAAACGCAATCAGTTTTCCGTTGGGCGCCGGAGCAATTTCGTCGATCGCGTGCGCGCTTTTCGCAACAACTTTTGCGTCGGCGGGCAAGAGCGGGGCAGGGATGGTGTCGGCACGCCCCTTCGCTGCCTTGGCCGCGGCCGCGCCATTGGGCAATGGCGTCGCGAGCGCATTGGCAATCGCCGGGGCGATCGCGAGTTTTAGCAGGACATCGCCGCGGTCCTGTTCGCGCCACCGAATCACATCTTGCCACTCCGCTTCGCGCGCCTGTGCTTCGTCGTGATCCAATGGCTCCTGCACAGAGAAGTAGACAGATGCGCTGTCTCTTGACCATGCAAACGCGTGCGCGTCGAGCTTCTCGCTGTAAAGTGGGAGCGCCTCACCCCCCGAGGCAGCGATGATCCAAATCCGTTTCAGTTTGCCTGAGTCGTTGGCCGTCTCTGTGTCGGCAGATGCATCGTCGCCGAGCAGCACGCGATCTGAAAGGAAGGCAATCCACTTGCCATCGGGACTCCACGCCGCGTCTTCCTCGCTGGCCGAGTGCGTCAAGGGGCGCAGACCAGCAGGCGCCGTCCATAGCCACAGGTCGTGACGATAGACGCTGTTCTTCCAATCCGGCGTCTCGGTGGCGATCACTGCCGAGGCGCCATCGGGCGAGAGTTTCGCATCCGTGATTTCGGTCGTGTTGAGATATTCGTCGAGCGTGATCGTCGGCTTGACCGATTGGGCTGATGCAAGCGCGGGCGCCAGGAACAGGAATCCAGCCAAATGAAGCCAAAAGCGCTGAAGGGGCATACGAGCACTATACTTGCGCATTGCGGGGCGCCAGCCTGCGAAGCTCGGGCCGAGTCCTTTTCCGCAAAGGCGCCGCACCTGCGACAATCGAGGACGATAGGATGCGACTCGACGCTCATCAGCATTTCTGGAAGTACAGTCCCGCCGACTACGCATGGATCAGCGACAGGATGCAGGTGCTGCAACGTGACTTTCTGCCGCAGCACCTGAAGCCCTTGCTCGATGCGCAGAACTTTCAGGGCTCCATCGCTGTGCAGGCGCAGCAAACTTGCGAGGAAACACTCTGGCTGCTCGAACTCGCGGAGCAGCATGAGTTCATCCGCGGTGTCGTTGGCTGGGTCGACCTCTGCGCGCCGCAGGTACGGGAGCAGCTTGAAGCGCTCGCGAAGCGCAGAAAACTGGTCGGCATTCGTCACGTGGTGCAGGACGAGCCCGACGATGCATTCATGCTGCGACCCGATTTTCGCCGTGGCATTGACGAGCTTGCCGGATTTGGCCTGGTCTACGATCTGCTCCTCTATCCGCGCCATCTGCCCATCGCGGCCAAACTCGTGCGCCAATTTCCCGCCCAGGCATTTGTTTTGGATCACATTGCGAAGCCTCTCATTGCCGATCGCCAACTCGAGCCGTGGGCACGCGATCTCAAGGGACTCGCCAAGCTTCCCAACGTCTCTTGCAAGTTGTCTGGGATGGTTACGGAAGCCCGCTGGCAGCAATGGAAGCCGGACGACTTCAAGCCTTGCCTCGACACGGTGCTGGAAGCCTTCGGCCCATCCCGCCTGATGATCGGTTCCGACTGGCCCGTCTGCCTGCTTTCTTCCCCCTATCCTGACACCCTAAGCATCGTGCTCAATTTCATTGGCAAGCTCTCAACTGGGGAGCGCGACGCGATTCTAGGAGTCAACTGCGCACGGATTTACGGCATTGATCAAGCCTCATCGTGATTCCAAAAAATCTCTTGCGCGAGAATCTTGCCGCTCACGGTCTGGCAGACGCATGCAGGTAGTGATCGGCAAATTCCAAAAAGGTCGGCCAATTGGGTGCCGGTGTGTGACCAAAGGGATGCTGCCGGAATCCCAATTCATCCTGGATGAGCGCCGTCCCCACGGACGGCAACTCTTCCGTTTGTAGTCCCGTTTTTCCCAGCAGCCGATAGACCGGCGTAGCGCCGACCTCGGCCAGAAACATGCCCTTCGTATCCGCCCAGGCATCACCCGTCGGGTTCGCGTACCCATCCCCCGTACTTGCTCCTCCACCAATGAACACGGGCCTCGGCGCGCATAGCGCAATCAGTTCGTGATTGTCGACTGGAAGATCCCCGGGGGTGAGCGGTCCTCCGTAGCGCAGAAAGTTGCCGTCGAACCAGTGATAGAGCGCCGGTCCGGTCACATTCGCCATCTGCTCGCCGAAGATATGCCGATAAAGCTTGGCGCCGCCTTCTCCGGACGAACTGCTATAGACAATCGCGAAACGATGGTCGTAGGCCATGGCCACCAGCGCCGCTTTGCCAAAGCGCGAGTGGCCTTCAAGGCCGACCTGATTTGCATCAACGGCCTTGTCGGTTTCGAGATAGTCCAGCGCTCGGCTCGCGCCCCAGGCCCATGCGCGCAGCGCGCCCCAATCGTTGAGGCCGCGCGGCTGGCCCTTGTTCATCAGCCCGATGATCCCTTCTGTCAGGCCGCTGCCGTCGTCGGCCTGGAAACTGGTCGGCGAGAGAACAGCGAATCCCCATCCGCGTTTCAACAGCGGCTCCCACTCGACGCCGTAGTGTCCCGATCCACCGGGCATGACTTCCGACGCCGGCATTCCGAGCGCATCCTTGAAATCCGGATCGAATGCTAGCTCCATGATCACCGGTACGGGCCCCGACGCGTGTGCTGGGGTGGTAAGGACCATCGCAATGTTGACAGAAATCTGTGAGTCAATCGAATTGTCCACGTGGCCGACGAGATGCTTCGTGACCACATCGAACTCCCCGTATTTCCCCGGCCTTGTCTGCGTGACCTCCCACGTGACCTTGGGCAAATAGGCAGGCGCCTTGCCCAGAATCTCGCGTTCGTAGTCCGCGACGATCTCGGGCCGGCGCTCAAACCACCACTGGTTCGCTGTGGTAATCCGTTGACCGTTCTTCAGCACCAGAGGGTCGGGCAGATTTGGATAGACGTTCGCCTTGCCCTCGTCGTAGTTCGTCGCATTCGGCGCCTTTGCGTCTCCCGAAGGTCGAGGGCGCATCTCCGCATCCTTCAGCCCCAGCAATCCCAGCAGGCGCTCGCGGTCTTCGGTCGCAGTGAGATGTACTGGAGCTGGGACGGCCGCTGCCGGCGTCGATGCCTGCTCCCCCGATGCGTGCAGGTACCGGCTCGCGAAGGTAAGGAAGACAGGCCAATTGGGCCCCGGCGTGTGCCCTGCCGTATGTTGCCGGAAGGCGACATCGCCGTCGATCAAAGTTGTCTCCATCGGCGGAAAGATCGCGGTGCCCAGATCCTTTTTGCCAAGCAGTTTGTACACCGGGCCCGCGCCCACCGCTGCCAGAAACATGCCCTTCGCATCCACCCAGCCGTCTCCATTCGTGGCGCCGCCGCTGATGAAGACAGGGCGCGGCGCAACCAGCGCGACTAGCTCATGCGCATCGACAGGGAGATCGCCCGGGGTCAGCGGCCCGGCGTACTTGAGAAAATTGCCGGCCATCCAGTGAAACTCCTGCACGCCGGCCACATTGCCCACCTGCTCGCCAAAAATGTGCCGATACAACTTCGCACCCGCTTCGCCCGACGAGCTGATGTATCCGATCGCAAAACGGGGGTCGTAGGCCATCGCGACCAACGACGCTTTTCCATAGCGCGAGTGTCCTTCGATGCCCACCTGTTTTGCATCCACATCCTTGTCGGTCTCGAAATAGTCGAGACACCGGCTGGCGCCCCAGGCCCACGCCTTGAGCGCGCCCCAGTCATCGAGGGCGCGCGGCTGTCCCTTGTTCACGAGGCCGATAATTCCTTCGGTCAATCCAGCTCCGTTATCGGGCTGCACGCTGGTCGGAATGTATTCGGCATAGCCCCATCCGCGCGCCAGCACTTGCTGCTGCCACGTCGGTCCCGGCCCGTTCATCGCGGCAAACTGGGGAAATCGTTTGGCCAGCATCGCCAGGAATTCCTTGCTCAATCCGAGCTCCATGATTACCGGCACCGGCCCTTTGGCGTCGGCTGGCGTGGTCAGTGTCAGATCGATATTCACCGTGATCTGCGGGTCGGCGGAGTTGTCCACGTGCCCCACAAGCGTCTTGGTCACAACCGGGACGTCGCCGTTTTTCTCGTGCTCCGTCTTCACCACTTCCCAACGCACACGGGGCAGATGCGCTGGCGTCCGACCGTAGATCTCGCGATCAAAAAGTTCAACGATTTCCGGCCTCCGCCTCGTCCACCATTGCTTCGGCGTGGTCACGGGCTTGCCGTTGTCGAACAGCAGCGGATCGGGAATCTTCGGATAGATGTCGGCTTTGGATTCGTCATAATTTGCCGAGTGCGGCGAGTTCGCATCCCCATCAGCGCCTGAGCGCAACTGCTTGATGCCCAGCAAATCCATCTCGCGCTGATGCTCCTTTTCCGAAGCTGCCTGGATCGCCAGTTGTTCCGGGGTAGGAGAGGGCTGCGCCGCGGCCTGACGTGGAGGCGTCGTTGCGTTGGTGCCCTGGACCTGGGCATTCCCATAAACACAGCCGCACGCGACGCCGCAAGCAGCAACAAAAAGCAAACCGGCAAACCGTATTCTCCGCATCATGGTTCCTCGTTGGCGGACTCAAAACTCGCTCCAGCCAAGCGGCCCAAGATTATCGATTTACTTTCCTGCTGGCAAGGGTGCGGTCCATCTCGATTCAGCGTCCCAGCCACCGAGCCAGCCTCGATCCTGAAGGCAGAAGCGTGACCGGCAAGCGGCGAGCGCAGGTGAGGCCTGCGGTGAATTGCGCGCGCGGGGCCCCCGCCGTGTAAGCCTGGGTATAGGCCGCATCGAACACCAGCCACGGACGGAAGGCCCAGGATCCGCCCATGAGAGCGGCTCCATAACGGTCCGGGATTCCCGGCTGAGGGCCGCCATCGCTTTCGAGTATCCAGCTGAGCTGATGCGTCACCGCAAGGGAAACGGCCAGGCCGAACTGCGCCGCGCCATCCTTGCCGGCTGCGCCTCCGGCGATCGTCCCCACGGTGTTGAAGTCCACGTGCGCGCGGCCCAAGTCGCGGCTCGCGATGAGAACCAGCTGATGATCGACAAATCCTGTCCCGAACCCCTTGGCGGGATCAGACTCCGGACTCTTGATCCCGTAACTCAAGGCGAGCGCGGGCATCCGTCGTTCCTGCTCGAGGAAGCGATACCTCACGCTGATCCACTGATCCGTTACATCCTGAACATTGGTCCCGCTCCCGCTCTGCTCGATCGGGCCCGGCAACCCCCAACGCAGATCCATCCGCGGAGTCAACCCATAACGCACACTCGAAGGGAAAAGCCTCTGTTCCTCATGATGACCCATGGGCTGAATCAACCAACCGGCGTCGAACTCCAGCACATTGCACTGCGTCGTCGCTGCGCCTGCATTCCAGTTGGGGCGCGAAGGGGTGGCTGCAATGTCTGGCGCGCTGCACGGATTCGATGCCTGCGCGGGAGTCGCCTGTTCAATCGCGGCCGCTCCGAGCGCGGAATCACTCGTGTCTGCCGCACCCAGCGCCATCGCAATCGGTTGCCATGCCCCAAGCGGGATCGCCGCGCACAAAAACATTAGCCGGGTCTGCATCGTCATCCTTGCGTCTCCGATCACTCCGCTTGGCTACCAGGAGTGCATCGACGAGGATGAGAATTCCTTGATTCGGCTGCGGAAAAAGGAAAACCAATCGGAACCACCCCGGTAATCCGAGCCGAGAGAAGAAAGCTCGCGTGTTGTCCAGCAGGAACCGCGCAGTCCGCATAAACGACCCGAGCAGAGGGTCGATCATCAAGTTTCTCCAGCATGCGCCGATGAAGCGTCTGTGAGGAAAACTGGCAGAGGCCGCGTGCGCAGCATTCTTGCGGTTCTGAATGAGTTGATCCGAGCCGAGAGAAAGGAGATTACGGTATGTCCGTAATTCGCAATATCCCCATCGCTCGCAAGTTCACGCTTGCATTCAGCCTTGTTTGCATCTTGTGCCTGGCACTGGGTGCCTATACCTTTGCCGTCTTGCACAGCGTGGCTGCCCGAAGTACAGCAATCGGCGAAGACGATTTCCCCTCGGTCGTTAAGCTCGCGGTCGTTCGAACCAGCGTGAACCAGGTCCGTCGCGCGGATCTGGAAATGCTGTTATGCCAGAGCCCCAACTGCATTGCCAAGGAGCAGGAACTTCGCTCCAAGGGTTCGGCAGCCTACCAGGAGGCCATCAAGGGCTATCAGCCATTCATTACCTCTCAGGAAGAGCGCCAGCTCGTAGATCGAATTACGACGAACTTCTCGCTGTACATGGAGGCCAGCGATCGCGGAACCGAGCTGCTGGCCGCAGGCAAGACCGGCGATGCGCTCGATCTCCTGACCTTGGATTCGACGCGCGCGGCATTTCAAGCGGCGGTGGACGCTGCCAGTGAGGATGTTCAACTCAACGTGAACGAAGGCGCGCAAGACTCGAAGGATTCGATCGTGGAAAGCCGGCACGGCACATGGATCACCCTTGCCGCGAACCTCGTGATTGTCGGGCTCTGCGCGCTGGTCGGCGTCACGCTCAACAATGAGATTGCTCCGCGGATAGGGCATGCCAACGCCGCGCTGCAGCAGCTGGCCGAAAAGGATCTGACCGGCCAGGTCAGGGTGACGGGCACCGACGAAATTGGCCAGATGGGCGACGCTCTGAATCGCAGCATCCAGGCCCTCCGCGAAGTTGTGCAATCCGTCGCCCAGGGAGCACAGACGCTTTCGGCGGCCACAACCCAGATCAGCGCCCGCGCGGTGCAGAGCTCCGGCAATGCGACCACCCAGTCCAACAAGACCAACCAGATTGCGGCGGCAGCACAGGAGATGACAGCCACGATCGGCGAGATCAGCCACAACGCCGAAAGCGCCGCCCACTCCAGCCGTACTTCGGCAGAAACCGCGGAGCAGGGCGGAGCCGTGATGCATGCCGCAGCGGCCACCATGGAAAAGATCGCCGCCGCCACGGAGATCGTTTCAGAGAAGATGAATTCTCTCGCGCAACGTTCCGAAGAGATCGGGAAGATCGTCAGCGTCATTCAGGAAATCAGCGAGCAGACTAACCTGCTGGCTCTGAATGCGGCTATCGAAGCGGCGCGGGCAGGCGAGCACGGCAGAGGCTTCGCCGTGGTGGCAGGCGAGGTCCGCCGCCTGGCAGAGCGCACCAAAGGAGCGACCGAAGAGATTGCCGGAACCATTCGCAGCATTCAGGAAGAGACCCGCGCCACCCTCGACGTGATGCACGAGAGCCACTCCGCGGTGCAGACGGGCATGGGGGAGACGGCCAGGGCACGCGAGAGTCTCGAAGCCATCATCCAATCTTCAAAGCAAGTCGAGCACCAGATCGAGCTCATCGCCACGGCCGCCACAGAACAAACCGCGGCTTCCGGAGAGATTTCCGAGTCTGCCGGTCAAATCTCGCAACTGGCCACGGAGAACTCGCAAGGCGCGGAAGAGGCAGTGGAAGCGCTCAAGAATCTGACTTCGCTCGCCAATGACCTGGAGATGATGATTCGCCAGTTCCGCCTCGAAGACACGCTTCAACCCGGCTCGACCTTTCGCGGCCACAAGAATCCTTCGGGCGCTCCGGCAACGCGCCCCACGCACGCGTAGTATTCCGTTCCGGGGCGATCCGACGCCCCGACTTTCACTGGCACCGGCCGCATGCTTTGCATGGCCGGTGCCTTCTTTTTTTTGCCGCGTGCGCATCGTCTCCTTCGCCCGCCCAGTGCACGTTGATCCCACTCAAATTCACGCCCCTTTGCTGTTCCCCTCGCAGCGCGGTATGGTAGCCTCCGAGTGAGGGCCGCGCCGACCGAGTGCCCGCACCACCTGCCCTAGCCGTGCCTGCAATGAATCACCGGGAGACAATCGCATGAGCGCCGTGAAGTATGACCTCGCTGTCGTTGGCTCCGGCCCGTCAGGCCAGCGCGCGGCGGTGGCCGCGTCAAAAATGAAGAAGCGCGTCGCCGTGATCGAAGCGCGCGGCGTTGTCGGCGGTGTCTGCATCAACACCGGCACCATCCCTTCCAAGACCATGCGCGAGGCCGTCCTTCACTTGTCGGGCTACAACTATCGCTCGGTCTATGGCATGAATTACCGCGTCAAGGAAAAGATCACAATGGCCGACCTTGCCTTCCGCGTGCAGGCAGTCATCAAAACCGAAGTGGATGTCACCGAGGCTCAGCTATCGCGCAACGGGATCGACGTCATCCAGGGCATTGCCCACTTTGTCGATCCCCACCAGTTGCGTGTCGATGGTACGCAGGGCGATACCACGATCGAGGCCAGCCGGATCATTCTCGCGGTCGGAACCAAGCCCGCCTCCTCGCCGAAAGTCCCCATCAATGGGCGCACCATCATCAACAGCGATCAGGTGCTCGATCTCCCCAAGCTCCCGCGCACCCTCATCGTTGTGGGCGGCGGTGTCATCGGCGTCGAGTATGCCTGCATGTTTGCGATCCTCGGCGTCCGCGTCACACTCATCGAAAAGCGAAACAAGCTGCTCGAATTCGCCGATCAGGAAATCGTCGAGGCGCTCAGCTACCATCTGCGCGATAGCCGCGTGACGATGCGCCTGGGCGAAGAAGTCGAGAGCGTCGAAGATCTCGCCGACGGGGGTGTCGTAGCCAACCTCGAGAGCAAGAAGAAAGTCTCGGGCGATGCTCTGCTTTTTGCAGTGGGCCGGCAGGGCAACGTGGATGAGTTGAATCTGTCCGCCGCCGGACTCGAAGCCGATGCGCGTGGCCGCATTCCCGTCGATGCGCACTTCCAGACCAAGGTGGAGCACATCTTTGCAGTGGGGGACGTGGTTGGGTTTCCCGCTCTCGCTTCCGTTTCGATGGAACAGGGTCGCATTGCTGCATCCCGGGCTTTCGACCATGCCGCCACGTCAAACCCCGGTTTTTATCCGTACGGCATCTTCACCATTCCGGAGATCAGTTTCATCGGCAAAACCGAAGAACAATTGACCGACGAAGACGTTCCCTACGAGGTCGGCATGGCCTACTATCGCGAGGTGGCGCGCGGGCAGATTCGCGGCGACACCACGGGACGGCTCAAGCTCGTATTCCATCGGGATACGCGCAAGATTCTCGGCGTGCACATTATCGGCGAGGGCGCCAGCGAACTGGTTCATATCGGGCAAGCGGTCATGACTCTGGGCGGCACCATCGAATATTTCATCGAAACAGTCTTCAACTATCCCACCCTCGCCGAGTGCTACAAGGTAGCGGCATTCAATGGCCTGGGACGCCTTCTCCGTTATCAATCGGAGTGAAAGGAATCTCCATGACCACCGCAATCGGGGCGGTAATGACCGAGCACGTAGTCACGGGTGTGCTGCAGGATCAGCGGCTGACGGGCAAGGTCTTGCGCTTTCCAACCGATCTCGATGAATCCGATGCCCTGATTTCTCTTCCCGGTGGAGATCTGGTCGAGGTGGTGGCGGAGCAGATCGTCGCCCTCACCAGCGAGATTAAAAACCCCATCGACGCCATCGGCGTAGCCGTCCCCGGCGTCATTCGTCATGGAGTCGTTGAGGACTCTCCCAATCTTGCCCAGATCAAAGGGATGCGCCTGGCGGACGAGCTGACGCGAGTGCTCGAGGAAAAGGGTGTGAGGGCTCCAGTCCACATTGCCAACGACGCCGATGCAATCGCCGCCGGTGTCGCCGCAACGCGTGGGCAAATGAACAAGCTTACCCGTGTTTGGACAATCGGCAACGGCATCGGCTACGGCCGCTGGCCCTATGTCGAGGGCGTTTGGGAGGGCGGGCACATCACGGTTACGCTCGACCCGAAAGAGCGTTTCTGCGGCTGCGGAGGAGTCGGTCATCTAGAGGGCATCATGGGCTATCGCGCCATGCGCATGCGCTTCCTCGACCTCGAGCCTGAGGAAGTTTTTGCCCTCGCCAAGCAGGGCGACACGCGCTGCCGCGAATTCGTCGATCTCTGGCACCGCGCGCTCGCGGCCGGCACTGCTTCGTTCATCCATCTGGCCGGGCCGGGGCGTTTCTACTTCACCGGGCACCACGTGGGCTTCCTCGATCTTCAGCTGCTGCGCAGCCACCTGGAGTCGATGGTGAAGATGAGCCCGCTTCTCAGCTTTTCGCTTGAGATTTTGCCGCCGGACGACGAGACGGCCCTGATCGGCGCCGGCGTCAGCGCGGTGCGCGCACTCACCTGGTGAGCGCGATCCGGAGAAAGAAAAAAGGCGCGGAGTGATCCGCGCCCAAAGTGAAGCAAACTCTCCATCAGCGCCTCAGCACCGCCGCTGATATGTCCGCGAGAGCCTGTCGTGCCAACTCAAGTGATCCTCATCGAAAATTGACCAGGCGAATCCAAGTCCCACCGGCAGCAGCGAAACCAGCAGCGCCCCGAGCCGATCCCGCATTTGCGCCCGCGTCGGGAATTCCTCGTCGAAGGTGCAGAGGGAAATGCCGGCATACATCATGCCCGGGGTCGACAGCGTGGTCAGCAGGAAGAAGGCCTGATAGAAAATCGCAATCAACGAAAACGCAATGAGCGCGCCCCATTCCGCATCCTTGACCGGGAGCTCATGCGTCAAGTGCGCAGCCATCCCGGCCACGCCGGCGCAAACAAAGCCCACGACCAGCGCAAAATCGATCGTTCCGGCCAGCATGCGCCGCTCGAACGATGCCAGATGGATGGAGCGTGCAGCCGGCTGAGGCTCTGGCTCTGCCGCTCTTACTTCCTCAGGTTCTGTCTCAAGCTCGAGACGTGACCACTCCGGCCCGCTCCACGAAGGCGCGGCGGCAGGAGTCTCAAAGGCCGAAGATACCGTGGGCTCGACCGAGACCGTTTGCGGGTCCACCTCGAAGATGCTCAACTGCCCGTAGAGTTCCTCGGCTTCGCTGGGCGGGCAATCGGCCAGCCGCGGACGGATGCGCCGGGTGGCCACCAATTCTCGCGGAAACTGAATCAGGTTTGCGTGGATGGGCCTCGCAGCCTCGACCCATGCGGTCGCGGCATCCTCCGGCGCAGAAAGCTCGACGGTCGAATGCGGCAATTCCTCCACCGGGTTGTTCGGCGACTCAGTCTCTGAGGAGGGCGGCGAGCTCCACGTCGAATCGGCCGCGGGCTCGCTCATCTCCCGGCCAAACTCTTGCGGCCGGTCCGAATGCGTCGAAAACGCCACGGCCTCAGCGACACGCTCTAACTCGCGCGCCTGCGAAGCATCGTCGGCTTCCTCGTCGTACGCAAAGTGTTCCGCTGAGTTCCTCGCCAGGTTCTCCAGCGCCGCATGGGCGACTGCCTGAGCTTCGAGAGCGGCGCGGGTCGCCACTTCCGCGGTACGCAGAGCGGCACGGGCTTCGGCTGCCTGCATCTCGCCGTAGCTTGGCGCCTTGGAGAAGCGCGCCGCCACGCGCGCCGCAGCCTGCGCGGCACGATCGCTCACATCACCATGGTCTTCGGCGCCAGAGCTCTCGTCAACGACAGACAGACCCTTGCGGCTCTTGTGCGCTTCAAGACGCCGATTGACTTCCTCTTTCCACGATGGCTGGGGGGCGGGCTGGCTCACCAGGGTACTCAATTTCTTCAGTTTCCCTTCTGACGTGCTTCTCGGGCTCAGGTTTGTACCCAGAGTCACGGTTCAGTTTCGCCATCCAACCCGGAGCGGCGGGATGCGCGCATC
This sequence comes from Occallatibacter sp., assembly GCA_036520995.1. GTDB lineage: Bacteria > Acidobacteriota > Terriglobia > Terriglobales > Acidobacteriaceae > Telmatobacter. The sequence continues at coordinate 23,603 of DATDIQ010000002.1, forward strand.
ACTTCTGTCGAGCCACAAAAACTGCGTGGGTTCCTCGTTTGCCCTGAGCGGATCTCTTGTCTCTTGGTTCGATTCGAGACCTTCAATGCTGCCAGAGCCACGCTTTGCGCGTCCCATGAGATGTACGCCACATTTGCTATGCTGGCGTTGGCCCCAGGATGCACCCTCGCAATTTCGTGTTTATCACGCTAATGGCCCTCTGTCATCCGCAACTTCGCGGACAGATATTGACCAATGCGTTACCCCCTCCAGCTACGGACACGCCGGGACCAGGCAACAGCTCATCGGCGGCGCCGGCGACCCTACCCGACGACCCTGGCCAGGAAGTGCTCCCGGTGGCGGAGCCTGAACCCGCGTCGCCCCGTGGCGTTCCCTTTCGCGTGGTCGCGGACCATCAAAGCTGGATCGAACATACCTGGACCGGCACGGGTCGGGTCGAGTTTCACTACCGCGATTCTGTGCTTCGCGCCGATAAGGTGACTTACAACCTCGACACCACAGAACTCGAAGCAGAAGGGCATCTTCATCTGATGGGCGGCCCCGAAGACGTAGACATCGAAGCCTCGCATGGAGACATGCGGCTCGCCATGCACACCGCGCGATTCTTCGATGTGACCGGCTCGATGGGCGTGCGCAGAACGGGAAATGTGCTGGTCTACTCCACCACCAACCCTTTCCTCTTCTCGGGCAGAGTCCTCGTGCAAACGGGCGAAGGAAACTATCGGATCGTCGATGGAACAATGACCAATTGCCGGCTACCCCATCCCGACTGGCAGCTATTCTCGCGTGCCATCAAGATGCAGAACGAGGAAGCATCTGCGGCCAACACGTTCTTCAAGCTCTTCGGCGTCCCCATTTTCTACCTGCCCTACCTGCGCCATCCGGTCACGGAAACCGGCCGGCAAAGCGGATTCCTGATCCCGGTGGTCAGCAATGGCTCGTCGATCCGCGGCTACACCTTCGGCGAACAATTCTACTGGGCCATCAATCGCAGTACGGATATGGTCATCGGTTCCGAATACTTCTCCAAGCGCGGCTTTGCCCCCAACGGCGACTTTCGCTACAAGGGTCCCGGTCTCGATCATTTGACCGTACGCTGGAATGCGCTTCTCGATCGCGGCATTGCGGCAACCCCGCCCGCAACCGGCCTGGTCAACCAGGGCGGAGTCGATGTGGCTGTCGATGGCCGCAAGGATTTTTCGCCTGCCACCCGCCTTGCCGGCAACCTCGAGTACCTGTCGAACTACGTATACCGCCTCGTCTTCAATGACAACTACACGCAGGCGGTCAACTCCGAGGTCCTCAGCAATCTGTCGCTCACCCACGATCACAACGGCGTCGTGCCGTCAGGCTACTTCAGCCGGCTGCAGACCTTCGCCGGCACCGCCACCGGCGACGAAGCAAGGATCCTTCACCTGCCCACACTCCGCTTCGACACGCTCGATCGCCGTTTCAGCACTTCCCCGCTGTATTGGGGCCTGAACTCATCCCTTAGCCACTTGAGCCGCTCGGAGCCCGATTTTCACGCGTACAACCTGGGACGCTTCGACATTTATCCACATCTCTCTCTTCCCATCGTCGCGGCCGGATGGAGCATAGTGCCCGGGGTCGCGCTGCGGGAGACCCTCTACTCAGGGAGCGAGACACCTGATTTGACCGGAGCGGACGGCGGAACGCCCACCGTGCGCCATGATCCGCTCAGTCGACACGATCTTGAAGCGTCGCTCGATCTCAGGCCACCGGCGCTCGAGCGAGACTTCACGATGGGCAACTGGAACCGAGTTCTGCGCCATGTGATCGAGCCCGAATTCACCTATCGCTTCGTGGGTGGAGTCGGCCCGGACGCGCGCAACGTGCTCCTGGTGGATACGTCGGATATCGCAACCAACACCGACGAAGTGGGATACTCGCTCACCCAGCGCTTTTACCTGCGCCCGCTTCACCCAACGCCGTGTCCCGAATCGGACGCTGCGGCCGGCGCGTGTCCTCCGCAGCAACGCGAGTGGGCCAGTTGGCAGGTCGCGCAGAAGTTCTTCCTGGATCCGGGCTTTGGCGGCGCAATCATCCCTGGGCGCCGGAACGTCTTTGACTCGACGCTCGATCTGAGCGGGGTTGCCTTTCTCACCGCGTCGCGCAACATTTCGCCCGTCATCTCGCGACTGCGCTTCGAGGCTATCAACAATCTGCGCCTCGAGTGGGATATGGACTACGACACAAAGGCCGGTCGCTTGGGCGCCGACAATCTCTATGCCGGCTATAGCTGGGGACTTACCACTGTCGGCCTCGGCCACGCGTTGCTGAATGCGGTGGACGAAAACGGCAGCGCCGCGACCACCATTCAAAGCCAGCAACTGCAGCCCTTCCTGCAGATCGGCAAGTCGAATCGCACGGGCTTCAATGTGGCCGCCAATGGGGGGTACGACTTCGTCCATGGCGCATTGCAGTATGGCGGGGTCCAGGCCGTCTACAACTGGGGATGCTGCGGTCTTATGCTGGGGTATCGCCGCTTCGAGCTCGGTTCCGTCGGCAACGTCAGCCGCGACGAGACGGAATGGCTCTACAGCTTCACCCTGGCCAATTTCGGATCGGTTGGAGATATCCGTCACTCCAACAGCATCTTCCGCGATCCGAGCCTGCCTCCCCTCTATTGACGCGCGGTTTGGTCGCCTTTAGGCTTGATTCTCGTCAGTCCTCCTAGGGTCTGCCCTCGGCGTCCCACAGAAAAGCCGGGCTATCGCTGATTTATCCTGTCTAAAGAGGATTTTCATTTGTCTCGTTTTCACTTCCTGACTGGCCTGCTTGCGTTAATTCTTGCCATTGGCTGCAAAGCCCAGCCTTCGAACCCAACCCCGATCGACGCCACTCTCAATCGGCACATTGAAGTCCTGGTGCGTTCGCAGTTCAATGTCCCGGAGGACTACACGGTCGCGATCGGTGCGCGCAAACCAAGCCAGGTTCCAGGGTATGAGACGCTTCCCATCACTTTCGCGCGCGGACCCAAGTCCACATCCTCTGACTTTCTGATCTCGACCGACGGAAAAACCCTCGCGCGCCTCGAAACCTTCGACCTCTTCAAAGATCCCGCTTTCCTTATTGATACAACCGGCCGCCCCATCCGAGGCAATCCCGACGCAAAGGTCACCGTCATCAACTTCGACGACCTGGAGTGCCCCTATTGCGCGCGCATGCATGAGTCGCTCTTCCCCTCGACGCTCGATCACTACAAAGGCAAGGTGCGCTTTATCTACAAGGACTATCCGCTGGTGGATTTGCATCCGTGGGCAATCCACGCCGCCGTCGATGCCAACTGCCTCGCGGCACAAAACGGAGACGTGTACTGGACCTACGTCGACTACCTGCACGCTCATGGGCAGGAAGTGTCAGGAGAAGATCGGGATCCGGCTAAGAGCTTCGCCGCGCTTGATCGTATTGCCCGCCAGGAAGGCGCCTTGGGCAAGCTCGACACCCCCAAACTCGATGTCTGCCTTGCCAAGCAGGATGACGCGCAGGTCAGGGCCTCGATGAAAGAGGGCGACAAGCTGGGCCTCGATTCGACGCCGTCGCTGTTCATCAATGGAGAGCGGATCGTCGGAGCCATCCCGGAGGACCAGGTCTGGATGGTGATCGATCGTGCCCTGCACGCTGCCGGCGAAGAGCCTCCGCCAACCACCCCCGCTCCCGCCGCCGCGCCCGCTCCGGCTGCCGGGGCAAAGGGAGCCGGCAAGTAGGACAAAGCTCATCTGCCCGTGCAGGCGTAATAGTACCAAGGCGACTGGGCCCCCTGGGTAAAGGTATCGCCGCCGGGCCGGGGGGATTTATCCTGTAAGCCCGGGAGCCTTTGCCGCTCCTCAGGAGATTCCAGGTTGCACGTCGAAACTCGATTTCTTTCACGCGCGGTCGCTTCATCCCTTCTTGCAAGCATGCTGGTCGTGGCTGGATGCCACAAGCCTCCGTCTCCCGATGTGATGGCCACGGTGAATGGAAAAGACATCCAGCGTGCGGATGTCGAGAAGTATTACAAGGCAAGCGTTGGCGACAATCCCCAGGAACCGAGCCCTGAGCAAGCGAGCATCGTCCGCCTTAATATTCTGCATCAGTTGATTGAAGATGAAATCCTGCAGCAGCGCGCCGCAAAACTGAATCTGGCCGCCTCAGACGAAGACGTGAACGCCAAGCTCACAGAAATGAAGTCCCCCTACACCCAGGAAGAATTCGACAAGCAGCTGAAGCAGCGCAATATTACGCTCGAAGATCTGAAACGCGATCTGCGCCGTTCGCTCACCAAGGAGAAACTGCTCAACAAGGAAATCGAATCGAAGATCAACATCACCGACTCCGATATCAGTGGCTATTATGCGGCGCACAAATCTGAGTTCAACTTGATTGAGCCGCAATATCATCTCATGCAAATCGTGGCCAGCGCGGTGCCCGGACAGCAGGCGGCGAACCTGCAAGGCGCCAAGGCTCCCAACGATGCGGACGCGAAAAAGAAAATTGAAGTCCTCGACAATCGCTTGCGCAGCGGCGAAGACTTTGCTTCCGTAGCCATCCAGTTTTCAGACAATGCCAACAATGCGTCCAACGGCGGCGATATGGGCTTTGTCAATGAATCCGCTTTGCGCAGCGATTCCGAGGCCTACAACGCCATCGGCCGCCTCAAACCAGGCCAAATCACCGATCCTATCCCGATTTACGATAGCGGGGCGCCAAGCCGCAAAGTCGTCGGCTATGCGATCTACAAGCTCTTGTCGCATGAGCCTGCCGGCCAGCGCGAGCTCAACGACCCGCGTGTGCAGCAGACGATCCGCCAGTTTCTGCGTGAAAGCCATGCCCAGCTACTCAAGAACGCCTATCTCGAGATGCTGCACGATCAGGCGACAGTCAGAAACTACTATGCCGAGCAAATTCTGAAGAACGGCGCACAATAGAAGGGCAGCCAGGGCCATCTCCTTCCATGCCGCCCTGGACAAAGACAAAACCCTCAGGCCGGTGCGGGTCTATCTGACCAGTCGCCACGCCGATCCCTTTCTCGTCCAGCCAATCCCCTTTTTCCTGCAAGCCCAGGCGAACGAAGAATCACGCTGCGGAGCAGAATCGCTGCCTGCGTCGCGGCGAAACACCCCGCACACAAGGACGGCCTCCGCTTTGCGCGGAGGCCGTCCTTGTTTACATTGCTGCTGAAGTCAGCTACTTCAGGTTGCCATTGGAGTCCATGGTGATACCGCCGGGGCCTTTATCCTTCTTCTCTTCGTTCGCCTTGCGGGTTCCCATCGCCTTCGTGCGCCACTCCTCCGCCTGGGCCATGTCCTGTTTCACAGCCGAAGCATCGCCAAAATCGACGTCTGCCTTGCGGCGATAGATCAAGTTGAGATACGCCATCGCGTCGTCGTAGTTGGGCCGGTTGGCGACCGCCTGGTTCAGGTATTGCAGCCCCTCTTCCACCAGCGGAGAGTTCTGCTGCTTGACCGTATCCATTACCTTCTTGGGAGCCTTGGCGTTCCCTTCACCGTCGTCATTGAGACCGGCGGGCACCAGAGCCTTCAATATGTTCTCATGCGCCTCAGTCCAGTCGATCACGCCGATCGTGTACGCGGCTTCAGGATCCTTCGGATCGACCGCGAGCACCTTCTTCTGCCATGTCCGGGCATCGTCCAGTTTTTTGATGTTGAAATAGATACCGGCAATCTGCTTCAGACTGTTCACATCGTTGGGGTCTTTCGACAGAACTTCCTGGAAAATGCTGATCGCCTGCTCAGCCGTCTTCAGATTTTCAGGAGTGTCGAGACCGGGAACGATGTTCTGCGATAGGGCCGTTGCCAGATAGCTCTTGGCCATCGGCAGCGTCGGGTCGAGTTCGGTGGCCTTCTGGAAGTGCCCGATCGCCTCTTCATACTTACCGCTCTTGTAGGCGTCGACGCCTTTGTTCAACTGATCACGGGCCGCGAGGCGGCTGCATCCACTGATCGAGAGCACCATCCCAGCCAGAACAACCGCGAGCGCCGTAATTCGTGCGGGTCCATTCATGTTCTTATCTTCTCCTTCAGGACGTGCCTGTCACGATGCGCCCTGGAATTCAAGAAAAACTTTCTGGCCGCGGCCGTATTTCCGAAACCAGGATCGAAAGAATTGTACTCCTCAAATTTCTTCAGAGGCTTGGTCGCCCGAACTCCTAGAAGCCTTGCGCACCCGCTCTGCAGCCTGCGCGTTTCGTCACTTCAGGAGCTGGGCTGCCTCGCCCCATACAGGCACCTGCAGCTGAATCAAGAGGATGGGGAATCCCCTGCAAAACCTGCTACTGCCCAGCAAGAATCTTCGGCGTCATGAGCCCGATGTGATCCACGTTGGCGGCCTTGCCAATGTCGATCACGTCCGCGACATAACGGAAATCCAGATCGTCGTCGCCCTTCACAAACATGACCCGCTCCGCGCGATTCGAATAGATATCCGTGAGTTTCGCCAGCAGGTCCGTTTTCGCAACCTCGGTTTCGTTGATCTTGTAGATCGGTGCCGCGCCGGGCCGATAGATCACCTGGACAACGATGGTGCGATCGTTTGGCTCCTGCTGCTTGGTCTTATCCTTTGGCGGCTGTGGCACCAGCGCATCCAGCCCATGAGGCACCGTGGGCACGATGACCATGAAGATGATCAAAAGCACCAGCAAAATGTCGATCATGGGCGTCACGTTGATCTCGCCCATCGCGCCGCCGCCGCCGCCCCCTGTTGTCATTGCCATGGATCCAACTCCTCAATTTGGTCGAAATCGTTAAACCTGCCCGCAAACGGACTCCAGCTCATTGGCCGCCGGAAAGATTGCCTTCTTTCCTTTGAGTCAACAATCCCACCTCATCCACACCGGCGGTGCGGACAGCGTCGATGGCGTCCTCGACCGCCCGGTATTGCGCGCGCGCATCCGCGCGAATAAAGATTGTCTTCCCCGGCGTGTCTGCCAGTTTGTCGCGCACCTTGGCGCCGAGCTCACTGGTTGCCACGTGATCCTGGCCCAGGAACACCCCGCCGTCACGAGTCACTGCGACGACAATAGAGTCCTCTTTATCGGCGTCCGGCATCGGCGTGGGATTATCCACCTTGGCCATATCGACCTGCACCTTGTTCTGGAGCATGGGAGTGATGACCATGAAAATGATCAGCAACACGAGCATCACGTCCACCATCGGTGTGACGTTGATGTTGGAATTGATTTTGCTGCCTTCGTCTCGAACTGCTACTGCCATTGGATTGGCTCCGTGCCTTTGAGATTTTTCCCGGAGGATCTCCGGCGCTTGCTTCGTACTGCGCGGCTTCCCTAACTCTCGAAAATCGGTGGGCAGGATAGGTTTCTCCTGCCCCCGCAAATTCTCGCTCGAGCTGCGCTTAGCGCTTGCTGCTCTGCTTGATGAAGTAGTCGATCAGTTCGCTCGACGAGTTATCCATCTCCACGTCGAACGCTTCGACACGGCCGGTGAAGTAGTTGAACGCCATAACCGCCGGGATAGCCACCAGAAGGCCGAATGCCGTGGTCACCAGCGCTTCAGAAATACCGCCAGCCACGGCGCCGATACCGGAGGTCTTCTGCGTCGCGATCTGTTGGAAGGCGTTCAGAATGCCGACGACGGTGCCGAACAGTCCGACGAACGGAGCAGTCGAACCGATGGTGGCCAGAACACTGAGGCCTCTCTTAAGCTTGGCGTGAACAATGGCTTCCGCCCGGTCAAGCGCGCGCTGTGAGCTTTCGATATTGGCCTCGGTCGATGCGCCGCCTGAAGCACGAAACTCCTGCAGACCGGCCGTCACAACTTCGGCCAGGTGCGACTTCTTGTTGCGGTCGGCGATCTTGATCGCCTCTTCAAGCTTGCTGTCTTTCAGCGCGCCGGCCACTTTGGGAGCGAATTCACGCGATTGCTTGCGCGCCGCTGAAAAGTAAAGGTAGCGGTCGATCATCACAGCCAAGGACCAAATGGACTCGATGAACAAAAGGATAGCCACGGCGCGGGCCAGCCATCCCATGTGTTCCCACAGCCCCATCGGGCTGAAACTGATAGTCTGCTCCTCCTGAAAGAAGAGGGCCAGGCTGCTGACCGCGTGCGAAGAGAAATGTGCGAGCTGAGCGAGAATCACTGAATCGTTCCTCCTAAGGAGTTATCTTGTGAACTGCGACTGCCGTGCTGGGAATGCGGCTCTTCTGGGATTCGCATTCAGGTCAAAATCAAAGCCCTTTCTCCGCGGAGAAAGGGCCAGAAGGCAGATCAGCCACCAAGGCTGAAGATTACGTTAATCGTGGTCTGAACTTCGACAGGTTCGTTGTTCAGCAGGTAGGGCCGATAACGCCACGTCCTCACCGCGTCCAACGCTGCCTGCTGTAACATCGCCGGTCCGCTCACCACTTGCAGACCCTCGATCGAACCGGTCTTGGAAATTGTCGCCTGCAGAATTACGGTGCCCGAAACGCGCGCCGCCTTGGCGATCGGCGGATACACCGGCTGCGTCTTCTGGATCAGCATACCGACCGCAACGCCGGCCGAGATGTTCACTTTCTTGGGAGTGGCTGCCTGCACTTTCGGCCCACCGCTGCCGAACACGCTGCCCATCACGCCGCTGGCGCTGCCGCCCAGGCCTTCCATGCCCGCAACACCAAAGCTCGACGGCGGCGCTTCTTTTTCCGCCACCTGCTTAATGCTGTTCGGAATCTTGGTTGGCGCAACCAACTGGTTGTTCATCATCTCCGACTGCACGTGCACGATCTTCACTTCAGGAGGAGGCGGAGGAGGCGGAGGGGGTGGCGGAGGCGGGGGTGCAACCAAGAGCGTTTGCATCGCAGCCTTCGGCAAAGCCTCAGGGTAGATCAAGGGAATAAGGATCAGCAGAAGCAGAATCGAACCATTGGTGATGAACGTAAACATCATCCAATACTTGCTTTTGCTCTTAATCCTGCCTCCGGATTCAAATGTGGAATCTTCAAACATGGCCAGCCTCGAATCGGGTGTTGGTTACCTCACATTAGACACCGGGACAGACTGAAATGTTCCCGGCATGTAATCGGTACCACAGCAGTGTCCTCCACCTATACCAGAACTATGCAACACTTGCAAAATGTGCACCCAAAACAGTGCACCCGTCCCACCCAAAAACCACGTCTTGACTACACGCGCGTACGCTTCGCAGCGGGCAATACCACTGTCTTTCCGCGTTTCGCGCGCCACTCCTGCCATGCCACCAGCATGGGCGCTGCAACGGCGATGGACGAATACGTGCCGATCAAAATTCCGATCACGAGCGCAAAAGAAAAGCCCCGCAGAACCTGGCCGCCGAACACATAGAGCGAGAGCACAGTCAAAAACGTCAAGCCCGAGGTCAGCACGGTCCGGCTCAGGGTTTGATTGATGCTCCGGTTTACGAGATCGGGCAAGGGCTCGCGTCGCGTCAATCGCAAATTCTCTCGAATGCGGTCGAAGACAACGATGGTGTCGTTCATCGAGTAACCCACCAAAGTAAGGATCGCGGCGATGACTGTCAGGCTGATCTCCTGACTGGTAAGGGCGAACGCTCCCAGGGTGATCAGCGTGTCGTGAAAGCAGGCCACCACCGCTGCGACGCCGTAGATCAGCTGGAATCGGAACCACAGATAGACGAGCATCCCCAGCATCGACCAAAGCACGGCCATCCCGGCTTGACGTTCCAGTTGCTTGCCCACCGTCGGACCGACCACCTGCACGTTCCGCACGGTGAAGGAATTGTTGTAGTGAGAGCGAAGCGCATCCTGGATCCGTTCGCGCCCTGCATCCAGAGCCGTCTCATTGGTCTGTTCGGGCAGGCCGATCAGCACATCGTTGCTCGTCGGCTGATCCACGTTTCGAATCGGTTGGATGCTGAAATCGCGGATTCCGGACGCATCCATCGCCTGCCGAATTTTGTCCAGCTCCGGCGCTTGCGCGAATTGCACCTGCACCTGCGTCCCGCCGCGGAAGTCAACGCCCAAAGGCACTGGGTAGCCGATGTGCGACCAGTGCACGGCCATTGCAGTCACTCCGGCCACACTGAAAATCAAGGAAAAGCTCAGGAAATACCACTTCTGTCCCAGCCAATCGATACTGACACTGCGAAAAAATTCCACTGGTTTTCTGCCTTCCCACAGCCTGGAGCCACTCAGGCTCCGGCGTTTGTTCCTGCCGGCTACGTTCAAGCACGCTGTTCCGACCTAGATCGAAACCATTTC
>DATDIQ010000003.1:0-77405 GCA_036520995.1 Occallatibacter sp.
TCTATGGAATCCGGCCCACTAACCTGGCCAACTACGCCGTAATGCTCATCGGAGTCCTAGTCGTCAGCGTCCTCGCCGCTTTCCTCCCCGCAAGGCGCGCAATGAAGATCGATCCGCTCACTGCCCTTCGCTACGAATGAATTGCAGCACAAGGATGCATGACCTATGACAGACTGGTTTGCGCGCGCTGTCTTACACGTCACCGATGTTGAGGCCTCGCTGCGCTTCTTCATTGACCGGCTCGGCTTCACGAGCCCCTGGCGCTACGACGAGGGCGGCAGAGTGTACGTAGCACAGGTTGAGCGGCAGGGCTGTTCATTTATCCTCTCCAGCCACTGGCCGGCAAAGGTTGGCAAAGGGCTTATGTTCATCTCTCTCAATGTCGGGCCAGCGACGCATGAGGCCGCAATCGCCGCACTGGACGAGCTGCGGGCGGAACTGGAAGCCAGGGGCGCTCCTGTCAGGGATGGTTCGTGGGGCTACCGGCTTCTGGTGGTCAATGATCCCGACGGCAATCAGCTCTTCTTCAATTATCCGGCCGAGCATCCGTCCAGAGAGGCTGCTGAAGCGTAATCCTCCGGCCAAATGTCATCGGGAGATGTGGGCACCGCGACGAGAGTGGCGCGATTCGGTGGAGTATTGGAACGCTTGGCGCGTTATCGCCAAAGCGCGTTTGCAGCAGCGCGGGGTCTGAAAGAGCGCATTGGCCTTCCATGAGAAGTCCGGCCGATGTCAAGGCATTTTGTGGTTGGGCAAGTTCATGTCCATGTTTTCCTTTGTCCGGATATGTGTTTTTTTGGCTGGTTAGTCGGGCGGTCAAGGCCGAGCGCAGCGAGTTCATCCTGAGCCTTGACGGCCCGACTAACCAGCCATAGCAAGGTTCGGACGAAGGAAGACATGGGTGTTCTCCTTTCGCGAGCTTTCGTCTGCCGAGTGTATTTCTGTCGCCACCCTTCCATCCGCACTCTGATGTGAGCATTCATTGCTCGGTGCAAGTTGGGTATTCTCGATTCAGTCGGCGCTGCCATCTGTTAGTGCGACCTATCCTTCCATCGGAAGGATGGAAGGTGGCCCAGGCCAATGACGCAGTCACCGGAACTCGGCTTCCGACGATAATCCTCCTTACATCTGGCTGAACTAAGCGACTGTGGGTACTGTCGCCTGGCCAATCCGCCGTAACGGCACGTAGACATCGCCGCTCTCGCCTGCGCTGGCTCGAGGCGCGGGAAGGGGAACTGTTGCCCACGCGTTACGTGCACGCTGTGTTCACATTGCCCTGGGAAGTGGCGCCTGTCGCTCTGCAGAACAAGAAGGCCATCTTCAACCTGTTATTTCGTGCAAGCGCTCAGACGCTGCTCGAAGTGGCTGCCGATCCTCGCCACCTCGGAGCCGAGATCGGCTTCTTCAGCGTCGTGGAATCAACGATTGCAGTTTCACCCTCACGTACGTTGCGTTTTGGCCGCCGGAGGACTGGCACCGGATCATGCCAGTTGGATCAGCTCTTCCCGCCGCTTCTTTCTGCCCCGTAATGTGCTCAAGCGTGTCTTCCGCGGTAAATTTACCGATGGTCTTAAGGCCGCATTCCTCAACGGCACACTGCAGTTTCATGGCAGCCTCAAGCATCTTGCCGAGCCACGCGCTTTTCGAGCGTTGCTGCGAACCCTGTTCCGACACGACTGGGTCGTCTACGCCAAGCGTCCGTTCGGAGGTCCAGAACATGTTCTACGCTATCTCGGCGCCTACACCCATCGTGTGGCGATCTCGAACAGCAGGCTCGTCGCACTGGAAGACAGCAACGTCACCTTTCGCTGGCGTGACTCCGCACACGGCAACAAGAAGAAGCTGATGAGCCTGCCGGCAGACAAGTTCCTGCGCCGTTTCCTGTTGCATCTGCTTCCGCGTGCCTTCGTTCGCATCCGCAACTTCGGCTTCCTCGCTAACCGCCGCCGTGCGCGACTGTTGCCCATCTGCTTCGAACTGCTGCGTGGCTCTGCTGCTCACGTCTCATCAGCAGCCTGCGAACCTCGCTCGAGTTTATGGCGTTGTCCGAAGTGCGGAGAAAAGATGTGCGTCATCGAGCGTATCTCCGCTGCCGAACTTCTCCTTCGCTCTCCGCCGCCGCTCACGAGGTGTGCTGCATGAATCGGCATCATGGACATCGACGCCACTACGTTGCACCCAACGAACAGGAGGACATCCCTGCTTCCGATCACAGCAGCAACTACGAAATCACTCTTCGCGCCGGCCATCTGAAGTTCCCAGCGCATCGTCGCGAGGCGATCTGTCCTCATCACTCATCAAGACAAAGCTCTCAGCACTCCTTGAATTCGCCTGAAGTATTCCCGGCTCGATTCAAACTACATAAGCCTCCGCCACCCGGGCGGCTTCCTTCAAGTCGCTGTATCTAAAGCGTCCCTTTCCTGAATGCGAAGCTGCACATCAGTGTGTCGCGCGGGCGCTCCAGATACAGCTCAAAGACTTCCAGTTACTAATCAGAAGATGCTTCTCTTCGGCGGGCACGAGTCTGTCTATCCAAAGAGAATCGTCGCTACTATCGCTCAGTGAAGGGTGTTCAGAAATGCGTTCATTTCCCGGACGACCTGAGCTTCGTTACTGAGGTACACATAGTGATCGGCATTTGGGATCATGACGATGCGGGCGCTTGGCACGCCGCGGCGGAAGTTGTCAGCCCATGCAGTACAGCGTGCCTTGTCGTCCGCGATAAGAGCGGTTTTGCGAGGGCTGTCGGGCAGGCGGTCCCAGTTGTGCGGACAGGCATAGATTGCGAGAGCGGGAACAGGAATGCTGGTGTACTTTTGCACGCCAAAGTTGAGCGCCGCACCGATCGGCGAACGAGGCGGCAGTGGCGGCATATTGGCTATTTCCGCGTTGTCATGGTGAAGCACAGTTTTGAACCTTGCGACAGCGGCCTCAAGTTTCAACAGCTTCTTCTTTTCATCCACCCCGCCGGCTTCGATCTCGTCGATGCGTCTTTTGATGTCGTTCATCTCGACTGCAAGGAGCGGATGGTCAGGATCATCGAGAGCGAAGTCTGTCGCAGCATCCAGATAGATCAGCCCGGAAACTTTGTCTGGAAAGCGGCTGCCGATCGAACTCAATTCCTCCCCGGCCATGGAATGCCCCGCCAGCACAGGGCGATCAATGTGAAGCGCCTTCATCACCGCAAGCACATCATCGCCAAGGTGGTCCGCCGAATAATTCCCATTAGCCGGTGTGGGACTGCTAGACGCGCCAAATCCTCTCCGCGTGATGCCGTAGACGTGATGCTGCTTGGTGAACTGTGGAGCGAAGCCGTCGAAGCGATGCGCCGTATCGCCGTTTCCGGCCAAAAAGATGAGAGGTCTTCCGGACCCGCCCCAGTCCAGCACCTCAAGCCGAACACCGGGCTCGACGGTCACCATTAGGACTTTATGTGTCGTTGAGTCAGTCTGGGCGGCTACATAGGCCGAAGACCCGATCGAAGCGATCAATAATAATGCAATCTTCCATTGTCGATGCATATGCGCCTCCTCGAAACCAGTCCGACACAATTTTACAGACCAATGAATTGGTCCCCATAAACGTTAGGTTCCTATCGGGACTGCCCCGGCACGACACTGGTGGTTTGTCCCAAGACTCTTGGCCGGGGCAGTTTCGATAGGGTCGTTTGAAGTAAGTCGCTGGCGTTTGCGACGGACGCGGTGATCTAGTGGCCTGTCGCAGAGAATTCGTTACTACGGGTGTGGCGGGAGGAGTCAGAGTATTTCCACCGAATCGGTCGAGCATTTGCTGAGTAAGCGTTGATGTATCGACGGAGCTTTCGCGCGAGGTCGGAGACAGAAGTAAAGATGCCGCGAGCAATCACGTCTCGCTCGACACCCGATACGCCGAACAAGGCGCTTAATGAGCAACCGACTTTAGCGCTGATGTTCTTCGACGAGCTTCTCATGGAAGTGACTCACGTTCAGATCGAAGTACTTGTCCCGGTACAGGCTCAGAACCTCTTCCGCCTGCTTCTTCGCTTCTTCGGCACGCACCGGCTGCTTGGCTTCCGCCGTCGCCGGTCTTGGAGTCCCTGGTAGCCTTCCGCTTCATAGCGCTTCCGCCAGCGACGCATCTGCCGCTCGCTGATGCCGATCAACTCAGCCGCCTGCCACCACTTGATCTTCCCCGTTGTGGCCCGTAAGAGTACTTCCTGCACCTTCATAGCCCGCTCCACTGCGGCTCTCGGATAGATCCCCATGCGCTTATGCATGGCTCCATCCTCACCGCCCGCTAAGCGGACAGATCACTTGCTACGAATACCAGACACATATTAAGGAACCTCTGCGCAGGTGCCTGATTTTGTAGCGGCGACTCGGCGGCAGATGATTTCTGGCTTTTGAAACAGTTTTGCGATGAAAGATGTCGGCCGGAGTTTGTCTTTTTGATCTCCGTGAGGCCGTTTTTCCAGCCTCCAGGGACACTACGCCCTTTGGGGAGTCAGCCGGTTGCGGTGTTGATACAGGTTGACCAGCGTGTCCCTTCACCGGTCAATCATTACTGGTCTTTGTCGGTCGAGGAGCAATTCTATCTCGTCTGGCCGGCGCTGCTGTATGTTTCCCTCCGCGTTGCCATGGCCAGAACTCGGCGCACCGCCGAGAGCCTTATCCCCGCAGTCATCGGGGTTCTTATGGGCACCATCCTTGTGCTTTCGCTGATCTCGGCAATCCTGGCGCTCCACCACGATCGGTCAGCCGCTTACTTCCTGACTTATGCTCGAGCCTGGGAGTTCGCTGCCGGCGGCCTCGCGGGTCTGATGCTCGGCAATCTGAGAAATCGCCTTTCGGCAGGTTGGGTCGCGCCGCTGTTCGGTGCGGCTTGGCTGATACTCATTGCTTCCAGCTGGTTTCTCAATCCGACGTCCGCTGTTCCCGGTCTCGCGGCAGTGCCCGTGGTCTTCGCCACCGTGATAATCCTGATCGTTGGTGACGACTACGATTCGCCTCTGGCGCGACGGATCATCGGGCTTTCAGTCGTTCAATGGCTCGGCGATATCTCCTATTCTCTTTACCTCTGGCATTGGCCGCTGTTAGTACTCGCACCTTTCGCGTTGGGCGTCACGAAGCTGAGCTTCGCCCAACGGATTGTTCTGCTCGGAATCTCGCTCGCGGTTTCAACCATCACCAAGCGACAGGTCGAGGACCGCTTCCGTTCTCTCCGGCCCGCACAAAAGCCGGGGGCGCGATCCTTCCGAAGCGCACCCGCCCTTGCTCTCTATCTGCTGATGTCGGCGAGTCTGGCAAGCTGCGCCTTTCTCGGTGCTCGATTCGCGGAAGGCAAATCAATTAGGGTCGGGACGCAGCTTTATCGCCTCGGGCTGAATCCCGGCCCGTGCTTCGGTGCGCGCGCCACCGAACCCGGAGCCAATTGTCCGAATTCTCATCTTTTGTACGACCGAGATTTCGTCCTGGGGAACTGGCTCGGGATGATTCAGTTACCCGACGGAACTTATTGCCAGAATCGGCGGGGCGATTCCGCTCTTGCCCCGTGCGAGTTCGGCGCAGCGGAAAAGGCCGCGAGGAAACACATCGCTCTTTTGGGCGATTCTCACGCCGGTGTGTGGGAACCGGCTTTGGCTGCTTTCCTGGTGCCGCGCGGGATCCGCGTTAGAAGCTTTATAGCATCGTCGTGTGCGATCACGGATGACGACCGGTCACAGGCGACCTATCTGGATCCGGAGTATCGCGACAGCTGCCGAAAATGGCGACGGATTGACGTGCCCCCGAAAAACTCAGCCAGGGAAAACTGGAGTTCTCTCGTAATCTGAACGGGAGGACTGGGATGAAGAAGAGTCGGTACACGGAAGAGCAGATCATTGCGATCCTGAAGCCGCATGAGGCCGGATTGAAGACGGCGGATCTCTGCCGGGAGCATGGGATCAGCGACGCTACGTTCTACAACTGGAAGGCGAAGTACGGCGGTCTGGATGTGAGCGAAGCGCAGCGTCTTCGGCAGATGGAAGATGAGAACCGTCGATTGAAGGGGCTGGTTGCCGATCTGAGTCTGGACAAGGAAGCGCTGAAGGCGGTGATCCGAAAAAACGGCTGGAGCTTGCCGGTCTGAGAGAGGACATTGCGTTCGTCTCGGCAGGATTTCATCTGAGCGAGCGCAGGGCCTGCAAGCTGCTGGGCGTGGATCGAGCCAGCTATCGGTACGAGCCGAGGCCGGATCGAAACGCGGAGCTGCGAGATGAGCTGGTGAAACTGGCCAGACAGAAGCCGCGCTACGGATATCGAAGATTGCATGCGGTGCTGGAGCGTCGCGGACAAGCGGTGAACGTGAAGCGAGTCTATCGACTGGATGTTGAACAAGGCTTGGCGGTGCGGCGCCGTCGTCGCAAACGGCTGGTCCGCGAACAGCAGATCGAGCCGCGTCTCATACGCGCGAACCAGGAGTGGGCGATGGATTTCATCGTGGACGGACTGGCGAACGGTCGCATGATCCGCATCCTCAGTGTGGTCGATGCGTTCACTCGCGAGTGCCTGGCGCTGGAAGCTGACACGAGTCTGGGCAGCGGTCGCGTGACGCGGGCTCTCGATCGGCTGATCGAGCAGCGCGGCCGGCCGGAAAACGTGCGCTCCGACAACGGACCGGAGTTTACCTCGCGACGAATGCTGGGCTGGGCGGAAGAATGCAAGGTCAATCTGATTCACATCCAGCCCGGAAGGCCGATGCAGAACGGGCATGTTGAAAGCTTCCATGGACGGCTGCGCGACGAGTGTCTCAACGCAAACTGGTTTAGGACACTGAACGATCTGCGGAGAACCCTCGACAGCTGGCGTCAGGAATACAACTGCGAGCGGCCTCACAGCTCGCTCGCATACAGAACACCTGCTGAGTTCAGCAGAGCCCTGGGCTATGGAGATGTGGAAAGCAAACAACGCTTCCCACTACTGGAATGGTCCGCCGCAAGTCCCCCCAGACGGATTATTTTGGTTGGCATGAGGAGGCTCGTCATGGATATTTCCACTCTCGGCATCGACTTGAGCAAGACCACCTTCCACGTAATCGGATTCAACGCGCGAGGCGAGATTGTATTACGCCGCAAGTTTTCTCGAAAGCAGCTACTCCAGTTCACGGTGAACCGGCAACCGTTGCTGATTGGCATGGAGGCTTGCGGAGGCGCACATTTCCTTGGTCGTGCTCTGCAAACTCAGGGGCATAATGCCCGACTTATGCCTGCACAGTTTGTGAAGGCGTTTCGCAAATCGAACAAGAACGACTATCTCGATGCAGAGGCGATAGCCGAAGCGGTTCAACGACCAACGATGCGTTTTGTGCCGATCAAGACAGACGACCAGTTGGACCTGCAAGCGCTGCACAGAGTGCGTGATCGTTGGGTGGCGAGGCGTACAGCGGTGATGAATCAGATCCGCGGCTTCCTCATGGAGCGAGGAATCACTATACGCAAAGGCCCCTCTCATCTGACGACGCAGTTGCAGAGTGTACTGGAAGACGCCAATTCGTTTCTGTCAGTCAGACTTCGGCTCTTGATTTTAGAACTGAAGCATGAATGGGACGAATTGGAAAAGCGAATCGAAAACTCCAATTCTGAACTTCAACGCATTGCAAAGAACGACGATGCATGCCACCGTCTCATGGAAATTCCAGGCTTCGGCCCACTGGTTTCAACCGCATTGGTGGCTGCGATCGGCAACGGTATCACTTTCCGAAAAGGCAGGGATCTCTCTGCATGGCTCGGACTCGTTCCCCGCCAACACTCGACTGGCGGCAAGACCAAATTGCTCGGCATCAGCAAGCGAGGAAACGAATATCTGCGACGTATGTTCCTGCACGGAGCTCGATCCGTGGTGGCACAGATCGAGCGAAATCCCTCCGCGCTTGGACTGTGGCTTGCAGATTTATCGGCGCGAAGTCATCGCAATGTGACGGTCGTAGCGCTGGCAAACAAGATGGCTCGAACCGCATGGGCGATCTTAACCAGGGGGACACGGTACTGCGCCCCTTCACTGGCTGCGGCATGAACGAAGGGATTGGAAAAGCCACTCCGTGGAAAAGTCAAAAGAGCTGACTTTCCCACCTCGTATGGAAATCCTGTAAACCACGCAGGATTCCCACTTTCCCAACCCCGCGGCTACGGCGGTCATGATTATCTTTCCCGGTTTGCGAGACGAATCAATGCGTGGGTGAACGGTCACAACCGGCGTTGCTTAAGCCTGCGTGGGAATGAGAACCCTTTTCGAGTTCGACCCACTTTATAGACAAGCGACGCGCGGACTCCATTATGGCCAGGAGCTTGGCTCCAAAAACAGGCCGGATACATTTGAGCAGACCAAACCACTCGCGGCAAAGATTCTGCTTGCAATCGTGCGGCGGACCATACATTTCCCACAGCTTCGGCTGCGGCTGGATGAGTAAGATTACCGTGCGGAAAATGGGGGCATATATGCAGGGTTTCTACTTTAATCGCACGATGAAACCACTCAGATTGGTCCTTCTCGCATCAGTTCGTCGATCTGGTAACTACGGCACAACAACTGTTGCTGTGTTGGACGGAGCGCTTTCCATGCCCGTTGAGTCGACGCTGGTGACGTAATACTGGTACGTGGTGCTGGCTTGCACGGCTGAATCCATATAGGAGTCCGGCGAATTGACCGAAGTATTCAGCTTCTGGAATGTCGAGCTGCTTCCCTTCGCCCGATAAATGTTATATCCGCTCACGGAAGAGCCGGGTGCACTCCAGTTCAGGGCGATGGCGAGCGGGACGCCCGTGCCGGTCAAAGGAATTGCGACCGAGCTACTGGTCGAAGAGTTACTGCTGATCGTAAGCTTGCCTGATGCGGCGCCCGTGGCGGTTGGTTCGAACTGAAGATTCAGTGTTGCCGTCTTTCCCGTATTCAAGGTGAGCGGGAAAGTCACTCCGGATGAGGTGAACCCGGTGCCCGACATGCTTGCGCCCGTCACAGTGACCGCCGCTGTACCGGTTGAGGATAACGTGATTGATTGGGTTGAAGGCACTCCCACCGCGACGTTCCCAAAGGTCACGCTGCTCGCATTCACGGCCAGCGTCGGGGTTCCGGTTCCACCCGCCACCTGAGGACTCAACTTGATGGCGAAGGTCTCGTTGACGCCGTTTGCTGCTGAAGTGAGCATTGCAGTTTCGGCCGCATTGACTGTTGCAACCGTTGCGGTGAACGCAACTGTGGACGCGTTTGCCGGTACCGTGACCAGCGCCGGTACTGTGACAGCGGTGTTGTTGCTCGACAGGGTGACCGCGACGCCCGTGCTCGGTGCGGCAGCCGTTAGAGTCACCGTGCAAGAGTCTGTGCCCGCACCGCTGACCGTTCCGTTAATGCAGGACAGGGCGCTCAGCGCAGCAGCCGATCCGCTAGGGCTCCCAGTGGGGGACTTGCCGTTTACAGTAAGTCCCCCGCAACCGGCAATCGTCAGGCAGCACCCGAGAGCAAAGGCTCCAAGGAGGAGAGACGGAAGCCTGCGATTGTAAGCGCTCGGCCGAGCGGTTTGGATGCTGTATGGATTCGAATCCTCGCACACCGGAATACGGAAAAAATGAAGAAGAGAATTGAACATAAACATGACCTCAGGAAACCTCCAGGCGTCTATTGGGGGGTCCATTCACCCCACGGCTTCGCGATCGGTGGAGATCACTCAATGGGTAACAGCGATCATCCTCTGGGGCTGTGACAAGTGTCACTATGGTGCTGTCAGGTGATTACCAAGGAGGTATACGTATTAAATCTCGATAAATCTTTGGTTTATCGATGATTCACATCATATTGCTGTGAAGTTTGTAGGTCCAATTTAGTGCAACTTGAGTCGAACTGGAAGACGTTTTAGGCGTCAGTAATTGAAATTTATATTACCAAAGTTGGATGAGTTGGCGAGGCGGAATGCAACCTAGGTAATCGAGATTTAGATAACTAACTGGTGAGTCTAGGGTTATTGTATGACACGAACCTGCCCCGCGATCGCTGCCAGGACTCGGCCTGTGGATAACGGTCGCGCTCCATTCAGATCGGCAGCCATTTGGTCAGCGGGGTTCCCATACCAGCCTCGTGCGCTTCGCCGGTCACGCGAAATCGGATGAGGCGATGGCGGCAAAGCGCGTGCATGTTACCTGGTACCCGATGAACGAGGGTACATTTTGAATTCCGAATGACGGTCGGGTGGCGTACTGAAAGGATCGTCGATGCGGGCGGCATCAGCCTTTGGGTGCGTCGAGGGCGCGGGTGAGGCTGGATACGCGCTCGACATGATGGCTGCGACACCAGGCCTCGAGTCCGCGGGCAATGCGCTCTGCGGCTCGCGGATCGGCGTAGCTGGCGGTGCCGATCTGCACCGCCGTCGCGCCTGCCAGCAGAAACTCGACGGCATCTTCCGGGGTGACGATTCCGCCCAAGCCGAGAATGGGAATCGTGACGGTGTGTGCGGCCTCGTAGACCATACGCAAGGCAATCGGCTTGATGCCCGGCCCCGAGAGTCCACCGGTCACGTTGCTCAGGCGCGGCTTGCGCGTCTCCGCGTCAATGGACATGGCGAGAAAGGTGTTCACGAGGCTGATCGCGTCCGCTCCTGCATCTGCGCACACCTTGGCCATTTTCGGGATCGATGTGACATTGGGGGACAGCTTCACGATGAGGGGACGCTTGGCCACGGCTTTTGCAAGTTTGACGAGATATTCCAGCGAACTGGGATCGGCGCCGAAGCTCATACCGCCGGCATGCACATTGGGGCAGGAGACATTGAGTTCGTAGGCTGCGACACCCTCGGCGTTGTTGAGTTGCTCAATAACCTTGATGTACTCATGCACCGTGAAGCCGAAGACGTTCACAATGCATTTGCAATGAGGGTAGCGCTCGAGCTGGGGCAGTTTCGTGGCGATGAATTCTTCGACGCCGATGTTCTGCAGGCCAATGGCGTTGAGCATGCCGGCTGGCGTTTGCAGGAGACGCGGCGCCGGGTGGCCGCTCATGGGCTGCCGCGAAATCCCTTTGGTCACGAATCCGCCGATGCGCTCCAGCGAGACAATCTCTTCAAACTCGATGCCATAGCCGAAGGTGCCGCTTGCGGCGATGATCGGGTTGACCAGTTCCAGACCGGCGAACTGGACTTTCATCTCGGGTTTCACTCGCCGCTTTCTTCCTTGACCTCGGGGTTCTTACCGGACGTTCGATGCGCTGGGGCGAACCATCTCCGTGAGCGCGCGACCCACAGATGCCGATGGCTCATTGACGCCGGCGATGGATGCCAGTGTGACGGCCAGATCGACCAGCGCCACACATTCATGATACTCGCCGGGTGGGAACGGCGCCCACGGGAGGTGCCGCAGGCCGTTCCACCATAGGGGTGCCTATGCCGAAACAGGTTCGCTTGCGGTCACATTGACGGGCGTGAGCCAGCCGAAGCGATCGTGCTTGAGGCCATTGGCGATGGCGAAGAATTCGTCGGCGATCTTTTGCGTGACCTCGCCCGGCTTGCCGTCGCCGATGACCACCCGATCAATCGATCGGATTGGCGCAACTTCTGCGGCAGTTCCGGTGAAAAAGACCTCGTCGGCGATGTAGAGCAGCTCGCGCGGTATCGATTGCTCGAAGACAGTGAAGCCCAGGTGGCGACCGATGGTGAGCACGCTGTCCCGCGTAATGCCGGAGAGCGCCGAGTTGGCTAGCGGTGGCGTGTAGAGAACGCCATTCCTGACCACGAAGACGTTTTCGCCTGAGCCCTCGCTGACCAAGCCGTTGACGTCGAGCGCAATGCCTTCGGCATAGCCGTTGGTGTCGGCTTCCATCCGAATCAGCTGCGAGTTCATGTAATTGGCGCCCGCCTTGGCCAGCGCGGGCAAGGTATTGGGGGCGAGGCGGTTCCAGCTCGAAATGCAGACATCGGCGCCGCCGTGTCCGGTCACGTACTTACCCCATGGGAAGTTGGCGATATAAACCTCGATGGGCGAGCCCTTGGGACTGACGCCGATTTCGCCGTATCCGCGGAGCACGATGGGGCGGATGTAGCATGGTGCAACTCCATTGGCTTCAATCAGATCGACCACGGCGGCGCACAGCTCGTCAAGGCCGAACGGCATCTCCATCCGGTAGATCTTGGCGGAATCAAGCAGGCGCTGCATGTGCTCTGGAAGGCGAAACACGGCTGAGCCCTGGGGTTGCGCATAGCAACGAATGCCTTCAAAAACGCTTGAGCCGTAATGGATCACGTGGCTCATCACGTGAATCGTGGCTTGTTCCCACGGAATGAGGTTGCCGTTATGCCAGATTTTTCCGGTCGTCTGAATGGGCATGAAGATGCACAGGCTCCTTGGTTCGCGTTTTAGCGCGAATATCTCACAGCGTATCGCGAGTCGGGGTCGCATGTCACGAACACGAAGCCCGTGGAACACTCGCCGTAACAGTACTGAGAGATTGGACGCATCCAATCAGAACGGGGTGCATTGCTTGGGCCTCATTCAAGGAGGAAGATGCAACGGTTGCAGGGAAAGGTGGCGATCGTAACCGGCGCCGGCTCGGGGATCGGGCAGGGCATTGCGGAGCGTCTTGGCAGCGAGGGTGCCCGGGTCGTTGTCGACTATGTGGGCAAGTCGGACGGGGCCGACGAGACCGTGCGGGCAATCCGGCCCTCGGGTGGAGAGGCCGAGGCCGTCCAGGCCGATGTGACCAGCATGGAGGCAGTGCACGCACTGATGGACGAAGCGTGGACGCGCTTCGGCTCGGCCGACATCCTGGTCAACAACGCGGGGATGGAGAAGAAGTCCGCCTTCTGGGACACGACGGAAGCCGACTACGACAAGGTGATGGCAGTGAATCTGCGTGCCCCTTTCTTCCTGTCCCAGGCTTTTGTGAGGCGGCTGCGCGAGGCAAAGAAGCCCGGACGGATCATCAATATCAGCTCCGTCCATGAGGACATGGTATTTCCGGGATTTTCCACGTATTGCTGCAGCAAGGGTGGCCTGCGCATGCTCATGCGCGACCTGGCGGTAGAGTTGGGGCCGCTGGGCATCACGGTCAACAATGTTGCACCGGGCGCCATAGCCACACCGATCAATCAGTCGCTGCTCCAAAACAAGACCGAGCTCAATGCGCTCCTGGCCAATATTCCACTTGGGCGGATGGGCACACCCGAGGACGTTGCCGGGCTGGTCGCGTTCCTTGCCTCCGACGACGCGAGCTACATTACCGGATCCACTTTTGTGATCGACGGCGGCCTGATGCGCAGTTACCGGGAGCAATAGGGAATGAAACCCCAGGGGGAATCGCGCAACTAAAGAGATATGGCCGGAAAGATTGAAGACTACGCTCTCATCGGTGATTGTGAGACAGCCGCGCTGGTTGGTCGGAAGGGCTCCATTGACTGGCTGTGCTGGCCAGACTTCTGCTCCGACGCCTGCTTCGCCGCACTCCTCGGGAGCAACGAAAACGGCTTTTGGAAGATCGCTCCCGCGAAAGGCCGCTTCCGCACAAGCCGCCGCTATCGGCCGCACACACTGATTCTCGAAACCACCTTTGAAACCCCGGAGGGCGCGGTTCGCCTTATAGACTTTATGCCCGCGCGCGGTGGCCGTTCCGATGTTTTTCGCATTGTTCAAGGACTGCGCGGAAAGGTTCCGATGCGTATGGAACTTGCCCTGCGTTTCGATTTTGGCCGCACCGTGCCATGGGTCACGCACATTCGGGGCGGCATGCGCGCCGTCGCCGGGCCGAACCTTGCCCTTCTGCACGCATCGGTCCCGGTGCATGGAGAGAACCTGACGACCGTTGCCGATTTCACGGTCAGTAAGGGGCAGCGCGTGTCGTTTTCTCTTAGCTATGGACGTTCCTACGAGCCCGATCCGCGCAAGGTGAATCCCGAAAGTGCTCTCAAGTTCGCCGAAGCCTTCTGGCGGCGCTGGACCGGCCGATTAAAGCACAGAGGGCGCCACCGCGATGCCATCGAGCGGTCGCTGATCGTTTTGAAAGCCCTGACCTTCCGGCCGACCGGCGGCATTGTGGCGGCCGTTACGTCGTCTCTGCCGGAATGTATCGGCGGCGTTCGCAACTGGGACTACCGCTACTGCTGGCTGCGCGATACGACTTTCACGCTGCTGGCTCTGGCCAATGGCGGCTACTTTGAGGAGGCTGCCGCATGGCAGGGCTGGCTGTTGCGCGCTCTCGCCGGAAGCCCCGACCAGGTGCAGATCATGTACGGCATCAAGGGCGAGCGGCAGCTCGTGGAGTGGGAAGTGGACTGGCTTCCCGGTTACGAGAACTCGAAACCCGTCCGCGTCGGCAATGCGGCGGCGCTGCAGCTCCAGCTCGACATTTACGGCGAGGTGCTCGACTGCTTCTTTCACTCGGGCCACATAGACGGACACAATGAAGATGACTTTCGGGTGCTGGTTGCGCTTCTTGAGCGGCTGGAAACAATCTGGCGAGAACCGGATCAAGGCATCTGGGAGATGCGCGGCGCGCCCCAGCATTTCACTTATTCCAAGATGATGGCCTGGGTGGCATTCGATCGTGCGGTCCTGCTGGCCGAACAACTGCACTACAAGGGTCCGATTGAGAAATGGCGGTCGCTCCGCGACACGATTCATCGCGAAATCTGCGCAAAGGCCTACAACAAGCGAAGGAACTGCTTTGTGCAGGCCTACGGATCGAAGCAGCTCGATGCTGCCCTTCTGCTGATGCCTTTGGTAGGTTTTCTTCCCGGCACGGATCCTCGTGTGGCGGGGACCGTCGAAGCGATCGAGCGAGAGTTGATGCCGGATGGGCTGGTCATGCGCTACAACACGGCCAAGGTCGACGACGGTCTGCCGCGAGGGGAAGGAGTATTCCTCGCGTGCAGTTTCTGGATGGTGGGCAGCCTGAAGGCCATTGGCCGGACCCGCGACGCGCATCGGCTTTTCAACCGATTGCTGGCTCTTCGCAACGACCTGGGGCTGCTCTCGGAACAGTACGACCCGAAACTCAAGCGTCTAGTAGGAAACTTTCCGCAAGCCTTCTCGCATATCGCACTGGTCAATGCGGCATTTTATCTCGACGATCGCTCGACCCTGCGTCGACGGTCCCACCGCCATGCCCACAATCACCACGTACTTGAGCGGTGAGCAATGCCGTGATGCTGGCTGGATGGGTCGGCCGTTCGCTTGTGCTACTGTGCAATCGTGCAATCCAGTCAAGAGAAGAAGACGCAGAGGCGCCGCCTGCCCGGGCTCACGGTTGCCGAGGGCTTCATGCGCCATCCATTTGACGTCGCATATGGAGTGCGCACCAGCGGGCTCGTCGCCGGTAGGCACCTGAAGAGTGGGCACCGGCACGATCGGCATTCCACGGCCTACTATGGAGTCGCGCCGTCGGTCTTCGCAACGCTCGTGCGTCGATGGAAGCGGACCGGTCCTTCGGCCACGATGGATGAGTTCACCTTCCTCGACTTTGGAGCGGGCATGGGGCGCGCCCTGCTGCTTGCTGCGGAAATGCCTTTTCGCAGAGTGATCGGCGTAGAGTTGCATCCCACCCTGGCAAGAGTCGCCCGCGAAAATCTGTCCATGTGGCGGAAAGCGGGACGCACGCGCACGAACACGCGAGTCTCCTGCTGCGATGCGGCAGCGTTTGCCCTGCCCGTTGGGCCTTGTCTGATCCTCCTGTTCAACCCCTTTGGCGCGGCCGTGCTCAGGCGCGTTTTGCGAAGGATCTCTGCAGATCTTGCACAACGTCCCCGGCCATTGGATCTCCTATACGTCAACAACGAGCAGGAAGCAGTCTTGGAGGGGCAACGCGGATTCCGGCGGCTATTTCTCGGCAAGATTCCGCGATCGCGGGCCGATGCCATCGCCGACCACGCGATCTTGGCGAACCAGCCCGATGGTGAATATGCTTCCTCCAACTACGAGGATTGCTCAATCTGGCGCTGGTTTGGTTAAAGAAAGAAGATGCGTCGCAAGGAGATTTTCTGTGCGGAGGATTGACGAGTTCTTGCCGCTGGCAGAAAGTAGTTTGCAGTCTTGCTCAGGCCAGTTTGCTGATTTGATAGGGGACCGTCCGAGCGAGCCGAAAGCGGGTGGTCGCACCGCAGGGGTATGGTTTTGAAAGAGCCGCGGTTAATTCTTGGTATTGGGGAAGTGTTGTGGGACATGTTGCCCGACGGGCCTCAACTTGGTGGGGCCCCTGCGAACTTCACAGTCATGGCTGGGCGGCTGGGCAATCACGCAGCGGTCTTGAGTCGCATCGGGCGCGATGACCTGGGCCGCGATGCGATGAAAGTCCTCGATCCATTGCCCGTGGATACGAGCCACCTCCAGATCGACTCCTCCCACGAGACAGGCCGGGTGACGGTCACCCTCAGCCATGGCCAGGCTGGCTATGTCTTCCATGAGCCGGTAGCCTGGGATGCGCTCGAACTCTCCGATGACTGGGTGCAGATGGCCGAGCGTGCCGATGCCATCTGTTTCGGCTCTCTGGCGCAGCGCAGCCTGGAGTCGCGTCAGACTATTCAGACGCTCGCGGCACAAACATCGTCGGCCTGCGTGCGGGTTTTCGATGTGAACCTGCGATCGCCTTTTTATTCGGGAGAGACGGTCCAGGAATCGCTGGAATTGGCTACCGTGGTTAAAATGAACGATGCCGAAGTCCCTATAGTTCTGGCGCTGCTCGGATTGCAAAGTGACGCGGAGTCTGGATCGATTCGCTTGCGCCTGGGCGCAGAGCGGCTGCTCGCGGAGTTTCCAACGCTGCAGATGGTCGCTGTAACCCGAGGCGGGCACGGCAGCCTGTTGGTCACTCGCGACGAATGGCACGAGCATCCTGGAATTCCGGTGCAGGTGACCGACACGATAGGCTCGGGTGACGCGTTTACCGCCGCACTGACGCACTATCTGCTCCGTGGCGCCGATCTGGCCACACTCAACGAGGCAGGAAACCGATGGGGTGCATGGGTTGCCTCGCAATCCGGCGCCATGCCGGCGTTACCGGAGGTGGTGCGGGTGAAAGTTACGGCCGCCATCGACAACTTCGCGTGAAAGTGAATCTGCTGCGGCTCCAACACGCCATGTGGCAATGCGCCACGGCCCCCAATTGCCTCCTGCATCCGTTAACGTAGATCGTAGTGTGCGCGCGTTGCCCAAGTGCGTTGCACCCGAGAGGCAATCGGATGGCTCGTCGGCGAAGATCGTCAGGTAAAGTGATTCCCCCGCCGCAAAATGGCTCGAGTTCGCACGTTGCAAAGAACCGACGCATCTTCGATCATCTGCTGACCAGTATCCAGGCCGGAGAGCTTAAGCCAGGAGATCGATTGCCTAGCGAAGCAGAGCTGGGTTCGCTCTTCGATGCTTCACGCATTACGGTCTCGAAGGCCGTCATGGAACTGCAGCGGATGGGGCTCGTTTCGCGACGACCGGGTGCCGGCACTCATGTACTGGGTCCGCACCAGGCCACCGGCCGCACATTTGGACTCCTGATTCCTGAGTTTGGGATGACCGAAATCTTTGAGCCGATCTGTCACGGCATGATGCGTACGTCCTTTGCGCGGCCCGATGCGCTGTTGTGGGGCAATGCTTCGACGTCGGCGCCCGAAGCGGCAAAAGACGCCGAGCAGTTGGTGCAATCCTTCATTCTGCAAAAGGTCGCCGGCGTTTTTTTTGCGCCCTTCGAACTCACTCCCGACAAGGACATCGTCAACCGACGCATTGCCCGGAGCCTCGAACGCGCGCAAATTCCACTGGTGCTGCTGGACCGCTGTTATCTGCAGTACCCTGAGCGATCGGCGCATGACCTGGTGGGGATCGACAATCGGCGTGCCGGGTACATTGCAACTTCGCATTTGCTGGGGCTCGGCGTGCGTCGTCTTGCGTTTTTGGCAGATGAGAATTCCGCGAATACGGTGGATGCCCGGATCACCGGATTTCATGAGGCATTGCGGGCTTTTGGCGTTGTTTCGGAGCATAAGCCGGTGTGGCGTGGCAGTGCGCAGGACGAAGGGTTTGTCCAGCGGATGATCGATTCGGCCAAGCCCAATGGCGTTGTATGCGCGAATGATCTGACAGCGGCTCGTCTGATGCAAGTGCTTCTGGGATTCGGCGTGCTCATCCCGGAAGGAATACGCATTGTGGGCATCGACGATGTGAAATACGCGAGCCTGCTGCCAGTACCTCTCACCACTGTTCACCAAAACTGTGCTGGAATCGGCGCACTCGCGATAGCGACCATGCTGGAGCGGCTTAAGCATCCTGAATTGCCGGTTCGCGATGTATTGGCGCCTATCAAGCTTGTGGTGCGTCGTTCGTGCGGGGCACATCTTCAGCGGATCGAGACCGAAGGATGAAGAGAAGCCATTCGGGCGTGGCACACAGCAGGGAAGAGTCTGCATTAAGGTAAAGAGACGGTGATCATCAATTTTGCCAGGCGCGCGCACGATCATAACTGGGAGCTCGATCCCATCACGCGCTCTCTTCTCGATACAGACTTCTACAAGCTGCTGATGCTCCAGTTTATCTGGAAGCATTTTCCAACAACGCGCGCCACGTTCACCCTGATGAATCGCAGCCACACGGTTCAGCTGGGTCAGATCGTCAATTTCGATGAACTGCGAGAGCAACTGGAGTCGACGCGCCGGCTCCGTCTCCACAAGTCGGAGCTGATCTGGCTTGCCGGGAATACCTTCTATGGCCGACGGGGCATGTTCGAGCCGGGCTTCCTGGAATGGCTCGAGAAGGATTTTCGTCTCTCGGATTTTGAGCTGACCGTTCAGGATGGACAGATTGTTCTGCGTTTTGATGGCTTGTGGATGCAGACCACGCTGTGGGAGATCTATGCCCTTTCGGCGATTGACGAGCTCAAAACACGTGCCAGCCTGAAGCGCCTTTCCGAGCTCGAACTCGATATCCTCTACGCGCGTGCGAAGACCCGCCTGTGGGAAAAGATGGAGCGGTTGCGGGGCGTCCCCGGTTTGAATGTCAGCGATTTTGGAACGCGGCGCAGGCACAGCTTTCTGTGGCAGGAGTATGTCGTGACGGCCATGACCGATGTGCTCGGAGCGAATTTCGTGGGCAGTTCGAATACCTATCTTGCCTACAAGCACGATCTCGAGGCGATCGGCACAAACGCCCACGAACTGCCGATGGCCCTGGCGGCGCTCGCTGACAGCGATGAGGGAATCCGATCAGCCCAATACCGCTTGTTGGAATTGTGGCAGCAAACCTACCAGGGCGAGTTGCTCATCCTACTGCCCGACACCTTCGGCACGACACAGTTCCTGCGTGACGCACCGGATTGGGTCACTGGTTGGACCGGGCAGCGTATCGACAGCAAAGATCCTTTCGTTGCCGGCGACGAATACATCGCTTGGCTGGAAAAGCACGGGGCGAATCCGCAAACCAAGCGACTGATTGCCTCGGACGCTCTGGACGTAGACGAGATTCTCGCGCTGCATGCCTATTTTGGGGGCATTCTTCGCAGGGGCGCCAAACCTGACGGCTTTCGCCATGCCGCGGATTTTCTCGACGAGTCGCGGTGGGTGCCTGATCGCCGCATTCGCTTCAGCGCAGGTTGGGGCACATTTCTCACGAACGACTTTCGCAATTGCAATCCCCAGGGGGATGAGAACTTTGATCCTGTGAGCCTGGTCTGCAAGCTGAGTGAGGTGGATGGCCGCCCCGCAGTGAAGCTTTCGGACAACTACGCGAAGGCTATGGGGCCGCCTGCAGAAGTCGAACGCTATAGGCGCATCTTCGGGACGGAAGGCACCGCGAATGTGCCGGTTAGAGCCTGAGTGGTCAAAAAGTCAAAAAAATGAACAAAATGCTCAAGATTCGCTCAAAATTGTGCTTGCTTTCCTAAAGGGATTTAGCTACTCTTGGTTTAGATGAGTGACCAGTCACTCATAATCTTAGGCTCCATCGCATCGGGCTAGGTTCCCCATGTCGCGTCCCAGGAGTGATGGAAAGCGCAAAGCGATTCTCGAGGCCGCACAGAGCGTGATCTCTGCGCGCGGGGTAGCGAATGCGCCAACGTCGGCGATTTCAAAAGCCGCAGGGGTCGCCGAGGGAACCTTATTCACCTATTTCGCGAATAAGGATGAGCTCCTCAACGAGCTGTACCTGGAGATGCGGCGCGATTTTGACAGGGACCTCACCGCGTATCCGCACCATGCAGATACAAAGACGCGGTTGCGGTACGTATGGGATACGTTCCTCAATCTGGGAGTCAATCAGCCGTCACGGCTTACTGTTTTGCGACAAATCCGGGCCACGGGTCGGTTGCTCAAAGAAAACGAGCAGCCGGGAATCATGGTTCTCGAGACGCTGAAAGCGACGCGAGAGGCTGTGGATGGCGGCGAGTTTCACAATGCGCCGTTGGAGTTTATGGTTCTGCTTCTGCGAGCGCACGCCGAAGCGACGATCGAATTCATCATTGCGCACCCCGAGCTGGAGGCCCAGAGCCGGGAGTTGGGTTTCAATCTGGTTTGGAGAGGTCTCACTGGGCACTGAATCCTTTGCTGCACTGTAATGATTTGTCTTTCTTTCAGGAGTTGGCAAAAGAAGCAAGGAGCTACGGCAATAAACGCATCGATACATTCCCCCATCTTGAAGTGGTCCGCAGCTGATATTCCATCCCAGGCAGGAAAACTTGCGGTCGTCACAGGCGCAACCAGCGGCCTGGGCTTCGAGGTCGCGATTGCGTTGGCACAAGCAAACGCGGACGTGATTGTTGCTGGCCGCAACGAATCCCAGGGCCGATGGGCTGTCGGCAAGATTCGTCCCCTGGCGCCTGCGGCCCTGGTCCGATTCGAAAAGCTGGATCTGGCGAACCTTTCCTCGGTCGCGGATTTTGGGCGACGGATCGAGCGCATGGAGCGCCCGGTGGATCTGCTGGTGAACAACGCAGGAGTGATGGCGTTGCCCCGTCGGCAAGTGAGTGTCGATGGATTCGAGATGCAGCTGGCCACGAACTATCTCGGTCATTTTGCCTTGACGGGGCACCTGCTGCCTCTCTTGCGACGCGGCCGCGCTACGCGCATTGTGCAGGTCAGCAGCCTCTCGCACCGGCTGGCGGCGATCGATTTTGAGGATCTGCACCTGGAACATCGCTACAGCCCGATCAAGGCTTACGGCCAATCGAAGCTGGCGATGCTTCTGTTCGCTTTTGAACTGCAAAGAAGGAGCGACGCCGGCAGATGGCAGTTGATGAGCCTGGCGGCGCATCCGGGCTATGCACGGACTCCGCTGTTTGAAAAAGGTCCTGGCGTCACGAGCCTCATTTACCGAATTCACCGTAAACTCGGGGGACTGCTCGGGCACTCGGCTGCATCCGGCGCGCTTCCTTTGCTGTATGCGGCGACCTCGACGAAAGTCCGGCCCGGGGACTACTACGGTCCCCAGGGAGCACTTGAACTGGCAGGTCCTTCCGGCGTTGCCGGCGTGGGGAGAAGGGCGCAGGATCGGGAGTTGGCGCACCAGCTTTGGGAGACCTCAGAACGTCTGACGGGTGTCGCATGGCCTGCCAGTGAGGCCGGTGCCTCCGGGCACGGAGAATAGAACCACCCAGCGGCCATCGCGACCAGGATCCGCACAAAGATCCGCCCAATGTGCGAGACAAGATCAGGCGGCAATTGACGAAGACGCTACGGGATTGGTCGAAGGGACTTTAATTCGACGGGGCGGCCTGAACGGCCGCCGGCCAGTGCTTGGATCTCAGAAATGTGACGATCTGTGCCACTTCAGCATCGCTGAGTGAGTCTCCGAAAGGCGGCATCTTCTGCCCGCCGTTCTGAATCTGCTGCTTGATCTTCTCCGGAGCCCACATCTTGTTCTTGCGAATGTTGACGAGCGCCGGTGCCTTGAGCGTGCCTTCGCCGCGCGCGCCGTGACAACGCGCGCAGCCTCTGTCGCGGTACAAAACCGCGCCAGATGCCGCATCGGCCTTGGAGCCGGCGGCCAGAGCCCCATCCGCGAAGAGCAGCGCCGCCAACGCAACGAGAATGAGAGAAAGAGGTCTGGACGTCACTCTCCATATTTTCGCACGGCGAGGCGCCGGCCCGGTCCATCGTTTGGGCGAACCAGTCGAAGGGCGTGTTGACGTGCCGGCGGCACAGGTCTCATCGTGGAAATCGGGCCTGAAGGGAGGATCTGGTGGCGCGTGGTGGAAGCTTCTTCGCGACGAGTCTCAGGAGCGAGTTGGTTGCGCGCAGCCACGCGCATGCGCGCGGACGCCTTCACGTGAGAAGCTACGGCAATCCACCAGTGATTGTGTTCGCACCGGAGGAGTCGCGGCACGGAAACTTCCTGGATGCGACGTTCGCCGCCATCGCGGCGCGGCCCGAATGGGCGCGGCGCTTCGAGAAGATCCACGCGCAGGGTCGCTCGCTGCCGAGGGCAGAACGGAAATGGCGCGAGCTCGATTCGTCGATGAGTTCGGATGCCTTGCTCATGAATGTGTTTTGCGCGCCTGGCGTCATGGAATCCTCGGCGGTGCGCCGTATGTTGGGCGTCGATTCAGACGATGCGCCCCTGTTTGGATGGAAGGCGCGGGTGCCTCTCGCAAACGGCCTGGTAGACCGCACCGAAGTCGACATGCGATGGGGCAATCTGTTGGTTGAGGCGAAGCTGACGGAAGGGGATTTTCAGACATGCAAATCCGGTCGCGTGGAAGCCTACCGCGCCTTCGACGCGATCTTCGATCGAGACCTGCTGCCCCGTGTGCCAATTGCCGTCGAGCGCAGGAAAGTACCGGCGGAGTTTCCGGAAGAGTACTCCCAGGAAGAAGAATATGTCGCTCCCGAAGTGTGGCAGCGGACCCTCTACGAACCATCGCGCGCAAGCGTAGCGGGCTATGCGAGCTACCAGCTGATTCGGAATGTTCTCGCGGCGTATGCGCAATCCGCGGACTTCTGCGTCCTCCATGACGCTCGCCGACCGGATCTGCGTGAAGCGTGGTTCGACGTGATGGCAGCGGTCCGTGCCGCAGAGATGCGCGTGCGGTTGAAGGTGCTTACCTGGCAGGAGCTCGCAGAAGTCCTTCCCCCCGAAGTCGCGGATTTTCTGGATCGTAAATACGGGATTGTGGCGCCTGGCAAGGTCGCTTCACCAATTGGAGCGGTTACCGGATTCGATCGCTGAAGCAACCGCCCTCTGAATCTAGTGGGATCCTGCCGCGAGATCGAAGACCTGAACGTTGCCGTCGTTGAGCACGGCCACGCGACGCCCCGATGGCGAGATTGCAACATTGCCGCCTCCATCGAATGCAGGACTTGCCGGCGTTTCCAACAGCAATTTCCCTGTGGCCGCATCGAAGACTCGCACCACCTGGCCCTTCACCGCCTTGATCCATAGCGTCTGCGCATTCAGCTTCACTCCCTCGTTCAAGACAACCGTCTCGCGGACAAGGAGCGAACCGTCGGGCGACGAAAGCAACAGCGGGGGGACGACTGGGGCAGGTATTTCGGTTTCCCACAGCTGCTGGCCGGTGGTCGAAACTGCGGTGAGCTTCGGGGTGTGGGCGGGGTTGCAACCCGTGATGAGAATTTCGCGCTCGGAAACAAGGAACGATGTGGGCAGGCAAGTCGATTCCACGTGGCCCAGGATCCGACTAACCCCCGCAAAGGAATTCACCCTCAACGACCATCGATCGAGCTTGTCATGTGTGAGGACGACGTGACCGTCTGTGCCGAGTGGCAATGCAGACGCAGCTGTCACGCGTTGGGTTGCGCGCACCTCGCCGCTGCCGAGGTCGACGATCCGCAGAACGATGTTCGACGGGTTGCTTGTTTTTTCTCCGACTGCGGAGGCGGCGCCGTTCGATTTGCTTGCGGCTTCTTCGGTTGGCTCATAGGAGCTTGTGAGCAGCAACTTCTGCGAAGGGTCGATTTGGAGCGCGACCAATGCCCCGGGGAGCGGAAGAAAGGACCTCATTTCGAGCTTTTCATCACCGATGCGAAGACCTTCGCGATCGCGCAGGAGAAAGCTGCCATTCTTCAGCATCCACAGGTACCGATCGGGTCCCGGCACTGTCCATAGCGTCTGTGAGACAAGACTGCCTTCCGGAAGCTTAAGCACCACGGCCCGCATCTGGCGCGGCTCTCTTGAACCGTCGTCCGATGTGCGATGGATCAGTCCCGGAGCGCGGAACGTGAAGAGGAGGTGGTCCGCATCCGTAAAGTCGAGACTCACGAGCGCGTCGTGACGCCCGAGGTAATTCGGTCCGGGCGCACCAAAGCCCAGTGGCGTCACCGGAATCGAGAATGCCGGTGCAACTGAGGGAGTGGCAGGGAGGCGATCGGGAATCTTACGTTTCTTCAGCTTTGGGGTGTAGTCGTCGCTGGGTAGCATGATGTCCTGCGCGAGGCCGGAGATCCCAGTCCACAAGAGTGCGCCGAGCATGGCAGCGAGGCGAAGCGGATGCTTCCGCGGTTTGCGCAAGGATGAGGTCATTGCCCCTATTTTCGCCGATTTGGAAGAAGAAAGGGCCTGAATCCCCGGGAGCGAGCAAGGATTGTCAAGACAAGTGAGGCAGCACCGGTTGAGGTTCCAGACGACGGATGAGAGCAGCGCCATATCCGGTGGTTTCTGTTTCTTCTTTGAACTCTTGCGCACACAGCGGCAGGACAACGGAAAAGGCAGTCCAACTCTTCCCCGGAACGGTGGAACTGCGAACCCGAATCGAGCCGTGGTGGTTATCCACGATACTCTTGCAAACCCAGAGACCCAAGCCCGTCCCGACGTCCTTCTTGGTGGTGAAGAACGGCTCAAACAGCTTGGACCGCGCCTCAGAAGGAATCCCGCTGCCGGTGTCGGCGACGGTGAGGCGCATGCCTTCCGGATCGCCATAGTGCGAGGGCTTTGCGCGAGACACACGGATGCGCACCTTCCCGCCAGCATCGATTGCATCGATGCTGTTGCTCACAAGATTCGCAATCACCTGGCGAATCTCGCCGGGAACTCCGAAGAGCTCCGGGTCTTGTTTTACCTCGGGCAGAATCGAGATTCCCTTGTTTCGCGACCGGGAAGAAAACACGGGAAGAAGAGTGTTGACCAGGGAACCGACGCGAAAGTAGGTCGCTCCCTTTGTCTCGCGATAGAAGCCGAGCGTCTGCCTGGTGAGGTGAGAGACTCGTCCGAGCTCGTCCTCGGCCATGGCCAGATAGTTCCGGACCTCTTCGCCAACGGCGGCATTCCTTGCCAGGTAAATGAGGTTGGTGACGGCTTCGAGGGGATTGTTGATTTCGTGGGCAACGGTTGCCGCGAGTCGTCCAACCGAGGCGAGCATCTCGGTCGTGCGCAGGGCGCGCTCGGCTTTCTTGCGCTGGGTAATATCGCGCGCAATCTTGGCCGCCCCGACAATGTTGCCTTGTTCATCCTTGACCGGCGAAACGGTCAGCGAAACTTCAATGCGCTCGCCGTTCTTTCTCATGCGCACAGTTTCGAAATGCTCCACCCGTTCTCCGCGCGCAATGGTGGCAAGAATCCGCGTCTCGTCGTCCTGCAGCTCGGGAGGAATGATGGTTGTGATCGGGCGTCCGATCATCTCCTCTGCCGTGTAACCGAAGATCCGTTGCGCGCAGGGATTCCAGCTAGTGACGATACCTTCGAGATTCTTGCTGACGATCGCGTCGTCCGACGATTCGACAATCGCGGCTAAACGCTGCGAGGTTTCACTGGCCGATTTGCGTGCCGTTACGTCCTGCAGGATGCCGAGCATCCGTGTCTCCCCTTGAAACTTGCTGCCCTTGCAGTAGAACCAGCGCAGCCCGGAATCGGGATGAACATAGCGGTATTCGAACTCCATTGTTCCGTTTCGATACCCATCGAGCATTGCTTCACGGACCTTCGGCAGATCGGCCTTGTAGACGCGCGACGCCCAAACGTCGGCGTGATCGGGGTTGGAGGGGTTTGTCGCGAAGATTCGATGCAGCTCCGGCGACAATCGTTGGATGTTCTTCTCCGGATCCCATTCCCACGTTCCAACCTGGGCGGCTGCGTGCGCCAGCCGCAGGCGTTCGGCCGATTCTTCCGCAAAGGCGCGCGCCGCAACCCTGTCAGTCACCTCGATCGCGTGGACAAAGATGCCGTACACGTCGCCCGCCGCGTCGCGCATCGGTTGAAAGCTGAAGTCGAAATAGGCCTCGTTGGGAAGACCGCGCGCGTCACGATCCATAAGGAGTCTGACTTCTTTCCCGACGTACGGCTTCGCGTCTCGATACACAGTGTGGAGACGCGCCAAGAATCCCTGCGACTGCATCTCGGGAGCGCTCTCGGCAAAGGTCTTTCCCACAAAATCCGCCGCGGAGTCTCGCCCAGTGATGTGGACGTAGCAATCGTTGACGTAGGCCCACCGATGCTCGGGGCCCTTCATGACGCCTATCCCCGCCGGCACCTGCGCCAGCAACTCGCGGATCTGCTCTTGACCGTGCGTATCGTCCTGCAGAAGATTTCCGCCCTCTTCGCTGTGAAGGCCGCCGGGTTTACGCGCAGATCGACTCAAAGGGGACTTGCCTCAGGATTCTCGTTCTCTCTCGGCCTGAAGTGCGCGTTTCGATTTACGCGTATCTTGCTTGAAAAGAAGGGTTAAGTCTGGATAAGGATCGGCCGGAAAAGCGCGTCCTCCCCATGGTTGGTCGCGCGCGATCCCGGAATCGAGCTGAATGGTCAGTCAAACCCTACCGAGTGGATGCAAACGTTTATACATTTGGTTGGCCGTCGGTGGGAAGAGCGAAGCTCCCACGATCCTCCGGAGTAACGCACGCGTCGAATGCGTGGCCGGACCAACCCCCTTGGACAAACGAACAAGCTCTGAAGCTTCCCCTGCTTCGCTCATGCAGCCAATGGTTCACAAGGTGAGATGAGTGGCAGAAACACGCACCTAAACGGTGTGACTAGGATCACTTCAACTTGGCCAAACGAGACCCGAAACTGGTACCTTGATGGAGAGGGTCCTGTTTCCAAAAGATGACCTCAAATCCTTATTTTTCACTGGCGGTTCTCTTTGTTGTCGCTCTTGGCTTCGGGCTCGCCCCTCTGGGGCTGGCGTGGCTTTGGGCGAGGGTGTTTTCGCCGCCCAAGCCCAACGCGATCAAGAACGCCATCTATGAATGCGGCCTGGAGTCAAAGGGCGATGCGTGGGTGCAGTTCCGGTCGGCCTACTATCTCTACGCGATCATTTTTCTCATTTTCGACGTAGAAGCGATTTTCCTGCTGCCGTTTGCGGTGGCGTTCACGGGGCTTGACCTGGGTGCGTGCCTCGCGATGCTGATTTTTGTGCTGATGCTCGTGGAAGGGCTGGCCTGGGCCTGGGCCAAGGGCGTGCTGACATGGGCGTGAGGAAGGACAGTGATCAGGGATCGGTGATCGGGGGTCAGCGAGTGCGCTGCCCGATCGAGATTGATGATCGCTCTAAAGTTAAACAAGGATCACTCTTGAGGAAGCTGCCGGAAGAGTTCAATGGCGCAGATCAAGTCACTGGTCACGGTCCACCGAATACTGATTTCTGTTGCGGAGCGACCAATGGCTGTCGATGAGGGACTGAAGATCGAACTGGGCAAGCAGGGAGTCATCGTGACGTCTCTCCAGGAGCTCTACAACTGGGGACGGCGAAGCTCCGTGTGGCCGATGCAGTTTGGGCTTGCCTGCTGCGCCATTGAAATGATCGCTACGACCATGGCTCGGTACGATATGGCCCGCTTCGGAGCGGAGATCTTTCGTCCATCGCCGCGCCAGGCCGACATGATGATCATCTCCGGCACCGTCACCAAAAAGATGGCGCCGCAGGTGGTGCGTCTCTACAACCAGATGGCGGAGCCAAAGTACGTTATCGCGATGGGCGCCTGCGCCATCTCCGGCGGCCCGTTCAAGCAGGGCTACAACGTATTGAAGGGCATTGACCGCTACATTCCGGTGGATGTGCATATTCCCGGTTGCCCACCGCGCCCGGAAGCGCTATTGCAGGCACTGATGACATTGCAGAAGAAAATCGACGGGCAGCCCCTGACCGGCGACAATCGCCCGCCCTTCCTTGACGCCGAAGCGCCGGGCGAGTTTCCCGTTCCCGAGCAAGGCGAGCATGACCTCGAGCCGACGTCGAACAAGGGTGTTTGGCCGGTGCCGTTGGTGATTCGGTGATGAAAACGGTAGAAGAGATCAAGGCGGCAATCGAAAAGGCCGTACCGGGCGCAGCCGTGGAGATAGTGATGAATCCGGGACCGAGTGCTCAGAACTCGCTGCGAATCGGAAAAGACCATGCGCTCTCAATTGCAACCTTTCTGCGTGACGATGCAGAACTGGCACTCGATTTTCTCTCGAATTTGACGGGCGTCGACTGGCCCGATAAAGAAATCACGGAAAAGGTGAAGATTCCGAAGCAGGTTTTGAAAACGGTCGATGGCGTAGAGCAAACGGTTGAGGAGTTGGTGGAAGAAACGCGCAAGCGCGTTGAGCCGGGACACCTCGAAGCCGTATATCACCTCTACTCGATGGCGAAAAAGCACGGCCCGGTCGTGATGCGCATGCGGACCGCAAACCGGACCGACGACGTGACGTTGCCGTCCCTGACACCTGTGTGGCGCTCGGCCGAGTTTCAGGAGCGAGAGGTTTTCGATCTCTACGGGGTTGAATTCAAGGGGCATCCGGATCTGCGGCGGATCCTTATGTGGGACGGATTCAAAGACCACCCGATGCGTCGCGACTATGTGGATCCCGACGACTTTGAATATGAGCCGACGCCTCACGATGAGGTTCTGGCGAGAGCGCAGGCGCACAAAAACAAGGAACAGGGAGCAGGGAACCCGAATCAGGTCGTGCAAGAGCAGGCAGCGAGCGGAGGCGGGCGATGAGCGGATTCGCAACCGAAGTCTCGGTCAAGCTGGCGCGACAGGAAGGCTGGAATCGTCCTCCGCTGGTCGAGCCGGATGGGGAGGGCGAACTTCTCGAATTGGCCATGGGGCCGCACCATCCGTCGACCCATGGAGTCTTCCGCATGGATGTGGTGCTCGATGGCGAGCGCGTCATCAAGCTGAAGCCGGTGTTTGGTTATCTGCACCGCAATCACGAGAAGATTGCCGAAAAGACGACCTACCTGGCGTCGATGCCGTACACGGACCGTCTGGACTATTTCTGTTCACTGACGAACAACTGGGCCTACGCATTGGCGGTGGAGAAGCTGGTCGCGCAGGCAGTTCCGGAGCGCGCCGAGTATCTGCGCGTGATTCTCGCGGAACTGACGCGGATCCAGAATCACGCTTCATCGATCGGTTTTCTTCTGCAGGAGATGGGCGCGAGCGGGACACCGCTGATGTACGCCTTCCGCGAGCGCGAGAAGATTCTCGACCTCTTCGAAGGGCTCACCGGTTCGCGCATGATGTGCAACTACATGCGCTTTGGCGGCTGCCGCGTGGATGCCTCTGCCTTGTGGCTGGAAGCGGCGCGCAAAGTGGTCGCAGGACTGCCGGCATTCGTCGATGAATTCGAGCAGTTTCTCCGCACCAACGAGATTCTGATGGCGCGCACGCAGGGCATGGGCATCTTGCGGCCCGAGCTGGCCGTGAATGCGGGAGTCACAGGGCCGATGCTGCGTGCATCGGGGGTAAACTACGACATCCGCAAAGTGGATCACTATGGCATTTACGACCGCTTCAAGTTCCGTGTGCCAGTGGGCGATCACTGGGATATTTTCGATCGCTACATGGTGCGGATGCTTGAGATGCGGGAGTCGATCGGCATCCTGGAGCAGGCGTTGAAAGACGTTCCCGGCGGGCCGGTGATGGACGCGAAAGCCAAAATTCGTGGATTCCGGCCGAAACCGGGAGAGGCCTATGGACGCATCGAGGCGCCCAAGGGCGAGTTGGGTTTTTATCTGATCAGCGACGGCAGCCCCAATCCGTATCGCTATCGCGTCCGGCCGCCGAGTCTCATCAATCTGACGATCTTGGAAGACATGTGCCTGGGCCACAACGTAGCGGACGTGGTGCTGATTTTCGGTAGCGTGGATATTGTGCTTGGAGAAGTGGACAGATGAAGCAGCTCATAGTTTCAAGTTCTTAGTTCAGAGTTGAAGAATGCGGTTGATCCAGTGGGAATTGTGAACTTAGGACTGAATTTGGAGGCAGCATTGCTGGGTGAAGGCATCCTGAAGGGACTGGCGGAGACGGCGAAGAACTTTGCCGGCAGCTTCGTTTCGGCGGAGCGATTGACGACGGTGGAGTATCCGGAGCAGCGGATCCCGACCGCCGAGGCTGCGCGCGTTTTTCCCTTCCTTGTGTACGACGGGTCCGATTGGGAAGCCGGGATGCGTTGCGTCGCCTGCCAGATCTGCGAGAAAGAGTGCCCGCCCAAGTGTATCTACATTGAGAAAAGCAAAGACAAGAAGCCCGACTACGTAGGCAAGATGCAGATCTATCCCATGCGGTTCGACATCGACATCTCGGTGTGCATGAGTTGCCAGATATGCGTCGAGGTGTGCCCTTTCGAAGCCATCAAAATGGACACGCAGTTTGAACTGAGCACCATGGATCGTTTTGGCGGTCTGCTCTACGACCGCAAGCAACTCTCCCAATCGAACGAGTACTACCACAAGATTCATCCCACCGAAGCGGCGGAAGTGGACGCGCGGCTCGCCGAAGAGAAAGCCAAAGTAGAAGCCAAGGCAAAGGCCGCGGCTGCCGCAGCCGCGGCGAAGCCTGCGCAAAGTGCTGCAGCAGGTCCTAAGTCTGCCGAGCCGGCAGCCGGCGCAAAACCCTCGGGAGCCGGAGAGTAAGCGATGCTCGAGAAAGCCGATCAACTCTTCGTTCTTCTCAAGGACTGGCTCGTCGGATTCCTGCCCGGCGGCTGGCATGCTCCGGCCGGGGCAATTCTGGGCGTTTTGGCCATCGCCGTTGTTTATCCCACTTTGTTTGCGATCGCCGTATTACTCGAGCGGAAGGGTCTGGGGCGCATGCAGAATCGCATTGGCCCCAATCGCGTGGGGCCCTTCGGCGTTTTGCAGCCCATTGCTGACGCGATCAAATCGCTCACCAAAGAAGACGTGGTTCCGCTGAACGCCGACAAGACGGTGCATTTTCTGGCGCCGGTCATTCTCGTGGTCGTCGCGTTCATGGGGTTTGCGGTGTTGCCGGCGGGCCGCAACATGGTGCTCGTCGACATGGATGCCAGCTTGCTTTTCTACTTCGCGATGGGCGCGTCGACGGAGCTCTCCATATTTATGGCTGGTTGGTCGAGCCGCAACAAATACTCGCTGCTGGGCGCGATGCGCGCGGTTGCGCAGATGATCAGCTACGAAGTGCCGCTGCTTTTGTCGAGTGTGGTCATCGTGATGATGACTGGTTCGCTCTCCCTGGTGAAGATTGTCGAGGCGCAGAACCACTACACCTGGGGCGTACCGCATTGGTATATCTTCACACCCTGGGGATGCGCGGCGTTTGTGATGTACGCGATTTCAGCGACTGCGGAGACAAACCGCTCGCCGTTCGATTTGCCGGAAGGTGAATCTGAACTTGTGGCAGGCTACTTCACCGAATACTCCGGATTCAAGTTCGCATTGTTCTTCCTGGGCGAGTATTTGGGAATGTTGTCGATCTCGGGCCTGGGCACGACGCTGTTCCTGGGCGGATGGTCGGCGCCGTTTGCCTTCCTCCAATGGATTCCTTCGTGGATTTGGTTTTTCTCAAAAGTGATGCTCTCGATTGTTGTGCTGATCTGGGTGCGCGGTACGTTACCGCGCCTGCGCCAGGACCAGCTGATGAATTTTGCGTGGAAGTTCGTTTTGCCAATGACGCTGCTCAACCTGGTTGTCGCGGCGATCTGGCGTTTCATGGGCGAGGGTTTGCTGCGCTGGGTTGTGTGCTCTGCGATTCTGCTCGTCGTCTATGTCGTCGCAGGGCGGACGGAGATGCGACGCAAGCATTTCGGCCCAAGGAGCTATCGGTATGCGGAGTGACGCTGTCGGTGGCACGACGCGACGGATCCTACCGCGTTTCCCTGACTGCTCGGATATGATTTGTGCTGTCTTTGCGCGGGAAAGGCGGGTGCGCGCGTGAGCTTTGTGTTTTGGCTGATTGCGGCACTCACTGTGGCCGGTGGCCTTGCGGCCGTTCTGCTTAAGAATCTGGTGCACTGTGCGCTGGCTCTTACGATCGCCTTTGCCGGCTTGGCCTTGTTATTCCTGCAGCTTGACGCGCAATTTGCAGGGTTCGCACAAATCCTTGTCTACATCGGCGCGGTGGCTATTCTAGTGGTGTTTGCGATCCTGCTGACGCGCAGTTCGGAGACTCCCAAGGATGGAGGCATCTTTAGCCGCACATGGTGGGCAGGCCTGGCGATTGCTTCCGCTGTGTTTGCGGTGATTGGATGGGCGGTGCTGCAGAGTGTGGCCGGATTGCCGCATGAAACGGCAGTCCCAACCGTGACCGTGCAGCAGATTGGCATGGCGCTGATGGGTCGATATGTTTTGCCGCTAGAGATTGTCGCCCTGCTGCTGACGGCAGCATTGATCGGAGCCGTGATTGTAGCGATGCACGAGAAAGATGGGGCCAGGTAGAAAAGATGGCGACACCACTCGCGGGATATTTGCTTGTTGCGGCACTGTTGTTTGCGATTGGATTGGCTGGCGCGCTGACGCGCCGCAACGCCATTCTGGTGTTGATTGGTATCGAGCTGATGCTCAATGCAGCCAATCTCAACCTGATCGCGTTTTGGCGTTATGGGCCGCATCCCGAGGCGCTCACCGGCATGATGTTTGCCATTTTCTCGATTGCTGTGGCCGCGGCGGAGGCGGCTGTGGGTCTGGGTCTTGTGATTTCCATCCACCGTCACACACAAACAGTCGATATAGACCAGATCAACAGGTTGAAGGGGTGAACCGCTGATGCAGGAAAGCACTCTCTTCATCCCGCAGATTTCTGCCTCCGCGATCACCGGAATCTTGTGGCTCATTCCCGCACTCCCCATCGTGGCATCGGGAGCGATCGCGTTGATGAAGCAGCCGCTGCGCAAGCCGGCGGCAACCCTGGCAATCGGATCGCTGGCATGCTCGCTGGTGCTTGCTCTCGTCGCCTTCGGCCATGTGGTTGCGGGTTGGGCGCACGGAGCGGCAGTTCGCGAGACGGTCAACTTCACCTGGATCCAAGTGGGCACCGCACACGTCGACCTCGGATGGGTGCTCGATCCCTTGGCTGCGGTGATGTTGGTGATGGTCTGCTTTGTCGGCCTTCTGATCTTCATCTACTCCGTCGGCTACATGGCCCATGACGAGAACTTCACGCGGTTCTTCTGCTTCCTTTCGCTCTTTGCCGGGGCTATGCTCGGTGTCGTGATTTCCAACAGCATCCTGCTGCTTTTCATGTGCTGGGAACTCGTGGGCCTCACATCCTATCTGCTTATCGGGTTCTGGTATCAGAAACCGTCTGCAGCAGCGGCCGCCAAGAAAGCATTCCTGACGACGCGCGTGGGAGATGTTTTCTTCCTGCTCGGCATTGTCTGGCTCTTTGCCCAGACCGGGACGCTGCTCTTCTACAACGCGGGCGCAGGTTCGATGGAAGCGCTCCAGCTTTTGCTGTTGCGCGGTACGCCTTCGCATCTTGGCCTGACGGCCGCCGGGGCGATCGGACTGCTGATCTTTGCCGGAGCAGCAGGGAAGAGCGGCCAGCTTCCGCTGCATGTGTGGCTGCCCGATGCGATGGAAGGCCCGACCCCGGTCTCCGCTCTGATTCATGCGGCAACCATGGTGGCAGCCGGCGTGTATCTAGTCGCGCGCGTGTATCCGCTGATGCAGGTGGGCATGCCGTTCTCGGCAGGCGGCGGAGCCATCGGTTCCACCACTGCGCTCACCGTGGTGACATGGGTTGGCGCGTCGACGGCGTTATTCGCGGCGCTGATTGCCGTCGCGCAAAACGACATCAAGCGCATCCTGGCTTACTCGACGATTTCGCAGCTGGGCTACATGATGGCGGGTCTCGGAATCGGCGGCGTCGCGGTGGGCATGTTCCACCTGATCACGCACGCTTTCTTCAAGGCTCTGCTGTTCATGGGGGCCGGGTCTGTCATCCACGGCTGCCACGACGAGCAGGATATTCGCCGCATGGGCGGGCTGAGGGCCGAGATGCGGTGGACGTTTCTGACGTATGCGGTGGGCATGCTCGCGCTTTGTGGATTCCCGCTGTTCTTCTCCGGCTTCTGGAGCAAGGATGCGATTTTGGAAGCAGCGCAAGGATGGAGTGTTGCCAGGGCGCCCTTTTACATGCTGGCGGGCGGCGCGCTGTTAACGGCGTTCTATATGACGCGCCAGGTGAGCTATGTCTTCTTCGGCAAATGGCGAGGGCACGGCCACGCGCACGAGAGCCCGGCGGTCATGACGATGCCGCTTGCGATCCTGGCGTTCTTTGCCATTTTCCTGGGGGCAATTGGCACGCCCGCATGGCCCTGGTTTCGTGCATTCCTTGAGAATTACGATGCGCCGGTCAGCTTCGCCGGTTTTGCCGAACCTGATCTCATGACGCTGATGCTGACCTCTTCCGCGATCGTGATCGCGGGGCTCCTGCTTGGCTGGTGGATCTACGGGAACAAGTCGCCTCGACCTGAGGAGCAGGACGCGCTTGAGAAGGTCATGCCGCCGGTGTGGACCGTGCTCGCGCACAAGTTCTACATCGACGAGCTGTACGGAGTGAC
The DNA here is from genome assembly GCA_036520995.1 of Occallatibacter sp. GTDB lineage: Bacteria > Acidobacteriota > Terriglobia > Terriglobales > Acidobacteriaceae > Telmatobacter. Next base: position 34,649 of record DATDIQ010000003.1, read on the forward strand.
GGTCATCGCGTTCTATTGGGCCTCGGCGCATGTGGCCGATTGGCTTGACAGGCGCGTGTGGGGCGGAGCGGTCGCCGCTGTGGCCTGGCTCTTCCGCGGCTTCGCACAACTGAGCCGGCTTTTCGATGTTCATTGGGTAGACGGCAGTTTCGACAAGGGCTGCGAGGAACTGGCCAGTGGGGGCGGGCTGGCGGCGCGCGTGCAAAGCGGGCGCGTGCAGATGTATCTGCGGCTGCTTGCGCTGGCCGTGGTCGTGCTGGCTGCGATTCTCCTCTGGAGCAGTCCCAGATGACCGAAACCATGAACGGATTTCCAATTTTGACGCTGCTCATTGTGCTGCCGTTGCTTGGAGCAGCGATCGCCCTTGTGGCCGGAAAGCATGCGCGTTGGGTCGCCCTGGCCACGACTCTGACTTCGCTTGCTCTGTCTCTTGTGGTGTGGACCAAGCTGCCTGCAAACGGTTCAATCGGTCTTGTGGAACGCTGGCAGTGGGCGCCATCGCTGGGTATCGAATATCACCTCGGGGTCGACGCACTTGGCGCGCTGATGCTGGTGCTTTCGGCAATTGTTACCCTGATGTCGGTCGACGCCGCCCACCGCGTGCGCCATCAACCAGGCCTCTATTTCGCGCTCGTGCTGATGTTGCAGGCGGGACTGTTTGGCTCCTTCACCGCCCTGAATTTCTTCCACTGGTTTTTGTTCTGGGAGCTGAGCCTGATCCCGGCATTTTTCCTGATCAAGCTCTGGGGCGGAGCGAAACGCGGACCCGCGGCGACGCAATTCTTCGTCTACACCATGGCCGGGTCGGTGGCCCTTCTGATTTCCTTCCTCGCTATCTTTCTTTCCACCGGAAGCATGGATTTCGAGGACCTGGCCGGGCTTGCGTCGTCGGGCGCTCTCGAACACATGGTGAACCTCCATCTCGGTCCTGTGATGATTTGGCTCGCAGTCGGTGTGCTGGCCGGATTCGCCGTCAAGGTACCGCTGATGCCGTTCCACACCTGGCTGCCCGCGGCATACTCCGAAGCGCCGTCACCCGTCACTATGCTTCTGACGGGCGGTATGTCGAAGATGGGCGTGTACGGCTTGTTGCGCATTGCGCTGCCGATTTTTGGACATCAAATTGCGCAGATCCGGACCCCTTTGCTGGTCTTAGCTGTGGCGACGGTGGTGATGGGCGCGTGGGCCGCGGCAGCGCAGCGCGACCTGAAACGCGTCTTTGCCTACTCGTCGGTGAATCACCTGGGCTATTGCCTGCTCGGTATTTTTGCTTTGGCCGTTCCGGCCACAGGCGCGGCGACGCAGGCGAGCCAGGCCGCGGCGTTGAACGGCGTCATTTTGCAAATGTTCAACCACGGCCTGACGGCTGCGGCACTGTTCTGGTTCATCGCCATGCTGCAGGAGCGCAGCGGCGGCGAGCGGTGGATCGATCATTTCGGCGGGCTGCGCAAGCCGGCTCCAGTGCTTGCCGGAATGATGGGGATTGCGTTGTTCTCCTCGCTGGGCCTGCCCGGCCTGAATGGTTTTGTCGGCGAGTTTCTGATTTTCCGCGGTGTCTTTCCGCTTTCGTGGATTGCAGCCGGCGTATCGGTGCTCGGGTTATTAATCACCGCAGCCGTAATCCTCACCGTGATCCAGAAGGTGTTTTCTGGGCCGGTGCCGGAAAAGTGGGCCGGCTTCCCCGACATGCATGGCGGTGAACGCCTGGCGATGGCGCCGGTGATTGGATTGATGCTGCTGCTGGGACTGCTGCCGCAACTCGTGGTGGATAGCCTGAATCCGACGGTTGTGAACCTGCTGGCGCACTGGAGATTTTGACGAGCATGCTTGCCTGGACGATCTATCTCTCGTTTGCCGGTGCGCTGGTTGAAGCGCTGCTGCCGAAGGGGCGCGCGGCCCTCGCGCGATGGCTCGCGCTGGTGGTTACTGTCGTGGGGCTGGTACTCGCGGTCGTTGGTTTCGCGCAAGGCTTGGGACACGGGCGGGTGGTTATTACCGATGCGGCGTGGGTTCCGTCGATGGGGATCCATTATGCGCTGGCGGCGGACGGCATCAGCCTGGTTCTCGTCTTGTTGACGGGACTCGCAGCAGTCGCCGGTGTGCTTTTCAGCTGGAATGTCGAGCTGCGCACCAACGAGTTCTTTGGCTTTTATCTCGCATTGATCGGCGGTGTTTACGGCGTGTTCTTGAGCGCCGATCTGTTTCTCCTCTTCGTGTTCTATGAGATTGCCATCGTGCCGAAGTATTTCCTGATCGCCATCTGGGGATCGACGCGGCGCGAGTACGCCGCGATGAAACTGGCGCTTTATTCCTTCGTTGGTTCGGCGATGGTGCTCGTCGGACTGCTGGCGGCGTATGCGACTGCGGGCAGCCACTCGACGGGTCTTGTCGATCTGGCGCATGCCGGCCTGCCGGCAAGCTTTCAGATATGGGCGTTTCCGCTGGTATTTGTTGGTTTCGGAATCCTCGCCGGCATGTGGCCGTTTCACACCTGGGCGCCTACCGGACACGTGGCCGCGCCGACTGCCGCATCAATGCTGCTTGCCGGCGTGGTGATGAAACTGGGCGCCTACGGCTGCCTGCGCATCGCCATGGGACTATTCCCGCGGGGCATGGATCCATGGGGCTTCTCGTTTGTAGGCATCGGTTCGTGGCGTGATGTGTTCGCGGTGCTGGCGGTCATCGGCATTGTCTACGGTGCGTTGGTGGCCCTGTCGCAAAGGGACTTCAAGTTCGTCATCGGCTACTCCAGTGTCAGCCACATGGGATTCGTCTTGCTGGGCCTGATGACACTCAACCAGATCGGCATGACCGGCGCCGTACTCCAGATGTTCTCGCACGGCGTGATTGCCGGCCTGCTCTTCGCCATAGTCGGGCGCATCGTGTATGAACGCGCGCACACGCGCGATCTTGCCGAACTGGAACACATGCACCTGGGCAAACGCCTTCCGTTTGCTGCGGCCGCCTTTGTGGTTGCCGGATGCGCCTCGATGGGTCTGCCCGGATTTTCGGGATTTGTGGCCGAACTGCAAGTGCTGATCGGCTCGTGGACAGCAAATCCGTGGTGGACAGCCGCAGCAGGCGTCGGCATCGTGATCGGCGTTGCGTACACATGGCGTGCCCTGCAGCGGGCATTTTTCAGCGACAGGCTGCCCACGCTCGAAGAACATCCAAAGACGGGATGGCCGAAATTCGATGCCATCACATGGCCTGAAGTCGCGGGTGTGTCGCTGCTGATCGCGGCCAGTCTCTTCGTCGGGCTCTATCCGCGCATCCTGCTCGAGGCGATTGAGCCGGCGGTGAAGGCGATGCTGGCAGGAGGAATGCAATGAACTACGCAGACCTCTTTCGCGTGACGCTGCCCGAGACGATGCTCGAGATCGCGGCGCTGCTTGTCTTGTTCGTCGATCTTGGATTTCTGCGCAAGGCCTCGCTGAATTTGCGGGTCTCTGTCGCTGTCCTGCTGGGCCTGCTCGGCTGCGTGGCGGCGCTGGCAACAATTCCGTACCGGGCGCAGGCTGGTCTCACTTTTCCAGGAACGGGCGAGCTTCTGCTCAGTGCAGGAGGGTCGGCGGCGATTGCGCAGATCGGCATCCTGGCGCTCACTGTACTGACCCTCTGCCTGCTGATCGGGTCAACCTTCACGCGCAACGCGGGCGAGTTTGTCGCCGTGACCCTGATGTCCGCGACCGGCGGTCTACTGATTTCCGCTGCGCAGGACCTGCTGGTGATTTTCATCGGCCTCGAACTGCTCTCGCTCGGCCTCTACATCCTGACCGCGTTTGCCAAGAAGTCGGGCAAGAGCGCCGAAGCGTCGATGAAGTATTATCTCTTCGGCGGCATGTCGGCCGCGTTTCTTCTGTTCGGTTTCAGCTATCTCTACGGCGTTACCGGATCCACGAACCTGCACCGGATTATGCAGGCCACGTATAGCTCGAATGCAATCAATGCCACGCCCCTGCTATCTCTCGCGCTGGTGATGATTGCGGCGGGTCTCGGCTTCAAGGTTGCGGTGGTCCCGTTCCACCTGTGGGCGCCCGACACCTATGAAGGCGCGCCCGCACCGGCGGCTGCGTTCATCGCATCGGTTTCGAAGGTCGCGAGCTTTGCGTTGCTGATTTCGATCGCAACCGCCTCGGTCCATGTCTTCGGTGATATGCACTCGGTCCGGCTGGTTCTGACGACCGTGAAGCCGTTGCCCAAACTCTTAGGCTTTGCCGCCCCCTGGTCGATCGCGCTCACAACTCTCGCGATTGCCTCGATGGTGTTGGGGAATCTTGCGGCGCTGGCACAGAGCAGCGTACGAAGGCTGCTGGCCTATTCGGCGATCGCGCATGCCGGCTACATTCTGCTCGCGCTGGCCTTCTACTCGCGGACTGCGACGAGTGCCAACGCGGTACTCTACTACATCCTCACCTACGGGCTGACGACGGTTGGAGCTTTCGGTGTCGTTGCGGTCGTGGAGCGCGCTGCCGGCAGCGACCAGATGGATGCCTTCATCGGTCTGCACCGGCGCAGTCCCGTGCTTGCAGGCGTGCTGCTGATCCTGTTTCTGTCCCTTGCCGGCATTCCGCCGCTGGTAGGTTTCTGGGCCAAGTTCAATCTGTTTGCGGCGGTGCTCGGGGTGTCGAGCGGTGTGCTGCCCTTCGCTCTGGTCGCACTGGCCGTGGGCATGAGCGCCGTGTCGCTCTACTACTACCTGCAGGTGCTGAAGCGCGCGTTTGTTGTTCCAGCGCTCGATGACAGCCGCCTGGTTGTGCCGCCGGTGACGCTGCTCGTGCTGATCCTGGTAGCGGCTTTGGTCGTGCTGTTTGGCTGCTTCCCGGCGTTGCTCCAGGACTGGATGGCACGCTTTTATGTGGGAATGTAACGCTGGCCTTCCAGTATTCTTTCGGTCGGGATGATTGCTCGATGCGCTTTGACGCGACCGCTCACTTCTAATCCCGAAATCACCGGAATCAAGATAAAAAGATGACCGTGGTGGAAACTTAGCCCGTTCCCTGGTCCTCTAAGCCATTAAGGAGAAGATCATGCCCAACCGCAAAGCTCTTGCATTTTCGCGTCTCACAGCAGTGAAAGTCCTCGCTTGTGCAGTTCTGGCAACTGTCATGGTGAGCTGGGCTCCTGTGGCTCCTGCCCAGGTGGCAGTCCGTATCGGAGTGGCACCTGTGTGCCCCTATGGGTATTTCGACTACGCACCCTATGACTGCGCCCCCTACGGTTACTATGGGCCCGATTGGTTTGTGGGCGGGGTTTTTGTTGGGGCAGGCCCGTGGTTTCACGGACCGCACGGGTTCTTCGGCCATGTCGACAACCGATTCGATCCGCGTCATGGATACCACGGGCCGGTTCCGGAACACGGAGCTGAGCCCTTCAACCACTTTCATGGCAATGAAGCGCGTGATGGTCGAGGTCACGAAGGCCCGGCCGGCCATGACGCGGGCAGGGAACGTGCTCTCCCCGGATATCGCGGCGCCAGCCACGGAAGTCATCGCTAAACGAATCGATCGGAAAACTGATGTCTCTGTACGGACCGAATCGATCCGCACAGAGACTCATACGCGGAGGGTCCGGTAAACCCGGTCGAGCGGGTTCTCTTTGGGGCATCCGGCAACGGAACCAAATCCGCACGACCTGAGCGAAGCGCACCGAAGGCGAAAGTTGCAATTGCGCCTATTCATTTAGCGTTTATGGGGGATCCACCCGTCCGTCGAGCCGCGGGGCAAAGCGGCTGCTTGCTGATCTCTGCTTCTAGATCAGTTCCACGCCCCATAGGTCATGTAAGTGGACGACGCCTTCGACCTTGCCTGCCGCATCGATTACCACGAGAGAAGTGATTTTTCGTTCCTCGAGAATCGCCAGCGCTTTGGCTGCCAATTCTTCTGCGGCAATTGTGCTCGGTTTCGCATTCATCGCCTCACCCGCCGTCTTGCTCAACGCGGCACCGCCGTCGCGCTCTAACAATCGGCGCAAATCGCCATCCGAAATCACCCCGCGCAGCCGGCCGTCCTCCTGCACGGTCGCGATGCCCAGCTTCTTCGACGACATCTCGAAGATCACATCGGTCATCGGTGTCTTCTCTGTCACCACCGGCACCGCGTTCCCCATGTGCATCAGGTCGCCGACCTTGGCGAGCTGCTTGCCCAGCTTGCCGCCCGGATGCAGTTCGGCAAAATCCTCCGCGCGGAATCCCTTGCGCAGGCTCACCGCAATGGCCAGGGCATCGCCCAACGCAAGCATCGCCGTTGTCGATGCGGTCGGCGCCAGGTTCAGCCCGCATGCCTCGCGTTCCACGCTGCAGTCCAATACCACGTCGCTCGCCTGCGCCAGCGTCGAGTGCAGGTTGCAGCAGAAGCTCACCAGAGCGTCGCCCTTTCGCTTCAGCGTGGCCAACAGGCGCAGAATCTCTTCTGTCTCCCCGCTCGCGCTCAGCGCGATCACCACGTCGCCGGTCATCAGCACGCCCAGGTCGCCATGAACGGCCTCGGCCGGGTGCAGAAACAGCGCGGGGCTTCCCGTCGAACTCAACGTGGCCGCAATTTTCTGCGCCACAATGCCACTCTTGCCCATCCCTGTGACCACCACGCGTCCGCTCCCTGCGCCGCAGCGCACGATCAGCTCGACGGCCCGGTCAAAGTCTACCGCCATTGTGCCTTCGAGCCGTGCGGCCAGAGCCTCAAGCGCGGCCGCCTCGGTGCGCACCAGCGCCGCCGGCTGCAGGCAATCCTCGTCGATCTTTTTCGAGGTCATCGGTTCCTGATGGTACATCATCGCAGCGACGAAAGCCTTGGCGGGACGTGCGCGCACCCAACCCCCCGCGCCTTGTCACTCCTTTGTCTTAAATTTCCCGCCGCATTGTGCACCTGGCTCGTTTCCTTACAATAGAGAGGACGAGGTCGCATCCCAGGTGAAACGCAACACGATCGTTCTCTCCATTACTCTTCTTCTTCTCGCAGTCTTGGCGTGGGCCGGCTGGGCCAATTGGGAGTACCGCAAGCAGGCCGCGGAGAAACGCGCCGCCATGGCTGCCAAGGCGGAGTTGATTCGGTCTTCCTCGTCGGACTCTCCCGATGCCATGCTGACCTCGTCGCCTTTGATCGGGAAGCACGCGCCCAACTTCACACTCGAAGATCTCACAGGCAAAAAGTTTTCGCTGGCGAGCTACAAAGGCAAGGCGCTCATGATCAACTTCTGGGCCACGTGGTGCGGTCCCTGCAAGATCGAGACGCCTTGGCTCGTCGAATTGCGCAACCAGTACGCGTCGCAAGGATTCGAAATTCTCGGCATCTCTGCCGAAGACGACGACCTGGCTCCTGGCGACAAGGCAGGCTGGGCCAGAGACAAAGCCGCGATCGCCGCGTTCGTCCGCCAGGAGCACATGCCGTATCCCGTGCTGATCAACGGCGACAGCATCAGCGATACCTATGGCGGGCTCGAAGCCATGCCGACGTCGTTCTTCGTCGATCGCAGCGGAAAGGTTGTTGCCGTACAGCTCGGCATCACGTCCAAGGATGATATGGCCGCCAAGATCAAGAAGGCGCTAGCAGAATGAGGATAGGGAAGCAAATGAGCGGGTTTGCCTTGCTGGGTGTGATCCTCATCGTTCTGACTGCAACGGCCCAATCTCCGCTCGCCGACTCCTCCAAACGCTCGGTGTTGCGCGGCGCTCCGGTCGAGTACTTGTTTCCCGAACAAGTAACCCTTCCCGTCGGCAAGCCAAGTCCCGTCACCCTCCACTTCCGCGTCGCCCCCGGCTACCATATCAACTCGCATCGGCCCAAAGAGGAGTCACTGATCCCCACCGTATTTTCGGTTCCTGGGAACGCGGGCGTGCGCCTCGAATCGGCAGCCTATCCCGACGGCACGGACTTCGTGCTGCCGCTTGACCCCGGTACCACCCTCAGCGTGTATACAGGCGAGTTCAAAATCCAAACGCGTCTCATCGCCCCGCGCGGCAATCAACTGGTACAGGCGAGCCTCCGTTACCAGGCCTGCGACAAAAGCGCCTGCTATCCCCCGAGGACGATCACCGTCCCCATCGACGTGATCGGGAACTAGGCGTTCGGCCGGGCTGTCTGTCGCGGCGCAGTGCCAATTAGCGAGCATCTCCACTACCGGAGGCTTTCTTCTCAATCTTTGCCCACGAATCTTTCAGCGCCAGAGTCCGATTGAAAACCAGCTTTCCCGGCGCAGAATCCGAATCAACGCAGAAGTAGCCCACGCGCTCGAACTGGAAGCTGTCTCCCGCCTTCGCCTGCGCAAGCGATGGCTCGAGTTTGGCATCCTCGATCACCTCAAGCGAGCTGGGATTGAGAATGTCGAGAAAGGTCTGACCCTCTTCCAGATCGCTTGGATCGGCCTTGGTGAAAAGCCTGTTGTAGAGCCGAATTTCCGCCGACAGAGCATGCACCGCCGAGACCCAGTGCATCGTCGACTTCACCTTCCGGCCATCGGGCGAGTTGCCGCCGCGACTCGCCGGGTCATAGGTGCAGTGCACCTCGACCACATTGCCTGCCGCGTCTTTGACCACGCTGTGCGCTGTGACGAAGTAGGCGTTTCGCAGCCGCACTTCCTTACCCGGCGACAGGCGGTAATACTTCGGCGGCGGAATCTCGCGAAAATCGTCCTGCTCGATGTAGATTTCGCGCGAGAACGGCACCTGCCGCGTACCGGCCGACGGATCCTCGGGATTGTTCTGCACTTCGACGGTTTCGCTTTCGCCTTCGGGGTAGTTATCAATGACCACTTTCAGCGGATGCAATACAGCCATGGCGCGCGAGGCGCGACGGTTGAGGTCGTCCCGCTGGAAGTGCTCCAGCATCTCGATATCCGTCGTCCCGTTCGTCCTGGTCGCGCCGATTGACGCGCAGAAAGTCCGAATCGCTTCGGGAGTGAAGCCGCGACGGCGAATACCGGAAAGCGTGGGCATGCGCGGATCGTCCCAGCCGCTGACGCGCTTCTCCTGCACCAGCTGCAGAAGCTTGCGCTTGCTCAGCAGCGTGTAGGTCAGATTCAACCGGTCGAATTCGATTTGTTGCGAAGGAAAGATGCCCAGTTGCTCGATATACCAGCGGTAGAGCGGCTGGTGATCGGCGAACTCGAGCGTACACATCGAGTGCGTGACTCGCTCGATCGAGTCAGACTGCCCATGTGCGAAGTCGTACATCGGATAGATGCACCATGTGTCACTGGTGCGGTGGTGCGTCGCATGCAAGATGCGGTACATCACCGGATCGCGCAGGTTGAGGTTGGGCGAGGCCATGTCGATCTTCGCTCTTAGAACACGCGAGCCATCGGGGAATTCGCCAGCCTTCATGCGTTGAAACAGGTCGATGTTTTCGTCTATTGCCCGGTTGCGAAAAGGGCTGTCTTTCCCCGGCTCGGTCAACGTGCCGCGATGCTGGCGAATTTCTTCTGCGGAGAGGTCATCGACGTAAGCCGTCCCGGCCTTAATGAGTTGCAACGCCCACTCGTAAAGCTGGCCGAAGTAGTCCGACGCGTAGCACAAGCGCTCCCAATCAAAACCCAGCCAGCGCACGTCCTTCTGGATCGATTCGACGTACTCCGTCTCTTCTTTCTCGGGATTCGTGTCGTCGAAGCGCAGGTTTGTCTTTCCACCAAACTCGTCCGCAAGACCAAAATCGATGCAAATTGCCTTGGCGTGGCCGATGTGCAGGTAGCCGTTTGGTTCAGGCGGAAAGCGCGTCTGCACCATGGCATCGCCGTACTTCTTGCTCCGCACATCCTCCGCGATTTGTTCGCGAAGAAAGTTGGAAGTCGTGCGGGTTTCCTCATTGGATTGGTTCACACCTGTATTCGCATCGGTCATTGCTCGAAATCCCTGCTCTCAAAAAACTGTGCTCACCCGAGCGACGAAAGTAGTCTCTCAGCGTTGCGAATGCGCTCCAGGCAAACCTCCCGGCCCAGTACAACCATCGTTTCAAAAAGTGGCGGCGCATTCTTCCGCCCGCACACGGCGACGCGGATCGGCTGAAAGGCCTGCCCGGCCTTTAACCCCATGGACGTCGCAGTCTCACGTAAAGCCTTATCCAGCGAGTCATGGTCGAAAGAAGCCTCGGCCAAAGCCTTCTGTGCGGCTTCTAGTACGCGCCGCGCCAGGGTCGCATCGCCTTTTTGCGGAATCAACTCGGCGGGGTCATACGGAGCGAGTCCCTTCACAAAGAAGAAATCCGCAGCCGAAACGCCTTCGCGCAGCAGCTTGATGCGCTCTCGAATGAGAGGCGTGACGGCGTGCAGTTTTTCCGGAGAAGCCTGCAGGCCTGCCTGCTCGAAAAAAGGCTGCAAATCGCGGCATAGTTCATCGACGGGAAGCGCGCGAATGTGCTCCGCATTGAGCCACACAGCCTTCGGATCGAACGGATCCTCGTCCTTGAAATTCACCACGGCATTTGCACGATTCACGCCCTCAAGGGTGAACGCTGCTTTGAGATCGTCGAGTGTCATCAGTTCGCGATCGTTCTTCGGCGACCAGCCAAGCAGGCACAGAAAGTTCACGAAGGCCTGAGGCAAAAAACCCGCGTCGCGATACGTCGTTACACTCACCACCGGGCCGTGTTTTCGCTTCGACAGTTTTGTCCCATCGGGCGCTACGAGAAGGGGAAGATGCGCGAACTGCGGCGGCTCGGCGCCGATACCCTCGAAGATCAGCAGGTGCTTGAACGTGTTGGTCAGGTGATCCTGGCCGCGAATGATGTGGGTGATGTGCAGGTCGGCGTCGTCGACGCAAGAAGCAAGATGGTACGTCGGCATACCATCGGACCGCAGCAGGGCAAAGTCTTCCACTTCATCGGCGAGCTTTGTTTGCGTGCCATATACGCCGTCCACGAAGCGTAAAACCCGATCCTCGCCGCGCGGCACGCGATAACGCAGCGCGAACGGCTCGTTGGCAGCGGCGCGCTGATCACTCTCTGCCCGCGACATCTCACGCATCCTAGGGTTGCAGAGCCACGCCCCCTGTGCCGACGATGCCTCGCCCTCGGCGGAGTGCGCAGGCGTAAAGTCGCGATACGCGAGACCCTTTACAAAAATCGCTTCGGCGTGTCGGCGGTGCAGGGCCAGCCGTTCCGACTGCTTGTACTCTTCGTCCCAGTTCAAGCCCAGCCAGCGAAGCCCTTCGAAGATGGAGCGCACGCTGACTTCTGTGTTGCGCTCCACGTCGGTGTCATCCAACCGCAGCACCATCGTGCCTTGATTATGCCTGGCGTAGAGCCAGTTGAAGATGAACGTGCGCGCGCTGCCCACATGCAGAAAGCCAGTGGGCGAGGGCGCGAAGCGAACGCGAAGTGCGGTGGATTGGGAGAGGTTTTCTTCAGCCATCGATCCGGAGTGTCCTCTTCGATGCTAAAGCATTCCGGTCGGTGGTGCAGCGATTTGACACTCTCGCGGGACGGCTATGCCCGCGGGGGTGGGGGCGCCGGCGGATACGGATAGCCCATCTGCGGAGGCGCAAGCGGAACAACCTTCCAATCGGCGAATGCGAGCACATAAAGCAGAATCAGGTTGCCCAGAGGAACCACGTTGATCAGGGAGAGCCACGGCGAAAGGCCGGCCTTTTTGCAGATGAACCAACAGGGCACGATGAGGATGACGTAAGCCACCAGGATGATGATGGGCAGCACCGCCAGAAACATCATCACAATTTTGCGCATCTGTTCCGGATCGATCTGATTTTGAAAAAGCAAGAGAGCGAGATCGTGCATCGCTATGCTCCGTAGTTGGGATGAAAAGCTCCTCGCAACAGTACGGCGAATAGGCCGAAACTGCAATCAAATTCAACGCGCCGGAACCCCGGCCGTACTCAAGAACAATCCTTATTCCAGGGGCAAGCCATCGAGCGACAGCAGACGCCCCACCGGATACTCCCCGACCTTGTTGGCCAGCCCCCACGGCGATCGGTCATAGAAGAATTCCAGCCGCGCCTCGGGGCTTGCGGCAAAGCGCGGATCGCTCTCCACGCGTCGCTCAAACTCTGCCTTGAGTCCCGGATCCTTTTCCATGTTTTCGCGCGCCAGCTTCTCCAGCACATAGGCCTCGCCATATTCACGCTGCTCGAAGATCGGGTCGAAGAAACCCCAGCGCAGCGCGGAGTCGGGTGCCTCTGGCTCGAGCCACTGGATAGCCACTTTCGACAGGCGTTGGTTCAGCGCCACGACAACCGATCCTGCGGGAAATGTCATCGTCTCGGTGGTCAGTTCGCAGGCTCCGAATCGTCCCGGCTCGACGCGTGCGCCTTCGCCACGAAAAATGGGATGACGCCCTTCAAATGGCGGACCCTGCCACTCCATGCCCGCGCACCGGTAGCGCTCTACCTTGCCAGTCCATGGTGCAGTCGTCTTCCGCATCGCCACATCATGTGCGGCCAGCACCTCGATGACATGAGCCCATTGAGGCGGCACGATGTAGCCCGCCGGCGGAATTGTCGAGGCAGCCACGCGAGCGCCGGTCGCCAGCGGCAGCGTCGCGTTCCAGGGCTGATGCGAGTACCGGACCCACATCGTACCCGACACCTCGCTCAAAGAGCGGGTGTACTGGTAGCCGCGAAACTCCACCGGCGTTGTCTCGCCGCTCGCCTCAATCGCCAGCGGGAATCGCCCATTGCCCAGTGCGTGTGCCCCCAACATGGCCGCATCGTCGTCTGCTTCCCGATTGAGCGCGATCAGCCTGGCCGCATCGCGATTCATCACTTCGAGCAGAGCGCGCAGAATCTCGTAATTGCCGGTGACCCGTGTCTTGTAATCCTTCAGCATGTGCAGCTCGACCAGCAGCCCGGGCCGGTCCTCGAGGATCATGTAGCCTGTCGAAAACCGCGGCGGGCTATCGGTGAAGCGCAGCCCCTTTGCAGGGTCGGTGTCGTCGTTCAGGTCGATCAGCGTTGGGAAGGCCACATGCCCCGCCGCATCCAGCTGCCGTTCCAGATCCGGTGTCACTTCGTCGCGAATCCACTTCGCTGTGGCCGGCGCCACGTCCGGTGTTACGTCCACGTTGAAGGTCACGTCATATTGAAAGTCCGCGCCGTCGGTGACATGATTGTCCACAAAAAAGTCAGGCAGCCACCGGTGAAACATCTTCAGGAAGGCGCGTGTTTCCGGCGCGTCGGCCTTCATGTAATCGCGGTTGAGATTGATATTGTTTCCATTGCCGCGCCAGCCAATCACCTGAGGCCCATTCTGGTTGATGCGGTTGTAAGCCGAGCGCCGCTCATGTCCGTCGATGTTGTAGACCGGGATGAAGACGAAGACGACGTGTTCAAGTAACGCCGCACGGCTCTTCGTGATGACCATGTCGCGCAACAGCGCCAGGCATGCGTCCTTCCCGTCCATTTCCCCGGCATGAATCGCATTCTGCACCAGCAGAATCGCACGGCCCGACGCGTGAATCGCAGCGGGGTCGAAGACTCCATCCTTCGAAACGATCACGATTTTGAGGTCTCGCGCCTCGCCCGTCTTGCCGAAGTTTTCGATCTTCACTTGGTCCGGCGCGGCTGCAGCTACGCGCTCCAGATAGGCAACCGTCTCTGCATCGTCAGGCGTCGTGCGATAGTCGCTGATCTCCGTCGGCGTGCGCCAATCCTGCGCATGCGCCGGGAAGGAAATCGCGAGAAAAGCAGGAAAGACAGCCAGAGACACGAAGACGGAACGCAGGTTCATGCGCGTGAAACCTCCGGGGCCCGCAAAAGAAAAACCCGGGCAGAAATGAATCGGGTGAACAGCTCCGATGAAGTCTTGCAGAGAATCCTGACCCCTGCTTCTACGTGATGTCTTCGGTGTCGTACACCGGCGTCCCGCGCTTCTTCGGCACACCGTGTACTGAGGCCAGCAAGTCGTCGACCACGTCTTCCAGCTGCTTTTGCGACTCGATCACCGCGCTCATGCTCTTCAGTTCATCCGCCTCCGCCACCCGTTCCACCAGCGCAACAGCATGGCATTGTGCGATGTGGTCGAGGTTCAGGCCCTCCGGCGTCTTGGCCTTGATGCTGACCTGGTCGAGCTCCACGCCCAGCAGGTCGGCCACGCGGGACCGCATCTCGCCCGCAATGGGAGAAATCTTGGGCGCAGCCAGCACCAGGGTCGTGTCTACATTGACGATCTTGTAGCCTGCATGCCGCAGCTCTTCGAGCGCCAGTCTCAGAAAAATTGCCGAATCGGCGTCCTTCCAGCGGGGGTCGCCCGGCGGAAAAAAGCTGCCAATGTCGCCTGCGGCCACCGACCCCAGCAGCGCATCGGTGATCGCGTGCAGCAGCACGTCTCCATCGGAATGTCCGGCCAGGCCCTCGGGATGGTCCAGAGTCATCCCGCCAATTCGTAGCGGCACCCCAGCCTTGAATGCATGCGAGTCCCAGCCAAATCCGATCCGAGTGTCCATGGTCTCCGTGCCAGAAGATGAGGTTTCAGTGCCGCGCGACGGGCGGAAAAAAGGATCCGGCCGTCCGGGTCAGCGGGCGCGCTGGTGGAGATAGAATTCCGCCAATTCCAAATCGCCCGGCTGTGTAATCTTCAGATTAACCTGAGAACCGGGTACGACGGCTACCGGAAAACCGGCCCGTTCCACCACCGAGGCTTCGTCGGTACCCACAAATCCGTCTGCGCCGGCCTCGGCAAACGCCTTCTGCAGCAGATCAAACCGGAATCCCTGCGGTGTTTGCGCCTGCACAATAAATTCCCGTGGGATCGTCGATGTGATCAGGGCTCCATGGGCCGTGCGTTCCACCTGCTTGATGGTGTCGACCGCCGGCAGCCCGACAATCGCCGCGCCATGCTCGACCACTGCATCGATGGTGCGGTCGATCGTTGCCGCATCAATCAAAGGTCGCACCGCATCATGCACCAGCACAATGTCGACCGGCGCTGCCGGCAGTGCGGCCAGCGCATGCGCGACCGACTCCTGCCGGTTGTCCCCGCCTTCCACCACGTGTGTCTTTCGCTGGAACCCGTACTCGGCTACTTGTGCTTCCACCCGCTCCATCTCGGGCTTGCGCACGGCCACATAAATGCCCGTCACACGCGGGACAGCCGCAAATGCGCGTAACGAGTGAATCAGAATCGGGATCCCATCCAGCGCCAGGAATTGTTTAGGCTGCGGGCCAGCCATCCGTGTGCCCAGTCCCGCAGCAGGCAAGATTGCGAATACCTGCATGACTCGTGGAGTATACATCGCCGCTCCGTTCAGCGGACAAACGCGCGAGTTCTTCGACCGCTTGAATTTGCGCGAACCTGGGTTGGCCCGGGTCTGGGATTCTCAGCACCTGGAGAAGCGCAAACCTCAACACGTGAAACTGGGCGATGAGAGAATCAGGACGCGATGCCGGCGATGTGGAGCATCTCACTGGTCCCGCCGAACCCCATCGTTTCGTAGACGCGCCGGCCCGTATCCGACGCATGCAGTGACGTCACGCGCAGCCCTCTACGCTTCGATTCCGCCAATCCCTCGCGCACCAGCTTGCGCGCCAGCCCCTGCCGGCGATACGACGGCTCAACCCAGAAGTTGAGCAGGTAGCCTCGATGCTCGGCCGCGGGATCAAAGGGATGGGGTGGCCAATCCAGTTCGAAAAAGCCGCCCGAAGCAGCTGCGTTTTCGCCGTCCATCACGATCCAACCCACGTACCTTTCCGCTGCCAGCATGCGCTCGACCCAGGGCGCGAAGTTGCGCCGCATTTCCTCAAGCGTCGCGACATCGCTCCGGCCCATCTCCGCAAACATTGCATACCGATGCGCGGCAATCAACGCGGCGTCGGCAGGGGTGGCTTTCCGAGTCGTCAGCATGGTGGTCAGTATAGAGTCGCGGCAGACGCTGGCAGGCAGCGCCTGCCGTTCTCTATCATTCTTCTCGTGCGCGCTTCGCTTTCGATCGACACCACCCTGCTGCGTCCCGGCCTGCGGCTCGGCGTCGCCGTCTCCGGCGGTGCCGATTCCGTCGCCCTGCTGCGTGCGCTCGCCGCGCAGAATCACGAGCGAGGCAGGGAACTGGGCCTGGTGCTTCACGTAGTCCATTTGCACCATGGCCTGCGCGGTGAGGAAGCCGACGGCGACCTGGCTTTTGTCCGCAACCTTGCCGCGAGCCTCAATTTGACGCTCCACGAAGCCCGCGTCGACACTGCGGGCGAAGCAAAGCCAAACCCCGCCACAGGCAAGCCCGCCGAAACCATCGAAGAGGCTGCCCGTCGCCTGCGCTATATGTGGTTTCGACAGCTCTTATCCAAAAGCTTGCCCCACCCAGGGTCGCTCGATGCAGTGGCTACGGCTCACACCCTCGACGACCAGGCCGAAACTGTCCTCGCCAAGTTCCTCCGCGGCGCCTGGACTGAAGGTCTGTCTGGAATTCATCCGCTCCTCGAATTTGCTGAAGGCAGAATTCTGCGCCCCCTCCTCGCCGTCACCCGCGCCGAGATCGAAGCCTATCTCCGTGCCCTCGGCCAGCCCTGGCGCGAAGACTCCTCGAATCGCCATCTTACGTTTACGCGCAATCGCATTCGCCACGAACTCCTCCCGCTGCTCGAGTCCTGGAACCCGCGCCTGCGCGAGCATCTCGCGCAAATGGCTTCTCTGGCCCGCGACGAGGAAGCGTGGTGGGAAGCCGAAGTTCAGCGACTTGCCCCCCTGTTTATCCTCCGCGGGCACCCCGTGCGCGGAGGAGGCCGTGCCTCAGCCGACGGGGTGTCCGTCGACATCGCGCGCCTCGG
Source organism: Occallatibacter sp. (assembly GCA_036520995.1). Lineage (GTDB taxonomy): Bacteria > Acidobacteriota > Terriglobia > Terriglobales > Acidobacteriaceae > Telmatobacter. The sequence continues at coordinate 51,345 of DATDIQ010000003.1, forward strand.
CGAGCAGCCCATGGCTTTGCAGCGCCGGCTTCTCCGCCACGCTGCCGCAGGGCTCGGCGTCACTCTCGATTTCAATGCCACCGAATCGCTCCGCGCCCTTGCCGCCACAGGCCGCGCCAGTCAGAAACTCGAACTCGCATCCTGTCTGCGCGCCGAGCGGATGCATCGCGAGCTTCGACTGACGGCACAGCCCGCGAGCGCGCCTGCCATCCACGGTACGAAAGTTGCACCTGGGTTCGTGGTTTCCATCCCCGGCGAGGTGGTCGCACCAATCTTCGGTCTTCGGCTCCGCATCGAAGTTTGCGGCGATCCGGCAAGTCCCAGTCCCACCAAACTCACCGCTCTGCTTCGTTCCTGGAAGCCCGGCGATCGGGTTCGGCTACATTATTCGAGCCGCCCGCGCAAGGTGAAGGAAGTGCTTGAACAAATGAAGGTTACGGGATCAGCGCGACTCAGCTGGCCGGTTCTTGATCTCGACGGCCGCATCGTCTGGATGCAGGGAATTGAGCTGGAGCCGGAGGCTGGAATCCGGGTTGTTGCCCTTCCGCTCGACGTCAGCGAGGGGGACCTCAAATCTACGCCTGCCGAAACGGCCGCCGGCTAGCGGGTAATGGGAGTGAAAGCTGTTTCGGCTTTGCACACCCCCACCCCTTGCGCGCCTTTGCTTTTTCTTGCTTGGGAGTACAATCGACCTTACTGCTCATCCCGGCGGAAGCTCTTCGTGTCTGCTGCTTTGACTGTTCACACTTTCTGTGACTCATGAGAAGGTTGCGGCGTCTAAGAAATGGATGGAGCGGGCGGTGATGGAGGTCGGTTTGCGCGGCCTTTCCCCCGCCGGGAAAGAGGAATCCTGGTGAATTCGACCGTCAAGACGATCATGTTCTGGGTCTTTATCCTCATCTGTTTGATGCTGCTGTGGGGCGTTGTCCAGCGCGGCACCAACATGGGAGGAAAAGACGCGGAGGTTACCTACTCCGACTTGCTTGCCAAAATCGAAGCGGGGCAAGTGCAGGATGTAACCATTCAGGGAACGGAGCTCAAAGGCCATTTGAAGTCCGACCCCAAGGATCAGTTTCACACCACGATCCTGCAGAGCACGGACTCCCTGATGAACAAGCTGGAGGCGGCGAAGGTTTCCACGCAAATCAAGGATCCGCAGAACAATATCCTGCTGCCGTTGCTCTTCAACATCGGGCCATTCGTCTTGCTCGGTGCGATCTGGTTCTTCATGCTGCGCCAGATGCAGTCAGGCGGCAACAAGGCTCTCTCGTTCGGCAAGAGCCGCGCGCGCCTGCTCTCGATGCAGCAGAAGAAAGTCACGTTCAAAGATGTGGCCGGTGTCGATGAAGCCAAGGAAGAGCTGAAAGAGATCATCGAGTATCTGCGCGAGCCGCAGAAGTTCCAGAAGCTTGGCGGACGCATTCCCAAGGGGGTGCTTCTCGTCGGACCTCCAGGGACCGGCAAGACGTTGCTCGCCCGCGCGGTGGCCGGCGAAGCGAACGTGCCGTTCTTCTCCATCTCCGGTTCTGACTTTGTGGAGATGTTCGTCGGCGTCGGCGCAAGCCGCGTCCGCGATCTCTTTGAACAGGGCAAGAAGAACGCGCCCTGCATCATCTTCATCGACGAAATCGATGCGGTGGGCCGTCATCGCGGAGCAGGCCTCGGCGGCGGACACGACGAACGCGAGCAGACGCTCAACCAGCTCCTCGTTGAGATGGACGGCTTCGAGTCCAACGACGGCGTCATTCTCGTTGCTGCCACCAACCGTCCCGACGTGCTCGATCCCGCGCTTCTGCGCCCCGGCCGTTTCGATCGCCGGGTGGTCGTGGGCCTGCCCGACATTCGCGGCCGCGAGGAAGTGCTTCGCGTCCATGTCAAGAAAGTCCCCGTGGGAGACGACGTCAATCTCAATATCCTGGCACGCGGAACCCCAGGCTTTTCGGGAGCCGACCTCGCCAATATGGTCAACGAGGCGGCCCTCAACGCGGCACGCGTCAATCGCAAGCAGGTCTTGATGTACGACTTTGAGCTTGCGAAAGACAAGGTGCTCATGGGCGCGGAACGCAAGTCCATGCTGCTTTCGGATCAGGAGAAGCGCGTCACGGCGTATCACGAGGCCGGGCACGCGTTGGTCTCGTTCTTCCGCGACAATTCCGATCCCATCCACAAGGTCACGATTATTCCGCGCGGGATGGCTCTCGGCGTCACTGTTTACCTTCCCGACGATCGCCACAACTACACGCGCGAGTATCTCGAGACGCGTCTCGCGACGGCCTACGGCGGCCGCGTGGCAGAGGAGATCTTCCTTAACCAGATGTCGACCGGGGCCGGCAGCGACATTGAAACCGCCACCGACCTCGCTCGCCGCATGGTCTGCGAGTACGGCATGAGCCGCCTCGGTCCCCTGACTTTCGGTAAAAAGGAAGAGCAGATCTTCCTCGGCCGCGAGATCGCCCAGCACCGTGACTTCAGTGAAGAGACGGCCCGGCAGATCGATCTCGAAGTCCGGCGCCTGATCGACGATGCCTATCAGTCGGCACGCACGATCCTCGACGCGCACAAGGACGCGATGCACCGCATCGCAGCGGCCCTGCTCGAGCGCGAAACCATCGACGCGGAAGAAGTGCGGCTGCTGATCGAAGGCAAGGAGTTGCCTCCGATTCGCTCCGCCCTCGCCTCGCCCAGCGACGGCACCGGGACAGGAACTCCGCAGCAGGTTCTCAAACCAGAAACCCGGCCCGGCTCGGGAGGCTTCCCCGAAGGCTCGCCCTCGCCCGCATAAGAGCCTGAGATGGGGCAAACCGCGGCTCGCTCCGTAACTGGGGGCTCTTTCACTCAATTCAAAAGGCCGATCCCCACGGATCGGCCTTTTTCACTTGTGTGCCCAGCATGGGCGCACGCTTACGGGTGTCAATCGCGTCACAAGCAGGTCACGGCAAGTGAATTGAGATCAAGCATATAGTCAGCAGGTAGGTATCAGCGCCGAGCCTGCGCAGCCCAAAATCCATGCACACCCGCTGGCATCTTCGGCGTCAACGGGGCGGATGTTTTTGGGACATTTGCAGAATGAACTCGCTGCTATACTGCAGCCCCGACATGCCTACTTCCCAGTATTCCGGGGCCATCACACGATCGAAATCTGCCGCGCAGCAGCCAAACGCTTCGCGAGGAAAGATAGGTTCGCGGCTGCGTAGTTCGTCCAGAACCGGCTCCAAATCAAAAGATTGCCGCGCAAGGTGCTAAAAAATCGTGTAGGAAACGCCCACGCTGGCGCCGTACGGTTTCAGCGTTCCACTCACCCAGTTCGGCCACAGCTGGTATTCGAAGTCGATCGCACGGACGTTGATTCTGCGCGTCATTGGAATATCGACGCCTCCACCCAGCGCCAGATCGGTGAAGTGGCCGTAGGCAAAGTTGTCCTGGAAATTCATTTTGGCGAGACCCACCAGCGCCTTGGCATAGGGCCGGTAGTGGCGCGTCTCATGGATCGGCACGCGCGGCCCGATCAGGTAATTATCTTCGTAAATGTCCTCGAATTGGTTGAAGCGGAGCCAGCGGCCTTCTGCTTCGATCTGGACCCAGTGCCTCAAGCGGAGGTCGACAAACACGCCCGCGCCGAAGAGCGCATTGGGCGCCGACGCGGCAACGCCGGTTCCCGCGTAGTCGGAATTGAAGGCCGACCCGAGGCCGCCGACGGTGAGCGACAAGGGCGAACGGGTCGCGGAAGCGACGACTTGTGCATGGGCCGTTGCGGCCCAGGGCAGCAGCACGCAGCAAATCAGTACAGCGGCGTTTTTCTTCATTGGGGGACTATCCAATTCTGGTGAAGCACTTGTCGAACACGGCTTCGTTTCAAAATCCAGTTGTTTGCATCGAGCCGGGAAACAGCGTACTGCTCCCGGCTCAGGAAAAGCGGCCGCAGCTCTATTGCGGACTGGGCGCCGGTGTGGTCGCCGGGGGCTGCTGTTGCCCTGTTGTTTGTTGCGAATCGCCGGCCGCCGGCGGAGCAGTTTGTGCTGGGGAAGCTGTTGCCGGATCGCCCTGTGGTTGGGTCGCGGCAGGAGCCGCTGCACCTGGCGCTGCCGGCGGGTTAGAGTTTGCCGCCTCGTAACGCTGTAGTTTGAAATAGAGAGGCGTCACTTCCAGCGGCATCTTGTCGCGGGCATTCAACGGCGCATAGTTTTTCGCGTTCAGCATATGCACCTTGTCGTCCCAGGGATCGGTTTTGAGCCAACTCCCCAGAGGCAACGCCGGGCTCTGCGTCAAATCGTCCCAGTTGATTTTCTGCGCCTGGCTCGCGAGGTCCGACATCCACGGGGTTCCATCGGCCTTCAGCAGGGAATCGCCCAGCATCGGCGTATTCAGCGCCTTCAGCTGCTTGCCGCGATCCGCCAGCTGTTCCCAGTACAATCCAGCCTCGGGAAGCTTGTCTTTGTACATCGAAGCCTGCAGATACTCCATGCCCCTCTTTGCCGCCGCGGCATCGTCAATGTCGCTGTGGTTCATCTCGATGCGCTTAAAGGTCGCTTCATCGGGGAAGAGCAGTCGATCGTTGAAGGCGTAGCGCGTATCGATGTGATGACCCATCGCGATGTGCGCCAGCTCGATCGCAATCACTGAGGCGATCGCCGATTCGCTGCGCGGCAGGCTGTCGATCAAACCCTTGCTGAGCAGGATCGTGTTCCCCACGGTCGTCGCTTCCACTGTCGTCGTCAACAGTACCCGGCAGTGCACCGGGCTCGGCAGTTGAATGTTGTTCGGCACGGCCAGGTTGATCACGATCTGGTCGAGCACCGTGGTCTCAAAACCGTTTGGCGTCAGAGGCGCCACCAGGCCCGCCTCCTCGAGGCGGTCGATTACGTTGTTTTCGGCCTGGGCCAGCCAGTCGCGAGACGCCTGCAGCGGGCTCACGTCCTGCGAGTCGTCGCTTTTATCCACGGCGTCTTCAATCTTCATACTCACGTTTTCACTGTCACGCGTGGGCAGTTTCAGACTGTAGCCCCAGAAGTGGGTCTGCGCTTTCAGCCCGACCGGCTTGTCGCTGTCGCCGCGGTTCGACTCCTCTACATAAATCGCCACCGGCAACCAGACACCAGGCTGCACGTTCATACGCCAGCTATCAAAGTGAAAGTAGTAGCGTGAGTCGTCATCCGACGATGGACCTGTATAGGTTCCGTTGAAGCGCACCACGTTGCCGTCCTGGTCTTCAATCCAGATTCGGCCATAGAACCGGCCCATGCCGGCCACTTTGGGATGCACATCGAAAACCCATGTACGCACCTGGCCCAGAAACTCGCGGCGCACATAGCTGAAAACATAGTGTTGCTGATCGAATCCCGTCGGATCGAGGAACATCATCTGCATGAAGCCGGTGGGATTGTAGGTGAACCGCTTATCGAGCCCCAGCGATTTGGTCAGCCCTGTGATCGCCGAGAATGAGCCTTTGAAGAATCCCTTCTTCGATGCCGCATTGCGCGGTTCATATGTCTTGTCGAAGAATCCCTTCCCGAAATCCACGCGGCTCAGGGTGTATTGGTCATCGACCGGAACTTCGTAGAGCTTCACATCGGGTCGTGTGTCCTGAATGTAGGTCTCCACCAGAGGCGTCCGCTCCTGGATTGCCTTGATCAGCACCTTTTCCTGCCCGATCGCTTTTTCCACCAACGAGTTCTGCTCCGGGGTCAATTGATGCGCCAGCTCATACTTCGGCATCTTCTTTGCAAATGCGCATGACACACCCAGCATCAAAAAGAGCAAGGTGGAAAAAATCTTCCGAGACGTCATTTCAAGCTCCTGGTATCGTTCTAACTGCTCTTGGGTCCGCAGCGCCTGGTGAGGAATGCCAGTTCCGCCGCAGCCGGTTTGTCTACGTTCTGTATTGCTCTGTTATGCCTATGCCAGCTGAAACGTGATGGTGATGTTCGTCGTCAGGTCCACTGCCTGACCGTTCCGTGTCGCCGGGCGAAAACGAATCTGCTCGGCAACGCGCCGGGCCTCTTCGTCGAGCCCGTGTCCCAGCCCGTGCACCAGGCCATCCACCACCACATGACCCGCGGCCGTGAAGGTGACGCGAAGGATCACGTCTCCCTGCACCTTGAGTTGCCGAGCCTCGGAGGTGTATTGCACCGGCGGCTTCGAGATCACCTCTAGATTCGTCGCAGCTGGCGTTGCCTTCATCATCGGGCTTGGCGCAGAGGCAGTCATCTGCGGAATGCCCGCCGATCCCACCTTGCCTGTGAAGCTGCCCTGGTTTGCGCTGTTCGAGGGAATGCCCGTGGAAGCGACGTGCCCGTATGCGCCGGCATTCGATCCGGATGCCGTTCCATTGCCGATCCCGGCTGAGCCCACCACGCCGCGCGGAGCAACCGCCGGACCCTGCATGCCACCATACGGATTGCCGATCGCCGCAACCGTTGCGGGTTTGGTCGCGTTGGGATTGGGGGTCACGCCCTGCATATCGCCCAGGTGCACTGCCTGCGTCGAGGGATGCGTCTGAGGAGTCAACGCCGGGGCGGCCGCTGCCAGGGCGGCCTTGGGCTGCGGCGCCAACGTGATCGCCGGCTTCACCACCTTGATCTCCGGCATCTTCAGCTTGGCTTCCATTTCGATTGGCTTCAGCACAGGCTTTTCGATTTTCGGAAGGTTGATCTTCGGTTCTTCAAGCTTTACCACCGGCTTGGGAGGCTCGGGCAGCTTCGGTGGCGGCGTCACCTTCACCTTCACCTCCGGCGGCGGAGTCGTGGGGAAGATCAGCTCGGTCTGCTCAAAGCGATGCGACTGAATGACATGCTTGGCCATCATTCCGATATAGAGAACCGACGCCAGGATCGTCATATTGATGACCGCGGCGGTAACAAACGATCCGGACCTGCCTTCCGGCTCCGGCAATAACCCAAAGTTCGTGCGTCCAGCGTAAGAATTCATTGGCATGTCTCGATCACCTCTAGTTTTAAAGCCATCGATACAGTGCATGCGCGCATCTCTGGGTAGGAGAATTTGTCACCACGACGCCACAGGAGATTTTCTGTGTACATTGGTCTTGTTGCTCCTGCCGGACATCCCGGCGATTAGTGATTTTCTATTTCCAGGACCGTGGCTGCGGTTGGCCGTGCAAGGTTCCCGGTTCGGTTTCGACCTCAAGCGGTTTGCATCTCTTGAGCAGCACGGGCAGAGAGACTGACCGTCCGTCGCTTGCAGACAAGACTTCGTCTTGCGTCCGTTGCGTGTGCATTTGCGGGAAGGGGGAATTGCGATCGACCCAACCTTGCTTTGCCGCCTGCGAAACTTTGTCTCCGACAGTCGCCAAATACTTCGACGCCTGCCCGGGGGAACAGGTCCTCACCCACCTTGATCGAGAGCATTCAGATTCTCCCTTACATGTCCAAGGCAATAGAAAAGCGAAGCTCAAACTGCTCCCTTGGATGAAGGGAATCTCGAATCTGGTTTGCCCCGTTCCGTCTGTGGACGAAAACGACTCGCTCAACGCAACTGGGGGGGCCAGGGCACAGAATGCGCTCCTCGGCAGCCGCATCTGTACGGTCTCCGGGTGGATCACAAACGACTTCCTACCCTGCCTAGTGTAATAGACTTACCCTAAACCAAAGTGCTCGCGAAAGGACAGTATTTTTGTGAAGATCCTGGTTACCGGCGGTGCCGGGTATGTGGGCGGAACAGTCGCCGCTCTCTTGACTTCCCGGGGCCACAATCCCATTGTTTTTGATAATTTGAGTCACGGCCGTCGCGACCTGGTCCCGTCTGGGGTTCAGTTCATCGAGGGGGACCTGTGTGACCGTGCAGCCCTCGAGTCGCTCTTCAAGAACGCCGCGGATTCAGGGCAGCCTTTCGACGCGGTTCTTCACTTTGCCGCCCTCATTGAAGCTGGCGAATCGATGCAAAAGCCGGAGATATATTTCCGAAATAACACCGCCTCGACCTTGACGCTTCTTGAAGCCGTGCTTGCCCACGGACCGCGCTGCCTGGTTTTTTCGTCCACGGCCGCAGTGTATGGCGAGCCCGAGTCGGTGCCCATCCCCGAGACCGCCCGGCTCCAGCCGACCAATGTCTACGGAGAGTCCAAGCTCTTCGCCGAAACCATGCTTTCCTGGTTCCACCGGATCCACGGCCTGCGCTACGCTTCCCTCCGGTACTTCAACGTTGCGGGAGCGCCCGAAGGCCCCAACGGCATCACCCGCGGCGAAGCCCACGAGCCCGAATCGCATCTGATCCCGCTCATCCTGGACGTCGCAATTGGCCGCCGTGCCTCCATTCGCATTTATGGCGAAGATTACCCCACGCCAGACGGCACCTGCATCCGCGACTACATCCACGTTTCCGACCTGGCCGACGCGCATCTTCTGGCTCTCGACGCCCTCGAGCGCCACGACAAGCTCATCTGCAATCTGGGCAATGGCCACGGCTTCAGCGTGCGCCAAGTCATCGAGTCGGCGCGCCGCATCACCGGCCACGCGATCCCAACCGAGGTCCAACCCAGACGGCCAGGCGATCCTGCCGTGCTGGTCGCGAGCTCAGAGCACGCCATGCGCGAACTCGGCTGGAAACCGCGTTACACAGAGCTCGACGCAATCATGCGCACCGCCTGGGACTGGCACCAGAAACGCTACGCGTAGAAGGCTGCTTGGCCTCTATTGTTGGGCCGCCGGCTTCTGAGGCGTTTTCTGCGGAGTCGAAGCCTGCGGCTTGGCCTGGGTTGCGCCCGGCTGCTGCGTACCTTGCGGGGTGGCTGCGGCTGGCGGCTTCGGTTTTCGATGCACTGGCTTCTTCACGGCCGGCTTGGGGCATTCCGGCGGAGGGGGCGGAGCAGGGCACTTGAATGCAGCCTGCTTCGCCACCGTCATCCGCAGATCGGCGACCTGCTTTTCCTGGGATGCGGCGGCCTGTTCCATGCGATCCTCGAGCGCAAAACGCGCCGTGCTCAGGTTGCCCAGTGCGTCGCGCAGCGCGTTGGCCTGGTCGTCCGGAGCCGCCATCCGCGCCGCCTCGACCACGCGCAGCAGCACATCGTAAAGCGCATTCACATGCTTTGCCAGGGGCAGCACCTTGCTCAGCGAGCCCGGCCCTCCGTCTGCATCCTTTAAGAGCGGCGGCAGATTGGTCTGCATATCGGTCATGAGCGAGTTCATGTCCGTGCTCGCCTCATCGCGCACCGAGCCCCGCTTCCATCGCTCCATCCGGACCGAGTTCAGAGTCTGCCGCACCGTGTCGAGCGAGCCTTGCAGGAGGCTCGACGGCGGCGGAAGAGGCGTCGGAACCGGCGGCGCCGCTGCAGTGTCCGCTGCAGGCGCAATTGCCGGCTGGCTTGCTGGAGCCGGTGCCGAGGTCTGGCGCGCCCCGATCGCAGGGGACTGCGCAAGAGCGGCTATCGCCGGCACATAGAGAGCTGCCGCAACAAGGAGAGCGTTCGAAATGCGCATGATCTGTTTTCCCGTCATCCGACTGTCCAGTCGAGAACCGTTCCTGCAGAATAGCCGATTGCTCGGCACGCTTTCCAGAGCGCCTGCCGGTTTGCTGGGCACGCCGCATTCGAACCGTCGCGGCGCATTCTTCAACGATTCTTCAACGAAGGGGCGATCCTGTTCTGGATGCAGATTCTTGAGAAGTGTTGCCCGACGCATGCCCTCTCACGGCGATCCGTCCCATCCACAAACAACACTTGGCGTGCGCATCATTCGGGAGCATACTGCCTCCAGAGGTCGTTTCAAGCGGACAAGAGCTTCAAGAAAGTCGAACCACGACGACTCGTGTGTCGTTTTCACCTGACGGAAAAATGCGCTCGGCACACGGGAATGGCCTCCGGAGCCGGCGAAGCAATTTGGCTTTTTCGTACGTCTACTCTGTACGCTCGCCGCCTCGGTCGGTAGGCGGCGCCGAGGAGATTTCAATGCAGGCAGCTCGCTCTTTTCCCCAAACCTTGGGCGAATTGCGTACCAGCTCTCTTTTTTCCGAAGCATGTTTGCGCACCCGTTCCGTCAAAGACGAGCTGCGCCGCAATCTCATCGGTCGCCTGCGCGCCGGCGAGACTCTCTTCCCTGGCATCGTGGGTTACGACGATACGGTGGTCCCGCAAATCGTGAACGCCGTTCTTTCCCGGCAGAATTTCATTCTGCTCGGGCTGCGCGGCCAGGCCAAGAGCCGCATTCTGCGCGCGCTCACCACGCTGCTCGACGAGCAGATCCCGTACATCGCCGGCTGCGAGATTCGCGACAATCCCTACCGTCCCATCTGCAGGCGCTGCCGCGACCTCGTTGCCGAGCGAGGCGACGCCACGCCCATCGCCTATCTCGACCGCGACGCACGCTATGTCGAGAAGCTGGCCACGCCTGACGTCACCGTCGCCGATCTTGTGGGCGATCTCGACCCGATTAAGGCCGCTCGCGGCGCACAGGACCTTTCGAGCGAGCTCACCATGCATTATGGCCTGCTCCCGCGCGCCAACCGCGGCATCTTCGCCATCAACGAGCTGCCCGACCTTGCGGGCAAAATCCAGGTCGCTCTGTTCAACATCATGCAAGAAGGCGACGTGCAAATTAAGGGTTATCCCGTCCGTCTCGCCCTCGATGTCGCCCTCGTCTTCTCCGCCAATCCCGAGGACTACACAGCACGCGGTAAGATCGTCACTCCGCTCAAAGACCGCATCGGCTCGGAAATCCGCACCCACTATCCCGAGTCCATCGAAGAAGGCATGGCGATTACCGCGCAGGAAGCGTGGGCCGAGCGCGGCGCGCTGCCCACTGAAGTTCCTGACTATATGCGCCAGGTGGTGGAGCAAGTGGCCTTCTCGGCGCGCGCCGACAAGAAAGTGGACAAGCGCAGCGGTGTGAGCCAGCGCCTGCCGATCTCCACTCTGGAGCTCATTGTTTCGAGCGCCGAGCGCCGAGCCCTCGTCAACCACGAAACGCTTGTCGTCCCGCGCATCGGCGACCTGTTTGCCGCCCTCCCCGGCATCACCGGCAAACTCGAGCTCGAATACGAAGGAGAAATGCGTGGAGCGGATATCGTGGTGCGCGAGTTGATCCACAACGCCGTCGGCAAAATCTACGACCGCTATTTTGCCGGGACAGATACCCAATCCATTGAACAATGGTTCAACCTCGGCGGAACGGTGAAGCTCGATGACAACCAGCCCACAGCTTCGGCGCTGGCCGACCTCGAGCAGATTCATGGACTCTTCGACAAACTCGGGCCGCTCGGAATAAGTTCCCCGGGGCTGTCCCCCGCAGTGGTGGTAGCCGCGGCCGAGTTTCTGCTCGAAGGCATGGTGGCCCATCGTAGGATCGGCCGCAGCGAAGAGCGCGTTTTTAAAGCGCAGGAAAAAACCGGCCGCACGTCAGGGCAGCCGGACGTGGAACGCGAGTTCGACGAATGGGAGCGCGGCCGCCGCAGCCGCTCGAGCGGCCGCGGCGGATACAACTGACAGCGCTCGAAGGGTCTCGATTCTGAGACCTGGGGAAGCACGAATCGAGAACCAACCATGAAGGGCGTTCGCTATACCAAATACACCGGTGACCTGGCCTCCGAGATTGATCTCGAGGGCCTGCTCGATGCGCTCTCGAATTTTTTCCTCGATTCAGGATTCAACGACCCCTACTCCGGCTTCCAGGAGACGGACAACACCATGGAAGCCCTGCGCGAAGCGCTGCGCCGCATCCTCGAGTCCGGCGACTTCTTCGACGACGAAACCCAGCGATCGCTCGACGAACTCTCCGCCCAGGGCGAGCTCGACGAGCTGATCCACAAGCTCATCGAGCGCCTCGAGCAGGAGAGCTACATCGCCTCATCTGAACGGATGAACCCGAATCAAGCTGCGCAGGGTGGTGGGCAAATCGGCGGCGCGGAAGGCGAGGTCCGTTTCGAAGTCACCGACAAGAGCCTCGACTTCCTGGGCTTCAAAACCCTGCGCGACCTGCTCGGTTCATTGGGAAAGTCAAGCTTCGGACGGCACGACACGCGTCACTGGGCTACGGGCATCGAGGCCAGCGGGGCGCCGCGCCGCTACGAGTTCGGCGACACGCTCAACCTCGACACCAACACCACGCTCAGTTCCGCCATCGGCCGCGAAGGCATTGGCCTGCCGCTGAATCTCGAATACGACGACCTCCACGTTCACCAGTGCGAGTATCAAAGCTCCTGCGCGACGGTCGTGCTCCTCGACTGCTCGCACTCCATGATCTTGTATGGCGAGGACCGCTTCACGCCGGCGAAGAAGGTGGCGATGGCGCTCTCGCACCTCATCCGCACGCAGTATCCCGGGGACTCGCTCTCGCTCGTCCTCTTTCACGACTCCGCCGAGGAACTGCCGGTCTCGCAACTGGCGCGCGTCAAGGTCGGCCCATACTACACCAACACGCGCGAAGGCCTGCGCCTGGCGCAGCGCATCCTCGCGCGGCAGCGCAAAGACATGAAGCAGATTGTGATGATCACCGATGGCAAACCGTCGGCGCTCACCCTTCCCGACGGGCGGATTTATAAAAACGCCTACGGCCTCGATCCGCTCGTGGTCAGCGAAACGCTGGAAGAAGTGGCGCGCTGCAAGCGTGCCAATATCCTCATCAACACGTTCATGCTGACCAACGAATATTCACTCGTTCAATTTGTCCACAAGGTCACCGAGATGTGCCGCGGCAAAGCCTACTTCACCACGCCGCACAATCTTGGCGAATATCTGCTTATGGACTACATGCAGCGCAAATCAAGAACCATACACTGAAGGATGATCGATTTGAGGGATATACCCTCTCCCCCGGTCTCTGGACGTAAATTCCTATCAGGTAAAGAATTAGCGACCGGGCCCTGCCGATTGAAGTTCCGCAGAGATTCCTCTCAGCAAAAGAGTTAGGGGCTGTTTTTTGGAATGCTAGAGAAGTGTTTTGGAATACACGTAGACTTTTCGAGGATACCGAGGGGGACCCTTCTTAAGGAATATGCCACTTGAGTGCGTGCTTCCGGTCCACACCAGTCAGAAACTGCTTGAGCGGGGTCCGCGAACGCACAGCATTGAGTATGGCGCAGGCCTGCGAATTGATCTGCAAAGCGTCAGAATTCCTCTATGTTTATTCGAATGGCTATCCGAAGCGCGTCGATTTTGAGGCCTGGGAAAAAACGAACCTGAGCCCGGTTCTCTCTCGCTGACTCTCTGGAGCGCTCTAGACATGCTGCACAGCCTGCGCTAAATGGCTCAGGCTCGACTTCGCATCCCCATAGAGCATCGCAGTGCATGCCTTGAAGAACAGCGGATTCTCCAGACCCGAAAACCCGCGTCCCTGCCCGCGCTTCAGCACGATCACGCTTTTGGCGCGATCGACTTCGAGAATCGGCATCCCCGCGATGATCGACTTGGGATTGTCGCGCGCATCGGGATTGACGACATCGTTTGCGCCAATTACCACTGCCACATCAGTCGAAGGAAACTCGGGGTTGATCTGCTCCATTTCATAGAGGGAAGCGTAGGGAACATTCGCTTCAGCCAGCAGCACATTCATGTGGCCCGGCATGCGCCCTGCCACCGGGTGAATCGCGTACTTTACGGTGACACCCCGGCCTTCGAGCAGCTCGGCTAACTCGCGCACTGCGTGCTGCGCCTGCGCGGTAGCCAAGCCGTATCCAGGCACAAAGACCACGCGATTTGCAAAGGCCAGCTGCATCGCCGCATCATCCAGGGTGATCTCGCGCATCACGCCGCCGGCGTTGCTGGTCGCTTCGGCGATCACTGCGCCGAACCCGCCAAATAAGACATTCGTGATGGACCGGTTCATCGCCTTGCACATCAGCACTGACAGGATGAATCCCGAAAATCCATCGAGCGTTCCGGCAATGATCAGAACGTTATTGCCGAGCACAAAACCGGTGGCCGCCGAAGCCAGGCCGGCGTAGGAGTTCAAGAGCGACATCACAACCGGCATATCCGCCGAGCCGATGGGGATGACGAGCAACACGCCGAAGAGGAAGGCAACGCCCAGCATCGTATAGAACACCGTTGACGCATCGGGATGCACCCAGAAGAAAACCGCGCAGCCAATCATCACCAGGAACGTGGTCAGGTTCACGATGTTCTGCCCGCGGAACTGGACCGGTTTTCCGTAGATCAAGCCCTGCAGCTTGCCGCAGGCAATCAGCGATCCAGTCGTGGTGAGCGAGCCAAGCATGATTTCGAAACCCAGGGCGCCGCGCGTCACGCCGGTCATTTCTGTCCCGTGCACAAGGAATTCGCCGATGCCGACGAGCGCCGCGGCGAGTGCGCCGAAGGCATGCGACAACGCGGTCCGCTGCGGCATCGCCGTCATGGGCACCCAGATGGCCATCCACGCGCCGAGAATCGAACCCACGGCGAGTCCGGCAATGATCCAAACCCAGGTGACAATGTGCGCGCCGATCAGCGTGCCGACGATGGCGGCGAACATGCCGCCTTCAGCCAGGAACATGCCGCGCCGTGCCGTTTCAGGGTGTGACATGCCCTTGAGCGAAAAGATGAAAAGGATCGAAGCAATCAGGTAGGTTGCTTCCATGAAATAGGAGGTCAGCGTCACTTGGCTTCCTCCTTCTTTGCGGCGGTGCGGCTTTTGAACATCTTCAGCATGCGATCGGTGAGGCCGAAGCCACCCACCACGTTCGCTGTGGCTGTTGTCACCGCGACGAAGCCGAGAATGTGCGCGGGCAATGTATAGCCCCTAGCCCCGGCCAAAACCAGCGATCCGATGAGCGAGATGCCCGAGATGGCGTTGGTGGCCGACATCAAAGGGGTATGGAGAAGCGGGGGCACGCGGCTGATGACCTGGTAGCCAAGAAACGCCGCCAGCGCGAAAACGTAGACCGAAGCGATAAGAACGGCTGGAGTCATATTTTCTTTCCTGAATGCAATCGTGCTTCCCTATGGTCCGCACCCTCTGGATCTGCTTTTGTCACGATCAAGTCGCCAGAACACCGGTATCCTCCAGCAGCTTCGCCACCCGCGGATTCACGGGCCTTCCCTGGTAGGAGACGCAGGCCCCGGCGAGCACTTCATCGCTCAGGTCGACATGCAACTCGCCTTTCTTCAAGAGCAGTCCAAGAAAATTCAGGACATTGCGCGCGTAGAGTTTGCTTGCATCCACAGCCACCGTGGCGGGCAGATTCAACGGAGCAAGCAGTGTCACGCCCCGCAACACCTGGGTCAGACCCGGCCTGGTCAGTTCACAATTGCCACCCGCCGGCGCTGCCAGATCGACCAGCACCGAGCCGGGCCGCATCACCTCAACGGCCGCGCGTCGAATGAGCCGCGGCGCCGGCCGTCCTGGCACCTGCGCTGTCGTGATGATCACATCGGAGTGCGCCGCAGTTTTTGTAATCAAATCGCGCCCGCGATCGAGGGCCTCTTCGGTCAACTCCGCTGCATAGCCTCCGCCGCCTTCGGCGTTGATCCCTCCCAAATCCACATCCAGAAACTTTGCGCCCAGCGAGCGCACCTGCTCGCCCGCCGCTGCGCGCACGTCGTAGGCCTGGACAACCGCACCCAACCGCCGCGCCGTCGCAATGGCCTGCAATCCCGCCACGCCGGCGCCAATCACGAACACCTGCGCCGGAGGAATCGTCCCTGCCGCCGTCATCATCAACGGAAACATGCGCGGCAGCAGTCCTGCAGCATCCACAACCGCCTTGTAGCCGGCCACGGTGGCCATCGATGACAGAGCGTCCATCGACTGCGCGCGGCTGATGCGCGGCACCAGTTCCATGCTGAAGAGCGTCACCGGCCTCGCCATCGCAGCGGCCAGCGCGCCCGGCGCGTCGAGCGGTTTGAGGAAACCGATCATTACGGCGCCCGGTTTCAGCCGTGCTTGATCCGACGCGTCCGGTGCATTCACCACCGGCACAACATCGGCGCCCGCGAGAATTGCAGCGCGGTCTGCCGTCACCGTCGCGCCCGCGTCTCGAAAGGCCGCGTCGCTCGCCCCGGCCGATCCCCCCGCGCCGCTCTGGACCGTGACGTCGATTCCCTGAGCAAGGAGTGTCTTCAGGCTCTCGGGCAAAAGAGCGACACGTGTCTCGCCGGGGGCCGATTCTTTCAGAATGCCTAGAAGCAAGGTGCCTCCCTGGGGGTGCGGGATCGTACGCCCTGACCCTCGCAACAAAAAACTGTGCGTTTGGGGTTCGATTTGCCAATGAGTATATGCGCTGGAATCAATACCGACAGTGATAAATCGCACTGGGGAAGGTGCGCGAAGTTCGGTAGGACCGCAGTCCTCGAGGCTCGTGCTTTGAGTGAAGGCGAAAGGTCTTCGGCGCGGTGCCATGATTCCTGCCGGAGCGATTGGGTGGAAGTGAGAAGGGCGGCTGCGGCCTGGAAGATAATAGGAGGAGTGCCTTTTACTCTTGCTCATGCAGCTGCCGCGTATCCTCTCCGCCGCACGCGTCTTATTTTGTCGGCGGTGATCATTGGGACCTTCGCGCCGGATTTGGAGTTTTTCCTTCGTTTTGGTCCCAGGGGACCTTTCGGCCATACCGCGCGCGGCTTCTTTCTTCTCTCGATGCCCGCCGCGTTCATGATGTATTGGATCTTTCACGAGGTGGTCAAAGAGCCTTTAGCCGCGCTGTTGCCGTGCGCGGCGCGGCAACGGATTTCGTTGGGTTCCTGTGTACTATCCTTCCGCAAGCCGCTTCAGCTTCTGCTCGTCCTCGTGTCGCTCCTCATTGGAGGCGCGACCCACATCCTTTGGGACTCGTTCACGCACGCAAGCTACTGGCCGGGGCGGCATATTCCGGAGCTGAGGGACGCTGTCACGCTCCCGCTGGTCGGCGTAGTTCACTACTACAAACTCTTCCAATATGGGAGCACGGTCTTTGGCCTGGTCGTCGTCGCTCTCTGGTTCCTGCATTGGGTCCGCACCGCGCCCATCCAGCCCGAGCCGGCAGGGAAGGGCATTCCCGTCTCGCACGTACGAATAGCCCGCGTTTTGATCCCGGCCACGGCCCTTCTTGGGGCGTTTTTGCGCGCGGTGCTGGATGCGCGGCATCTAGACACTCCTCGCGGCATCGAAATCTGGGTGGGCGATTTTGTGGTGGCTGCGATCTCCATGGCGTGGGTAGAGTTGATGATCTGGGGTTTCACCCTTCCGCCGCCGAGGCCGTCACTTGCCGCGCCCGCCCCCGGCTCGATAAAGTGACAGCCACGCGGAAGTTCCAAGGTTCGCCCGAGCGAACGTTCTCCGCCTTACGGCCATTTTTCTTTTTTGAAGAAGGACGCTCATGTCTTCCATTCCCGTCTCGTCGCTTGCCAGCCAGGATCTCGACTCCACTCTTCGAGAAACCCGCGTTTTTCCCCCACCCCCGGAGTTCAGCGCCAGGGCCCACATCAAGAGCCTCGGAGAGTATGAGTCGCTCTATCAGGAGTCAATCGAAAACCCCGAAAAGTTCTGGGCGGGCGCTGCGAAAGAGCTTCACTGGTTCAAGTCATGGGAGAAGGTCCTCGAGTGGAACCTGCCTTGGGCCAAGTGGTTTGTGGGTGGCAAGCTCAACCTTTCCTTTAACTGTCTTGACCGTCATCTTTCCGGCCCACGTCGCGACAAAACAGCTCTGATCTGGGAGGGCGAGCCCGGGGAAGTTCGCCGCCTCACCTACGCCGAATTGCACGTGGAAGTGCAGAAATTTGCGAATGCACTGAAAGCCCTCGGCATCAAGAAGGGAGATCGAGTCGCCGTCTACATGGGCATGACGCCGGAACTGGCTATCGCCGTTCTCGCCTGCGCGCGGATTGGGGCCGTCCACTCGGTCATCTTCGGAGGGTTCGCCGCCACCGCCATCGCCGATCGAGTCAACGACTCCGGGTGCGTTGCGATTCTTACCCAGGACGCGAGCTACCGGCGGGGCAACGAAATTCAGCTCAAACGGACAGTGGATGAAGCGATGCCCGCTTGCCCTACGGTGCAGCACGTCATCGTCTACAAGCGCACCGGCTCGCCGGTCAACATGGTTACCGGTCGAGACTGGTGGTGGCACGACCTGGTGGCCAATGCTCCCACCGAGTGCCCCGCTGAGCCCCTCGACTCCGAAGACCCGCTTTACATCCTCTATACTTCCGGCACCACCGGCAAGCCGAAGGGCCTCGTTCACACCACGGGCGGCTATGCCGTGCAGACCTACCTGACGACGAAGTACGTCTTCGATCTGCACGACGACGATATCTACTGGTGCTCGGCCGATATCGGCTGGGTGACCGGCCACTCCTATGTTGTCTATGGGCCCCTGCAGGCAGGGACCACGGTCCTGATGTACGAGGGCGCCCCAAACTACCCTGATTTTTCGCGTTTCTGGAAGATCATCGACGACCATCGGGTCACGGTCTTCTATACCGCTCCGACCGCGATCCGTGCCTTCATGAAGTGGGGCAGTGAATTCGTCGAGAGATATAAGCTCGACTCACTGCGCCTTTTGGGAACTGTGGGGGAACCGATAAACCCCGAAGCGTGGATGTGGTATCGGGAAAAAGTCGGGCACAACCGCTGCCCCATCGTCGATACCTGGTGGCAAACCGAAACGGGTGCCATCATGATCGCGCCCATTCCCGGCGCCGTTCCCGCCAAGCCTGGGTCGGCCACGCGTCCCTTCTTCGGCATTCAGCCGGAGGTTGTTACGCGTCCCGATGCCAACGGCAACTTTCACACCGTGCCCCAGGGCAGCGGCGGCCTCCTTGTCATTCGCAAACCGTGGCCTTCCATGGCGCGCACCGTGTATGGCGATCCCGAACGCTACAAGAAGACCTACTGGTCCGACGTGCCTGGGTGCTATTTCACCGGCGACGGCGCGCGTGAAGACGCCGACGGCTACTTCTGGTTGATGGGCCGCGTCGACGACGTGATCAACGTGAGCGGCCACCGCCTCGGCACCATGGAAGTGGAGTCCGCGCTCGTTGCCCACCCCAAGGTGGCCGAAGCTGCAGTCGTTGGTCGCCCCGACGAGCTGAAGGGGCAGGCCATCGCCGCGTTCGTTACCCTCGAGAGCGGCAATCCGCCTTCGCTCGAGTTAAAAGAAGAGTTGAAGAAGTGGGTCACAAAGGAAATCGGCTCGCTCGCCCGGCCTGACGATATCCGTTTCACCGAGAGTCTGCCCAAGACACGCAGCGGTAAGATCATGCGGCGCCTCTTGCGAGAGCTTGCGACGCACGGCGAAATCAAGGGAGACACCACCACCCTTGAAGACTTCACCGTGATTGCCAAGCTCCGCGAGGCTGACGAAGGATAAGGCCTCTGACCGGTTCAAACGAGATTTCGTTCGGTGAATCTGCAGTCGGACAACGGGGAGGGCAGAAGTGATTGAGCGAGTTACGTCGTCAGAATTCTCCTCGTTCCGATCTCTCCACTCTCCTCTCATGACCGTTTATCTGACAGCCGAGCAAGAGTCTGAACTTGCCCTCATCACCGCGCAATCGGTTGGAGGATTCTAGTTGCAGCGTTCGAGGGCAGGGATGCCTCGGTACGCGAGAGGTATGCGAACGGTAATACGAAGCGATCTTTTTTCTTGGTGCGGAGTTGTCTGTCTGGGATTCCTGGTTGCGGCGCCGCCTGGTTTTAGCCAGGCGCCTGCCGGGCAGGTTGTTCCAGGGGCCGGCGAACAGCTGATGGCACTTGCCAACCAGGCGAGGGCAGAAGCAGGCGCGGGAGCCCTGCAGTGGGACGAATCGATGGCCGAAGCCGCACGGGCGCACTGCCTCCGCATGGCTGCAGAGGGGCCGATTGCGCATCGCTATGGCGGCGAAGACGATCTCTCGGTGCGCGCAGGCAAGGCAGGCGCGCGGTTCGATCTGATTGAAGAGAATGTCGCGGTTGGGCCGAACCCGCTGGAGATTCACGACGAGTGGATGCATTCGCCGGGGCACCGATCGAACCTTCTGAACCCCGAGGTGAATCGCGTGGGGATTGCCGTGGTGGCCGTGCGCGGCGTGTTGTATGCGACGGCGGATTATGCGCGGGGGGTCCAGGCGCTGACACAAGAGCAGGTGGAGGCGCGCGTGGCCAACCTGATACAAGTGAGCGGCATGGTTATCCTGGCGAATCATGCGGAGGCGCGGGCCGCGTGTGCGGTCGACGGCGGGGTGCCCGAGAGCCGCGGAGAATTGAGTCCGGGATTTGTGATGCGGTGGCAGGACTCGGAGCTGAAACAGTTGCCGAAGCCGCTGGTGGCGAAACTTGCTTCGGGGCAATACCGCAAGGCTGCTGTGGGGAGTTGTTCGGCGCAGGACGTGGAGGGCGACTTCACCGCGTATCGTGTGGCGGTGTTGCTGTATTAATCGCCCGCACGCGATTCAGCCGAAGTTCTTGTGTTCCTTCCAGAGCTGCTGCCAGGGCATGCGCGAGGGGCCGCAGACGAAGATGTCGGGATGATCCACGCTCTCTTCATTGCGGATACCCAGCGGATTGCCGTTGTGCCCGGCCCAGCGGCAGTTGGTAAAGATCGAATCGGCCTGTTCCCTCGTAATGCCGAGAGCAATGATCGTCGTCGGCGGCGGAGTTGGGTAGTCGCGCAGCCATTCGGAATTGGTGGTGCCGATCGGGGCGGGGAGGCTATAGGCGGGACCGAGCATTTCAATTGCGCCATACTCGCCATAGTTGGCGGTAGTGATGCCGAGATGGGCTTGTTGCTCGGGCGGGAGGGAGTCGCGGATCTGCGCTACAGTGCGCACCAGATTGTCCCATCCGAACTCTTCGCGGAGGTCGCCATTGTGCGCGAGCGCGAAGTCGCGCAGCGGACCGGAGTTGGCGAGCGGAAGAACGATTGCGCCAATGTATGTTCCGCAGAGGGCAAGCCCGGCAAAGAAAGCCGTCGCGATGGAACGTCGAGCCAGGGTGGGAAGCGTGGCCAGCCAGCGTGCGCTGCCCACGGCCCCCATGGCCAGCAGCATGGGATACACAGCCGCGACATAGTAGTGCCGCCCTTTGCCGAAGTAGAAAAGCCCGAAGGGAACGAGGTACATCCAGGCCAGCATGCGGTAGCGGCGGTCGCGAAGAAACAAGATGAGACCAGCGAGCGCGAGTGGGGCGGCGACAACGTTGATGCAGACGCGAATCTGGCCAATGAGGAAGTCGTCTGCTCGGCCTTCGCCCACATCACGCACATGGATGTGCTGGAGGAACTGGTAGGAGATGAAGTCGTGATGGACCAACCAGAGGAAGTTGGGCAGAAAGATGAGCAGGGCTAGAACCACGCCGCCATAAAACCAGGGGGACAAGAAATAGCGGCGGGCCCGCGAGAGAACCATGCCGGCGAGAATGCCCACGATGAAGAAAATGACCGAATACTTGGTGAGGAGCGCGATACCGATCGTCGCGCCGATGGCGATCCACCAGCGTGGATTGTCGGTGCGCAGCAGACGCACCACGAACCCGGCAATCAGCACCCACCAGAGAAAATCGAAGCTGGTGTACTGGAATTCAGTTCCATTGAAAAGCGGGAGAGGAGAGAGCGCGACCGCAAGCGCCGCGGTGACTTGAGCCAGGCGCCCGCCGCCAAGGTCCTGGGCCATGAGGCCGGTGACGACAATTGCAACAGCCTGCGCAAGAACAGAAAACAGGCGGAGCCCGACGAGCGAGAGTCCAAAGGTGGTCAAGCCGATGTGTTCGAGAAACGGCGTCAGCGGAGGGTAGGCGACGAAACCCCAGTCGAGGTGACGCGCGTCTGAAAGAAACTGAAGCTCGTCGCGATGGAAACCGTAGCGACCGTTGGTGAGCAGATGAACGAGAACCTGGAGCCCGGCGATCAGGAGAATCGGTGCGAGATGAGCGCGGGACGATACGGCCGGATCTTCGGTTGCGTGCTCCTGGGTGAGGGAAGCCATGGATCTCCTGCAACGTTCAGTAGTTTGCTACGCGAGGGACGGTGCGGAGGTTCCGGTTGCGGGAATGACTTGTGGGACGCGAACCGAATCCATGCCGGCGGCCGTTGCTGCCTCAATACCGAGGTCAGTGTCTTCAAAGACGAGACACGCCGACGGAGGCACACCGAGGAGGTCGGCGGCGAGCAGGAAGCAATCGGGCGCGGGCTTGCCGTGTATGTAGTCTTCGGCGCAAACGAGAGTGTCGAATTTGTCAAGCAGGCCGAGAGCGGTGAGCGATCCCACTACAGAAGCGCGGCGGCTGCCGGACACAACGGCAAGCGGGATGCGGCCATGCTGCGCGTGAACGTGCTCGACGACCGCCGGAATCGCCTGGAGCTGCGGCAATTGCGCGTGGTAGAGAGTTTCTTTGCGCTTGGCCACGGCATCGACGGGCATCTCGAGGCCGTGCATCTGGTTGAGGTCGGCGATGATTTGGCGAACTGGCTTGCCACCCCACGCATAGAACAGCGCTTCGTCGTAGGTGCAATTCCATTCGGCCAGGGCTTGCTTCCAAGCGCGGTAATGCAGCGGCATCGAGTCGGCGAGGGTGCCGTCACAATCGAAGAGATAGGCGCGAAAGTTGCCGGCAGGGATGTCAAGTTTCATGCGTGCAGATGGAGGTCCTCATCGGAAAATAGTGAGTGCGCCTTTGCGAAGGATTTTCTTCTTCGCAGGGAGCATGTTCAAAGCTTGGGTGCCTGGGACACATCACGTTCTTCAAGCTCAGAACAGGGTCAGTGGGTTGGCGCCGCTTCAGTTGCCGACGCGGCGCATCCGCCTTCGCCCGGTTTTGTCGGCTCCATGGCGAGAGCGTTGTTGAAGCGGTTGAAGTAGTTGAAGAGCCCGATGGCGCAGAGTAGTTCAACGATCTCGCCTTCGGAGTAGAACGACCGTAGTTCAGCAAATTGCTGGTCAGTGACGCGGCGTGCGTTGCCGGTGACGGCTTCGGCGAGGCGAAGGGCTGCCTTTTCCGCGGCAGTGAAGTCGCTGCGATTCGGCCACTCGGCTAGGTGCGTGAGCTGGTCGTCGGTCCATCCGAGGCCGCGGGCGAGGATGGTGTGGCTCGCCAAGCAATAAGGTGTCTCGTTCACCTGGCTGGTACGGACGATGATGAGTTCCTTGAGCTTGGCAGAGACGGTGCCAGTGTTGAGCACGGCGCCGAAGTGTGCCTGCATGGTGGAGAAGATCTCAGGCCGATGCGCCATGACGCGGAACATGTTGGGCACGTTGCCACGCTGGGCGAAGGCTTTGTCGAAAAGAGCGGCCAGATCAGAAGCGACTTGGCTGCGATCGAGACGGGAAATACGGGACATCGCGCCTCCTCGAGGGGCTGTTTTATGGTATCGCCTCAGGTGTGACGTGCAGTGTCGCGGCGATTGGTCAGTCTTGACGGCAAGTCCCATATCTTGAGAGACTGAGCTTGTAACCAAAACGCGAAACAAAGGACCAGTATGCGAGACGCAACTCCCCAAGGGACTTATAGAGTCCAGGCTCTGGACCGGGCATTCGCTGTTCTGGATTTGCTGGGAGAGAGTGAGACGCCCTTAGGATTGGCACAAGTGGCATCCTCTTTGCAGCTCCATAAGAGCACTGCACACCGGTTTTTGATGGTTTTAGAGCGGCATCACATGGTGGAGAGAACGAGTGGCGGGAAGTTTCGCCTCGGGCTCCGGCTTTTCGATTTCGGAAATCGCGCGATTGAACAATACGACCTGCGCGAGCGCGCTCAGCCGCATCTGCGCCGCCTGGTGGCGGAAACCGAGGAGACAGCGCATCTCTGCGTGCTGGAACAGGCGCGGGTCATCTATATAGACAAGATTGAGCCCGCGCGCTCGGTGCGGATGATTACGCGCATCGGGTCGAGCAATCCGGTGCACTGCACATCGGTGGGGAAGGCGATTCTCGCGTTTCTGCCGGAAGAGCGCATCAACGATATCCTGCGGCGGACGAAGTTTGAGCGCTTTACGCAGCGGACGATTTCGTCGGCCGAAGCGCTGCGCGGGGAAATCGAGAAGACGCGCCGGCGGGGATATGCCGTCGACGACGAGGAGTTCGAAGAAGGGCTGCGCTGCATTGCCGTGCCATTGCTCGATGCGCAGCGGTATCCGGTGGGAGCCATTAGTGTTTCGGGGCCGTCGTTTCGCGTGACCGCACAGAAGCTTCCGTCAATCGCCAATCACCTTCTGCAGTGCGTGCGGGGCATCTCGGTGGATATGGGCTTCACGTCGACGGGGCGTAATAGCCGCGTCCCGTGGCCGGCGTAGAGGCGGGCCCTTCATGCGGGCCGCGCGTTCTGGCCTCATTCGTTGGGCAGCCAGTTGGGCCGATCAGCGAGCGGAGAAACTTGGGCGTCGCCCATGGAGCAGAACCCGTGAAGCGCTTGACCCATGCTGGTCCTGCCCGGATGTGCACGCGGTCGATCGTAAACTCCGGAGAAAGCGCGTTCGCCATCAGCGCATAGTGCGTGTCGTCATGAAGGCGAAAGGCCTTCCAGCATCCCCCAGCAACCGCGACGAGTAGCCAATGGCCGGCGGCGATGTCTCGACCAGATCGATTCCTTCAACGCGCCCGTCGGGATGAAATATGAAGTAGTCGACGGGTCCACCTTCGATCAGAATAGTGTGTCATCAGGCGCGAGGCAGTGGAGTAGTTGATTGATCGGTCGCGCGTGAGCAGGCAATAAACCTGACTCGGATGGCAAGGGTGCGGCCGTCGATGACTGCCTTTTGTGCGGACTCACCGATTAGACCGAGATAACTCGATTCCTTGGGGAGCACGTGGCGATCGAGGAGGCGCATGAATCGCGTGCACGAGTGTCGCTTGTCTCGGGAGCAGCTGCAGACAGCGCGGATGCTGAGGCGAGAATTATCAGCAAGGTCAGGGTTCTCTTGATGGGAACAGAGCAGTGGACACTATGGGGAGGGTTGATTTTAGGCAGAAGGGAAGAGACAGAGTTTGGATCGGAGCTGCGGCTCGCGCAGGTTGTGAGCCAGTGTTGTTCCGCGACGCGACTTCACCCCGAAGACGACTCTTTCTGGTACACTTAGCAATGTTGTGCACGCAGAAGGCACCGCGCCCGCTCGGGTCCGGTTGCGGCCGGGGAACGTAGGCGGAGGCGAAAGAAGTCCGTTGAAGGGACCGAATTCGCGCGAGGGCCGAGATACTCCGAAGACCAGGTTGCACCTGGGGACGTAGCTCAGTTGGTTAGAGCGCTGCCCTGTCACGGCAGAGGTCGCGGGTTCGAGCCCCGTCGTCCCCGCCATTGATTCCAAAGTTCTTAGAATCAATTGGCGACCTACAGTGACAATCAAATCAGGGTCCGATAAAGGTCCAATAAGCCCGCTACTGCTGAGTTTGCGGGTATTTTTCTTCTACCTTCTGACCCATGTCTGACACCATCATCCTTACAACCTTGCTCTGTGCGGCCCGCTTGTTCGAGTTCACTGCTTGCGTGTAAACATCGAGCGTTATTCTGCTGTTCGCGTGCCGCAAGAGCTCCTGAACCGTCTTGACGTCTTCTCCATTCGCCTTCAGCAAGGTGCCGAAGGAGTGACGGAAAGTATGCCAGCCGATCCTCTTGTGAATGCCATTTGCCTTGGCAACTGGCTTGATATGACGCCTCATAAGGTTGTCCGGCCAATAGGGCTGCTTTCCCCTCATTGTCTCGCTAGCGAAGACGTAGTGATCGTCTGACGCGTAAACGCTTTGGCGACGCCAGCGCAAAAGGTCCTCCGCCATGTAAGTGTCCATGGGGACAGGTTTGGCTGAGGCTTCTGTCTTGCAGTTGCCCAGAACCTGATGCCAGATCGATCTCGTCACACGAAGTTCCAGATTCTCGAAATCAACATCGCACCAGCGAAGTGCTAGCAGTTCGCTAACGCGAAGTCCAGTCGCCGCGTCGAGAAGAGCGAGCGTGCGCTCTCGGACGGCCAACTTGCTGAGAAGAAGTTGCAACTCCGCTAGTTCAAGAATGTCGGGCGTTCTCTCTCGCTTTGCGCTCTGGCGCACGAGCTTGATTGGGTTGCGTTCAACCCACTCGTACCTCATTGCGTGATGAAAGATTGCGCTCATGATATTTCGAATCTTCGCTCTCGTGCCCTTTGCCCGCTTGATGCTGTCCAGCCATTCTTCAACGGCTACGGACTTCACGTGATCAAGTCTGTGATCCCCCCAGCGAGGAAGAATCCAGCCGTTGAGATAGCTTTCGT
>DATDIQ010000004.1:0-14259 GCA_036520995.1 Occallatibacter sp.
TCCAACGGCAAGTTGAGGCCGCTCTCGATTCCGGTGATGAAAGACAGAGCCATGCAATCGCTATATCTGATGGCTCTGGAACCAATCGCCGAAACCTGCGCGGACCCCAACTCTTACGGCTTCCGGAAAGGCCGCTCCACTGCAGACGCCATCGAACAGTGTTTCAAATTTCTGTCGAAAAGCGATGCGCCGGAGTGGATTCTTGAAGGAGACATAAAAGGCTGTTTCGACCACATCAGTCATCGATGGCTTCTCACCCATGTTCCTATGGACGCAGTCATCCTTGAGAAGTGGTTGCGATGCGGATTCCTCGAAAACTCGAACAGGTTCGCCACCGAGGAAGGTACTCCTCAAGGGGGAATTATCTCCCCCGCGCTGCCGAACTGGACCCTGGATGGTCTGGAGTCCCTCCTGAAGAAGACATTCCCGTCTCGTAAGGAAAAGGGGCGACAGATTTATTCCAAGGTACATCTGGTGCGCTACGCGATGACTTTATCATCAGGGGCCGTAGCCAATCTCAGTTGGTCAACGAAGTTCTACCACTGGTGGAAAAGTTCCTGCGCGAGCGGGGTCTTGAACTCTCAGCGGAAAAAACTCACGTGACTCACATCCAGAAAGGGTTTGATTTTCTCGGCCAGAACATACGCAAGTGTGGAAGCAAATTGTTGATCACGCCTGCCCAGAAGAACGTTCAGGCGGCTCTGACAAAAATCCGGGGGATCATCGAGAAGAATAAATCGGCGATGCAGGAAAATCTGATCGTTCAGCTCAACCCCGTCATACGGGGATGGGCCAACTATCATCGACACTGCGTTGCTAAACGTGCGTTCGCGCGCATGGACTTTGAGATATGGCGCAAGCTGTGGTGGTGGAGCTATCGCAGACATCCACGAAAGAACGGCGTATGGGTGAAGAATCGGTACTATCACCCTATCGTTGAACGGATGTGGAGGTTTGCGGCACGCACCGGCACAAATCCCATGGGACAGCCTTCATGGAAGCGGCTGCTCTACGCGGGGAATACGCCCATACAACGACATCTGAAGATCAAAGGGGAAGCCAACCCTTTCGATCCCCAGTGGCGCTCGTATTTTGCACAAAGGGCCAAAGGTCACGATTCCTGATGCCGGACACTTAGTGCAGCAGGACGCCGCCGACTTGGTGGCGCGCACGATACGAGCCTCGCTGGACCGCTAGCAAACCGGCATGCTCCAAAGCCGCAATCTCAAGTCGGCCCGCACTTGTTAAAGGATTTGAAGGGCATCTTCGGTGAGCGGTACGTGAAGGACAGGTCTAGCTTTTCCTGGATTGGAGGGAAGCGCCTTGGCGCTTCCAGTTGTCAGGAAGCCAGTTGAGATAATCGTTGATCGGAATCATGGGGAAGTTGGTGAGCAGCCGGCGACGTGGCCGATCTGGTCGGATTAAAGCGGATCTTCGACGATCTTGCACGGCGATACAGTTCATGTCAGGCTGGTTCCACTTGGTCGACCCACTCGATCGGCTTGTGGCGACCCAACTTGATGTGGAAGCTTACCGGCTTGTTCTCAGGCAAGTGCACATCGATGTTTGCTTCACCGGGCTGGAGCGGCGCGGCCAGCACACCTGCTGGCGCGGCGATGTCTTCGATGCCGTGGCGGGCGATCAAAGTGATGCCCTGCTGGCGAAAAGAGGTCACCGTCAGCTCCACGGTGCGGGCATCCGTATCCCACTCGAGTTTGTCGATTCTGGCAAAAGTTCTGGCCAGCATTCCGCTAATGGAACCTTTTACGAGTGATTCCGGAAGAGCTGGAAGGACTTCGATCACGCCGGGTCGCGAGTAGAGCAACATCTCCATGACGATTGCCGGAATTCCGCCGTGCGCATCCGGCACAGGCACGGCATATGGCTCGCGCGAGCAGCGCAGGGCCGTGCTGACGTAGCCCTGTTCCATCAGTTGCCGCAGTTGCACGTCGACGAGGATGTTGTCTTTGAGCCGCGCTCCCGCCAGAGCGCGATGGCAGCGGGTGAAAGCCGCCAGCGTTTCGCCCGCGACCGAGGTGGCTAGCGTATCGAACGTGCGCTTGCGATCGGCGATCACCGCGGCGCGCGCCAGTTGCGGCGTGCGGTCCGGATCGATTTCGTCGCCCGGCCACGCGCCATAAAGATGAGAAACATGCCGATGGTTGTAATGCTCCTCGATCGTGGGCCACGCCCATTCTTTCAGCGTGCCGTCCAGTTCGACCAGGTAGGGCGGCATCTTCCCCAGCATCGCCTTCCATTTCGTCACGCTGTCCCGGTCGGTGTCCAGAGTCTCCGAAGCCTGGATCAGATTGGTCAGAACTTCCCGGCACACCGCAATGTCCATCGTGGCATTGATCAGCGCTGGGCCCGACGGGTCCGTGCTGGCGGGCACGTTCTCGGGCGAAATGGATGGAACGAACAGATAATTTCCATCCTTGTCAGTCGCGGTCAGGAAATCCTCGTAAAACAGCGCCAGATCCTTGTAGATCGGCACCATACGGCTGCGCAAAAAATTCGTGTCGCCGGTTGTCAGGTAGTGCTCCCAGAACTGGCGCGCGTACCATCCCCCGGCGGAGATCCAGTAGGGCCAGATTCCAATTCCGGAGCTGCTGGTGTAGTAAAAACTGGCTCCGACGCCCTTGTCGGGAAAAAGAGGATACGACGCGCCGCGAAAACTGAAGATGTTTTTAGCATTCGTCCGGCAATCGGGGGCCAGGCTCTCCATCCAGTTAAAGTACGCCTGCATGCCTTCGCGCAGATCGCCCTGCGCGGCGCCCGCCGTTTGTAAATTGATGGTGCCGTTGACTTCGGGTGCGATGCTGGGATACTCGCCGCTGTTGAGGATGAACCAGTAACGGCCCATTTCGAAGATCTTCTCGAGCAGCGCGGGCGAGTAATCCGGTCGCGACCGCTGGTCGCTCTGGAGTTCCTCGGTCGACATGCCGTATTGCGAGCCGCCGCCGAAGTCCACGGTGACGCGGTTGAGCATCTCCGACTGCACCCGTTTGTGCCGGTCCAGCAATGCCGGATAGTCCGGGCTGATTCCTTCCACAGCCCGCCGCAGGGCTTCCACCTTGTCGTCGTTGAAGTCGGGAAAATATTCAATGCGTGTGAGAAGCAACACGGCGTTCGCGTTCTCAATCACCAGCGCGTCACCATCCATGCGGGCCGATCCGCCGCTGCGCACCACGCGAACCACTCCGGCGCAGCCGCTGTTATCGACGGACGGATCCAGGATGCACTTGTAAATCAATCGCTGATCGTTCGAGTCTTGGTGAACATCGTTTGCTTCAACCCCTTTCGCGGCTGTTACTCGATATATTGCCGATGGAGCGAATGCTGCCCTGTCGGGCGCTGTGGTGTTGATTCCAGCATGGCTGCCCCAGTCCATCCCGGAAACCATGCTCCAATCCGCAGACTTCTGCAGTGCAATCCGCACATTCACTGGCTGACCCGCCGGAGCAGTGAGCCATTGAACTACGGCGTTGTCAGGCCGCGATGTGAAAGTCTGTCGAACCCAGTCGCCGCGCTCATCAGTCCAATGCACCTTCGCCTCTCCCGTCTCGAAATCGAGTGTGCGGAGATAATTCCTGACCTCTGCCGTCTTGGGAAGATCGAGTTGCATGAGAAACGCAGGGACGGTGAGGTGCGGCTCGGTGTCCTGCTTGATCGGGCTGTCATTCATGTGCTCGAGAGCGAGCGTCATGGCTACGCGGTCTTTTCCGGTCAACACCAGTTGCCGCACTTGCGGAAAAATATTGGCGACGTTTGGAGCCTCCATGGGCTTCTTCCACGGCATGAGCAGGCTTTCATGGTGGAAAAGAATTCGCTCAGCGTAAGGATCGCCCATCAATTCGATCGTCACGGCTCCATTGCCGGAGATGAGATTCTCGTTCACTAACTCGCCGGGCGCGATGCTGCAAAAACCCCGCTGCGGCACAATCTCTTGCCTCACCCGTTCCGCCAACGGCATCGGTGAGACGGGATACGACCGCGCGGGCTCCGGCGGCTTGGGCAGGAATGGATCACCTTGGGCGCGGTGAAGATATTCAGCCGGGCGATTGTCCTTCGTCGGCGTCCCGGCTTGGGCATCATTCTGGGCAGTACCGAGCATCGGCTCGATGGTTAGAGTTCCCACCAGTCCGGCAGTGGCCGCGCTCGTCTTCAGAAAATGTCTGCGCTTCATAGATTCCTCATCAAATCGGTTGTTCTGCGACCATCAAGCGACCCAATTCACCCAATCGAGCGGGTTGCGTTGCCCAAGGTTCAAGTGAACATCCACCGGTTTTCCTTCCGGCAAGTGCAGACTGCATGCGGCCTCGCCGGACTGCGGCCTGGCCGCCAGCGCTCCGGCTGAGGCGGAGACCGATTCGATGCCCTGCCGCGCAATCAGCGTCACATCTTGCTTTCGCGCCGAAGTGATCGTCAGATCCACAGTCCGTGCATTCATGTCCCAGGACAGCTTGGTAAGCCGCGCAAACGTGCGAAGCAACATCCCGTTCATCGAGCCCGACGCCAACGATGCCGGAAGCGCCGGAAGCACCTCGATGACACCGGGGCGCGAGTAGGCCAGCATTTCCATCATGATGGTGGGAATCCCGCCTTGCGCATCCGGCATGGGATAGGCATAGGGATCGTGAGAGCAGCGGAGCGTGGGGCCGACGTTGCCCTCTTCAATCAGTTGCCGCAATTCGGTGTCGACCAGGTAGCTGTCTTTGAGCCGCGCTCCCACCAACGCGCGATGGCAGCGGCCATGAGCGGCCAGCCGCTCCGGAACGCGATGCCGGTCGGCAATTAGCGCGGCCTTTGCCAGTTGCGGACTGCGGTCGGGATCGATCTCGGCGCCCGGCCAGGCGCCGTAGAGATGAGAAATGTGGCGATGATCGTAACGCTCACCCAGAGTGGGCCACGCCCATTCCTTCATCGAGCCGTCCGGCTCAAGCAGGTGAGGCGGCAACTTGGCGACGATCGCCTTCCACTTCGGCACGCTATCGCTTTCGATGCCCAGCAGTTCGCAGGCCTCCACCAGATTGCCCAGCACTTCGCGGCACACGGTAATATCCATGCTGGTGTTGATCACTGCCATGCAGCCAGGGTCCAGGTTGCCGGGATTGTTCTCCGGAGAAAATGACGGGACGAAGGTGTAATTCCCATTTTTGTCGGTGACGGTCAGGAAATCCTCGTAAAACTGCGCCAGATCCTTATAAGCCGGCACCACGTGGTTGCGCAGGAAATCCATGTCGCCCGTCACGAGATAGTGATCCCAGAACGGGCGCACGCACCAGCCACCGGCCGAAAGCCAGTAGGGATGCGGCCAGAGTTCCCCAGTCGAAGCGGCGTAGTCGAAATGCGTATCGACACCCGACTCCTTGGTCGGCGTGAGAGCATAATGGGCGCCGCGCATCCCGAAGATGTTTTTTGCATTGGTGCGGTAGTCGGGGTAGAGGCTTTCCATCCAGTTGAAGTAGGCCTGCATGCCTTCGCGGTGATCGCCCTGCACGCCCGGGGCGATCTGCAAGTTGATATTGGCGTTAGTTTCGGCCTGCATGCTGCAATATTTTCCGCTCGTCAGAATGAACCAGTAGCGGCACATTTCGAATAACTTCTCGAGATAAGCGCCCGAATAGCCGGGGCTCGACCGCTGCTCGGAAAGAAGCTCCTCGGAAGACATGGCATTTTTCGAAGCGCCGCCGAAATCCACGGTAACGCGGTTGAGCATCTCCGCCTGCACCTTGCGCGCTCGCTCGAGAAGTTCCGCGTAATCCGGCGTGAGTTGTTCCACTGCCTGCCGCAGCGCTTCCACCTGCTCCTCGCTGTAGTCGGGGAAATGTTCAATGCGCGTTAGCAGCAACACGGACGAAGCATTCTCGACGACCAGCATGCCGCCTTCCACATGGGCGGACCCGCCGTCGCGAACCACCCGCGTCACTCCTGCGTAGCCGCTGTTGTTCACCGTGGCATCGAGAACGCCCTTGAAGATCAGCCGCTGCTCGTTGTAGTCCGTGTGGAATTCGCCTTGTGTGCCCTCTCCGCGCCGGCCGAAGAAGCCCCGCGTGCGCGGAGGCTCGCCGCTTAAAGGCTCTCCCAGGCCACCGCCCGCAAAGCCGATCCCGCCGAATGGTCCGCCCGTGGCCCTTCCGAGCGCGATTCGGACATTCAGCGATTGTCCTTTCGGAGCCGTAAGCGATTGCACCACGACATTGTCGGGCCGCGAGGTGAAGATTCGCCGAACCCATTCGCCGCGCCCGTCTGTCCAGTGAACCTTTAGCTCGGTGCTCTCGAAATCAACCGTGCGCAGATAATCTTTAACCGACGCGGTCTTCGGATAATCCAGGCGCATCTCGAATTCCGGGCCTCCGCCGTACCCGCCTCCCTGCGGCATCGGGCTCTTATGCCATTCGTCGTAGGCAAGCTTCGCCGCTTCGTGATATTTCCCCTCCAGCATCATCTGCCGCACTTGCGGGAAAACGCGGGCGATGTTCGGAGCCTCGAAATGCTTGTGCGGCACAAATATGCTTTCGTGGTGGAAGGTAATCTGCTCCGAGTAGGGGTCGCAGGTCATATCGATGTTGATCGGGCCATTGCCGGCTATCAGAAGCGCATCGGCCGCAGGTGCGGTGCTGCAGAAGCCCCGTCGCGGCACAATCCCACGCCGGCGCCGTTCTTCGAGCGGCATCGGCACGATTCTCACGCCATCCAGTCCATGCGACTCGACTTGAACCGGCGCCTTGGGCAAAGATTCATCTGCCCGCGTGCGCCGCAGGTATTCGGCGGAACGAATCTCCTCTGACGTCGCTCCTGCCGGCCGAGAACCCTCTGACGGCTTCTGCCTGGCTGTTTCTTCGGCGATGGCTGGCAGCACCAAAGTCGACGAACTCGCAAGCCCTGCAACCATCGTGCCTTTCTTTAAAAAGTCCCTGCGTTTCATCTTCTCCCCATTCGGCTTACTTCGAATCAGAGCTTCGGGATTCCTTTGCACCCGTCATTTCAAAATCGATGGAAAACAAAGCCCTCGTTGCCCGGAAACTGGACGCTTCGCATCCATCCCGGCGAAAGCGTTTACCATGGCATTTGAGCGCACGTAATCCCGAACCAATTCTCTACGTAATCAAGAATAAGCCTTGCTCCTCGAATTCCCGGCCTGAGCAACTGCAGGCTTTCTGATAGCAGAGTCAGAAGGAAAAGTGTCCAGCGATCTGCGGGATTCGGGGGCTGTTGGCCTGAGCCGTAATCCAGCTCAGGGTGGAAGTGCCGAGTTGGCCGTTCGGGACACCGAGTTGCAGGCGGTTGAAGAGATTGAAAGCTTCTACCCGGAAGTTGAGTGCCATGTTCTGGTGAACGGGAATGTTCTTGTAAAGCGACGTATCCCAGTTGGCGATGCCTGGCGTACGCAGCGTGTTATTGGTGCACGACTCATCTCCGTCAGTGAAGTAGCTGGGCTGGGTGAAGCAGCCAGAGTTGAAATACGTGTTCTTGGACCCTGCACCGCCAAGCCGGTTGTAAATGGATCCACTCAACATCTTTCCGCAGCCGGCCACCACGTTCGGCCGATCTATACCCTCAAACGCGCAGGTCGAGATAATGTCCGGGGCCACGGAAAGGCCCACCGCAAATCCCTCCTGAAACGTTGGACGCACTGATCGCGATGACCGCCCAGCGGCCCGGTGCGACAAGGGACGATGGCATCGAGCACCTTGCGATGAGGCCATGCAAGACGATGGGTATAGGCGCCCAGATATCGCAAGGCATGTTGGGGGCCGCCGAAGGGACGCTTGGCGTAGACGACCCAGTCCTGTCGGAACAGGGTTCGCAGCCAAGATGCAAAAGTGCGCGGTTCAGCCAGATGCAGCAGGCTGCCGTGGAACTGCAGCGTGCCGGCATGAAAGGCGTTCTTGAGCCCGGCGACGAACTTGCCGCGGAACACGCGGCTGAGCACCTTGATAGGAAGAAAGAAGCGGCGAGAAGAACTGATCCATCGGGTGTGGTCCGGCGAGAGCCCGCCGGCAGCCAAGATACAGTGAGCGTGCGGATGAAACTGCAATCGCTGATTCCAGGTGTGTGCAGGACGCTGAAGAAGCCGATCTCCGCTCCCAGATGATGTGGGTCGCGGGCCACCTCCAGCAGCGTCTCCGCACTGGCGTGAAACAGCAGGTCGAAGACCACCTTCTTGTTCTCGAGCGCCACTGGCGCCAGTTCGCGCGGCAGGGTGAATACCGCGTGGACGTAGCGAGTGGGCAGAAGTTCCCCTTCCCGCGCCGCGAGCCAGCGCAGGCGGGCGTTGCCCTGGCACTGCGGACAATGCCCGTTCGCTTGCTTTAGGGCTCGCTCGACCAATAAGAAGAGAAGAGTTTTGCGCCAGATCAACGGACCAGATGCGGCGCAACAAGGGTGACGAATTCGCGCGGCGTGATGATCTTCGTATTCTTCCAGAACGCCGGAAAATGCTTGCGATTGCCGGTGATCAGAAAATCGGCCCGAGCCGCATCGGCGCACTCGACGAAGATGTTGTCGTCCGGATCGCTCGTCACGTCGATGTGGCGTGAGGGCGTAATCAGATGGCCGTGGTTCTTGATGAGCTGAAGCAGCTGCAGTCGCGGTCCTTTTCGAATCGCCAGCTCAGGGCGGGACAGTACTTCCGCGTATTCTTCGAGGATGGGCGTGGAAACGTAAAGACGTCCCGGCTTTGTGATCGACAGGAGGAACGTAGTACGTTGGAGTCCGTCGGACTTGAGCGCCGCGGACACGACGACGTTCGTATCGATGACGAGGCGCAACGAAAGCATTAGCGCTTCTTGTTTGCCGATCTGGCGGCCTTGATGACCTGATCGATCTGTCGTGAAGTCATCCCGGCGGTGTTGTTCCGCTTGGCCTCATCGCCAATGATCTTGAGGACTTCAGGCTCTGGCGCGGCTAGTTTGACATAATCGCTGATATTCAGAAGAACGGCGGCAGGAGTGCCACGCTTCTCGATGACGAGCGAACGCCGTTCGACATCCAGCCGGCGGAGGATCTTCCCAAGGTTGGTGCGCAAGCTCAGGGCTGAGACTATCATCGTGCCGTTTCGGGTTGTCGTTGTGGTCGGCATAGACTCTCCATTTCGCCTGAGTCAACTGTACAGTTCGGTACAACGCCAGTCAAACACCGAATTGGGATTTACTTGGCGCCACAGGCCCTCGGATGTAGTGGTGGAGACAGGCCATTGCTTCCAGGTGAGCCTTTGGCAAGGCCGTAGCCATGAAATCCGATCGGAGATGCTGAACAATGCCAAATTTGAACCTACCGGAACTGGCGCAAAGAGAAGCCGACCTCATCGCGGCTATCGAGGCCAGCCTCCCCGAGTTTGCGCTTGCGTGTCATGAAGATGACATACCTATCATTATCCTGCACCAGGACGCGTTCACCGCCGACTATCAGGAGGAGGAATATCGGCTCCTTGGCATGGCTGTGAAGTTCCCTGGCATCTATGGCAGGGATGTTCTCGTAAGCGGAACCAATCGTGGAACTTTCGATCAAGAAACAACGATTCACTAAGATCGTGAGCGCCAACGGTCCAGTTTAGGCCGCGAGTCGAAGAGCGGGCTTGATCGACGTTGCTGGCGGGGTTCCGGGATCGAATGGGCCTGAGAACAGAGGGGCCAGTTCTACGATTCGATCCGCCCCGCAAAGGCCGCAGCGCCGCCGAGATGATGTCGAGACTGTTTCACAGTTTCGCAGTACACGGCCTTCTCAACGGGAATGGAAACCAGGCCCGGCTCGCGTCGGATCATCACTACATTGCGCATGATCCCTCCGGGGGGTCCAAGGTTGAATGTGTGTGCGACCGGGCGGCAGTTCGGGCCGCCTCCCGTTCAAGCTCCGCCACCAGAGTCTTCAGCAATTCGAGTCTGGGAATCGTCGTCATGGACTCGATTCGCAACCTGTCGAGGATCGCGATGAAGGATGTCTCACCAATCTGCTCGGCGAGGGAGCGTGCCTTACTAAATCCCCGTGAGGCTCGCTCCATCGCCTCGCCAACATTCGCTTGCAACTGTGCATTCGGAATGGCGTTTGCCCGGCGTGCACGAGCGACACGCCAGATGATCTCCCCGTGGATTGGATCTCCCAGGATGCGGCGAAATCCCTCAATCCTCACCGTTGTCTTCTGGTCGATGGGACCGCGTTGCGCCGATGGAGGCCGCGAACCAGCCGCGGGGTGGGGCTTGCCCCTTTGGGCAGCGTCCAATCTGGGAGCTTCGGAAACTCTGCCGGCCGCCGGTACTCGTTGAGAGGGACCCACGTTTCGGCGAGGTTGTAGAGATATCGGCCCAGGCCATAACAACTGGCAGCCCGTTTGAACGCCTGCGCTTCCGCGGTTGTCATAGCATTTGCCTCGTCTGCCCAGTCCTCGCCACTGCCGGCATGGCAACCCAATCCAGTAAGCGCGAGCGCACATGTCACCAGAACTTTGCCCGTCTGGATTAGTTTGTCTTTCTTCATGCGCGTAACGGCCGATACCGTGGAAACCTCGTAGGTCCGTGTCCAACCAGTCGGGGTGAACAATTGGTTGAGACGGTCTGTGTACCCTCGCGGGTCAGCGTATGCAACGACCGCGCCACGGCCTCCATCGCGGGTTGTGCTTGTAACGCGCCACTTGATCTCGTTCGGTTCAAACGGCTCTGCCAGCTGAGTGAAAAGAGCGCTAAGTTCTGGGCTCGGATTCAGGTTTTCCGTTGCCATCCTGGTTTTTCAGAAGGGGATGTCGCTCGGGTCCAGTTCGTCGTCTACATATTCGCTGTTCATCTGTTGGCGCTGGTATCCGCCTTGAATTCTCTGCGAATCGCCGTCCCGTCTGCCGGTCAGCAGCTACGTTTTCGCCGCGACCTCCGCCCAACAACGTGATGTCGTAAACGAGAATATTTCGGTCCGATACTTCTTCTGGCCAGATTCCCGGTCATCCCATGTGCGGGTCTGGATCTTGCCCTCAATCAAAAGCTTCGAGCTCCCAGGTTCGCTCACTGCGAAGCATCTCAATGCGCACCATACTTTCCGCCAGCAAGATGGCGTGACGGCCATTCACGGCGATCGAGTGGATAGGTTGTGGCCACGGCAACGGCGACCCGTCCTCCGCGACGAAAGCACAGGCCCGTCCCTCCGGATTCCACTCCGCGCAGCACGTAGCGCCTTGCCAGGTGTTGATGTTCGAGCGAGACTCCAGGCGTGCAATAGACTCCTCTCTTCTGGAGCGCCTTAAGGATGGCTTTGATTGTTTGGGTGTAGTGAGGTCGGCTAGGCGAGGGCCGGCTTGATTTCAGTGAGCAACAGGCCGGGCTGCTCAACCAGGCGGAACAGGTCGTACTCGGAGAACGCTCGGTCGAACTTCTCCGAGGTGAACCGGTCTTCGCAACCTTCGAATGAGAGCATGTACCACTGCTCGCGCTGTCGATCGAAAACGTAGATTGCTGCTGATTCACTGTTATCGGGCACCATCTGCAGGAGCAGGACACCTTTGGCTGTCTGGACCCAGCGGGTGGCGATGGCCTCACCGAGTTCCAGAAAGGCAGCGACAGTTTGCTCGACGGAGTTGGCGGCGCGGTCCCGCCAACTGAACATCTTGTACGCGGACATCTTTCCCAAGCTGGATTGCATGGCAATTCTCCTTTCTTTTGAGTTGCGGTTCATGGGATGGACTGCGGGTCAGCGGATCTGGCTCTTCAGTGTGAGGAACCACATGCAGGCGTTGAAAGTAATGTGATCTCAGGGTTCGGTCAAATTGGGAAGAAGATGCCCGCCGCCCTCTTCGCCACCATTCGAATGTGGGTGTATCGACGCAACAAGCTTCGGGATACGTGACCAGCAATTTGCATGATTGTTTCGTCGCCCGCTCCGTTCTCGGCTAGCTCAGTGATCAGACTGTGACGATTGTCGTGCCACCGGCCCTTCCCTTTTGCGTTTCGGCGAGCGGTGTTCCAGGCTGTTTTAAGCGTCGTTACAGGACGGGTCGGGTCTGATGGACGAGGTCGACCAAATGGAAATACGTACCACTCCGGCTGGATCTTGCCGAACTCTTTTCATAGCTGGCTTGGTGCTGGACAAACGCCTCGTAAAGTTCGTGATTAAAGGGGATCGTCCGCCCTTCACCAGCTTCCGTGCTCGCTCTCCCAACCATAAGAAAGCGCCCGCTTAGTTCACTCGTTCCCATGTAAGCGTCTTGATTTCCGTATCTCGAAGTCCGGTATTACGCGCCAGCATGAAAGCCAAGTAGATGTGTGGGCTTCGTGATTTTCCGACTTGAATGCTCAAGGCATTCGTCTCGCGCGAGTCGAACGCTTTTCCGATTGTTGTTGGCACATTGAGCTTGAGTTGTTTCTGTTTGCGCGACTGAGCGCGGACGATCTCCCCTTGATCGCCGAGCATCTTCAGCAGAAAGCGGACCTCTTCATTGATGGACTTGGGTGATGCCCTCTCGCGAAGTCGGCCTTCCTGGTAGGTTAAATTGCCCCAGCATCGATATCGACGGTGCGTTTGTTCCCGACGAGCCCCTTGACGTGCCCGAGCGCATAATTTGCAAACCGCGGCGCGCGGTATCGCAGCTTATAACCAACGAGGTATTCGTCGATGATCTCCTTGGGCGGCCGGATGCGCTGCTCGTGGGCGTTGCTGAGGTTGTGAAAACCCGCTTCCGGTTCCCGTCGCCGCTGCTTTTCGGCCTCCTTGGCCACCGTCTTGGATCTCGATTTGGAGGACTCGGTGATTTGCCGGCCCGCGAAATAGAACTTGTACCACCAAATTCTTCTTCTCTGAAAGATACTCATCCTCTGCTCCTCTCATCGGTGCTTCGGCCCCAGTGCCGTGGGCACTGAAGGCGAAATGGACAATGAAGCAGAGGAAACTCGCGCAAGTTTTGTAGGGGAGGATTCGTGGCCACGCGATCAGCAAACTTTGAGAATCGGTGCTAGCAGATGCGAAGAGAAGACAGCCAAAACAGGCACTACCCTACCAAAATCCCATCGGACGCGCGGCGGGCCGTTTCCGTTCGATGGCATGGCATTGTAGAGCGGGATAAGCCGAGGATGATCTAATGCGGCCATGACCAAAACCGCACCACCGTTCTTCTGTCCCAAATGTGGCAAGGAAGTCAGCTATGTCTACGATGCGAGGACTGAGCAGTACACCCCAGCCACGTGCAGCAATCCAGTTTGCAGCCAGATGTATTCCGCGAAGGTCAATTGACTAGCAGCTTAGATCGAGGCACCATGTTCGCTGTCACCTTCGTGATGACCGGGGTGGGGTGCGGCTGGAACGTGATGACATCAGCGGGCCGCTGGATAAATCCGGGACCGGCGGCCCGCATGGATTGCGAGTGGACGCATTATGGTATGCGGACGACGGTGCGAATCTGGAACGACGAGCTGTTGGCGAGAACGTAGTTGCCGTCCACCATACGCCATTCGTAGCCACGTGGCGGCGCGCTCAGATGATTTTGGCGGTAATCGACTTTATCGCCGCGATCCCAATCTTCGTGTTTGATTGGAGCACCTTTCTTCCATTCCTTGTGCTGGATGTATTTGTGGTTGTCGTGATGTTCCTGGGCAATGGCCACTCCACCCAAAAGGCTTGCGGAAAGGGTTGCGACTGCCAAAATAGTGTGCAGCTTTTTCATTGAGACGCTCCTGCAGAGGTTGGATGCTAAGGAAACAAGTCGTGTTGCGACAATGCGGAGGCTATTCTAACCACGTCCTGGCTAGGCGGAAGGGAATTTCTTTCGCGGGTATTCGACCATGGTCATCTTGCGCCCACGGGCTTGCTCTGCCTCTGAGATTCTGCGCTCCATCAAAGCCTTGAGCGTGGCAGCGCGTTCATGGTTCAGACCGAGATGCGAACGGTCTTCCATCACTTCGAGTGCGAATCGCAGATCGTTGATGAGGACAGAATATGTCTCAGCGAACATGCTTCGATTATAACCGAGACGGCAAAACCCGGTGACAGTGTTGCGCTGGTGCGGATGACTCGGATTAGATTTACAGTGGATGCAACAGGAACAGCCTGAGCGGAGCAATGCAAGATGCTAACGGCAGGGACTGAATCGGACCTCCTGCGTCTCCTTCATTCGACGGAACACTCGTTCGTCGAACGAAATCGAATCCCATAATTCGAGTCTCGACAAGTTACAGATGGCCCTCGCCGACAAAGGACAAAGCATTTATCCGAATGTGTATTACACGACCAGGACAATCCACGAAAACGAGAAGGAATGCCTCGCAGTCATTGTGCCTGAAAGCC
>DATDIQ010000005.1:0-58688 GCA_036520995.1 Occallatibacter sp.
GTTGTCGTCCCGCCGGTTACCGTGAATTGCGCCGTCCCGTTTACAGCGGCGCCGCTGGCCGTGTTCGTGTACGAGGCGGTGATCGTTGTGGTTCCCGTTGCAACTGCCGTGGCAACTCCTGTGTTCGCCACGATCGTCGCAACCCCCGTGTTGCTTGATGTCCAGGTTGCCGCCGTGGTCAACAGCTCGGTTGCCCCCGTCGACGTCGTCCCGACTGCGGTGAATGGCGCCGTTTGACCGATTGTTAATGCGGTCTGTACCGCCGGCGTGACCGAAATCGAAGTCACGCTGCCGCCGGCTCCGCCGCCCGTCGTAGTTACAGTCACAGTGATCGATGTGCTCGCGGTCAACGGACCTTTGAAGCCGTTGGTGCTCGCCGTAATCGTTGTGGTTCCCGCGGCAAGGGTTGTTGCCAGGCCCGCGGCATCGATCGTGGCTACGGCGGGATTGCTCGAATTCCAGGTCACACCGCTGGTGATCGTTTGAGTCGTCGGATGACTCCCATTCCCATAAGTCCCCACAGCGGAAAACTGCACGCTCTGCCCTGCAGTCAAAGACGGACTTGCCGGCGAGATGCTAATGGAATCTAACCCAGACGGATTGGAGCAGCTTGTAAGTGGCAACACGACTGCACTCAGCAGCAGCGCACCCAAGGACAAACGACGAAACATGGTGATCTCCTGGCGGCCTCAAGCATGGGCACGCCGTATAGCGCTTCTATTCAACACGCGTGGGCCGGCACGTTTCTGCGGCCGGCGCACTGTTCACATAACTTAAAAACGAGCAAGTTTGCATCCCGAGAAGATACGCAAACTCCTGCGTAAGCTAAGGTTTGCCCGACAATTCCACCCTATATTTGGAGTTAGTCGGACCTAACTCATTTCAGATCTTTCCTCTTGTGAGGTGGCGCAATCATAAGACATGTCAATCCATCGAATCAATAACAAACTTGGGTCATTTCGCCGTTTAAGTTACGCGCGTAACGAAGCTCAAGCCAAAGACTTGCACAGGATTCTCCTAGTTACTTTCGCGTTCGCTTCTTGACTTTCACTGAGCAACTCTGAAACTGACTTGGGGGTCATGGACTTCTCCGGTTTTGCCCCACTCGCTGCCAGCGGCTACACTTCCCTCAGCATGTCGCGCACTCAGGATGATGCACCGGAACGGCTGGTCAGCGCCTCACGCGCCGAGGAAGAGCAGAACTTTGAGCTGAAGTTGCGTCCGCGCTGGCTGCGCGAGTTTATTGGACAAACCAAGGCCAAAGAACAGTTGGCCATTGCACTCGAAGCGGCCAAATCCCGCGGCGAGGCACTGGATCATGTGCTTCTCTTCGGCCCTCCAGGGCTGGGCAAGACCACCCTGGCCACGATCATTGCCAATGAGCTGGACGTCGCCTTTCAGCAGACGTCGGGGCCGGCGCTGCAGATTCAGGGCGACCTGACGGCTATCCTCACCAACTTACGCGAGCGCCAGGTATTGTTTCTCGACGAGATTCACCGCATGCAGCCGGTGCTTGAAGAAAAGCTTTACACCGCGCTGGAAGATTACAAACTCGACATCATCATTGGCCAGGGGCCGGCAGCGCGCACCCATGTCATGGAGATTCGGCCATTTACGTTTATCGGAGCGACAACGCGGCCCGGCCTGCTGAGTTCTCCGCTGCGTTCGCGTTTCGGCATTTTGCTGCGGCTCGAGTTCTACACCGAAGACGAGTTGCGGGTCATCGTGGAGCGCTCCGCCGAGGTGATCGGCGTGCCCATCGATCCCGATGGCGCGGCCGAGATTGCGCTCCGCTCGCGCGGCACTCCGCGCATTGCCAACCGGTTGCTGCGGCGGGTACGGGACTATGCGCAGGTGCGCGGCTCGGGCAGCATCGACCGGCCCACGGCAAATGCCGCATTGACCATGCTTGAAGTGGATGCGCACGGCTTTGACGAAATCGATCGCCGCTTATTGCTCACGATCATCCAAAAGTATGAGGGCGGCCCGGTCGGCCTCGGGACGTTAGCCGCGACCCTCGCTGAAGAAGAAGACGCGCTCGAAGAGGTCTACGAGCCGTTCCTGATCCAGATCGGATTTCTCGATCGCACCCCGCGTGGGCGCGTCGCCACGCGGCTCGCCTATGAGCACTTTGGCCTGGCGGCGCCGGGACGACAACCGGGACTGTTTTAGGCACGGCGAACCAACAGCCCGAAGCCCGCTCGGACGCATTGGTGTTCTAACTGCGCGACAAGCTCGACCAGCTTCCGGCATAGCGACTCACACCGTAAAGGAGAAACCCAATGGCATTGACCGAATCGACAATGGGGCTGGAGATCGGCGCAATCGCGCCCGAGTTTGCGCTGCCCGATGTGGTCACCGGCAAGACCGTGCGACGCGACGATTTTCGCGGCCAGAAGGGCCTGCTGGTGATGTTCATTTGCACGCACTGCCCCTATGTGAAGCACGTGGAAAAGGGTCTGGCAGCCCTGGGCATGGACTACGACGGTGAGCCGGTCGGCATCGTGGCCGTCGCCAGCAACGACGCGGTGAACTTTCCCGACGACAACCCGGAAGGGCTGAAGCGGCAGGCGCAAAATCTCGGCTTTCGTTTTCCGTACCTCTACGACGAAACCCAAGCCGTGGCGAAAGCATTCAAGGCTGCATGCACGCCGGATTTCTTTCTGTTCGATGGAAATCTCAAGCTGGTCTATCGCGGAGAATTCGATCGCAGCCGTCCCGGCAACGGGGTACCTGTGACCGGCGAAAGCCTGCGCAGCTCCCTCGATGCTGTTCTTGCTGGGAAAGCCCCGTCTGGCGAGCAGCGCCCTTCGATCGGCTGCAACATCAAGTGGAAAGCCTGAACCTTGCGCGCGGAGTTATAGCATCGAGTCAACAGATTCAGCTACCTTGCCAACTCGCACAACGCGTCTGCGAAGCAAACTGACTCACCTTAGAGTGCCAGCCCCTTTAGATACTCATGAAACTTCGGGCCTAAGTCTGGACGCTTCAGCGCAAACTCGACGGTAGCTTGCAGCATGCCAAACTTATCGCCGGCATCATAGCGCTTGCCTTCGAAGGTGTAACCGAAGACGTTCTCTTCCTTGAGCAGGCCTTTGATGCCGTCGGTAAGTTGAATTTCGCCGCCGGCGCCGGGCGTGGTGTCCTCAAGCAGTTCGAAAATGCGCGGCGTGAGCACATAGCGGCCGATAATGGCCTGCGTTGACGGCGCATCTTCGAGCTTCGGCTTCTCCACCATCCCCGTGCAGTTGTAGATGCGCGGGTTGTCGGGGTCCGCCGAACCGGCCAGCACGCCGTAAGCGCTGATCCCCGGGCCGTCAATCGTCATGGTGGCCAGCACCGACCCGCCCCGTTCGTCGAAGACATCGATCATCTGCTTCAGGCAAGGGGGATCGGCATCGATGACGTCGTCGGGCAGAATCACCGCGAAAGCCTCGTCGCCGACCAACTCCTTGGCACAGAGCACGGCGTGGCCAAGACCCAGCGGCTCCTTTTGCCGGACATAGCTAATGCGCGCCAGCGATGCAACGCTTCTCGATACAGCCAGCAGCTCTTTCTTACCGCGCCGTTCGAGCGTGGCGTCCAGCTCAAAACTGTGGTCGAAGTGATCCTCCATGGCGCCTTTGCCGCGCCCGGTGATGATAATGATGTGCTCGATGCCCGAGGCGATGGCCTCTTCGACGCCATACTGGATGATGGGCTTGTCTACCAGGGCGAGCATTTCTTTGGGAACGACTTTTGTGGCCGGCAAAAAGCGCGTGCCGAGACCACCCGCAGGGAAGACTGCTTTCCTAACTTCCTGGCTCATGATGTCTCCCATTCTCTCAACGTTGAAACACAATGCACTTCAAAAAATACCTGCAACATCATCCTACCGAGTACCCGTTTCGAAACTCGATCGATCCCATAACCCGCTGGGCGCACCGGTCATAGCGCGGGCGAATCATCACCCAGCATCACCTCGCGCACAATTTTGATGGGCGGGAATCCCTGGCGAAGAAAGTCGTCGTGAAACTTCTCCAAAGAAAACGCCGCGCCTTCTTTCTTCTTTAGATCTG
Source organism: Occallatibacter sp. (assembly GCA_036520995.1). Taxonomy (GTDB): domain Bacteria; phylum Acidobacteriota; class Terriglobia; order Terriglobales; family Acidobacteriaceae; genus Telmatobacter. The sequence continues at coordinate 4,059 of DATDIQ010000005.1, forward strand.
CGCGGAGCTTCATGATCTCAAGCTTGCCCAGCGTGTAGTAAAGATAGGTGGGATCGGCGGTGCCCCGCTTGGTCTCGATGGTTGCGGATTCTTTTGACTGGTAACCCTGCTTTTGGAAGAACTCGACGGCCTCATCGAAACTCATCTTGCCGGTATGCATTTCGATGCCGACAATGAAGCGCGCGTTGCGCAAGAGCGCGTCCTGCAGCTGGCCAAGACGCAGGAACTTCGCTTCGCGCGCGTCTTTTGCGCCCTCGCCCGGCTGGCCGTAGCCTTCATCCAGCATCATCTGCTCGCAGTAGTGGGCCCACCCTTCGGCGTTGCTGCTCGCGCCCAGCAGTTTGCGTACACGGCTAGGCGCTTGCGGCACCCATAGGAACTGCACGTAGTGCCCGGGGTAAGCCTCGTGAACCGCTGTCGAAATGACGGTTCCGATGTTGAACGAATGCATGAAGCCTTCCACTTCGGCGGGCGTCATGGATGGGTCGGGCAGCGTGACGTTGAAATAGGCTTCGGTTGCGTGCTTCTCATACGGGCCAGGCGTGTCCATCGAAGCAAAGGTCGTGGCACGCATGAAGGGCGGCGTCTCCTCCACAATCGGGCGAACTTCCGATGGGATCGTGACGATATGGTGCGACTGAATAAACCCGATCAGGCCATTAAAGGTCGCTTTGAAGGTCGGAATCAGCTGGTCCGGAGCTGGATGCATGGCCCCGAGCTCTTCGAGCACTGCGTATGGATCCTTGTCAGGTTCCAGTTCTTTCGCCACTTCTTTGAAGTGGGCCTGATTCTTGCGCAGGTCGGCCCACCCAATCTCGAGCAGCTTGTCCAGAGGCAGATTGACCATCTCGTCATACGCGAGCTTCTTTGAAAACGTATCGGCGCCGATGCGAAAGTCGCCATTGGAGAGCGGCAGCAGATCTGATTTAAGCCAGGTGAGGAAGTTGTTGAGCGCCGCGATCACGGTGGCGTTCGTATGCTCGAATTCTTCTTTGAGCGCCGGGTCCTTGACGTCAGTGAACGCCGAAGGAACGTCTTGCTCGAAGAAATGAATATTGCCCGGCAACTGCTCGATCGCAATCTCCGTATAGATGTGCGGCGGGTTCTTAAGATTTTCGCGTGCTTCGTCCAGCAATTGCGGAATCTGCCGTTCGCGCGCGATCACAGCGCGCAAGCGCTGATCGGGCGGTGCAAACTTCCTCTCGATCAGCGTAAAGACACCGTTGGTGGCAATGGTGGTGTAGGAGTCAGGATTCTTCTCCCACGGCCGAATCGTTTCGAGAGTCAGTAGCGTCGATCGGATGTTGCCCAGCACGAGGTCGCAATCGCCGTGAGTGGTCTGATCGAAGTTCGCTTTCGCCTGCATCGACACGAAGCGCTGTTCAAACTTCTTGAGCGCCGCCACCTGCGCGTCAATCGTCGGCCGGCTCAGGTCTTCGAGCTTAGCATCGTACTCGTGGTATCCGGCCGAGGTGCCTTGAGTCGGCTGATAGGGGAAATACACCTGGTCGAAGTATTCGTCTGAAGCGTGAACGAAATCCTTGTCCCAATACACTTCGGTGAGTTTCTTCTTTTCGGCGCCGGCCGTCCATCCAAGAGGCATACAGGCTCCAACAAGCAGCAGTGCGGCGATTCGTTTCACAATTGGCTCCTCAGGAAGAGCATTCGTGTTCAGGCGTTGACTTCGGTGGTGGCAAGGCTCGACAGCAATTCGCGGATCTCGAGCAAGACTTCATCGGGCCGCGCGGACGATAAAGGATACTTGAGCACACCCTGGGGCGTGAACTGTGCTCCCCGCTTGGCGTTGCGCGCGACAAGGCGCAGCAAGACCTGCGGATCGACCTGCGCGGTCTCGGTAAACCGAACCTGCAGTTCCGATCGTTTGCGGTCGATTTGCGCCACGCCGATGTGTTCGCACTCCAGGCGCAGCGCCGCCGCTTCAAGCAGATACACCGTCGAGTCGGGCAGTGGGCCGTACCGATCTTCCATCTCCGCACGCAAATCGGCGATGGCCTTTTCGGTCGTCGCGCTCGCAATCTTTTTGTAGAGGCGCAGCCGCTGGTTCTCCTCGGCCACATAGCTCTCATCGATACGCAGCGCAATGCCGAGATTGAGCTGCGTCGAGGGGCGCTCTTCGGCGTTCTCGCCTTTCAGCTCTTTCACTGCCGCCTCGAGCATCGACGTGTAGAGTTCGAAACCGACGGATTCGATGTGGCCGCTCTGCTCGCCACCCAGCATGTTTCCTGCGCCGCGCAGCTCCAGATCCAGTGCGGCTATCTTGAATCCGGCGCCGAGGTCACTGAATTCCTTGAGGGCGGCGAGACGGCGGCGGGCGACTTCACTCAGCTCCTTCTCTGAAGGGATCAGCAGGTATGCATACGCGCGGCGATTCGACCGGCCCACGCGGCCGCGCAGCTGATAGAGCTCGCTCAGGCCGTGCCGATCGGCGCGATTGATCAGCATGGTATTGGCCAGCGGAATGTCGAGGCCATTCTCGATGATCGTGGTCGCCACCAGCACGTCGAATTCGTGGCGCATGAAGGCCAGCATCACTTTCTCAAGCTCGCCCTCGCTCATCTGCCCGTGTCCCACGGCAACGCGCGCTGCCGGCACCAGTTCCTGGATGCGGGCGGCAATCTCGAAGATCGACTCCACGCGATTGTGGACGAAATAAACCTGGCCGCCGCGCTCCAGTTCCAGCTCCACCGCCGAGCGCACCAGCTTCTCATCGAACTTGGCCACCACGGTTTGAATCGCCATGCGGTCTTTGGGCGGCGTCTCGATGATGCTCATGTCGCGCAATCCCACGAGCGACATGTGCAGCGTGCGCGGAATCGGCGTGGCGCTCATGGCCAGCACATCGATTTCCTTGCGCATCTGTTTCAGCCGCTCTTTGTGGCGCACGCCGAAGCGCTGCTCTTCGTCGACAATCAGCAGGCCCAGATCCTGGAACTTGATGTCTTTCGACAGCACGCGATGGGTGCCGATGAGGATGTCGACCTTGCCCGCCTCGACCTTTTCGAGGATCGCCTTCTGTTCCTTGGGCGAGCGGAAACGCGAAATCATCTCGATGTTGATGGGGAACTGCGCGAAACGCTTCTTGAATGTCTCGAAGTGCTGGAAGCAGAGGATCGTTGTCGGCGTGAGCACCGCTACCTGCTTGCCATCCTGCACTGCCTTGAAGGCCGCGCGCATCGCCACTTCGGTTTTGCCGTAGCCTACATCGCCGCAGAGCAGCCGGTCCATGGGCGTGGTGGCTTCCATATCCTGTTTGATGGCGGCGATGGCGGTGACCTGGTCATCGGTTTCGTTGTAGTCGAAGGAGTCTTCAAACTCGCGCTGGAACTCATTGTCGGGCGAGAACGACGTGCCGGGCGCGGTGTGTCGTTGCGCGTAAAGCTTAAGCAACTCGGCAGCCATATCCTGCATGGCCTTGCGCACGCGCGCCTTGGTCTTTGTCCACTGCTGCGAGCCGAGGCGGTTCAGCACCGGCGCGGGGCCCGAATCGGTGGAGCGGTATTTCTGGATCAGGTCGAGGCGCGTGAGAGGAACATAGAGCTTCGCCTGTTCGGCAAACTCCAGGATCATGAACTCGACGGCAAGGCCGTCCTGCACGATCTCCTTGAGTCCCTGATATTGCGCGATGCCATGCTCCACGTGCACTACGTAGTCACCCATCGCCAGATCGCGAAAATCGCTGACAAAGGCAGCCGTCTTCGAGCGCTTGGGTTCGTAGCGCGCATGGACATCGGCATCGTCGGAGAGATCGTTGGCGCCGAAGACAATCAGGTTCGCCTCGGGAAAGCTGACCCCGCTTGCAATCTGTGCGCGCACAATGACCGGCACACGCAGGTCGCCGGCAAGATAGCTTGCCTCATCAAACATGGTTTCGCTGGTGGGATGCGCTGGGCGGCTGCCGAGGCGATAGGGAATCTGGTAGTCGCGCATGACCGTGGCCATGCGTTCCACGTCGCCTTGGGTCGGCACGGCGAGAACAATCCTTTGCTCCGAAGCCATCAGATTTTTTAGCTGGTCGGTGAGCGCAGGAATCGAGCCATGAAAGCGGAGCGTCGGCCGCGAATTCAGCGCGATCTCACCCAGCGTCGCATCTTCTTCGAGCACATCGACGGCGCCGAGTTGGTCGAGATCTAATCCCGGATGCGCGGTGAGCATGGCCTGCAATACCTCGGGCCGCAGATAGATGTCTTCGGGCCGGATCAGCGAACCGATGCCGCTGCGCTCATGCCGCTGTTCGACCTTGTTCCACCAGCGATCGATCTGGTTGCGCACCATGGCAGGCTCATCGACAAAGAGAGCGCACTTGGGTAACAGATTCAGCAGATGATTTTGCGCCCCCGCCACACAACTGAAGAACTCCCATCCGGGAAAGACGCTCACGCCACCAGCCGCTGCAGCCTCCGCAACGAGTTCTTCGTCTTCCGCCTCCAAGCGCTGCCGGCTGAGGCGAGCATTCACCGCGGCCAGCAGGCGCTCGGTCACCGGCGTCTCGGTCAGCGGCAAAATCTGCGTCTCGTCCAGCCCGGCCTGCGAGCGCTGCGTCTCCGGATCGAATTTGCGAATGGTGTCGATCTCGTCGCCGAAGAACTCGATGCGGATGGGGCGATCGGATTCGGGCGAATAGACATCGAGAATGCCGCCACGGCGGGTGAACTGGCCCGGCATCTCCACCAGGTCCATCTGCGTGTAACCTACGCTGGCCAGGTGCGCCGTGAGCACTTCCACGTCGACTTCTTCTCCGCGGCGCAGAGTGAGCGCAAGGCTCGCGTAGTAGTCGCGATCGAAGAGCTTCAATGCAGCCGCTTCGGCGGGCGCAATCAGGATCGAAACTCCGCCGGTCGCCAGTTTCCAGAGCGCGGCGGCGCGCTGCTCCTGCACATCTGGATGGAGGGAAAGATTCTCAAAGGGCAGCACGTCGTGCGCGGGAAAACGCACCACACGGTCGGGATCGATGGCGCCCGTCAGCTCGCATCCCGCGCGCAGGGTGCGCTCCAGCGCCTCCGCAGCCTTGTTGTCGGCAACCACGACGATGACGGGCTGACGCGCGGCCCGGGCCAATAAGGGGAAAAAGAGCGAGCGCGCCGTCGAGGTAAGCCCGGACACACGCCGACGCCCCGTACCGAGGCTGAGGTGCCTCTGTACGCGTTCAAATGCGGAGGAGTGCTCCAGCTCCGCGAAGATTTCGCGGACGAACGGGAGGATCATGCAGTCTCTAGTTTACCGGACAGCGCAGGACTCCGCGTCCAGCGCCAGGCGCTCCCTACGAAATAGAAACGCATTGGGCCGTCGGAAACTGGGGGCGATGGTACGCATGACAGAATCAGCGTTTCCGCAGCCGCACCGATTCCCAGCCGCCGTCGCTCGCCCAGCCGCCGTCGACCGAGAGGCAATGCCCGTTCACAAAGGCGCTTTCCTGCGGATCGGCGAGAAAGGCAATCGCCTTGGCCACATCGTCGGGCGTGGCGAAGCGACCCATCGGAACGCGCCCGGTGATGTCGGCGTCGGTATAGCTACCTCCGGCCTGATCGGCAACGTCCATCTCGGTTTTGACCCAACCAGGACAGACGGCATTCACGCGGACGCCGCGCCCGCCCCACTCCGCGGCGAGGGTCCGCGTGAGCCCAATGAGCCCATGCTTCGATGTGTTATAGGCAGCGCGATCTGCGACGGCGAGCAGACCGGCGACGGAGGCGACATTGACAATCGCGCCCGCGCCGGCGACAAGCATGCGTTTGCCGAGGATCTGACATAGCAGAAACGGCGCGACAAGATTCACATCCAGCACGCGGCGATAGTCAGCGAACGAGGTGCTTTCCGCCGGCGCAATCAGGCTGATCCCGGCATTGTTCACCAGCACGTCCGCACGACCAAAGCGCTCCATCACGCGACCGGCAAACTCCTCGACGGTCGCCTCATCCGTGATGTCGCCCGCGAATCCGAACGCCTCGGCGCCCTTGCCTTGAATCGCTCGAAGCGTCGCCGCCGGCTCCCGCAAATCGATGAGGGCAATGCGATAGCCTCGTTGGGCAAGCACTTCCGCGGTTCGCCGGCCGATCCCCTGCGCGCCGCCGGTGACGACCGCAACCCGTTTCTCGCTGCTCATCGTTTCTCACTCCTCGCGAATCTTGCGATCGACCCTCCCGACAGCGGGCCCGCTCGCCCGCCTGCTATTCGCCGCCCAGCGCCTTGGTGAACGCGTAGAAAAACTCCAGCGACTTCCAATACGAGTCGACGGGAAGCCGTTCATCCTGACCGTGCGCGCGATCATCGTCGCGTTCCAATGCAATCGCCGAATAGCCATAAGAAGGAATTCCGGCCTGCGCGAAATAAATGGAATCGGTCGCGCCATTCTCCATCACCGGCGTGACCGGAGTGCCGAGCCAGATCTGTTGCGTAATGCGGGTCAGGGGATCAAAAACTTCCTTGATTGGCGCGGGAGGCGCGATGGCTTTGCGTTCCGGCGCTGTCTCGGCAACGACGCCGCCGTCTGAAACGTACTTCACGGTCAACTTCGGATCGCCGAAGAGCGCGACGAGCTGCCCGCGAATCTCTTCCGGCGAGTGGCCGGGGAAAATGCGGCAATTCACGTTGGCCTGCGCAGTCTGTGGCAGAGCATTGTTGGCGTGTCCGGCGCTAAGCCGGGTGGCCACGCACGTGGTGCGGAAGTTCGAGTTGAAGCTCGGTTCGGTGCTCAGGCGCGCCGCTGCAGCCAGATCGGGCGGCGTGGCCAGAATGGCGCGCATGTCCGCCGCCATCTGTCCGGACTCCCGCTCGGCGAGATTCTTGAAATAGGTCCGCGTCACTTCATTCAGCTCGAACGGAAATGTGCAGGCCGCGAGCTTGTTCAGAGCCGTCGTCAACTCGTAAATCGCGTTGTCGGGCCGAGGCAACGAGCTGTGGCCACCACGATCGAGCGCGGTCACCTGGAAATCCGAATACACCTTCTCGGTCGCCTCCACATCGGCGAGCACCGGGTTTCCATGGTCGAGTTCCACACCGCCCGAGTCGGGATTAATCACGAATGCTGCGTCAACCAGGTCACGCTGCTGCTGCACGAGCCATTGCGCACCGTTGAACTTTCCGCCTTCCTCGTCAGCGGTAAGGGCCAGAATGAGGTCGCGCTTCGGCTTGTAGCCTTCGCGATGGAGGCGCAGGAAGGTGGCCACAAGTGCGGCGTCCGAATCCTTCATGTCCTGCGTGCCGCGGCCATAGTAGTAGCCGTCTTTCTCTACGAACTCAAAAGGATCGGTATGCCAGTCCGAACGCAGCGCCTGCACCACATCCATGTGGCAAAGAAACAGCACCGGTTTCTCCGCAGGCTGGCCTGCGGCGTGGATGCGGACGACGAGGTTCTGCTTCCGCGGATTGGGTCCGAGCAAGCGCACATCCTCCGGCGCGAAGCCGGCGTCGAGAAACCGCTTCTGCATTGCCGCCGTCGCTGTGGTCACGTTGCCCTGCGGCGTGTCGGTGGTATTGATCTCGATCAACTGCTTGAAAATGGCTCGCGCTTCTGCGCGATCGGCCGTCGGAGAAGTGGGCGAAACCTCTTGCCCAAGTAAGAGAGGAGAACAGCCGGTAACGGAGAAAAGAACCGCCAGGTGTGCGGCACAGGCCCGAATTCGCATGTGCGCATTGTAAAGGGACGAGTCGGCCCGGCTAGAACGTGGCCGCCGCGGAGGGCTGCTTGGTGAGCAGCACGGCCAAACTTCGGCGCACCGTGAGCCTGTCGTACTCGAACAGGCCGCAACGGCGAGCGGCCTCCAATTCGCGCGTGAAGAGCTGCGGCGTCACGTGACCTGCGGGTTCAACAAAGAGCAGGCGCCCTTCGGCCCTCAGGGCTGTCGCGGCTTCATGAAAGAAAGATTCGGCGGAAGGCATCTCGTGCACCACGGCGCAGGCCAAAATAAAATCGACTTGCCCTTCGAGATCGGCAATGCCTAACGAGTCAGGGTGCGCACGGCGCGGCTCGATGCGCGCGGCAACTCCCGCCTTCTTGGCACGCCGTCGCAATGCCGCGAGCATTCTCGGCTGAATATCTACCGCGATCACGCGCCCTGTTTCTCCGATCATCTGCGCCACGGGAATGGTAAAGAAGCCCATGCCCGGGCCAGGTTCGAGCACCGTCATCCCCGACCAGAGATACGGCCGCAGCAGTTCTTCGGGATCCTGCATCATGCGGCGAATCGGGCTGGCGAGCAGATAGCCGACCCACCATGGGCACACATGTTGCGCCATCGTCTCCCTTTCTGCGCTGCACAAGCGACCCAGGATAGACAGTGTCGTGGGCCGCCGGCGCGGCCACAACAGCGTTACGCGCGACCCGCGGCAGAAGTTCCCTGGGCATTTGCCGGTTTGCGCTTGGCAACAAATCGTTTTATCTTGGTCCGTCCACACTTTTCGAGGTGCCTCATGAAATCCAAAGGATTCGCTGCCGTTGTCCTCGCCTCTTTTGCCATCGCCGCTTGCGCCCAAAGCGCGCCGCAGCGCCCAAAGATTACCGGAATTTCCCATTTGGCCGTCTACACCTCGGACCCGGCGGCCGCCGAACACTACTACAAGGACATCCTGGGCGCGGCGCGCGAGGCGGATCCCGAAAATCCCCGCGGCGTCCGCTACGCAGTGGACGCCATACAGTTCATCGAAGTTCTGCCGCTGCCCACCGGAGCAGGCATCAATCGGCTCGACCATGCCGCCTTCAACACTGACAGCGCCGAAGGCATGCGCAAGTATCTCGCCGCGAAAGGCTGGACCACGCCTGCGACGATCACCCATGGCTCCGACGGCAGCCGCTGGTTCGCTGTGCTCGATCCCGAGGGAAACAAGATTCAGTTTGTGCAGCCGCCGGCAAACGCCAAAGCGCCCGATGCCCCAAACGCGATCGGCCACCACATCATTCACGTCGGCTTCCTGGTGCGGGATCGTACCAAGGAAGACACGTTCTATCGCGGCCTGCTTGGCTTTCGGCCCTACTGGTATGGCGGCATGCAAGATGACAAGGTCGACTGGGTCAGCCAGCAGACGCCCGATTCCCACGATTGGCTCGAGTACATGCTCACCAGCGGGCCTTCCGGCTCAGGCATCCCCGCGAACGTCTCGCAACGGCAGCTGGGCGTGCTCGACCACTTCTCCATTGGCGAAGTCTCGGTGCCGGACGCCTATAAGGTTCTCGAGGCCGGCAAGCGGCTCGACGGCCGGCACGATACCGCGCCCAAAATCGGCAAGGACGGGAAATATCAGTTCAACATGTACGACCCCGACGGCATTCGTGCGGAGTTGATGAACTTCCACGCCACCGACAAGCCCTGCTGTTCGTCGTTCACAGCTCAAGACCCGGCAGAGTAGGCGCAAGTTTGTTGGCCCGAAGGGCACACAAAATGCGCTGGACAGGAAAGATCGTATTGATTGCGGTCAGCGCGGTCGGCATGGCCTCTGCGCAAACTGTGGGCAATCCGGCCAGTGCAACCCTTGTTCTATGGGATCCGCCGAGAATCGACTGGCCCGACAGCCTGAGCCGTTCACTTTTTTCGCGCTAAAATCGTAGAGAATCATGCTTGCGACTGCCCTCTCACCGGAAGTCATGGCCAAATACGAGCCCGTCATCGGACTCGAAGTCCACGTGCAGCTGCTCACGGCCACTAAGGCCTTCTGCGGCTGCGCCAACCGATTCGGCTCCGACCCGAATACCAACATCTGCCCGGTGTGCCTCGGCCTGCCCGGCGCGTTGCCGGTGCTGAATGCACGAGCGGTGGAGTTTGCCGCACTCGCGGCCCTGGCATTGAACTGCACGGTGAATGAGCGCTCGATTTTTGCTCGGAAGAATTACTTTTATCCCGACCTGCCTAAGGGGTATCAGATTTCGCAGTATGACAAGCCGGTCGCCGAGCACGGCTGGATCGACGTGCCAACGGCCGACGGCAAAAAGAAACGCATCGGCATCACGCGCCTGCACATGGAGGAGGACGCGGGCAAGAGCCTGCACGAGGGCTTCTCCGATTCGTCCACGCGCAGCTATCTCGACCTCAACCGCTGCGGCACGCCGCTGGTAGAAATTGTCTCGGAGCCCGACATCCGGACGCCCGATGAAGCCTTCGAGTACCTGACGCGACTGAAGGAGATCTTGCTCTACACCGGCGTTTCCGACTGCAACATGGAGGAAGGCTCGCTGCGCTGCGACGCCAACGTCAGCGTGCGACTAAGAGGCGCGGAGCGCTTTGGCACAAAAGCGGAAGTGAAGAACGTGAATAGCTTCCGGTTTATTCGCGCAGCGCTGGAATACGAAATTGAGCGGCAAATCGAGGTGCTCGAATCGGGCGGTCGGGTGGCGCAGGAGACGCGCCTGTGGAACTCCGCTGAAGGCCGCACCTACGCGATGCGTTCGAAAGAGCAGGCGCACGACTACCGCTACTTTCCTGAGCCCGATCTGCCGCCGCTCACCCTGTCGCGAGATTTTCTTGAACAGAAGAGAGCAGAGCTCCCGGAACTGCCTGAAGCGCGCCGCGCGCGCATGATCGCCGAGTACGAGTTGAGCGAGCGGGATGCGCACACGCTGACGGCGTCACGCGAATTCGCCGACCGGTTTGAGGCAGCGGCGAAGACGGCCAGGAATCCGCGGCGCGTAGCCAACCTGCTGTTGAGCGAACTGGGCGGCCGCCTCAACGCGCTCGGGCTCGAGCCGGAGCAGTCGCCTGTCTCGATGGCCGGCGTAGTGATGGCTGCCGATCTGCTTGAGGACAACAAAATCAGCTCGAAACAGCTCAAGCAGCTCTTCGACATCAGCTTCCAGAAGGGCGAGGACTTCGCGCAGGTTTACGAGCGCGAGAAACCCCAGCAAATCACCGACGCTTCCGCGATCGAGGCCCTGATTGATCAGGTTATCGCCGCCAATCCCAGGCAAGTGGAGCAGTACCGCGCGGGAAAGACGACGATGGCGGGATTTTTTGTGGGTCAGGTGATGAAGGCATCGAAGGGGCAAGCCAATCCTGCGCTGCTCAACGAACTGGTCACGAAGAAGCTGGAAGGCTAAAACGAGAAGAGGTGGTCGAGGTTTAGCTCTTTTGCCATTGGCCCTCGACTACTTCATTTTCAGTTCCGTCTCAAATTCTTTGCGCGCGTCCCAGGAACTGACCGTCTTGGTCTGGGTTTTGCGGCCGTCCTTCTCCGCCCACAGGTCGTAATCTTCTGCCATATTCACCTGGGCAAAATGAAAACGACCATCCTTGACGGACGTATAGCTGCGAATCGCCTTGGTTTTTTGATTCTTCAGGAAGACGGTTGCGCCCGCCACCGGGTTGGCATCGGCATCGACCACGGCGCCGGAGACGCTGCGCTGGCCTAGATTCTGTGCTTGAGCAATAAAGGAGTTCCCCTGCTTTGCCAGGGGGGCCATCGCGACCGCCAGGGCAGCGAACACTACTGCCACGGCCAGCTTGGCCTTGCGTTGGCTCACTCTTCCTCCTCGTCTTCCTCGAAGAACTCGTCGTCGTCCTCTTCGAGATCTTCGTCCACTTTGGTCAGTTCCAGCGGATCGACACCGACAACCTCATACTGCGACCCACATTCTTCGCAGGCGACCACGTCCCCTTCTTCCAGTTCCCCTGCTTCGACACTCAGTTCATTTTCGCATTCCGGGCAGCTTGGCATGGCACCCCCTGTCTCAAGGCTAAGATGGCGATACTTTGCAGGACGACTCCGCTAGTTTTAGAGAGTACCCGGCTCGCGGTCAAGGGCACCTTCTACAGTTCTCTAAGGAGCGCTCCATTGCGCAGGATAGCGTCTCTTCGCGCCATACTCTGAACAGACGCGAAAAGAGGCGCGAGGTTTCGTATACGGGCAGGGTCCAGCCGGAGCTCTCGTCGCAGGTTGCCCTTGTCCCATCCCGGCCTCTGCGGCCGAACTTCCTGAAACTCGCGTCCGCCGCCCTCGATGGAGCAGCGGCCAGCGAACATGACACCCGCAGCGGGAACGGTTACCCTGTGGAGAGCGATGCCCCGGATCGGCGCCACACCATTTGCGTTTCCCGACTTCCACGGCGCAACACGCCGCCTCGTGGTGCTGAATCTGGTTGCGTATTTTGCGCTCGCGCTCGCAAGCCTGTTCGCCGCCTCGCCTGCCAATCAGGTGACCGGATGGCTGGTCTTCGTGCCCGGCAGTTTTCTGCACGGCGCTGTGTGGCAGCCGTTGACCTACAGCCTCATCCACATCGGCCTGATCGGCACGCTCTTTGAACTGCTGTCGCTCTGGTTCCTGGCCGGATTTTTGGAGCCCTATCACGGCGATGCATGGGTCACCGGTCTTTACATCGCATCCATCCTCGGCACGGCTCTCGGCGCGCTCGCACTCTACGCCGGCGGGATTGCAACCGGGCATCCCATGGATCAGATTCCGCTCTATGGCTGCTTTGGCGCCGTCTTCGGGATGCTGATTGCCATTGGCTATCTCTACGGCGATGTGCAGTTTCTGATGTTCTTTGTGATTGGAATCAAGGCTCGCTATATGGCCATCATCTACGGCCTCATTTGTTTTGCCATGCTCTTCGGCCAGCAGCGCATGTACGCGTTTGCCCAGGTCGGAGGCGCTTTGGCGGGCTGGCTCTATCTCCGGATGGTGCCGCGTCGCGGCTTTGCCTTTCTCTTCAGCGAACAGTGGTATGGCCTGCGCAATCGCTACTATCGCTGGAAGCGGCGCCGCGCTGCGCGCAAGTTCGAGGTCTACATGCGCGCGCAGGGACGCACCGTGCGCTTCGACGGGCAAGGACGCCAGATCGACGAAGACCAGGAAGACAAGAGCCGCTGGAACTAGCCGGGCAAGGCTTCCGACCCCCGAAAATTTGACTAGCCGGCAATCTCGACGCCGGTGGTCTCGGATGATTTCGTCCATGCGCATCTCTCTGACCAGCCGCGAGATACACAAGCCCTCAATCCGACCGCGCGCTTCGAGTCGCAGCCCCGAGCGCGCACGAAAACCTAACAAAGAAGAACCATGTCCCACCCCAAAAAGACGCATTGAAGAGGCACATACCGCCCCACACACTAAGAGTGGGGTTATCTCCAGACAAGTCCCCGCGTTGCGTGTTCTTTCGGGAAGGCCCAGATGCCTCCCACAGAATCCTCCGGTGGATTGGGCCAAGGTTTCTTCGTCGTGCGAGGCTGAAAGTGGCGGTTCATTCGCGGGTGTTCGCGGCTTTGCTTTTTTCGCTGTTCGCCCTGGTTGCGTTCAGTCTCGTGGAGTCGTGGAATATCGAGCAAGCAAGACCCGCCTATTTCGTGTCGCACGGAAACTCGCTCAAGCCTGAAGCCAATCGAATCGAGCAGACTCCTCAGCCCAACCGCCTCCAGGTCATCTGGAAGTGGATGACAGTGGCCCAGGGACTTGCCCTCGTTGCCTGCGCCGGACTCTATGGCGTGAGTCTTCGCCAGCGTGCAAGGGCAGCGCGCGACGCGCGTGAGAAGCTTGCCGTCGAGCTGGCGCTTGAACGGCGCGTCGAGGAGCGCACGCGCGAATTGCGCCAGGAAGTCGAAGACCGCCGACGCATCGAGCACCTGAATCGCGGACAGAAGCAGATCCTGGAGATGCTCGCCGATCCTGGCGACCTGAACACCGAAGACATTCTGCAGCACCTGGCCGGCGTTGTGGCCTCCCGCAACCAGGGATGGGAGTGCGCGATCCACCTCGTTGAGCGCAACGGCAAATTGCTTCATCTGGCCGCAAACTCCGAGGTCGCCGAGCGGCTCAAGGGCTACCTCGAAAATGTGGGCACGGAATATCCCGATACCCCCGAGTGCCAGGCTTGTGCCTCCGGCGAAACACACATCGTCGAACACCTTGGCGAGTTCGGTCTGGGATGGAGCGAAGCGCTGGTCTCGGCCGGCATCTTCTCGGCCTGGGCTCTTCCTTTTTGCGCCCACGGTTCCACGCGTCTTGCCGGAACATTGACGGTCTACTCGCGAGCTCATTGCAAGCCCACCGCGCGCGAACTGGAGATGGTCGAGAGCACAGCCAAACTGGCAGGCCTCGTCGTCGAACACCGCCGGCTCCGCGCGGAGCTCGTGCACAACGCTTATCGGGATGCCCTTACGGGTTTGCCCAATCGGCGCGCGGGGGTGCAGGCCATGGAGTCTGCCATCCAGAAGGCGGGCCGGCACAAAGAAGCCGTGGCGATTGTCTGGATCGACATCAACCGCTTCAAGCGCGTCAACGACCAGTATGGCCACGACGCAGGCGATCACGTTTTGCGCACCGTTGCCGAACGCTTGCGCCGCAACCCGCTTAGCTCCGGCGCGGTTGCGCGCATGGGCGAAGATGAATTCCTGGTCGTGATTCCGGGTACCGTCGATTCCCTCGATACCGTGGAGATTTCGCGGCGTCTCGGCGCAGCCATCGCCAAGCCCATCTACGCTGGAGCCTCCAAAATTGCTCTTTCCACCAGCATCGGCGTCTGCCTGTATCCGCAGGATGGCGCCAACGCCGACTTGCTGGAGAGCCACGCCGATTTTGCGATGTATCGCGCAAAATCCTCAGGCGAGCCTTATTGCATCTTCTCGCCGGCCATGAGCGAAGAGGCGCGCGAAGCGCTGGAGATTGAAGAAGGGCTCGGCGTCGCGCTCGAAAAGAATTACCTGCGTCTTGCCTATCAGCCGCTCTATTCCCACGAGGGCGAGTTAACGGGCTTTGAGGCGCTGCTGCGTTTTCAACATCCGCAGCTCGGCAATATTGCGCCCGCCCGGTTCATCCCCGTTGCTGAAGACACACGACTGATTCTGCCCATCGGTAACTGGGTGTTGCGCGAGGCCTGCAAGCAGCTGAAAGCCTGGCAGCAGGCCGGACTTCCCAACGTGCGCATGGCCGTCAATATCTCCGCGCTGCAGTTTGCACGCGACGACTTTGCCGATACCGTGGCCAGCATTTTTACCGAGTGCCGCCTCAATCCCGAGCATCTGATCCTCGAACTGACCGAATCGGTCATCATGGAGGATTACACCGCCGTCGTGCGGCAAATGAACCTGCTGCGCCAGTGCGGCGTCCACATCGCCATGGACGACTTCGGCACCGGCTACTCTTCGCTGAGTTATATCCATCGCATTCCGGTGGATGTGCTGAAGATCGATCGATCGTTCATCGAGAAGCTGTCGGAGCCCGAAGGCACGCGGCCCATCGTGGAAGCCGTGATTGCCATGGCCAAACACCTCGGCTTGCATGTCGTCGCCGAAGGCGTCGAGACCGAGGAACAACAAAGCATTTTGCGCAAGGCGGGATGCCAGGGATTCCAGGGATTTCTGTTCGCGCGACCGCTTTCGGCCGACGAAGCAGAGAACTGCCTGAGGTCAAGCCGCACCCGGCCCTTCGCCGGCGCGCGAGTGCAGAAATCGGGAGGCGGGCTTGCGGTCGCCTGAACCCATGCGCAGCATTGTTGCCCATCGGCCGCACGGACTCATCTCCAGCGGCAGAGTGTCGAGGCCCGTTGCCGTACAGGCGGAGCTCGGAGGTTCGGGCGCGCGTTCCGGCTCTCGCATGCTCCTGGCCGAATCTCTGTGCAAGATCACAAGGGTCGATCTGCGCCGCCCGATCCCGCGGCGTGCAAACTTGCTTCCCTCCGAATAGAAATCCGGGTTTGCCACTCGCGGCCGAGCCTGGTGTGCGGTCTCTTCTGCCTCGGCTTGAACCTGCGCGCCATGGGGCCACGAACGCTGCGCCGCGCGATACAATCCTCTCTGGAATGACCACAAAGACTGCGTTTCTTTTCCCTGGCCAGGGTTCACAGGCCGTTGGCATGGGCCGTGAGCTTGCCGAGCGCTTTCCCATCGCTGCCGACACCTTTTCTGAGGCGGACAAGGCCTGCGGCCTCTCTCTTTCGAAGATTTGCTTTGAAGGGCCTGAAGACCAATTGAAGCTCACTGAGAACATGCAGCCCGCAATTCTCACCGTCAGCGTCGCGGCGTGTCGCGTGCTCCAGGATCATGGCATCCGGCCAGCCCTTGCCGCAGGCCATTCGCTCGGTGAGTGGTCGGCGCACGTAGCTGCGGGAACCATGCAATTCGCGGATGCAGTGCGCGCTGTGAAGGCGCGCGGTCGCGCCATGCAGCAGGCCGTGCCAGTGGGTGCAGGAGGCATGGCCGCCATGCTGACCAACGAGCCCGCGATCGTGACAGAAGCATGCGCGGAGGCCGCCCGCGAAACAGGCCTGGTCGTCGTGGCAGCGAATCTCAACTCCCCGAGCCAAACCGTGATCTCAGGCGCCGCCGCCGCCGTCGAACGCGCATCGGCGATCGCAAAGTCTAAAGGGGTCCGCCGCGTCGTGATGCTGCCCGTCAGTGCGCCTTTCCACTGCGCGCTCATGCAGCCCGCGCAGGTAGTTGTCGCGCAGGTGCTCGAATCCATTCCCTTCGCCGATCCGGCGATTCCGGTCGCGGCCAACGTCACAGGCCAGTTTGTCGCTTCTGCCGAAAGCGCGCACGAGGCCCTGGTCCGCCAGGTCACAGGCGCGGTGCGATGGATCGATTGCGTGCAAACGCTCATCAAAGCCGGCGCAACTGTGTTCGTCGAAGTAGGCCCAGGCAAAGTCCTCAGCGGACTGCTGCGCCAAATCGATCCTGCGCAAAAAGCACTGAACGTGGAAGACGCTGCAAGCCTGGAGAAGACGCTCGCCGAATTGCAGGCAGCAGCCGGCTAATCGCGCTTAGGGCCCGAGGTAAAGCTCGACCGGCGAGAAGCCCAGTATGTGCATCTTGGGATCGTAGTCGATGAAGAGGGCGTTGCTCTTACGCCCATTCACGCGGATGCCCATGAGCAGCACGTTGCCCGACATGCGCGCGGCCACGATGTTGTGACTCTTGATCGCGCCGTAGTCATTCCCCGAGCTGGTGGGACTCCAGTCCTGCGAAAACTTGTCGAACGGATACGCGGCGTAGTTGTTCGGGTGCTGCTGCCAATTGGGATCGTGAAACCAGATCCCGTACGCCTTTTGCAGGTTGTTTTGCTCAACGGCATCGAGGAAGCGATTCGCCGTCACCCGGCCGCGAAAGTGCGTCCACCAGCGCCACGGCCAATCCACCGGCCTGCCTGCAACAAACCAACTCCCGATAAAGAGAACCACCAGCAGCCCCGCGCCAACGCCGATCAGCATCGTGTTGCGGCGATCGCGGGCCGCGTCAAACGCAGGAGCATCGAGCAGAGTCATGCGATTTGTTCCTCGGCATCCAGCATACGGCAAGGGCGCAGCGGACAGTTGTCAGTAGACAGTTGCCAGTTGATTCCTGGCACACATACCCTTCAACAGAATTAGACACCGCCGGACAGCTATCTGTTCCCTATTCTTCTACTCTTCGCGGCTATAGGTATTGCGGTTCTTGTCTTGCTGCCGCTCCAGCGCCAGCTCAATCAGCCGCGTGATCAGGTCGGTATAACCGAGGCCCGTCGCTTCCCAGAGTTTCGGATACATGCTGATCTGGGTGAATCCAGGCAGGGTGTTCACCTCGTTCAAAAAGATGCGACGCTTCCCATCCGGTTCCATCAGAAAATCCACGCGGGCCAGGCCGGCCAGGTCGCAGGCGCGAAAAGCTGCGACGGCCATGGCGCGAATCGCCTTTGATTCGGCGCGGGTCAGCTTGGCCGGAATCACGGGCACCGAGCCCTCCGACAGATACTTCGCCTCGTAGTCGTAGAACTCCTTGCCCGGAATGATCTCGCCCGCCACGCTGGCCTTGGGATCATCGTTACCCAGAACAGCCACTTCCAGTTCGCGCGCCTTCTTGTGTTTGCCGCCCACTCCTTGCTCGACAACGAGCTTGCGATCGTATTTTGCCGCCAGCTCGAGAGCCGGGCCGAGTTCCTTCCGGTCATGCGCCTTGCTGATGCCCACCGACGATCCAAGGTTCGCCGGCTTCACGAAGACCGGATACTTCAGCGTCTTTTCGACCAGCGCAATCGCCTTGCGCGAGGCCTTTTCCCAATCGGCGCGCAACACCGTCACGTGCTTCACGATCGGCAGCCCGGCATTAGCGAAGAGGCGCTTCATCACATCCTTGTCCATGCCCGCGGCTGAGCCCAGCACACCCGAACCCGCATACGCAATGCCGGCCAGTTCGAAGAGCCCCTGGATCGTCCCGTCCTCGCCGAACGTGCCATGCAGCACGGGAAAGACGACGTCGAGCGGCTTGCCTTCGGGACCTTGCGGGCCGGGCATCGGCGCCAGCAACGTGGGGATGCCTTCGTGCAACAGCTTCGCGCCGGGCGTGGCTGCGGGGTCACCCGCACGCAAGCGCCGCGCTCCAGCGCTCGCGTCGCCTTCAAGCAAACTGTGCGCAGCGCCCGCGCCCAACCAGCGGCCTTCCTTGGTAATGCCGATCGGCACCACATCGAATTTGGTGCGATCGATTGCCTTCAAGATCGAGGCAGCCGACAGCAGCGAGACTTCATGCTCGCCGCTCCGCCCACCAAAGAGAATGCCTACGCGTAGTTTTTTGGTCATGACCTTCGTTTCGCGGATCGAGAGATCCGAAATACAGCCTTGATGCATTCTCGGTTGAGCACTGCAATTTGAACATGGGTTTTCTCAAAAAAAGCCGATCCCGAGTAAATCGGCCCTCCCTCGGTAAAACACACCCCGGACTGTGTCGACAGGTTGGGCATTCGAGCTCCGCAACACCTGATGAAGAGTGCGTATCACGGCGCAATCAAGTCGCCTTCGCCACGGTTCCGGTCCGTTGATCGGCGGCTTCTTGTCCGTTGGCCTGAAAGTATCGAGGAGAGTCTGATGCGCAAGCCTGAGATTCTCAATCGAGTTCTTCGTCGCGAGGTCAAGGCACAGTCCCAAATCGATTACGGCGCCCACCACGAACGGATGGAGGATCTTGTCGCCGCGTCTGCGCTTCTCGTTCGCGAATTCAAGAGCCCTGTCTGGATTAGCCCCCCAGAAATATACGCCGGGGCCTAGCCAGTCATAGTCGTTTTCGCTGAGTCTCAGAGATTGCTTTCCGGAGAGCAGGTTCTCGCCTAAACGACGATCACATCCGTGATAGGCCAGAACAAAACTTGTGGAGAGGTGATGCACGTTCTATCGGTAGTTCTTTGAAAGCTTCCCAGTCGGCGTCAGAATTCCCATCTCAACAAGAACCTTAGTTGCCGTTTTGCGAGACTGGGTGTTCTTGGCAGAAAAGGTCTTTGCGGCGCGTCTGAATTCGAGCGCAAAACCAGGGCCCCTCGGATCTAGCTTTGTAGGAGTTCCGTTGTTGGATATTTTGCGTTTCTGCCTGGTCATCTCGCCAATCCCACAATCTATTTTCGATTATAAACGCGTTTGGATGCGTTCGACCGCCTTCGCAAATATCCAGCCCATTCCAGTCCCTCACAAGATCTTCTTCCCAAATGCCGAACAGGCGAGTTGCACGGCCAAGTCCGCGGTCCGATTGTGCTCGTCGATCACGGGGTTCACTTCGACAATCTCGAAGCTCACCATGCGGCCGTGATCAGCGAGAATCTCCATGGCCAGATGCGCCTCGCGATAGGTCGCTCCGCCGCGCACCGGAGTGCCCACACCCGGCGCGTCTTCGGGATCGATCCAGTCCATATCGAGCGAGACATGGTAGCCGACAGTGCCGCGCCCGGCAGCACGCAGCGCTTCTTCCATCACCGCGCGCATGCCCCGTTCGTCGATGTCGCGCATCGTGTACACCTCGGCCAAACCTGCGCGGCGAATGTTTGCGCTCTCCGCTGCATCCACGTCGCGAATGCCGATGAGCACGGTATTCTCCGGCGCGACCTTCGGCGAGTAGCCAAAGATGGTGCTCAGCGGCTCCGGGCCCAGCCCCAGCAATGACGCCAAAGGCATCCCATGCACATTACCGGAGGGGGATGTGTCGGGTGTATTGATGTCGGTGTGCGCATCGATCCAGATGAGGCCGATCTTCTGGCCCTGGCGGCGATAAAATTCGGCTACACCGGAGACCGATCCTGCGGCGAGCGAGTGGTCCCCGCCCAGCACGAGGGGCGTGCGGCCTTCTTCAAGCGTCTTGACAACGGCCTCGGCTACGTGCGTGCACGTGTCCGCTATCTGTTTTAGATACCGGGCCTTAGGACTGCCAAAAGCCTGGGTCTCGGCGATTTCGACCAGGATGTTGCCGCCGTCGGTCACCTGGTGGCCCAGCGCCTCGAGCCGCGCTTCGAGGCCCGCTACCCGCATTGCCGACGGTCCCATATCCACACCCCGGCGGCTCGCTCCCAGGTCCAGGGGTACCCCCAGCACGCGGATACGGCGGGGCGGCTGGGCCTGGGTGCCGCTCGGTTCCGAAAACTGGGTAAGATTTGGGGCTTCCATCGTAAGCGTCCTGCAGACAATACTCAGGCGGAGGCCGGTTACCCCTTTCCGCCGAATCCAGGCACCAAGGCATCATACCTTGAAACGGTCTGGTTACCAGCGGCAGACCTAACCGTCATGCCCTAAAAGGGTTATTAGCCCAGTTTTCATTCAGAGTAAGATGAAGATGCAACAATCTAAAGCAATTCAGCGCATTCTTAAGACGATTTAGACCGCCTTGAAGTGGGCTATTGGCACGAGGCAGCCTGGAAGGATTGAGGGCATGAGGAACGCTGGAGGTACCAGACCGCGCAATGCGGCCAAAGTTGGTACTGTCCTCATCGAGAACTTGATCGCGGTGCTCGCTGTGGTTGCGGCGTGCAGCGCACCGGTTTGTGCCCAGCCGGCACCGCTCACTTCTCTGCATGCCATTCGCGCCCTCAGTAACACGCAAGCCAATCAAGCGCTCCCAGTTGAATTCCAGGCCACGGTCACCTATGTGCGCACCTATGCGCGTGAACTTTTCGTGGAAGACGGGGATACCGGCCTTTTTGTCGACTGGCCCACGCAGAATCTGCTGCAGCCCGGCGATCGCGTCCTCATCAAGGGCGAAACCAGGCTCAGATTCCGGCCCATCGTGGTGGCCAAGAGCGTCACTCTCGAGCACCATGGCATCCTGCCCCCGCCTTTGCCGGCCACCTTCGATCAGCTCATTCGCGGCGATCTCGATTGCGACTACGTGACCCTGAACGCAACCGTACGCGACGCCGAAACCGTGGTGAACATCAATGTGCGCAGCACGTTGCTGAAGCTGCACACCGACGGCGGCGAAATTGACGCCGCAGTCGACGTGGACAATCCCGACCTGCTGGGCTCGCTGCTCGATGCCGAGGTCCAAATCACCGGCACCGCATCGGGCCGCTTCGACGGCAAGATGCAGCAGACCGGCATCATCATCCATGTCACTTCGCTCGATGGCGTGCGGGTGCTGCGCCGGGCGGCCTCGAGCCCCTGGGATCTGCCCATCACGCCCATGGACCAGATACTCAGCGGCTATCACGTCAGCAACCTCAGTAAGCGCGTCCGCGTCCACGGAACCCTCACCTATTACCGGCCTGGCGCGGCGGCCGTTTTGCAGGAAGGCGACAAGAGCCTCTGGCTCATCACCTCGTCGAGCACGCCGTTGCACATCGGCGATGTAGCCGACGCGACGGGATTCCCGGATCTGCGCGATGGGCTGCTGGCGCTGGCCAATGTCGAATTGCAGGACACCGGAAAGGCTGTGCCGGTGACGCCCCGAATCGCGACGCTGGAAGAGCTCTCCGCCGGCAAGCATTCGTTCGATCTTGTCTCGACCGAAGGTTCGGTCGTAGATGAGGTGCGGAGCGCCGTGCAGGATGAATACGTCCTCAAAGCGAACGGCGATCTTTTCTCGGCAATCTACAAACACCCCGCGGATGGCGATGAATCGGAATCGCCGTCGCCGATGAAGCGCCTCGCGCCAGGCTCGAAGGTACGGATCACGGGTATATGCTTCACGAGCGAAGCCGGACGCCCTTTCGACACGCGCGTGCCCTTTGAGATTCTGCTTCGCTCGTCTGACGACATTGCCGTGCTGGCCGGCGCGCCCTGGTTCACGGCGGCCAACCTGGCCCGACTCGCGGGTCTTCTCTTTCTTGTAATACTGGCCGTCAGCGTGTGGGTGTGGATGCTGCGCAAGCGCGTGCAGCAGCAGACGGCTGCCATTACCGCGCAAAGCGAAGCCGACGCCGCGCAGGAACGCCGCGTGGCTCAGCTGGAGCAGTGGCGCAGCCGCGTGCTCGAAGACATCAACAGCTCGCGACCCCTCGGCGATATCGTCGAGCACATCACCGAGATGATGTCGTACATGCTCAACGGCGCGCCCTGCTGGTGTGAGGTCACCGAGGGCCCCGTGCTGGGCAAGGCTCCCGCGAAGAAAGAGAAGATGCGTGTGATCAGCCGCGAAATTCACTCCCGCACCGGGTTGGTGCTGGGCTCGCTCTTTGCCGCCTTTGATAAAGAAAAAACGCCCAGCGAAAAAGATGAACAGGAGGCGCTCGCTGCGGGCATACGCCTGGCGACTCTCTCCATCGAGACGCGCAAGCTTTATAGCGACCTGGTCCATCGCTCGGAGTTCGACTTGCTGACCGACATGTACAATCGCTTTTCCCTGGATCGCCATCTGCAGGAGTTGATCGATAACTGTCGCGAGAGCAGCTCTAACTTTGGCCTCATCTATGTCGACCTGGATGACTTCAAGCTGGTGAACGACCTGTATGGCCATCACATCGGCGATCTCTATCTGCAAGAAGTTTCGCAGCGGATGAAGCGCCAACTGCGCACGGGAGACGTCCTGGGACGCATCGGCGGCGACGAATTTGCTGCTCTGGCCACGGTGGTCAATGGCCGCGCCGATGTGGATGAAATTGCGCAGCGACTCGAGCGTTGCTTTGACGCGCCATTCTCGCTCGAAGGCTACGATCTGCGCGGCGCAGCCAGCGTGGGCGTGGCCATCTTCCCCAACGACGGCGCCACCACCGACAGCCTGTTGAGCGCTGCGGATGCCGCGATGTACGCGGCCAAAAACAGCCGTCGCGGCACTGGCAAACTCACCTCCCGCCGCAGCGGCTGATGCGCGTCAAGGAGTTCCCGGATGCCCGCAAACTGTCTTCCGGGCTCTCCGAAAACCCATCGCAAATCGCCCGCCACTCCCGAATCGGGCCATTTCCCCGTCCGATATATGACTCTCGTACCGTGTTTCCCTGCGATGGAACGCCATGGTAGCCGTGTGGAATCGTTTCCTTCTCATTCCACCTCGTGGGGACGTTCCATACCCCTTTAGTTTTGCCAAAGTGCTGAGTTCAATTGATATGCGCAGTTTGTCCCGCCGATAATATGGCATGACACCCATGGGGCTCATTGCGTCCATCAACACGCCGAAGTGCGCACGACCCCGGCTTTTTGCCTGGACCGCGCTGCTTTCCCTGCTCCTCGTGTCTGCCTCTCTGGCGTGGTCCGCACCCGCTCCGCTCACCTCGTTAAGTGCGATCAAGAAACTCAGCAACGCCGAAGCCAGCAAGCAGCTTCCCGTTAGCTTCGAAGCCACGGTCACCTACTTCCGAGGATATGAACGCACCCTCTTTGTCCAGGACGGAGACAACGCCATCTTCGTTCTAACCACGACCTCCCTCAAGCTCGTCCCCGGCGATCGCATCCTTATCCAGGGAACGACGAAGGAGAGTTTTCGGCCCATCATCGTCAGCAGCGGGCTGACCTTGATCGGTCATGGCGCGCCACCGCATCCGATTTCCGCCGGGTTTTTCCCCCTCATCCAGGCCAAGGTCGACTGCCGCTACGTGACGGTGCGCGGCCGCATTCGCCTCGCAACCGACGGAGAGAGCTCCGGCCGCCACGAAACTCTTCTCGACTTGGCAATGAAGGGCGGGGACATCAAGATTGCCGTCGACGAAGGCGTGCTGCCCCGGCTGAGCGACCTCATCGACGCACAGGCCGAATTTACCGGCGCCGTCTCAGGACAGTTCGACGGCAAGATGGAGGATACCGGCGTACTGCTCCACGTCACTTCGCTCGACAACATGACGATCCTGCACAAGGCAGCCGTCGATCCTTGGTCCATTCCTGTCACTCCCATGGACCAGGTGCTCACCGTCTCCGATGACGACGACCACACCCGCAGAGTCCGGGTAGAAGGAGTGATCACTTACTTCTATCCCACCGAAATGGCTGTGTTGCAAGACGGAACCCGCAGCATCCGGGTGATGACGCCGACCAGCGAACGGCTGCACGTTGGCGATCGTGCCGAAGCCATCGGTACCCCGACCGTGGACCGCGGATTCCTGACCCTCAAATCCGGCGATCTGCGCAGCATCGAAACCGCTGCCCCGGTCACCCCGCTGGCGCTGAACTGGGGCGACGTCGCTTCAGGCAAGCACGCCTTCGATCTTGTCTCGATCGACGGCACCGTGGTCACCAAGGTCCGCGAGCACGCACAGGATATCTACATCGTCTCTTCGGCGGGCCATCTTTTCTCGGCCATGGTGCGGCATCCCTATGTGTACGAGTACGGTGTCAACGTAGCGCCGCCGCCCATGCCACAGATCGCTTCGGGCACCACGGTGCGCATCACCGGCGTCGTCATCCATGACGACGCAAATCCGTTTAATGGGCCCATGGGCTTTGGCATCCTCTTGCGTTCGGCTTCCGATATCGAAGTCATTGCCAGCCCGTCTTTGCTCAACGTGAGCAACCTTGTCCGTCTCGTGAGCCTGCTGCTGCTGGTCGTGATCGCCGTTTGTTCCTGGGTGTGGATGCTGCAACGGAAAGTGCAGGAGCAGACCGCCGAGCTGGCCACACGCGCCGAAGCCGAAACGATTCTTGAGCGCCGTCGCAGCCGCATCCTCGAAGACATTAACGGAACCCGCCCCTTGCGCGAAATCCTGCAGCAGATCACGGAGCTCATCTCCTTTCGTCTCGGAAACGTCCCGTGCTGGTGCGAGATTGGCGATGGCATTACTCTGGGCGAAGCGCCGGCAGAAACGAGCAACCTGAATGTCATTCGCCAGGACATTTCATCGCGCACCGGCCCGCTCCACGGCATCCTGTCCGCCGCCGTGGCTCTGGATGCCCCGCTCTGCGCAAACGCGCCCGAGGCGCTGGCAATGGGCTCGTGGCTGGCCACCATGGCCATTGAAACCCGTGGGCTCTATTCCGACCTGGTTCACCGTTCGGAATTCGACCTGCTCACTGACATCTACAACCGGTTCTCGTTCGAACGGCGCATGGGAGTTTTGCTCGAAGAGGCGGCGAAGAAAGATGCGCTTTTCGGGCTCATTTACATCGACCTCGACGAATTCAAGCAGGTCAACGATCAATATGGGCATCGCACCGGAGATCGGTATCTGCAGGAGGCCGCGCGGCGCATGAAACATCAGCTGCGCCCCCACGATTTGCTGGCCCGCCTCGGCGGCGACGAATTTGCCGTGCTCGTGCCGCAGATGCGCTGTCGCGCCGATGTGGAAGAGGTCGCATCGCGCCTGGAGCGGTGCTTCCAGGATCCGTTTTTGCTGGATGGCTACAGCCTCGAAGGTTCCGCAAGTGTCGGTGTCGCGCTCTACCCTGAGGATGGGTCCACCAAGGACAGCCTGCTCAGTGCCGCCGACGCGGCGATGTACGTGGGCAAGAACATCAAGAAAGAGTCGGGCCAGAAGATCGCGTAACCCCGGCAGGCCGCGAATTCGTCGCCACCCAATCCGCATAGGGGGAGCGGTTACCCGCTCTGCCATGCCACACCACCCGGCATGCGGGTCCGCAGCGGGCGGTTCGAGAAGTTGAGGTCAACCGAGAGGCGGTATCCCCAGTCGGTCGGCCCAGACCAGATTCGGAACCAGTTCAGGAGCATTCCACGAGTTGGGCCGCGTTTCCCGTGTTTGAGTTGAATGGCCCGCATCTGCGCCCATGCGAGGCGCACACGAGCAAAGGCCCGGCTTGCGCCGGGCCCTCTCCGATCACTGACCACTGACGACTCGCCTTATTCGGCCGCCATCTCTTCGGCTTCGCCTTCCTGGCGCATCATCTCCAGTTCGCGCTCCGCCGCTTCGATCTCGGCATGCACTTCCTGCTGTACGCGCTCCGCCGCTTCTTCCAGTTCCGGCGACAGCTGCACATTGCGGTAGTACTCGAGGCCCGTGCCCGCGGGGATCAGGCGTCCGACGATCACGTTCTCCTTGAGGCCTCGCAGGTTGTCGATCGCGCCGTTGATGCTGGCTTCGGTCAACACGCGCGTCGTTTCCTGGAAGCTCGCCGCCGAGATGAAGCTATCGGTCGAGAGCGATGCCTTGGTGATGCCCAGCAGCAGCGGACGCCCAATGGGCGGCCGGCCACCGTTGGCCAACACCCGCTCGATCTCTTCGCGGAAGCGGAAGCGGTCAACTTGCTGCTCGAGCAGGAAGTTCGAGTCGCCCACTTCATCAATCCGCACCCAGCGCAGCATCTGGCGGACGATCACTTCGATGTGCTTGTCCGAGATGGCCACGCCTTGTAGACGGTAGACTTCCTGGATTTCATTCACCAGGTAAGCCTGCAGCTCCTTTTCGCCCAGCACGGCAAGAATGTCGTGCGGGTTCAAAGGCCCGTCCATCAGCGGATCGCCGGCTCTAAGCCGCTCGCCTTCCTGGACGTTCACGTGAATGCCGCGCGGCACCGAGTATTCTTTCTCGTCGCCGTTGTCCGCCGTCACGTAGATCTTGCGTTGGCCCTTCGTAACTTCGCCGAAGCGGACCACACCGTCAATTTCCGAGATGATGGCCGTCTCACGCGGCTTGCGCGCTTCGAACAGTTCCACCACGCGCGGCAGACCACCGGTGATGTCCTTGGTGCGCGTCGACTCCTTCGGAATCTTCGCCAGCACATCGCCCGGGCCGACCTCATCGCCGTCCTGAATCATCAAGTGCGCGCCGCGCGGCAATAGATACCGCTTGCTGCCCTTCGCGTTCTTGACCACGAAGGTCGGCTGGCGCTTTTCATCCGGCGAGTCGGCAACCACCCAGCGCGAAAGGCCTGTGACTTCGTCGACCTCTTCGTTGAGCGTGATGCCTTCCTGCAGATCCTTGAACTGCACCGCCCCGCCGATTTCCGTCAGGATGGCATAGGTATAAGGATCCCACTCGGCCAGCAGATCGCCCAGTTTCACGGTTTGGCCGTCCTTCACGCGAAGGCGCGCGCCGTAGACCACCTGGTAACGCTCCTTTTCACGGCCACGATCGTCCACGATGGCCACCGAACCCGAGCGGTTCATCGCCACCAGTGAGCCGTCTTTGCTCTCAACGAAGTTCAGGTTGATGAAGCGCACGAAGCCGTTGTTCTTGGCATCCAGGCGCGACTTGTCCTGCACGCGGCTGGCCGTACCGCCGACGTGGAAGGTACGCATGGTGAGCTGCGTTCCCGGCTCGCCGATAGACTGCGCCGCAATGACACCGCAGGTTTCGCCCAGTTCGACCATGCGGCCGGAACCCAGGTTGCGGCCATAGCAAAGTGCGCAGACGCCGCGGCGCGATTCGCAGGTGAGGACGGAACGAATCTTCACCCGCTCCACGCCTGCGCCCTGAATCGCCGAAGCGATGTCTTCATCGATCTGCTGGTTCACCTCGACCACCACGTTGCCGTCGTAGTCCTTGATCCGCTCCAGCGAGACACGTCCGATGATGCGGTCGCGCAGCGGCTCGATGATCTCGCCCGACTCAACAATAGATCCGACGTAGATGCCTTCGCTGGTCCCGCAGTCGTATTCAGTGACAATCACATCCTGCGCCACGTCGACCAATCGGCGTGTCAGGTAGCCCGAATCGGCAGTCTTGAGCGCCGTATCGGCCAGGCCCTTGCGCGCGCCGTGCGTCGAGATGAAGTATTCGAGCACCGTCAACCCTTCGCGGAAGTTGGCCGTGATGGGCGTCTCAATGACTTCGCCTGAAGGCTTGGCCATCAATCCGCGCATGCCCGAGAGCTGGCGAATCTGCTGCTTCGAACCGCGGGCGCCCGAGTCGGCCATGATGTAGATCGGGTTCATGGCGCCTTCGTCGTCCGCGCGTTTCATGTTGCCGAACATCTCGTCGGCCACCTGGTCCGTCACCGCCGACCACATCTGGATGACCTTGTTGGCGCGCTCGCCGTTGGTGATGGCGCCGTCCATATATTGCTTCTGGACTTCGATCACCTTCTTGTCGGCCTCGTCGACCACGGTGTACTTCGACGCCGGAATGACCATGTCGTCGAGACCCACCGAGAGGCCCGAGCGCGTCGCATACTGGAATCCAAGCTGCTTGATGCGATCGAGCATGCGCACCGTGACTTCGAGCCCCAGGTTCTGGTTGCAGTAGTTCACCAGCTGCCCGATGCCCTTCTTCTTGAGCAGGCCGTTGATGTACGGCATGCCCGCCGGCAGCGCATCGTTCAGAATCACGCGGCCCACGGTGGTGGAGAGATATTCCTTGTTGAAGTCCACCGGCTCAGTGTGGGTCAGATCCTGATCATCGTAGGCTGTTGTCATATCGAGCACTTTGCCCGTGTAGCGCAAACGAATCGGCGTCAGTGTCTCCACTTCTTTCGATTCGAGCGCCATCAGGATCTCGTCAGTCGTCGAGAACGTGCGACCCTCGCCCACTCCACCCTTCTTGGCCTTGGTCAGGTAGTAGAGCCCGAGCACCATGTCCTGCGTAGGCACAGTGATCGGCTGGCCCGACGCAGGCGAAAGAATGTTGTGCGAAGCGAGCATCAAGACGCTGGCCTCAATCTGCGCTTCCGGAGAAAGGGGAATGTGCACGGCCATCTGGTCGCCGTCGAAGTCCGCGTTGAACGCGGTGCAAACCAGCGGGTGAATCTTGATGGCTTTGCCTTCCACGAGCACCGGCTCAAACGCCTGAATGCCCAGGCGGTGGAGTGTTGGGGCGCGGTTCAGCAAAACGGGGTGATCCTTGATCACTTCTTCAAGGATGTCCCACACCACCGGCTCCTGCATCTCGACCATTTCCTTGGCTTGCTTGATGGTCGTGCAGTGGCCTGTCTGCTCAAGCCGGTGATAGATGAACGGCTTGAAAAGTTCAAGCGCCATCTTCTTGGGCAGGCCGCACTGGTGCAGCTTCAGTTCCGGCCCGACCACGATGACCGAACGACCGGAGTAGTCGACGCGCTTGCCCAGCAGGTTCTGCCGGAAACGGCCCTGCTTGCCCTTGAGCGTATCGCTGAGCGACTTGAGCGGGCGATTGTTGGCGCCTCGCAGCACACGTCCGCGGCGGCCGTTGTCAAACAGCGCGTCCACGGCTTCCTGCAGCATGCGCTTCTCGTTGCGCACAATCACTTCAGGCGCGTGCAGGTCCATCAGCTTCTTCAACCGGTTGTTTCGGTTGATCACGCGGCGGTAGAGATCGTTCAAATCTGAAGTAGCAAAGCGGCCGCCATCGAGCGGCACCAGGGGACGCAGCTCCGGAGGAATGACGGGCAGCACATCCAGAATCATCCACTGTGGCTTGTTGCTCGACTTGCGGAACGCCTCCACCACCTTCAGGCGCTTCGCATATTTCAGCTTCTTCTGCGCAGAGTTCTCAACCTTCATGCGCTCGCGCAGCTCACTGCCAAGATCCTCGATCTGGACGCGCTTGAGCAATTCCTTGATCGCCTCGGCGCCCATCATGGCCTTAAAGCCCGAGGGACGATACTGCTGGTCGAGCTCGCGATAGCGAGTCTCGTCCTTGATGATCTCGCGCTCGCGCACCGGCGCATCGCCCGGATCGACTACGACGTATGACTCGAAGTAGAGAATGCTCTCCAGGTCGCGCAGTGAAATGTCGAGCAGGTGGCCGATACGCGACGGGAGCCCCTTGAAGAACCAGACATGAGAACAAGGAGAGGCCAGCTCAATGTGGCCCATGCGCTCGCGACGCACCTTGCTTACGGTCACCTCGACGCCGCACTTGTCGCAGATCACGCCGCGGTGCTTCATGCGCTTGTATTTGCCGCACAAACACTCCCAATCCGTCACGGGACCGAAGATGCGTGCGCAGAAAAGTCCGTCGCGCTCCGGCTTGAAGGTGCGGTAGTTGATGGTTTCCGGTTTGGTGACCTCACCGTGCGACCAGCTGCGAATCTTCTCGGGAGAGGCCAGCATGATGCGGATGGCATCGAAATCTGTAATCGGGCTGGTGAGTTCAAACGGGTTTGAACGGAACAAGGCGACCCTCCTTGGCGGGCTTGTTGGCCACTGCCGCGGCTCTATCCCGGGATTGCTGAAGGATCCTTCCTCCCCGGGAGCAGGAAGAACCCCGAAAAACTTCGTTAGCTTTCAGCTGCTAGCTTTTAGCTCCTAGCCTTGATTGGCTCGAAGCGGTTTGCGTCTCAAGCTAGATTCAACCTTCGCTTCGCCTTTGCTGCCGGCTTCGCCTCGTTCGAGCTTAGAGGCTGGAAGCTGGCAGCTAAAAGCTAATCTGCTACTGCCGCCACTTCCGGCGTGGGCGCTTTCTTGATCAAATCGGCGCGCTTGATCAGCTCCACGTCGAGGCACAGCGACTGCAATTCGCGAATCAACACGTTGAACGACTCGGGCACTCCCGGTTCGATCGCCGCTTCGCCTTTGACGATGGCCTCGTAGATCTTCGTGCGGCCATACACGTCGTCGGACTTGGCGGTGAGCAGCTCCTGCAGAATGTAGGCGGCGCCGTACGCTTCGAGGGCCCACACTTCCATCTCGCCGAAACGCTGTCCGCCGAACTGCGCCTTGCCGCCCAGCGGTTGCTGGGTGATAAGCGAGTACGGTCCGATAGAACGCGCGTGAATCTTGTCGTCTACCAGGTGCGACAACTTGAGCATGTAGATGTAGCCCACCGTCACCGGCTGCTCAAACTGCTCGCCCGTCATGCCGTCGTAGAGCGCGGTCTTACCTGAAGAAGGCAATCCAGCCGAAGCCAGCAGCGCCTTGATCTCTTCTTCCTTGGCGCCATCGAATACGTTGGTCCCGAACCAGATGCCGTGCTCCATGCCGGCGGCGACACGAACCAGCATCTCGTCGTCAAGATCGAGCAACTGGCGCAGCGCCGCGGTTCCTGCGAACTCCTTCTTCACCGCTTCGCGGATGACGTTGGCGTTGCTGTTGGCTTTGATCAGAGCGGCAATCTTCTTGCCCAGTTCGGCAGCTGCCCACCCAAGGTGCGTTTCGAGAATCTGGCCCACGTTCATACGACTAGGCACGCCGAGCGGGTTGAGCACGATTTCGACGGGGCGGCCGTCGGGCAGATACGGCATATCCTCTTCAGGCAATATGCGCGCAATCACGCCCTTGTTGCCGTGGCGTCCGGCCATCTTGTCGCCCACCGAGAGCTTGCGCTTCATGGCGACATAGACCTTCACCAGCTTGATCACGCCCGGAGGCAGCTCGTCGCCCTTCTGCAGCTTGGCGATGCGCTCGTTGGTGATCTTGCGCAGCACCTCGATCTGCCGCGACGTCATCTCCTCGATCTCATCGATCTGCTCGTTGACGCGCGGATCCTTGTCGTTGTAGCGAATGCGCTTGAGGTTCTTGGTCGAGATGCGCTCGATGGTTTCGCGATCGACGAATGCTCCCTTGGTCAACAGGCGTTTGTTGGTTCGCTCGTCGTGCAGGTCGGCCAGCACTTCCTTGCCGCCCAGAATCGCTTCGAGACGCTTCAACCGCTCGTCGGTCAAAATGCGGATTTCGTCGCCCAGGTTCTTCTCGAGCTTGGCCACATACTCGCCTTCGATCTGCTTGGCCCGCTCGTCCTTCTCCTGGCCCTTGCGCGAGAAGATACGCACATCGACCACCGTGCCCTCGATACCCGGAGGGCAGGTCAGCGAAGCGTCGCGCACATCGCCGGCCTTTTCGCCGAAGATTGCGCGCAGCAGCTTTTCTTCCGGCGTCAGCTGGGTTTCGCCCTTCGGCGTCACTTTGCCGACCAGGATGTCGCTGTGGCCGATCTGGGCGCCGATGCGGATCACCCCGCTCTCGTCCAAATCGCGCAGCGCATGCTCGCTCACGTTGGGAATATCGCGGGTGATTTCTTCGGGACCGAGCTTGGTGTCGCGGGCCTCGATCTCGAATTCCTCAATGTGCACCGAGGTGTAGTAGTCCTCCTTCACCAGCTTCTCGCTGATGAGGATCGCATCCTCGAAGTTGTACCCGCGCCAGGGCATGAAGGCCACCAGCACGTTGCGACCCAGCGCCAGCTCGCCCTGCTCGGTGCAAGGACCGTCGGCGATCACCTGCCCCTTGAGAACCCGCTCGCCCTCGCGGACAACCGGCTTCTGGTTGATGCAGGTGTTCTGGTTCGAGCGCTTGAACTTGATCAGCGTGTAGATGTCGGAACCCACCTCGCGCGACAACTGCGTGGGATGATGCTCGCCTTCGACGCGCACAATAATGCGCTCGGAGTCGACCGAATCCACGATGCCGTTGCGCTTGGCCAGAATCACGGCGCCGGAGTCGCGTGCCGTCACGCCCTCCATACCCGTCCCGACCAGCGGAGCCTCGGCGACCAGCAGCGGCACCGACTGCCGTTGCATGTTCGCGCCCATCAGCGCGCGGTTCGCGTCATCGTGCTCCAGGAACGGCACCAGCGATGCCGCAACCGAAACCAGCTGCTTCGGGCTCACGTCGATGTAGTCAACCTCGCCCTTGGCCACCAGCACAAAGTTGCCCTGCCGGCGCGCGTTCACCAGTTCCTCGGTGATCTGGCCATGGTCGTTGAACTCGATATTCGCCTGCGCGATGGTGTGCTTGTCCTCTTCCCAGGCCGACAGGTAGAAGCTGTATGGAATCCACTCCATCGTGCGCTTGCCGGCCTTCTTCAGCTGGGCGTTCAGCTTGATCGCTTCGTCCTTCTCGATGTGATCGCCCACCCGCATGCCGCTTTCGCCGGCGTTGGCGATCTCCACGTAGTCGAGAATCTTTGCATCCTTCACCTTGCGATAGGGCGACTCGATGAAGCCATACTCGTTGATGCGGGCAAAGCAGCTGAGCGAACTGATGAGGCCGATGTTCGGGCCTTCCGGCGTCTCGATCGGGCAGATGCGGCCGTAGTGCGTCGGATGCACGTCGCGCACTTCGAATCCGGCGCGCTCACGCGACAGACCGCCCGGCCCAAGGGCCGAGAGACGACGCTTGTGCGTGATCTCCGACAGTGGATTGGTCTGATCCATGAACTGCGAAAGCTGCGAGGAACCAAAGAACTCGCGGATCGCGGCCATCACCGGCTTGGCGTTGATCAGGTCATGCGGCATCGCGGTGGTCAGTTCCTGGTACACGCTCATCTTTTCCTTGATGGCGCGCTCCATGCGCACCAGTCCGATGCGGAACTGGTTCTCCATCAGCTCACCCACGGCGCGCACGCGACGGTTGCCCAGGTGATCGATGTCGTCGACCATGCCGATGTTCTTGCGCAGCTTCAACAAGTAGCGAATCGTCGCGTAGAAATCCTCGGGCGTCAGCGTACGGTGATCGAGCGGCGTGGCGTCCTGGTTTTCGTAGAGCTTGATGTTGAACTTCAGGCGGCCTACGCGCGAGAAATCGTACTTGCGCGCGTCGAAGAACATACCCTCGAACAGAGCCGTAGCCGTATCGAGCGTTGGCGGGTCACCCGGACGCAGTTTGCGATAGATTTCGATGAGCGCCTCTTCCGGCTTGCGCACCGAATCGCGCCGCAGCGTGTTCGAAATGATGTTGCCCACGTCGTCACGCTCGGGAAAGAAGACTTCCACGCTCGAAGCGCCGCTCGAGATCACCTTGTGCAGGCGGTCGGCCGTGAGCTCGACGTTGGCCTCGACGATCACCTCGCCGGTCGCCATGTCGACCACATCGGAAGCCGTCAGCGCGCCGTCCAGTTCCGCGGACTCTACTTCGATCTTTCCAATGCCGGCCGTGCGCAGGGCCTTCAGCGTGTGCGCAGTGATCTTGCGCCCCGAGTGAGCGATCTCGTCGCCCTTATGCAGAATGGCATGGGCCGGCTTCGCGCCCAGCAGGTGCGTCGATTGCCCTTCGGGCGTCACGCCCCAATGCAGCTTGCCGTCGGCAATGTGGATGCGGTCCACGGTGTAGAAGGTCTTCAGAATCTCTTCGTCCGAACGCAGGCCCAGCGCGCGCAGGAAGATCGTTCCCAGGAACTTGCGCTTGCGGTCGATGCGCACATAGAGCGTGTTCTTCTGGTCGAACTCAAACTCAACCCACGATCCGCGGTAGGGAATGATCTTGCCCAGGAAGTAGGTGCGATTGTTCGCCGTCTCAAAGAAGACACCCGGCGAACGGTGCAACTGCGAAACGATCACGCGCTCGGTGCCGTTGACGATAAACGTGCCGTTCGGCGTCATCAGCGGAATATCGCCAAAAAAAACTTCCTGCTCCTTGATGTCGCGAATCGTTTTGTTGCCGGTCTCCGCGTCCTTGTCGTAAATCGTGAGGCGGACCGTCACCTTCAGCGGCGCAGAGAACGTCATGCCGCGCTCTTCGCACTCCTGCTGGTCATACTTCAGCTGCAGGCCCACGGGGTCGCCGCACTTGTTGCAGAAGTCAGGCGTGTTCTTGTTGTAGGTGCCGCACTTCTGGCAGAGCACGTCGCCGGGAAGAAACGGATCGGTAATGACCATGGCGCCGCAATTCACGCAGGCCGTGCGAAGGTGGTGCAGCCCTTTCAGGTGGCCGCACTTGCACTCCCAGTTGCCGATCGCATAGTCGACGAAGTCGAGCTGCGAGATGCCGCGAAAATCGGTGATTGGAAAAACCGAAACAAAAACCGACTGCAGCCCCGAGTCATCGCGCTCGTTGGGCAATTTGTCCATCTGCAGGAACCGCTCATACGAGCGACGCTGCACTTCAATCAGGTTGGGAATCTGCGTTGCGGTTGGAATCTTGGAAAAATCGAGCCGGCTGCGAATCGCGCGCTTCTCGTTGGACATTCATCACTCCTGAGGCTCATCGCGCCGGGCCGCTCACGCATCGGCTCCGGGCCAGCACCCGAGTCTCGGGGCGCCGGGCTGTGTTCACTGCGAAACGAATTGCCAGATTGGCCGCTCACCACGCCAATCGCATCCCAAGCTATTGAACGGCCCGAATCAGGCCAAGCAGCCCGGGAAACTCTTGCCAAGCACTCACTACTGCGAGATGGACGGCGCGAACGGCTTTCGCACGATTGCTGCCCTGGTGGTGCATGCGCTAGACTGCGCACGATCGTGGAAGCAGGCGTGCAGGTGACACTCTTGATTCCCCTGCACCGATCTAGAAGATTTTTGCCGGAAAATGACCTATCTGCCGTTGTCGGGAGACACGAAACGCCCGTGAAGACGCAACGTCTCACGAGCGCCGAACATTTTCAGTGCTCCCATCCAAATCTTCTTGCCTGTCGTCGCCGATCCCAAAGCTCGCTTCTGCCGCTCGCCTGCCAGCTACTCGCCACCGTCAATGAGGAATCCGCCTATCCCATTGACCCTAGAGCAGTTCTATCTCGCATTTTGCCGCTGCCAGAGTGCTTGGCACTACTCTGGCTCACAGACGCTTGCGTGCTCTCTCGTTGATCCTAAGGCGCGCCGACCAGTCCCCGCCCCTTCGAGAGAAACCCGAAACTGGACGGAAAGACGCGCAACGAATATCGTAGCGCGTCTTCGCTCGCCTTGCAACTACCGTGCCAACTACTTGATTTCGACGGTTGCCACGCCTTCGAACTTCTTTTTGATGGCCTCGGCTTCGTCCTTAGTCGCACTTTCTTTCAGCGCCTTCGGAGCCCCATCCACGAGATCCTTGGCTTCCTTCAGGCCGAGCGACGTAACTTCGCGCACCGCCTTGATGGTGTTGATCTTGTTCGCGCCGGCATCCTTCAGAATAACCTGAAATTCGGTCTTCTCTTCTGCCGCCGGAGCA
This sequence comes from Occallatibacter sp., assembly GCA_036520995.1. Taxonomy (GTDB): domain Bacteria; phylum Acidobacteriota; class Terriglobia; order Terriglobales; family Acidobacteriaceae; genus Telmatobacter. The sequence goes on from DATDIQ010000005.1 coordinate 39,809, forward strand.
GCCGCAGCGCCTGCCCCGCCTGCCACCACCACTGGGGCCGCCGCGGCCGCCGAAACGCCAAGCCGCTCTTCCAGCTTCTTCACCAGTGCCGCCGCTTCCAGCAGGCTCAGGCTTACAATTTGCTCTTCCAACTGTGCGAGATCCGCCATTGTTCTTCTCCAATCCGTTTTGAAATTGCCCTGAACGAGCCACAACCCTCGTTCTAAAGTCTGCTCCATGCAATGGTTTCCGATGCGCCAGACCCGCGCCCCATCTGCATGCCTTACCAACCAAAACCCTTGAATTCAGTTCATAGTTCGTAGTTCTCAGTTTCCTCTCGCAGGAGGCGAGCAGCAACAACTTCGAACTGCGCACTACAAGCCGCCATTAGGCGGCCGCAAACTTTTCCTTCTCCACGCCCTGCCCCAGCACCACTGCCAAATCGCGGCCCGTGGCATTGATCACCGTGGCCAGCCGCTGTGCCGGCGCATTGATCAGGAACAGGAGCTTCGCGAAGATCTCTTCCTTGCCCGGCATAGTCGCCAGCGCCTTGACCTCTTCTACAGTCAGAAGCTTGCCGTCGACAATGCCCAGCTTGAACTGGAACTCGGCATTCTCGCTGACCCACTTCGAAAAGCCCTTGGCCAGCGCCACTGGATCACCCGAGGTGAATGCGACCGCGCTGACACCCTTCAGGCCCTTCAGCGCGCCCTCAACCTTGCTTCCCTGGCTGGAGATGCCGGCCAGCTTGTTCTTCACCACGCGATACTTGCCACCCGCCTCGCGTACCACCTTGCGCAGCGCAAAGTCCTGCGCTACGGTCAGCTTGGTGAAGGTGCCGACAATCGCCGTCGACGACGACTCCAGCTCCTTCGCGAGGAGCTTAACCTTCTCTTGCTTCTTCGATTTCGAAATTGCCATCGTGTGCTCCGCACAGCGAACAGTGGAACCTAGTCCCTGTTCCCTCGTCCCTTAGTCACTGTTTTTTACTTCTTTGAAGCCGCGTCGGCGACCTGTGAATCCAGCGGCACGCCCGGGCCCATCGTCGAGCTCAGCGTTACGCTCTTGATGTATTTGCCCTTGGCCGCCGAAGGCTTGGCGCGCACGATCGTCGTGATCACCATGGCCGCGTTCTCCACCAGTTTTTCTGGCGCAAAGCTCAACTTGCCCACCGGCACATGCACCAGGCTGGTCTTGTCAGCGCGAAACTCCACTTTACCCGCCTTGATCTCTTTCACCGCTGCCGCCACATCGAGGGTCACGGTGCCCGTTTTCGGGTTGGGCATCAGACCCTTCGGACCCAGCACTTTGCCCAGGCGGCCGACGACCTTCATCATGTCCGGCGTCGCGATCAGGGCATCGAACGCAGTCCAGTTTTCCTTCTGGATCTTCTCCACCATCTCCTCGCCGCCCACAAAATCGGCGCCGGCTTCAGTGGCTTCTTTCTGGCGATCGCCGGTGGCGATCACGGCAACGGTCTTCGTTTTGCCCAGACCATGCGGCAGAACGACTGTGCCGCGCACCATCTGATCGGCATGGCGCGTATCGACACCCAACCGCATGGTCAGGTCGACTGTCTCATCAAACTTTGCGTACTTGACCTGCTTCAGCAGGCTCACTGCTTCCGGCAGCGGATACGCCGGCTTAGTCACAGCGGCGCGCGCCCTCGCAATATTCTTGCTTCCTTTAGCCATTCATCCCTCGTCTCCCACCGCTTTTGCCAGCCCGCCTTTTCGCGGAACTCCCGACCGGAGGGGCAACATTCTGAAGCTGCCTCACATCTGCCAACGGAGTCAAAGGCCGTGGTGCTAGTGACAGCCCGGAAGACACTCCCGGACACATCTTTGGAGTGTAAGGGATTGGTCGCGAAATTGCAACCAGGCGAGAGACCTCCCCGCCACGATCGCAACAAAGCCACCCCACCCGCATCTATACCAAGTGGGAATGAGGGGGCCCGCAGCGCAAGCACATTGCTCGTCTGCATTCAGCCCCGGAGGGACAACCCATGAAACGACTCAAAGGCGCGACGGCTCTTGCCGGCGGCTTTCTGATGCTGGCGCCCGCTTTTGCCGTGGCGGCGGATCCGGGTCAGGGACAGGCCCTGATTACATTACTGCCCAAGAACGGCTCCGAAGCGGCTCCTAGCCTTCAGCGGCAGAATGTGCAGCTCAAGGTCGACGGGAAGCAATCCACCATCACCAGCGTGACGCCGGCCAAGGGCCCCGACAGTCCTCTGGAACTGGTTTTGTTGATCGACGCCTCCGCGCGCACCTCGCTCGGCACCCAACTCGACGAGATTGCCGGTTTCGTGAAAGAAATGCCTGCCAACACGAAGATGGCGATCGCGTACATGGAAAATGGACGTGCCGTTCTCGGCGGTCCCCTTTCCACGAACGCTCCGCAAATCCTGAATGCTCTTCACTTGCCCAGCGGCGCCCCCGGCCAAAGCAGCAGCCCTTACTTCTGCCTCTCTGATCTGGCCAAGAACTGGCCCTCGCACGACTCGAATGCGCGCCGCGAAGTTGTCATGATCACCGACGGCATTGACTACTATCAGCCGCGGCTCGATCTCAACGATCCCTACGTGCAGAGCGCCATTCAGGACTCGGTGCGCTCCGGGTTGGTCGTCTACTCGTTCTACTGGAAGAACCGGGGCCGCATCGACAACTCCGCCGACGAGAGCAACGCCGGCCAGAGCCTTCTTTCTGAAGTCACCCAGGCAACCGGCGGCAACAGCTATTGGGAAGGGACGGGCAATCCCGTCTCCTTCGATCCCTTCTTCAAGGATCTCCGCCAGCGTTTTCAGAACCAGTACCGGGTCAGCTTCTCGTCTCAGCTAAAGGGCAAACCGGAGGTAGAGCGTTTCAGCGTGAAGATCAACGGGCCAGAAGCCAAGGTGACCGCGCCGCAACAAGTCTTCGTCAACCGGCCCGGAACGGCTGCTGGCGAGTAACGCTCGGTGTTGGGCCGAGCGTCAGCGGCCCCACACTTCCCGTGCGGTCTCCGCCACCAGTTGCAGCTTCGCCCACTGGTCCGCTTCGGTCAACTGGTTACCTTCCATCGTCGATGCAAAGCCGCACTGCGGGCTCAGCGCCAATTGCTCCAGCGGGAGCACCTTGGCCGCTTCGTCAATCCTCCGCAGCAGATCCTCTTTCCGCTCGAGTTCTGCCCGCTTGGTGCTCACCAGACCAAGCACGACGGTCTTCCCCTTCGGCACAAACTTCAGCGGCGCAAAGCTGCCCGACCGTTCATCGTCGTATTCCAGCAGAAAACGGTCCACTGCCAGTTCATGCAAGAACCTTTCTGCAATCGCCTCGTAGCCGCCCTCCGCGTACCAGTGGCTGCGATTGTTGCCGCGGCACAAGTGAATCGCCAGCGTGACTCCGGGCTTGCGCGCGGCGGCAAAGCACGCGTTGTCGGCGCGCAAAGACGCAGCCAGCATGGCCTCGGGATCGACGCGTAATTCAGTCTTCATCCACGCGCACCACTTGGGATCAAGAAAATAGCTGTAACGCGGCGCATCGATCTGCAGATACGAAACTCCGCCGCCTGCGATTTTTGTCAGATCGTTCACCATGATCGCCGTCACCGCTTCAAGCAGGGCCAGCGGGTCGCGATAAACCTTGTCGGTGACGCCGTATTTGAATGAAATCGCCGGAAACTGCGTTGCGCTGGGCAGCGTCATCTTGATGGGCCCTGGCGCATGCGCGCGAAGATAGGGCAGTTCGTGTCCGGTGAGCGGCTGCCGTTGACGCAGCGGCGCATGCACAATCCCAGCCACGCTGCTGACCGCCGTCGGCTGCGCAGCTTTCTTCTCCTCGTCCCAGTGCCGCGCCACCGCATCGCCCAGGTCAAATCCCTCCACCGCGTCGGTGAAGTCGCTCATGAAGTTGCTGCGACGCATCTCGCCGTCGGTGAAGACGCCGAATCCCAGTTCCTGCTGCTTCGCCAGAACCCGATCGATGTGCCGGTCTTCGAGCGCGCGCAGTTCTGCTTGCGACATCTGCATGCGCCGGGCCTCCAGAATCTGCGGCGCCCGCAAAAAGCTACCGACATGATCGGCGCGATACGTGGAAGACGAGAGGGTCGAGGGTACGACAGGGGGTGAAACCATGAGCGATTTCCTTTCGCCCAAAGCATACGTTCGCGTTCGCAGACACGCAATGCCGTGCGAACAACGCACACCGACTAGGCGCTCAGGCGCCCCCGCGCAGCATCTCCAGCAGCACCTTCGGATGAATCGGCTTGGTCAGGATCTCGAACTCGCGGCCCTTTTTCTGCGCCGGATCCAACAAATCCGCCGTGGCGGCTTGTCCTGAAAAGAGGATGACGCGGCAGCTGGGCAGCTTGTCTGAGACTTGTAGGGCCAATTCGACCCCTGACATGCCCCGCATGATCACGTCCGTCAGCAGCACCTGCGGCTTCAACTCGTCGGCCACTTCCAGGGCTTTCTCGCCGTTATGGACAGCGCGCGCCTCGAACCCGCTCGCATTCAGAATCTGCGCAAGGGTATCGGCGATCATCGGCTCATCGTCGACAATGAGCACACGCTGGCCTTTCGGGGGAGTCGGCACAATCTTCCTTGTCGGAATGATCTTTGGGCAGTTGTCGATAGGATACCGTAATTCCATCGCAAGAATCGCTTGCTCGAGCAGAATCGGCCTCGATCAAAAAGGCTGATTCCACTGAGGGCTGCATGCGCTTCCGGTTCTGCGCTGCGTCTCAATCCGATTAACCCGCCCATCTCGGTGAAAGGAAAGGCGCACTCCGTCGCGGCTTCTAGTTCCTGCTGCGCATCTTCGAGAGCAGTCGAAGAATTTCGAGATACAGCCACACCAGCGTGACCATGATCCCGAAGGCGCCATACCACTCCATGTACTTGGGGGCTCCGTAGGCCACGCCCTGTTCGATGAAGTCGAAATCGAGCACCAGGTTCAGCGCCGCGATGGCGCACACAAACAAGCTGAAAGCGATGCCTAGGCCAGACCCGCTATTGATTGCCAGAAACTGCACGTGAAAGAAGCTCAGCACGATTTCAAGCAGGTAGAAGACCATGATGCCGCCGGTTGCCGCGACCACGCCCAGCCTGAATTTTTGGGTCACCTTGATCATGCCCGAACTGTAAGCCAGCAGCAGCACAAAGAGCGTGCCGAAGGTCAAGCCCACGGCCTGAAGCGCCACGCCGGGATAACGGAAATCGAAGATCGCCGAAACGCCGCCCAGCACCAGGCCCTCGAGCAGCGCATACAGCGGCGCAGTCACAGGCGACCACTCCTTCTTGAAGACGGTCACCATCGCTACGACGAAGCCGCCAATGGCCCCGATAGTCAGAAAGGGAGCGACATCGGTCATGTCGCGCGATTGAATAAAAAGGTGCCACACCCAGGCCGCCGTGGCCATCGCGCACACCAGCAGAATGCCGGTCTTGTTGACCGTGCCGCTCAGGCTCATCCGCGAGGAGGCGTCGATCATGCCGCCATAGCCCACGCTGCTGGGCAGATTCTGAAAGGTCTTGCTGCTAAGGGCCGGGTTCGATGTTTTCATCAGGGGCATTGAAATCTCTCCAGACTGCGCCGCGAAGGGAGGCTCTACCGCCTGTCTGGGGAGCCCACTTCGCCGCCATCCATTTTATCAACCCGCTCGGACCCCTTGCTGTGGAGAGGTCCCGCCCGCTCACTGGGCAGCCTTCCTCACCGGCTCGCGAAAGCCGCGTTCTATCAAGTCATTGGGGTCGGTTGAGACAGGCGCATCACGCCATAACCAGCGCATCATGTCAGGCAGGATCGCGCCACCCATCTTCTGCCCATGCAGATTGATGCCCCAGGCGTAGTTCACGTCGTAGCCTTTCTCGGTGAGCGCTTTCATCATGCGCACGTTCTGGTAGAACCAGTCGAGCCTCGGGTCGTAGGGGTTTCCATTGCGTACACCGCGATTGTCGTTCCGTCCGTCGCACAAGAAGATACGGATCGGTTTCTTCGGGCTGGCGAGGATACGGTCCGGATACACATCGCCGCCGCGCAGATTGACGAAGCTGCCGACGTTGCTGAGTACTTTGCGAAAATCGTCGGGCCGCTCCCATGCGACAGCAAACGACGCGATCGCGCCGGAACTTGAGCCGCCGATGCCGTGCTGCTCCGGGTCGTGCGAGAGGTTGTAGTCGCGATAGAGCACAGGCATCAGCTCTTCCGTGATCACGCGCGCGTACCGGTCGTCCGGCGCGTTGTATTCGGTGGGCCGATTTGTCGTGTGATCGCCCCATTCCTGCGCATTCGGCTCGGGCTGCTGGGGCGTGCGCCCGGGATTAATGAAAACCGCCAGCATGACGGGAATCTCACGGCGATACATCAGATTGTCGAGCACGTTTTGTGCGCGGATATCGCCGTCGGGATTCATGAAGGCCTGACCGTCGTTGAAGATCATCAGACTGGCCGCCGCCGCCGGATCGTATTGAGCCGGCACGTAGACCCAGTAGGTGTGCTGCGTTCCCGGATACACCTTGCTGGGCAGTGTAAATGGGCCGCGGATTTCACCCTTGGGCACTCCCTCCTGGGGCATCGAGTCTGGCCCGAGCCAATATTGCGAATCCGGCGACAGCCCTGGCGGCTGCGGCGGAGCCTGGCCAACCAAGCCCGTTCCTGTTACGGCGAGCGTTACAGCCCAAAGCGTTATGCGAATCAGATGCATGGACAAAGGCTACTCCCCGCCCGCAAACCTGGGACGCATTTTCAGGTCTCCTGCCTTTGCGATAATCGGGGCTACGCGCCTGGTGAGCACGCCTGCCGGCCCCTCGGAGGTCGCATGTTCCGTATCGCCAAAGATCTTCACTTCGCCGCACGACAGCTTTTGAAAACACCCGGATTCACGCTGACGGTCATCCTCACTCTCGCACTCGGGATCGGCGTCACAACGGCCATCTTCTCCCTCATTGAAGGCATCCTGCTGCGCCCCCTTCCGTTTCTCGATCCGGGCCGGCTGGTCCTCATCGGCGATTCTCTTGGCAATAACCGCGGCGCCGGGATCACCGCGCGCGAAGTCTCAATCTATGCGCATGCCACCCGGGCGTTCGCCAACATGGGCGGCTACATCGGCGAGAGCTTGGAGCTATCCGGCGGCCCCCTCCCCGAAGAAGTCGCCGCCAGCCGTCTTTCCGCAAGCATCTTTCCGACGCTCGGCATTGAGCCCATCCTGGGACGCGTGTTTACGCAGCAGGAAGAGGACGCGCGGGCACCCGTGACGGTGATTAGCTACGCGCTCTGGACCAATCGCTATCATCGCGCCCCGGAAGTGATCGGCAGCACGATTGAACTGAATCGCAAGACCTATTCCATCGTCGGCATCATGCCGCGGAGTTTCACTTTTCCGGTGGACAGCAGTCGCATCAACCCGACGGAGCTGTGGGTCCCCTTGAGCCTCACCCCCGAAGAACTCTCTGACCAAGCCGCGGGTTTCTGGGGCTTTCAGCTCGTGGCACGCCTGCGGGACGGCGTTCCTCTCAGCGCGGCTCTCCAGGACGTGCAGCGGGTTGCCGAGCAGGTGATGCGCAGCTTCCCGCCCGGCATGTCAACCATTCGCATTCGCGGCAACGTCACGCCTCTGCAGGAATATCTCGTGGGCGAAGCCCGTCCGGTGCTGCGCACGCTCTTTCTTGCCGTCTCCATCGTCCTGTTGATCGCGTGCGTCAATGTCGCGATTCTGCTGCTGGTGCGCTCCACGCGACGGCGCCGGGAATATGCCGTGCGCCTGGCGCTGGGCGCCCGTCCGCGCGTGATTGTACGCGAGGCCCTCTGCGAAGGCCTGTTGCTCAGCCTCGCCGGAGGCCTGCTCGGCCTGGGCGCCGCGGCCGCAGGCGTCCGCGCAATGATGCGCTTCCTGCCTGACTCGCTCCCCCGCATCGACTCCATCACGATTGACGGCGGCGTCGCGGCTTTTGCTCTTCTGCTTGCCCTGTTGACCGGCGTCGTATGCAGCAGTGGACCGGCCTTCGCAGCGGCGCACACCGATCTCCTTGAGAATCTCAAAGAAGGTGTTCGCACCGGGAACGCAAAGAGCCATGCGTGGTTGCGCTCGACGCTCGTAGTCGCCGAGATCGCCGTCGCTTTGGTGCTGCTCACAACCGCTGGGGCTCTGCTGCGCAGCTATCAAAAGATGCTTGCCGTCGATCCCGGCTATCGCGCGGACCATGTTCTGGTCGCTGGCTATCAATTGCCCATCGAGCAATATGCGACCAATGCGTCGGTCGATGCCTTCCGGCGTGCAGTGCTCGACCGGCTGGCGCAAAAGCCCAGCGTGAGTGCCGTGGGCCTCACCGACATTCTTCCCGCGTCCAACAGCTACGGGATGGCTGCCTACACTATCGAAGGGCAACCTACAGAGGGCTGGAAGCTCAAATTCGCCCCCTTTGGCTCGATTGAGGGCGACTACTTTAGATCGCTCGGCATTCCGTTAATCCGTGGCCGCCTCTTTAGCGCCAATGACCGCACTGGCGAACCGCTGGTTGTCGTCGTCAACCAGTCGATGGCCGCGCACGCCTGGCCCGGCCAAAATCCGCTGGGCAAGCGCATGCATGTCGGCAATCCGAAGAAAGGTCTGCCCTGGGCGACCATCGTGGGCGTTGTGGGTGACACGCGCGTCGGCTCCGTCGAAGATCCCGCTCCGGATCAATGGTTCGCCCCAGCCGCGCAGCCCGCAATTCTCTACGGCGAGAATTCTTCGTGGAAGCTTGCCACGTCGCCGGGCGGCTATCTTGTTCTCCGCTCCGCTTTGCCGCCGGAGCAAATGATGCAGACCCTGCGCGCAACCGTCGCCGGCATCGATCCGCAGCTTCCTTTGCGCCGGGTACGCACCATGACCGACGTGGTCGCCGACTCTCAAGCGCCGCGCCGCTTCAACACCAAGCTCATTGCGGCGTTCGCCCTTGGCGCTCTCGCCCTCGCCATCACCGGCATTTACGCGGTTGTTGCGTTCTCCGTCTCGCTCCGCACCCAGGAGATTGCCATCCGCATGGCGCTCGGTTCGCAGCGCGCTGGCATCGCGCGCCTGATTCTTCTTTCAGGAGCCAGGATGGCCGCGATCGGCTGCGCTCTCGGCATCATCGGCTCCTTCGCCGTCTCGCATCTCCTCATGTCGTTTTTGTTCAACGTCAGTCCGAGTGACCCTCTCATCTATCTCGCCAGCGTGGTTCTAATGATGGCCGTCGCCTTGCTTGCGTCGGCGCTTCCCGCTGCCCGCGCCGCTTCAGCCGACCCAATCGAGGCGCTGCGCGCCATTTGAACTGCTCATGAGAGCAGGGGTTTTCGATTCCTTCCGGCGCGCTCCCGGTCAATGGCTCGATGGATACTCGCGACTTTGTTGACCTGGCCCGCGAAATTGGATGTCCGCCCGGCCGTGGTGCCGCTCCGTCTTGAGCACGGCAATGAAGCGCTCGCCGCCATGATGCATGCAACCGAGAATGGCTCCTCTGTGATCGTGCTCTAAGTTTGCACCACACTCATTTTTGCTTTTCGAATCTTGGACGGCACCCCGTATAAATGAGGTCTATGAGACACTCGCACCTGGCCTTGTTGCTTGCTCCCTTGTTGCTCTGTTCGGCCATCGGGCCCCTTGCCGCGCAAGATTTGAACGCCAACTACGCCCGCGATCCCAATCAGCCCATCGATCAGGCTTATACCGCGAAGATCCTGCAGTACACCACCGACAAATCCTTCGTCTCTCCCCTGGTCAACTACCTACCAGCTTCGAAGATCGTGCCCACTCCTGAAAAAGTGCTTGGCGACGTTTCCGGCGCACCTGACATGCTTCCCTACGCCGAAGATGTCTACAAATATTTCCGGATGCTTGAGGCCGCAAGCCCGCGCGTGAAAGTGTTCTCGATCGGCCACACCGAAGAAGGCCGAGAGATGATCGCCGCCGCCATTGCCGATCCTGAATTGCTCGCCGGCGCAAAAGAGAACGACGCCCGCCTGGCGCAGCTCGCCGATCCACGGACCATCGCCTCGGACGATGCAAAGGCGCGCGCGCTCATCGACAAATCCTACCCGGTCTACTACATCACGGGCACCATTCATTCACCGGAAACCGGCGCGCCCACGGCGCTCATGGAGCTGGCTTATCGCCTCGCGGTTGACGACGCGCCCTACATCAAATTCATCCGCTCGCACATGATCGTCCTCATCACGCCGGTGGTTGAAGTCGACGGCCGCGATCGCATGGTCGACATTTACCGCTGGCACAGGGCGCATCCCAACGAGATGTACCCGCGCCTCCTCTATTGGGGCCACTACGTCGCCCACGACAACAACCGCGACGCCATGGGCATGACGCTCGACCTCACCCGCAACGTGCTCGACACTTATCTCAAGTGGCATGCGCAAGTCCTCCACGATCTGCACGAGTCCGTGCCGTTCCTCTACGACAACACCGTGGGCGACGGTCCTTACAACGCGTGGGTCGATCCAACGCTGGCTGACGAGTGGGCCGAACTCGGCTGGAATAACGTCGCCCAGATGCAGAGCTTCGGTATGCCCGGCGTTTTTACCCACGGCGACTTCGACACCTGGAGCCCCGGATACCTGATGTTCCTCGCCGCCATGCACAACGGCATCAGCCGCCTCTATGAAACCTTCGGCAACGGAGGCGCCGACACCGAGAAGCGCATTCTCACGCCAGAGGAATACTCGCGCACCTGGTATCGTCAGAACCCGCCGTTGCCCATTGTCAACTGGTCGCAGCGCGACAACAACAACTACGAAGAGACCGCGCTTCTCACCACCATCTCCTACTTCTCGCAGCACACGCATCACTTCCTCGAGAACTACTACGCTAAAAGCAAGCGCAGCGTCGAAAAGCCCACCCTGGAGGGGCCGGCGGCCTACGTCATTCCACCCGACGCAGCGCAAACCAACCGTACTGTCGAATTGCTCAAAGTCCTTGAGCGGCAGCACGTCGAAATCCAGCAGCTCACAGCCGCCACGACCGCAACGATCCCCGGCGAAAAGCGCGCCGACAAACCCAAAGAACAAAGCTTCCCCGTCGGAAGCATCGTCATCCGCATGGATCAACCCTATTCACGCATCGCCGACGCCCTGCTCGATCACCAGTTCTGGGCGCCCGACGATCCGCAGAAGCATCCCTATGACGACACCGGCTGGTCGTTCACCGATCTCTTTCATGTGAAGGTGGAACGTGTTCCCGACGGAGGAATCCTGAAGGCAGCAATGTCCCCTCTCAGTGACCCGCTCTCTCTCGCTGGGACATTGACTGGCACAGGCTCGCTCGTCGCGGTCGCCAATACCGGCCAGGTCTCGCTTCTCGGACTCATTTACAAATTGAAAGGCGCGAACATTCAGGCAGTCGAAAAGCCCTTCGACGCCGGCGACAAACACTTCGACGCGGGTTCGCTCCTGATCTCCGGCATCGCGGATGACCAACTCAAATCCGCGCTCCACGATTTCTCTCTCGACGCCACCCGCCTTTCCGTCACGCCCTTGGTGCCTTCACACGCCCTCACCGCGCCCCGCGTCGCCATCATGCATACGTGGCTCGCCACCCAAACCGAAGGCTGGTGGCGCTACGCTTTCGACAGCGAGGGTGTGCCTTTCGAGTACATGAGCACCCAGACGGCAGCGAAAGAAGACGACCTGCGCTCCAGGTACGACGTCATCGTCTTTGCGCCCATAGCCCGCGCCTTAGCAACCGACATCCTCGATGGCCTGCCGATGTGGAACAATGCACTGCCCTGGGAAAAGACCGACCTGACTCCAAATCTCGGCAAAAATGATTCCACGCCCGACATGCGGCCGGGTCTCGGCTACGAGGGCCTCGCGCACCTCAAGAAATTCATCGAGCAAGGAGGGTTGCTCATCACCTGCGAAGACACAGCCCAGTTCGCAATTGACACCGGCCTCGCCCCCGGTGTCAGCATCGCACCCCATGGCGACGCGCGTGTGGTGGGAAGCGTGCTCAACACGGTTTTCGTCGATCGCGAAAGCCCCGTCGCCTTCGGCTACAACCAGAGCGTGCCCGTAATGAGCGCATCGGGGATGGCCTTCAACATCAGCGATACGCTGGGGCGTGCCGGCGGCCGCATTCTCATGGACCCGTATTCCGAAAGACCCACGGGCCGCGGCACTCTCGAAGACAGCGATGAGCCACAAGGCCGCAAAATCACCGAGCCCGAGCCGCTCGAAAAGCAGCAGCCATGGCAGGCGCGCAAGCTGAACGAGGAACAGACGCGCAACAACCCGCTCGTCATTCCTGCTGAGCTGCGCCCTGACGTGATTCTGCGCTTTGCCGACAACAAGAACCTGCTGCTCGACGGCCTTCTTGACAAAGGCAATTCCATCGCCGAACACGCCATCGTTGTCGACGCGCATCTCGGCCAGGGAAACGTGCTGCTCTTCGGCAACAACCCCATCTATCGCGGCGAGACCCTCGGAACCTACAGCCTCGTCTTCAACGCAATTCTCAACCACGACCGCCTGTTGCGTGAGGCGCCCCAGCCAGCCAGGCACTAAACCAATGCGGAGGTACCGGACTGGTCACTCAGAACCCTTTCCGGGAACCGGCGTTTTGTGTCATCCTGTGACGCATGGGAAGCAAAGATAAAGGCAGGAAAGAAACCAAGAAAGCGCCGAAACCCAAACCGAAACCAGAGCCCGGCCGCAAGCGCGAAATCTTCACGCCGGCCCCACCCAAATAATTCCGGCACAGGCTGCAAAAGGTTTGTGCAGGTAATTGCCTCTCACCAAGGCCCTCCTCAAAAAGGGGGGCCTTTGGCATGCGCGATTCACGCACTGCCTCGAGTCCTGAAGCGCTCTACGAATCGCGGATTGCGTTCTGCGCCTCCTTGGCGCTCTGCGCGCTTCGGGAAGATCCGCAGAGCAATCGAAACAACTCTTCGAGTCACGCTTCAATTTTCGCCGCTCGGGTAAAGCATTCAATGCTTCTTCTCTGCGGCCATCGCCTTCCTCGCATCGCTCGCCAAGAATCCTCAAGCAGAATCCAACTCGCAATTCGTTTTATCCGCGATGCGATTGTCGAAAGACCATCCAAGTGCGTGTTCAAAAAATATCCCCGAATTGCAACAGACTCGATTGCTCGCGCATCTGATGGGTGTTGTTCGAACGTTCGATCATTTTGCTCAACTCTCGCAAGCCTCGGCCTACACTGCGCCGTGCGTGTGTTCGCTGCGCGACCGCAGGGCCGTTGCGTTCAGTGCATTCAGGAGGTCTTCCCCCATGACGAACTGCCTCAGCGGCGGGCACGCGAGCTGTCTCGCGCAGCGCAACCACTCATTGATTCCGTTTCTTCTGTTCGCCGCTCTTTTCCTTTCTACAGTCCTTTTCGTTGCGCCGCAGGCCGGCGCGCAGGTCGTGTACGGGTCCATCGTTGGAACGGTGCTCGATCCCACCGGCGCAATCATTCCGGGCGCAACGGTCACCGTCACTGACCTGAGCAAGGGCATCACACAAACCACCACTGTCAGTCCCAGCGGCAATTACGAAGTCACCCGCCTTGTCCCCGACACTTACACGGTGAAAGTGACCTTTCAGGGCTTCGCGCCCGACGAAGTCGACAACCTGAGTGTGATCGCCGGTGGCCTGCAACAGGTCAACCTGACGATGCAGCCGGCCGCAGCCGCACCGAGACCGTCACCGTGGCAGCGGCAGCGCCACCTTTGCAAACCGAGCAAGCCAACGTGAGCCAGGTGCTGGACACGCGGCAGGTCTCCTCGCTGCCCAACGTCGATCGCAATCTCAGCGAATTCACACTTCTCACCCAGAGTGTGCAGCGCGCCAGCTTCAGCATCGCGCCGACTGAGAACCCGCAGGGCGACGTAGCGGTCGAGGCGAATGGCACCAACTACGGCACGGTCGGCTGGCTGCTCGACGGAACCGACAATCGCGAACCGGTACTGGGCACCATCGTTATCAATCCCACGCTTGATTCGGTGAGCGAAATCCAGACCATCACCTCGAATTACCCCGCTGAATTTGGTGGTGCCGTCGGCGGCTTCGTGACGGCGCAAACCAAATCCGGCGGAAACAAATTCCATGGAGATGTTTTCGACGATCGGCGCAGCGGAGCCTTGGAGGCGCGCGATCCCTTCACGCAGTATCCCGGCATTCCCTTTCCCGGCCAGCTCTACAACCAATTCGGCGGATCGGTGGGGGGCCATTCGCAAAGACAAGGCTTTCTTCTTCATGGACTACCAAGGCACGCGACAGCGCGTCGGCCAGACCATCCAGCAGAATGTGCCCACCGCGCTGGTGCGCAGCACCTGCCTCAGCGGCGGCTCCTGCGACCTGAGCCAATATGTTTCCACCATCACCAACCCCGGCACAGGCGAGGCCTATGCCGCCAACGCGGTGCCCGCAACCGCGCTCACGCCGCAAGGCATCGCGCTGCTGAATGCGCTGCCTGCGCCCAACTCCGGCGCACCCGGCGCCACGGCCAACAACTACGTGACATCGGGCAATGGTCAATACGACGCCGACCAAGCAGACGTCCGCTTTGACAATCAGTGGACCCAGAACATGCACGTCTTCGCCCGCTACGACTACTCGAACTTTCGTCTCGAAGGCGCGCCGGTCTTTGGTGCAGCCGGAGGCACCGGCTTCGGCATCGGCAACACGACCGAAAACGATCAGGGTCAGGATCAGAGTGCTGCGCTCGGCGCCGACTGGGCCTTGAATGCGAATCTGTTGACGGACTTCCGCTTTGGCTTTCTTGACTACCACATTGTCGAAAACAAGTTCGACAATGGCGCCGACCCCGCCACGGCGATCGGCATTCCAAACCTGAATACCATCGAGCCAGGTGCCTCCGGCGCTTCGGCGGCGACATTCGCTATGCATTGAATCTTCGCAACTCCAGCGACTACAACCGCGCCGGCCAGCTCGGCTTCGGCAATGGAGCGACCGGGAGCGGAATCGCCTCCGCGCTGCTCGGTTATGTAGACACGTTTCAGCGTTTCGATGTGTACAGCCCCAACGCGGCGAATCGGCAGAAGCGCGGCGCGTTTTATGCGGAAGACAGCTGGCGCCTGCGTCCCAACTTCACGCTCAACTATGGCGCGCGCTGGGACATTGTCTTTCCCGAGACTGTGAATAGCCCCGCGCAGGGCGGTTTCACCGACCTCAACACCGGCTTCATCCGCGTGGCGGGCATCGGCGGCATCGGCACCAACGGCGGCGCCGATGTCGATCTCACCAACTTCGGCGGGCGTCTCGGCTTCGCCTGGCAGTTCCACAACAAATCTGTGCTGCGCGGAGCGGTTGCGCAAATGTACGACTCTCAAGGCATGTTCGGCACCATCTTCGGCAGCGTGCTCACCCACAACATTCCCGTCTACAACGATGAGGATGTCACGGCGGGTAACGCGACTGGCCAGTATAGCTACACCTACGCAGGCCTTCCAGCAGAGCCTGCACCCTTCTCGATTCCGGCGAATGGGTTAATCCCGCTGCCAAACGGTGTGAACACCGAGATCCGGCCGCAGACCCTGGTCCTTCCGCGGGTCGATCAGTACAACGTGAGCTTGCAGCACCAGGTCACTGAGAACATGACCTTCACGCTGGCCTATGTGGGTAATGTCGCCGAACGCATCTATCCAAGCGAAACCTATGGCTTCAACGTGAACGTTCCGGTGCTGCCCGCGAACACCGCGGAACTCGCCAATCGCAACGCGCGCCGGCCTTACTTTGACAGGTTCTCGAACGCCTATAACGGCGCGCCGGTCATTTGCTGCAGCCAGGACAGCACCTCCGCGGCGCCGGCATCTCGGTCCAACTACAACGCCTTCCAAGCCACGGTTGAGCAGCGATTCAGCCACAGCCTGCAGCTTTCCGGCCACTTCACCTGGTCGCGCGCGCTCAACTACGGCTCGACCTATTTCGCACAGGATCGAGCTGTGGAGTACGGGCCCGAAGACACGAATCGCGACACGGTGTTCGTGCTGAGCGGCCTCTGGGATCTCCCGGTCGGACGCAACCACGCGCTGAACCTGCAGAACCGTTACGCAAACGCCATTGCCGGCGGCTGGCAGTTTGCGGGCACCACCACCTGGGAGAGCGGTCTGCCCTTCACGCCCACCTATGCCGAGTGCGGCCTTGATCAGGACATCGACAGCAACTTCGGCAGCCCCGGAACCTCCAGCGACTGCCGTCCCAACATCGGCGCTGGATCCCTGCCGCTGCAAGTCGGCGCGCTGGATCCGTCGACGCACGCGCGACCCTACTTCACACCGGTTGCTTCGCTCACAGCGAGCGGGATGGTCTCCGGCCCCTTCGCAGGTCCCGCGTTCGGCACCATCGGCAATACCGGACGCACCTCACTGCGCGGCCCGGCCGACTACTTCGCCGACGCCTCGCTCTTCAAAACATTCACGCTCACCGAGCGGCTGAAAGCGCAGTTCCAGTTCCAGGCGTTCAATATCTTTAACCACGTGCCCCTCGGCCTTTCAAGCGCCACCGATGCACGCTGCATCGATTGCGCCGCGAGCTCCGGTGAGCCGGGAATGATCACCAGCGTCGATTCGGCGGTTTCCGGAACCGGCATGCCCTACATGCGCACCCTGCAGTTCGGCGCGCGCGTCGAATTCTAACGCGAGATGTGTTGTGCCAAAAACAAGAAGGCCCTCCACAGCGGAGGGCCTTCTTGTTGGATTCGATTCGGCTCGATTATCCGACAACCTCGATGCCCATCGAACGGGCCGTGCCCTTGATGCTTTTGATCGCCGTGTCAATCGACGCAGCGTTCAAGTCGGGCATCTTCTGCGTTGCGATCTCGCGCACTTGCTTCTCGGTCACCTTGCCCACCTTGTCTTTGTTGGGCGCGCCCGAGCCCTTGGGAATGCCTGCAGCCTTGAGCAGCAGGATCGACGCCGGCGGCGTCTTGGTGATGAAGGTGAAGCTGCGATCCGCATACACCGTGATCACCACCGGAATGATGAGCCCGGCCATGTCTTTGCCCTGGGTGCGCGCGTTGAACTGCTTGCAGAATTCCATGATGTTGACCTGCGCCTGGCCGAGCGCGGGGCCAACCGGCGGCGCAGGAGTAGCCTTGGCCGCTTCAATCTGCAACTTGACGTAAGTTGATACCTTCTTCGGAGGTGCCATGTGTCAGTTCCTTCGGAACTAGCTTCCAGCTTCTAGCCGCCAGCTGCTAGCCTTCTAACCCTTCAATTGATTTTGAACCCACAGCTCGCTGCTTTGCCTCTAACTGGCGTCCGCTAGAAAGTTTCGCCAGCTAGAAGCTAGAGGCTAGAAGCTAGCGGCTGCTATTCAATTTTTTCCACTTTGCCGAACTCCAGCTCGACCGGGGTCGACCGCCCGAAGATCGTCACCATCACCTTCAGTGTCTCGCGATCTTCGTTGATCTCATCCACCACGCCGTTGAAGTTGGCAAACGGTCCATCGGTAATGCGGACCTGCTCGTTCTTTTCAAACTTGATCTTGAGCCGCGGCTTGTCTTTGCTGGTCTCGGAACGGAAGAGGATCGAACTCACTTCTTCTTCCGAGAGCGCCACCGGCTTATCGCCCGTGCCCAGAAAACCCGTCACCTTCGGCGTGTCTTTCAATACGTGCCAGAGATTGTTGTCCAGTTCCATCTCCACGAGGACATAGCCCGGCAGAAAGACGCGTTCCACCGTGCGCTTCTTCCCGTTGAGAATCTCCGTCACCGGTTCGGTGGGAATCATCACCCTGCCGACTCGATCCTGCAATCCAAACGCCGCCACACGACTCTCGATCGACTCCTTCACCTTGCGCTCAAAGCCTGAGTAGGCGTGAAGGATGTACCACCGGAAGCGTTCATTGCGCTCTGGCTGCGCCGCAGCATCGACCTGCCCGGCGGTTTCATGTAGTTCTTCTGCCATTTCTTCTCTCGATTCAAGCGCGTCTTACTGCGCGCCGCCCAGCCGTGTCAGTACTTCGTGCAAAGCCCGGCTGAACACCATGTCAACCAGGAAGAAAAAGAGCCCAAAAAGAAAGGTCGTAACGATCACCACGGAGGTGGTAGTCTCCACTTCCTTGCGCGTGGGCACAACGACCTTGCGCATCTCCGCGCGCACGTCGCTCAGAAAGCGCGTTGTATTCGCCCACAGTCCCAAGGCGCCTTCCGAGACATTCGAGAGCGCGCCCGGCTCCTGCAATTTGGAGGATCGCTGATCGCCTTTTTCAACCGCTGCTTTGCTTGCCATACTTCCAACCCTTCTTTAGGGTTCAGGGATCAGGGTTCAGATCTCAGTCGTCTGCCAGTCGATTGCTTCGGCAGCCTTGTCACTGATCCCTGAATCCTGACTCCTGTTCCCTGTTTCTCTGGCAGGGGCGGAGGGATTCGAACCCCCAAGTTCGGTTTTGGAGACCGACAGTTTAACCGTTGAGCTTACGCCCCTGAAAGCAGCTCCTAGCTTCTAGCCTCTAGTTTCTAGCTCAACTTCGGGCAAACTGAACTTTCAGTCTCCTGATGAAAAAGCTGGTAGCTAGAAGCTAACGGCTAGTGGCTGTCGTGTTACTTCGCTTCCTTGTGCGGCTGGTGCTTGCGGCAGCGGTTACAAAACTTCGAGAGCTCGAGACGGCCGGTGGTCGTCTTCTTATTCTTCGTCGTCGAGTAATTCCGCTCCTTGCACACCGAGCACTGCAACGTAATGATTTCCCGCATTTCCATTCCTTCCAGATTTCAGGCTTCAGGAGTCAGGTTTCAGCGGTCCGTTTCCGCCGCGGCTTCGATTCACGCGCTTCCCTCTTCCCTGATCCCTTGTTACTTGATAATTTCCGAGATCGTGCCGGCGCCCACCGTGCGTCCGCCTTCGCGGATTGCAAAGCGCAGGCCCTTCTCCATCGCCACCGGCGTAATCAGCTCGATTTGCAGCTGCACGTTGTCGCCCGGCATCACCATCTCC
>DATDIQ010000006.1:0-9279 GCA_036520995.1 Occallatibacter sp.
CGTCCATGCTCTTCAGCCCGAGCGTTGCCCCAATTCGCGGTCTTCCTTTGGGAGCGTGGGACGGGACGAATGCTGCAACGGATTTGTTTGCCACTGCCATGCCTACATTGTAATCCTTAACTGCCAAAATGACACGAAATCAGACAACAATGGCAGACCTGAATCAAGCCCACGATGGATAGTAAGTTGGATAGTAAACTGGCACAAAATCCTTCAGCGGTCGAAACGCACAAACTTTCGCCAATTCTCAGCAGAGTTCTTACTCTCCATTTTTACTATCCACATGCCCAAAATCACCAAACATGGTGCAAATTTGACCACGTCTCCGTACGCTTGACAGGGGTCTCGCGATCGCATGTATATCGATGATTGTTATGGATTTATTTCGATTGAAAGAGTGTTGACCGAAGGGAGGCCGCGGGAATCAAGGATGAAGCAAGATTTCGTTGCCAAATCGTGCGAGCACGGTGTGTTCCCGTTACGTTCGAACACCCGACTTCTGTCGTTCCGAGGCAGGGATCTCTTCACTTTGCCCCCGCTTCCCAGCTTTTCGCCGAATTCGCCGCTCGGCGTGCGTTTGGAAATTCCGCGCTCGTCTTGACACCGACGGAAGCCCTGTTGGTGCCTACTCAGGCAAGGCATCAGACGAGTATTCTGGCGCTATGGAACCGCAGGCACATCCTGCAAACCGGCCCGCCCTTGATCAATCGCTCACCGACGCCGAATATGACCGCCTGGCTCTAATCCGCGTGCGGCGGAGATGCCTGTCCAGGTAACCACAGTCGATGAACTCCGCCAGTGCGAGCTGGTCGATTCCTGCAGAGCCCCTGTCGGCATCGAGCTTCGCCTGGCCCAGATGATGAATGAGAAGCTCCGGCGAGAGTACCCATCCCATTCGAAGTGCTGGAGACGGGAATCAGCTACTTGAATCGTAGCGCCTCTATCGGATCGACGCGCATAGCTCGACGGGAGGAGATGTAGGCGGGAAAAGCGCAATTTCGACAGAGGGACTCGTCGTTTCCCTTGACATCTAGGGCAGGCGATGCTACGCTCCGCGGTACCCTCGTTGTCTAGGGTAAACCTGTGGCAAAGAATGACCTCCAGGGCGCGCTCGACCTCCTGATCCTCAAGACACTCTCGCAGCTTGGTTCCATGCATGGATATGGGATCGTGATGCATATCCGGCGCGTGACCGATGAGCTGCTTATTGTCGAAGAGGGCTCGCTCTACCCCGCATTGCACCGAATGGAACAGAACGGCTGGGTGCGTGCCAGTTGGGCCACTACCGACTATGGGCGCAAGGCCAAGTGGTACGCGCTGACTCGCGCAGGCCGAGAGCAGTTGGCCAATCGCGAAAAAAGCTGGGCGCAGGTGGTCAAAGGCGTCGATGCGGTCTTGCGTTTTGCGTGAGGTGAACGATGGCGATCTTCCGAAGGATTCTGTCGCTGGGAAAACGCACGAGGGTAGAGTCCGAGATTGACGCGGAGCTGCGTGAGCACATGGCCATGTGCATCGACGACAACGTGGCGCAGGGGATGAGCCGCGAAGAAGCGGAGCGGGATGCCCGCAGGCGCTTCGGCAGTCCTGTGGCGATGCGAGAGCGGGTGACGGCGGAGGATGCGGCGCTCGGGCTCGAGAGCCTGTGGCACGATGTGCGCGGGGCCTTGCGCGTATTCCGCAGAAGTCCAGGCTTTTCTCTCACCATCGTCACCACGCTCGCGCTCGGTATCGGCGCGAACACCGCGATCTTCGAGATCCTTGACGCAGTGAGACTGCGCACCCTCCCCATCACAAAACCCGGTGAGTTGGTGGAATTGCGCATCGCGGACGGCAATCCGACTGGAATTGGGGTCAAAAACAGTGCATTCACCGACTTCACCATGCCGATGTGGCAGGAGGTCAAAGAGCATCACGACCCGTTGTCCGGCATCTTTGCCTGGGCCACAGGCGGCGCCATTGTGGGGCCCCCTGGCCAGGCCCGCGCGGTGAACGGTCTCGCGGTTACTGGAGAGTTCTTCAACGTGCTTGGGATCACTCCTGTTCAGGGACGCCTGATCGAACCTCAGGATGAGGGCGGATGCCAGGTTACAGGCGCCGTGGTCAGCTACTCATACTGGAAGTCACAAATGGGCGGTCAACCGATCACCCCGAAGAGCACCATCATTGCCGGAGGGCAACCCCTGCAGGTCCTTGGCGTTACACCACCGTCCTTCTTCGGTATGGTCGTCGGTGACCGCTTCGATGTTGCTTATCCTGCCTGCACGCCTCCCAGTATGCAAGCCGATGAGTTTGGCGTCACCGTGATGGGACGGCTGAAACCTGGCTGGACCCTGAAGCAGGCAACGGAATATTTTGACGCGCTGAGTCCCGGGCTGTTTCAAAAGACCGCGCCGATGGGTTACAGCGCCGAAGCTCTCAAGACCTGGAAAGCCTTTCGCCTGGCCGCGTATCCAGCCGGCGCCGGGGTCAGCTACCTGCGCGACCAATACGACTCTTCACTGGAGATTCTGCTGGAGATTACCGCGCTGGTGCTGCTGATTGCATGCGCCAACCTCGCTAACCTGATGCTGGCGCGGGCCAGCGGAAGGCGGCGTGAGGTCGCCGTTCGCATAGCCCTGGGTGCTTCCCGCAAGCGCCTGCTGCGTCAGATTCTGCTGGAGAGCGCGCTGCTCGCAGCCTGCGGAGCGATTCTGGGCGCGGCCTTCGCACAACCGCTCAGTCGGGCTTTGGTGAGGTCTCTCGATACCAGCCAGAACACTGTTCAACTCGCCATCGCACCGGACTGGCGCGTACTTTTGTTTGCCGCAGCGGCCGGTATCGCGACTTGTGTCATCTTCGCAGCGCTTCCGGCTCTGCGCAGCACGGGTGAAGATCCGATTACTTCGCTCAAGTCCGGCGCACGCGGAGTGGTTGGCAACCGCGAACGATTCTCTCTGCAGCGCGCCATGGTGATTACCCAGATCGCCGTGTCGATGGTTCTGCTGGTGGGGGCATTGCTGTTTGTGCGAAGCTACCGCAACTTGCTGACTGTGAACCCGGGAATCCGAGAGAAGAACATCACGATCGGCAACTTTGGTTTTCCATCCGCGAATGTCAAGATGGATAGTCTTGCGCAACTTGTGGATGCGGTCCGTGCCATTCCGGGAGTAGAAAACGCCGCCGCGACGACGAGAATTCCTCTCAGCGGCCAGGACTGGCAACATGACGTCGAGGTTGGAACTATCGCCGGGTCCAGCAAGTTTACCTACGTCAGTCCAACCTATTTCGCGACCATGGGCATTCCACTATTCAAGGGGCGCAACTTCACCGAACACGACGCAAGCGGCAAGCCGTTGGTGCTGATCGTCAATCAGGCGTTTGTCCGGAAGTATGTCAGCGGTCCGTCGCCTCTCGGGGTTCAGGTCCACGTGCGCCCTGAACCGCTCTATCCCGCACGCACCTGTCAGATTGTCGCCGTGATTCCGGATACGAAATATGTAGATCTGCGCGCGGACCCGCCGCCTCAGGCATTTGTGCCCGTCGCTCAGCTTCCGGTCACGGCACAGAACCAAGGAATGGCGATAGTGATTGCATCACGCGATCTTGTTGCCGCGCAGTCGGCCGTGCAGCGCATGCTGGACGCACATTATCCCGGCAATCAAATGCAATTCTCCGATTTTCAGCAGGGCATCCTCGACCACCTGGTGGGTGATCGCATGATGGCCAGGCTGGCAGGGTTCTTTGGTGTTCTCGCAGCTCTGCTCGTCGTTGTCGGACTGCACGGTGTTCTCTCGTACTTCCTTGCGCAGCGGCGCAGCGAGATCGGCATCCGCATGGCGCTCGGGGCGAGCCGCGGCCGCGTCGTCGCGGCGATGCTAGGCGATGCCTGCCTCATGCTGGGGATCGGCCTAGTGGCGGGAACGGCATTGGCGCTGCTCGCTGGCCGCGGAGCCAGCACGTTGCTCTTCGGCTTGAAATCCTGGGACCCAGTGACACTTGCTGGCGCCGCTGCGCTGCTGGCATTGGTTACCTTCGTTGCAAGTGTCGTTCCGTCTCTGCGCGCAGCTAATGTGAATCCGATCGACTCACTCCGTGCTGAATAGGAAGGGGATGACCTGGGACGCGCTCGAGGTGCGCGTCAGTTGGTGCGAAAACGCCAAGTCGCTTGTTCAAAAGCATGCCTGAAAATTCGCAGTCAGATTTCGGGAGATATTCAAGAATCGGGTGCCCCCGATACGAAGTCAAGATGTGCATTTGTCACTGTCCCACAAGCAATGCCTCCTACGCTCGTGCTCATGTGACCTTCCTACCCGCTTTCTCATTCCTGGAAAACGGGGGTCTTTCTTGGATGTCTGTTGGGTGAGGATCGTTATTCCCAGTGAGCGTGCATTCGGTGAGTCGCTCATCGAGGCAAGCTTTGTATCGGCAAGCTGGCCAGTTTCCAGCGATCTCGACAGCTCGACTCTCAACTGTGGACTTCAGGGCGATGCACTGTTGACCCAGGCCTTGAGATAACCGCGCTGTCACGGTCCTTTTGCTGTATAACCCTCTTACCCTAGACCACAAGGGTAGGAGGAATTGACCCTAGATGTCAAGGAGAGAGGCGCTCACGTAGCACGTCCCAAACCGTCCGTTTTCGGACTGACTTTTCCAGAAATGAACAGCCGGCTGCTCATCTCTCCCGCTCGCCTCCTGTCCGCTCTAATGAATCACAATATTTAGCCTTCAACGGTTTGGCTCCTGGCTTGCCTTCTATCGTGATGAAAGTTCGTCTTCGTTCGCCGGTTCAGTAAGCGGCGGTTCGTTCCTGCTTCCGCCCGACGACCTGAGCCCGACCTTGAGCCCGAGTAAGGAGCGACTCCGATGACTGCCACTCCCCGCGATGAGCGCATTTTGTCTTTCTTTGCGTCCTTGATTCAAGACACGGCCTACGTTTTGAGGAAATTGCTCAAATCGCCCGGTTTTGCGATCGTGGTTATTGGCTCATTAGCACTTGGCATTGGGGCCAGCGTGGCGGTCTTCAGTGTTATCCGTGCCGTTCTGCTCGATCCCTACCCGTACAAAGACGCCGATCGCATGGTTCATGTGGAGTTGACGCAGAAAGACTCCGCACAACAAAACCTACTCAGTGTGACTGCCACCGAGTATCCGGATCTGTTGCGGTTGCCCTCAGTGGATGACGTTTTTCTGATGGACAACCGGATGCAGGCACTTCATGGGAATACCATGCCGGTTTCTGTAGTTGCCGGCTTTTACTCGCCGAATCTCTTCACTTATCTTGGTGTTCCGCCGCTGCTGGGGCGCGAATTCACGCAGGCCGACGTGGCAGGCGGCAATGCCAATCCTGTCGCAGTGCTCAGTTATCTCTTCTGGAAGAAACGATACGGAGGCCGGCTGGACATTCTTGGCAAAACGATCCAACTGGACCAGGCAACTTACACTGTGATCGGCGTCGCCTCGCCGCGTTTCACGTGGGGCGATTCCGATGTGTACATCCCGGCTACCTTCAAGGCCGATCCTCATTACTACCTGACGCCGTTTCTCAAGCTCAAACGTGGCGCTGCATTTGCAGCAGTTGCCGCCGAGTTGCAGCCGTTGGTGAATTCCTACGCTAAGCTGGATCCCAATAACTACCCGCAAAATGCGAAGGTTGCGATCAAGACCCTGAACGAAGAAGTAATGAAAGGCTTCAAATCGCCGTTGCTCACGCTCTTCGCTGCGGTCCTGCTACTGCTCCTGATCGGATGCGCGAATGTTTCGATCTTGATGCTGGCGCGCGCAACAAACCGCCAGCATGAGTTCGCAGTTCGTGCGTCGGTCGGCGCCACGCGCGCGCGGATTATCCGCCAGCTGCTAACAGAAGCGGTAATATTGTCGCTGGTCGGCGCCGGAGCTGGCGTGTCGATCGCATACAAGTGTGTCGATCTGCTGGCCGCCACTTTACCGCAGAATTCCTTCCCTCACGAAGCGGCTATCCATGTAAGTGGCACCGTTTTGCTGTTCGCAATCGGGACCGCCCTTTTGACTGGGTTGCTTTTTGGCAGTTCGCCTGCATGGCAGTTCTCCCGTCCGGATGTCAGCGCATTAATGCAGTCTTCCAGCACTAAATTGGCGGGCAATGTGCGCGGCAGGAACTTTCATCGCATGCTCATCGCCGGTCAAGTGATCTTCACTATGGTCATGTTGGCGGGCTCAGGAGCGGCGGTTCGCGCCTTCCTCACTCTCTACCACACACCGATGGGATTCGATCCCGATCATCTCTTTTACATCAACACTGGCGAACCAAGAGAGGCCTCGCCGAATTGGCAGCATTTCCAGGTGATGCAGGAGTCGATTCGCCAGGCGGCCGAATCGACTCCCGGTGTAATCAGTGCAAGCATTTCCGATAATTGGGTTCCACCTTTTCAGGGCTATTTCACTAAAATCAGTTTTTCAGGTAATCCCACTCTGACCAATCCACAGGCTAGCCTGGCGCTCATCAGCTTCAATATGTTTTCCACATTGCGTATTCCCCTTCTCTCCGGGCGCTTTTACACGCAGGCCGAGACAGCGCGCGGCGCCCATGTTGCTTTGGTCAATCGCGCCTTTGTCAAGCAGTTCGCGCGCGGAGGCGATGTAATTGGCCGATCGGTTCGCAGTCCGGGATTGAAACTGGACATACCGGATGCTGCAAGCGTGGCAAATCCGGACGGCTGGCTGCAGATCATCGGCGTGGTGGACGACGCACGGAACAACGGCCTTGATATGCCGGTGCAGCCGGCTGTTTATCTCCCCGATACATTCATCCTCGGCCCCCATGCGTCTCTTGTCATACGCGCTCGCAGCGACACCAAGGGGACGATGCGAGATGTCGAGGCCAAACTGCACCGCCTCAACTCCCAACTCGTCATCGAGGAGGAGCATGACTTCAAATGGCTTCTCGAGACACAGGCCTGGGGCAGGGAGCGCTTCTTGGCTTCACTCTTCGGACTCTTCGCTTCACTCGCGCTCACGCTTTCTGCCGCGGGAATCTACAGCGTGGTCTCCTACACTGTATCGCAGCGTACCCGGGAGTTAGGCGTCCGCATGGCGCTTGGCGCGCAACGCATCGGAGTCGTCCGCCTGGTTCTGGAATCGTCTCTGGAGACTGTTAGCCTAGGCGCGATCGCGGGGCTCATCCTCAGTTTTCTGGCTGGCAAGTTTCTGGCAACATCGCCTCATGCAAACGTGCGCGATCCGGCGATGCTGTTGGCTGCCGCCGGAGTGCTGCTCCTGGTCAGCGCTATCGCTTGTCTCTATCCGGTTTGGCGAGCAGCATCCATTAACCCAATGGAAGCCATTCGTACGGATTAGGGATAAATCAACACTTCGGTATGAGTGACCGCTAGCCTACATCGGAAATGCCTCGCGCACGACAGCTTCGGATAGGTTGAGCTGTGGTTGCGAGGCGTTTTCGATTAGGGGGTAAGAAGGAAGGCGCAGGCGGCGCGGTCGCGGTGATCCTGACTGGGATTATGGATATTGAACAGCATCTTGAGTTGCGGCGAGTGGTTTTGTGGGCCGTTTCTTCGTTGTTGAGGATGGAAGCCGGTGATCCGACGGCAGTGCGATTTGCGATGGGGCGATTTTCGGATGCAGTTAGCCGTGGTGTATGAGCCTTTCTGAGCCCTGTGCGCACACTGCGGCAGAGACGTGCAGGGAGCAAGCCGTCGGAGCGTGTTGGCGGCGGTGTTCATGAGGAATCCAGGCCTGCGAAATAGAGTTCTGCAGCGGTGAAGCGCTCAACGACGCGCATGGCTTTTCCGCAGCGGGGGCAGTGCCACGGAGCGCAATCAGGCAGAGGTGGAAGAGGCAGCGGTTCTCGTCCCTGTTCGACGAGCAGAGTGCGCGCCATGGGCAGCAGTTGTTTGCGGAAGCGGTTGGAGAGCAGGCCGTAGCGGCGGATGCGCACGAAGCCTTTAGGCAGCACATGCAGGAAAAAGCGGCAGAGGAAGTTCACGGCGTCGAGGGTCATGACGCGTTGCTTGCTGCCATGGGCATAATCGCGCCAGCGGAAGCTGACGCGATTCCCGTCGAAGGCGGTGATGCGGTGGTTCGAGATGGCCATGCGGTGGGTGTAACGGCCGAGGTAGCGCAGCATATGTTCGGGGCCGCCGAAGGGAGGCTTGGCGTAGACGTACCATCTCTTGTTGCCGAGCTTGTTGATCAGTTGCTCGAACGACGCAGGATCGCCGAGAGCAGCGGCCGGACCTCTCAGGTTAAGCATGCCCTTGCGGTAGAGGTGGCAGAGTCCGGCGAGGAACTTTTTGCGGAAGACGGTGCGCAGAACGGGAACCGGCAGGAGGAACATCGGATGGCTGGTGTTGATCCAGCGCTTGTGATCGGCCGACAGCCCGCCGCCTGGAACGACGCAGTGGACATGGTAATGAGGCAGAAGGTTCGAACTCCACGTGTGCAGGATGGAGAGGAATCCGATCTCTGCGCCCAAACGCTTGGGATCGGCGGCGACTTCGAGCAGGGTCTGGGAGCTGGCCTCGAACAGCAGATCGAGCACTGGCCTTCGCGACGTCAGTGCCAGGGAGTTCAGTTCGTGGGGGAGGGTGAAGACGACGTGAAAGTAGTTGGTGTTCACGAGATCGCGTTGCTGGATCTGGAGCCATCGCCTGCGAGCCTGCGCCTGGCACTTCGGACAGCATCTTGATCGGCATGAGTTGTACGAGAAGGGTGCTTCGTACGCACAGTCCTCACACGTATCCTTATGCCCGCCAAGGGCAGCAGTGCGGCAACGCTCCACGGCCCGGTATGCCTTCAGCTGCTGATAGCTGAGAACGGCCTTGAAGCGTTCCAGAAACTGCTTGCCCCTGCGACGGACGATGTCGGCCACTTCGGTGGCCGGCCGCGTCATGAACGCGGACGATGGTAGAGCGGGCGAGTCTGGTCGACGCTCGCGAGCTTCAGTTCCTCGATGGGGTTAGCGACCTTCTGCAGGTGCTGCGCGGACAGGTGCAGATAGCGCGCCGTAACCTCCAGATCCTCATGGCCGAGCAGAAGCTGAATGGTGCGCAGGTCGGTACCGGCTTCGAGCAGGTGCGTGGCCCATGCATGTCGAACCAGGTGCGGCGAAACGGCCTTGCGAAGGCCGCTCTTCTTCGCAGCTTCGGTGCACGCCACCCATACGGTCTTGTCGCTGATGGGCTGCTCGTGATCGCGATACATGCGTGACGGGAACAGGTAGGTGCGCGGCTTGAGCCGTCGCCAGTAGACACGCAGGTTCTCGAGCAGGGTCGGGCTCAGGGGCAGGTCGCGGTCCTTGTGTCCCTT
>DATDIQ010000007.1:0-146543 GCA_036520995.1 Occallatibacter sp.
GCCCAACGGGCAGGTCGGGACAGCTTATAGCGCAACACTCACCGCCACTGGCGGCACGACACCCTACATATGGTCGCTGACTTCCGGCACGCTGCCCGCCGGGCTGTCATTGAACACAATGACGGGCTCCATTGCCGGCACGCCCACGGCGACTGTCGATGCCACTCCTCTCGTCTTCACTGTGATGGATTCCAGCACGCCCGCCCAGACAAAGCCTCTGAACCTTGCGCTGAATGTTTCACCTGCGATGATTACGCTCTCGGTCTCTCCCTCGCAGGGCGGAATCGTCGTCGCGCAGGCACTCGCGCTGACCGCGACCACCAATGACTACGGCGGAGCGAATTGGACGGTCACCGGATCGGGATGCACTGGCTCAGCGTGCGGCATATTCTCCGCGCACAATAGCCTGACGGGAGTCGCGGTCACGTACACCGCGCCAAGCGCCGCCGGTGTCTACACTCTTACGGCCACAAGCGCAACTGAGAGTTCCGTCACCGCTACCATTTCGGTCGCAGTCACCGACCTTGCAGGTGTGACCACCTACCACAACAACCTCTCGCGCAATGGAGCCAACACGCAGGAGTACCTGCTGAGTGCTTCGACGGTCACAGCGTCGACATTTGGCAAGCTCTTCTCGTGCACGGTCGACGAAGCGATTTACACGCAGCCGTTGTGGGTACCGAATCTCACGATCAACGGCGTAGCGCATAACGTTGTTTTTGTCGCCACGCAAAACGACGGCCTCTATGCTTTCGACGCGGACAGCAACAGCACTCCTTGTACGCCGCTGTGGCATGACAATCTGCTGGATACAGCGCATGGCGGAAGGTCAGGCGAGGCTTCGGTACCTTCTTTCGGGCCGGGTTTTCTAGTTGGGGGTGGGGGTGGTGACATTGCGCCGGAAGTTGGTGTAACGGGCACGCCGGTGATGGATCGGACGACCAATACTCTGTATGTCGTTTCCAAGTCCGTCATCGCGTCGGGGCCAACCTTCTTCCAGCGGCTGCACGCAATCGATCTTGCCACCGGCAACGAGAAATTCTTCGGTCCCGTCGACATTGCGGCAACGTACCCTGGCGACGGAGATGGCGGTTCAACCACAACGTTTGTGGCACGGCAGGAAAATCAACGCTGCGGTCTCGCGCTTGTCAATGGCGTTGTGTATGTTGCCTGGGCCGCCCACGAAGACAATCCGCCGTGGTATGGATGGATCATCGGTTACAGCGCCAGCAATCTCACACAGTCCTTCGTCTTCAACGTCGATCCGAACGCTCCCTCTTCGCCCGTGATCGGCACTGCAGGAGACGGAGGTATATGGATGGGCGGAGGCGCGCCCGCTGCCGATTCAGCAGGCAATCTCTATCTTCTCACTGCGAATGGAAGTTTCGATAACACGACCGACGACTATGGCGACTCGTTTCTACAACTCAGCCCGAGTCTGAGCGTCAACGGATACTTCACGCCTTCCGACCAACAAGCGGACAACGACAACGACGACGATTTCGGTTCGGGAGGTGCAGCGGTCCTGATCGATCTGCCAGCAAACGGCAGCAACCCGACCCACCTTGTCGTCGGCGGAGGCAAAGACGGCGCCCTCTACGTGCTCAACCGGGACAACATGGGTGGCTACGGCGACTCCAATGCATGGCAGAGGCTGTTTCTTGGAGAAGGGATCTACAGCACCCCGGCATTCTGGAACGGCACCCTGTATCTAGCCACCTCGGATGCGCCTCTGCAGGCCTATGCTCTCAACTCTGGAACCGCGACCCTCACGCAGCGATCGGACGCCTCAACCGAGTCCTTTAGCTTTCTCGCCCCAGGACCGTCGGTTTCGTCAAAACCTGACAACAGCGATGGCATTGTGTGGGTTCTCGATAACACCGCCTATTGCACGCCGCAATCGACGGCTTGTGGCCCCACGGTGCTCCACGCCTACGATGCCACCAATCTCAGCAATGAGTTGTGGAACAGCAGCCAGGGCACCGGCAACGCGGCCGGCAACGCCGTCAAATTCACTGTGCCCACGATCGCCAACGGCAAAGTCTACGTCGGCACGCGCGGCAACAACACCGGAGGCGCCGACAACAGCACATCCATTCCCGGAGAACTCGATGTCTACGGGGTGCTTCCAAATTGATTGAGCGAAGAGAACTCGAACAAACGCGGCATAGCCTGAGAACATCCGCTCGGACGAACGCGGGGTGGACTCTACCCTCTACATCAGCAGGCGCGAAAGCCGAGCCTTAACACCTGGCCACTCCTTGGCGATGATCGAGTAGCGAGCGGAATCGCGCGCCATCCCATCGGCGGCCAGGCGATGCACGCGGAGGACGCCCTCGCGAATTCCGCCGATCCGTGCAATGGCCGCCTGCGAGCGCAGGTTCCGCAGATCGGTATGGAAGCACACGCGCAACGCTCCCCAGGTTTCAAACGCGTGTGTCAGCATCAGAAACTTGGCTTCGGTGTTTGCCGCGGTGCGAATTGCCGAACGCGCCAGCCAAGTGTAGCCGATCTCGCAAACATCGGGCAGCTTGTGACCGTGGCGCGGTTGCCCCGCAGGCCACGGCCAATATTCCAGGTTGAAGAAGCGCGTAGACCCGATCACCGCTCCATCTTCAAGGCGAACCGTGGCAAACGGCACCGCCGTGCCTGCGTCGCGCCATGCGACGGCGGTGTCTATATAGGCCGCAGCCTCCGCGTCGTTGCGTGGGACATGGGTCCACTGGTAAATCAGGGGTTCGGCTTGCGTGGCCGCAACAAATGCCGCGGCGTGCGACGGCTGCAGCGGCTCGAGGCGGATGTATTTGCCCTGCAATACGGCGGTCTTATCGATGGCGGAAGCCAAAATGGATGAGCTCCTGAAGCCGCTCGACGACGGCAATTTAGTTTAGCCCCGATGCGGTGGCGCAAGAGTGGATGCCGCGAACAATCCGTTGGCTGCATTCGACTGCCGGGTCAATCTGCACCGAGTCTGCGATGTCACGGTAAAGGGCAACTGCATCAAATGTCGGTTGTCCCTTAGTACTTCGGCACCTTTGGATCGATCTCGTCGCTCCAGGCGGTGATGCCGCCGGCCAAATTGACGACCCTGGGGTAGCCGGCCTGCTTGAGATATTCGGCGATACGCTGCGAGCGGCCTCCGCTCTTGCACTGCACCACCACCTCGCGGTCGCGATCGATTTCCGCAAGCCGCTGCGGCACATCGTTCTGGGGAATCAGTTTCCCGCCGATTTGCGCAATCTTGTATTCGAAAGGCTCGCGCACGTCGATCAGCTGCACATCCTCGCCCGCGTCCAGACGCCGCTTCAATTCCTTCACCGTGATCTGCGGAATACCGTTCTTCACACTCGCCTCCTTCGGCGATTCGTGCGCAACTCCGCAGAACTGTTCATAGTCGATCAGTTCCTTGACCGTCGGATGGTCGCCGCACACCGGGCACTCGTGATTCTTCCTTAGCTTCAGCTCGCGGAAGCGCATGTTCAGGGCATCCACCAGCAGCAGGCGGCCGATAAGAGGGCTTCCGTTTCCAAGAATCAGCTTGATGACTTCGGTTGCCTGGATTACGCCGACCAGTCCGGGCAAAATCCCCAGCACGCCGCCTTCCGCGCAACTCGGCACCAGGCCAGGCGGTGGCGGCTCGGGATAAAGGCAGCGATAGCACGGCCCTTCCTTGGTGGCAAAAATGCTTGCCTGCCCCTCAAACCGGAAGATCGAGCCGTAGACATTCGGCTTGCCCAGCAGCACGCACGCGTCGTTGACCAGGTAGCGCGTGGGAAAATTATCCGTCCCGTCGGCGACAACGTCATACTCTTTCAGGATCTCGAGCGCATTCGCACTCGAAAGCATCGTGTCGTGCTTGACCACGTTCAGAGCCGGGTTCAATGCCGTCAGCTTCTCCTCGGCAGAATCCAGCTTCTTGCGGCCGATGTCCTTGGTCGAGTGAATAATCTGGCGCTGCAGATTGCTCGCGTCCACCACATCGAAATCGACCAGGCCCAGGGTGCCGATTCCCGCCGCGGCGAGGTAAAACGCCAGCGGCGAGCCCAGGCCGCCGGTCCCGACGCACAGCACCTTCGCGGCTTTGAGTTTTTGCTGCCCCTCCATGCCCACTTCAGGCAGGATCAGGTGGCGCGAGTAGCGCGCGAGGTCGTCGGTGGTGAGTTCGGGGAGCGGAATCGGTGCGGTGACAGTCGCCATAGATGTCTTTGAGTTCTCGGTTCAGAGTTCGGAGTTTACAGCAATCCCTTGAGGTTTGAGCGCCGCGCCTGGACGGCTAGTCCCCTCCGGCGATCGACGGGATGATGGAGAGGGTGTCGCCCGACGCGACCGATGTGCTCTCCTTTTCCGGCAGATAGCGCACATCCTCGTCGTTCAGATACAGGTTAACAAAGGCTCGTACTTTTCCTTCCGCCGTAAACAGGTGCTTGCGCAGGTCTGGATGTGTCTGGGTCAGACGGTCCAACGCTTCCGTGATCGTGGTTGCATGCACTTCAATGGCATCTTTCCCGCCGGCGAAGGGGCGCAACGGGGTAGGAATGAAAATCGTCATCGATCGAATGCCTCGCAAGCTCTCTTCTTTAAGATGACACAGCCCAGCCATCGGATGAAGGAATGCACGCTATGCGGAGCGGTGAGCAGGCGGGGAAACCCTGTTGCTGGGCATATCTCGTTGGCTCATCAATAGGTTAGATGATCTGAGCACGAGCCGAATTCGAGTCATTTGCGAGAAAAAGAAAAGCGGCCCCGGCAAGTTGCCGAAACCGCTTTCAATATACGAGACCGGTTGCGAGAACCGGGCGGTGGTGCGTCTAGCGTGAAGAAGGCTTCGCCGCACTTTTTGCCGTTGGCTTGGCAGTCGCTGTCTCGGCCGCGGACTTCGCGTTCCAGAACTCCGGATCGGCCTTGATCCAGTCGTCGCTGGCATAGCTCTGCCGGGGGTTGATTGAGAACAGCTCGCTGCGCGACGAATCGACGGCCTCTCCGAAGAGCTTGTCCAGCTTCGCCATCCCCTCCGCTCCGCCGGCTCCCTCTACAAACTTCTTGCTCTCCGCGAAACCCTGGTCGATCTCGTCCATGGATTTATCGGCGCTGAGCACTACATAGGTTCCGTCTTCGGCGCCGTAGGCAATCTCGTAGGTGGCCCAGTGGGCGCTGGTCCCCGCTTTGTCGTGCGCTTCTTTCACGATCTTGGTGAGCGCCTCAAAATCTGTGCGGTGACCCGGCTTCACGTGAAAGACCGTGATCTCAAAATAGCGCGCGTGTCCGATATCGCCGTGGGGGTGATAGCTCAGCTCTTCGTTATAGGTGGCCACCGCGCTGTCGTACTCGTCAAGCAACTCACCGTCGGTCATCAGATCGTGGTCGAACTCAGCCGTGAGCGCCGGGCTCTTGTCCAAGATCTTGTTATCGGCCTCCCATGCCGCAAACGAGGGATAACCCACAACGAACAGGGCCCGGGACTTGCCCGACATCGAGTTCAACGCGACATAGTGTCCCTTCAGTTTCGCGCGCATCATCGTGGCTACAAAGGCGGCCTCACTTTTGTCGTGCACCATGCCGGCCTTGCCCGGCTTCAGATATTCCCTCTGGAGCTGGATCACTTTGGGAGGGGTAGGGGATGCAGCATCTTGCGCCGCGGCCAGTGAAGTGCCGACAACCGCGAGGGACAGTCCCAACAGGATTGGATGGATTCTCATGGATGTTTCTCCTTGGACGTGCTCAGAGATCGCTCGCGGCGGGGGAGCGGGAAGGATGGGAATCGCGGGTGCTCTGGGACTTGCGCGCATCCTACTTGCGCGTACGACGGGTGTAAAGCGGTTTCTTCTGGGAGGGTTGTGAATTGCGCTAGGACTCGACCTGGATGGTCTCCTGGACAAATTGCTTGTCCTCTTCGGTGGCGCCGGCCAACAGAAACGAATTCGTGACCGCAGCCTTGCCCTGCGCGACTTCAGTGATCACATACGAGCAGCCCAGCCAGTGCGCTTCTGCAAAATCCGTCGGCGACCACATTGCCGGATGATCGGGATGGGAGTGATAGAAGCCGGCGATCTCCAGCCCCTTGGTCCGCGCCTCGCGTTGGATCTTCACCAGCTCGACGGGAGCGATGTGATAGCGGTTGTGCGCCGAATCTGTGCGGGTGTTGCCCGCCCGGATTGCCTCGACGAGTTGCCAACTCCCGTGCAGGGAGTGCCCCAGGAGAGCGCCGCAGCACTCATGCGGATAGGTCTCCTCGCCATGCGCACGAAGACTCTGGTAGACCGCAACCGGCACGCGCAGCTCGCTCATGCTTCCTCCCAGAAGCGCTCGCTCAGATACTTGTCCGCGGAATCGGGCAGCACGGTGACAATCACCGCGCGCCGGCCGGCAGCCGCCTCTTCGTGGGCAATTCTCAGGCAGGCCGTCGCCGCGGCGGCAGCCGAAATCCCCACCAGGAGTCCCTCTTCGCGTGCCAGGCGCTTGGCCATCGCGTAGGCTGCTTCTGTCTCCACCTCCATCTCCCGATCGGCGAGGTGCGGATTGTAGATCGCGGGCACAATCGACGTGCCCATATACTTCAACCCTTCCAGTCCGTGGAAGGGCGAGTCCGGCTGGAAGCTGACGGCCTGGATCGCCGGGTTATGCTCCTTCAGCCGTCGCGACGTCCCCATAAACGTTCCTGAGGTGCCGAGGCCCGCTACAAAATGCGTGACCTGGCCCTCGGTTTGCGCCCAGATCTCCGGCCCCGTCGAGTGGTAGTGAGCCAGCCAGTTCGCATCATTTGAGTATTGGTCCAGGTAGCAGAACCGTTGGGGATCATTCCCCGCGAGCTCGCGCGCCCGGCGAATTGCTCCATCCGAGCTCTGGTCCGGGTCGGTCCACTCCACCTGCGCTCCATAGGCTGCCAGGATCCGCTTGCGCTCCGGCGAGACGTTTGACGGCATGGCAAGCTGCACCGGAATACCGAGCGAGGCGCCCAGCATGGCCAGGGCAATCCCGGTGTTGCCGCTGGTGGCATCCAGGATCGTTTTCCCGGGGGTTAGCACGCCCCGCTTCTGTGCGTCGCGTACCATCGCCGCGGCGGCCCGATCTTTCACGCTGCCGCCGGGATTCACCCATTCGGCTTTGCCCAGGAGCGTGATGCCTTCGAGCCCTTCGACGAGGCGTTCCAGGCGGACCAAGGGTGTTTTGCCAATGCGTTCGGGCAACAGCATCCCCAGGGCAGTCGTAATCATCGTAGTTTGCATCGCGTAATTGCGAGTGGCGAGCACGGTGTGCGAGATTGATAAAGGGAAGTGCGCACACTCGCTCCTCTCCATCTTCGCAGATCGGACTCTGCCCATGGCCACCAAGACCCCGAAACCGACCTTTGATCAGGTCCTCGAGATCCTGCGCTCCCACTCGTTTGATGTAACGTCGTACGCAGGAGTCGCAAACGGTATGCTGGCCGCCAAGCATGGCGCGGCCGCGGTCCTCGTTCCCGGGCCGGGCAAAGACGAGCCGACGGCATTTGCGGTGCATCCCGGCGCATTGATCAATGGCGAAGTCGCGCGCCTTGTCGATCGCGGCTACCAGAAGTTCCTCAAGACTGCCCGCTTCGAACTCCCGGCAACGGCGGCCCAGCTGCAGTCGATCCACGCGTTCGGGGAAGAATTGAAACTGCTGGTCGGCGATGTGAGCCTCTACAATGAATCGCTGGGCACCACCAGCGATCTCTATCTCTACGACCGATTGAAAGGCCGCGAAGCCGCAGAACCTGCCCCGGCCCGACCCTGGGATTCGACCAGCGATCATTGAGATTCGTCATCGGGATTGCGTCCATGGAAAACGAATCCGGCGGCAAGTCCGCAAACAAAGCCGAACGCCGCAGGGAAGCGCGCCACAAGGTGGATGGAAGCGCCATTCTTCATTTGCTGACGTTGGGCATCAAGATGCCGGGCCGCGTGCTGGACCTGAGCCTCGGTGGGTGCGCGCTGCGAACTGTCGATCCGTTCGTGTTGGGAATCTATCGCCGCGTCGAAGTCGAGTTCCAGATTGAAGGGCTGCCCTTCCGCCTTGCCGGCGTCACGCAATCAATCCACGACCAAAGGACCCTCGGGATTCGCTTTCTGAATCTCAGCGAGCGCAAACGGGAGCAACTGCTTCAGCTGATTGAAGAGATGGAAGAGCACTTGAAAGCGCAGGCAGCAGCCAACGAGCCGCGCGTTCCGCCGAACGAAAGCGGCCCCGCCGTTTAGACCATCGGCTCCGCGTCTTTATAGGAGTGATCGGGGGCGCGCACGATCCTCATCAGCTTTCCATGTTCGAGCCAATTCAGTTCGCACGGCTCGCAGTCCTCGATGATCACGTTGCCCGCGCCGGAGTAGTAGTGCGTCTCCATCGGCTTGTGGCAGTGGGGGCACGGCTGGCGGCTCCGCAGTTCGAGCGGGTCGGGCGGCGGCGGAATCAGCGATCCTGGCTGCCCGGCGCGCAGTTCCTCTACCAAGGGCAGGAAGACGCCCATCGGGATCAGCATCCCACGGCACTGCATGCAGTATTGAATGCGGATTTTCGCCAGCGACGCATGCATCAGCGCAACGGAACACGCCGGGCAGGTGTTCTCGGTCTTCTCTGGAAAGACGCGCACCCCGTCGTCGCCCTGCTGCGGGAAGAAGATGTTTTTACAGTAGTCGCAGGTCAGGCAGTCTTTCTCGGGTTCGAGACGCATCGGTGCGCCGCAGGATGGGCAGTTCATTGCGCCTTTCCACACTCCGGACAAAACCGTGCGCGCTCGGGAATCGACTTGCCACACTCCATGCAGAACTTCGTGCCTGGCGCCGGTGTCGCGCTCGGCGTGGGCGGCACGGGACTCGCCGCGCCATTGGCTCCGACGCGGGCCTGCGCCATCACCGCCTGCGCCATGGCTGCTCCGGCGCCGAGCCCCACACCCATCCCGGCGGCGCCTCCGGTATTCGTCGCGGCTTCTTCGAGTGATTCTGCGGCTTCAAACTGCGTGAACCTGCCGAGGTCTCCGGCCATGCTCATCCCGATTCGCTGGTCCATTACCTTGGCCAGTTCTTCGGGCAGCGAGATGCTCTCCACCACAAACTGGTCCAGCTCCAGGCCCAGGGCGGCAAACGTCGGTTTCATCTGTTCGGCAATCTTTGCGCCCAGCGCCGCCTGGTTCTTCGCCATATCGAGGAACGACACATCGCTGCTCGCCAGAATGTCGGTCATGCGCGCGACGATTGTTTCGCGCAGCTGCCCTTCCAACTCTGTCGCGTAATAGCGCTCGCGCGTGCCCGTGACCTGGGTGAAAAACTTGCGCGGATCGGCGATGCGATACGAATAGATCCCATAACCGCGCAGCCGCACCGCGCCAAATTCTTTGTCGCGAATCGTGATCGGTGTGGAGGTGCCCCACTTCTGCGCGATCTGGAGGCGCGTCGAGAAGAAGTACACGTCCGATTTGAAGGGAGATTGAAATTCCTTGTCCCAGTTGAGCAGGTCGGTCAGCAGGGGCAGGTTGCGCGTGTTCAGGGTGTGCAAGCCGGGGGCAAAGACATCGGCAATTTTGCCTTCATTCACAAACGCGGCCAGCTGCGATTCGCGCACGGTGAGCTGCCCGCCGTTCTGAATCTCCATGTCCTGCATCGGGTAGCGATAGGCAAGGATGCCGTCTTCCGGCTCGCTCCACTGGATGACATCGATGAATTGCTTGCCCAGGAATTGCTTGAGAGTCACGTGCCCCCCTCCTGGAGTGCAACTCTACCATTTACATGAGAAAAGCCATCGAGAATCGCGGGGTTTGGCGTGCCGGGCGTAACGTATGGCAGGCCGCGATAGAGGGCGGCGGCGCATCGCAGGATGCGATCAGTTGGCCGAGCCGGTCGCTTCGTCGCGGGCAAACTTGCACTCCGCGCACAGGCAATTGCGGCGCAGATAGTCCCACGAGTAAATCCCGCTCGAGTGGCCATCGAGCCAGTTGAACTGCAGCGCATAGCGGCCGACCGCATGCGCACTTGCTGGCTTCGCAAGCGGCTTATACATGGGCAGCAGATCCGCGGGCTTCGACTTCGAATGGCCGATTTTGCGCCCCTCGTTCTTGCGCTCATCCACGCAGGTCGCACACGGACAGGCATCCCGCAACCAGGCAAACGTCCACGCGCTGCGGTGGCCATCCTGCCAGTCGATCTCCAGGCCTTTGCCTTCGGTCAGCAGCACGCGCACCTTCTCCGGTGTAATGGCGATGCGCGGCAGCGGCTGGGCCGGCTCGTTTTCGCGCGCGGCTTCTTCCGGGCTGACCATGCGGATGCCTTCGTGGCTCATGTTTC
The DNA here is from genome assembly GCA_036520995.1 of Occallatibacter sp. Lineage (GTDB taxonomy): Bacteria > Acidobacteriota > Terriglobia > Terriglobales > Acidobacteriaceae > Telmatobacter. The sequence continues at coordinate 10,290 of DATDIQ010000007.1, forward strand.
TATTTTATAGGGAAAAGGCGATTCACTCGCGATGCGCCGGAACTCGAGAAAATGAGGCTTGCCAGACGAGCCGAAAAGGCAGCAGAATCCTGCCGGGAGCGCCAAACTGGCTCGCTGCAAGGATCCGAAATTTCGCTACACAGCGGCGGCGCCTGATGCGCAAGAAGTAAGCGTTGACCTCAGGATCTACGGAAAGCAGCTTCATTCCGCCGGCGCGCGCCTGAGCCACAAGAAGCCGGTCAAAAGGATCCCTGTGGAGCCAAGGAAGAGTATCCACGCCAACCGAATGTTCCGCGGTGACGGCCAGTTCCTCGAGACCAGTTTCCCGGGCAGCCTTCCAAATGGTCGCTGGCTCTACGGTAAAATCGCTATTCGCCAGGGAGTGCTTGATGGCAATTTCCGATATCGAGGCTGCCGAAAACCAGGCGCGATTTCCCGTATCTTCAACAATGCGACGCATCGGCTCCGGCACCTTGTCGGGATCGACGAGTATCCAAAGCAGGATGTGAGTGTCGAGCAGATAGTTCACTGCCGCTCTCTCTCAAACATCTTCTGAATCTCGGCATCATGAACATCGAGGTTTTCCGGTAGCCGGACCTTTCCCTTACCAAAAATGGTGGAGTTCGGCAAAGGCGGTGGTTCTCCCGCATTAGCCGGAAACCGTTAGGGCCCGATTTGCTGTCGCTCTCGGAGTCATACTGGGCGGTGAGCGGGGACTCGACCTGACCTTTGACGTCGCAGAAAATGAGTGTGCGCGCCACCAGGAAGCGGGAGAGACGGCTTGGGGTGAACGGCTGGAGGACTTCGATGGAGGTTAAAGCTTCAGGAGTTGTCGCAGGAGTTTGCCAACCTTGACTGCTTCGAAAGAGCAGTTTTCGCAGGCTCTGGATCCGCCGACCTGAGCTTCTTTGAGGGTGTCATTGCTCCAATACAAGCTCCACGAGGATTCACAAGCGCCCACGCCTTGAGAATGGAATTCGTTTCGCGAAGAGACAACCACCGGTTGGTCCTTGTCCAGAATTCTGAACATACGTTGCCTTCCCTCAAGGGGACTATCGGCAATTGCATGAATTCGTTTCATCGAAAGCACCGATTCGTGTGACCGCCACCACAATTGCCTTGCGGGCCGGAGTCGGCGGGAACCGTCGAGCGCGCCAGGGTATTGCCTGCCCCGCCCGGCAGCGTTGCAAAGCAAAACATTTGCGGCAGCTGATGCGAATGATGCTAAGCTGGCCGACACGATCACCGATCCAGGAGTCCTATGCGAAAGATGCTATGGAGAACGCTTCTCCTTGTGTTTCCGTTCACAGCAGCGGCCCAAGCCGATCGAACGTCCTGGTCGATCCTAAGTAGCTTGCAGGCGGGGCAGACAATCCAAGTGGTGGATGTCTCTTCGAAAAAGCACACAGGAACATTCATTCGTGTTTCTGACACGGCAATCGCCTACCGGACAGATAGGGGCGAAGGGAGCATTCAAAGGCAAGAAGTCCGCACCGTGAAGTTGATGCGGCCGTCGCATTTGCTGAGAAACACGCTCATTGGCGTCGGGATCGGGGGCGGCGCGGGCGCAGGACTTAGCGCTGCAGCCTGGGAATCCCACGGATTTCTGGGAGGTAAAGGGGCTGGCGCGGCAGTGGGCGCAAGCATCGGGTGCTTGGTCGGCGGCGCTCTAGGCGCGTCAATACACCGGGCCCACTCGACGCTTATCTACTCGTCGCACTAGGGAACTGACTGCGCGCTTTCGGTAACGAACGGCTATGTCTTTCCCTTGACCCTGACTTAGATAGGCGCGATCAACCCGTCCGTTCACAAAATGGTCGACGCGCCCTCCAGCCGCCATGCACCGGCGGGTTGAATCCCGCTTTCCATCTGGTACCTTGTTCAAGAAGAATCGGGTCCAGGTTGAAAGAAGCGATGCACGCATGACGACAGGCTCTCTGTTGGATCGGCTGGTTGAACACAAGACGCTGGGTACGGCGCCCCGGGAAGAGCTGGCATGGCTGGCGGCTCATGGCTCTCTGCGCAGGCTTGCCGCCGGCGACGTGCTGTCGCACAAAGGTCTCCCCGTCGAGGGTCTTTTCGTAGTGTTGTCGGGACACGTGACGTTGTCTGTGGATCGCGGCGGCGGGCTGCAAAAGATGATCGAATGGCGGGCCGGGGACGTGTCGGGCCTATTGCCCTATTCGCGCCTCCAGAACCCACCGGGAGATGCGGTTGCCCAGGAGCCCACCGAGATTCTCGCGCTTGACCGGGAGCATCTGCGTGCGCTGACACATGAGTGTTTTGAAATTACTTCGATTCTGGTGCGCGTAATGGTTGATCGAGCGCGCCTGTTCACCTCGACCGATCTGCACAACGAGAAGATGATCTCTCTGGGCAAACTCTCGGCAGGCCTGGCCCACGAGCTGAACAATCCGGCCTCGGCGATTGAACGCTCTGCGGCGCTGCTGGAAGACCGGCTTGAAGACACAGAGAAAGCAACGCGCGCGCTGGGAGCGGCCAGCCTCACCAATGCTCAACTGGCAGCGATCGATGCGATTCGCACGGCGTGCGCGGCCGAACAGACGCATACGGTGCGCTCTCCTTTGGAGGAGTCGGATCGCGAGGAGGCAATTGCCGATTGGCTTGCCAGGCGCGGACTGGATACCGCGAACGCCGGACCGCTGGCCGACACCGAGGTGACCTTCGAGGCTCTCGACCAACTTGCAGCCGCGGTTTCGGGACCGGCCTTGAACGCGGTTGTGCATTGGGCTGCAGCCGGTTGCTCGGTGCGCCGCCTCGCGTCCGGGATTCAGGGCGCGGCGATGCGCATCTCCGGGCTGGTGATGGCGATCAAGGGGTTCACGCACATGGACCAGGCGATGGTGACCCAGCCGGTGAATCTGGGACCAAGCCTGGGCGACACGGTGACGGTGCTTCAGGCAAAGGCGCGGGAGAAGTCGGTGGCGGTTTCAGTGAAGCTCGAAAACGATCTGCCGCAGGTGCGCGGATTCGCCGGCGAACTGAACCAGATCTGGGGAAACCTGATCGACAATGCGCTGGATGCAGTGGCAGCCGGCGGCCGCGTGGAGGTGGCGGCGAAACGCTGCGATGGGCGCGTGGTGGTCCAGATTATCGACAACGGGCCGGGCATTCCTGCGCAGGATCTGGCGCGCATCTTCGATCCATTTTTCACGACCAAGCCACAAGGGCAGGGCACGGGGCTTGGGCTTGATATTGTGCGGCGGCTGGTGCGGCACAACGAAGGTGCGATCGAGGTCGAGTCGCAGCGGGGCCGCACGGAATTTCGGGTGACGCTGCCGATGGCGTGAATCGGCCGCGCCGAAGTTGCACGCTCGCCGGCTGCGCGAAGTCGCGAACTACGGCGCAGGATCGAGAATGCCTGTCGGCAGCCCGTCGATGCTCGCGGCGTTCTTCCTGCGCCAGTATTCGGCGAGCCCTTCTTCGCCCTTGGCCTCGGCCCAGCGCAGCAACGTTGGCCGTTCGCCGGCGTATTCAAACAACGGAACGCCGTACCCGCATGACGTCTGGACCAGGTCGACGTCGAGCACCAGGATTTGGCGCGCGCCCGGGGGTTCGGTGCCGCCAAACTCCGCGGCCAGCATCTCGGCGTACGCCTCGCTCGACCGCGCCAGCACCTTTCCCGTTCCATAGAGGCGCAGGATCAGCGGGGCCCCCTCGAAGGAGCAGAACATGAGGGTCAACCGTCCATCCGCACGCAGATGCGCAGCCGTCTCGTTGCCGCTCCCTGTCTGATCGAGATACGCCACGCGGCTGACGTTGAGAATCCTGAGCGAAGCCGCGTCTTTCGGTGAGAGATTCACCCGGCTTCTGAGAGTAGCCGATGCCGCAAAGAAGATGCGCTGCTTTTGGATGAAGGCCTGATGCTGTGGCTCCATCGTCGTGAACTGTTTCCCCATGATCCTCCGCTTCGCCCCCCACACTGTTCCCGATCTCCGTCCCCCGTCTTTCACTGCCTCCAGAAAAACCACGCCGCCATGCCTAGCCCGATCGCCACAACCAGCGCGCGCAAAGCCGGCTGGGGCACACGGCGCGCCATGCTGGCCGAGGTGTAGCCGCCCACCGCGCAGGTGACCATGGCCGCCAGGCAATAGCGCCACACCACCTGCCCATTCACCACGAACAGGACGAAGGCGATGCCGTTGGCCATGGTTGTCGCCACGACTTTCAGCGCGTTGATCTCGTTCAGATCCTGGTAGCCGAAGAGCGACAAGAGCGTGATGATCAGAAACCCCGCGCCCGCGCCGAAATAGCCGATGTAAAAGCACACGACCATGGTGCAGAGGAAGACTGGCACGCGCCGCGGTGCCAGCGTCGGAACCGTCGAGCGCTTGCGCCGTTCGAGCCACCTGGCAACTGGGCCGCTGGCCGCAAAAATGAGGGCCGCCACCAGCAGGAGCCACGGCACCAGGTGCAAAAACGTACGCTGCGGCGTCCGGAGCAGCACGATCGCTCCCACCGTCCCGCCCAGCAAACCCGCCACCGCCATCGGCACCGCCAGGCGCAGGTTCTTGCGGATGTCTGCCCGATACGCAGCAATCGACGTCAGTTGGCCGGGCCACAGAGCCACCGTGTTCGTTGCATTTGCCTGAATCGGCAGGATTTTCATTCCCAGCAGGGCAGGAAACAGCAGAAACGAGCCCCCGCCCGCCACCGCGTTCAGCAGCCCGCCCAGAAAGGCAGCCACCATCAGCCACGTCCAATGCCAGTCAATGGAGGGGAAAACGAGCGCGAGAGCCTGCATCTGCACTCATTGTAGAGGCTTTCTGTTGCATGCTTCCGGCCGCCTTTTCGGCGATTCGATGGCCTCAGGGGTCTTGAAAACCCCCTGTCCTTGCAGATGCGAGCCCACTCCTATTCGGGCGAGTCCTATCATTTTCTAAATCAAGCAGATACAGGAGTTCCCTAGAATATTAGTGTTATTCGCTCATATTTCATGAATCATATATGCTATAGTATTCATCAGATTGGTTGAGTGGTTGGGGCTCAATCCCCAGCCTCTATCTCAGACCATCCTTTGGAGGATTTGACATCATGGCTATCACGCGTTGGGACCCTTTTCGCGATGTGTTTGTACTGCAGAACCGCGTAAACTCGCTGTTTCGGGACTTCAACGAGGGAGAAACCGCCCTCACAACGGCCAGCTTCGCGCCGGCAGTCGACATCTATGAAGATCCGCAGAAGGTTGTGCTGAAGCTCGAAGTGCCGGGCCTCGAAGAGAAGGACATCGACGTCCGCGTCGAGAACCACACCCTCACCGTGAAAGGCGAGCGCAAGTTCGAGAAAGAGGAGAAGGAAGAGAACTTCCATCGCATCGAGCGGCGCTATGGCAGCTTTTATCGTGCCTTCACTTTGCCTTCGACGGTGGACACGGAGAACGTGGGCGCGACTTACGACGCAGGCGTGCTGAAGCTGGAATTGAAGAAGAAAGCCGAAGCACAGCCCAGGCAGATCAAGGTCAGCGGGGGCGAGAAGCACGCCGTTGCGGCGTAAAAGCGGTGGTCAATAGTCAGTCTGCAGTGGTCAGTCTTTCGGGTTGGAAGGAGAATACTTACTTCTTCCAACCGCTGATCCTGAGAGCACATTTGATCTGGTGGGCTTATCGTTGTCTTCTCGGAAGGGTATTGATCACTGACTACTGACTACTGGAGCATTCATGGCCATCCATTGGGATAAATTCACTTTGAAATCGCAGCAGGCGGTGCAGCAGGCGCAGTCGCGGGCAGCTGAGTTCGGCAACCCCGAGTTGCAGCCCGTCCACCTGCTGCTGGCGCTCATTGAAGACCGCGAGGGCGTAATCCCCGCCGTCCTCGAAAAGATCGGTGTGCCCGGCGAACGCCTCGAGCATGAGTTGCACCAAATTGAAGAGAGACTGCCGCGCGTTTCCGGCGGATCGGCGCAGCCCAGCCCCGGCGCCAACCTCAACAAGGCGCTCGAGCAGGCATTCCGCGAAGCCGCAAACTTCAAAGACGAATACGTCTCGACCGAGCATCTGCTGCTTGGGATCGCCCAACTCAAGGGGGACGCTGCGGCCGATGCCCTGGCTGCTGCGGGCGCCACGCACGATGCGATCCTCAAGGCGCTTACTGCCGTGCGCGGTTCGCAGCGGGTGACTGACCAGAATCCCGAAGGCAAATTCCAGGCTCTCGAGAAATATGCGAAAGACCTCACCGAGCTCGCCCGGCGCGGCAAGCTCGATCCGGTCATTGGCCGCGACGAAGAGATTCGCCGCGTCATCCAAGTTCTCAGCCGTCGCACGAAAAACAATCCGGTGCTCATTGGCGAGCCGGGCGTAGGCAAAACCGCCATCGTCGAAGGGCTTGCGCGCCGCATTGTTTCCGGTGACGTGCCCGAAAGCCTCAAGGAGAAGCGCGTCATCTCGCTTGACCTCGGATCGATGCTCGCCGGCGCAAAATATCGCGGTGAGTTCGAGGACCGCCTCAAGGCGGTTCTCAAAGAGGTCGAAGAGGCGAACGGGCAAGTCGTTCTCTTCATCGACGAGCTGCATACCCTCGTCGGCGCCGGAGCCGCTGAAGGCGCCATCGACGCCAGCAACATGCTCAAGCCGGCGCTCGCGCGCGGCGAGCTGCGGGCTATCGGCGCAACCACGCTGAACGAATACCGCAAGTACATCGAGAAGGATGCGGCCCTCGAACGGCGCTTCCAGATCGTCTATGTCGGCGAGCCCAACGTCGAAGACACCATAGCGATCCTGCGCGGACTCAAAGACCGCTACGAGGCGCACCACAACGTGCGCATCAAGGACTCGGCGATCGTTGCGGCGGCCACGCTTTCGCATCGCTACATCAGCGACCGCTTCCTGCCCGACAAGGCTATCGACCTGGTCGACGAAGCTGCCGCGTCGCTCGCCATTCAGATCGGCTCAGTGCCCACGGAGATTGATCAGCTTGAGCGCCAGGCCACTTCGCTGGAAATTGAGCGTGCGGCCTTGAAGCGGGAGACAGACAAGAACAGCCGCGAACGCCTCGACGAAGTAGAACGCGAACTGGCCACACTCAAGGAGCAGATCACGGCTCTGCGCGCGCGATGGACCACGGAGCGCGACGCCATCACGCGCATCAGCGAGATCAAGAAAAGAATCGAGGCTCTGCGCTTCGAGGCGGAGGAGCAGACCCGCAAAGGCCAGCTGGAGCGTGCCGCGCAGATCCAATATGGCGAGCTGCCGAAACTGGAAGCCGAGCTCAAAAAGCTCAACGCGCTGCAAGACGGCGCCAATGGCTCGAATGCGCAGCGCATGTTGAAGGAAGAAGTTGACGAAGAAGATATCGCCAAGATCGTTTCAAAGTGGACGGGCATTCCCGTGAGTCGCATGCTCGAAGGCGAAGTGAAAAAACTCGTGACCATGGAAGATCGCCTGCGCGAGCGCGTGGTCGGCCAGGATGCTGCACTCAGCATCGTCGCCAATGCCATTCGCCGTTCACGCGCCGGCTTGAGCGACCCCAAGCGCCCTATCGGTTCGTTTATTTTCCTGGGCCCGACGGGCGTAGGCAAAACAGAAACCGCCCGCGCGCTGGCTGAGTTCCTCTTCGACGACGAGCAGGCCATGGTCCGCATCGACATGAGCGAGTACATGGAAAAACACGCCGTGGCTCGCTTGATCGGCGCGCCTCCGGGCTACGTCGGTTACGACGAAGGAGGGCAGCTGACCGAGGCTATTCGGAGGCGGCCCTACGCAGTGGTTCTCTTCGACGAAATCGAGAAGGCGCATCCCGATGTCTTCAACGTCTTGTTGCAGGTGATGGACGACGGACGCCTCACCGATTCAAAGGGCCGCACCGTCGACTTCAAAAATTCGGTGCTGATCATGACGTCGAACCTCGGCGCGGCCTTTCTCGCCGGCGAAGCGTTGAAGACCGAACACGATTTTGATATGGCCCGCGAGAGCGTGATGCGGACATTGCGCGAGCACTTCCGGCCGGAGTTTCTGAACCGTGTCGACGACATGGTCATCTTCCGTCCGCTGGGTCACGCGCAGATGGAAGCCATTCTCGACATGCGGCTCAACGAGGTCGGCAAGCTGCTCGAAGACCGGCAGATTTCGCTCGAACTTACACAGCCGGCCCGGCAGCTGGTCCTTGCAGCAGGCTCCGATGCAGCCTACGGTGCGCGTCCGCTCAAGCGCGCGCTGCAGCGCATGGTGCAGGACCCGCTGGCGATGAAAATCCTCGATGGCGAGATTCTGCACGGTTCGCATGTCCGCATCGACGCCGACCGCAACCGCAATCAGCTGCGCTTCGAACCCATGGGCCGCGAAGCCATGGCCTAGCACCTGCGGTGCGGCCAACTGCGCTTCGCCACCTGCGGTGGGGCTGATCCACCTGCGCTTCGCGCCTTTCGCGCTTCGCGCACGTCGATAGCAACGGACAGCAATTCACGGGTTACTCATCCTGGCTGCGCTGTTTGCGGCCAGGTGGGGATCGTTTGAAGGCCGACACGCTGAACCCGATCGCCCCCGCTTTCCGATACACTCCCCAAGACGCTCCGTCACCCCGGTGCACGTCGCCAAATCATGCCGTCCAAGCCGGCCGCATCCACCCTCGCAGCATCAGCCCTCCCTGCCGCCATCGCGCGCGTGCGCCGCCGCCTCGGCACCTACATGATGCTGCTCTACGTCGTCTCATTCCTCGACCGCGCCAACATCAGCTTTGCCAAGGAAGCTCTGCAGACATCAGTCGGCATCTCCGAACGCACCTACGCTCTCGCCGCCGGCCTCTTCTTTGTCAGTTACTCGCTCTGCGGATTTCCCTCCAACCTCATCCTCCACAAAATCGGCGCCAAACGCTGGCTTGCGTTTCTGATGATCGGCTGGGGATTCGCCTCGATGGCCACGATGTTCGTGCGCGGCAGCCTCTCGTTCTATTTCCTGCGCATTTTTCTCGGCGTTCTCGAAGCTGGATTCTTTCCCGGCGCCGTTCTTTACCTCACCTACTGGTTCCCCAACCGCGTCCGCGGCAGCATCATGGGCCTCTTCTATCTCGGCGTTCCCATCTCGCTCATTCTGGGCGGACCGCTCTCCGGCTTTCTTCTCGACACGCGCCCCATTGGCGGCCTGCAAAGCTGGCAGACCATGTTCCTCGTCGAAGGTTCTTTGGCTGTTCTGCTCGGCATCTCCGCCTTCTGGATCCTGGACAACAAGCCCGCCGACGCGCACTGGCTTCCGCCGGATGAAAAGCTGGCGCTCACGACGCGGCTCGCCCACGAAGAAGCCGAACGGCGCTCCAGCGGCCCCGCGCATCTGCTGCGCATGTTTCGGGACCCGCGTGTCCTGCGTTTTCAACTCATCTACACGCTCATCCAGATGAGCACCTACGGCGCCATTTTCTATTTGCCGGCCGAGATCTCCGCGCTCCTTCATCGCAGTGAGGGGTTCATTGTCGGGCTCGTCTCTGCCATTCCCTGGCTCTGCGCCTTCGCCGCTGTCTACTTTATCCCGCGCACGGCAGACCGCCTTCACACCCACCGCAGCTTCGCCGTCGTCACGCTTCTCCTCGCCGGCGCAGCAAGCTTCGTCTTTCCGGCGGCGCAGCCCCTGGCCGCGCTGATCGCTCTCTCGATCGCTGTCTCGGGCTTCATCGCGGTGCAGCCTCTCTTCTGGACTTTCCCCACCGCCTACCTTGCCGACCGCGCCGCGGCCGGCGGCATCGCCCTTATCGGCACTGGCAACCTGGGCGGACTTATCGCGCCGACCCTCAAGGTCTGGGCCGACGAGACCTTCCACTCCACGCATGCCGGCTTTTATTTCCTCGCTGGACTCACCGTGATCAACGCCGCGCTCATCGCCACGCTCAAACCGCGGGGCACCCCTCCGCCCTCCAACGAGTCAGCCTCTCCGTCGACGGCCCACTGACAGCTTGCCCTCTGATCGCTAACAACCGACCACGGCGAATCCCTGATCCCTGTTCCGTGATTCCCGTTTTTCGTGATTGGACAATCCCACCCACGATTCCCTATAGTCGCTTTCCGCAATCTTCTTCGAGGCCCGTGTGACACGCAAAAACAGGATCGCCTTCGCTTTCTTCTCGTCTTTTCTTCTGTCTCTCTCCGCCGCGGCCGCTTCTGGACCCACTGTCCATACCGGCTCCGGCCCCATCGCCGGCGTTTCACTTGCCAGCGAACACGTCGCCGTGTTCAAAGGCATTCCCTTCGCGGCACCGCCGGTTGGCGATCTCCGCTGGCGTTCGCCTCAACCCGTCCATCCCTGGACCAGCACTCTTCATGCCGACCACTTTGGCGCAAGCTGCATGCAGCGCATCGTCAATGAATACCTTCCCTGGACCGCCGAATTCATGACGCACAACCAGATCAGCGAAGACTGCCTCTTCATGAATATCTGGACGCCGCACCCTGCCTCCGCTGCCAACCTGCCCGTCCTGGTCTACATTCATGGCGGCGCATTCACTTCGGGCGCAGGCGACATCGCTATTTACGATGGCGCGCACCTCGCCGCTACCGGCCTGGTGGTCGTCACCATCAACTACCGCCTCGGCGTCTTCGGATTCCTCGTCCACCCCGAACTCACCGCCGAATCCGACCACCACAGCTCCGGCAACTATGGACTCCTCGATCAAATCGCCGCGCTGCAATGGATCCAAGCCAACATCCAGTCGTTCGGCGGCGATCCGCATCGCGTCACTATCTGGGGACAATCCGCGGGCGCCTTCAGCGTCGGCGATCTCATCGCTTCCCCCCTCGCCGCCGGTCTTTTTGAGCGCGCCATGGCCGATAGCGGCCTCGGCTTCGCCACGTTCCCGATCCCCGATCTCAAAACCGCGGAAGAGGCCGGCGTCCAATTCGCCAACGCGCATCACGCCGCATCCATCAAGGACCTACGCGGCCTCGCGGCAGCCGCATTGCTGCCCGGCCCGCAGGATACCCCGGTCGCCTTCGGGCCCATCATGGATGGCTGGTTTCTTCCCGCAACTCCGCAGGAGCTCAGCGACGGCCATGTGGACAACGACGTCCCGGTCATCACCGGCTACCAGGCGAACGATGGCCTTCTCTTCGCGCCGTCCCCCCACGCCATCGACGACTACAGGGCTTTGGCCCACCGGCAGTACGGCGACTTCGCTGACGAATTCCTGCGGCTCTATCCCGCGTCCACGCTCGACGAGGCAAAAGAAATGGCAGCGCTCAGCATCCGCGATCGCGACCGCGTCTCAATGTTTCTCTGGGCCAGCCGCCGCACCGCCACCCACCATCAGCCCGTCTTCACTTACTTTTTCGATCGGGGCATTCCCTGGCCGCAGCATCCGGAGTTCGGGGCCTTCCACACCGGCGAAATTCCCTACTTCTTTCTCAACCTCAAGACCCTCAACCGCCCCTGGGAGCCCACCGACTTCGCGCTCGCGAAAACGGCATCGTCTTATCTCGATCACTTCGCTGCAGCGGGCGACCCCAACGGAGCCGCTCTTCCCGTCTGGCCGCACGTCACAACCGACAATCCCGAGACCATGGAAATCGGCGCGCAATCGCAGCCCATGCCGTTGGCTGCCGACAACACGCGGCTGGCCTTTTGGATTCGCTTCTTCGCTTCACCGGAAGGCAAGCACGCCCCCATCTTCTAGCACAGGGTTTTCTTTCTTGTTGTCGTCCTGAGCGGATGCGGGCATTCGGCGCACGGAGGATCTGGGCCTGTCCTTATCCGACCTGCGGTTCCGTCTTTGCCCGCACTTCGTCCACCGACACTCCCGGCGCCGGTGCGCACGCCGCCAGTATCCGACAAATTTCTCCCTGGGCAAGGCGCACGGCAGATTGTGGCGCCGAAACGGTGGTAGGCTCAGAGCACGGAATTTGCACCTCCACGCACAGAAAGGCAGTCGAGATCGAACCAGTGGGGCCGCTCCGATCGAATCCGTGAAATGACGCGCTGAGCCGAGCGAAAGGTTCCACGTCCATTCAGGAGTGCTGACATGTGGATTGACCGTCAAGATCTGCTCTATACCCTCCGATCGGCCCGTCGTGCGCCCTTGCTTTCAAGCATCGCGATTGTCGCCTTGTCCCTCGCAATCGGGCTCAACGCCGGCGTATTCACACTGTTGAACACGATGTTTCTCACCCCGCCAACGCAGAAAGATCCGGCGAGCTTCGTCCAGCTTTATCCACGCTACGAAGGTTGGTTCACGGGAGCCGGACAATTCTCTCAGTTCACGACCGAAGACTACGAGGCAATCAGAACCCGATCGAAGGCGATCGAGCAGGCTGCTGCCTGGCGCCCGTCTTCCGCAATTCTGAGTCAGGACGCGAAGCACATCGCCATCGCTCTCGTAAGCTGCAACTATTTCCATGTCTTCGGAATCGATCGCCCGCTGCTCGGCCGCTTTCTCGCTCCGGCTGAGTGTGGCCGCGGCGCTACTGCTCAGGTAGCAGTGCTCAGTGAACCATTCTGGAGAACCAGGTTCGGTGCCGACCCGCAGATCGTGGGAAAGGCGATCCACTTGAATGGTTTGCCCTTCGCCGTGATCGGTATCGCGCCCTCAGAGGACACAAACCTCCTCGCGGGCGGTGTCTTTGTTCCTTACACGCTGCAGCCGATGCTCGATCGCGGCAACAACCTGTTGGGAAGCCCCGATTCCCCATGGCTCGATGTCGCGGCCCGGTTGCGGCAGGGTTACTCACGCGCCGACGCGCAGGCAGAGTTGACAACTGTGCTTCGCCAGCAGGACCGCGCGTATCTGGAGAACAAAGTTTCTCCCTTCAACCGCAAGACGTCGCTGGTCCTGACCAACGGTTCGTTTATCCAGACCCCCGCGATTCACGACCGGGTTGTCGCGTTCCTGGCGTTGATTCTGGGACCGCTCTCGCTGGTGGTGCTGTTGGCCTGCAGCAATGTGACCATGCTGTTCTTGTCGCGCGCCATCGTGCGGCGCGGGGAGATTGCGGTTCGCCTTGCTCTCGGAGTCGGGCGGGCGCGCCTGCTTCGCATGTTGGTGATCGAGAGCTTTCTCACCGCCCTGATCGCGGGGGCCATCAGCGTCGCGCTCGCCTATCGCGTGCCCCTGCTGATTATGAATGCGGTTGACCCGAACCTGTCCGACATCGCGTTCTTCATGCATCCCGACTGGCGCGTCTTCGGCTATTTGGCAACTCTCGTCGCGGTGGCCACCGTCGTTTCTTCGCTCGCCCCCATGCATGCCGCCTGGAAGCTGGATTTAGTCACCGCATTGAAGGGGCGCGAAGGATCGGCAACCATGCGCTCGCGCACTACCAGCGGTCTGATTGTTGCGCAGATCGCGATGAGTTTTGTGCTTATGACTGCCGCGGTTCTCTTCGGGCGTTTGCCGGGCGCGGTTACCGGGATGGACCCTGGATTTGAAACCCGGCACACGATGGCTGTCCCGCTGGAGATCGATCGATCCGCCGACAATCGAACCACCGCGCTTAGTTTTTATCGCGCCCTTGAGACGCGACTCCTTGCCATTCCCGGCGTCCAGTCCCTGGCCTACGAGAGTCTGCAACCCTTCCGCCAGGTACCACCGAGCGAGATTCGATTGGCAAATCAGGAGAAAGGTCAGGGAAAGCCCGCGTCGGTCGACAGTGTTTCAACCGATTTCTTCTCCACATTTGGCATTCGCCTGGTTGCCGGAAGGTCGTTCGTTCCCACCGATAAGACTTCGGCAGGGGCAAGTTCGGTTGTCCTGGTCTCGCAGGCCTTCGCGAAGCAGTTCTGGCCCGACAGCGATCCGCTCGGCAAGATGATTATCGGCCCTGAGGACAAACGATCTGTCGTGGTCGGCGTGGCGGCCGATATCCGCTCCGAGCGATTCGGCGTCCTCGATGGACCGCGCCTCTACACGCTGCGCGACCCGGCTTCCCTGGACGGGCAGATGTATTTGCGCTTCAACGGGAGTGCCAATGCAATGGAAAACGCCGTGAAAGACGCCATACGGAATCTGGATGCGACACAGGTCGAAGTGCCGCAGACGATCTGGGAATCGCTCGAGGCACAGGCAGAGCAGTTGCGCTCTCTTGCCCGAATTGTGGTCCTGATGGCATCGATCGCGGTTCTGCTTGCTATTACGGGCGTTTACGGAGTTCTGTCGTTCGCCGTCAACCAGCGTGTGCGTGAATTTGGAATCAGGATGGTGCTGGGAGCCAATCGGGTTTCTATATTCCGCTCCATTCTGTTCCGCGGAGGCCGCCAGATCGCAATTGGTTTGATGTGCGGCCTGGCGCTCGCGCAACCGGCCGTCTGGGCGCTCACCCAATTGTCCAAAAACTCTCCGCTTCCCTTGCGCAGCGTCGATGTCCCGGTATACGCCATCGCCGCGGCTTTGCTTGTGGCCGTCTCTCTCGCAGCCATGTATCTCCCGGCGCGGCGCGCCACCCAGGTCGATCCCATGAAAGCTCTTCGCACGGATTAGGGTCAGGTCGAAGTCTTCAGATCCCTCGGACTGCCGGCCTGCGGCTTGGCTTCGATCCGTTCCTTGCTACGAATTGAAACCTGTTATGTAAGGCGCGCTTGCCTGAGCGACTCGGCGAAGTCCACCTGCGGCTCCGTCTTTGCCCGCACTTCGTCTGCCGACACTCCCGGCGCCAACTCCACCAGGCGCAGGCCGTCTTTGGTCACGTCCAGCACACACAGATCCGTGATCATGCGGTGCACTACGCGCGTCCCCGTCAAGGGCAGAGAGCAGGTTTTCAAAATTTTCATCTGGCCCGACTTCGCCGTGTGCTCCATCAGCACGATCACGCGCTTCACCCCGGCCACCAGGTCCATGGCGCCGCCCATGCCCTTCACCATCTGGCCGGGGATCATCCAGTTCGCCAGGTCGCCAAACTCCGACACCTGCATCGCGCCCAGAATCGCCAGGTCGATGTGCCCGCCGCGAATCATCACAAACGAATCGGCGCTGGAGAAGAAACTCGCGCCCGCAATCGCCGTCACGGTCTGCTTGCCCGCGTTGATCAGGTCGGCATCCACCTCTTCGTCCAGGGGAAAATCCCCGATGCCCAGCAGGCCATTTTCGGACTGCATCGTGACGTCGATGCCCGCGGGAATGCACCCCGCGACCATCGTCGGCATGCCGATGCCGAGGTTCACATAGTAGCCATCGCGCAGCTCCTGGGCCGCACGCTGCGCCATCTCTTTGCGCGACCACGCCATCAGCTTTTGCTCCGCGTGATTCTCTGTTCGATTCTTTTTTGCGAGTGCGGGCAGTGCACCATCCGGTCTACGAAGATTCCCGGCGTGTGCACCTGGTCGGGATCGATTGCGCCGACGGGCACGAGCTCCTCTACCTCGGCCACGGTTACCTTGCCGCAGGTTGCCGCCATCGGATTGAAATTGCGCGCCGTCTTGCGATAGACCAGGTTCCCGCTCGCATCGCCGCGCCACGCCTTTACCAGCGCCACATCCGCGCGAATGCCGCGCTCCAGGATGTACATCTGCCCGTCGAACTCGCGATGATCCTTGCCTTCCGCGATCATCGTCCCCACACCGGTGCGGGTATAGAAGCCCGGAATCCCAGCGCCGCCCGCGCGCATTCTTTCCGCCAGCGTGCCCTGCGGGCAAAACTCGACTTCCAATTCCCCGGAGAGAAACTGCCGCTCGAACTCCGCATTTTCTCCCACGTAGCTTGACATCATCTTGCGAATCTGCCGCGACTGCAGCAGCAGCCCGAGGCCCCAGTCATCGACGCCGGCGTTGTTGCTGACCACGGTCAGATTCTTTTTGCCGGTGTCGCGCAGCGACAGAATCAGATTTTCAGGAATTCCGCACAGTCCGAATCCGCCGACGGCGAGGGTCATCCCGTTTTCAACGAGCCCGTCGAGTGCAAGAGCCGGGTTCCGAAAGACCTTATTCATTTTTTCCTCAATCACTTCCCTCGCCCGCCTCGATTTTGCTCCTCATGACAGGTCAGAGGGGGCTTCCTCAAGCATCGTCGAGATTGTAGCCTCCCCATTCTGGGTGCCGCAGGCCGAGGCAAAATCGTGCTGTTGCGACGGTATTGTGAAACCAGTTCCAGTCTCTTGTCCCCAACATCTCACTGTCTGCCTTTCGCGCCTTTCACGAGTCCCAGCTCCAGCAGGCTCTGCGCTGTCGCCACGACAGCGTCTTCCACGGATCGCGGCTTCCATCCCAGTACTCGCTGCGCCTTCGCACTCGTTGCATTTTTGTGTTTGCCCAGTTCCGGCAGCACCTGCCTCACCGAGGCATCCATCACAGCCGCTATCCGCACCAGCCAATCTGGCAGCTCCCGAGTCGGCACCCGCTTTGCCGCCGCGCCCATGCGCCGCTTGAGCATGCGAGCCATCTCGACCAGGGAAACAAAATCTCCAGCCACGGCCAGCCAGCGCTCGCCCTTCGCCGCCGGATCGGTCATCGCCCGCACATGCAGATCCGCCACATCGCGCACATCGACGCCGCCGATCTCGAGCCGCGGGCACCCTGGCATCGACCCATCGATCATCTTCTGCACAATCAGGATCGACGTGGCATAGTCCCCGCACAGGGCCGGCCCGAAGACGGCCACCGGATTGACCGTCGCCAGCTCCATCCCTCCGCCTTCGCGTGCCACAAACTCCCACGCCGCACGTTCGGCCATCGTCTTGGACTTCACATACGCGGTCAGGCCCGGGCCGTTCAGGTCTGTCCAGCTGGTCTCGTCAAAGGGGGCACTTTGTTCCGCGTGCCCGTAGCCCACCGCGGCGAACGACGACGTGAGCACCACCCGCTGCACGCCCGCATCGCGGGCCGCGCGCAGCACGCGCAATGCTCCCTCGCGCGCGGGGCGAATCAGCTCGTCTTCATGTTTTGGGACGGTGGCCGGGAACGGCGATGCCACGTGCTGCGCAAAGGCGCAGCCTGCGGCAGCCTCTTTCCATCCTGCATCGTTCATGAGGTCGGCCGCGAAAAACTGCAGCCTCTCTCCCGGCTCGACGCCACCCTGTTTCAAACGCGCGCGCACCTCCGGCTCCCGCTTCAAATCGCGCACTGTGGTCCGCACCGTGTGCCCCGCTGCCAGCAGCCGCAGAATCACATGGCTTCCAATGAATCCCGAACCGCCCGTCACCAACACTGTGCTCATCGCGCCTCCGGAGAACGGCAAAGTCTATCGCAGCTACCACCGGTTTGAAAGAGACTGGAAAAAGGAGGACACCGCGCATCCATGATGATCCCTTATTCTTTGCCTGCTTCAACCGCGCTCCAACTCCTGAATCCCGCCTGTCGAGAATCCTACGCGGTTCCGGCGTATTAGCATGGATGGGGTCGGAGCCTGGCATTCTTTCTGCGCACGACGTTGCCGGACCGCAACGGATAAGCAGCCTCTCAGCAAGACCACATTCCCCGCAAACAAAGGAGCACCCAGATGGTCACGCGCCGCGAATTTATTGACACACTTGCCGTAGGAGCCGCAGGGCTTGCGATTTCGTCTTCCGCGAAGAGCTACGGCCAGATCATGGGCTCGAACGAGCGTCTCAACTTTGCCGTGATCGGGCTGAACAGCCGGGCCTACGCGCACCTCTCCAGCCTCCACGCCAATCGGGCCCACGCCCGCATCGCCACGGTCTGCGATGTCGAAACCAACATCCTGGCCAAGTTTGCCGATGCTGCCGCCAAGCAAATGGGGGAGGCCCCTAAAACGCAGCAGGATTTTCGGCGCGTTCTGGAGCAGAAAGACATTGACGCCATCACCATCGCCACGCCGGATCACTGGCACGCGCCCA
Source organism: Occallatibacter sp. (assembly GCA_036520995.1). Classification (GTDB taxonomy): domain Bacteria; phylum Acidobacteriota; class Terriglobia; order Terriglobales; family Acidobacteriaceae; genus Telmatobacter. Next base: position 27,999 of record DATDIQ010000007.1, read on the forward strand.
TGGCGATCCGCGGCCTTCAGGCCGGGAAGCATGTTTACGTCGAAAAGCCATGCAGCCACAATCCCGCCGAAGGCGCGCTGCTGGTGCGCGCGCAGCAGAAATACGGCAAGCTCGTGCAGATGGGCACGCAGCAGCGCTCTTCTGCGCACACCATCGAGATCGTGAACCACATTCATGCCGGCCTTATCGGGCGCGCCTACTTTGCCAAGTGCTGGTATAACAACACGCGCAAAACCATCGGCTACGGCAAGCCTGCCCGGGTTCCGGGGACGCTCGATTGGAATCTCTGGCAAGGCCCTGCCCCGCGTCAGCCTTATAAAGACAATGTCCAGCCCTATAACTGGCACTGGTTCCGCATCTGGGGAACCGGGGAGACCCTCAACAACGGTACGCATGAGGTGGACGTGTGCCGCTGGGCTCTCGGCGTCGATTATCCGAAGCGCGTCACAGCCTCCGGGGGCCGCTACGCCTACAAAGACGACTGGCAGTTCTACGACACCCTCGTGACCAGTTATGAATACGACGACAAGATGCTCGCCTGGGAATCCACCTGCTGCAATGGGATGCGGTATTTCAATCGCGGGCGCGGCTCTCTCATCGAAGGCACCACGGGCACGGTGCTCGTGGATCGTGACGGCTACGAAGTCTACGACCTCAATGGCAAGAAGACAGATGAGTACCGTGTTCCGTCAAACGGACAAAACACCACCGCCGATCTTGTCGGCGCCGACTCCATGACCGACGCCCACTTTGCCAACTTCATCGCCGGGATCCGCACCGGCGCCAAGCTCAATGCGCCTGTCTCTGTCGGCAACGTCGCGGTGACGATGCTGCAGCTCTCGAATATCGCCTGGTTTGTGAACCGCGAACTCAACCTCGATGACAACGATGGCAAGATCCAGAATGATTCGGAGGCCATGAAGTATTGGGACCGCACCTACGAACCAGGCTGGGAACCAAAGCTGACGTAGCGACTGGAAACTGCCTACTGATCACTGGCCACCGATAACTGAATCATCATCCGCCCGAGGCGCCACGCATGACCCACTCCCGCCGCACCTTCCTCCGCTCCTCCGCCCTCACCGCCGCTGCGTTCTCATTGCCCGTGCTGCCCGCACTTGCCGAACCCCGCACTGTCTCTGGTGCTCCATCGCCGATCCAGCTCGGCATGGCGAGCTACACCTTCCGCAACTTCGCGCGCGCGCAGGTGATCGCCTGGATGAAACAGCTCCAGCTCACCGGCCTGAACGCCAAGGACGCGAAAGACCATCTCCCCATGGACCCCGCGGCCGAAGGGCAAGCTATTTCAGACTATGCCGCCGCCGGTATCCATCTGCACGCTGCCGGCACGGTCTACTTCCCCAAAGATGAAGATGAGGACATCCGCGCCAAGTTCGAATACGCCAAGCGCGCGGGCATCCAAGTCATCGTGGCCGGCGACCCAGCGCCAACCACTCTTCCGCGCATCGAAAAATTCGTGAAGGAATACGACATCCGCCTCGCCATTCACAACCACGGCCCCGAGGACAAGATTTTTCATTCGCCCTTTGACGTTCTCAAGGCGGTCAAGGGGATGGACCCGCGGATCGGCTGCTGCATCGACGTGGGCCACACCGTGCGCGCCGGCGCCGACGTCGTTGAATCGATCGACGCTGCGGGAGCGCGCCTCTTCAACATGCACATGAAAGACCTGACCAGCTTCACCGACAAAGAGAGCCAGGTTGCGGTCGGTCAGGGGCTGATGCCCATCCGCGCAATCTTTGAGGCATTGATCAAGCTCAAATACGCCGGCTGGGTTGATCTCGAATACGAAGTCCACGGCGACGATCCGATGCCTGGTGTGACGGAAAGCTTCGCGTACATGCGCGGCGTGCTCGCGGGCATGGGCTACAACCCCCGCCCATCCATCGCCTGAGTTCCGGGTCTGCGGGATCGTTTGGCATGAGCGGGTCGCGAGGCGAACGGGATCTGTGCACCTGCCTCCGGCGAAGGGTTCTCGAAGGCGCGATGGCAGACTCGGTCTGAATTGCGGGGGATGGGGATGCTGCGCAGAAGAACGGGTCGGTGCGAGGAGATTGGAGCCGAATCCGATGAACGCCAAGAGCGCGGCTGCCGTGGAGAAGTAGCCGTCTGATCGTCCGTCACTCTCCCCTTGACATTCGACAAGAACTCGCGCTACCGTGTTGTCGATTATCGAGGGGAGACATGCCAACCTCTACCGACCTCCTGCAGGGGACACTCGACCTCCTGATTCTGCAAACGCTCGCTCTTGGCCCCATGCATGGATGGGGCGTGGCCCAGCGCATTCAGCAGGTTTCAAACGACGTCCTGCAAATCGGCCAGGGCTCGCTCTATCCGGGGCTTTACCGCCTTGAATACAAAGGCTGGATCCGGGCCGAGTGGGGCAACTCCGAGAACAACAGGCGCGCCAAGTTCTATCGCCTCACCGTTGCCGGCAAAAAGCAGTTGGAGTCCGAACTCGCGACCTGGGATCGTCTCTCGACTGCCATCGGCCTGGTCCTCGGCCGCAACGCGGAGGCGCTCTCATGATCGCGGAACTTTTCACCCGCCTGCGTTTTTTCGTTTTTCGCAAGAAGGCCGTCGAGGTCGACGACGAACTGCACTTCCATCTCGAGCAATTGATCGCGCAGAAGCTCGCCGAGGGGCTCAGCCCCGTCGAAGCCCGCCGCCAGGCCCTGATCGATTTCGGTGGTGTCGAGCGCACCCGCGAAGAGTGCGACCGCGAACGCCCGGGCCAGTGGGTCTCCAACTTCCTCGGCGACGCACGCTATGCCCTGCGCATCCTCCGCAGGTCTCCCGGCTTCGCGGTTGTCGCGGTGCTCACGCTCGCCGTTGGCATTGGCGCCAACGCGATCGTGTTCGGCCTCCTCGACGCGCTCGTTCTTCATCCCCTCCATCTCCCAGGAGCGGATGGCCTTTACGCCGTCCAGCAAGGACGCGATCACGCCGCGTCTCAGTCGTATCCCGACTACATCGATCTGCGCAATCGCACGCGTGCCTTCGACGGCCTGGTCACCTACACCATGGCTCCCGTCGGCCTCAACATCAGCGGCCGGCCCGAGCAGGTCTGGTTGTATGAAGCCAGCGGCAACTACTTCGACGTCCTCGGTATTCGGCCCTATCTCGGCCGCTTCTTCCATGCCTCCGATGAGCACGGTCCCAACAGCGCACCCTACATCGTGCTCAGCTATGCCTACTGGCAAAGCCATCTGCAGGGCGATCCCAACGTTGTCGGCCGCAACGTGCAACTCAACCGCTTCCACTACACCATCCTCGGTGTCGCGCCGCCGACGTTTCGCAGTACCGAAATCTTCTTCTCGCCTGCGCTCTGGACTCCGATCGTCAATCAGCCCCAGATCGAAGGCATCGACCTGATGCAGTCGCGCGGCGCACGCGGCATCTGGATCATCGGCCATCTGCGACCGGGAGTCACACCCGCACAGGCCACTGCCGACCTCAAGAACATCGGCGCGGTTTTGTCGAAGACCTACCCCGGCGACGACGACGGCATCACCTTCAGCCTCGCGCGGCCCGGCCTGCTGGGCGATATGCTCGGAAGTCCCGTGCGTGCCTTCGTGGCGGGCCTTGGACTGCTTTCTGCGCTCATTCTTCTCGCCGCCTGCGCCAATCTCGGCAGCATGTTCGCTGCCCGTGCCACTGACCGCTCCCGTGAAGTGGCGTTGCGCCTTGCTCTCGGATCAACCCGGCTGCGCATTCTGCGCCAGTTGCTTACCGAGGCCATCCTCATCGCTCTCGGAGGAGCTGCTCTCGGTGTCGCACTCGGCACGACCCTGCTGCGCGCCCTGAGTGCCTGGCATCCCGTCCCCAACCTGCCCATCAACCTGCCCGTCCAACCCGATCTGCGCACGTATGGCGTTGCCGTGCTGCTCGCCGTGGTCAGCGGCCTTCTTTTTGGCTTGGTTCCTGTCCGGCAGGTCCTCAAAGCGGATCCCTACCAAGGCATCAAGGCCGGAAACGCCGCCGGGAGCTCGGCACGCCGGTTTTCGCCCCGCGATTTGCTTCTCGCGCTCCAGATCGCCATTTGCGCGGTTCTCGTCACGTCTTCGCTTGTCGCCGTGCGCGGCATGATCCGGTCGCTCCATTCCAACTACGGTTTCAATCCCGACAATGCTCTTCAACTCAACACCGATCTCGACATGGGCCGTTACACTGGCGCGCAGATTCCCGTTCTGCAGCGCCGCATCCTCGACACGCTTTCCAGCGTTCCCGGCGTCACGGCCGCGGCGTACGCGGATCGCATCCCGCTCGACATCGGCTGGAGCGATGCGAGTGTCTTTGCCGACAGCACCACTGACTACCGCATCTCCAACGTTCTTACCTCGGCCATGCAGTACGCGGTTTCTCCCGGCTACTTTGAAGCCGCCTCCACCAGGCTTCTGCAGGGCCGCGCCTTCACCTGGAACGACGGCAAAGACGCTCCGCGGGTCGCGGTCATCAATCGCGAACTCGCGCGCAGGCTCTTCGGATCTGAATCGAAAGCTGTCGGCAGCTACTTCAAGATGTGGGGAGGCACCCGCGTCCAGGTCATCGGCCTCGTCGAGCAGGGCAAATACAAGACTCTGAGCGAAGATCCACAGCCCGCCGTGTTCCTCCCGATCCTGCAATCACCTTCCAGCTGGACCTGGCTCATCGTGCGCTCTCCGCGGGACCCGCGCGAGCTCGCCGGGACCGTCGACCAGGCCCTGCGTCAGCTCGATAGCGGCTTGCCCTTCACCATCGACACCTGGAACAAGCAGCTTGGCACCGCGCTCTTCGCTGCCCGCGCAGCTTCGCTCGCCCTCGGTGTCCTGGGCGGGCTTGGCGCGATGCTTGCGGTCACCGGCATTTTCGGAATGGCTGCTTACTCCGTGTCGAAGCGCCTGCGCGAACTTGGGATCCGTATCGCCTTGGGCGCACAGCCGAAGCAAGTTCTACGCGCCGCCCTTGGTCGCGTCTCCACACTGCTCGCTCTCGGATCCGCGGTCGGCATCGTTTTGGGCCTGGCCGCCACCAGGCTTCTTTCGTATATCGTGTACCAGGCGTCGCCGCGCGATCCTCTCATCTTTGCCGGCGTTGTCCTCACCATGCTCGTTCTCGGCCTAGTCGCCGCGTGGATTCCCGCACAGCGCGCCCTCGCTGCCGACCCGCTCCTTCTCCTCCGGCAGGAGTGAGGCACACGCTCAGGACCTGCCTGGCTGGCTTGGGCGAGGGCGAAGGGTTCTCGAAGGCGCGATGGTAGACTCGGGCTGAAGCGCGGGGGATGGGGATGCTACGGCAGAAGGACGGGTCGGTGCGAGGAGATTGGAGCCGAATCCGATGAACGCCAAGAGCGCGGCCGCCGTCGAGAAGGAGAAGGGACCTACGGCGGAGAAGAGAAAAGAGCAGCAGCGGGAAGAAACTCCATGGGAAGCGCTGGCGGGCTACTGCGCGGTGCTGGTGGTGGGGCTCTTTATTCTGACGTTCCTGGTGCAAAATTTTGTGATTCCGTCGGGTTCGATGGAGAAGACGCTGCTGGTGGGCGATCACTTGCTGGTGGGGCGGATCACGATTGCTCCGCGGACCAAGTGGATGCCGCTCGAATACATGCGCGAGCCCCGTCGGCGCGACGTGGTGGTGTTCAAAAAGCCGGTGCAGGACCTGGTGGATGGGCGGCTGGAATACCAGTTTCTGGTGAAGCGGCTGATCGGCGTGCCGGGCGATCACATCCGGCTCAGTCATGGAACGGTCATCGTGAACGGCGTGGCGCAGAGCGAGCCGTATGCGGCGCCGACCACACCGGATAATTATCACGACTACATCGACGACTTTCCGTCGGTGCCGATGACGACGGACCTGGGCGCCACCGAGGAGTGGAGTGTGGAGATGCCGAGCCACGTAGTCAATGGCGAGCTGGTGGTGCCGGCAGGGATGTATTTCATGATGGGCGACAACCGGCACAACAGCCTGGACTCCCGCTTCTGGGGATTTGTGCCGCGGGCGAATATTGTGGGTCGGCCCATGGTGAACTACTGGTCGTTTGAGGCCACCGAGAACGAGTTGACACAGACGGGGATGGCCGCGCGCATTGCCTGGATGGGCCACGTGGCTCTGCACTTCTTTACCGACACGCGCTGGAGCCGGACGCTGCACGTGGTGCGGTGAGGGGTCAGGGGTTGTTGACCCGGTGCCAGCCGGGGGATTTTGGGTTTTCGGGGCTGAAGCTCGTTCCTTCTTACACACGCAATTCAGAGGCCTGAAGGCCTCTGGTCCTTCCCAGGGGCCTTGTGCCGATCCAAAAGGACGCGGCGGGCGTGGGAGCGGGATGCTTTCGCGCGGTTTCGCTGGGGCCTTTCGCACCAAGGATGTTGCGGTGACGTTTGTGCCGTTGACTCTGGCCCCAAGCTGGGGCAGAATCCAGAACAGAATCCATAGATTGCTAAACGGGCAAATGAGCGGGGGATCCCTGTGCGGACCTCTGTTTGGTTGTTGGTGCGCCAGATAGTCGAGCAAACCAGGCGACAGTTGCCGGTTGCTCGCGATCCGTACGAAGGTAAAGCACACACTGTGAAAGATTCTGGCGTACTGAGGCTGGCGGTGCTGTCGTGTGTGTTGCCCGTTCTGGCCGGGTGCGGCGCCGCAGTGACCCTGGCAGGCGCAAAGTCCAACCCACCAAATAATGGCGGCCCGGCTGGCCTGAAGACGCCCAATGGGGGCGCCGCGGCGGGCGGGAGCGAGGGGCTGCGGTTCCACCTAGGCACGTTTACGCCGCATGTGCACGGAATCGATGCGTGCCCCACTTGTTTTGGGATCACGAGCTCGTCGACGAACGCGCTGGTTCCGACGGATGCGCTTGCTGCGGGCGGATTGCAGAACCTGAATGGGTGGTTTGCGGCAACCGACACGAGCGGTGAAAGCGGCACGGCGAGCGGGACCACCGAGCTGGTGGGATCGCCGTCGCTGAGCGGATCGGCGCGCGAATTTGCAACGAGCTATGCGAATAGCGGCGACGAACGGTACGCGGCGCCGTTTGGCCTGGACACGGAGTCGACGCATTTCATCTACGACGGGTGGGTCTACCTGGCAAGCCCTTCGAGCGACATTGCAAACCTGGAGATGGATCTAAACCAGGTGATGGCGAACGGGCAGACAGTGATCTTCGGGTTCCAGTGCGACGGCTATTCGGGGACGTGGGACTACACGAAGAATGCGGGAACACCGAATGCGCCGGTCGATCAGTGGGTCCATACGACGGAACCCTGCAACCCGCGGACGTGGACGACGGACACCTGGCATCACGTGCAGATCAGCTTTGCACGCGACGATGCAGGCAACGCGACCTACAACGCGGTGTGGCTGGACGGCAATGAGCAGGTGATCAACGCGACGGTTCCCGCTGCCTTTGCGCTGGGCTGGAGCTCGACGCTGCTGACCAATCTTCAAGTGGACGGACTGGGGTCGGGCGGATCGTCGACGGTGTACCTGGACCAATTGACTGTGTATCGGTGGTGAGACGAGCGGGACAAGGTCATGGTTCATGCTCCGACGTGGGGGGCGCGGAATGCAGACCCCGTTCGGCTCCGCTTCAGGGTCCTTGTCGTCCTCGCTACTCGTCGCGCAGCGCCACCAGCGGATCGACGCGCATCGCGCGCCAGGCAGGAATCGAGCACCCCGCCAGCGCCACCGCGGTCAACACGGCGGTTACGCCGACAAACGTCGCGGGATCGGTGGGCGTCACACCATAGAGCAGGCCCGCCAACAGATGGGCCGCGAGCAGCGCGCCCGCCAGGCCGACCGCGGCCCCCGCACCCGCCAGTTCCAGCCCCTGCCGCAGCACCATCTGGAGAATTGTGCCGGGCTTCGCACCCAGGGCCAGCCGGATGCCGATCTCATGCTTCCGCTCGCTTACGAGGTAAGAGATCGTCCCGTAAATGCCCAAGCCCGCGAGCAGCAGGGCGGTGAGCGCAAACAGCAGCACCAGTTCCATGGAGAAGCGCCGCTGCGCCAGCGATCCCGCGACCACATCCGGCAGTGTCATCGCGCCAAACACAGGCAGCTCAGGATTCACCGCCTGCACCTGCGCGCGCACCCGTTCCGGAATGGTTGCCGGATCCAGATTGCCGCGCAAAAAGATGGCCAGTTCCTTATCGCGTCGCTGCAGCAGAGCCAAATACACCTGCGGCGCCTGTACTGCTTCGAGCGATTCGGTGCGCGCGTCCGCCACCACCCCCACCACTTCAATTGGATCCTTGCGGGCGCCCAGCCGGATCCGCTTGCCGACGGGGTCTTGGTTCGGCCAGAAGGAGCGCGCCATCGACTCGTTCACTGCCGCGACCATCGGTGCTTCTTCGTCGTCTTGGGCAGTGAACCCACGTCCCCGGTCCACGGGAATCCCCATCAGGTGAAAATAGTCCGGTGAGACGCTTGCCCCCTGCACCATCGGCAGCTGGCTGCTGCGCACGTCGTGTCCCTCGACGGCCAGAGGGTAGAGGTTCCGCCCATGATGTAGCGGGATGGCCTCGGTTTGGCCCATCGCCGCTTCTTGCACGCCGGGCAAGAGGGCGCAGCGCCGCAGCACTTCGCGCAAAAACGGCGCTTCTTCTGCCGGGGTTCCGTAGATATCGGTTTTCGGGTCGTTGGGAATCGGCAGCCACAGGCGCACCGACATGACATGTTGCGGGTTGAAGCCGAGCTGGACCCGGTAGAGATCCCAGAAACTCCGCAACAGCAATCCCGCCGCGATCATCAGCATCAGAGACAGCGCAAATTCGGTGATCACCAGGACCCGCCGCGTGCGTGCCTGTTCCTGCGAGCCGGTCGAGCCCCGTCCCTCGACTTTGAGCTTGTGGGTCAAATCCTTGCGTCCCGCCTGCAGAGCGGGAGCCAGCCCGAAGAGCGTTCCCGCGGCAAGCGAAACAGCCAGCGCAAAGGCCAGGACGCCCCAGTCGATAGCCAGATCATTGAGCCGCGGCAGGCTGTCGGGCACGAGGCGCAGCAAAAAGCCGCGCGCGGAAAAGAGAATCGCACATCCTGCCAGGCCGCCCGCCAGCGAAAGCAACAGGCTCTCGGTCAGCAGCTGCCGGGCCAGCCGTCTGCGTCCGGCACCGAGCGCCTGGCGGACCGCCATCTCACGTCCGCGAGCGCTGCTGCGCGCCAGCAGCAGGTTGGCCACGTTCACGCAGCCGATCAGCAGCACGAGCCCCACGGCGCCGAGCAGCATCAGCAGCGGCTGCTTCACGCTGCCTACGACGCTTTCTTTGAGGGGAACGAGCCGCACCTTCCAGGCAGCCTCGGCGGGATAGTCAGCCGGATACTGCTTCTGCAAGCTGACCACAAGGGCATCAAGGCGGCTTTGCGCCTCTTCGAGGCTGTCGCCCGGCTCAAGCCGCGCAATCTCTCCCAACCCCAGGCGCAGATTCCGTACCGGCGGGGGCCCCGGATATGCACCGAATCCCGTGGCCAGCCAGAGCTCGGTTTGCCGTTCGTCGGGTGTACGCCCAGGGTCGTGGAAGCCTGGCGGCATCACACCCACCACGCGATAACTGTCGTTGTCGAGACGCAGGCTGCGCCCCAGAATCTGCGGATCGCCGCCGAACGCGCGCTTCCACAACCCATCGCTGATCACGGCTTCCAGAGTGAATCCCGGCGTCTGATCCGTGGGATCAAACCAGCGCCCGAGTTCGGCCTTCACTCCAAGGAGGGCAAAATAGTTCGGCGTAACGGGCTCGAAGAGGATCCTTGCGGGCACGGAGGATCCGGTGAGGTTGACGGATCCACCGCCTTCAAGCGAAACGTATCTGAAGATGCCGGAACGCTGAAGATCCCTCCATTCGGGGATCGACAAACCAACATCCCGGGCCCCGACGCCCGTTAAATCGTCCTGGACGCGCACCAGTTTTTCAGGGTGCGGAAATTTCAGCGGATTGAGCAATGTTGCGTGCACCAGGCTGTAGATCGCCGCTGTTGCGCCGATCCCCACGGCCATGGTCACAATGGTCACCAGCGCAAAACCCGGAGTCTTGCGCATCGTGCGCAGCGCATAGCGCACGTCTTGCAGGAGGTTTTCAAGGAAGGGCAGCCCCTTCTCCGCGTGATAGTCTTCGCGCAACGCCTCCACTGCGCCAAATTTCAATACCGCCTGTCGCCGCGCTTCTTCGGGCGACATGCCGGAGCGCACGTTGGCCTCCGTCTGCAGCGCAAGGTGCTCTTCCATCTCCTCGCGCAACCGCTCGTCGCCTCGCTCACGCGCGACAAAGTTGGCCACGCGCTTTCGCAGTCGCCGCGCCCACCTCATCCCAAATCCTCCGCCTTTGCCTCGAAGAAGCGCGCAATGATGGCCGTCGTCTGCGCCCACTCGCGCGTCTCCGCCTGCATCTGTTTGCGTCCTCCGGTGGTCAGCCGGTAAAAGCGCGCCCGCCGGTTGTTTTCAGAAGCGCCCCACTCCGACGCGACCGCGCCTTCTTGTTCTAGTTTCAGCAGCACGGGATACAGCGTTCCCTGGTTTACGGCCAGCAGATCCCCGCTGATCTGCTCGATTCGTCGCGCAATCCCATATCCGTGCAGGGGGCCCAACAGATCGAGGGTTTTCAAAACCATCAGGGCTAACGTTCCCTGCTGCACATCGCTTTTTTGTCTCATTCCGCGGTCCACGGCTCCACCCAGATTTTTTGTCCAGATTTTGTGTTCCGGCGCTCCAGGGGAAGTCGTGGTCGCCGTTTTGGTATCCAACAGGGAAGACTGACACACTTCCTTTTGGAAAGCAACAGGAAAGTGGGGACGCGGTTTGAGTCCGAGGCGACCGGGGTACCCATCGCCAGGGTCAACGTCACTTGTGCCTGGGCCGGCCGCGTTCCCGGACCCCGTTTTTTCAGAGCGTCACTCTTGCGCTATGCCGACTTGCGGCTCGCTTCCGCATTGCGCAGAGCTTCATGGATGATCATTTTTAAGTAAGTCTGATAGCGCAGTCCGCGCTCTGCCGCCTGTTCACGCGCTTTTGCAATGTCATCAGGATCGAGTCGAATGGTCGTCGTCGACAAAGCGGCGCGTTTCGCAACCGTGCCGATGCCGACTCGACCCTCGGCGGTGGCCTTCTTGAACTCCTCAAGGAGCTCGTCCTCATGCGCCTTCCACCATGCCGCTTCTTCGGCTTCATTCGCGAAGGTCTTGTTCTTCAACTCTTCCAACATTGCCGTTCCTCTTCAACGAAGTGAAGTAATTTCGATAGTTCTTGTTTGCAGGCCATGCCGCGACAACACGGATCTTCTTGCCAGAAATCGTCGAAATCACAACCAGCACTTTCCCGCCGTTGGTCTCGCCGATCTGGGCGACCCGATCCTCGCCGTTGCGCATCTCCGACCCCAGGTCTACCGGGCGATTCAGAATGACTTGCTCTGCCTCTTCCGGCGCCACGCCATGTTCGGCAACGTGCCCGATGTTTGCTCATCCCATTCGAAACTCAGCTCGTCCATGGCCTCTCCAACAGACTCAATCAATCAGCACGGGCTGATCGCTGTCTCGTTGTCGAGCCATGCTGCCTAATCCTCAGGGGCCCGTCACTTGCTCAACGTTGCTTCAATTGCCGCCGTAACCTCGGGTGAGTCAGGGGTGACCGCCGGCTCAAAGCGCGCCACCGGGTTGCCGTTCCGATCGAAGAGGAACTTGGTGAAGTTCCACTTGATGTCGCCTGCGACCTTGGGGCTCGTCGACTTGTCGGTCAGGAAACGGTAGAGAGGCGTTTCGTCATCGCCCAGCACCGACACCTTGGCCATCATGGGGAATGACACGTTGTACTTGGTGCTGCAGAACTTCTTGATTTCCTCGTTGGTCCCGGGCTCCTGCTGCGCAAAGTTATTCGCCGGCACACCCACGATCACCAGGCCGCGATCCTTGTACTTCTCGTAGACCGACTCCAGTCCTGTGTACTGCGGCGTGAACCCGCAGCGGCTTGCCACGTTCACGAGGAGCACCACCTTGCCGTGATAGCTGTTCAGGCTGACCGGCTGCCCGTCGATCGATTTCATGGTGAAGTCGTAAATGCTGTGGGCTTGAGCGCCCGCGATGGCTGCCGCGATCGTGAACAACAGCATCAGGCTCAGTTTGCGCATCCGTCTCTCCTCGTAGTTGGCGATGCCCCGATCATACGGGGCGGGTCTCAAGGAATTGTCAGCAATTTGTCAACAATCCGATGCGCGGTGCAGGGCGAGCCTTGGTGCGCCCTACTGCCGCAACTCCACCAGCGTGGCGCCCATGCCGCCTTCATTCTGGGGAGCCTCGGCTACGCCCGCCACGTGCGGATGGCTCTTGAGGAACTCGCGCACCCCGCGCCGCAAGATTCCCGCTCCATGGCCGTGAATCACGCGCACGCGCGGCAATCCCGCCAGGAAAGCGCGGTCGAGATATTTCTCGAGCTGCTCGGTTGCCTCGTCTACCGTTCGCCCGATCAAGTTGATCTCGGTGCGCAGATCGTCGGTGTTTTCGCTGATCACGGAGACATGCACGTTCTTCTGGCTCCGTGCCGCGGCGAGGGGATCAGCTTTTCCCGGCTTGGAATCTCCTCCAGAAGTGGAATGTGCGGAGCACTCGTCGCGCTTCACGCGCATCTTGATCGGTCCCAGCGCGACCTCGAAGACGTCCTTCTCCACTTCGCGCTGTACCGTCGCTACTTTGTTCATCGACTTCAGGAGCACCTGGTCGCCTGGCGCAATATGCGTCAGCAGGTGCGGTTGCGCGTTGGCATCGCCTTGATCCGCGCCCGTGCGATGCGCCACGACGGTCTGATTGAAGCTCTCCTGGAACTCGCGCCGCAGCCGGTTCATGCGCCGCTCCGCTTCTTTGGAGAGCTTTTGCTGCGCCGCACGATCCTCGATGGCCCGCACGTTTTCCCGCATCTGAAACTCGAAGTCCTTCAGCAGTGATCCCAGCTTCGCTTCAAGTGCGCGCGTGCGATTGCGCATCTCCGCATCGCCTTCGCGCTCGAGCTTCTTCCGTTCCTGGTTCAGCGCGTATTGTTCTTCACGCGCCTTCTTCTTTTCGGTTTCAAGCGCAACGACCTCGCCGTGCAGCCGGTCGAGAAATCGCGCAATGTCTACCTGCTGCGAACCCAGCCGCTCGCGCGCCCCGGCAACGATGCCCTTATTCAGTCCCAGTCGCTCTGCGGTCGCAATGCCTGCCGACGCACCCGGCACACCGAGCCGCAGATGGTAGTTGGGCGCCAGCGTCACCTCGTCGACGCCGGCCGCAGCATTCAGCGCGCCGGGCGCATTGGCCGCATAGATTTTCAGCGAGGTGTGGTGGGTCGAGATCAGCGACCAAGCCCCCGCATCCAGAAAGAACTGCGCCACAGCCACCGCCAGCGCGGACCCTTCTTCGGGATCCGTCGCCGAGCCCAGCTCATCGAGCAAGACCAGCGAATGCGCATCCGCCAGCCGCGAAAGGCGGTTCAGATTCACGATGTGCGCCGAAAACGTCGACAGTTCTGCCTCAATCGACTGCGCATCGCCGATGTCGGCCAGGAACGCGGTGAAGACCGGAAAGCTCGCCGCCTCGGCGGGCACCGGAATCCCTGCCTGCGCCATCATCGCCAGCAGCGCCGTCGTTTTTAGCGTCACCGTCTTGCCGCCCGTATTCGGTCCGCTGATAATCAACTGCCGCATTTCCGCGGTCAGCTCGAGCGTAAGGGGAACAACCTGGCCTCCAACCGTGCGCAAATGTTTTTCGAGCAGCGGATGGCGGGCGGCGTTCAGGTTCAGCCGATCAGGCGCAAGGGATGGCTCAATGCAGTTGTAGGCGTGGGCAAAGCGGGCTCGCGCCAGGAGGCTATCGACGAGCGCCAGGACCCGCGCCCCTGCGACCAGCGCGGCAGAATGCCCTCCCACCTGGCGCGTCAGGGCGACAAAAATGCGATGAATCTCGGCCTGCTCTTCTTCGAGCAGCCGCACCAGCTCGTTGTTTTCCTCGATGGTTTCCAGCGGCTCCACGTACACGGTTTGCCCTGATGAGCTTGCCCCATGCACGACGCCCGAAACACGCCGCTTCAATTCACTGCGCACCGGGATCACGAACCGGTCGCCGCGAATGGTGATCACGTCGTCCTGGGTCGCGCCATCGCTGGCCAGCTTGCGCAAAGCCGATCGCAGCGATTCCTCGATCGCGCGCCGCTGCCGGTCCTGCTCGCGGCGAATCCGTCCCAGCTCCGGAGAAGCATCGTCGGCCGGGGTTCCATCCGGCTGAATTTTCCGTTCAATCGATTCGGCCAGTGTCCGCAACCCCTGCGTCAATGCAGCGGAGAGGTCCGACAAACCGGGCAGCCTCCCCGCCAGCCGTGCCGACGGCTCCTGGAGCAGCGCCTGCCATGCGGCGATATCGTGGGCCAGGCGAGCTATAGCCTGGAGTTCCGCCGCCTCGAGCGCCACGTCGGGAATCCGCGCTTTCGCCGCTAGCTCGGTCGGGTCGAAGAGGCCACCCAGCGCGATGGATACCTGCTCCGCCAATATCAAGCGGACCTCGCCGGTGAGCTGATGCTGCCTGCGAATCCAAGCCTCATCCGTCGAGGGCCGCAGCCCGAGAACAGCAGCGCGCCCCACCGGCGAGGCAGCAAATCCGGCCACCAGTGCGAGCAGCGGCTCCCACTCGAGCGCGGCAAAATCGGAATTCTCAACAGGCGATGGAATCGGATCGAGCAGAGGCATAGAACGGCCGCGTCGCAATCGTGCGGTCCATTCCTATCTTACGGTGTTTGTGTTTGCGTGGGTTTGGGGTGCTGATCCAGCGCCTATTCCGACGAAGAAGACGAGCTCGCAGCCGGTTTCGCGGCGGCCTCGGTCGAGGCCGGCTTCGCTGCAGACTCCGACGCCGCGGGCTTGGCGCTTTCTGTCGTCTTTGTCTCGGTCGCCGGCTTTGCGCCCGAATCAGCAGGCTTGTCGTCAGACGCGCTACTTGTCCCCTTCGACGCGTAGTCGTTCACATACCAACCCGCACCCTTGAATTGAAGCGCGGGCGCAGTCAGCGGCCTGATCAGCGCGCCATGGCACTTGGGGCACTGGGTCTCCGGCTCCGTATTGAAGTGTTGTATTTTCTCGAAGCGATGGCCGCACTGGGTGCAGCGATATTCGTACAAAGGCAAAGTAGGAGAAGCCTCCCGCGCAAGACCGCGCTCTCTTTATCTATTCTACCGGCAGGGCGGCAGTCCCCAGCGGCGTGCCGCCCCGTCTTGCGCGCCAGCGCGTCTTAATGTACCGATACCGATGCGGTGCGATTCTCCCACGCCAGCGTGATTTTGCCATCGCCGACCGTCCACGTCAGATCCTCGACCATCGCCGGCGGTTTGCCCATCCTCATCTTCGTCCGCCCCAGATCTTGCGATCCGTCATAGGCCAGGCCCCACTCGCCCGTCTTCTTATTCACGATGAGCGTCCAGTTGTCAGGATCGGAGATGTCGACAAACAGCGTGTACGTGCCCTTCGGCACCTGCAGGTCCCCGATCGTCAGGTCGCCATCGGTCTTCAAGGTCGTCGCAGCATTGGCTCCGCCGCGCCAGATCGGATACTGCGAACCGCGTGCGGTCTTGATAAGTCCGTCCTGGGTAAAAACGTGCCCTTCGCGCCCTTTCACCCGTGGAGAGCTGTAATCGATCGTGACAGTTTTTCCGGCTACCGTGCCAGACGCGGTCTCGGGCGGGCTGGCCGGTGGTTTTTGTTGCGCTGGCAGGCTGAACGTCGCGGCAATCAGAACTCCGGCGCAGATCAAAAGACGTTTCATGACGGTTCTCCTTCGGGCAGAGCCCATGCTCGGTACAAATTGTCTCGCCGGAAGCATTGTCGCACCGCGCCCCATAGGCCGAAAAGCGGCAGAGTCGTTGGCGCGGCTGCTATGATGCGGGCATTGCATGGAGCCGGCCCCCTGTCCAAAATCGCCGGGTGAACGCTTGCGTGCCGCACTGCGCGACGAACAACCGCTTCAGGTGGCCGGCGCGATCAATGCCTATGCGGCAAAACTCGCCCAGGCTGCCGGCTTTCGCGCACTCTATCTCTCCGGCGGGGGCGTCGCCGTCAATTCACTTGGCCTTCCCGACCTCGGCATCAGCACCATGGACGACGTCCTGATCGACGTCCGGCGGATCACCGACGCTACGCCTCTGCCGCTCCTGGTCGACATCGACACGGGCTGGGGCGGCGCCTTCAACATCGCGCGCACCATTCGCTCCATGATTAAAGCGGGCGCTGCCGCCGTGCATATCGAGGACCAGGCCAGTGCGAAGCGCTGTGGCCATCGCCCCGGCAAAGAGCTCGTCGCGACGGGGGAGATGGTCGATCGCCTCAAAGCTGCCGTCGATGCCCGCACCGAGGAGGCCTTTGTGATCATGGCGCGCACCGACGCACTCGCCAGCGAAGGCCTCGACGCTGCCATTGCGCGCGCGCAGACCTATGTGGTCGCCGGCGCCGACATGATCTTTGCGGAGGCCGTCACCGAACTCGCCACGTACACGAAGTTCCGCAAAGCCGTCGGCGTGCCGATTCTCGCCAATATCACGGAATTCGGCCAGACACCTCTGTTCACGCGCGACGAGCTCGCTGCCGCCGGCGTCGACATCATTCTGTATTGCTGCGCTGCCTACCGCGCAATGAATGCCGCGGCCCTCCAGGTTTACCAGGGCATTCGCAATGAGGGCACGCAGAAACACATGATCCCCATGATGCAAACGCGCGATGATCTCTACAAGCATCTCGGCTATCACGCCTACGAGCAGAAGCTCGACGAACTCTTCGCCAAAGAAAAAGACGCGAAGTAGAGCGCGGAGCACCACCGTTGGCAAGCCGTCTTACCAAGGAGCCCCATGAGCACACACGACGCCAACCCCGCTCCGGCAGCCTTCAGGGCCAAAAAGTCCGTCGCGCTCTCTGGCACACCCGCCGGTTCCACTGCCCTCTGCACCGTCGGCCACGCGGGAAACGACCTGCACTATCGCGGCTACGACATCCACGACCTCGCCGACCACTGCAAGTTTGAAGAAGTCGCCTATCTTCTCGTCCACGGCAAGCTGCCGACGGCTCCCGAGCTGGCAACCTACAAGGCAACACTGCGTCCGCTGCGCAGTTTGCCCGCAGCGGTGAAGCAGGCGCTTGAACTGCTGCCGCCTTCGACGCACCCCATGGACGTGCTGCGCACCGGCGTCTCTGTCCTCGGCTGTATGCTGCCCGAAGGCGAGAGCCGCAAAGAGAGCGGTGCGCGCAAGATCGCCGACACGCTGCTCGCGAGCCTTGCCTCGATGCTGCTCTACTGGTACCACTACGCGCGCAATGGCCGCCGCATCGAGGTGGAGCGCTTCGAAGATTCGATTGCCGCGCACTTCCTTCACCTGCTCCACGGCTCCGCTCCCAGCGCGGAGTGGACCAGGGCTCTGGACGCCTCGCTGATTCTCTATGCCGAGCACGAATTCAATGCATCCACTTTCACCGCGCGTGTCATCGCCGGCACGGGCTCCGATCTTTACTCGTGCATCGCCGGCGCCATCGGCGCTCTCAAGGGGCCCAAGCACGGCGGCGCCAACGAAGTCGCGCTCGAAATCCAGCGCCGTTATACCAAGCCCGACGAGGCGGACGCCGACATCCGCCGCCGCATCGCGGAGCGTGAAGTCATTATCGGCTTCGGTCACCCGGTGTACACCATCAGCGACCCCCGCAGCGACATCATCAAGGCCATCGCGCTCTCGCTGTCGCGCCACTCATCCAAAACGCTGCCTTACGCGGTCGCCGAGCGCATCGAGTCCACCATGCACGATGCCAAGCGCATGTTTCCCAATCTGGACTGGTACAGCGCCGTGGCCTACGACCTGATGGGCATCCCCATCGACCTGTTTACCCCGCTCTTCGTCATGGCGCGCACGGCGGGTTGGTGTGCCCACGTGATCGAGCAGCGGCAGGACGGAAAGATCATCCGCCCCTCCGCGGTTTACACCGGGCCGGAGCCGCTCAAATTTGTACCCATTGCCGAACGTAATTGAGATATCGGCTTCGCGAACCGGCTAACTTTTTATCGCGCTAACTGGCTGCTCAGGAGTCAAGGTGTCCTCCCACTTCAGCAATGAACGCCCCGCGCCCGACAAAGTATTGACCGACATCGCCGAGTATGCGCTGGGCTACGAAATCACCAGCGAGATCGCCTATGAAACGGCGCGCGCTTGCCTCATCGACACGTTGGGCTGCGGCCTCGAAGCCCTCGAATACCCTGCCTGCACCAAGCTGCTCGGCCCCATCGTGGCCGGCACCGTCGTTTCCAACGGCGCGCGCGTTCCCGGCACCCGCTACGAACTCGATCCAGTCCAAGCGGCCTTCAACATCGGCGCCATGATTCGCTGGCTCGACTTCAACGACACCTGGCTCGCTGCTGAATGGGGCCACCCCTCAGACAATCTTGGCGGCATTCTCGCCGTCGCCGATTGGCTGTCCCGCTCGGACAGTGCCCCTTTGACCATGCGCCAGGTTCTGACCGCCATGATCAAAGCCCACGAGATCCAGGGCTGCGTTGCGCTCGAGAACTCCTTCAACAAAGTCGGCCTCGATCACGTCGTCCTCGTCAAGGTCGCATCCACGGCCGTTGTCTGCGCGCTCCTCGGACTCACGCGCGAGCAGACGATCAACGCGCTCTCGCTTGCCTGGGTGGACGGCCAGAGCCTGCGCACCTATCGTCATGCACCCAACACCGGCTCGCGCAAAAGCTGGGCGGCGGGCGACGCCACCAGCCGTGCAGTGCGTCTCGCCCTCATGGCCCGCGCGGGAGAAATGGGCTATCCCTCCGCGCTCACCGCAAAAACCTGGGGTTTCTACGACGTCTCCTTCGGCGGCCAGCCCTTCCGCTTCCGGCGCCGTTACGGGTCTTACGTGATGGAGAACGTGCTCTTCAAGGTCAGCTACCCCGCCGAGTTCCATGCGCAGACCGCGGTCGAAGCGGCGATGAAGATTCGCGCTGACCTCGACCTGCGAGGACTCTCGTTCAAAAACATCAAAAAAATCATCATCCGCACCCACGAAGCCTGCCTGCGCATCATCGACAAGAAAGGCCCGCTGGCCAACCCCGCCGACCGCGACCACTGCGTGCAATATATGATCGCCATCCCGCTGCTCTTTGGCCGCCTCACGGCCGCCGACTACGAAGACGGCGTCGCAAACGACCCAATCATGGGCCAACAGATCGACGCCCTCCGCGCTCTCGTTGATTGCGTCGAAGAGCCGCGCTTCACCGCCGACTACCACGATCCCGAGAAGCGCTCCATCGCCAACGCACTTCGTGCGGTTCTGGACGATGGTACGGTGCTGGAGGAGATTGTCGAGTATCCCATCGGCCATCGCCGTCGCCGCGCCGAAGGCATGCCGCTGCTCATCGAAAAATTCAAAACCAACCTCCGCCGCCGCTTCCCCGAAGCGCAGCAGCAGCGCATCCTCAATGTTTCCCTCGATCCGGCCCGCCTCGACGCGATGCTGGTCCGCGAGTACGTGGACCTCTACATCCCCGGCTGATCGCAACGCGGTCTCGCCCCGATATTCACCGTGGCCGTCTTGCTGCAGCGAAGCCATCCGTGTTTGACTGGGGACCGAAGGAAGACAACCCGCATGGCGTATATCCTCGCGTTGGATCAAGGAACCACCAGCTCTCGCGCGATTCTTTTCGACGAGGCAGGCAACCTCGCCGCCGTCGCCCAGCACGAATTCCAGCAGTTCTATCCGCAGCAGGGCTGGGTTGAGCACGATCCCACCGAGATCCTCACCAGCCAGATGAGCTGCGCCGTCGAAGCGCTCGGCAAGGTGGGCGCGCGCCCCCGCGACATCGCCGCTATCGGCATCACCAACCAGCGCGAAACCGTCATTGTCTGGGACCGCGCCTCCGGCAAGCCGATTCATCCCGCCATCGTGTGGCAAGATCGCCGAACTGCCGCGCTGTGTGGAAGCCTCGAACAGAAGGGGCTTGGCGACGAAATCTCCAACCGAACCGGCCTTGTCATCGATCCCTATTTCTCCGCCACCAAGATCAAGTGGATTCTCGACAACGTCTCCGGCGCGCGCGAGCGGGCCGACAAAGGCGAGCTCGCTTTCGGCACCGTCGACAGCTGGCTGGTCTGGCATCTCAGCAGCGGGAAGCACCATGTCACGGACGTGACCAACGCGTCGCGCACTCTGCTCTACAACATCGTCCAAGGCGGATGGGATCCCGAACTGCTGCGCATCTTCGACGTGCCCGAAAGCCTGCTGCCCGAGGTTGTCTGGTCGAGCCAGAAGATCGGCGAAGTCACCACGACCCTTGGCCTCGGCGGCATCACGCTGGCGGGAATCGCCGGCGATCAGCAGGCGGCGCTGTTCGGCCAGCTCTGCTGGAGTCCCGGCGAAGCCAAGAACACCTACGGCACCGGCTGTTTCCTGTTGCAAAACATCGGCACCCAATTCGTCCGCTCGAAGCATCGCCTCATCACTACCGTCGCTGCCAGCGCGCAGCATCGTCTCGAATACGCTCTCGAGGGGAGCATTTTCATTGGCGGCGCCGTCGTCCAGTGGCTGCGCGACAATCTCAAGCTCATCGGCTCTTCGGCCGATGTGGAAGAGCTTGCCGCGGGCGTCCCCGACTCAGGCGGAGTGGTCTTCGTTCCCGCCTTCGTTGGTCTTGGCGCGCCTCACTGGGATCCGCATGCAGGCGGTCTCCTCATCGGCCTGCGCCGCGACACCAAGCCCGACCACATTGCCCGCGCTGCCCTCGAGAGCATCGCCTTCCAGGTCGCCGACGTGCTGGATGCCGTACACAGCGAGACGAATGCGCCTCTCAGCGCCCTCCGCGTCGATGGCGGTGCGGCGGTCAACGATCTCATGGTGCAGTTCCAGGCCGATCTGCTCGGTGTTCGTGTGGTACGCCCGCGCGTCACCGAAACCACGGCCCTGGGCGCCGCCTATCTCGCAGGCCTTGCCACCGGATTCTGGCCCAGCCCGGATGCCCTGCGCGACCAACGCCAAGACGACACACGCTTCGAGCCCAAGATGCCCGAGCCCGAACGTAAACAACGCCGCGCGCGCTGGCAGCGCGCTGTGGAGCGCTCCAAACACTGGACGGAGTAAGACCATGCGTCGCGAAGACATGCTGCAGCGCATCCGCGCGCGCGCGGAACAGAACGAGCCTTGGGACATCGCCATCATTGGGGGCGGGGCCACTGGCATGGGCGTCGCCGTCGATGCTTCAGCCCGCGGCCTCGACGTGGTCCTGCTCGAAGGGCACGACTTCGGCAAAGGGACCAGTAGCCGCAGCACCAAGCTTGTCCATGGCGGCGTGCGCTATCTCGAGCAAGGCAACATCTCGCTTGTGATGTCGGCGCTCAAAGAGCGCGGCCTGCTCCGCCAGAATGCGCCGCACCTGGTGCACGATCTGGCTTTCGTGGTGCCTCACTACTCCTGGTGGGAAGCGCCCTTCTACGGCATCGGACTCAAACTCTACGACATGCTGGCGGGCAAATACGGCTTCGGGGCTTCGAGGCTTTTGTCCCCTGAAGAAACACTTGCCCGGCTACCGGGTCTTGAACCCGAGGAACTTCGCGGCGGTGTTGTCTACTACGACGGTCAATTCGACGACGCTCGTCTCCTCATCCATCTCGCCATGACGGCCGCCGACCACGGAGCAACCGTCGTCAATTACTGCCCCGCCACGAGTCTTCTCCGCGACGCCGACGGCTATGTCAACGGGCTCACTGCGCGCGACACGGAAACCGGCGAAAACTTCACCCTCGCCGCACGCATCGTGGTCAACGCGACGGGCGTTTTCACCGACTCGATTCGCAAGATGGCCGACCCTGCCGTCGATCCGCTTGTCGTCACCAGCCAGGGAATCCATCTGGTCTTCGATCGCTCGTTCCTCAAGAGCGACACCGCGCTCATGGTGCCGCGCACCAGCGATGGCCGTGTGCTGTTCGTCATTCCCTGGCACGACCATGCGGTCGCTGGAACGACGGACACGCCGGTTGATGCACCGAGCCTCGAACCGCGCCCTCTGGACGAAGAAATCGAATTCATCCTCGAAACGGCGAGCCGCTACTTCACGCGCCCACCCACGCGCGCCGATGTGCTGGCTGTCTATGTGGGCCTGCGCCCGCTCGTCAAAGGCGAGGGCAAGACGTCAACGCTTTCGCGCGATCACGTGATCCATGTGGACACGTCGGGGCTGCTCACCATCACCGGGGGCAAGTGGACTACCTATCGCCACATGGCCGAGGATGCTGTGGACCATGCCATCACGCTTGGCCGCCTGCGCGACGAGCCATGCCCCACGCGCAACCTGCACATCCACGGCTATCTCGAGGATGCGTCGTCACTCGGTAGCCTCGACGTGTATGGTTCCGATGCCGAGGCCATCCGCACGCTTGCAAAAGAACCGCGCCTCGCAGCGCAACTCCATCCTGCGCTGCCCTATATTGCCGCCGAAGTGGTATGGGGCGCGCGGGCGGAGATGTCTCGCTCTGTCGAAGATGCTCTTGCGCGCCGCACCCGCGCCCTGTTCCTCAATGCTGGCGCCGCGATCGCCATGGCTCCGGCGGTGGCCGATCTCCTGGCTGCTGAACTCGGCCGCGATGCTGCCTGGGCCGATGCCGAGGTCGCCACCTTCCGCGCCCTCGCGCATCAATATAAGGTGGAGTGAGCGGAATCGCTGCTCCCTGGAGGTTTTCATGCCGGCGCAATGCTCTCATCTCGACCACGACAAGAACGCCAAACCGCGCGCCAAGGGTTGCGAGGAGTGCCTGAAGACCGGCCAGAAGTGGGTTCACCTGCGCGCGTGTCTTGAGTGCGGCCATGTGGGCTGTTGCGATTCGTCGGTGGGTCGCCACGCACGCGCCCACTTCCACGAGACGCAGCATCCACTCATCCAATCGGCCGAGCGCGGCGAAAATTGGCGGTGGTGCTATATCGACGAAGCCTATTTGTGAACCTTAGGCGGGTTCCACTTCGATCCGTTTCGCGCCGGCATCGAGCTTCACGATCTTGAAGCTGCGAATCTGCCCGGGCTGCAGCGCCTCGGGCTTTGCCGCGAGGGCCGGCGCATTGCCCTTCCAGCGGGCCTGCAGCAGCGATGTCAGTGAGGACAAATCCGCTTTGCCGGAAGAACTTTGGGTCGGGGCAGATTGTGCCGACGGCGCATTGGACGCAGCGGAGGTTCCGCACGCGCAACGAATGCCTTCGCCCAGTTCCACCGTTGCCTGCTCGCCCGATACTTCTACCACGCGCCCTGACACCACATCGCCCGCCTTGTGCTCGGCAAGGTATTCGTCGATGCTGGTGGGGATCAGCTGCTTCATGCTCAGCTTGATCTGGCGCTTCTCTGGGTCGATGCCCAGCACCTGCGCCTTGACGACCTGCCCCGCATGCAGCACGTCTGAGGGATGGTTGAGTCGACGGTCGGCAACAATCTCGCTGATGTGCACCAGCCCCTCGATGCCTTCGGCAATCTCGACAAACGCGCCGAACTTCATCAGCTTCGTGACCGGCCCCTCAACCTGCGAACCAACGGGGAATTTCCGCTGCACTTCGGACCACGGATCGCTGAGAGTCTGTTTCAACCCCAGCGCCATGCGCCGCTCCTGCGGCTTGATATCCAGGACAACTGCGTCTACGCGATCGCGTTCTTTGATCAGGTCGCTCGGGTGGCGCACCTTCTTGCCCCAGCTCATCTCTGAAATGTGAATCAGCCCTTCCACGCCGGGCTCAATCTCCACAAATGCGCCAAAGTCCGCGATCCGTGTCACCGTGCCCTGCACGCGCTGACCCACCGGATACTTCGCCGGCACGGTCTCCCACGGCTCCGGTTGCAGCTGCTTTAATCCAAGGGAGATTTTCTTTGTTTCCGAATCGATCTTCAGAATGCGGACACGGATCTGCTGGCCGACGCTCAGCAGGTCTTCCGGTTTGTTCACGCGTCCCCACGCCATGTCGCTGACGTGCAGCAGGCCATCGACGCCGCCAATGTCGACGAAGGCGCCATAGCTCATCAGGCTGCGGACAGTCCCATCGACGGCGTCGCCTTCCTGCATGGCAGCAAATCGGCCTTGGGCTTCGGTGCGCGCCTGTTCCTCGAGAACTACGCGCCGGTCGACGACGACATCTTCATCGGTCACGTCGAGCTTTGTGATGCGGCAGGTGATCCCGGTTCCGACCAGCTTCTCCATTTCCGCTGCGTCCCGCGTGCCAGAGCGGCTGGCCGGCATGAAGGCGCGCACACCCACATCTACCGTGAGCCCGCCCTTCACCACGCCGGTCACGGTCCCCACCACGGCCAGCTTTTCAGCGAACGCCGCTTCCAGGGCGGACCAATCCCGCGGCTGGGCTACGTTGAAGCGCGATAGTTCGTAGTAGCCTTCTTCGTTGCGCCCGGTCACCGACACCGGAATTCCATCGCCCGGCTTCACATCCTCGGCGTTGTTGGGAAAGATGGACCGCGCCAGCACGCCCTCGGTCTTGTAGCCAATGTCGAGAAATACTTGTTCGGCGGAGAGCGACACCACCGTGCCTTGCAGCTGCTTGGCGCCGCCTGCTGGCTTGTGTGTGTGCGAACGCTCGAAGTCCGACAGAATGTCGGCGAAGCACTCGTCAGGCGGTGCGGGGGGTTCAGGATGAGTTTCCGGTGCGGGATTCGATTCTGGAAGTGCGTCGTCGGGGGTCATGATCTCTCTGACTATTCTTTCACGCCCCACCGCTGCCCATGGCCCGCAAACCGCCCTGTTCTATGGGAATTCCGCGACCTTCGGGTCGTAGCGATGCGGCCCGAGCTTCGTCGCATCGCCCTCGTCGTCGATCACGTGGGAGATCTCACCCTTGTCGTCGAGCGCCACCGTAATCATGTGATGAAAGCGCACTCCGGGCGCGCGCGGCGCCTCGATGGCATGCGACAGCACCACATTCGGGTGCCGGAAGACGCTGTAAACGCCCAGCCCCCATGCCTCGTGCTGCATCACGGAGTCCGCCACCTTATACGACGCCCATCCATTCACGCCGGGCGCGCTGGTGTAGCTGGCCTGGTCCGGCGGGTCATAGGGGATTTCTGACTGATAGAAATACGTACGTCCGCGGTCGCCCTTCCACAGCACCTGGAATCGTTGATGATGTTCGACAAACAATCCATAGGCTGTGACGTTGTTCCCATTCACGACCAGGCCGTTGGTGCTCGGGTTCTTCGTCCAGCCAACTTGGGCGCCGTGGTCCGCGCGCCAGATCCAGGTATGATCCACGACCGTGTCATTCGCGTTGATCTCGAGATTGCCCACGGTCCGTCCCTCGCCCGCGCCGCCGACGCGAAAAAACATGTCGTGCAGTGTGATCGGATTCTGGGCGTGATCGCTCTTGCTCCCCGCGGGCCCAATCACCAGCAGGTTCGGCGACATCTCCGGCCCCGCATCCAGCAACAATCCCGCAATCTCGATCCCATCCGCATCTGCCGTGGCCAGGGCCGCCGTTCCGCGCACCGGTCGCAGGGTCGCAAACCCAAGCCCCATCACAACCGTATCCGGACGCATCACGCGAATCGGTTCGTCAAGGTTATAGATACCCGGCGTAAACAGCAGGTTTTTTCCTGTCGCCAGCTGCGCGTTGATTGTCGTTGCGGAATCCACGCCCGGCCGCGCCACATAAAACAGGTTCAGCGGAATCGAGCGCCCTGGCGTCGTCCCTCCATGCCAGGTCACACCCACGCTGTCTGTGCGCAGGGCCGGCACGCGCACGCTCCACCGCCCCTGCGCGTCCACTTCGACAAACGGCTTCTCGCGCACAATCGGCGTCCGATCAATTTTGGTGAAGGGCGGCGAAGGCCACTCGCCCTCCGGCGGATGGGGCACGCCCACGAACACCATGTTCCAGTTCGCGCCCGTCCAACTACCCCACTCGCTGTTGCGCGAAATCCACTGCTGCTGCGGCCCCGCGCCCACATTCCCGTCGATCACCGAGTCGGCCATCCATCCACCGCTGGCCCAGCCTCCATTCTGGTGCAGCACGATGTTGCCCCGCACGTGCATGCGCCGGAAGGGCGCGGCCTGCGAGACGGCCCATTGCATCGTGCCGCCCGTGGGCGTCACCGCGAGTCCCTCTACCGCGCGCCAGAAGGTACAGGTCGCATTGTTGTGCGGAAGGCTGGCATCGCTATGCACATTGCCCACAATCTGCACCGCATCTGGCGTCGCGCCCAGCCCGATCACCTCGGTATAAAAACCAACCGGCACATCCACGTGATAGGTCCCCGGCAAAAACAGCAGCGCATAGCGCTCGGCGCCGAATTCGCTGTGCTCCTGGGCCGCATAGATCTTGTCGATCTGCTCCTGGATCGCCTCCGCAGGCATGGACGGACTGAAGACCAGCACATGCGGCCCCAGATCCGGAGGTGCTTCGCGCTTCTGCGCCCAAGACGTCCCGCTCGCCGCCAACGCCCCAACCAGCAGGACCCATCCTGCCCTCGACATGCATCGCCCTCGCCGAATCCCGCCATCAGTCCGCATCTGCGTCTCTCATTCGTGTCCACAACCGCTTCCGAATCCACCACCGCATCCTACCGGCCCAACCCTCCATCGGCAACGTACCGTGTGGACACACGCAAGGGTACCGCGCGAGAATGGCCCTGCGTTTTTGAGGAGAGATTGCCCACCATGAACTTGTCTTCCCTGACTCGACGGGACTTCGTTCGTCTCGGCGCGGGCGCCGCTGCCGCCTCGTTTGCTTCCGGCTCTCTCAGTGGCGCTCCGCTCAACCGCCCTATCGGTCTGCAGCTCTATTCGGTCCGTAACCTCTTACCCAAGGATTTCGACGGTACGCTCCGTCAGCTCCACGAGGCCGGCTATCGCGAAGTCGAGGCTGCAGGCTACTTCAACAAGCCGGCCGCCGAGTTTCGCCATGCGATGGACCAGGCCGGCCTGCGCTGCATCAGTGCGCACCACACGCTCACCGAGTTCCGCTCGCGTCTCGACGAGCTCATCGAGTTTGCCCATACGCTGGGCCTGGAATACCTCATCTGTTCTTCCTCGGGCGGCGTCCACCGCAATCCCAACGCCAAGGGGGAGGAGCTCACCCTGGACGACTGGCGTTTCGTCGCCGGCGAATTCAATCGCATTGGGGCAAAGCTCAAGTCCGCCGGCATCACCTTCGGCATGCACAACCACATCCCCGAGTTCGCCGTCGAAAACGGGGTGGTGGTCTACGACGAGTTGCTGCGCCTCACCGATCCCGAGCATGTCGTTTTCGAGATGGACTGCGGATGGGTGACCGCCGCGGGCCACAACCCCGTCGACTACCTTCGCAAAACACCCGAGCGCTTTCCGCTCTTGCATGTGAAAGATATGGCGCGCGAAGCCGGCGGCAAATTCCACTCCGTCGTGCTCGGCACCGGCGTCATCGATTATCGGCCCATCCTCCGCGCAGCCACCGGTCTCAAGCATTTCTTCATCGAGCAGGAAGAGTTCGCCGGCGATCCCATGACCGAGCTCCGCGCCGACGCCGACTACATGCGCAAGCTCGACGTCTAGCGTGTCCCCGGAAACCGGGTACCTAACCATGCGCACGGTCATGGTGCCGGGTGCCTCATCCTTGCGCATCAAGGGTGGTCCCGACGCGCCTCGACTGCTTTCCGGTACGCTGGAGGCATGAGTGTTTTCGACGAAAAGAAAGCCGACCTCGAACGACATGAGTTCATGATGGGCCTGGAGCGCGGCAGGCTGGCCGTCGCCCTCGACCTGCTCACCGACTCCCTGATCCTGGTCGGCCAGCATGGCGTTTACTGCCCATCGAGCCGCAACCCCAGCAAGCCCGCACTGGATCTACAGGCTGTCCTCAGCGGTATGGAAGGCGCTAAGGCCCTGATCCAGTCGGTGATGGAGTCGCTGCGGAAAGACAGGGAACAGGCATAAGGGGAACAGAGATTAAGCTGCCCGTGCCCCATCCTTTCGGCTTTTTCTTGGGGAAAGGATGGGAGGCCGCGAAACCCGAATTACAAGAATTACGCCCTTATGGGCCTATGTAGCTCACTGACCATCCAGCCTCCCGGGAACCCGAAGTACGATATGCTGAGAGAGCGCGCCCGTAGCTCAGCTGGATAGAGCGAACGCCTCCGGAGCGTTAGGTCGGGAGTTCGAATCTCTCCGGGCGCACCATTTCAGTCCTTCCCTCCCACCCGCTCCAATGCCCTAGACTAGCCTTTGGTCGCCTGCTCCACACGTCGCGGCCAGGTCAGGATTGCATGCACTTCCACTTTCCGTTCACGCCCGTCCAGATTCTTTGGACGCTGACCCTTGCCGCACACCTCGTTCTCCTTGTTGTCCTGCTTGGGCGTGATCGCACTCGGCGCTTCTTCTGGTTCACCAGCTCTATCGCTCTGGTCACGCTGCGCCTCATCGCCAGCCGCCTGCTCTATGGGCGGCTTCCGCAGATCACGCTGGGCGGCATCTTCGTGATCCTGGCCGACCTCTCGGCGATCGTTTCGTTTCTGGTGCTGGTCGAAATAGCGCGGCGTGTCTTTCGTCGCGCGGGGCGCACCGCGCGCCTCATTTGGATCCTGATCCTCTTTGCGATCGGCGTCGTCGTAGTCGCCACCTGGGGCCACTGGCCGGCGTGGAAAACCATCGCGCCCCACACGCTGCTGGCCTGGCTCAGCCTGCTGCAGTTGTTCGCACAAAAATCCAGCCTGCTCGTCGACGTCCTGACCGTTCTGCTCGGCGTGCTGGTCGTTGCCTTTGGCCGCCGCTACGGCGCCGGCTGGCGCACTCACGCGCAGCGCATCATGATCGGCCTCTCCACCGCGTCGCTAGCCCAGATTCTGGTCCAAGTCATCTGGCAGCTCATTGCGCTCTCGGCCAAGCCGCACTCGCGCCAGGAATACGATCGCATCCTCGGAATCCGCGAGAATCTCTTCAACGCCAACAGCGTTGTCTATTTTCTTGTCGCGATCTGGTGGATCGCCTGCCTGTGGATCGATGAGCCCGGCACCGGCGCAGAACTCGCCGAAGTGGGCGTGCCGGTGAACTCAGGAAAGCCCGACCGCAAGGCCTCGGCCAAAGCCGAGCCCCCGAAGCCCGACGAGGAGCGGGACTGACAACACAACCGCAAGCGAAGCCATCGTGACTTGCAGGAAACTCAAGAACAGCAGGCCCAGAAATATCGGCGAAAAGGTCACTGCCGGGTCGGCCACCAACCACCAACCGGCAGTCACTGGTTGAGTAACCATCACCCTCACATCGAAAAATCGATAAACCCCCGCTCCGGGTCGGTGTTCACCAGCTTGACCGTCAGGCGGTCGCCGACGTCGAGGCTCTTCTTCGCGCCGGGCTTGCCTGCGTTCACCAGCATGCCTTCCACGTGCGGATCGAGGGTGCGCACGAACGTTCCGTAGTTGTTCACCCCTGTGACGATCGCCGGAAAGCTCTGCCCGATGCGGGGGTGCAGCACCACGGCGGCGATGCGCTTCTGCATGTCGCGTTCCACCTTGCGCGCCGCGTCTTCCATCTGCGTGCAGCGCTGCGCAATCGCATCGAGATCCCCCTCGGAGTATGGAGCATTCGCCTTGGCCAGCAGCGCCTTGAGCAGCCGCTGGGTCACCACATCCGGGAATCGCCGATTTGGCGCCGTCGAGTGCGTGTAATCCTGCACGGCGAGCCCGAAATGCCCTGGCGACACTTCCTTCGGCTTCACCAGCACATACTCGCCCGGTCCCATCAGCTTGACCACAGCGAGCGACAGATCGGGAAAATGATCTGGATCCTTCCGCTTCTGCGCCAGCAGAAAATCGTTGAGCGCCTTCGAATCCGGCTCGGCCGGCAGCGTTGTCCCCAGTCCATTTGCCAGCTCCACGATGCGATCCCACCGTTTGGGGGTGCGCACGATGCGCCGGATCGACGCCACGCCCGCGTCTTCAAAGGTCTTCGCGATCACGCCATTCGCCGCCACCATGAACTCCTCGATCAGCGACGTAGCCCGATTCTTTTCGAGCCGCGCAATGTCGACGGCCTGGTCCTGCAGCATCACCGGGCGGGTCTCGATCGTCTCCAAGTCCAGCGCGCCATGCTGAAAGCGGCTGCCCAGCATGCATTGCGCAGCCTTGTCCTGCAGTTTCAACTGTGCTGCCAGATCGGGGCTTGCTGCCACCTTTGCGGGAGCCGCGCCGCGTTCCTCGATCCACGCTCCTACGCCGTTGTAGGCCAGCTGCGCCCGGTTCCGCACCAGCGCGCGATAAGCCTTGCCTTCCGAGCACGCCCCGCTTGCATCTACGGCAAACTCGATCACGACCGCGACGCGATCTTCGTTCTCGTTAAGCGACGTGATGCCCTCGGACAGTTGCGCGGGCAGCATCGGAAACACCTTCACGCCGGTATAGACCGAGGTCGTCTCGCTGCGCGCATGTCCGTCGATCACGGTCCCCTCGTTCACGCGCGCATCCACATCGGCCACGCCCACCAGTACGCGAATGCGCCCGTCGGGCAGCTGCTCGGCCCACTCGATCTGATCGAGGTCTTTGGAGGTGTCGTTGTCGATCGACGACCAGAGCAGGTTGCGCAGATCTTGTGCGCCTGGCGCGGCCGGTGCTTCAGGGTGCGCTGCAATCGATGCCAGTTGTTCGTCGGTCCCTTTGGGAAAATCGGGTTGAAAGCCGCGTTCGAGCATCACGGCATGCGCTGCCGCGACGAGATTGAAGTGTGTGGGATGACCGTTGGACATCGGAAACGAGGCTCCTTCTACGCGAAGAGACAGCCTACCATGCCCCCATGAACATTGATCGGGACACACGAAGGGCGGCTCGCTTCGAGCCGCCCTTTCCCCCCCGCCT
This sequence comes from Occallatibacter sp., assembly GCA_036520995.1. Lineage (GTDB taxonomy): Bacteria > Acidobacteriota > Terriglobia > Terriglobales > Acidobacteriaceae > Telmatobacter. The sequence goes on from DATDIQ010000007.1 coordinate 58,803, forward strand.
CAACTTATTGGATGCCTAGATCCGACAATACCTTTGGCTTTGCTTCGTCCACGGCCAGCAGATTGTGGCAGGCCGCGCAATCCTGCGTGATCGACGTGCCATCCTTCGCCATGTGGTCCCCATCGTGGCAGCGGAAACACCCTGGATAACTCATGTGCCCGATATGATTCGGATGCGTTCCCCAGGTCACCTTCATCTCGGGAAACACGTTCTGGGTATAGAGCATGGTCAGTTCCTGGCCGGCCCGTTGCACTAAGTCGGCTTTCGTCGCCAGCACCTGGGGGTTGCTCCCTTGATAGAACGCCGTGAGCAGCGCAGGAATTTTTCGGCTCGCGTCGTCCTGGCTCGCGTAGTCGGCCATGAGCAGCGCCAAGCCTTCTTTATGTACCCAGGGCAGCGACGGGCTCACGGCGCCATCGGCCATCGCGCGATTGAGTCCCTCTTCCGCCGTCGTAAAGGTGTGGGACGCGCGATTGTGGCAGTCGATGCAGTCCATCACGCGGCGTTCGCCCTGCGGCATCGCGCCTTTCAATGTCGAGGTCACATAGGTGCTTTTCGAGCCATCGGGATTGGTCCGCTCGACCCAGGGAATCGTCGTGCGGGTGGGGTCGGTCGCGATGTATTCGATGTGGCCCAGGTGTACGCCGTGAATGCCGGTCAGGTGCGACAGCGAGTCCTGGCCGCCGAGGTGGAGCACCACGACCGTCTGCGTCTCCGTGTTCTCCGCGTCATCGGCAAAGGTTGATTTCACCAGCAGCTTTTCGCCCACGAACTTCGCGGGCTGGTGGCAGGCTTCGCAAATCTCGCGTGCAGGCCGCAGGTTCCTTACCGGGGACTCAATCGGCGTCGGGTAATCGGGGATGAGCTTCGGCGCGAAATGCGCAAACGGATGGGTGCTGACTTCGATCAGCTGTTTGGTCCCATTGACCTTGGCCGCGAAATACGACGACATGCCGGTGCCGATGTGGCACTCGACGCACGCCACATGCGAGTGCGCCGAAATCTTGTAGGCCGTGTATTCGGGATGCATGACGTGGCACGACTGCCCGCAGAACTGCGGTGAATCCATGTAGGCCGCGCCGCGATAGCTGGCCACGGAAACCACCAGCAGATTCACGATCGTCGCCACCAGCACAATATCCACGCCGTGGCGGAAGATGCGATCGTTGAAATCGATTTTGGGAAACTCCGCCGGAATCTGCCCAGTTTTGAGCAGCGCGCGGCGACGCAAAAACATGCCGACCGGGATCAGCGCCAGGCCCAGGATGAAGAGCGCGGGCAGAATCAGAAAGAAGATGATGCCGAGATAGGGATTGGCGTTGGGGCGGCCCAGCAGCTCGACCAGCCAGTAGCCGATCATGGTGATGCCGGCCGCCGTTGTAATGGCGCCGCCCGCGAGGCTGAGCGGATTGTTGCCGAAGAAGAGAGCCGGCCTTACCCAGTTTTCTCTGAATTTTTGAAACCGAGACACACGACCCCCGCCAACAACCCGAATCAGGACCCGACTAGAAGACAAGGCCCGCCCTTCCGAGCGGGCCGCCAGGCTACTTCAATGTGCGGAAATAGCTGACCACGTCTTTGATCTGCGCGTCGGTCAGCTTGCCGGTATAGGGCTTCATCTTGCCTTTGCCGTTCTTCACGGATTCAACTTCCTGCTCCGCCGTCAGCTTCTTGATGTCGGGATCCGAAGCTGCCTTCACGCCCATCATCTTGGCAATGCCGGGGCTGGGCGTTCCCGAAGACCCGTGACAGCTTTGGCAATTAGCCTTATAAATCGCTTCGCCCGAAGACTGGGCAAAGCCCACGGAGCCGGCCATGCCTACGGCCGCCGCCAGCACCACCAGGGATCGCATCGTCTGTGTCATTGCAGAAACTCCTTGTCTGTTCGTGCCAGGCGCCGCAACTCTCCAGACGCCTCCGGTTGTCGTGCGCGTACAAACCACAACTTGCTATGAATCGAAGGGTGTCGCCATTCTATGACACCCTCCCTCGTGCATCGAGCCCGGTGCGATCATTGTTTCGACGGCTCCGGTCTTGCTTTGCTACTTCACAAAGGTGCGGAAGTAGGTGACTGAATCCTTGATCTGCGCCTCGGTGAGCTTGTCTTTGTAAGCCTGCATCTTGCCCATTCCATTGCGCACCGCGTCAATCATCTGCGCTTCGGTCATCTTCTTTACCTCGGGATCGGTGGCCGGCTTCACCTTCATCGCCTTGCCCGCACCCGAATCCGCGAGGCCCATGCCGCCATGGCACATCTGGCACTTCGCCTTGTAGGTCTGAGCCCCGGTTTGCCCAAAGACAGGGGCTGCGATGCAACCGGCAAGCAAGAGGACAGCCCACTTCGTTCTCAACATCATTGCAGAGACTCCTTTCGCTTTGTTGTGCGGCAGGAAAACCCTGTCAGTATTCGTAGTGCACTCCCAGGGTCACGAGGTTGCCGTGGAAGTTGCGGGGAGCGGTCGGTCCAGCCGCGCCATTTTCGCCGTAGCCGTAGTAGTTCCAATCGCTCTTCAGTCCCCAGGACTTGGTGAGCTTCCAGCCCAGATTGGCATAGGGGGTCTGATACTTCGATTGCAGCGAGCCGGGGACCGCCAGCGGATGGAGGATCTGGGTGTTGCCGTCGACGGAGTTGACGCGATAGCCCAAACTTGCCTGCAGCGGCTTGATCGGCGTCAGTACTACGCCGGCCGATGCATATTGCGTCGGCGCATCGTAGTAGCTTGTGCCATAGAACGGCTCGACCGTGGCGGCGGTGGGATTTGCCGTCGAGGTCACATTGCCGCATGCCGTTCCCACCGGGAACAACGTGGTCCCCGCGGGCACCGAACCGAAGGTCTCGCCGAAGCAATCCACCGACTTCGAGAAGACATCGATGTACCCATAGCTCACATCCAGGCTGTAGCGCTCGTTCGGAGCCAGCGCGGCCGATCCGCCGAAGCTGCGGGTATGCGCCTGGTAGCCCACGTTGATCACGTTGTCGCGCTTCTCCCAGTCGTTGTACGCGGCTGAAACCGTGGCCCATTCTTTCGGCCGGTAGGTAGTGCGCACCTGGTAGTGTTGCGTCTGCCGTGGGTTGGTTTGTACATACGCCGCATCGGCCCAGCCTGTTTCAACCGTCGAGTTGATGCGCCAGGCACGCGTTGGCCGGAGCACCAGTCCGAGCAGGCCTGTGTTCTCGTGAATGTCGAGGCTGTAGTTGAGCCCCGCGGGGGTGGTCACAACCTCAGTTGGAATATTCCGTGCGATGTCGAGGGTCCGGGCACGGTAACGATAGCCGAGCGAAACCTGGATCCAGGAAGCCGCTTCCCATTCTCCGGTCAGGGTGTTGGTGTTGGTTTTCTGTCCGAGGAAGTTGACCGGCGCCGTGATCGCCGGTGCGGTTGTCACCGCAGCCGGAGCAATCATCGAAGCCGCATACTGATCGACTTCACTGAACGTGCCGATCGCCGGCTGCCGCCAGTTCTGGAAATCAAACTGATCGGAGATCGCGAACTCTTTAGAGACCTGCCACACCAACCCGTAGTCGGCCGATACGTCGATGCGCTGTGCACGGGCGTTGCCGGTAATGCTCAGCCCCACATGGCAGTCGTTGTAGGTGGTCTGGTGGGTCGTGTTGTTCACAGCCTTGGTGCAGTAGGCTGCCGGTGCGGGCGCTGCCGAGGGCTGGACGGCGATGGGAGTCAATACGCGGCTCTCCATCCCCGTGAACCCTTCGTTGTAGTTGTTGAGCTTCATGCTTGCGCCGGTATAAAGAATGCGGCCATTCATCTGCAGGTTTTTGATCTCCGACGTCTGGAACCGAAACTCCTCGGTCGGGAACAAGGTCCGCGTTGGCTGCACGCGCGAATACGACGTGTAGCCGTTGACGCAGGGATTCGCCGTGGGCGGAGCCGAGCCCGCACTCAAAACTGCTGCTTTGCCGGCATAGCCAGTGCAACCGGTCGACGCTGAAACCGCGCCCACGCCTGTCACATTGTCAAAGCCAATCGTCACGGGGGTGCCATTCGGCAGCTGCATATTCAGCCCCGCCAGCTGCCAATTGGTGTCGCCCTTGTACTGCGTGATGTGCTCTTCATAGGTGAGCCGTGTCTTGGGCAGCGGTTTCCAGTCAATCGCGCCAAGGTAGGTGTTCGTGCTGTTGCGCCAGCGCTGCAGCAAGAGAGCATCGGCGCCCTGGTGCAGCGAACTGTACGTCGGTCCCTGGTTGATGTTCAGCGTGTATCCCACGCGGAAGCTCCAGGTCGAAACCGGAAGGATTGTCAGGTTCAGATCGGTCGCGCGCCGCACCGTGTTGAAGAGGTGGGTCGCGTCCTCGATCTGCGGGAAGGCGTACCCGTTCGAAACTGGAGCGGTGGCGCCGCCCGGAACCAGCGGATTGCCGAAAAGGTTGTAGTCAAAGTACTGCCGGTCGCGCCGGAACGAGCCGACGAAATCGTAGAGCTTTCCCTTGGAGCCGCGGAGCATGCTGAAGCTGTTGGGATCGCCGCCGTAACCGGTGCTGCCTTCAACGAGCGTGTCGAACAGCATGTGCTTCGAGCCCGGAGTTGCATGCATCTCGAGCGAGTGATTCAGAATGCGCGGTCCCGACTCGAGGTTGACCAGGGTGCTGTACATTGCGTTGCTGCCGGCGGTGCTGGCGATGTGTCCGCCGACATCGAACGTTTGGTGAATGTCGTAATTGTCCTTCGTCTTGTCTTTGTCTTTGGGCGGGTTGGCGGTTTGCGCCTGCGCGGTCGCCATGGCGAGCAGCGCGGCCAGCCCAAGGCTTCCGGCAATCTTCACGGAAGCGCGAGGGACGAATGCAACGAAGGCTTGAACAAAGCGTGCGTTTTTCATCTTGATCTCACCCTTCCGTTACTTGAAGTAAATGTTGCTGGCGTTGGAGCCGTGAATTTGTGAGTGGCAATTGGTGCAAGGCGTGTACTGCGCGGCCTGGTTATGTACCGGGCCGGTCGGAGAAACCGCATGCGGGAATGCGCCCACATTGGTTGCCGAATGGCACTGCAGGCAGAGCGTATTGACGTTGCTTACGTTCAGCAGCCGTGGATTTTGCGATCCATGCGGCGAGTGGCAGGAGAGGCAGCCCTCGGTCTTCACCACGGGGTGTTCGTAGACAAACGGCCCGGCCGTCTCGCTGTGGCACTTGGTGCAGATTGCGTTCTGGTCGGCTGTGCTCTTCAGCTGGTGGCTGTTGAAGGTGCCATGCGGGTCGTGGCAATCGGAGCAGCTGGTGATGCCTTCGTTCACGCGGTGATGGAAGGGCATCGAGAACTGGGACTTCTGATCGGCGTGGCACTGGAAGCACAAAGTCGGCTGCGAAGCCTTCAGCAGCTGTTCCTTGTCCACGCTCTTGTGGACGCTATGGCAACCCAGGCAGCTGACTTTGCCTTCGCCGTGCGCCGACCGCTCAAAGTTGGCATGCTGTCCGGCGTGGCAGCCCAGGCACTTCTCATCTACTTCTTTGGCCGAAGCCTTGGCCGGATTGAAAATCTTGGCCGTGTCGCCGCCGCCATCCACGTGCGCCTTGCCCGGTCCGTGGCAGCCTTCGCAGGTCACGCCGCTCTTGCCGTGCATCTCGGCAATCTTGTTATGCGGGTTTCCGGCGAAGTTCTTCGAAACTTCCTCGTGGCAGGTCGCGCAGATCTCCGATCCGACGAATTCTCCGGCCGGAGCTTGTGCCGCGGCTTGTGCGCCGGCGGATTTATCTCCCTTTGCGGGAGCAGCCATTGCCGAAACACCCAACAGCATCGCACTCAGCAACAGCAGGAAACAGACTCGCAGCACCGGCATCTTTGCCGGCGCCGCACGCAGGAGCACTTGCTCTACTGGCCCATCTCTGTGCATCAAGAACCACCTCGGGAGCTCTCGCCGCCCCTCCGAAGCAGATTGACCTGTGCCTGTAGCCCCTGGTTCAGCCTTACGCGAATCCGGATCACATCGCGGATGGTTGGTCTTCTGTTCGAAGGTGCTCTTCGTGCGGAGCATCACTTCATGCGCTGCATCCTACGTGTTTCCTGATGTCATTACGGTGACGTTCATCACATACCCCATAACCTCCGAATCAGCATCCCAACTCTTTGAATCTGCTTGACCTGTGATCACGGTCACATAAGGAGAAATGGTCAACCCATCACGCAGGCCGACTGGCCACCCGACACGCCCAAAAAGTTCCAGCTGGGCAAGAAAGACACGTGAGGCCCATCACATCATTCGCATCGTCCCGTGCAGCACACTCGGTAGAGCGCAGAGTTCTCTTCCTCGGAGGCGGGATGTTGTACCTCGGTTGCTGCTCTTTGCGCCGCCGAGCGGGCCGCCGCGAGGGCGGAGTCCTTTCGTCGGTGGCAGACCGGAGTGAGAATGGCCGACACCGAGTTTCTGTTGAGCACATCAAAACGACCCAAAAGCGGAGTTCGTCAGGCGCCTGTTGGTTGCGCTGCCTGCTCCCTGCGCCGCCCCGGCTGGTTTTGTTCGCTCGGCAATTCCGTCCTGGCCGACCTCGAACTCGCCACCAGCACCATCGCACTGCCCACCCAGGCATCACTCTTCACGCAGGGTGAAGATGCGCGCTGCCTCTATCTCATCTGTGCCGGATATCTGAAGCTGACCGCGGGCCGCCCGCAGGACCGTCAGATGATCGTCCGGGTTGCTGGACCAGGCTCCGTGCTCGGCCTCTATGCGGTGCTCTCGCACGGCGTCTACGAGGTCTCTGCGGAGTCACTCACGCCTGCTCAGTTGCGTCCTGTCGAGCGCGAGCGCTTTATGGGCTTTCTGCGCAACCACAGGGAAGCCCAGATGCGTGCGGTGCAATGCATCTGCCAGGAGTATCGATTTGCCCTGCAGGACGCCTGCCGCATCTCGCTCGCTGAAACGGTGGCCGGGCGCCTCGGTCGTTTACTCCTCGAACTCGCGCACCAGATCGGCGAACAATCTGAAGAAAACACGTTTCGCTTTCCGCTGCTGCTGACCCACGAGGAGATGGCTTCAATGGCCTGCACCACGCGCGAAACCGTCACGCGGACCCTGGGCCAGTTCCGCAAAGACGGCTGGATCACCATCGAGGACTCGATTCTCACGCTGCATCAGCCGCAGCGCCTGCAGCTGCTCAACTAACCTGTCGTTTCCGAACAGGTTGCGCGAATCTGCGCGCGAGGGGCTTCCTCGAGGCCTGTTTTCAGAGTCCAAGAGATATCATGAACACAGGGAGTTTTGTCGTTCACATGATTCGCACCATTGCCAGTTTTTCTGTAGTCTTTCTATCCCTCTCTGCCATTGCACAAGGTTCCGACGGCGTCTCGACGTCTTCGACAGCGCCTGCGGTGACCTCCGCCGCGACCACGGAAGTCAGTCAGTTCCAGAAGATCGAAGATGCGTGGTCCAATGCCATTAACCTGCGCGATCAATATGCCCTCGAACTGGTTCTGTCGCCGCTTTTTGTCGACGTCTCCGCGGGCGGCGACATCACGACCCGCAATCAGCAGGTGGCCGATCTCATCGGCGGCGAAGACAAGACGGTTCATCTCGATCAGAAGGTGATCACGGTGCGCATGCTCGGCGATATTGTCGTCGCGAACGGAACCTATGTGCTGCACCATAAGGTGTCCTCAGGTCCGGTGGATGAGAAGGGCGTCTTCACCCACGTCTACGAGCGTGTCCACAACGGCTGGCTCTGCATCAATTCGCAGCGCACTTCGCTGCGCGCCGATACAACCACGAAGGCGAAGAAACAGTCCGGCGCCGAAATGCCGTTTCATATCCCGCTCTTTTCGAAAAGCGACAAGCAGTAGCGCCTAGCTCACCATGCGCCGCTGCGCCTGCAAGCGGATCGACACGTGCACCAGGCTCAGCGCGGCCGGTGTCACGCCCGGAATCCGGCTCGCCTGCCCGATCGTGCCGGGCCGAATCCGCTCCAGCTTTTCCCGCATTTCGCGCGACAGGCCGCTGATCGCGCTGTACTCGATCCAATCGGGAATCGCGACGCCTTCGGCCGCTTTCAACTTCTCAATCGACTTCCTCTGCTGATCGAGATACCCGGCAAACTTGATCTCGGTCTCCACGGCCCGCGCTTCATTACGGGCCATCGCCCGCGCAACATGGGCTTCGGCACCGACCTGGTTTGCTGACCCGCTGACTTGCTGACTTGCCGACATCGCAAACTCCGCCAGCATGGGATCGCGCTCCAGTTGCGCCCGCAACGCACGCAGCACCGGCTCAATGGTGACCTCGGGCCGCTTCAGCAACTGCGCCCACGTCTGTCCCGCGGTCGCCGTCAAGCCATGGAGCCCCGCCGCCCGCAGCGCCTCTAAATTCACCTTCCCCGTGGTCAACAGTTTTTCGAGTGCCGACCTCCGGGCCTGTTTCTGCTCATACTCCGCCCACGTCGCATCGTTAATCAGCCCCAGCCGCCGCCCATGCGGCGTCAATCGTCGGTCCGCGTTGTCGATCCGCAGATGCAGCCGGAACTCGGCCCGCGAGGTGAACATCCGGTACGGTTCGTTCGTGCCCTTGGAGATGAGGTCATCAATCAGAATCCCGGTGTACCCTTCCGTACGATCCATCGTGAACGGCGGCTCGCCCTTCAGCCACAACGCCGCATTGATCCCCGCCATGATTCCCTGGCACGCAGCCTCTTCATAGCCGCTGGTTCCGTTGATCTGCCCGGCGAGATACAGCCCCTGCATGCACTTGACCTTCAAGGTTCGATCCAGCTCGGTTGCGTCCACCGAGTCGTACTCGATCGCATAGCCCGGCCGCAGCATCTCCGCGTCTTCGAGGCCGGGGATCGAGTGCACCATCTGCCACTGCACCTCCATCGGCAGCGACGTCGACATTCCGTTTACGTAGACCTCGTGGGTGTTCAGGCCTTCGGGTTCGAGGAAAAACTGGTGCTGTGTCTTGTCAGGAAACTTGACGATCTTGTCTTCGATGGACGGGCAATAGCGCGGCCCAATGCCCTCGATCCGGCCCGAATACATCGCCGACCGGTGCACATTCTCGCGAATCAGCCGCAGCGTCTCCGGTGTCGTGAAGGCAATGTGGCAGCTCACCTGGGGCTGCACAATTTTCCTGGTGCGAAAGCTGAACGGGGTCGGCTCGGCATCACCCGGCTGCTCTTCAAAGCGATCCCAGTGGATTGTCCGCCCATCCAGCCGTGGCGGCGTCCCAGTCTTGAGACGGCAGGTGCGCAGTCCGAGGCGTCGCAATGCTTCACCAAGTAAAACCGATGCCGGCTCGCCACTTCGCCCTGCTGGATACTGCTCTTCGCCGCAGTGAATCAAGCCATTCAGGAAGGTGCCGGTGGTGATGATCGTGGCTCCAGCCATCAGCTGCCGCCCATCGCGCAGCTTCAGACCCACTACGCGCCCATGCGGCCGCACCGGCCGCGGCAACTCTGCCAACCCGTCGCTTCCAGGATGCCCTAAGTCCCTAGTCCCTAGTCCCTCAGTTTCTACGTCCCTGTCGTCAAAGGCCAAGTCAACGACCTCTGCCTGACGGATATGCAAGCCGGGCTGGCTCTCCAGGACCTCGCGCATCTTTACCCGATATAACTGCTTGTCACACTGCGCGCGCGGACTCCACACCGCCGGCCCCCGCGAGGTATTCAGCAGCCGAAACTGGATGCCCACGGCATCGGCAACCTCGCCCATGATGCCGCCCAGCGCATCCACTTCCCGGACGAGATGCCCCTTGGCTACGCCGCCGATGGCCGGATTGCAGCTCATCTGCGCAATCAGGTCCATGTTCATCGTGATCAGAGCAGTCTTCAGCCCCATGCGGGCCGCGGCCATCGCCCCCTCGCAACCTGCATGCCCGGCGCCCACCACCGCCACGTCGTACTGTTCGGTAAAAGCCATCTGATCTTTATTCTACGGAATTGGAAGGAAGACGCTTTCTCTGGTTACTGAAGAGCGGGAACGCGCGAAGATCCGAGTCTTTACCCGCCTATAATCTACCCAAGACTAGAAACACCTCATGACAGACCCGGCTGCCTGCTTCCAATGACGACCTGTTTGTGCGGCGATGAGATCGAACAGGAGGGCACGCTCTGTCCGCGGTGCACCGCGCTGCAGACACTCGGCCTCGCCCCCGGAGCCACGCCGCACGAGATCGAGAAGACCTATCGTCTTTTGGTCAAAGTCTGGCACCCCGATCGATTCCAGAGCGACCCCAGCCTGAGACTGGCCGCAGAAGAAAAACTCAAAGCGATCAACACGGCGCACACTTACCTCGCGTCACTCCCCAACCAGGCACGCACGAGTCGTCCCAAGCCGGTGCGCTCGACGAAACGGACGCGGCAGAACCCCGCCGTCGTCATGCCCCTGCAACCGGCACATCGCCGCACGATCTTCGCCCCTCGACTCGCGTCCAATCTTGCGACCCGCTTCCTGCTCGTGGCCTCCGTTCTCGCGGTTCCGGTCGTGCTGCTGCTCGGCGCCGATTCGTTTCTCTCCGCCAACGCTGCGGCCGCCGGCATGTATGGCCGATACCGCTCTCAGTTGTTGCGCACTCTCGATCTCAACTTCACGCGGACGAGGCAGGACGTGGCACAGAACCTTCCCCACTCCACCGTGCCCGCAAGCACTGCCGAATCGCCGGGCACTACATCCGCTGCACAAACAGCTTCAGCTTCTGATCAGCAGGTCGCGAATTCGATCCCGCGACCGAACATCCCCATGCCGTTTGTGACCGTGGGACTGACCCGCGACGAAGTCATAGGCGTCATGGGCGCCCCCGTCTCCTCCACGCCCGACGCACTGACCTACGGCAACGCTATGTTCTATTTCCGTAATGGCGGGGTGACTGGCTGGAAGATCGACCCCGCGTTGATTCCCCTGCGCGTCCAGCTATGGCCAAAGGGGAACGTCGACCCGCGCATCACCTCATTCACGACCGGCTCGAGCAGGGATGTTGTCCTGGCGGTGCAGGGAACGCCGACCTTGCTGTCGTCAGACAAACTTGGCTACGGCGCGTCTGAAGTTTTTCTCGAAAATGGCCGGGTTGTCGGCTGGAACGACAACCACGCATCCGAGCGGTTGCGGATCGTACCTCAGTAGGAAGATAGGGGGCTCGCCGGCTCATAGGGAGCGCGAGGTCGCTGCCTTATTTTAAGTCGCCGCTCATAATCATCCCGTGAAGGCCACACCCATCCGGACCTCGATCGACTGCCTTTTTCACTCCCGGCTCGGCACCGGCGCCACCGCCTGACTGCAGATCCCCTTCTCTGTGCAAGCCCGCACCCCAAAGAACACATTGTCCTTCGAGACCGGGAGGCGCACGCTGTTCTGCGCGCTCCCCGGATACTTACTCGCATCCACAAAATACTGCCAGTCATTCGTCGCGGTCTCGCGCCACACAATCTGATACTTCACCGGGAGCGCATAACTCGCCGGAGCATCCCATTTCAAGATCGTATCGTTATCCAGATTCGTGGTCAGCACCCGCACATGTTGCGGCACCCCAGGCGAAGTTGTCAGCGTCGCCAGCGCGGCAAGGTTCAGGCGCGCGACCTGGGCAATGTAGTTGAAGTCGTCGAACTTCAGCAGGTCGCCGTATTCCTTGCCGTCTTCCACGCGGACATGCTGGTGCTGATGGTCAAAGTTCTCGCGCCACTCAGTAAACCGCACTGCCGGGAATCCCTCTTCGCTGAATGAGCGATGATCGCCGCCGCGCAAAAAGCGATCGAGCCGCAGTTCCATCACCGGCAAGAACATTCCTGGGAAGTAGGTTCTGCCGGCCGCCAAAATCGCACGCGCAAGCTGCCGGGACGGCGTCTCGTTCTCCGCGCCAATATTCACGATCTGCCGCACCTGCTCGGGCGTCGCCGACGCCGGAATCCCTTCAGAAAACACGCGCACCTGCTGCTTCGACTGCAGCGTGTCTCCGGGCGTCGTATCCCCGCCCACAATGTCGTTGTTCAATACGCCTTCGAGTTCCCAGCCTTCGTTGTGCGCGCGCTGGGCCAGGTGCCGCGACCCGTTCAGTCCCTGCTCTTCGCCATCCACGGCGACAAACACAATGGTCGCCGGAAACTTGAACCGGCTCAGCACCCGCGCCGCTTCCAGCGAGACAGCCGTGCCGCTCGCGTCGTCATTTGCTCCCGGCGCCGGATCGTGCGTGTCCATCACGTTTGTCTCGCGCGTGTCATAGTGCCCTGTCACCAGGTACATGCGCTTGGCTGCAACCGGTTCCGAGCCCTTCAGGATAGCGACAACATTCCGCATCGGCGTTGGTTTCACAATGCGCGGGGGGCCGCTGCCAAAACCCTGCCCTGGCTGCTCGACCCACTCGTCAAACTCGACGTCCAGGCACCCCCCGCAGTCCTTGCTGTAGCTCTCAAATTGTGCCTTAATCCAATCCCCCGCAGCCAGCACGCCCGATCCCGGCTTCAAATCAGTGTCCAAAGAAGAAATGGTCGACCGGTTCGAAAAGCTCACCAGCCGCGTGATGTTCGCCTCGATGCGCTCCGCCGACACCAGCTTCAGCGCTGCCTTAATCTGCGGGTCAACGGCATCGCCGGCGAGCGGCGCTCCGGCAACTTCAAAATCCACCTTCGCGGCCGCATGCTGCGCGCGTCGCGCCGGCGCAAGGCTCGAAAAGGTCAGCGTGAAAACTGTGAGAAGAATGCAGCGGGACTGGGTCATGGGGAACGCACTCCGAGGGAATCGCCTGCCATGCCAGTGTAAAGGGGCGGTCGATGCGGCTTGCCTGAGCCTCCCGCGCAACATCAGGATGCGTCCTCAGCCCGCGCCATACTCCGCATCGCTGACCTTCTCCATCCACTCCACCGTCTTGCCGTCGAGCTTTTCCTGGATTGCGAGGTGCGTCATCGCGGTCGTCGGCGCGGCTCCATGCCAGTGCTTTTCTCCGGGCGCGAACCACACCACGTCACCCGGCCGAATCTCCTCTACCGGTCCGCCCCAGCGCTGTGCGCGCCCGCAGCCTGCCGTCACAAGCAGCGTCTGCCCCAGTGGATGCGTATGCCACGCTGTGCGTGCACCCGGCTCGAAGGTTACGCTCGCGGCCACCACCCGTGCCGGCTCGGACGCTTCAAATTGCGGATCGATCCGCACGGTTCCCGTAAACCAGTCCGCCGGCCCCTTGCCCGAAGGCCGCGAGCCATTTCTCTTGATCTCCATCGTTTCGCTCCTTGAAAAACCGGAGGCGTGCCTTCACCCTGGCACGCCTCTCGTTCACCATCTTCTCGCAGCGCAGGCCACTGACTCGATCACCGCCCCGTCATCGCCTCGATGTGTTCCGGGTACCGCGCCCCCTGCACCTCGATCTGCGCGGCCGCCGCTTCGATCTCGGCGAGGTCTTTCTTCGAGAGCTCGACCGACAACGCGCCGAGATTCTCTTCCAAACGGTGAAGCTTGGTCGTCCCCGGAATCGGCACGATCCATGGCCTCTGCGCCAGCAACCAGGCCAATGCAATCTGCGCCGGCGTCGCATTCTTTCGCTTTGCAATCGGGCCCAGCAGATCTACCAGCGCCTGGTTCGCTTTGCGCGCCTCCGGCGTAAACCGCGGGAGCGTGCTGCGGAAGTCCGTCTTGTCGAGCTCTGTCTTCTCGTCGATCTTCCCGGTCAGAAAGCCCTTGCCCAGCGGGCTGTACGGCACAAAGCCGATTCCCAGCTCCTCGAGCATCGGCAGCACCTCCGCTTCCGGCTTTCTCCACCACAAGGAATACTCGCTCTGCACCGCCGCGACCGGTTGTACCGCATGGGCCCGCCTGATGGTCTTCGCCGCCGCCTCGGACATGCCGAAGTGCTTGACCTTGCCCTGCGCGATCAGCTCCTTTACCGCGCCTGCCACGTCCTCAATCGGCACATCGGGATCGACGCGATGCTGATAGAAAAGATCGATCACGTCGATCCGCAGCCGCTTCAATGACGCATCCGCCACCTGCTTGATGCGCTCCGGCCGGCTGTTCAATCCCTGCCCTCCCGGGCTTCCATCCGGATTCACATTGAATCCAAACTTCGTCGCGATCGCCACTTTGCCCTTGTAGGGCGCGAGCCCTTCGCCCAGCAGTCCTTCGTTGGTGTGAGGGCCGTAGACCTCCGCCGTATCGAAAAACGTGATCCCGTGCTCCACGGATGCGTGCAACAGCTTGATCATCTCCTGCTTGTCTTTCGGCGGCCCATACGAAAAACTCATGCCCATGCATCCAAGTCCGAGCGCCGAAACTTCCAGATTGCTTTTTCCCAGCCTGCGTTTTTGCATTTCTTACTTCTCCTTAAAATCCCCGGCCCTTCGCATTTCAGAGGCTGCGTGCCGCGCGGTTTACTCGCCCTTCAGCGATGCCATATCGATCGAGAAGCGGTATTTCACATCTGCCTTCAGCAGTCGCTCGTACGCCTCATTCACCTTCTGGATCGGAATCACCTCAACGTCCGACGTAATGTTGTGTTTGCCGCAGAAATCGAGCATCTCCTGGGTCTCGGGGATCCCCCCGATCAGTGATCCCGACAAAGTGCGCCTTCGCATGAGCAGCCCAAACGCAGAAAGCGCCAGGGGCTTCTCCGGCGCGCCCACCATGGTCAGGTTGCCATCGCGCCGCAGAAGGTTGATGTAGGCATTGATGTCGTGATTCGCCGACACCGCGTCGAGAATAAAGTCGAAGCTGCCGGTGTGCTTCGTCATCTCGTCGGCGTTGCGTGAGATTACCACTTCATCTGCGCCCAGGCGCAGCGCATCGTCTTTTTTCCCCGGCGACGTGGTAAACACCACCGTGTGCGCGCCCAACGCATGCGCAAACTTCACTCCCATGTGCCCCAGCCCGCCCAGTCCCACCACGCCCACTTTCTTGCCCTTGGTCACACCCCAGTGGTGCATCGGCGAGTAAGTCGTGATCCCCGCACACAGCAGCGGGGCGGTTCCTGCGAGATTCAGATTCGACGGCACCCGCAGCACGAACCGCTCGTCGACCACCACGCTCTCGGAGTAGCCGCCATAGGTCACGGCGCCGGTGTGCTTATCGGGAAAGTTGTAAGTCAGCGTCAGGTTCGGGCAGAACTGCTCCAGCCCCGCCTTGCACTCCGGGCACGTTCCGTCCGAGTCCACCATGCATCCCACGGCGGCCAGGTCGCCGGCCTTGAACTTCTTCACCGCCGCGCCCACCGTGGTCACGCGACCGACAATCTCGTGTCCCGGCACGCAGGGATACACCGTGGGCATCACGCCGCTCCACTCGTTCCGAACCTGGTGCAGGTCTGAGTGGCAGATGCCGCAAAACAGAATCTCGATTTGCACGTCGGTATCTTTTGGATCGCGCCTTTGGATCGTCGTAGAAGCAAGCGGCGACGTCGCGCCCGCCGCAGAGTAAGCTTTGGCTTTGTACATGGAGTTTCCTTTGCCCAGATCGGATGAAAGTGCGGAGGTTATCTTCGTGCAGGCCGGTCGGCGAGAACGCCGCAGCCACGACCCGCCTTCGTCCATCCCAAGACTACGAACAAGTGGCTGGCGGGCGGTATCCCGATCCTGCCTTTTGATTGCCTGATCCTGTCGATGCCCGCATTTTTGTGCATGCAGACCCGCCGATCCGCGCTACGCTTTTCACAGGAGCAACACTCGTGGCCAGGCAGAAAAATGCACGCGAAGACGAACAAGTGAGCGGCCTGCGGCGCGATCTGGCGCGGAAGATCGCCGCCCACACCCCCGAAGACGGCGAAAAGATCACAGAGGTTTCCGGTCTCTCGCTCTATCGTCGCTCCGAGCCCACCGCCTGCGCCTCCGCAACCTACGAGCCGCGGCTCATCGTCTGGGCGCAGGGAGAGAAGCGCATCAACCTCGGCCGCACCACTCTAGTCTGCGACGCGTCCACCTTCCTGCTCACATCGATCGACCTGCCGGTTATGAGCCAGGTGACCCAAGCGAGCGCTAAAGAGCCCTTGCTTGGGCTGCTTCTCGGTCTTGACATGCCGCTGGTTCGTGAGATTCTCAGCCAGCACGAGTTTCATCTTCCCGAAGATTCAGCCGATGCGCGGGGCATGGCTCTCGGCACCTCCACGTCTGACCTGCTCGGTCCTTGTCTTCGCCTCCTCGATCTGCTTGATGCGCCGCAGGACATCGCGTTCATGGGCGGCCTCATCCAGCGTGAAATCATCTATCGCCTGCTGCGCGGGGCGCAGGGCAAGCATCTGCGCGCCATCGCCACCCTGGGCGAGCAGAGCCAGCGCACTGCGAACGCTGTCGCCTGGCTCCGCACCCACTACGCCAAGCCGCTGCGCGTCGAAGAGCTGGCATCCCTCGCCCGCATGGGCGTCTCCACGTTGCATCATCATTTCCGCTCGCTCACAGCGATGAGCCCGCTGCAATATCAAAAGCAGCTCCGCCTTCACGTCGCGCGCGAGCGCATGCTGCACGAAGGGCTCGACGCCGCCAGCGCGGCCTTCGAAGTTGGCTACGAAAGCGCGAGCCAGTTCAATCGCGAGTACAGCCGCTTCTTTGGCCAACCGCCGATGCGCGACATCAAGGCGCGCCGCCTGGGCGTGGCCGCAACTGCATCCGCCTGAACAAGTCTTGTTTTGCGCGTTAGAAAAAAGCGGCGGGATGAAACGTGCATCCGCGTCCGTGATTTGGCTCAGGCGTGGCCACTATTCGTAGCGAATCGCCTTGACCGGGTCGAGTGACGCCGCTTTGCGCGCCGGCAGCCAGCAGGCGAAGACACCCACTGCTGACAGCACCACCGACACGGCAACAAACACGACGGGATCCATCGAGGTGACTCCCATGGGCAGCCCCGCCATGAGCCGCACCACGGGAATTGCCGCACCCAGGCCCAGCATGAGTCCGATGCCAATCTGCCACAGGCCGCTCTTCATCACCAGCAGCAGAATATTCCGCGCGTTCGCGCCCAGCGCCATGCGCACGCCGATCTCCTGCGTACGGCTGCCCGTCGTGTGGGCAATCACCGCATACAAGCCCACCGCGGCCATCAGCATCCCGATCCCAGCAAACGCCAGAAAGAGGGTCGTAAACACGTGCAGGAACCACTGCTCGTGGTCCAGCTCTGTACTCAACATCGCCACGTCGCGGAGAGGAAGTTCCGCATCGAGTGCCTGCACCACACTGCGCACCGCGGTCGTCGGATTTGTGCTCGACTGCACCATCAGAGCCATGCCATTCCAGCCCTCTTGCCGGTAAGGCACAAACAGCAGGGGCTTCGGATCACTCGTGCTTAAATCCTGC
This sequence comes from Occallatibacter sp., assembly GCA_036520995.1. Classification (GTDB taxonomy): domain Bacteria; phylum Acidobacteriota; class Terriglobia; order Terriglobales; family Acidobacteriaceae; genus Telmatobacter. Next base: position 75,988 of record DATDIQ010000007.1, read on the forward strand.
TCCAGGTCGGCCGACACCCCCACCACCGTCATCCAGTCGCCTGGCTTGTTGTTTTCGTCGTAGAGTCGGATCCGTTTCCCCACTGCATTGTCGTTCGGCCAGAAGCGCTGCGCACAGCCGCGCGTCACGATAGCTGCTCTATGATTCACTATCCCATCGGTCGCATCAAAATCGCGCCCCAGCAGCAGCGGCAGATCCATCGCGGCAAATGCCCCCGGCGTGTCCACTACCATCGCCACCTGCGGACGGTTCTGTTTCACAGTCCCGCTTTCGTGCTCCAACTCGATTCCGCGCTCCGCCGATCCTGTGCCCGGCAGATTCGAGGTCAGCGCCACGTGCGACACGCCCGGGAGCGCCGCCAGCCGCGGCAGCATCTGATCAAAGAAGCGCTGGCGTGCGTCGGTATCTTTGTAGCGATCCTCAGGAAAGTCGATATGCGCCGTCATCAGCCGATCCGCGGGCACAAACCGGTTGGCATCGAGGTGCAGCAGAAGGCTGTGCACAAAAACTCCCGCGCCCGAGAGCAACACCAGTGTCAACGCAAATTGCAGGACCACAAGCGACGCGGAGAATTTCCGGCCTCCGCGCTTGCCCACGCTGCGCGCGCCTTCTTTCAGCACTTCGTTCAGATTCACCTTCGACGAACGCAGCGCCGGCACAATCCCAAACAACAAGCCGGTCACGATGCACAACGCCGCAAAATATCCGAACACCGCGTAGTCCATCTGGAACAGGATCCAGTACGGCCTCACCCTGCTTGTCTGCAGGTCGAACCAGTGTACGCCAACCGCTGCCAGGCTCAAGCCCAGCACCCCGCCCAGCAAGCTCAACAGCACGCTCTCAATCAGCAATTGCCGCACCACACGCCATCGCGAGGCACCCAGCGCGGTTCGAATCGACATCTCCCGTTGCCGCAACAGCGCGCGGCTCAGCATCATGTTTGCCACGTTGCCGCACGCAATCAGCAGCACAAAGCCTACCGCCGCCAGCATCAGCAGAAAGATGATCCGAATATTTCCGCCGTTATAGTGCTGGTGAAACGTCTCCACCACCGCGCTCACATCCTTGTTCGTCGTCGGATACTGTGCAGCCAGTCTCTGGGTAATTGCATTCATATCCACGTTGGCCCGTGCCAGGCTTACGCCCGGCTGCAGCATGCCGAAGACCTGCAGCGGCCGGTTGTCGCGCTTTTCCAAATCAGCCGTCGGTGTCAGCGGCATCCAGAGATCGGTGCCTGCCGGAAATTTGAATCCCTGCGGCATCACGCCAATGATCGTCGCCGCCTTCTCGTTCACGTGCACCGCGCGGCCAATCACCTCCGGCGAGCTTCCGTAGCGCTCCTTCCAAACGCCGTAGCCCAGCAACACCACCGGTTCCGCGCCCGGCTTGTCGTCACTCTGCAAGAATCCCCGCCCGAGTTGCGGACGCACCTGCAGCATGTCGAAGAGCCCGGCGGTCGCCCGCTCCAGATGAAACGCCTGGGGAGGATTTCCGCGCTCGCTCAGCACTCCCTCCTCGTCCGAGACGGCCTCTACCCGTGCCAGCCCCGCCGCCTGCGCCCGTGTATCGCGCAGATCCGGCAGCGACATCCGCATCTCATCCCGGCCATGCGCCAGGTTGCGGTTGTTGATTGTCACCAGGCGCGCCCCGTTGGCCACCCCGACCGGCTTGAACAACACCGCATTCACCAATGTGAACACCATGGTGTTCAGGCCGATGCCTAAAGCGAGTGTGAGCACCACCGCGGCCGAGAACCAGCGGTGGGCAAGGATCATGCGCAGCGCAAAACGGAGGTCGTGTGCCATGACATCTCCAACGGATCAACCCGGTGTTTCGTTCCATGCTTCGTCACAAAGTTTTTGCGGCGGAGGTGTTTCGGGCTTCGGATCCGGCTCTTTAGTCTATGTAGTATTCAGCATAATGGTTTGTCAAGTCGACTACTCGATGCGGCGCCAACGGCTCTGCTAATCCGCCAGCATGCATCTCGCCCCAATGCTCCAGGGGGCCTGATCGATGTCCTCGTGACAGGAAGCCCGGTGCTGATTCTGGCGAGGCGACCACGCAGGGATTCGACATTGATCGACATACGCCGGGATGCGGCCGGGTGACTGCCCCTTACTGAAAGGGCTCGAGTTTCGATAAGACAGTGGGAAGAAATTCCGCAACCGTCGGGTGGATGTGCATGGCGCGCTGTACGACGGTATACGGCGCCTTGGCATACATGACGTCGAGCAGAACCTGAACAACTTCGTCGCCGCCGGTTCCAAGAATCGCGGCGCCCAGAATTTGCTTGGTTTCCGCATCCACCGTGATCTTGATGAAACCTTGCGTCTCGCCTTTTTCAATGGCGCGGCCCACTTTGCTCATGGGATGCATCACCGTGAGCGCGGCGCGGCCGGAGTTTCGTACTTCGGCGTCGGTCATTCCGCATCGGCCCAGGGGAGGATCTGTGTATAAAGCGTAGGTCGGGATTCGATCGGAGACGCGGCGATGGTCAGCGTTCAAGAGGTTATCGGCGACGATCTCGTAGTCGTTGTAGGCGGTGTGCGTAAACCCGCCGTGGCCGTTGCAGTCGCCCAGGGCCCAGATACCCGGCACGTTGGTTTGCAGTTGATCGTCAATGGGGATGTAGCCGTGTTCGTCGGTCGCAATCCCGGCGCGGTCGAGGCCCAGGTCGTGCGTGTTGGGCGTGCGTCCCACCGCGAGAAGAACGTGCGTGCCTGAAACTTCGCGCGGATCGTCGCTGCATTCCATGCCGACCGCGATGCCGCTGCCGCGCGTGGCCAAGGAAATACACTTCGCGTTCAATCGAATCTGTATCCCCTCATTCTCCACAATCTTCTGCACGGCTTGGGAAACGTCTTCATCTTCACGCCGAATCAGACGTGGTCCCATCTCGACAATCGTGACCTCGCTTCCGAAGCGGCGATACATCTGGCCGAACTCCAACCCGATATAACTTCCGCCGATAATGACGAGATGCCCGGGCAGAAAGTCGACATCGACCATGGAGGAGTTGGTAAAAAAGGGAACATCGCGAATTCCCGGAAATGCGGGAACCGTGGCGCGGCCGCCCACGTTGATGAATATCTTGTCGGAGTCGAGGACTTCATTGTTGACCACGACAGAATGAGACGACGCAAAGCGGGCGTGGCCTTGGATGACCGTGCAGTTCTTGAGTCCCCGCAACCATTCCTCCACTCCTTTGTTCGACCGTCCGGAGATTTCATCCTTGCGGGCTTTGACGCGTTTCATATCGGCACGCACATCGCCATTGACTTGAAATCCAAATTCGGCGCCCCGGCGAGCAACGTGGGCCGCATGCGCGCTGGCGATGAGCGTCTTGGTCGGAATACATCCCGTATTCACACATGTGCCGCCAAACTTGTGGCGTTCGAGAATGGCGACTGCCTTGCCCGCGTTTGCAAATCGTGCAGCGAGAGACGGGCCTGCCTGCCCTGTGCCGATGATGATTGCGTCGAAATGCCGCGACACGAGTCGCCTCCTCTTCAAACTGAAACGAAAGCCTTCACTGTCGTATGCGAGCGGCTGCCATCAGAATCCTGCTCCCTGAGTCATGTCGTCCGACGGGAGCCCATCGCACACCAGCCTATAGGATGCAGTGGGAGTCCGGGGAATGCCATTCGACGAAGGGACTGGCCGTCCAGGCAATGGCTTCGCGTGGCCCTATTTGTTGTCGTTGCCTGTGAGGCGGAAGGTGATCGTTCCCCAGAAGAGCCGCGCGCGCATCTGCACCGGCAGGTGGCGGTCGTCGTCGGTGTACCAGATCCAGATGTTTCCGCGATTTTTCACCACGCCTGCCGCAGCGGTAGGCTGCACCCGGACGGTGTGAAAGACGCCGAGCGGCGTCTTCACTTCTTCGCGCGCCTCCACTTTCATGGTCACGGGCACATTGTGCATCGCGTCCACCACGGGCATCACGAAGCTTTGCCCCACAACCAGCGGCTGCGAGGCGCCATAGAAGATGCCGGAAAGCAAATCGGTCATGCAGCCGGGAATCGGCGATTCCACGTGTTTCGACTGGTTTCTGACGATGTTTTTCTCGTCGAGGATCGATTTCAATTGCGCATAGTCGATGCGCTGCGTGGAATTCACCTGGCGGCGGCCTTCCACCGTCTGCTTGTCAAACTCGTAGCTGCATCCTTTGGCGCGATCGAAGCTCGATTGGAAGCGGTCGCTGACGTGAAAAATCATGTTGATGGCGCCGCTGGTTTCAGCCGTCGCGGTCACGCGTTCGCGATCGCCAATGGCTTCAAAGTGCATCACGGCGGTGCCGGCGGGAAAAACACGCCAGTCCACGGAATAGGTGAGGGTCTGCTTGAGAGGAAAGGTGAAACTGGCGCGAGGCGGCGTGAGGGGTGGAATCTCCTGGCCGTAAGCCACGGCGGCAAGAGCGAGTGCACAAAAAATCGTCTTGACCGTCGTGCCAATCTTCACCGTGTGGTTCGACTCCTTTTGGTTGGACCGTTCTGGTGCGGGAATCGTTTCCCTGGCCCGGATTGTCATCACGCGAGCCGTGACTGGCGTGCTTGTGCATATGCGTTCAATGGAGCCGGAGCGCGATCCAATCGAGAGCCGGATGCAGGAAGAAAAGGCTCAGATAAAGGAGCGCGGCACCGATAGCTGAATTGTACTCGCGGTGCCGTAAGTAAAGCTGAAAAGAGAAGTTGCCGGGTATCACTTCAGTTTGATCGGCCCCCGACGCCGCAGTACTTTTGGCCGCCGTGAGGCGCGGAATGAGGCGCGGAACGCGGTGGCAATAAGCGTCGAAATCAGGAAATGCAGCCCCCAAAAAGCGCTCTTCGGACGCGATGACGGGCACATAAATAACCAAAAACATCCCCACTAGCGCTACGGCAACAGCCCAGCTTTGCAGGGCGACGGCGAATCCCGCCGCGATCAGGATCGAACCCAGGTAGAGCGGGTTTCGCGTATAGGCGTAGGGGCCGGTCTGGGTGAGCTCGCGGTTTTTTTTGACGTAGCCCGCGGCATAACCACGCAGCCAGAGGCCGGGCAGGACGAGCAGGAGACTCACAAGCACCGGGGCGGGCGCTGGAGTGCGGCGCGTGAGCTCGAAGAGATAGAGGACAGCGACGACGAAGCCCAGCGGCACGCGAATCCTGCGCGCCACTCTCTCCCAGCGCTGCGCGCGGCGGAGTGTTGGAGGAGCGCTGTGGCTCCTCATGCTGTGGCCTCGTCGTGGAGCAATTCTTTGGTGGCTGCGAGCACTTCTTCAGGCTGGATGGTCAACAGGCCGGCTTCGGGGGCTTGGCGCCGGGAGTGATCGCGTCGACTTGCGGGATGGCGCAGCACTCTCGAGCGGGTGCCGAAGGGGCCGTTGCGGCTGGGATCGGTGGGACCGTAGATGCCGACGACCGGCTTGCCGAGAGCGCAGGCAAGATGCAGCGGACCGGTGTCTCCCGCAATCACCAGTGCGACGCGGCGGGTGAGGGCAATCAGATTTTCGAGCGAGGGCGCCAGCGGCGCAGCCGCGCCCAGGGTGGCCTTGACGAGAACGTCGGCGATAGACTCTTCGCCGGGACCTGCATTGACAAGCACGCGGCAGCCGCGCGCGACCAATCCTTGGGCGACTGCCGCGTAGCGTTCGATGGGCCAGCGTTTCGCACCCCAGCCTGCGCCGGGATTGATGAGCACTGTGGGACGGCCGGGCGTGGAGGCGAGCAGATGGCAGGCCCAGGCTTCGGCCTTTTCGTCAAAAGGCAGCCATGGACGAACGGGCTGCAACGCATCGCCGGCCACCGCGGCGGCAAGCTCAAAATCCTGCTCGATGACGTGCGCGCCCCGCGTGGCAATTTTTTCAGTAAAGAGCCAGCGCGCGAGCCACTCGCGGGGCACGGTTTCGCCGATCAGTCGAGAGCCGGCCATGCGTGCGAATGCGGCAGAACGCACAGCCCCCTGAAAGTCGATGGCGGTGTCGTAGTCGCCTTCGCGCAGTGCCCGGCGCAGAGCCAACACTTCGCGGCGCGTCCGGCCGGCGAGGGGACTCTTGCCCCACTCTTTGGCCGGCGCAAAATGCAATTTGTCAATCACGGGCTGCAGCGGCTGAACCGATGCGGTGTCGCGACCGTGTGCTTCGCGTGCCGCAAGAAGAGCGGACCACTTCGGCTCGACGACCCAGTCGATGACCCAATAAGGATGCTGCATGCGCAGCGCCGTCACGGCAGGCAAGGCATGCAGAATGTCGCCCATGGCACCAAGCCGAACCACGAGCAAGCGGAACTTGGACTGAGTTTGCAACCTTCGATTTTCTCACAGGTATCAGCGTGGTTGCGGCGCGGCAATGCGATTGACAAGCCAATCGAACGCGGCTTGCTCGTCTTCGATTTCGGTGCGAAGACCGGCGGTGAGAAGCGGCCTTCCCAGGTCAAGCGCTTCGATGCGCACCTTGTCCTTTTCTGTCGTGAGGAAGGCCAGGCTGCCGGAGTGTTTTGCGGCGGCCTCGAGATGCTTCACATCTTTTGCGGTGTAGCGATGGTGATCGGGAAAGGCGATGGTCTGGGAAACGCGCACGCCTGCGGCTTTCAAACCGGAGAAGAATTGCGCAGGCCGTGCGATGCCGCAGAAGGCCAACGCCGGACCTCTGAAGACGGGGAGTTCCATGTGACGGCGCACGCGCCAGAGAGGTCCCTGCCAACCAAAGGCACGGAGTTCTGCCTCGAATGCAATGTCGCCCGCGGGAACCGCCAGGACGGTAGCGCGAAGGGCCGCACGTAGAGGCTCGCGCAGATTGCCGGCAGGCAAAAGTGTGTCGTGAAAGTCGATGGAATCGAGGAGAAGAATGTCGAAGTCGCGGTGAAGGCGGCGATGCTGAAAGCCATCGTCCAGAATATGCGCATGAGAGGATGCGCTTCCTGCGGAGAGTTGCTGCGCTAATACATCTTTGCGCGCATCGGTCTCGGCAAGGATTCCGGCGAGGCAGCGCTGCGGGGCGACGTAGACGGGGACGCCGGCTTCGCGCGCGATGAGGAGCGGCTCGTCGCCAAACTGTTCGGCAGTTCCTGCAGGATCGACGCGCATGGGATGGGAGCCAAGGCGTCCATAACCGCGCGAAAGAACGTCGATGGAGACGCCGCGCGCGGCAAGCAGCCTGGCCAGGGCGATGGTGAGAGGCGTTTTGCCCGAGCCCCCGCTGGAGAGGTTGCCGATGCTGATGACCGGCCAGCGCAGGCGATCGATGCCCTGCCAAGCATGGCGCAGGGTGAACGCGCGCCAGGCTGCACCCGCGGCATACAAGGGCACCAGGGGCGCAAGCCAGGGCCGCTTCATCGCTGTTGTCCGTGGTGCGGAAAAAGTTCGCCGATCGCGGCCAGCGTGCGTCCGGTGGCACCAGCCTGTTCATCGAAGACGCGCCTTGCGCGCTGCCCCATTGCCGCAGCTTCGTCGGCGTGGGTTAGCAACTCGAGAAGAGTACGAGCGAGGTGATCTTTGGGCGTGATGCGCAGCGCGTCGCGGTCACGCAGACTGTCAGTGATGGCGCGAAAGTTGGCGTAGTGCGGTCCCATCACTATGGGGACGCCGAATTGCGCGGGCTCGAGAGGATTGTGGCCGCCAGCAGGCACGAGGCTGCCTCCGACGAAGGCGACCGCGGCCATGGAGTAAAGAGACGCGAGCTCGCCGATGGAGTCGAGAAGGACGACCTGGCGTGCGGCGATGGACCGAAGATCGTCGAAGGCACGCCCGCTCCAGGAAGAGCGTTTGGCCCACGAGACGCCGGATGCATCGAGCAGGGAAGCCACGGCACTGAAGCGCTCGGGATGGCGGGGGGCGATGACCATAGCGAGTTGCGGAACGGTGCGCGCGAGCTCGGGCCAAGCGTGCAGCAGGGCAGCTTCTTCGCCTTCGAGGGTGCTGCCGGCAATGAAGAAGCGCAAATCCGGCGCGAGGGAGCGGAGCAAGCGGGTGGCCTCGGCCTCCTGGACGGCGCGCACATCGAACTTGAGGTTGCCGGTGACGGTGACGCGCTCAGGCACGCAGCCGAGGTCGCGCAGACGTACGGCATCCGTATCGGTTTGCGCGAGAACGCGGCTGAGGCGGCTCAGGAAAGGACGCCAAAGACGGCGCAGCATGCGATAGCGGGGCCAGGAGCGGTCGGAGATGCGGGCATTGATGACGGTGACGGGAATGGCACGACGATGGCAAGCGCTAAGCAGGTTGGGCCAGAACTCGGTTTCGGCGAGGATGAGCAAGCGGGGTTGAATCGCGTTGAGATAGGCCCGAACGGCCCAAGGCACATCGAGCGGGCAATAGAAAACACGATTGGCGCCGAAGCGCTGGCACGCCAAAGCCTGGCCGGTGCGGGTGGTGGTGGAAACGAAAATCTGAAATTGAGGGAAGGCCTGCCCGAGCTCGGTGACGAGGCGGCTGACGGCCAATACTTCACCCACCGAGACGGCATGCAGCCAAAGCGAGGGGCGCTCGGCGGCGGCGCTGCGCAGCCAGGGCGGAACGCGACCCAGGCGACGGGCGAGGCCTTCGCGGTATTTATGGGTGGTCGCCATCCGCCACAGCCACCATGGTGCACTGGCAATGAGACCGGAGAGCAGTGCCACGTTATAGAAAAACAGAATCATGTGTGACCGATTGCGGTTTTTTCCTGTCTAACCCTCAAATGATACCCTCGTGCACGATGAAGCCCCTGAAGCTGGTTTTGTTGTTTGTGGCGGGAGCGGCGCTGCCGGCGGCAGCCCACGACCACAAGGTGCCCGCCGTGCAGCCGGCGACATCGTTTGCGGCGGTGGAGGTCCACGAGAAGGAGAAGGTGGCGATTGCCGCGGAGCCTTACGACACGAAGGAGAAGGAATCGATCTTTCGCATCGATTATCTGAGTCACGGCGTGATGCCGGTGCGGCTGATCGTGACCAACCTGGGAGACCGGCCCATTTCGCTGCGAGACGCGCGCATTCTGTTTCAGACGCCGGCGGGGGACCGGATCCAGGCAGCGGAGCCGGAAGATGTGGAACGACTGATGACACGCAAGGAGCGCGAGGGCGGGAAGATTCCGCTGCCCGGACCGATTCCCAACATCCACATGAAGCCCAAGGCGAGCAACAAAGATGTGGAGGCGGACTTCGACGAGTATGAATATGGAGCGCTGGTGGTTGAGCCGCACACGACGCGCGCGGGTTTCCTGTTCTACGACGTTTCAGAACTCGACGATCCGCTGAAGGGATCGAAGCTGCACCTGCATGAATTGCGGGATGCCGATGGGAAAGAGCTTTTTTATTTCGAGATTCCGTTCGACAAATATCTTCAATCCAAATCGAGCGCGATGAAGTGAGCCCGGTTGGGCCGCGCTGCGGCGAATGAATTGCGGATGATAGGATGCGTTCATTCTTTTGTGTCGAGACGGCCGGGAGGCTTTTCGGCTATGCGCGAAAAACCCAACTACGGAATCGACGCGCCCCACGTGATTCGAAACTTTTTTGTTTTCGGCGCGCTCTTTTTGATTGTCGCGCTGGCGCTGCCGCGGGTCACGATCGCGCATGTAGAGTTTCTTCTTTTCCCTGGTTTCGTGTGGCCGGCAGGATGGTTCTTCTTGTTCGGCGGCCTGATGCTGCTCTATTCGCTGGTGGGCAAGTATCGCCATCGCGACCGGATTCTGGCCAAGGTTCAATGGACTGGCACGGAGAATGTTCTGGACGTGGGCACGGGACGCGGCCTGCTGCTGATTGGCGCGGCGAAACGATTGACGACCGGACATGCGACGGGCATCGATATCTGGAACGCCGAGGATCTGTCAGGAAATGGGCCGGAAGGGTTGAAGGCCAACATTGCCCTCGAAGGCGTGGGCGCGCAGACGACGATCAAGGACGAAGACGCACGGGCTATGAGCTTCGCGAATGGGTCAATGGACGTGGTGCTCTCGAACCTGTGCCTCCACAACATCTACGAGAAGCCGGGACGCGCGAAGGCATGCAGCGAAATTGCGCGAGTGCTGAAGCCGGGCGGCATGGCCGTGATCTCGGACTACAAACTGATGAAGGAGTATGCCGGTGAGCTGGCCAAGGCCGGTCTTGCGGTGGAGATGTGCCCGAAGGATTGGACGGGGACCTTTCCGCCGCTGCGGATCCTGGTGGCGCGGAAGCATGCGTAGCGCGAACGGGCGGCGGAGATCAATGCGCGTGGGGCAGCCTTATTCGTAGTAGGTCGCGGTGGTGGTGTCGGTTTCCCAGATGGTGCAATCTTTGACGCGCACGCGGCCTTGGGTCATGGCGGCGAGTTGCTCGTTGGTCTGGTCGTAAAAATATTTGGCGATGTTTTCGGCTGAAGGGTTGAGGGTGGTGAAGGGGTCAAGGTCGTTGAGCATCTGGTGGTCGATTCGGTCGATGACCGGGCGCAGGACCTGCTTGAGCAGTTTGAAGTCGAGGAGAAGACCGCTGTCATCAAGCGCGGAACCGGCGAGGGTGACGCGCACCTTATAGTTGTGGCCATGCGGGTTTTCGCACTTGCCATGGTAGTTGCGGAGGTAGTGGCCGGAAGAAAAGCCCGCCTCGACGGTGACTTCATACATCGCGTGTACTCGATCCTGAGGGTAGAGTGTCCCTGCTGTAATTTTAGTTCCTGCCCTTATCCCTTGCCTTCTGGGCGACGGCGGCGGGCATCCTGACGCGCTTCTTCGCTGCGGCGGTCGACTTGCTCGAAGAGATGACTGAGGACGCCGATGAGGGCGGAAGCGAGCGCGGCCAGGAGCAAGACGAGGGCCACGGTGCGCCACAAGGATCCATTGGCGGGCAGGCCGGGCTGAAAGCTCGACGGGACCAGGGACATACCCATGGAGAGAACGGCGAAGAGTCCCAGAGAACCGGCGAGAATGTAAAAGTTGCGCGACATGCGGAGGAAACGCGGCAAATCCGCGGACACTCATGCGATTGTAGTCGTTGGAGCGTGCTCACATCGTCACGAGTTTGCATCCAGAAAACACAGGGAGCATCTAAGGGCAGATGGAATACAGACTTTTGGGAGGCTCGGGCCTCAAGGTTTCGGCATTGAGTTTTGGCGCGGTAACGTTTGGCGGCGGCAATGAGTTCTTCAAGGCTTGGGGCAACTCCGGCGTGGACGAGGCAAAGCGGCTGATCGATGTGTGCATCGAGGCGGGCGTGAATTTGTTTGACACGGCCGATGGCTACTCGAGTGGGCGCTCGGAGGAGATTCTGGGCAAGGCGCTGGGCAGCAAGCGTGATCAGGTGTTGATTTCGACGAAGGCCTACTTTCCAATGGGCGATGGGCCGAACGATCGCGGAACGTCGCGCTATCATCTGCGGCGTGCTTTGGAGGCGAGCCTGAAGCGGCTGGGGACGGACCATGTGGACATTTATCACATGCATGCCTTTGACGCGCTGACGCCGATTGACGAAGTGCTGGACACTCTCGATAAGTTTGTGCGCGAGGGAAAGGTGCAATACATCGCGGCGTCGAATTTTTCGGGGTGGCACCTGATGAAGTCGCTGGCGCTTGGGGATCGCTATGGCTGGGCTCGGTACGTGGCGCATCAGGTGTATTACTCGCTGATCGGGCGCGACTATGAGTGGGAGCTTATGCCCCTCGGGCTGGATCAGAAGGTGGGCGCGCTGGTGTGGAGTCCGCTGGGATGGGGACGCTTGACGGGGAAGATTCGCCGTGGACAACCGCTGCCGGAGGTGAGCCGCTTGCACAAGGCGGCGGAAGAAGGTCCGCACATGGCGGACGAATATCTCTACACGGTGGTGGATGCGCTGGATGCGGTGGCGAAGGAGACAGGCAAGACAGTTCCGCAGGTGGCGCTGAACTGGCTGCTGCAGAGGCCGACGGTATCGTCGGTCATTCTGGGAGCGCGCAACGAAGAGCAGCTGCGGCAGAATCTCGCAGCGGCGGGATGGAATCTGACCGCAGAGCAGGTGGCGCAACTGGACAAGGCAAGCGCAATAACACCAGCGTATCCCTACTGGCACCAGAGGAACTACCCGGAGCGCAATCCGCTGCCGGTGTAAGGGAAGGCCGGTTGGGCCGCGGGCGCGTCGGGAATTGTCTCGGGGCGGTGTATTCACGGCAAATGAACTTTTGCTCATTCTTAGCGAAACCTGCATCGAACAGGATCGAATTACGGTCTAACCAAATATGCAATTTCCTTCTTGCTCCCCCAAGGAGTCGTGTAGTCGGGCAGATGTCTCGCTGGACCGTACAGCAGTTGCGCTGATGTGGAAGCTTTGGCTTTGCCTGGTTCTGGCTGCGGGCTCGACGTGTTTCGCGCAATCGCCTTCGAGCTCTCCGACGGGCCAGGAGCCAGCCGCCCTGCCGGATGCGCCGAAGGCGGGCACGCCGGCAGCGCAGACGCAGGCGGTCACCGCGACCGAGGAGCGCTTGCCGCAGACCAAGCGCATTCTCGGCATTGTTCCCAACTTTCGTTCGGTGAGCACGGATCAGAAGCTGCCGCCCCAAACGGTGAAGGACAAGTTTATGGAGGCGACGCACGATTCGTTTGATTATTCGTCGATCGTGATCCCCGCGGCGCTTGCGGGATTCTCGATGGCCCGAAACTCTTATCCTGAATTTCACCAGGGTGGGGCGGGCTATGCGCGCTACTTCTGGCACTCCGCTGTGGATCAAACGAGCGAAAACTATATGGTGGAATTCATTGTGCCCGCGATCACGCGCGAGGACACGCGCTACTACACGCTGGGGCGCGGGGGTTTTGTGAAGCGCACAGGCTATGCGCTGAGCCGTATCTTGATCACGCGAACCGACACCCAAAACGAGACCTTCAATCTGAGCGAAGTTGTGGGCGCGGGGGCGTCTTCGGGCCTTTCGAGCTTGTACTACCCCAGCCGCGAGCGCAACCTTGGAAACGTGGGAACCGAGTGGGGACTGGATCTAGCCATCGACGCGGCCGCATTCGAGGTTAGAGAATTCTGGCCAGACATCAACCGGCGTCTATTCCAGAGGAAGAGCACGATCGATACCTCGGCGCGATGAGGGAGAACAAGGGACCGAGGGATCAGGGAACAGAAAAAGCGACCCAAGCAGACGCGTTCAACTCGTGTGGTCCAGGACGATCTTCCAGCCATGCGGCCCCTTGCGCCACACCAGCGAGAAGATGCCGTCGTCTTTCTTCGCAGGCCCATGGGCTGCTCGTTCCAGGTGGAATCTGCCCGTGACCAGGGCAATGTCCCTTTTGCCGCAGGCATTTGGCAGCAGCCGTATGTCGAGGTCCTGAAACGACAGAGCGCCCATCTCTTCGCGCGTCGTGTAGTTTTCCTGGTAGCGCTCGAGAATCGGCTGAAAGCCTTTGCGCACCGTGATCCCAATAAAGGTCGTATCCGCCGAGTCTTCATAGGTCTGCATGAAGGCCGGAATGTCCGCACGATTCCACGCATCTGTCTGCGCCTGGAGTGCCGCACGGATCGCCGCCTCGTCAACTGCCTCTTCGCCAGATTTTGCCGCCTGGACGCGGAGCGGGACAGACATCCCCAACCCCACCAGCAAGAGCCAACCCAAATGATGTTTCAAGGGACCCCCTCCAAGAATTCGTGAATCTCGCTTCAGCCTCCAGCACAAACCCGGCACACTCAAAGGTTCTACCCCAGAGCCAGAGCACGGGGCCAGAGCACGGGGCCCTCGATGGCTTCTCGCGGCTGCCCAGTCTACTCGAAGCTCAGCCGTATATCCATCAGGTGCGCATCGGAATCGGCGATCCCTTCGGCGTGCGGATGCAGGGGCGGCGCCCCCGGCGCCGACTTGGGCGCATGTGCGGCCAGCCACTTCTTCAGCACATCCGGGCTATAGCGCTTTCCTTCAATCTCTTTCCACGCCGCGAGCAGCGTCCTGCTGGCCCCCGCGGCGGGCTCGTCGCCCTGCAGCGTCAGGGGCCCAAAGAGATAAGGGAGCCCTTCTTCGATCTCGACCGAGATATCGATCACATGGCGCGCGTCATCCACAACGTTCGCAGGCACGGCGCCCACGTCGGCATATCCATCGCTCTCATACAGGTTTTTCAGGTGCTCCATGCCCGTGGCGACCGCACTTGGGCTGAAAATGCTGCCGGCCTGGATCGGAAACGCGCTGCGCATGCGCTCTTTGGGAAACGCCGTTGTACCGCGAAAGCTGATCTCGCCCATCCGATACTGGCTTCCGGCCTGCACGGCAACCGAGACATCCGCCGAGCGCGCCGCGCCCTCTTGCCGCACATCGGCCAGCTGCGGAACTGCCGCATGCGCAAAGTAGTACCCATCGTCGTGCAGTTTCAATTCGATGCGATCGTGCAGCGCATCGACGGTGTACGTGCCACCTTCCAGCGATGCTGCAATCGGCTGCAGTTCGCTTTCAGCCAGATCGCTCGCGGTCAGTGTCATCTTGCGCACGTGCACTGGCTTGTCGGCTGCCTGCGCAGCGTCCTGTGCCCGTGCAGCGCCGCCCCAACTCAAAGCGAGAAGCAGCAAGAGATCAATATGCATGGTGTTCTTCTCCAAATGCGAAGGAGGCACACGCCTGGAGCGACTGCGCGCGGGGCCAGCCTGACGACGGCCGATCCGCCCCGTGACCCTGCATGTGCGGCTCAATTTGACACAATGCGCCCTCGCACCCGCCTACGTCAATCAGTGCGCGGCTGCTGCCGTCAGCTCGATATAGTCGAGAGCCGCAGAATCTTCGCGGTCCGGCGTTCCCTCGACGCGCAGTGTATCGCCGGTCTTCAGTTCGACATCCCGTGCCGTGAAGCGTGTCGAGTTGTCGCCATGCGGACGGCGCGTGGGAAGCAGTGCATCGGCAGGCCATGCCGCGACAACCTTGCCATCGACATCGAGCGCAAAGTGCGCTACGCCCCCCTGCAGATCGAAGTACTGTGTCGCGATATCGAAATGTCCTGGCGCGCCTTCATATCGCCACTCCGCCGAGCAACTGGCCCGCGCGCATGAAACCGCCTTGCCGCGCGAAGCATCTTCCCACGGCTTCACGTCGATCACTTGATAGCCGGTCAGCCGCGCATCTTCCGCTTCCATGCGGCCAGGATAGTTGCCCGCGCGCCCCTGCGCATCGGGAATCCCGCTCAATTTCAGGAAATACTGCACCACCGCATCGCGCCACACGATCGCATGCCCCGCCTGGTACACAAGCCGCGCGCGCATCGCGTCGTAAAGCTGCGGATCGATTTTCACCTTCAGGGATTCCCAGTCCTTCACAAATCCTGCCGCTTCGGCCGCGCCCTGGTAGTGGCTGTCATAGAGATACTGGATCACGCTCTTGTTGTCGTGCAGCTTGTATACGTACGGCACGTGGTGAAAGAAAAGCAGCAGATCGTCCGGCGTCGTTGCCTCGGACTCAAAAATCTTTGCAACCTGCGGCGCATACTGGCCCACGAACCCAGTTCCCGTCGCGATCGTGCGATCCATGCCCACGCCTTCGTGATCCGCGCGATGCCACTGTCCCCACCCATTGTTCTCGCTGGCCTCGATGTTCGGTCCGTAATGGCTCCCGGTGATGTCGGTGAGCGTCTGCAATCCCAGGGGCCCCGTGTACCGCTCGTATGCAGGCCACGACTGCATCAGCATGCCGACAACTGTCAGCACTACATTTGGGTCCGCACTGATGGTCTGCCGCGTCCACTCCTCGGCGATTTCTTTCGGAGTCAGTGCCGGATCCCACGCGAGCCGCCCGAAGGCATAGAGATTGGCCAGCGCCAGCGGCGATCCCAGCCACGCATCCTGTCCCACGCCCGCCACGCCGATCATGCCGCCCAGCGAGCGATGAAACGCGTGTCCCTCAAGAATCGAAGCCACAGGGGTTGACTCTCCGCCCACGCGCATGTCGAAATCGAGAACCTCTTTCCACATCGGCGCCAGATACACCAGGTGCCGCTGCTGCCCCGTATACTCCTGGGTGATCTGCACCTCCATCGCCTGGCTGGTCTGCGTCATCCCGCCAAACAGGGGCGAAACCGGCTCCCGCACCTGGAAATCGATTGGGCCTTCCTTGGTCTGCACAATCACGTTGGGCGCAAACTTTCCGTCCAGGGGATGAAAAATGTCGTAAGCCGCGCGCGCCCGATCGGCCTTGGGATCGTTCCAGTCGAGGTGATGGTTGTAGACGAAGGCGCGATAGAGCACCACGCCGCCATGCGGAGCCAGCGCGTCCGCCAGCGTATTGGCCGCATCGGCAGGGGTACGTCCATAGCTAGCCGGGCCCGGCTGCCCCTCGGAATCGGCCTTGACCGTGAACCCGGCAAAATCCGGAATCAGCGCATAAATCTCGTTGACCTTCGCGTTCCACCACGCCTTCACCGCCGGATCGAGCGGATCGTACGTCGGCACCTCGCCAATCTTCTGCGGGCTTGCAACATCCACGCTGATCGCCAGCCGCACGCCCATCGGCCGCATCGCGTCAGCGACGCGCCGGAGCCCGGCAAGCATCTCCGGGGTCAGAAATGGCGCGGCATTATTGACATTGTTTACGTTGCAGCCGTTGATGCCCACCGACGCCAACAGCCGCGCATACTCCGCAACCGGCTTCAGGTCGTCGCGGACCTTGCCGCCTTCAAAGAAGATGCTGCGGCCTGCATACCCGCGCTCGATGGAGCCGTCGGCATTGTCCCACTCATCGACCCAGCGAACCGGCATCGCGGGCGCGTCTGTCAGATTCAATCTATCGATGCCAGGGCCATCCGCGAGCCGCCGCAGCAGAGCGAAAGCGCCATAGAGAACCCCGCGCTCGTCTGCGCCTGCCACGATCAGCCGCGTGTTTTTTCCCGAGCCCTTCAAGTCTCCCGGGGCGCCGGACCAGGAAAGCCAGTATCCCTCAGGCCGCAGACTGCGCGGAACAGGAAGTTCGGGGAAGGCACGGCGCACTTCATCCAGGGTTCCCACGACCGTTTGCCCATAGAGCTGGCTGCCGAAGTGTGTCAGCGATGCACCGGCCAGCTTGGTAAGGCCACGCTGCAATTCAGCAGAAGCTGTCTTTTCGGCTTCGCTGTCTCCAAGTGTTCTGATCTGCAGGGGAGCGATCCATCTTCCGCCCGGCCCGCGATACTTCAACCACGCCTGATCGGCGGTCTGTGCTGTAGCTACGGCGCTCAGTGCCGCGAAACCCAGGAGCCACGAAGCAACGAGAAAACCGATTTTCTTCAGCACAAGTGCAGTGCCTCCGGTCGCGGTCGTGCTGCGCACTTACCGTTGTATCACGCGCGGACGCGATTACCGGAAGAAGGCGTTTCTGGTCTTGGACGCAGCCTGAAAGGACGCTTCAGACGACTGGGTGCTGCGGGACTACTGGACGGTGAGCGCCAGCGTTATCGAGTGGGTGGTGGCGGTGACGCCGTTGCTCGACTGTGCGGTGACCAGGAGGGTGTAGGTTCCAGCCGGGGTCGGCAGGTTGACCGAGGGGCCGTGATTGCGGAAGTTGTAGAGCGGCGAACACGCCGTTGTGCCCAGCACCCCCACCAGGCCCACCAGGCCAAGCAGCGCGACTCGCTTGAGCCAGCGCTTCCGCCGCGCGCCAAACCCAAGCCCCGCAAGCCCCAGTAGACCGGGCAGCAGAATTGCCCAGCTCACACGGCCGGCATTCCCCTGCGGCAGCTCCGCCTTGCGAATTTGTCCCTGCGCGGAGGTAGCCAGATTCAACGCACTTGTCACAGGCGCCGTGGCATTCGGCAGGATCTCGATGTTTTCGGGCGTGAAACTGCACGACGACTGGTCGGGCAGGCCCGAGCAGGAGAGCGTGACAAACATCGGAGCGGTCAGCGATGAAGCATTGATCGGCGTCACCGACGCGACGGCGGCCCCAGACTGGCCCTGCTTCAACGAGAGCGAGGCAGGTGCGATAGAAATCGAGAAATCCGGCGCAGTCCCGGTCACCGCGCGAACCGGCGTCCCCTGCGAGACCGATGCCGCATGGGCTGTGTCTCCTTGATACGTTGCGGTCAGGCTGTGCGACCCCGGAGGCAGAGCAAGGGTTTCCGTGGCATGCCCGTTGCTGTCCAGAGCGATTCCGGCCACAGGCTTGCCCTGGTCGGCAAACACCACAATGCCCTGTGCAGGCTGGCCGTCGGCTCCCGTCACGTTCACGGTGAGCGTCGTATCGGTCCGGCCATTGGCATCGTGGGTTTCAGTGTTGAGAGCCGTGACGGTCGCCAGGCTGCGCGGAGTTTCGGTAGCCAATGCCAGCGCAGGCACTCCCAGCGCGAGACTCAGCCCTGCTGCCAATTCAAGCCGCACACCGCGGCCGCCCCAGAATCTCACGTCCACCTGCTCCAAATCTCTCGAAAGAGGGCAAATCGCTCACCGTACACAAACTTATCTCAGCGCGAAACAGTTCTGTCCGCCGGGTCCCAAGAGCGTGCCTTCATTGTATCCGGCCACGGTGCGGGCAGGCCAATCGGCCTAGACCCTTGCGGCCGCGCCAGCTTCGGTAGTGTCTTGGACGCGCAGACCGAAGAAAAGCAACGCACGCCCGGCCTTCACTCTTCCCGCATCAGCTTCGACGGATCCACATGCAATGCACGTTGCGCCGGTGCCCACGTTGCTACAAGTCCCAGCAGCAGCATGGCGGCGATCGTTCCCCCCAGCACCAGCGGATCGCGCGGGCTCGCTTCATACACGATGTACGACAGCAGGTGGGTCGCGGCCATGCCCAGCGCGAGCCCCGCCACCGATCCGGCAGCCAGCAGGCGAAAGGCCCGGCCCAGCGCGGCCTGCAGCACCTGCCCGTGCCCGGCCCCCAGCGCGATGCGAATGCCCATCTCCTTCAGCCGCTTGCCCACGCTATAGCTGGCCATGCCAAAGATGCCCGTGATCGCCAGCATCGCGCCCAGCCCGCCCAGCACGCCGAGCGAAATGGTGGCCGCGCGCGCCGCGAACAGCGCACTGTTGAGCTGCTCGTTCCAGGTCAGCAGCTTGAAGGGCAGCCCCTCATCGAGCCTGCGGATCGCATCATGCACGGCGGCCGCGATCTGCTGAGGTTTTGCGCTCGAGCGCACGACGAGCCACGTTGCGCTCACCGGAGGCTGCGTCTGCAGCAGGGCCCGAAAGAAGGCCGGCCGTGCATCTTCGGTCAGGGTCATGTACTTGCCGTCTTCTACCACCCCCACCACCGCGTAGCGTGTTTTCGCATCCTGCCGGAAACTGGCGCCAATGGCCTTGGCGACCGAACCAAAGACCTTGCGTGCGAATGCCTGGTTCACAATTGCGACGCTGGGGGCATCTTTGTCGTCGTGCCACGTGAAGACGCGGCCTGCCAGCAACGTTGTACCCGCTGCCGAAAAATAGCCCGGAGACGCAATGTATTGCAGAGGCTCCGCAACCTCGTTCGATGCGCGGAAATCCGTGGTGTCGGCGCGATAGACCGAGGTCTCGCTCCAGCCCAGTCCGAGCGGGACATTGTCGATGACCCCCACCTGCTGCACACCCGGGATGGACGAAACGGCATCGATCATGCGGCGCTGCATGATCGGGATGCGGTTGCCGCTGTAGCCCGCCATGTTCAGGTCGTCGCTTACGAGAAGGGTATGCTGCGGCTCAAATCCGAAGTTGCTCTGGAGGGATCGCTCCATCCCCCGCAGCGCCACGAGGGACGCCGTCATCAAAACGGCGCAGAGGGCAATCTGCACCACGAGGAGAACGTCGCGAACCGCGAACCGCCGTCCTGCCGAGGTGGCTTTGGCGCCCGTCTTCACGACTTCCCACGGCGCCGTGCCAAACACCTGCTTGACCGGCGCCAGTCCGAACAGAAGCCCGCTGACGAGCGCCAGCAGCAGCGCAACCCCATAGGTTGCGGCGTCGGGGTTGACTGGCAGGCTGAGCGGGAAGAGTGGCACCGGCTGCCAGTTTCGCAGCGCGCGGAGCAAGACCACCGAACCCGCGATGCCAGTGACGCCGCCGGCCAGCGAGATCACGAGAGCCTCGGTGAAAAGCTGCCGCAGAACCCGGAGCCGCGTCGATCCGAGCGCCACACGCAGAGCAATTTCGCGCGACCGATCCGCGGCACGCGCCGCGAACAGGCTTCCCAGATTCGCGCAAGCGGCCAGCAGAATGAGACCGGCGAGCAGCATCAACCCACCCATGAAGGCGCGAACGGGTCCGCCCAGCATGTCGCCCACGAGGCCGGGACGCGCGAGCGAGAACTCGAGCCCGTCATCCTCCACCGGATAGAGCTTGATCAGCGCTGCCCCGATGCCTTGCAGGTCGGTCTCCGCCTGGGCCTCGGTCACCTGCGGTTTCAGCTTGCCGATGATCCAGAAACCTCTCTCCAGCCGCTGGTCGAGCGTGTAGGAGCCTTCGATAGCCGCCTGGTCCACAATCGGCGCCCAAAGGTCCGGGGTGTAGATGAGTTCAGTGCCTCGAAACTCCGGCGGCGCCACGCCAAGGACCGTAAACGCATGGCGGTTTAGTTGCACCGTTTGCCCAATCGCGCTGGGATCGCCGTGAAACCGGTTGCGCCAGTAAGCGTAGCCGAGCACGATGTACGGATTGCTGCCCGGACCGTGCTCATCGGAGTCGTGAAAAAAGCGGCCCAGGTACGGCCGCACTCCCAGTACATCAAAATAATTTCCGCTGGCTTCGTAAATCCACGCCTGTTGTGGATTGCCGCCGGTGTCGAGGCCCACCGGGGCAAAGTTGTAGAGCGCCATGCCGTCGAACGATTTGCTCCGGTCGCGCAGATCGCGGTAATCGGGATAGGAATTGGCCGGCTCGCCGCGCTGTTCGATGGTGTAGAGCCTTCGCGCATCGGGCAGGTTGAGAGGCCGCAGCACCAGCGCATTCAACACGCTGAACACCACCGCGTTGGCGCCGATCGCGACCGCCAGGGTCAACACCGCTGTCAGCGTGAATCCCGGCGAGCGCCGCACTTGCCGCAGCGCATAGCGCACGTCGCGCAACACGCTTTCGGCGCTCAACGTCGCATCGGCCGCGGCAACGTGCTCTCGCGTCGCTGTCCGGTTGCCAAAACGCAGCAGCGCATCGCGTCGCGCGTCTTGAGGCGTCATGCCAAGGGCGACGTTCTCATCGGTGCGCAGGTCGATATGCGCGGCGAGTTCCGCATCAATCTCGCGATCCACATGCTCGCGCCGGAAAAGATTCGTAATGCGCCGAAAAATGGCCATGCCCGCTCTCCTCTATTCGCTCCGCAGCGCCTGCAGGGGATCGGCCCGCGCTGCGCGACGCGCCGGAATCCAACTCGATAGAACGGCAATGCACGCAATCGATCCGGTGACCAAGCCAAACACCACCGGATCGCCGGGGCGCACTCCGACAAACAGATTCGCCATTGCGCGGGTCAATAGAAACGCCAGCACCAGCCCCACGCCGATCCCGAGTCCGGTCAGCCGTGAAGCGCGTGCAAGAATCATGCGCAGCACATCTTCACGGCGCGCGCCCATCGCCAGCCTTACGCCGATCTCCCGCCTCCGCTCGCCCACCAGGTTGGCCATCACTCCAAAAATCCCGATCGCCGCGAGCAGCAGGGCAATCAAAGCGTCCACAGAGATCATGCCCGCCGTATACATCAATCCAATGAGGCTTTCGTTGAGCGATTGCCGGTAGGTCTCCACTGCATCCAGCGGCAATGCGGGATCGAGGCGCGCCAGTGCCTTGCGCACCGGCCCCGCCACACTCAGTGCGTCGCGGCCGGTTGTCATCACCGCATAGGTCGTGGTCGGCGAAGGCATCTGGGTCGCATCCGCATAGACGGCCGCATACTTGTTCTGATCCCACAGAGTGTACTTCGTTTCTTCGGCAACGCCCACGATCGTTACCCATGCCTCATGGCTGTCGCGCCGTCCCATGCGGATACGGTGGCCGAGCGGATTCTGCCCGGGGAAATACCGCGCCACAAACCGCCGACTCACCACCGCGACCGGGGTGGACTGCAGAGAATCGGTCGGCAAAAATCCACGGCCTTCCACGATGCCGATGTGGAACGCGGCGAAGTAGTCTGCGCTGACAATCACGTGCAGCGCGCTCTGGTCCTTGCCCGGCATGGTCGGGCGATTCTCAATCTCCACGTCGCGGTTCCAACCCCAATCGCTGTAGGGCATCGCATTCGTCACGTTGGCGTGGGTCACGCCCGGCAACGCGCGCAATGCCTCGAGGCTGTCGTCATACCACGCCGCCTGCTTCTGCGGGGTGTCATACCGGGCGGGCGGCAACGCGGTTTGAAAAACGAGCACGCTGCGCGGCTTGTAGGCATCGGCAACATGCAACTGCGCGCCCATGCCCTTGGCCATCAACGCAGCGCCAATCACGAGAGCCAAGGCCAGCGCCACTTGTGCAATGGCAAAAATGCTGCGCAAGCGGTGCGACTTGCTCGAGGCAGTTGTGGAGCGTGCCCCGGCCTTCAACTGGTCCGCCAAGTTGATGCGCAAGGCTTCAAACGCAGGCGCAATCCCCGACAACAACCCCGTCAGCAGCGCCAGCACCAGCGAGAACGCGAAGACGCGGCCGTTCAGCGAAATGTTCGACCAGCCCGACATGTGCCGGGCGATGCGTTCGGGCATCAGGACCAGCGTGAGACGCAGATACACTGTTCCGAACAGCAACCCGCCACCGGCGCCGATCAGGCCCAGCAGCAGATTCTCCGTCAGCAACTGCCGCAGCAGCCGCATGCGGCCCGCTCCCAGCGCGGTGCGCATCGCAATCTCAGGCCGCCGCTCAATTCCGCGCGCAAATTGCAGATTGGCCACGTTCGCGCAGACCACCAGAAGAACAAAGAGCGTCGCTCCCATCAACAGCCGGTAGTAAAGAGGGGTCAGGTCGCCGTTAATTCCGTCGAGCAAAGGCTCAACCCGCACCGACCATCCCTGATTCGTAGTGGGGTAGATCTTGGCCAGCTGACCGGCGATGGTGCCCAGTTCGGCCTGCGCCTGGCGCACAGACACGTCGTTCCGCAGTCTGCCAAGCACCAGGTAGTCGTGTGCTGAGCGGTTGCCGAGCAGCTGCGGCGTCGGTGCGAACGGCAGAAAGAAGTCTGCTTCCGCCGGATACTGCACGCCTTTCGGCAAAATGCCGATGATCGTGTAATCGCGCTGATCGAGCTGAACGTGTCGGCCCAGCACCGTCGGTTGGCCCGCAAACTGCCTCTGCCAGTATCCGTAGTTCAGCAGCGCCACCGCATCGCGCCCGGGTTGGCACTCGTTCTCTGAAAACAATCTTCCCAGAACCGGCTGAATGCGCAGCACCGAAAAGAAGCTCGCCGAGGTCAGCGCTGCGCTGACGTGAGTTGCATCGCCGGCGCCGGTCAGGCTCATGTCGGCGCTCGTCCGCACCGCCATCTCCTCGAACGACCGGCTCTGGCGCACCCAGTCTTCGTAGTTGGCCAGCGCGATCCCTTCGTCGCTGCCGCGCTCCTGGCGCTCGGCAATCGTCACGACCCGATCGACCGCGGGAACCGCCAGCGGCCGCAGCACTACCGCATCCATGCTGCTAAAGATCGCCGTATTCAAGCCGATCCCCAGGGCGATCGTGACCACGGCAGTGATCGAGAACCCCGGCGACTTGACCAATTGCCGCCACGCATAGCGCAGATCAGCCCACAGGCGATCGAGGCCCAGAGTCGCGTCTGCCGAAGCCACCTGCTCGCGGGTTGCGGTGCGGTTGCCGAAGCGTACGAGTGCGTCCCGCCGCGCCTCCTCGGGAGTCATGCCCCGTGCGATGTTCTCTTCGGTGCGCATGTCGATGTGTGAGACAAGCTCCGCGTCAATCTCGCGGTCGATGCTTGTGCGGCGAAACAGATTGCCGATCCTGCGAATGATTGCCATGGCTTCCCTTTCACGCGTAGCGCAGCACCGCGCGCACGCCCTTCACCAGCTGGTCAAAACTCTCTTCGGCCTGCTGCAGTTGCTTGCGCCCCTGCGCGGTGAGCTTGTAGTACTTGGCGCGGCGATTGGTCTCGGTCAGCGCCCACTCGGCATGGATCCAGCCGTTCTGCTCCATGCGGTGCAGCGCCGGGTACAGCGAGCCTTCTTCTACGCGCAGAAGCTCATTCGACGCGCTCTGGATATGCAGCACAATGCCATAACCGTGCAGCGCCCCATTCTGTGCCAGTGTCTTCAAAACCAGGAGATCCAGTGTTCCCTGCAGATCGGTTTTCGCCATCGTTTACCCCTAGTGTTCTTGGTACAGAGAACACTAGGCCTAGCTCGCTAGGGATGTCAATCAATCTGTGACGAACGGCAAATCGCCGCGATGACACACCGTCATCCTGAGCCTCGGCGCGCTGGGGGCGCCATGAACGACGAAGACATTGATGGGGTTAGCCGAGCGAAGAATCTGCTTCCGCCATTTTTCGTGATCGCAAAACGCAGAACCGCTCGAGATCGCAATCGTCTAGAACGCGATTTCGCTGCTCTCGACCTTGTTGTTGCTGGCCGCAACCGCGATCCTCAAGCGCTTGCCGCGCCGAGGATAGAAGACAAGGGCGGGGCGGAAAGAGGCGATGCATGTTCCCGCTTGGTGTCGGACGCTCGAATAAACGACGCCGCTTGATCCCGAGTAAAGCAGTGCATTGGCTAGCGTTTGAGAGGGACCGTAGCATTGCGGAATTGGCTCAGCCTGGAGGCATTGCTGCCGCTCTGAGTCGTCGAGAAAATGAAATTGTCCTGAGAAGTCGGCAAGAAAGTCGGCATAGTCGAAGGCGATTCGGTCTCGAATTCTGCTGTCGCGCAGAAAGCGCCGCTTGTGAAACGCCACTTCGTCAATGGACGTTTCGAGCTCAACTCCCGCATACCAGGCCCCGCGACGGGGATCATTGAATCGGCCGCCCCATGGTCCGGCGTGCGTAAACGCGGCATTCACGATGTGCGCTTCGGGAACTCCGCAAAGCAGTTCGCCCGGAGTGATCGCGACATTCCCGCCGCGCCCAGCGATCTTCCGCTCATTCGTTGCGGCGTCGAGTTCGGTCAGATCGCGGATGACATTCGCCGGCAGAGACAACGTCTCAATCACGCTCTCGGCTGGGTATGAAGTCGGGATCAGCCGGTGCATATCCCGTTGATCGAAGTCCTTGAGGCGCGCCAACCTACCTTCCGCCTCGCGCCGCATCCAGAAAGCTCCTGATCTGCTGGAGGCCCGGGATGCCGTTCCGAATCGCATACTCAACCGGCGCCTGGCCGCCGAACCGGAAGTTGTCGTTGGGCTGCGTCATCCAGCGGTTCGCATATTCCGGCGGCAGAAGAATCGCGAGTCCTTTATAGATCGCGACAAGATACGAGATGCGCGTCAGCTCATCCTGCTTGAGAGTCCCCGCAGCGCTCTTCATCTTGTACAGCGTCGAACGCGGAACCCCGCCCAGCAGTTCCCCCACCTTGTCGATGGGCAGCTTCCACTTGTCGGCAATCGCGAGCAGCCCAGCCATCGCGGACTGGCTCAGCCGCTCGCGCGTCTCAAGCTTGCTGAGATCAGGAGTGGCTTCAAACTGGTATCCAACTGCTGCGGCAAATGCGGGTAAGGTCGCCATGAAGGGTCTCGCAGGACAGCTCCATGATATGTCTATATCGAGATATAATCAAGTACATTTTGAGATATTTGGCGAATAACTTATTTGGTATGAATGGCGTGACCAGGCGACACTGACCCGCGCAATGGCCCCCGGCCTGTGTTTTTAGGACTTGCCCGTCCTCAGTGCGTCCGTCTTTGCATGGCTGAACGCCGCAGGCGGGATATCCGCGACCGGCAAACCCGGCCCCTCCCAAAGCACCCGAGGCACCCCTTGGCTGGCAAAATGCAAGCCTTCCAGATGCAGTGTGTGTAAGCCGGCGCGCAATCCGATCGACCCGCGATCGTAGCGCACGGCATTGCCCGCAACCCCGCATACCTGTGCGAACGGAGCTCCCGTCTTCGCCACTTCCACGCCATCGATCACCAGCCGTGCCCCATCGCGCGCCAGCAGATGAAACGTGTAACCGCCATCCACCGGCACATCCACCATCCCGTCCCACGCCGTCGCATAGCGCGTGAATCCGTGCGGGTCCACATCGATGGCCGCTGATTCGCCCGCGAATACCGCCGTCTCCCGGCTCAGATCCGGCAGTTCGGTCCACGCCCCGGGATACAGGCGCCACACCAGCCCCGGCGCTGGCTGTCCAGCAGTCACTGCGGCGTCATGCCAGCGAGCGACCGCCACTACGCCGCGCGCAGCCCAATCCTGTTTCTGGTCGCGCCCTTCCACATGCAGCAGCACACGAAACCGCCCCGCCCCATCGGCACCGTCCAGCTCCGATCCTTCCGCATCCGCGAAGCGATGCGTCACCCTTCGCCCGTGAGCCACGTTTCCATCGCCGAAGAGCCAGTCGAAGTGCGCATGTTCGGCCGGTGCCGCGGTAAACGTCACTTTCTCTCCTGGTGCAAACACAGGTGGATCGAAGTTGAACGCCGCCACCGGCCCCGCGGGAGCGGGGAACGCCACGGGCGCCGCGCCGTCGGTCACGGCCAAAGGCACATCGGCATTCCCCGCCACGCGCACCTGTCCAAACTTCACGTTGTCCAGCGTCACGCCGCTCACCTGTCCGGCAATCGACGAACCAAGCAGCGATGGCTGATCCAATGCCCAGATGTTGCGAAACGTGAATCCGTGCAGCGCCGGCTCCTCCTGCTCCATCTGCAGCAGCGAATACCAGTCGTCGAGAAAGAGATTCTCAAATGTATAGTTGGAGTGATCCCCTTTGGCCCCGTTCGCGCCCCAGAAGCCGAGGATCCCAAATGGCTGCCCGCACGCGCCAATCCCCGCGTGCAGCACATCCGAATCGCGCAGCGTGAAATTCCGCGAGTTGAAAATCTTGCGCGGCCATCCGGCCCGGACAATGTTCGAGATGCTGGTCGAAAGTTCGCTCTTCTCCACCACGATGTCGTGCACGTCTTTGCCTGGCCGCAGCATGTCGGCATCGGTATAGCCGTCCCAGTTGCCCATGA
The DNA here is from genome assembly GCA_036520995.1 of Occallatibacter sp. Classification (GTDB taxonomy): domain Bacteria; phylum Acidobacteriota; class Terriglobia; order Terriglobales; family Acidobacteriaceae; genus Telmatobacter. The sequence goes on from DATDIQ010000007.1 coordinate 102,891, forward strand.
GAGCAATCACATCGTCGGACGCGCGAAAAAACGAATTGCGCACCAGGCCATCGCTCGACCCGATCCAATCCATCCCATCCTGGTTGGCGTTGCCCGGGTTCCCGCCCATCACGCGCAGATCGTCATAGAGAAAACCGCTCGAGTCCTTCATCTGTACCGACCAGGTGCGCGATCGGATCACGCAGGTCACGCCGACAATCTCAATATCGTGGGCATTCATCGTGCCAATGCAGTGCCAATCCGGCTTCTGCATCCAGCCTTCGTCGCTCGTTGGGTCCTGTGGCCCGTCATAAACAATCGTGCCGCGCCCCAGCACCTTCACGGACTGCACGTTGAAGAGGTTGAGGCTTCCGAAAAAATAGGTCCCCGGCGCCAGGTAGTAGGTGTCGCCGCTTTTCGGATTCAGGCTTTGCCGATATACCCCCGGCTGATAATAGTGCAGCGATGGGCTCGGCGCAGGGGGCGGCGCAGGCGGCGTGCCCGCAAACACAAACAGCATCTGTGCATGATTCAGAAAATCCCGAGGCCGCGCGATCGAGAGCTTGGCCGGCCCGGTCAGCTTGAACCGGATCGTCTGCCTGTCGCGCGTCGGCCTCAAGCCGAGGCGCCACGGCTGAATGTCGACACCGTGATCCCAAAAGCCCGGCGCCGCCGCGGTGATGGCAATCTCAACCGGCCCGGTGAGATCGAAATTTACGAAGCTGTAGCTGGCCGCTGCATGCGCCACGTCGATTGGCTTGCCGTTCACGGTCACGATAAAATCCGTCGACCGCATTTCGGGTGGGACCGGCACTGGGTACACGCGCGAAGCCGCGACCGCCCCGCAGGGAAGCGCCAAGAGCACCATAAGCAGCGGACGCAATCCAGGCAGCAAGCAAAACCCCGGGGAAAAAGATGGGAGAACAGTCCAATCTAGCACCCTGGCAATCGCAGGACCGACCTCTGCTGCTGCAACGAAACGAGCCCGGCAAATGCCAGGTCGCCTCCGGCCAGGGCGCATGCTTCCGCGCGGCCATGATGAATGGCCATGCCAATCAGCTCTGCGAGTTGGTTCCCGTCTCTGTGATTCAGGAGAAGCTCAGTGCTCCATCAAGGGCGGCCCCACGTCTTAGCTTAGCGCTTCTTCTTGAAGCGGTACTCGGCCCCCACGGAGATGGCGAAATTCACGTCGGTCGAGGTCGCGTGATTGCCGTAGTTGATGCTGTAACGCGTAATCACGGCGTCCGGCGAGATGCGAAACACCCAGTGGGCCGAGCGGTTCAGATCAAAGTGGCCGCCGACGATTGCGGCGGGCGCCACCTGGTCGGGATAGAAATCCACGATCGACGGCGGGTTTCCGCGCAGGTCTTGCTCAAACTTGCCATAGGCCCCGCCGAACATGGCATGGGCAATCAGGGCGCCATGCTTGTTGTGCGGTCCCAGCCACTCCGGACCGCCAACAAAGAGATACTGGGAGACAAATGGACCCTGGATGTTCACTGCATTCGGTGCCGCGCCGCTGGTGCCCACATACGCCCGGCCGCTGCCTTCGACGCCCCAGTGCCCGCTCAGCCAATAGGTTCCTGAAAGGTCAAGACCGCCGAGATTCGAGCCCTGGATCAGGGTGGGGCCGGCCTTCACGTGGTCATACGCCATGCCCAGCGACAGATCGTAGCGTTCGTTATAGTGCACATTTGCGAGCGGATCCACCGACACATAGACGCCGTTCACAGGCGACTGTGGCTGCGCGCGTTGTGCCTGGCTTTGACCCTGACTCGGGGCAGGCGGCTGGGCCTGGTTCTGAGACAGGGCAGGAGCAGCCGAAACGAGAGCAAACGCCGCCACAACGGCGACAGAGACACATACACTTACGGGAAGACGCATCACTAGACAGCTTACAAGACCACGCTTGCAGCGGACAACGCGGCCGCGCATTCGAAACGGAAGACTCATTGGATGGATTCCAGATGGAAGGATGGAAGCAAATCGATTCCTAGGGTGGTAGACGGTCGGCGCGCAAGACGGTATGCAAGAGACCCGTAATGATTGGGGAGTCAGGGGGTCCGGCAACACCGCCCGCTACGGTTCGCAGCGATCGGCCCACCTTGCGTACACCAGGTAGCGTACTGTTTTCAGGGTCTCTTTGCCATCCATCCAGGCCGAGGCGATCGGCGATCCCGGTTCAAGGGGCGGCGCGACGTGGGTTCTCCACTTGATGGGCAGTTTGCCGAAGATCATGGCTGCGCGCTGCACGTGGAAGGCGTTCGAAATGATCTCCGCAGAGACCCAGCCATGCGCCCTCATGATTCGCTCGCTGAAGCAGGCATTTTGAATCGTATCCATCGCATCGGGTTCGAGCACGATCGCCGAGCGCGGAATGCCGTCGGCTTCCGCCACGCGCGCCATCACCTGCGCTTCATCGAAATCGCCGCGCGTCCGCCCTCCGGTGAGGATAAGCCGAGGCGCCACGCCGCGCTCGTACTCCTGCACCGCCTCGGTCACGCGCGAAAGCATGCGCGGGGTCGGATTGCCGTCTGAGTCGGCCCGGTCGCCCAGGACGATGATCACATCGAAACGCGCGAGGGCCGCGTTGGTAGTTGGAGCAAGGTGCCGCGCCAGCACTGCCCAGGCGAACACTCCAAAGACTACAATCACCGCGCCTAAAACGATGCGCGGAAGCCACTTGGGCTTGGCGCGCCGGATGGGGGCGCGATGCGGACGGCGTCGAGGGACAGGCTTTTGCTGTCGCAGCGGCCGTGGGGGGGGCAGGCCTGGCACAGTGAAGCTTCTCCAGCCTTCACTTTAACCCGGGCCGCCGGGCATTCCGGGCCGTCGAGACGACCGCGGCACAAACCATGGTGATCAGGAGAGCCTGGCGGGCTCGTCCCATGCCTCAAGCACGATCTCGCTCAAGGGCTTGCGCGTGCGAGGCGATGTCTCCTGCGCTTCCATTTGCTGGTTGCCCAATGCGGAAGGCTCGCCCTGGTAGCCGAGCGCCATCACCGATCCAATTTCGAATTCGTCCGGAATGCCCAGCGCCTTGCGCGCGACCTCGTGATCGAAGCCCGCCATCTGATGGGTCGCAATCCCCAGCGTCGCGGCCTGCAATGTGATAAATCCCGATGCTGCTCCTAAATCGAACAGGGCATAGCCGTTGGGCTTATTGTTGTGGCTAAAGTGCTTTCTCGCCACACCCAGAATCAGCACCGTCGCCTTGGGTGCCCATGCCTGGTTGAATCCTCCCAGCGCTGAAGAGATTTTCTTGTGCGTTTCAGTCCCGGCAATCCCCACAAGGAACCGCCAGGGCTGCTCGTTGTAGGAGGACGGCGCCCAACGGGCTGCTTCGAAAATCTTGCGCAGATCGGCGGCAGGTACCTTGCGCTCAGAGAATGCCCGTGGGCTCCATCGAGCCCGCATCACGGGCAGAATTTCTTCGTCGGCGGGGGCTTGCTTGAGCCGATGTACTTCGGTTGCAGAAGCCGTCATTCGCGGTATCTCCTTACAAATGTGCTGCACTCGTTTTGATTGCATAAAGTAGGCTCGGGATTCCACATATCCTGCCCATTTTTGCAGTCCCGAATCACCGCGCAGCCCCGCGTTTGTAACCTTCTATTCACATAAATGTGGGATTCTTCCCTTGGATTCATGAATGCTGTCTTTTCCGAAGGCTCCTGCACGCAAAGGGGCGTTGTGCAGCACACAAATGCTGGTGTGCTCCCAGAAAAGACGCTGTCCGCCCATATAGGTACCGGCCGGCAAGCACGTGACCGGGGAAACGCCTAAACCTTGCAACATTTCTTGTTCCTTTGGAGAGCCCGTTATGCAATCTCATCGACCTCGGGGCAGCTTCGCTGCCATCACGCTGTTTCTCTTTCTTCTCGCATTTGCGCCTCATACAAAGGCTCAGACTGCCGTAGACGGAGCAGTCGGCGGCAACGTTCTCGACACTACGGGCGCCTCCGTGCCCAATGCCACCGTCACCGTGCGCAACACCGGGACCAACGCCGTACAGGTGGTCTCGACCGATAACTCCGGATATTTCCGCGCACTGCACCTGCAGCCAGGCACCTACAACGTGACCATCACGGCAGTCGGATTCGACACCTATCGCTCGCTCAACGTGACGGTCCAGGTGGGCGTCCTCACCGACGTGGAAGCGCGCCTCACCGTGGGCGGCACCACACAGTCGGTCGAGGTCACCGATGAAGCGCCCTTGGTGAACACCACCTCGCCCGACTTTGCGGGCGTGGTCGAGCCGCTTGCTCTGCACGATCTGCCCGAGAACAACTATCGCTGGTCGGCATTCGCCCTGCTCACACCCGGCGTGGTCAACGATTCGAACGGCTACGGCTTGCTTAGCTTCCGCGGGCAGAGCACGTTGCTCAATAACGTCACCATCGACGGCACGGACGACAACCAGGCCTACTTCTCAGAGGAACGCGGACGGACGCGCGCCGGCTACTCGACCATCAAGGCCGCGGTGCAGGAGTTCCAGGTCAATACGTCGAACTACTCTGTGGAATATGGCCGGTCGGCCGGCGGTATCGTCAACTCCGTCACCAAGAGCGGCACCAATTCGATCCACGGCGAAGGCTACTACTACGATCGCGACAGCGCCTGGGCCGCGACGAACTCCTATGTGACGCACCCGGTCGAGGTTTCGACCAGCCCCATCGCCTACGGAGTGCAAGCCTTCAAACCCACCGATCTGCGCCGCCAGTACGGCTTCGGCGTCGGCGGTCCAATCCTCAAAGACAAGATCTTTTTCTTCGTTGCTGCGGATCGCTTCTATCACGACTTTCCGGCCGCGGCCACCATCACTGGAGCCAGCGCGAACGCCAACTTCTACACTCTGGCCGATGCCGCTCTTCCCACCGGCAAGACTTGCGGCGGCAGCGGCGCGGCAGCACCCAACTACCCGGACTCTCAGGTGTGCCAGTTCTCGAAAGATACCGGCCTGTCCTTCGCCGCTTCGTCGCCCCTGTATCAGAACGGTATCAACGGACTCACGTCGATACTGGGCACCGTGCCGCGCATCGGCGAGCAGGTGATCTTCTTCCCCAAGATCGATTGGCAAATCAATCAGCGGAACCACGCATCGGTTGAAGCCAACCAGATGCGCTGGAGCTCGCCCGCGGGCATCCAGACCAGCCCGGCGGTCGCCTACGGCGAGGCCAGCTTCGGCAACGACTACGTGCGCGATAACTGGATTGTCGGCAAGCTGGACAGCTTCATTACCAACACGCTGAGCAACGAAGCCCGCTTCATGTATGGCCGCGATTTCGAATTTGAATTCAACCAGAAGCCAACATCCTATGAGCAGACCAACCTGGTGCAGACGCCCGCCGGCTACACCAACCCGCTGGGTCTGCCGCCCAATGTCTTCCTGAGCGGATTCTTCCAGTTCGGCACGCCGCAGTTTCTCAATCGCGCCGCATTGCCCGACGAGCGCCGCTGGCAGCTTTCGGACACGATAGTCGCGGTGCGCGGCAATCACACATTCAAGTTCGGTGAAGACTACATTCACACCGACGATCTGATTTCGAACCTCTACAACCAGTTTGGGGGCTTTTCGTATACGGGCAATACGCCGCTCGGAAACTATGCGGCCGACCTCTACCTCTCGCAGAATCCGGTGGCAGGAAAAACCGCGGAGAACTACACCTCGTACAACCAGGGCGTGGGTGCGCCCGGTCTCGACTTCACCACCGGCGATTACGGCCTCTTTGCCCAGGATGAGTGGAAGGTGAAGCCGCGCCTGAGCCTGACGCTGGGCGTGCGCTGGGACTACGAAGCCTTCCCGAAGCAGCAGCTGCCGGACGCGCTCTTGCCGCAAACCGGCCGTCTACCTGACTACAAAGCGAACGTCGGTCCGCGCGTCGGTTTCGCCTACGACGTCTATGGCGGCGGCAAAACCATTTTGCGCGGCGGCTATGGCATGTTCTACGCGCGCGCCATCAACTCCACGCTTTATCAGGCGCTGATTGGCAGCGGCAACTCCGCTGGACAGGTTAACCCCACATTGAATGCCGGAACCTCCTGCGCTCCGACCTTTCCGACGATCGTGGCGGCTGCGCAGTATGGCACTTGCCTGCAGGGCTCCAGCGGCAATGCAACCTCCTACTACCTCGACAGCAACTTCAAACTGCCTGAGATTCATCAGGCCGATCTGGGCATCGAACAGCAGTTTGGCAAGGATGACGTGTTCATCCTGTCGTGGCTTGGTTCGTGGGGACGCCGCCTGCCTGACTTCGTCGACACCAACCTGTCCGCGCCAACGCCCGTGAGCTTCACCGTCAACGACCCGTCGCAAACCGGACCGCTGGCCAACGGCTCCACGGTGACGGCGAATGTCTACTTCTACGACACGGCGAATACCAACCATCGCCCCAACCCGAGCTTCAGTTCGATCACCGACATCTTCAGCGGGGTGACCTCGAACTACGAAGCCCTGGTGGCCGAGTACAAGCATCGCCTCTCGCATCACGTCTCGTTCAGCGCCAACTACACCTGGTCGCATGCGCTTGACTATGGCGAGAACAACACCACCGGCGCCGGCGCTACCTCGCTGCTCGATCCCTCCAATCTCCGCCTCGAATACGGCAACTCCAACCAGAACGTGCCGTATCGCTTTGTGTCCTACATCATGGGGACTTCGCCGTGGCACTTCAAGGGCCCGCTGGGCTACGTGCTCAACGACTTCGAGGTTGCTCCCGACTTCCAGACCCAAGCCGGCCTGCCCTACTCGGTGGGTGTCAGCGGCTCGCAGTCGAAGCTCTATGCCACGCCGGGCAGCGCCACGCAGCAATCGATCATCAACACCAGCTCGTTCAACGGATCGGGCGGAACCAATCGCATCGTCGGCATCGATCGCAATGCTTACCAGATGCCGAGCACCTGGGTTGTCGACTTGCGCGCTTCAAAGAAGCTCGTGGTGCGTGAGCGCTACAGCCTCGAGTTCCTCACTGAAGCCTTCAACCTCGCCAACCATCAGAACGTGACGTCGATCGGAACCACGGGCTACGCGGTTTCAGAAGACGCCACGAATCACCTGAACGACTTTGTGCCGTACACCAGCACCGCCTTCAAGTCGATTACCGGGACCAACAACAGCAACTTTGCCTACAGTGTGCGCCAGCTGCAGATGGCTCTGCGCCTGACGTTCTAGGCTCATCGGCAAGCAAAGTAAAACGCGGCGGCTTCGGCCGTCGCGTTTTTTATTATTGCTGTTCCTTGTTCTCTGTCTTTACGGATAGATCCGGTGCAGCGTGCGCGCGAAGGGAATCGTCTCGCGCACGTGGTCGAGCGCGCACACCCAGGCCACCACACGCTCAATGCCCATGCCGAAGCCCGCGTGGGGAACGGAACCATATCTTCGCAGATCGAGATACCACTGGAATGCTTCCATCGGCAGCTTGTGGTGCTCGACACGGCTCTTGAGGAGCTCGTAGCTCGAGACGCGCTGCGATCCGCCGATTACTTCGCCGTAGCCTTCGGGCGCGAGCACATCCACACAGAGCGCGAAGTTCGCATCGATCGGATCGGGTTCCATGTAGAACGCCTTCACCGCGGCCGGATAACGATGCACCATCACCGGGCGGTCGAATTGTCCGCTGAGCCACGTCTCATCGGGCGAGCCGAAATCGTTGCCGTAGGTGAACGGCTGCTCGAGTTCGCCCTTCTGGTGCGCCTCGTTGAGCATCTTCGCGGCTTCGTCGTAGCGCAGGCGCGGGAAAGGCGGCAGGATGTTCTTCAGCTTTTCGGGATCGCGCCCAATGACCTGCAGCTCCGACCCTCGGTTTTTCAGCACGCTCTGCACGATGTGCGAGATGAAGTTCTCGGCCAACTCCATCAGGCCATCGAGATCGCAGTAGGCGACTTCGGGCTCAATCATCCAGAACTCGGTGAGGTGGCGGCGGGTCTTCGATTTTTCCGCGCGGAAGGTCGGCCCGAAGCTGTAGACCTTGCCCAGGGCCAGCGCCGTGGACTCGATATAAAGCTGGCCCGACTGGGTGAGAAACGCGGGATCGCCGAAATAATCCACCGGGAACAAGGTAGATGTGCCTTCGCAAGCAGCGGGCGTCAGGATCGGCGGATCAGTGCGGATGAAACCGTTGCTGTCGAAATACTCCTGCGCCGCGCGCATAATCTCGGCGCGGATGCGCAGGATGGCCGCCTGGCGTGGCGATCGAACCCACAGGTGGCGATGCTCCATCAGGAAGTCGACGCCGTGCTCCTTGAGGGTGATGGGATAAGGATCGGACTCAGGAACGCGCTGCACCACCTGCACGTCTTCAACGTCGAGCTCATAGCCGCCCGGCGCACGCTTGTCGGCGCGCACTTTGCCCGTGACGATGACGCTCGATTCCTGTGTCAGGCCTTTGAGCGCCTCGAAGACTTCCGGCGGCACGCTTTTCACGTGAGCCACACCCTGCACCGTGCCGGTGCCGTCGCGAAAGATGGGAAACAGCAGCTTGCCACTCTCGCGGGAGTTATAGAGCCATCCATGCAGCGTGACCGACTGGCCCTCGAATTGGCCGAGTCTGGCGATGGTGGCGCTGGGTGCAGCGGGCTTCGGCGTTGCAGAAGCGGTTGCGGCGGTTTCTTCAGGCATGTTTCACGGTCTCTCGGTGGCGCGGTTCATCCGTTCGGTCGCGCCGGACTTTCAGGATAACTCCGGGCAGCCGATGCGATCTGTGCCCGCAATGGCTGCATCGCAGGCGCTTGGTTTATCGTCGAATGAGTATGGCAAACGCGCCGGTTGCTTCGTCTCAAACCATGCCTCATCCTGCGCTCGAAGCGGAAGAGGTTTATCGCCGCTGGCTCCAGTTCCTCGACGATGAGTTCACCCGGCATGAATCGCCCGCGCGCCGTTCCGAGATTGTGCGCGACCAGCTCTACCAGCTCTACCTGGGCCGTCCCCACGGCGGCAAGCTCAATTTAAGCCTCACCAGCGAACTGCCCGGCAATGTGCTGAGCATGTCGCTCGATCCCGAAAACGTGACGCTTGAAGCCGGGCACTTTGAAGACGTGGACCGGGAGAAATTCGAGACCCGCAAGCCCCTGCTCTGGTTCTGGCAAATGTTCGACCGTTCGCCCATCGGGCTCAATCACTGGCTGGGGCTGCGCTTTCGCTGCATGCTGGGACGCCACATCTTCGCGCAGATGGGCACGGGCGTGAAAATCTACCACGGCGTCGACCTTACTTATGGCTACAACCTCTCGATCGGCGACGGCGTGATTATTCGACAGCGCGCTCTCTTGAACGATCGCGGCGGCATCAAGATCGGTAAAGGGGCGGTCATCGGCTCTTTTGCACGTGTCTTCTCCCACATCTACCCGCCCGACGACCTTGATCACGTGAAGCTGACGCCTACCGAAATTGGTGAAGGCGCACGCATCGGCAGCCACTCCATCGTGATGGCCGGGAGCCGCGTCAAACCCGGCGAAGTCGTGGGCCAGTTTCCAGCCGACCGGCGCTGAGAGCGCCTCCGCCTCGCGTGCTACCCTGAGCTTTCACCTGTTTGGAGCGCTCGTTTTGCAATCGGCTGCCTTCACGTTTGCCCTGTTCGAGTTCGTCCTGCTCATCTTTTCTTTGAGTTTTCACGAATGTGCGCACGCGTGGCTGGCATCGCGCCTCGGGGATCAGACGGCCCGGCTCGAAGGCCGCGTGACGCTCAACCCGATGTACCACATCGACCCCGTCGGCTCGCTCCTGTTTCCGGCGATCGCCATCTTCGGTCCCTTCGTCGGATTCAACATGTTCAGCGGGATGCTCATCGGCTGGGCCAAGCCCACGCCGGTCATTACCCGCAACTTCCAGAAGATTCGCCGCGACGACAACCTGGTCACGCTGGCCGGTCCTGTCTCGAACCTGATTCTGATGGCGGTGGCGCTGCTGATCCTGCTTGTGATCAGCCACGTGGTGCCCGGCTCGGCGCAGAGCCCCAGCGGCCGCCAGATCGTGGTCTACACGTTTCGTGGCAGCCTGCTCGAGAACGTCAATCCCTCGCTGCAGGCGGCTGCGCTGCTTGGTGTCGCGGCGATTCAGATTAATCTGTCGCTCTTCGTCTTCAACCTCTTTCCGATTCCCCCGCTCGACGGAAGTCACCTTCTGCGCAATGTGCTGCCCTACAATGCCGTGCAGAGCTACGACCGCATTCCATACTGGGTGAGCTGGCTGTTGATGATTTTTCTCGGCGGCTACATCATGCGGCTGTTTCTGACGCCGGCCTTCGCGGTGGTCTACTACATCCTGATGCGCGCTTAGAGTGACGAGCTAAGCCACTACAATAGCTCCAAGCCTTCTTTTGACGTCCCGATCAAATGCGGCTTCATCCTGTCACCCCGGAAACGAATCAGAGAAATGTCCGATCAGGCAACTTCATCGTCTCGCCCGCGCGTTTTGAGCGGCATGCGCCCCACGGGCAAGCTCCACCTCGGCAACTACATGGGCGCGCTGGCCAACTGGGTCAAGCTGCAGGACCGGTACGAGTGCTATTTCTTCATCGCCGACGTCCATGCGCTGACGACGGACTACGGGGACACTTCGAAGATCGCCTTCAATGTGAAAGAGGTAGCGCTGGACTTTCTGGCGGCCGGCCTCGATCCCGAGCGCAGCGTGATCTTCGTGCAGAGCCAGGTGAAGCAGCACTACGAACTGCCTCTGCTGCTGGGCATGATTACGCCGCTGGGCTGGCTCGAGCGCGTACCCAGCTACAAGGAGATGCAGGAGAACCTCACCCACAAAGACCTGACCATGTATGGATTCCTGGGCTACCCAGTCCTGATGGCTTCCGACATCCTGCTTTACCAAGCCAACTACGTGCCCGTCGGCCAGGACCAGCAGGCGCATGTGGAGCTCACGCGGGAGCTGGCGCGCCGGTTCAACAACTTTTATCAACTCAACGGCCGCGAGGTGCTTCCCGAGCCCGACGTGCTGCTGACGCTCTCGCCGAAGCTGCCCGGCACCGACGGCCGCAAAATGTCGAAGAGTTATGGCAACACCATCGAGCTCTCCGATCCTGAGCCGGTGGTACGGCAGAAGTTGAAGACCATGGTGACCGATCCGGCGCGTGTGCGCCGCACCGACCCCGGCGATCCCGATAAATGTCCTGTCGGGGACCTGCACAAGGTTTTTTCGACGCCGGAAACGCTGGCCAAGGTCTACGACGGTTGCCGATCGGCAGGCATCGGATGTATTGAATGCAAAGGGTGGGCTGCCGATGCGCTGGTGCAGATTCTTAATCCTATCCAGGAACGCCGCGCAAAACTCGGCGAGGCCGAAGTGAGAGATATCCTGAACGAAGGGTCGAACCGAGCGGCTCGACGCGCCGAGCAGACGATGATGGAAGTGCGCGCGGCCATGCAACTACCGGCCTAACCTGTCGGCCACCATTCCGCGATACCGAGAACGCATTGACTGAAGAATCCCCCAATCCGCCGCAGAACTCCGAGCAAGCCAGACCGGTCGCGGAAGGCGCTTCCGCGGAACGCGCAGTTCCCGAAGGAACGCCCGCAGAACGCACAGTTCCCGACAAACCGGCCCAGAAGTCCAGGAAGCCCGAAGAAGAAGCGGAGGAATCGCCGTTTTCGGTCACGGTGGGCGAAGTCTATGACGGGCCTCTCGACCTGCTGCTCGACCTGATTCGCAAGCAGGACATCGACATCTACGACATTCCGATTGCGAAGATCACGGCGCAGTTCCTGGCCTATGTGAATCAGCTTAAGGCCAGCGACGTGGACACCGCAGGCGAGTTCATCTACACGGCTTCGCTGCTGATTCACATCAAGAGCAAGATGCTGCTCCCCCGCGAGACGACTGGTCCCGACGGGACTGCGGAAGACCCGCGGCGCGAGCTGGTGGAGCGTCTGCTGGAGCATGAGCGCTTCAAGAACGCGGCCCAGATGCTGCAGGAAAAGCAAATGCTCGAGGCGGCCACCTGGTCCAATCCCGGCGTGCGCGAATTCAAAGACGACGTTGCCGCCGAGCCTGAGATCGCCGCCGACACCGTTGACCTGGTCCGCATTTTTCAGGAGATTCTGGATCGCGCGCGCAAGCGCCCGGTCTTCAATGTGAATGAAGATGCGGTCACCGTTGGCCAAATGATCCAGTTCCTGGGACGTCGCCTTGCCATCGAAGACAAGCCCGTAGCCCTGCGCCGCCTGCTCAGCCATACCAAGTCGGAACGCGCCCTCGTCGCGATGTTTCTGGCGCTGCTCGAGCTGGTCCGCCTGCAGGCTATCCTGTTGCGCCAGGATCGCGCCTTCTCCGAGATCTTCATCAAGAAGAACTTGGGCTTCGACGCCGTGATGAATGAAGGCATGAGCCAGGCCCGCGACGACTGGCGGGAATAGGACTGGCCGTCCAGGCGTTCGCACGTCTTACACTGTTGCGATCCGGAAGTTATAATATATGTTATAATTCCCTTAGTGAGCACCTTTCAGTGGGGGCATCCGCATGGCAACCGCTACCAAAATCATCGCGATCGGAAACTCTTCGGGCGTCATTCTGCCCAAGGAAGTACTTGCGCGGATGAACGTTCAGAAAGGCGACACTCTCTACATTACGGAGGGTGCCCAAGGCATTCATCTCATTCCCTACGACCAGGAATTCGCGGCACAAATGGAAGCTGCACGCGAGGTGATGCGTGACAATCGTGATGTGCTGCAACGGCTTGCGGAGTGAAGGAGCCCGTCTTGATCAGGCAGGACGTAGTCCTTGCCATGCACGAAGAAGCACTCGCACAGCATGGTGGACCGAGTGGCGTGCGAGATCTCGGCCTTCTGGAGTCGGCGCTGGGCCGCCCGAAGAACCTCTTTGCATACTCCGAGGAACCCGTGTCGCTGGCACAGCTTGCCGCAGCCTACGCCAGGGGAATTGCCGGAAATCACCCTTTCGTCGATGGCAACAAGCGCACAGCATTCATGGTGTCGGTCACCTTTCTCCGATTGAACGGTCTTGACCTTACGGCGGTCAAAGAGGATCGGGTTCTCACTTTCTGGAAGCTCGCCGACGGCTCACTCACGGAACCCCAGCTGGCTGAATGGTTTGAACACAATACAGCTGCCCGCTGACGCTCTTCCCGGCCATGCGACTCGTTTTGGGACAGTCGTGGCTGGGCCCCGCCTCTCGCTGCCCCCACGGTGTAAAATCAATGCAACGGCCCCTATTCCCCAGGTTCGTTGGAACAAACAATCGTTTATCAATGCGGTTGTTGGGGTTTTATGCAAGCCTCCCGATCTGACGCAGTTTGCTTGTACTCCTCTGTTTGCACTCCCTTCTATTTTCCAATTCCTTCCGGCGCTGATTGCAGGAAATCCGCGGCATTGCAATTCTGCGCTCCCCGAACATGGGCGAGACAATTCTGATGGCCACCGCGGAACTTCTGCCGAAAAGCGTTACGCTCCTCGACCGCACGATGAAGCGGCAGTCGCCGACGCCCGCCTCGATCGGTCTCTTCGTCGCAGCCCTTGCGAGCGGTTTAGCCTACATCGTCTTCCACCTCGCCCGCGATCTTGATTCCGTCTCGGTTCCCAGCCTGGCTCCTTTCGCGCTGCTGGGCATGGCCCTGTTCATCGCCCTCGGCTTCGAGTTCGTCAACGGATTCCACGACACCGCCAACGCTGTGGCTCCCGTCATCTACACGCACTCGCTCGAGCCGCACATCGCGGTGGTCTGGTCGGGGCTCTGCAATCTCGCCGGCGTGCTTTTCTCTTCAGGAACCGTGGCGTTTGCCGTCGTCACGCTTTTGCCTGTCGAACTCATTCTGAAGGTCAGCTCCGGCGCCGGATTCTCGATGGTCTTTGCGCTGCTCATCGCGGCGATCCTGTGGAATCTCGGCACATGGTGGTTCGGCCTGCCAGCATCCAGCTCGCACACCCTGGTCGGCTCAATCATGGGCGTGGGCATCGCCAACCAGCTGCTCGGCGCGCGGTCGGGAACATCGGGTATCGATTGGGATCAAGCGGTCAAAGTGCTGAAGGCGCTGCTTATTTCGCCAGTTCTCGGCTTCATGCTTGCCGGCCTGCTCATCTACGTCTCCAAGGCGCTGATCAAGTTTCCGGCACTCTACACCGCGCCTAAAAATCAGGAGCCGCCACCCTTTCCCATTCGCGCGCTCATGGTCCTCACCTGCACGGGCGTGAGCTTCTTCCACGGATCGAACGACGGCCAGAAAGGCATGGGCCTGATCACGCTCATCCTTATCGGCACCGTGCCGACGGCTTATGCGCTCAATCACGCGATCAGTCCAGCCGAGGTGCAGCAATTCATCGTAGCCTCTGCGCAGGCCGGGCAGATTCTCGACCGGCACGTCGATCCCAAGGGCATCGTCGGGCCGAACGCGCGCGACACGGTAACCGACTACATTCGCACGCGCCACCTGCAGCCCGGCACGGTTCTTGCCATGCGCGAACTGGTCAATGATCTGGGCCATGAAGTCGCGCTGTACGGGGAATTCAAGGCGGTTCCGGCGCAGGACCAGGCCAACGTGCGCAACGACATGTACGTGGTGAGCGAAGCGCTCGCGCAGATGCAGCGCACCAACGATCCAGCTTTCACGCCTCAGGAACGCGCTGCGCTGGCAGGCTACAAGAAGCACATCGATCGAGCCACTAAATTTATCCCGGCATGGGTGAAGGTGGCCGTCGCGCTGGCATTGGGCCTCGGCACCATGGTCGGCTGGAAACGCATCGTGGTGACGGTGGGCGAGAAGATCGGCAAAGAACACCTAACCTATGCGCAGGGGGCCAGCGCCGGCCTTGTAGCCATTGGCACCATTTTCGCGGCAGACAACTTCGGCCTGCCGGTGAGCACAACCCACATCCTCAGCTCGGGGATAGCCGGCACCATGGCAGCCAACGGAAGCGGCGTGCGCTTCTCGACGGTGCGCAACATTGCTACGGGATGGGTGCTGACATTGCCCGCCGCCGCCCTGCTCTCAGGGCTGCTCTACTGGCTCTTCCGCCACCTGGCCTGAGGAACCCTTAAACTCCAGAATTTGCCCGAGGCACTGCAAGACGCTCTGTCCATCGGGCCTGAAATTCATTCCCTATTCATCTGCCTCGTATATCCATGTCTAGTCTGGATTGTTCCGCCCCCCCCGTTCCCGGACGATTTCCCCACTTCAAACCTCGGAGTTCCTTTATGGCTGATATCGCAACAACAGCCGGCACAACTCTTCACGGCGGGTCCCTTCTCGACAAGAAGATGGGAAAATCCTCCGCATGGGTCAGCGGAGCCATCGTCCTGATCGCGCTCGTGGGCGGCCTTGCCTATGTGGGCTTTCATATCGCCGGCGATTTAGGCAAAGTCACATCGACCAGCGGGTGGGCCTATGTTCTGCTCGGTGTGGCGCTGCTGATTGCCCTCGCCTTTGAATTTGTGAATGGGTTCCACGACACAGCGAATGCCGTGGCCACTGTCATCTACACGCATTCGCTCGAGCCGAACTTCGCCGTGGTCTGGTCGGGACTGTGCAATCTTGCGGGGGTGCTTACCTCGGCGGGCACGGTGGCTTTCACCATCATCACCCTGCTCCCGGTTGAGCTGATTCTCAAGGTCAGTTCCGGCGCCGGTTTCGCCATGGTCTTCGCGCTGCTGATTGCCGCGATTCTTTGGAACCTGGGGACCTGGTATCTCGGGCTGCCCGCCTCAAGCACGCATACGATGACGGGATCCATCATCGGCGTCGGCGTCGCCAACCAGATTATCAACGGCACCGGCGGCACCTCGGGTGTTGACTGGGGACAGGCCAGCAAGGTCTTTCAAGTGCTGCTGATTTCGCCCCTGGTCGGTTTCGGCTGCGCGGCGATCCTTTTCTTCCTCGGCAAGATGACGATCAAGTATCCGGCGCTGTACGAAGCGCCCAAAGACAATACGCCTCCACCGTGGCCGATTCGATTGCTGCTGGTGCTCACCTGCACAGGTGTCAGCTTCTTCCATGGATCGAATGATGGGCAAAAAGGCATGGGCCTGATCATGCTGATCCTCATTGGCACGGTGCCGACAGCCTATGCTCTGAATCATGCGGTGACCACGCACGACATTCAGGACTTCATCGCTGCCTCGGAGCGTGCTGTCTCGATCATCGACGTGCATGTCGATAAGAACTCCATCATGGCGGGTGATCCGCGCGCGGAGCTCACCGACTACCTACGCACCAAGCAGCTGCAGCCGGCCACGATGACGGCGCTGCGCGAGAACATCCGCGACCTGGAAGGCGCGGTCAAGGCCTATGGCGACTACAAGAATGTTCCTGCGAATCAGCAGACCAACATCCGCAACGACATGTACGTGACCAGCGAGGCGCTGCGCATGATGGCCAAGACCAAGAATCCGGCCTTCTCTGCCGACGAAACCGCTGCCCTCAACAATTACAAGGCCAAGGTCGACAAAGCCACGAAGTTCATCCCCTCATGGGTCAAGGTAGCAGTCGCGCTGGCTCTCGGTATGGGAACCATGGTCGGCTGGAAGCGCATCGTCGTCACGGTCGGTGAAAAGATCGGCAAGGAGCACCTGACTTACGCGCAGGGCGCCTGCGCCGAACTGGTGGCGATGGCCACCATCTTCGCCGCCGACAACTTCGGCCTGCCGGTCAGCACCACCCACGTGCTCAGCTCGGGCGTGGCGGGCACCATGGCTGCCAACAAGAGCGGCCTTCAGTTTTCAACCATTCGCAACATCGCGGCGGCCTGGGTTTTCACGCTGCCCGCGGCCGCACTGCTGTCGGGCCTGCTGTTTGCGCTCTTCCGCCAATTCTCCAGCTAGGCTCTAGTTGCTCTTTCGGGGACAGGCTTCGGCGTGTCCCCGTTTTGCTTTCGGGGTCGAAAAACAAATCCCGCCACGCCGCGATTTTCTTCGGGTATAGTGTCTGCTACAGCAAATCCAGCGGTCGTTTGCACAGCTGAGTTTTCCACGGGTGCTCGGAGCACGAGCCTTCGCGCTTCGCGGTGCATTGGTCCGGCAAGAGTGAGCTATCGCGCTTCCTGGATGCGCGGCAGGAGATCGTCATGGCTGTTCCTTGTTCGAAATGCGGCGCTGAGATTCAGACCGGCGCCCAGTTTTGCGCCGTGTGCGGGACTGCAGTTGTTCCGGGAGTGCCTCCCTCTTTCAGCGCTCCGCAATCTGGCTCCGCGTTCTCGCCCGTCAACGTGCCCACCGCGCAGCCGATCGTGAGCACGCCGCCCGCGTCGAGCTACACGCCGCCACCACCGCCGCCCGTCAACTATCCCGCCGCCGCCCAGCCAGCGGCAAGTGCGCAGGCCGCTGCAGGCTATCGCCCGCCTCCTCCTCCTCCTCCCGGTGCCGGCTTTGCGCCCGCCGGAGCAACTTCACAAAGTGGCGGCGGCAGCGCGCTCAAAATCGTCCTGATCGTCCTCGCGATCCTGGTCGGAATCGGCATGCTCGGCGCCGGCGCCGTCGGTTTTATGGTGTGGCGGGTGGCTCACGCCATCCACGTCGCCAACCGCGATGGCACCCTCGCCTTCCACACCCCTGACGGAAACGTATCGGCGGGTGCGGCAACCAACTTCACTGCCGACGAGCTCGGCACCGATATCTATCCCGGCGCCAAAAGCGCCAGGGGCGGCATGCGCATGAGCCTGCCGAGTGGATCGGTGGTTTCGGCCGCCTTTGTTACGGCGGACTCGAAGGACCAGGTGCTGGCTTTCTACAAGGACAAACTCGGCAGCGATGCCTCGGTCTTCGACTCCGCCAACAGCGCCATGATTTCCGTGAAGAAAGGCACGCAGGAGAACATCATGGTGACGATCTCGTCGCGCGCCTCAGAGAATGAGGGCAAAACCAAGATCTCGATCGTGCACACCAAGAACAAGAGCGCCTCTTAAGCCGTTTCGTTTGAGCTGCGCCGTCTTCGAGGGCGTCTGGCATGGCCGGGCGCCTTCGCTTTTGTGCGCGGATTTCCTCATGCGGCGATGCATGTCCTGCTGTATTGAATCCAGTACCATACGAGAAGGTGACTCTGGAGAACCTGCCTTTCTGGGCTCGTGACTCGAAGGTCACTGTAGGTATCAATGAGTCTGCGCGCCAAGCTGGAAGCTGTGATTTACGCTGCGGAAGAGCCGGTTACCCTGACCCAGCTCGCCGCGCTGTTTGCCGACGACGCCTTCGAGTGGCGGGCGGAGCAGGAAGCCGTGGCCCGCGACGCCGAAGCCATGAACCAGCCGGCGCAGCTGCCGCAGATCGACGAAGGTCTCTCGTACCTGGGTCTTGATCAGTCGCCGGAGTTCGATAACGCAGCTGAGAATGCCGCGTCGCAGGAGGAGTCCGAGAGCTCCGCCCGAACTGCCAGTGACGAAACGCAGCCGGCTGAGGCGATCGCGGCAACTGGTTCAGAGGGCATTCCAGAAAGCGCAGAACCTCTCGATCCGGAAACGGAAGCCAAGCGTCTCGCACGCCAGCGCGATCGCGAAATCAAAGCCATCCTGCGTCAGATCCTCGACGAACTGATCGCTGCCTACGCAGCAGATGATCGCGGCATCGAGGTTCGCGAGATTGCAGGCGGCTATCGCATGGCCACCAAGCCCGAGTGCCACGACGCCGTGCGTAGCTTCATCCGCGGCCAGAAGCCGCCCATGAAGCTCTCGCTGCCCGCGCTCGAAACGCTCGCCGTCATCGCCTATAAGCAGCCTGTCACGGCGCCCGAAGTGAACGAGATTCGCGGCGTAGATTCTTCTGGCGTCTTCGGCTCGCTGCTCAGCCGCAAGCTCATCACCACAGCGGGGCGCAAGCAGGTGATTGGCCGGCCGATCCTCTACAAGACCACCAAAGAATTCCTGCTGCGCTTCGGCTTGAAAGACGTCTCCGAGCTGCCTTCGATGGAAGAGTTCGAGAAGATGGCCGCAATTGAGTTGACCGAAACCGAGGAGGCCGAGGACGTCGGCGGCCCGGGACCCGAAGGCGGACCGGAGCTCGACGAGAGCGCGCCGGAAGATGATGAGGCAGTATCGGTAGAACTGGTTAAATCCGCAGACAGCGCGAATCCGCGGCCGGACGTTGTCTGTGCAGATGAGGCTCCTGAAGAGCCTTCCGCATCTAAAGAGAGGGAAGAAGCGCAGACCGCTCCCCATGACTGACGATCTGAAACATCCCCCTGACCCGCCTAGCGCCGACGCGCATCCTCGGGAAGCGCATCCCGCCGACGCGCCCGAGCAGGAAATTACTTCGGATGCGGCAAATCTCCTGGAACATGCCAGTCACGCAGAAGTGAAAGAAGGATCTCCTATCGCAACCCCAGCGGAAACAGAGCCACCGCTGCCCGAAGAAGACGCGGAGCATGAAACCGCCCAAGGCGCGGTCGCCGCGAGCGCAGGTCCCGCGCCGAAGCTCGAACGCTTGCAGAAAATCCTGGCGCAGGCGGGAGTGGCCAGCCGCCGACACGCGGAAGAGCTGATCACGCAAGGGCGCGTGCAAGTGAACGGGCAGCCCGTCACTGTGCTTGGCTCAAAAGCCGACCCTGCCCGCGACCACATTCGCGTGGACGGCAAGCTGCTGCACGGCGCCGAGCGGCTGCGCTACTTCGTGCTGAACAAGCCCAAGGGCTTTGTCACGACGGTCTCCGATCCCGAGGGCCGCCCGACCGTGATGCAATTTTTTGCGAAGCACAGTGAACGACTCTACCCCGTTGGTCGCCTCGACTACCAGAGCGAGGGATTGCTGGTCATTACCAACGACGGCGATCTGGCAAACCGCCTGACCCAGGCCGCGTCGGGCGTGGAAAAAACGTATCTCGTGAAAGTGGCCGGGCAGCCCACAGAGGACGCGCTTGAACGACTGCGCCGCGGCGTGGCCATCGAACTCGACAAGCCGGGCAGCCGCAAAGTCCACGCGACTCCGGTGCAGGTGCGGCCCATGCGCGCCGGCGATAATCCCTGGTACGAGGTGATCCTCACCGAGGGACGCAACCGCGAACTGCGCAAGATGTTCGAGGAGATCGGCCACCACGTTGAAAAGATTCGGCGCGTCGGTTACGGTCCGCTGGTGTTGGATATGGAACCGGGCAAGCTACGGGAGCTCGACGCCGAAGAAGTCCGCGCCTTGCAACTCACGGCCGAAGGAAAGCTGAAGCCGCGCCGCCCAAAATCCTCGCACATGCTGCCGAAAGAGGCTGGCCAATCGGCCGCGCAGCGTGCCGCCAAAGCGGATCGAGGACGGAGAAGTTTTCCGCCGCGCAGGGATGAACGTCCCCGTACCGGCCGTCCCTTCACAGAGCGCAGACCCGGCACGCCGCCCGACAGGAACGAGAAGGCTTTCGGCAAGCCACGCGATGATCGTGGTGGATTTGCGGGCCGCGAACGATCCGGTTTTGCACGCGGCGAGCACGGGGGGCCTCCCCGCGAGCGCCCCGACTTTCCGAGTGGCAAACCGGTCAGACGCACGCCCACCCCTCGTGGGGAATATGGGCGACCCGCATCTGCGCCGGGCGAGCGATCCGGCGCGGCCCGCCATCGACCCGGATTTGCAGGACGCGAACGACCGAGCGCTCCACGCAGCGAAGGGTCCGGCTTCGCGGGCAAACGGCCTGGATTTGCATCCGGCAAGCCCGCAAGATTCACGCCCGGCGATCGCACAGAATCTGGGCGCGCTGCAACTGGGCGCGGCGATCGACCCGGATTTGCAGGACGCGAACGACCCAGCTTTCCACGGAGCGAAGGATCCTTTGGAAAGCGCGAACGGCGCGAATCGCCTGAACGCCCGCCCCGATTTGACAAGCCGTCCGGCCCGCGCAACAGCTTCCGCCCACGCAGCAACGAGGAGAAAGCGCCCCCGCGGTTCAACCGGGACTCGAGATCCAATGCGCCGCCGCGAAGCGACCGGCCCAAACCCGCCTTCGCTGAAGAGAAGCCGGCAGATTCGCGCCCGCGTTCCGGCGGAAACCGCCCCGGCTCGGCGCGCCCCGGCCCAGGCCGGAAACCTGGTAAGCCTGGAAGCAAACCCTACAGTGCCGGTCGCGCCCGCAAAGGCGCCAAACCTTTTGGCAAGAGCCCGCGCGGGAAGCGCGGTGGGCCGCCGGCGAAAGGGAAGAAGCGTTCCTAGAACCGCTTCACTAAACGAATGACCGTGATCCTGAGTAGAGTTTGGCGCGTTTTCGGCCCCAAACGCAGGACATGCCGTGGCTCTTGCCTTTGTTGTTCCTCTACCTGTGCCGAGTGCTGCTGCGCTCTTCGATTTGTTCACGAACGAACGACTCGATACGCAATACTCTGGCGCTGAAAAACCCTGAAAAATCAAGTACATCCGTAATGCATGCCGTGATTCGTCCCGGTAGATATATCGTGATACGATATAAATAGATGAAAGTTCCGATTACCGTTTCCGATTCTGATCGTCTTCTCATTACTCTTTCCGACTTTCGTGCTGAGTTGCGCCGGTTCCTCCACTTTTCTGAGTGCGCCGCCCTCGAGGCGGGCCTGCAGCCGCAGCAGCACCAGCTTCTTCTTCAGGTAGCTGGAGCACCGCATGCGACAACCGTCACCATTGCTTACGCCGCGGAGCGGCTTGAGCTGAAGCACAATAGCGCCGTTGAGCTGGTGGACCGCTCCGAACGCGAAGGGCTCCTTGAGCGCACGGTCGACGCCACCGACAAGCGCCGTGCAATTCTGCGCGTAACCCGGAAAGGCCATCAGCTGCTTGGCCGCCTGGCCAACGACCATGCACGCGAACTGAACGAGCTCGCCCCGCGGCTCATCCACACCCTGGAACGGGTGCGCCGGCACGCTCGCTTTACGCAACATGCGGAGGCCCGATGAAATCGCAAGCCTCTGGACTTCGCGACTTTACCGTCGATCGCCGCACGTGGCTACTGAGCGGCGTCGCTGTCATCATCGGCGCCGG
Organism: Occallatibacter sp.; assembly: GCA_036520995.1. Classification (GTDB taxonomy): domain Bacteria; phylum Acidobacteriota; class Terriglobia; order Terriglobales; family Acidobacteriaceae; genus Telmatobacter. The sequence continues at coordinate 124,726 of DATDIQ010000007.1, forward strand.
AGGCGCTGCGCTTGCGGTGTTGCTGCTGCGTTGCATCGCCTTGGCCACCAATATCTTCTACTACCACCGCCTCAGTTTTGCGATGGTCGGCCCGGCGGGATCGACCGAGCCTGGGGTTGTGCTGGTCTTTGTCCCGGTCGTTGGCGGTATCCTGGTCGGCCTGATGGCCTACTTTGGATCCGACAAGATTCGTGGCCACGGTATTCCCGAAGCGATTGAAGCGATTCTGCTGCGGGGCGCGCGCGTAGCCCCCAATGTCGCCATTCTCAAACCGCTCTCAGCGGCCATTGCCATCGGTTCCGGAGGCCCTTTCGGTGCCGAAGGTCCGATCATTATGACCGGCGGCGCCTTCGGCTCGCTCATTGCCCAGTGGCTCAAACTGTCAGACGCTGAGCGCACCACGCTGTTGGTGGCCGGCGCTGCAGCCGGCATGTCAGCCACCTTTGCTGCGCCCATCGCCGCCATTCTTCTAGCTGTCGAGCTGCTTCTCTTCGAGTGGCGCCCCCGCTCGCTGGTGCCTGTTGCCGTGGCCAGCGTCCTGGCGGGAGCCCTGCGCATCTGGTGGCTTGGCCCCGGGCCCCTCTTCCCCGTTGTGATTCCATCGGGCATCAAGCTTCAGCAGGCGCTTCTGGTTGCTGTACCGCTCGGCCTGATTATCGGCTTTGCTTCGGCAGGCCTCAGCCGGCTCATGTACGGCTTCGAAGACGCCTTCGAGCACTTCTGCGGCGAACGCCTTCACATTCACTGGATGTGGTGGCCGGCGATCGGCGGCATTGTTGTCGGCATCGGCGGCCTCTTCTTCCCGCGCGGGCTCGGTGTTGGCTACGACAACATCGCAGAACTGTTGCGGGGGGGTGCGCCGATCGCTTTGCTCGCGGGACTCGTCATCGCCAAGTCTCTGATGTGGGCCTTCTCGCTCAGCTCGGGTACCTCGGGCGGCGTCCTGGCTCCGTTGCTCATGATCGGCGCGGCCCTTGGCGAATCGATGGCGCGGCTGGTCCACATGCCCGTTGAGACGCAGGCTCTCTGGGCCCTGCTGGGGATGGGCGCCATGCTCGCCGGAGCCCTGGGCGTGCCGCTCACCGCGATTCTCTTCTCGCTCGAACTCACCCATGCTCTCCCCGCGCTGCTGCCGCTGATTCTCTCCTGCACGGCTGCGTATCTAGTCACGTCGCTGATTATGCCGCGCTCGATCCTTACCGAAAAACTCAGCCGGCGCGGTTACCATCTTTCGCGCGAGTACGGTGTCGATCCGCTCGAAACTGTCATCGTGGCCGAGGTGATGACCGAGCTGACGCCCGAAGACCAGCGCGTCTACACATCGTCCGAAAACCTGCCTGAAGTTTTTGCCTACTCCGACGAGACTTGCCGCGCGGTGGCCGAATCGATGGCCACCAACGACCGCATGAGCATGCTGGTCGTCGATCGGGAGAGCGGCAAGGTCTGCGGCAACGTGACAGCGGCGGAGTTGCTGATCGGGCGACGCCGTGCGGTGCAGCGCGAGTCAGACCGCACCATCTCCTTTCAAATGGAGTCGCAAGGGGACTAACTCACCGATGCCGACATTTGTCATTCTTTTGCGGGCTGTGAATGTTGGGTCGACGGGCAAGCTTTCGATGGCCGATTTTCGCAAGCTGCTCGCCGATCGAGCCTGCACCGGGGTTGAAACCTACATTCAGAGCGGCAACGCAGTCGTCGATGCGAAGTGCACCGCAACGGATCTTTCCAAGTCCGTTGCCGCCGCCTTGGCCAGGCACATGGGCTCGCCCGTTCCAGTCATCGTGCGCACGCATGCGGAACTCGAGCGGATGATCGCCGCGAATCCCTTTGCCGCCGAAGCAGCAGCCGACGGAGCGAGGGTTCACGCGGTTTTTCTCTCTGCTGCGCAGCCCGCATCCAAAGCCAAGAATCTCGAGCAAATCGTCAAGAAATATCCCAATCGCCGCGATCGCTTCAATCTCTCCGGCGACACGCTCTATCTGCACTTGCCCGACGGCGCAGGCGAGTCAAAGTTCAGCGCACAAAATGTCGACCGCATTCTCAACTGCACCGGCACTGCCCGCAACTGGAATACAGTGCTCAAGCTGTGCGCGATGTCCGACCGCTAATCTGCAGGCTCACTGCGCGTCAAGAATCGCGTCGGCAATCCGCGCGGCTTCCACCGCAGGGCGCACGTCGTGCACCCGCACAATCGATGCCCCGTGCAGAATCGCCGCCACCAGCGCAGCCACGCTGGCCGTTTCGCGGGCCTCAACGGGTGCATTCTTTCCGCCATGCAGCGGCGCCAGCGCGTGCCCCAAAAACGATTTGCGGCTCAGGCCCGCGAGCAGCGGCCGGCCCAGGGCAAGCAATTCGCCTTGCCGCGCGAGTAGCGAGAAATTCTCTCCCAGTCGCTTGCCGAAACCGTAGCCGGGATCAATCACTAGAGCGTCGGGCGCGACGCCCGCGCGCATCGCGGTCTCGAGACTCGAAGCAAGTCCCGACCTCACCAGATCGAGGAGCGCATCGGGGTCAAGCTGGGCCTGAGTCTTCCACACGTCTGGCCGTCCACGCGTGTGCATCAGGACCAGGCCGCATCCCGACGCCGCGCACACTGCCGGCATCTCCGCATCCCACGTGAGCCCGGAAATATCGTTGATGATTTCCGCGCCCGCACCCAGGGCCGCACGCGCCGTCGCCGCCTTATATGTATCCACCGACAGCACCGCGTTCGGCACGGCACCCAGAATCCCGTGAAGGACAGGCAAAAGCCGCGCCTGCTCGTCCTCCGCGCTCACCGCCGGTTCGGCTCCCACGTGCGAGCCCGGCCGCGTGCTCTCCGCGCCTAGATCAATCAGGTCCGCGCCCTCGTTGAGCAGCTTCGTCGCCTGTGCCACCGCCGCTTCAGGACCAAGAAAAAACCCGCCGTCGCTGAAAGAGTCGGGAGTGACGTTCACCACGCCCATGACCAGCGTGCGCCTGCCCAGTTCCACCGTGCGCGTGTGCAGCCGCCAGGGCACCATCGTCCGCATCGAACTCGAGAAGCCTACCGACATGCAGTCCAGTCCTTCTCGATTCTACGAGTCACCCGCGCCAATCCCGGGCCGGAGGCGCAGCCAGCCTGCTAAACTCCGGCCATGCCCGGCATGCGTGCTACTTCCGCATTTCTTTTCTACTTTCCCCTGTTCGCTTCGGCGGTCGTGATCGCGCAAGGCCATCCGCATCCCGCCGTACGATCCGTCCATCCCGCGCCGCGTGGCCCGATCGCCGAGCGCATCCAGGCCATCCTCGCCGACCCCGCGGTGAGTCACGCCGAATTCGGCATCAGCGTCACGACTCTCGACGGGCAGCCTCTCTACGGCCTGAACGATGGCCGCCTCTTCACACCTGCTTCAAATGCCAAGCTCACCACGACCGCGGCCGCATTCGCCTTGCTGCCCGTCGAATCCCTTACCTGGACCACCAATGTCGTCGCCACCGGAGACGTGGACGCCGCCGGCGTTCTGCATGGCGACCTGCTGTTGATGGGCGTCGGCGATCCAACGCTGAGTTCGCGGCAGTACCCTTACCAGGCGCCCTCACCCGCACCCAGCGCTTCGACCAGCGCCCCGCCAGGAGCTGCTGTCCCCGCGGTCAAGTCGGCGCCCGCGCCCGCGGCGCCTCCACCCACCGCGGCGCCGGAAGCAAAGCCCAAACCAGACACGATGACCGTGCTCGAGCTGTTGGCCGAACAGGTGGAGCAGGCCGGCGTTCGCACCATCGAAGGCAACGTCATCGGCGATGACAGCTTCTTCCTCAACGAGCCCTACGGCACCGCGTGGGGCTGGGACGATCTGCAATGGGCCTACGGCGCGCCCGCTTCCGCGCTCAGCTTCAATGACAATATGACCGAGCTCCGTGTAGTGGCCGACGCCTCAACCCCCAGCGGTGTCGCCGCGGATTGGGACCCGGCCATCGAGTACTACACGCTCGATAACGCAGTGACGATTGCGCCTTCAGGAGCGCAAGCCCATCCCGGGCTCAACCGCATGCCGGGCAGCATGCTGGTGCGTGCATGGGGCACCGCGCCGCCCTCGGGATTCACGGCGGACCTCGCCGTCGAAGAGCCCGCCGAGTTCACCGCGCAGGCGTTCAAGCAGGCACTCTTGCTGCGCGGGATTCAGGTGACAGGCTCCGCCAATGCCGCGCATCGCGATCCCAACGGCACCGGGGATTTCATTGCCGAGCGCCAGCAGCCATTGCGTCTCGCACCACTTAATCTCGACACTGTGGTTGCTCCCATTACCGGTCGCCGCGTGCTGGCAACGCACATCTCCGTGCCGATGGTCCAGGACATCACCATGACCAACAAGGTGAGCGAGAATCTGCACGCAGAGCTGCTCCTGCGACTCCTCGGCAAGGAATTCGGATCCGATGGCAGTCTGGCGCAAGGGGCGCGTGTTGTCCGTCAGTTCCTGGTGAACGCGGGCATCAGCGACCAGGACTTCTTTTTCTACGATGGTTCGGGCATGAGCATGGACGATCGCATCGCGCCGCGCGCCAATACCCACCTGCTGGCCTATGTCGCGCGGCAACCGTGGGGACTGGCGTTTCGCGCCACGCTGCCGGTTGCCGGCGTCGACGGCACGCTGACCAATCGCTTCAAGAATTCGCCGCTCAAGGCCAAGCTGTGGGGAAAGACCGGCACCCTCAACGAAACCGTCGCGCTCAGCGGCTACCTCATTGCGGCCAGCGGCAAGATGGTGACCTTTTCCGTGATGGTCAATGACCACCGCCCCGGGAGCGAAGCCGAGAGCCACGCCGTCGAAAAAATCTGCGAGGCCATTGCCGCGACAGAATAGAGAATCGCGTGCGGGTCAGGCAGGTTCGCCTCGGACGGATCGAAAACCACCGCGCCATTGACCGTTTATTATGGGAAAAATGCGCGCTCACTCAAACTCTTTCGATGCGCTGCTTTTCTGGGCTGCGTTGGCTGCGCTCGGCGTGGCAGGCTGTCGCGCGCTGCCTCCCTCAAAGCCGTCTTCGCAGTGGACGCCCGAAGAGGCGCGCGGAGCCCAGGTCTTTCAGCAGGACTGCGCGCGTTGCCACTATCCCACCTCCACAGCCGGCTTGCATGGCCCGGGACTGCAGGCGATTACAAAGGTCAAAGCGATGCCCTCCGGAGCGCCGCCGACCGACGAGCGCCTGGCGACCGTGATTCTGCGCGGGCGCGGCGACATGCCGCGCACCCAACTCGCCGACAGCCAGATGCGCGACCTGCTGGCCTATCTTCACACGCTATGAAAATTGAGGGCGAGAGCCAGGCAAACGAAAATGCAAGGCGTGACGAAAGCACGCCGAAGGCGCAGCGGCGTCCGCTCCCGCCTCCCGGCGTCCTGGCGATCAGTTTGTATCTGCTGGTCCTCACCGGTGTCGTTGTTCTCGGCGTTGCCGGCGGGCACTATCCGCCGCTGTTTCTCTTTCTCGCGACCGCTTTCATCACCGGAAGTGCAGGCCTCATCCTACTTTTACGCTGGGCGTGGGCGCTGGCTTTGGCCGCGGTCTTTCTGCTCGCGTCCTATTATGTGTGGTTCTTCTCCACGCAACATGTATTTCCGGCCTTGGTGCAAGGCTTATTGAACCTGGTCTTCTTCCTCTACCTTGTGCGCACAGAAGTGCGCAGCAAGTTGCGCTAGGGGCGCTGACGCAAGTCTCTTCATTTGTCAGGAGGCAGGATGATACTCTCTGCCCATGCTGCGCCGATCCCCTTTGACCCTCCTTTGCCTCGGATGCTTCATCCAAGCTTTCACCCTCAGCCTTCTGCCTCTTGCAGCGCAAGCTGCCGACACGCCGAAGAAGCGTGACATCACGCTTGACGATCTTGCGAAGTTTCAGCGCGTGAGCGCGCCGGTTGTCTCGCCGGACGGCGACTGGGTCATCTACTCCGTGAGTCAGGTCGACACCAAGGAAGACAAAAGCCTCACCCATCTGTGGATGGTGAAGTGGGACGGCTCCGCACATCTGCAACTCACCTATGGCAAAGACGGCGCGTCCATACCGAAGTTCAGCCCCGATGGCCGTTCCATCAGCTTCCTCTCCTCGCGCCCCGGCCCGGCGAAGGGAGAGCAGGTCTGGGTCATGGACCGGCGCGGCGGCGAGGCCGAGCAGTTCACCGCGATTACCGATCACGAAATTGAGAGCTACAGCTGGTCCCCTGACGCCAAGAAGTTGTTGTTGACGCTGCGCCCCAAGGATGAGCCGGACCCCGAAGAGGGCAAGCCGCCCGCGCCTGCCAAGCCGATCGTCATTGATCGCTACCACTTCATGCAGGACATGCAGGGCTACATTCGCGATGATGCCTGGAATTCTCTGTACCTCTACGACATTGCAACCAAGAAGCTCGAGAAACTGACCACCAGCAAGAATGTCAACGAGAACGATCCTGAGTGGTCACCCGACGGCAAGTGGATCGCCTACGTGAGTAATCAGGACCCGGACCCCGACCGCAGCGACAACACCGACGTCTTCGTCGTGGAACCGAAGGCCGGCGCAACGCCGCGCAAACTCACCACATGGCCGGGACCAGATGGAGGGCAGCTGGCCTGGTCACCCGACTCGCAGTCGATTGCCTTTACGGAAGGTGCGAAGATCGAGTTACTGGAGTATTCGCAGGTTAAGCCCGCCGTGGTGACTCTCGACGGTAAGGTGAGTTATCCCGCGGCGAAGCTCGATCGTGCCGTGCGCTCGCCCATTTACTCACCCAATGGCTCCCTGAGTTATCTCGTTAACGACGACCGTAACCAATATCCGGCCGAAGTCGAAGTCCCCGGCGATGGAGACAAACGCCTGCTCGACCGCGAGGGAACCGTGTTGGCCTGGGATGCGCATGCCCGCCACACCGCACTGCTCTTCAGCGACGATTCCGATCCCGCTGAAATCTATGCCCTCGAGAACGGCGCGCTGCGTAAACTCTCCACGCACAACGACGCGCTGATGGCCGAGCTCAATCTGGCGCCAACCAAGGGCATCGAGTTCAAGAGCAAAGAGGGTGCCGAAGTACACGGGCTGTTGACGAAGCCTGCGGGATTCAAAGATGGCTCTCCGGTGCCGATGGTTCTGTTCATTCATGGCGGTCCCAACGGCCAGGATGAACATGGCTTTGATTTCCTGCGCCAGTGGCTGGCAACCAAGGGCTATGCCGAGTTGAACGTGAACTATCGTGGCAGCTCGGGGCGCGGCCAGGACTACGCCAAGGCCATTGCCGCCGACTGGGGCCACTATGAAGTGGAAGATCTACTTGCCGGCGTCGACAAGGCGGTGGCGATGGGCGTTGCCGATCCAAACCGTTTGTGTGTCACGGGCTGGAGTTATGGCGGCATCCTCACCGACTACACCGTCGCAAGCACGGATCGCTTCAAGTGCGCCATCAGCGGGGCGGGTGTTGCGGCGCCCATGTCATTCTACGGAGCCGATCAGTACATCCTGCAGTATGACAACGAGCTTGGTCCACCGTGGAAAAATCTGCAGCGCTACATCAAGATGAGTTATCCCTTTCTCGAAGTTGACAAGCGTGTACACACGCCCATGCTGTTCATGGGCGGCACGTCCGACATGAATGTGCCCCTCCTCGGCGGAGAGCAAATGTACGAGGCGTTGAAATCGCTTGGCCGTCCGACAGAGTTAGTTGTCTACCCAGGCCAGTTCCACGGTTTCACGCGGCCCAGTTACATTCGTGACCGCTATGAGCGCTGGCTTGCCTGGTGGGATAAGTACCTCAAACCAGCGACCGCCCCACCGGCCAACGATATAAAGAAGCAAGCCAAATAGAGATAACTGCCAGTTATTCCTGGAACGGCTCTCCGCGCCGCCGAGGCGCCGTCTCGTCGAGGTCGTTCCGTTTCTTCCTTCTGCTGAAGAGCGCCCCGAACCAGGCAAGGATCAGGAGGAACGCTCCAAGGAGCGTGAGCGGCACACCCACAAGTGCAGGCACACCCGTTGTCGTAACGTCGAGATGAAGAGAGGTGTTCGAGAAGGGATAGCCGGCGGAGAAACCGGTGGTGCCGTTGCAATAGGCAAAGAGCACTCCCACCCCAACGGCGAGGCATACGACAGAAATAAGGATGAGCGGCTTCACGCAGTCTCCTCTTCCGCTGGATTCTATCTGGACTTTCGTGCACTCTCAAACGGTCGTCTCAATGCACGGCCTCAAGCATCCACGCAACGCGTCCCGATCCGTATCTCCTCGCGGTCCGATGTGTCACTGGGTCACTGGATCACTGGATCGATCCCGTCCACGCCTGCTCCACGATCAGCCATGCCCCCGACGCATTCCGCCGATAAACCGTCAGATAGCTTCCTGTGGCGAGCTGCGGTTTCCTCGTCACCAGCACAATAAGCGTTTCGCGATAGGTCCCTGAATCGTAGGCTAAGTCGCCCGAGACTTCGAGGCGCTGCGAGTCGAAAGTGATGTCGCTGTCGTAGGCCGCGGTGATCGCCTCATACAAGGTGCGGAGAGCGGCTGTGCCATGCACGCGGGTTCCATCGGGTTGCAGAAAGTCAGCGTCAGGCGCGTAAGCCGCCACCGATGCATTATTGTCCTTGGCGTGCAAGTTGCGGCCCCACTCGGTGCGCAACCGCCCAAACAAGACAGCCACCGCGGGAGATTGCGGTCGCTGTGGGGACTGCGCCACAGCGAAAGTACTACACACACACAGCAGGCTTGCCACCAGAAACCGCATTACGGTTCGATCCTCCGCGCTGGATTGCTGAGAAGTGTATCAGGACGTGCAATCGCTCACGCGCAGGTCCGATCCGTGTGCCGTTAAAATAGGCATGTGATCGAGCTGGTCCAGATCGAGCCCGTGGGCCGCGTGCCCGCGCCCAAGCCGGAGTGGCTCAAGACCCGCGCCCCCATGGGCGAAAATTACCACGATCTCAAGCGGCTCTCGCGCTCGCTCGGGCTCCACACCGTGTGTGAAAGCGCGCATTGCCCCAACATCGGCGAGTGCTGGCACCACAAAACCGCAACCTTCATGATGCTCGGCAACCTGTGCACGCGGCGCTGCGGGTTTTGCGCGGTGCCAAAGGGGCGTCCCGAGCCCATCGACTTGGACGAGCCCCGCAGGGTGGCGCGGGCGGTAGCCGAGTTAGGTTTACTCCACGCAGTGATCACCAGCGTGAATCGCGACGACAACCTGGTGGGTGGGGCGCGCGCATTCGCCCTCGTCATTCAGGAGATTCGTCGTCAGGCGCCGGGGTGCCGCGTTGAAGTGCTCATTCCCGACTTCCAGGGTAACGAAGAAGCCATCCGCATCGTGGTCGAAGCCCAACCCGAAGTGCTCAACCACAACACCGAAACAGTTCCGCGCCTCTATCGCGTGGTGCGCTCCGGTGCGCGCTACGAGCGTTCCATTGAGCTGTTGCGTTACGCCAAGGCCCTCAACCCTGCAGCCGCAACAAAATCCGGCGTGATGGTGGGGCTGGGCGAAGAAACGTCTGAACTCCTCGAAGTCTTCCGCGACCTCGGCGCTGCGGGCTGCGACATCCTTACCATCGGCCAATATCTGCGCCCCTCGCGCGACCATCTGCCCATGGCTCGCCTTTATCCACCGCGCGAGTTCGTCGAATTGAAGAACGAAGCCCTCAGGATGGGATTCCGTCATGTCGAGTCGGGACCGCTGGTCCGCTCGAGCTATCACGCCCACGAGCAGGCCGCCTCGATTACCACCAACACATCATCATCATCATCATCCGCGTAGAGAGAGTCCTCGACTGAGTGGGAACGGTGCAGCGGCCTCAGGCGAACTCAGTGTTCGAGCGAATGCCCCAGGGCAAGGATCTCCGGCGCAAACAGAATCCACGCGACCACCACCACAGCCAGGCATCCGGCAAACGCAAGCCACGACCATCTCGACCATTGCATAGGGATCGTACCCCCGCAGTGCACCATCCGCTCCGCGGGCGAGGCGGAAAGGGGCTTACTGAAGGACGTTCCTCAACCAAAAACGGCAGCTTGCCGGGCGCGGGAAACGACGGCCAATCTGGGGGCAGCCGTACTACTATAGTGTTGGAACCAACGGGGAGAACGATGGCAGTTTCAACAATGGCCGGCATCCCGGCGCTCAAAGAACTTTCAGCTGACCTGAAGAGGCGCATGGACCAGGCGGTCAGCGGCTTTCAAGGCAACCTGGCGGCAACCCGCACCGGGCGAGCCAGCGTGCACATGCTCGACCAGATCAAGGTCGACTACTATGGCACGCTTACGCCGATCAATCAGATGGCGCAGGTTTCGGCGCCCGAGCCGCAAATGATTCTGATTTCGCCCTGGGACCCCACGACGCTGAAAGACATCGAGAAGGCGATCCAGACCTCCGATCTCGGCTTCAATCCGCTCTCGGATGGCAAGGTCGTCCGGGTTCCGGTTCCGCCGATGACCGAGGAGCGGCGGCGCGACGTGTGCAAGCATCTCAACAAGGTCCTGGAAGAGCATCGCACTGCAATACGCAACGTGCGCCGCGACGGCAACGATGCCCTCAAGAAGCTGGCCAAGGATAAGAAAATCAGCGAAGACGAAGAAAAGCGTGCGCTTGAAGAAGTGCAGAAGATGACCAACGACGAGATTCTCCGCATGGAAGAGCTTTCGCGCAAGAAGGAAGCGGAAGTCATGCAGGTGTGAAGCTCACTCCAACAATGCTTCCGGGATTCCTGGGTCAGTTCTCTTTCCGTCGAGTTTCGTAAAAATCTTTCAATCCTAACCGAGTCTTGACGGATTTCCGGCCAGCCTTCGGCCTCCGAGGCGCATCTCAGCTAGAAGACCGAACGTCCGTCAGAGAATCCCTATTTGTCGCAGGAACCCCCATGACGGGCCACGATGTCCGCGAGGACAGCTCCCATATATTGCTTCGATGTGAAGAACTTAAGTCACATTTGGAAGCAACCAAGGTGCGCCTGAACCAAGCGGCTTTCCAACTCGAAGAGCTTACGCGGATTCTGCTTTCGCAGAAACCGTCGTCCCTCGATCCGCTCGCGCGACCGTGGTTGAATGAGCTGCTGTTCAGCCAGCTCATCGGCGACGTGATGGACGCCGAGCGCCGGCTCACAGAAGCGCGCGCCACGGCGGCCGAGCTGGGCATCCCGCTTCCACCTGATTTCTAGAGAACAGGGTTCACTTCTTTTGTCGCTTATAAAACGGAAGAGGCGTCTGTCGAGCGCGCACCCGGTTGCCCCGGACGTCCACCAGCACATCCGCGCCCGATGCGGCCACCTGTGCGGGGACAAGCGCCATTGCGATGTTGGTTTTGAGAAATGGTGCGGGCGAGCCGGATGTCACGGAGCCAATGCGTTCGCCATCCAAAGAAAGCACGAAATATCCATCGCGCGCGATCCCGCGTTCCACCATCTCCAGCCCGACGATTTTGCGTGTCGGCCCACCTGAAGCCTGCACCGCGGCCAAAGCATCGTGCCCAATAAAAGAACCCTTGTCGAGCTTGAGCCAGTGGCCCAGGCCGGCTTCGAGCACGTTGATCTCCTCGGAGATTTCGTGGCCGTAGAGGCTCATGCCGGCTTCGAGGCGCAGGGTGTTGCGCGCGCCCAGCCCGCAGGGGCGTATGCCGAACTCCGTGCCGGCATCCAGCAACGCATTCCACACCTTCACTGTCGTCGCTTCATCCGACGGAATGTAGACCTCGAAACCGTCTTCGCCGCTGTAGCCCGTGCGGGCAATCATCACGTTGTGTATGCCGGCCACCTGTCCCCAGGTGAACCAATAGTTCTTGATCGCGGCCAGATCCACCTTCGTCAGCTTCTGCAGCGTTTCCAGGGCCCGCGGTCCCTGCACCGCGAGCTGCGAGTAGTAACTGGAGTAGTCGCTGATGTGAATACCTGGGAACGTGCCCACCTGCTGACGAATCCAGCCAAAGTCCTTGTCCTTCGTGCCCGCATTCACCACAAGCAGATAATCGTTTTCACCCAGTCGATGCACCAGAATGTCATCGACGACTTTCCCTTGCGGAGTCAGGAGCGCCGAGTAGTGCGCCTGCCCGTCCTTCAGCCGCGACGCATCATTCATGGTGATGTGCTGCACGGCGGCGAGCGAGCCCTTTCCGCGAAACTGGATCTCGCCCATGTGGCTTACATCGAAAAGGCCGACGGCCGTCCGCACAGCGATATGCTCCGCAATCAGTCCGCCACCTGGACAGGGATATTCGACGGGCATATCCCAGCCGCCGAAGTCGACCATCTTGGCCTTCAGCGCGCGATGCGTGGCATTCAGCGCGGTCTTCTTTAGAACAGCGGGCGCAGCGGGAGTGGTGGCCATCGAGGAGTCCTTTCAATGCCAGAGCGTACGCTTACCACGATAGGGAGAACGGCATCGCGGGTCAAACCCATCGCCCGGCGCGTACCGTCGGTAAAATAGAACGGCCGAGAGGGAGCAGGCATGCATCCGTTGCGGGGAATCCTTATGGTGGTGGCTGCAGCCCTCGCGTTCTTCAGTGCCACCCGCATGCGCACGCGCCAGGATGTCATGCTTGCCTGCGTGCTCGGCTTTCTCGCGCTTGCTCTTGGCGCCTGGCACTTGATGCGGTCCGGGTCGCGCGCCCGCTCGCCACGTTTATAAAAGAGAGTGCATCTGGGCTGTCGCACCGGGCAGGGAGGAAAGATCGCGCATGCCGACTCTCTACAACCTGATTCAGGGGCGCAATCTGGAGCGCCTCGCGGCCCTGAGCGATGGCATCTTCGCTGTCGCCATGACGCTCCTGGTGCTCGATCTGCACATCCCCGCGGCTGCGCAGGTACACGGTGATCACGAGTTGCTGGGCGCGCTGGCCGCACTCGGGCCCCAGTGGCTGGCCTACGGCATGAGCTTTCTCACCCTCGGCATTTTCTGGGCCGGCCAGCAAACGCAGCTCAACCACATCGGCGAGGGCACGCGCGACCTTACCTGGATTCATCTCGGCTTTCTGTTCGCGATCACGTTCATGCCCTTTTCAACGCGCTTGCTCGCGGAGTTCATCACCTACCGTCTCGCCCTCGGCATCTATTGGCTCAACATCTTCGTGCCCGGCGCGATGCTCTTTTGGAGCTGGGCCTACGCCACCCGGGCCAAGCTGATCAAGCCCGACACGCCCGAAATCATTCGCGGCAGCATCTGCCGGCGCATCGTGATCGCACAATCGCTCTATGTCGCGGGAGCAGCGCTCTGCTTCTTTAGCACATGGCTCAGCATCGCCGTCATTGTGCTGGTGCAACTGAACTATGCCATCGCGCCACGGCTGACCTCATCAAAAATCTAGCAATCTCTCTCGACGAAATTCGGCGCGAGAGCTTTGGCGGAGGCCAGCTGGATGACTACACTAAAGTGTTGGCCAATTTGAGTCTGTTTCTGGAAACGGAAGATCATGCGAGCAAAGACAGCGGTAGTGCTCGGCGCCCAGTGGGGTGACGAAGGCAAGGGAAAAATTGTGGATGTGCTCAGCGAGCGTTTCAGCGCCGTGGCGCGCTACGCGGGCGGGCATAACGCCGGGCACACCGTCATTCACAGTGATCAGAAATTCGTTCTCCAGCTCATCCCCTGCGGCGTGCTACGGCCCGGTTGCAAGGCCGTTATCGGCAACGGCGTCGTTCTCGATCCCATCGCGTTTTTGAAAGAAGTCGCCAAGCTGCGCCAGCTCGGCGTCCAGGTCGATGGGCAGCTCTTCGTCTCGAATCGCGCCCAGGTGATCCTTCCCTATCACCGCATGATCGAGCTCGCCGCAGAAAGCGCGCCTGGCCGCCAGAAGATCGGCACTACCAGCCGCGGCATCGGCCCCGCCTACGAGGACAAGATGGCGCGCAGCGGCCTGCGCATCGTCGATCTGCTCCGCCCCGACCTTCTCAAGACCCACATCGAAGCGGCGTGCGCAGAAAAAAATGCCATCGCCCACGCACTTTTTGGAACCGACCCGCTTGATCCGGCGAAAATGTACGACGAATATGCCGCGGCTGCCGAGCAAGTGCGCCCATTCGTGGCCGATACAGCTCGCCTGTTGCATCAGATTCTCGCCTCCGGCGGGTCCATCATGTTCGAAGGCGCGCAGGGAACCATGCTTGACATCGACCACGGCACCTATCCTTTTGTGACCTCGTCGTCGGCCACGGCGGGCGGCGCGGCCACCGGCACCGGTGTCGGGCCTACCGCCATCGGCACGGTAGTCTCCGTGACCAAGGCCTATGTCACGCGGGTCGGCGAAGGGCCGTTCCCCACCGAGATTCACGACGCGGCCGGCGACCGTTTGCGCGCCCGCGGCCAGGAATACGGTGCCGTGACCGGCCGACCTCGCCGCTGTGGCTGGCTCGACATGCCCCTCTTGCGCTATTCCAATAAGGTCAACGGCGCCGAGTGGCTGGTCGTCACCAAGCTCGACGTGCTCGACGAGCTCGACGAGATTCCGATTTGTACCGGTTATGAAATCGGCGGCAAAATCACGGACGAGATCCCCGCCGACGTCCAGGGACTGGAACAGATCAAGCCCATCTATACCAAACTCAAAGGCTGGCGCTCGTCGACGGAGGGCATCTCCGAGTTCGACCGACTCCCCAAGGCGGCGCAGGACTACCTGCGCTTTCAGGAAAGGGAAAGCGGTGCGAAGATCGCCCTCGTCTCGACCGGACCCGATCGGGAACAGACCATGGTTCTGCCTGATTTTCAGGCTGCGCTCGACGAGATTCACGGTTAAACTGAACGGACCCGCTTCCGCAGGCAGGTTGCAGACCGGTCAAGACACGAGGTGAGCGCGGGCTCCTTCGGCGCTCCTCGAGAGGCTGCCCCGGCGAACTGGCTGTCTGGGGCAGGGTTGGATAGAATGCGATTCGACGAAGAAAGCCTGTGCGGCGACAGGAAGGACCTTTCCTCATGATCAGCTTTACCGTCCGGATGAAGTTCGCTCCCGAAGATCGAGACGATATCGCCGAGTTCCTGCGTCAGCTTACGGAAGCGTCGAGGCGCGAGCCGGGGTGTGTCTCATACATTCCCCACCGTATCGAGGGCGACCCCGATGCGGTGCTGATCTACGAGCAGTACCAGGATTCGGCGGCTGCCGACGCGCATCGCCAATCGGATCACTTCAAGAAATACGCGGTCGGCGGACTGTACCAGAAGATGCTCGATCGCTCGCGTGAAGATCTTGTTGCGCTCGCCTGACGCGTTTCCGCATTAAAAATCAAATCATCGACCCATGAGACATTCACTAAATCCCGGTGCGCATAGCCGGCATAATGCGCCATGGGAGGCATTCCAGAAACAGTCGACGATTGGGTTCGTCCAACTCATCGACACGATTGTGTGTTTCCCTGAGTCCAAAGGAATGCGCACAGGTTTCTTTCGTCACCTGAGCGGAATGCACAATGCAAGCCATTGAAGCATTTGGAGAAAATGACAGGATTCGCACTTTCTCAGCCTGGCAATTCTGTCCGTTTTGCTCGACGCTGTCCCGTCTTGGGATAGCACTGCCCAGGGTTCTGCCCGAAAAGCCCTCCGATGTAACCCCAGGTTCCCTCTGCCGCATTGACCCGCGCATTCTTTCGGGGATACCATCCGATACGCCTATGGGTAGATTGAGGCTCCACGTTCCTGTGATCGGAAAGTGCCGTTCTGCGATCGTTTGGACGGCTTGTCTGGTTTTCAGCCTTCCCTGCCTGCTGGGGGCGATGCCCCGGAACGAACGGCACGAGTTTCGCCACGAGATCGACCGTCTCGAAGACCATTGGCGGAAGGCCATTCTCAGCGGCAACGTCGCGGCGATGGACTCCCTGCTCTCCGACGACTACATGGCCATCACCGCCAACGGTACCCTGCAGTCGAAAGACGAAACCTTGGCCGATATGCGCAACGGGGCCCTGCATATCAAGTCCATCGAAGTCACCGACCGCAAGGTACGCTTCTATGGCACCACGGCCTTGGTGACCTCGCGTGCTGAAGTCAGCGGCATGACCCCTGAAGGGCATCTGGAGGGCAGCTACCGCTATACGCGCGTCTATGCGCGAGACGCAGGCGGTGTGTGGCGCATCGTGAGCTTTGAGGCGAGCCGCATCCGCGATACCGAAGAGCATAAATAGCCGCATCTTCGACGATGACCTCCACGCGCAAATTAAAATAAACAGGTGCCCGAACTTCCCGAGGTGGAAACCATTGCGCGCGGTGTCGATGGCCGCGTGCGCGGCGATCGCATTGTGAGTGTCTGGTTCGGTTCGCATCGGGAACCGTTCAAGGCTCCTCCGGCGACGCAGGCAAAAGGACTCGAGGGCAGTTCCATCCTCAGCGTCGAGCGCATCGGCAAGCACATCGTGATGTGTTTGACCGCCGTGCCACCGCTCTCGTCCAAAGCTCTCCCGCCCGGTGGACAGTGGGTGGTGCACCTGGGCATGACTGGCCGATTGCTCGTGACCACTCCCGATGCACCTCTGGCCCCCCATACGCATGCGCGGCTCACTCTGGCCAGCGGCCGCGAGATCCGCTTCGTCGATCCCCGGCGTTTCGGCAGGCTCGACTTCCTCGATCTGCGCGCAGGCAGCGGTTTTGGCGCGCCTGGAGCCGAGCCGCTCACCATCGCCCACGAGGAATTCGCCTCTCTCTTTCGCGGCCGGCGTCTCGCGATCAAGGCCGCCTTGCTCAACCAGGCGCTGTTGTCTGGCGTGGGAAACATCTATGCCGATGAGAGCCTTTTTCGCGCAGGGATTCGACCACGCCGTCAAGCAGGGCGTCTCAGCCATACAGAACTCGAGCGGCTTCGGCGCGCGCTCAAAGGCGTCTTGCAGCACGCGATCCGCCTGGGAGGCTCTTCCGTCTCCGACTACGTCGGTGCTGATGGTGAACGCGGCTTCTTTCAGCTGAAACACCGCGTGTACCAGCGGACAGGCGAACCATGCCGGGTGTGCAAAACTCCGATCAAACGCATCGTCGTTGCGGGCCGCAGCACACACTTTTGCCCTGTCTGCCAGCGCTAAACGGGTGCCCGCTTCGGTCCCGGCAGTGTGCGCTTTCGGACATTTCTATGGATTTCAAGAGAATCAGCGTCCGCGGCTATTGGAATTCAGACGAATTGGAGAATGGAGCCTCTCTAACTTGTTGAAACGAATGAAAGTTACAAACGGCACAGCGATTGCTATCAGGAGGGTGCCAGTGATGTACCGGCTGCTGGAAATTCCGGCCAGCCCACAAAGAAGCAGGCATCCGACAAGAGTATCCGCCCAGAGCGGCCCTCATTCAAGGGAGACCGGTCGGGGGAGTCTGCGACAGGCACGGCGGAAAACCGCCGGCCATCATTTGCTGGGAGGCCAGTGACCAGCACGGAAACGCAAAACGCCACTCACTGAGTGGCGTTTTGTGCGTCCAGCGAAGAGTCGCTGAGCGCAAAGCTTGCTTGACCGCGCGCGCAACGGTTACTACCTGCTTTGATTACCGACGTTTTTCGCGACGACTTGCGTGCCGCTCCGCCTCGCTGTAGTATCAAGTTTGCCTGTCAAGCGGCTGATGCGAACCACCCAGGATGGGGAAGTGAAAGCTCGCCGCGGATAAGGGATTCTTCGCCAGCCTCCAAAGACGTTCGTTGTTCAAGTGCGGCGAAAGCTCCCAGGGAAAGGGCGTCACCCGAGAAAAGCGCAGACTGCTGCCTGTCCATTCCTTACAGCCGGATCGTATGGCGTCAGGTTTTTGGCACATCAGTTGGCTGGCGCGGTTCCACAGTGCAGTAACCCCACTGGAGTGGTCATAACTTGAGGAGTACCTTGCCGAGCACCAAAGGGTGCGCTGCCTGTGACTCTGGATTTGTGGGATTCGTGATAGATTGCGTGCGGAAAGCATTTCGCCGCTTCTCTACGATTTCCAGATAAGGAAGAACCATAGCTTGCTACTGATCCCCAGTCCTCCACAGGACAAATGGCAGGCCTTGGGATGCAGCACCCGCCACGGGAAGGCTGCGTCCTGCAACTCAAATGCACACTAGAGAAATGTGCCAGGAAGTGCACGCATGACGACAGAACCGACGCAGCCCCAGGCAGAGATGGGGCCGCCCCCGGCCAATGGCCAGGGACAGTCGCAGGGGCATCGGCGCCGCCGGCGCCGCCGCAAAAACAAGTCGAGCCAGCAGGCCGCGCCGCAGCAGGGGCAGCCGCAACAGATGCAGGCTCCACCCCCGCCGCCGCAGCCCGTCCAGCAAAAACCGCCGCAGGCCCACCAGAACCAGGGACGGAAGCGAAAGAAGTTCTTCCAGAAGGGTGGCGGCAGCCAGCAGAACGGGCAGCCGGGCAACAGCATTGTCCCGCAGAACGGCGGCGGTCGTCGCAAAGACCGACAGAAAGGTCCGCGGACATTCGTCGGCCCCATGGATCACAGCTATCGCGTGGCGAACGGCAACGTCGCGGATGGGCCGCCGTCCACGATTCCGACTTCTGGCAATGGCCACGGCAGCTATTATCCCGACGTCTACCAGGCACAGCCCGCGGCTCCGGTGCGGGAGGATGCGCCCACGCGCATCTTCTGTTTCATCGACGACCTCTTCTTCCAGGCCAAGATCCAGGAGACTTCGCGCAAACTGGGCGTGAAAGTTGAATTCGTCAAGGGGGATAAGGAGGCGGTGGCGCGCCTCATCGACTCGCCCGACGCCGCAAAGCCTACGCTCGTCGTCTTCGATCTCAACAATCTCAACGCCAAGCCGTTGACCTTGATTCCCAAATTCAAAACCAAGTTCAAAAAGGCGACCTCAATTGTCGGCTTCCTCAACCATCTTCAGGGCGATCTGAAAGCGAAAGCCGTCGAAGCGGGCTGCGACACCGTCATGCCGCGCTCCGCCTTTTCACAGAGCCTACCCAATCTGCTACGTCGCTATGGCCTGGAAGAAGAAGACGAATACTTCCCGCAGCCGGCGTAACAAGAGAGAAGCACTGAACGAAAAGCGCACTCGAACCGAGTGCGCTTTCGTTTTCTCGTCGACTGCCCCGATCTGTTTTTCTATCCCGGCGGCCACGTCATCGGTCGCCCACCGAGCAGATGAAGATGCAGATGATCGACCGTCTGCCCACCGTCTTCGCCCGTGTTGATCACCGCGCGATAGCCCTTCGCCAATCCCTTCTTGCGGGCCAGTTGCGCACCCACCCAGAGCAGATGCCCCAGCAGCGCCGGATGCTCCTCGCCGGCTTCGGCGAGGGACACAAGGTGCTCGCGCGGCACAATCAAGAGGTGTACGGGCGCCTGCGGATGGATGTCGGCGAAAACCAAACACTTGTCATCCTGATAGACCGCTGCGGATGGAATGCTTCCGTCGATGATTTTGCAGAAAAGGCAGCTCATAACCGCATCAGTGTACAGGAGGCGAATGGATCTCATCGCTCTACAACTTGCCTTCGCGGCACCCGCCTTACTGCCCGGGATGCCCCTGCATCTGTCGCAGCAGTTCCACCGAGCGCTTGGGATCGATATTGTGCCGTCGGCCGTCCTCGCTGGCTGTTGCCCCGGCAACAATCAAATGAATCGTCTGCTCAGGCGTCAGTTGCGGATCGAGCGCGAGCAGCTTGGCGGCCAAGTTGACTGTGTTGGGCGATGCCATTGACGTGCCCGACATGCGCAGCTTCGTTCCTCCCGGGACATACGACTCCACCTGGTACCCGTCGGCGTCCACCTGAACCGTCGGGCCGTAGCTGGTGAAGGTTGCTTCGTCTCCGGCCTGATCGACCGCGCCCACCGCCAGCAGGTTGGGCAAATGGAAGGACGAAGGGATCATCTCGTTGAAGCTGCTGTCGCTGTCGGCATTGCCGGCTGAGCACACAAACAGAATTTCGGGAGCGCTCTTGATCGCGTTATAGAGACCATCTCTCTCAATGGCGAACAAATGCGCCGCCATCGCCTTTCGATCCGCGGCGTCCTTCCCCAACCCATTCTTTTCGAGCGCCGACTCATCGTCCTGCGGTCCCCCTCCCCAGCTCATGTTCACGACCCGGACATGGTTCGAGCGGAACCAATCGACATACGCTTGGTCGTCGTCGGCAGAGCGACGCGACAAGTCCTCGCTGGGCGGTAAGGGCACGTTGTGCCAGTCAAACGTGAGCCGCCCGACTGCCAGGCGAATGGCCGGATTGCCGCGCGACGCGATCCCCGCCACATGGGTTCCGTGCGAATAGATGCTGAAGAATTCAAGGCGCTCGAGATAGGCCGGTACCTCTTCTGCCGACAGGCCGGACAGTTTCTTTTTCAGCGCCGTGGCTTCGGGACTGTCGATCGAAAGCTCAAGGTCCGAAAATCCCTTCAGTTCGTCGCGCATTTCCGGATACTGCTTTTCCTGCTCGGGAGACAGCGCGTAGAGATAACCATGATCCGGAAATCCCTTGAGGTCGAAAGCAATGTCGTGAGGATCAGTCTGTGTTTTCGGGCGCGGATCGGTATAGACACGCCCTGCGAAGAGACTCACGTCGGAGCCTGAATCCCAGATCGCCACGTTCACGGGCGTCAACTTGTCCGCGTCGGTGAAGGTTACTTCCCGAGCCTGCCAGATGTCGGGTTTCTGCACATCATTGACCGTCACAAGCTGGCTGAGAACGGCGAGACTTGCGGCTTTCAGCGGAAGGCCCCGGGCGAGAAAGACGCGATCGTTGACCAGTCCCCAGGCCAGTTCGTTGCTCAGCTGGTGTGATTTTTCAACCGCCGGTTCGATGTCGCCCTTCACCATCCCCAGCATCATGGCTTTGGAGAAAATCTCCTCGTCGCTCTTGCGCTCCTTAATGCGGTTCCCAATGATCTTCCATGGCAATGGTTTGAGCTCGCCCGCAAGGGCCTCTTGATACGCGGCCTCGTATGCCGCTCCGGACGTCTGTCCAGCCGCCTTCTCCGCATCGATCTGTGCGATGGTCTCAACGCCATTCAACAGCTTGGCATCCGGCTTGTCCTGCAGCTCGCGCAGCTTGGCGATCGTCTCCATCGCTCCCTGGTTGTCATGAGCCAGGCGCTGCAGGTCCAGGCGAACGCCGAGCAGGTCACGCAGCGCGGCATGATCCTCGATGTCGTAATTCTCCACAACCGAATCGACGTCGGCGCGCACTTTCGCCGCAAACGCGTTGAACGTCGCATCGTCTGACTGCAGTAATTCCGTTGCCGTGCCCGAGATCGGGTAGTTGAAGCGTGGCAGATCGGCTTCAGACTTGACCACTTTCTTGGCGGTTTGCGCGGAGCTGAAAGGCGCCAAAATCGCAGCAAAGCCGCAGACAGACACCACGAGCACTGAAGCCAGGCCGGCGCGGAATGAACGACGATCGATCATCGGAATCCCCCCTGAGGCAGCTAACCTGCATTTCTCACCCGCAGTAGATCCGGAGCTTGTGAGAAATGCAGACTAGGGTGTGCCACACCTGACGCGCAAGGACGGCGCACGGGTAATAGAGAAAGACGCTGCGCGCAAGGCAACGACAGATCCCTGACTGGTTCGCCACGGCGACCTCGCTCGGGATGATAGCGTCTTCGGGTAACCCCAAGGTCGGGCTAATGTGGGAGGGAGCGATCAGCTGGCGCGGTGATGGCGGTGGACTACCTAGTCGATCCTGAAAAAGTGATTTTCAGGCAAATTGAAGTTGAGTATCTCGGCCTTTCGGGCCTTTGAGATCGATCAAGCCGTTCCATAGCTGCATCAGGCAGTACAGAATAGTGCGCCGAAAGGCTCTCAGGAGCTTCTGGAAGTTCATCGCGGCGGCTGCAAGGATCACGTTGATCTCATTTCCGGCAGTACCCTTCAGCCGATTACGTTCCAACCTGTGTTCGTTCTTCAGATGTCCGATGCTTGGTTCGACCGCGGCACGGCGTTTCATCCATCGCCATCGCGCTTGCGATGTATGCCCTCTTCGTC
>DATDIQ010000008.1:0-27118 GCA_036520995.1 Occallatibacter sp.
CTACCAATTTAGATGCAGCCAAAAGGAGGGATCATCAGATCATCTCCTTAAGGGGGCTGAATCCTAGACCCTCTGCGGATCTTCAATTGGCGCGTTATCGCCAACTCACTCGTCCAGACCAAAGATAAGTCCCCAAATGTCGGCAAATCGCACCTTTGCCAAGAATTCGCTTTATCAGTCAACGGCGGCGCTTCGTTTCTCTTCATCGCTGTGCCAACGCTGTCCACCAATCCGAGAGAGTTGGACCTCAACGGTTGAGAACAGGTCAACCCACTCATTCAGCGAAGTTTTCGTGGCCTTTTATCGGATTAGTAACCAAAAACGCCGATTTCGCCGGGCATCGGCGGTTTCGGCTCATTCACGAGATTTCAGTCGCCATGGCGACTTCCCAGGTGTGAAAGTTTCGCAAACATTGCTCCCGGCGTTATTGGGTAAGATCTTCCGCACAGCGGAAGCTGGAGGCTTTTGCCGGATCACCCTTGCCGTCCCACTGCGCCGACTTCGGGTAAGCACACAGTGGCCGTTCGAAAAGGGGCTTTCCGTCAGACTCATGCGCCGCGGGAATGCTGTCGGGAGCCATGGCACCGGTGACCCATTGATCGAGTGCTCCAACAGCATCAAAGGTTGTTGCGCCTGGCCCTCCTGCGCAATGCCCCATGCCAGGAACCATGAACAGCCGAACCGAGAGCTCTGTTTCAGACCCCAATGACTGCTTCGCTCGCTCGTAGTAACCGATCGTATCTTCCGGAGGCACCACCGCATCGGCCCATCCGTGATAGAGCAAAAGCTTTCCGCCTCTTTGTTGGAAGGCACGCAGATCAGGATCGATGGCTTCAACGTATGGGAACTTCGCTCGTGCCTTTGCGACGGCCACGGGCGCATTAAAGGTGCGCATGTCAAATTCACCTTCCCCGAATACCCAATCGGTCCAGAACTCAAGACGCACCGGCTTTGCCGGCGAGATGAGATACGATCCCCATCCAGCTTCGCTTCCACGCGGCCAGCCTGGAAACATCCGCTTTCCATCTGCTTTGCGCAGTGGGCCGTCATACAAGGCTTGGACCATGCTGGCTTCAGAGTCGGTGAGGCACGACGCCGTGTCCGCGTTCGCTTTGCAAACTAATGCGTGGGGATCGAACGAGCACTTTCTCGGGTCGCCGATGATGCCGTCTGCCAGCCCATCCTGCTTGTCACACGCTGCGAGCACTGCCTTCGATAGCACCGCGAGCTTTGAAGCCGGGAACGAGGGACCGCTCGCCGGGTGAGTCACGAGCCAGCTCTCCATGAAGTCTGCGTTGAGAAGGATGCGATCATTTCCGGGATCGCCCGCCACGATGCCATCAAAGTCCTGCGGATAGCGCTGCGCCTCGCTGAGCGCCTGTTGCCCTCCGGTTGAGCATCCGGCGAAATAGGCATGTGCCGGACCCTTGCCGTAGAAAGCGGCGATCACCGCCTTCGCATCTTCGGCAAGGACATGCGTACTCCGATAGGCCCAGTCGCGAATCTTCTCAGGATGGCCAGTGCCGAAAGCAAGCCCATCACCCTCGTGTCCGGTGTCGGAGGCACCAACGGCAAATCCTCGCTGCAGTGCCTCTGCCATCTGGCGATACGAGAGCGCGCTCGAGTAGCCTCCGTTCCCCGTGCCAAGCAGCTTGCCGTTCCAGGCGGCTGCATCAGGTAGCCAGATTTCTGAGGTGACTCCGCTATCAGAGCTGGTGGGAGTGAAGACCCGTACAGAGCAATGAGCGGGCAGCAGGATCGGCGGAGCATTGAATGACCCCATGGACGGCGCCTGAAAGTCACCGGCCGCGCTGTACTCCGCATTAAGGATGCGCGATGAGCCGTTGTGGAGAGAACGCAGCCGTTCGCACGCAGCTTGTCCCGTTTGCGCCGGTGCGCTGGCGCTCAATGCCGCGATCGCAGCCACCACTATCAATCGGGTAAATTCCACGTAATCAGATCTCCATTGAAAGCATGAGCGAGCTGAGACTCTTCCCATGCGCGTCGAGACACAAGGAGCGCGTAACGCTGTCGGTCGGCCGGCGCTGCAACACGAAGTTAAGGCCGCAAAGATTCGGAACGCAGTATCGTGTGACCGGCCTCGTGATGTGTTCGCGGAATAGCTCGCTCACACGCTCCTCTGTCACGCGGTCAGCCAACAGCGCGTAATCCTCATCGCGATAAGCGAACACGGAGATGTTAACCAGGTTGCCCTTATCGCCAGCGCGCGCATGCGCAATGGTTCGCAGCTTCATCATGCCACCTCCATCGAGATGCTCGGAGTGACGAATTCGCGCGCGATGAGCGCCGGCACGATGGCGATGTTCTGCCGCACCGCGAATGTGACTCCTGCGCCTGCGGCAGGCCCGTTCAGGTAAAGGCTCTCCACTTCACGTGTCAGATGCCTGGCATCGATCTCGCGCTTGAATCGTGCCGCGGCTCGAAGCCGCACTTCGTAGGGTGCGGGCCAATCGGCCGGCATGCCGTGCATCGAGCTCAGGCCGATCAGGTCGATTCTTAGATCTTCTGCTCCGATCTGCGCAAGGCGCTTTTCAAGGATCTGCCGTGCTAACTCGGCTCGCGCCAGCGCTCCCGGTCCCGCGTACGATATCTGACCCTCAGCGATCAATCCGTCATCAATTCCAATGGAGACTTTGTAATCCTGCGGACGCGGCTTCCCTTTTGCACCGGACACGCGCATTGCGCCAGGTGTCTGCTGATCGAAGCGGACCTCTGTGAAGTCAGCGACGACGTCGGGCGTTATGTATGAGGACGGATTCAGCACCTCGTACAGTATCTGTTCGCGGCAAGTCTGCAGGGTGATGAGCCCGCCTGACCCCTCAACCTTGGTCAGAAGCGCAGAGCCGTCTTCGCTTACTTCTGCGAGCGGGAAACCAAGCCGATCCAGATCCGGCACATCTTTATATCCGGGATCCGCAAAGTAACCGCCTGTAAGTTGCCCAGCGCATTCCAACAGATGGCCTACTGCGGTGCCCTGGCCCATCGACTCCCACGATTCCGTGTTCCATCCAAACGCGTGTATCAGTGCTCCCAAGAACAGCGAGGGGTCAGCCACTCTTCCCACCAGAACAACATCCGCACCGCGATCCAGCACCTCGGCCACGGCGTCAGCGCCCAAATATGCATTCGAGGAGATGATCGTCGTGTCAGCCGGAAGCGGCTGATCGTCGAAGGGCCTGAAGGCGTGTTTGAGATGCAGAACGTCATCCCCCTCGATACACGCGACACGTAATCCGTGAAGTCCAAGCCGTTTAGCGATCCCTATAGTCTCTCGCGCGGCCGCACGCGGGTTCGCTGCACCCATGTTGCTGATCACACGAACTCCATTGCGGCGGCATGCCGGCAAGACAGCATGCATGCGTTCGCCGAGAAGCGGATCAAAGCCAGCGTTAGGATCTTCGCGCTTGCGCAGTTGACTCAGAGCGACGGTTCGCTCGGCGAGGCACTCGAAGACAAGGAAGTCGAGATGTCCTTTTTCGGCGAGTTCGACCGCGGGCTCGATCCGATCTCCGGAGAAACCCGCTCCCGCGCCGATTCTGATCTTCTTCATCTGCGCTCTCCTTAACGAACCCTCTCACAGTGGTATGACATGAAACAGGACGGCCGCGATCGTCATTACGACGGACGCTCCCAGCAGAAATGGGCCAGCAAATCGTTGATGCGTGCTCAACTCGATATCACTTAGTCCGGTTACAAGAAACGTCGCCGGCGTGAGCGGACTTACGGGAAAGCCGGTGGTCATCTGCCCCAGCAGTGCAGCTTGTGCGACGCTCGCCGCAGGCAGTCCAAAGCCCTGAACGGCGGCAGCAAGCACAGGAAGAATTCCGAAATAGAAAGAGTCAGGATCGAACAGCAGACTTAATGGCATGGCGACCAGGCCGAGCACCAGGGGAATGTGCGGCGCGAATCCCGGCGGTATGTGCGCGATTGACGCCTTCGCCATGGCGGCGAGCATGCCGCTGCCTTTCAGTATCCCCGTGAATACGCCGGCCGAGCAGAGAATGGCACACATCGACAACGCCGCTTTCGCGTGACGATCAATTGCCGCGCTCTGTTCGCGCACTGATCGGAAGTTGAGCAGCAGGGCCAACGTCGTGCCCAGCATGAACGCGATTGCCGGCTCAACCTTGCCGCTGATCACCAGGCCGAGCACTGCTGCGGCGAGAATCAAATTGCAGGCAAGGCGAATACGCGAACCGGGAGCAGCGATCGTGGCAGTTGCGCTCGCTGGCATGAATCTTGAATTCGTCTGACCAATGCGCCTGCTCTCTTTGCGCCCGAGGTACACGGCAACAGCGAAAACATAGACCAAGCCCACGATCTGAACAGGAATCAAAGGCTTGAACAATGCTATGGGAGTGGTGTGGAGTGCACTGGCAGCGCGAATTGTGGGTCCCGTCCATGGCAGAAAGTTCACGCCTGCCGCCAGCGATACCGCGCATGCCAGGATCCTGCGATCCATCCCGAGTTCTTGATACAGCGGCAGCAGAGTGGGAATCGCAACCAGAAAAACGACTGCGCCGGAGCCGTCGAGGTGAAGAAATAGCGCCAGCAGAGCAGTTCCCGGGACGATGAGCACGGGGTTTTTGCCGATCCCGCGAAGCAGAATTCTGACAAATGGCTCAATCGTTCCCGCATCAGTCAAAACGCCGAAGAACAGGATGGCAAACAGAAACATCGCCACCACAGGCGCGATCGATACCAGCCCGGACAGCGCAAATTGCGCGGTATTCAACCCGAACCCAGCCGCCAGGCAGGCGGTTACAGGGAACAGGAAGAGTGCAACTAGCGGCGATACGCGGCGGCTGGCGATCGCGACGATCATGCCGAGGATAGTGATCAGACCCCAAATGGCAAGCATGCTCAGCGACCGGTGGTGAAGCCCTTTCGCGAATAGTGCGAGTATAGAGAGCGTTGTATCAATATGTACATTGCATAAATCAGAAGTCTATAATCTCGATTTCCGATGATTCACGAGCTCCGTCACATTCGTGCTTTTCTCAAAATTGCAGAGACGCGCAACTTTACACGCGCTGCCAACGATCTTCATGTTTCGCAGTCGGCGTTGACCGTCCAGGTGCAACAACTCGAGGAGAGCCTGGGCGTCCGTCTTTTCGACAGAAATAAGCGTGGAGTGATTCTCACCGCCGCTGGCAAGGATGTGTTCGGCCCGCTGCAACGATTATTCAATGACGCTCAGACTATCGTTGAACATGCACGCGACCTGAGTTCCGCCTCAACCGGCTTTGTGTCCATCGCTGCTCTTCCCACCGTTTGCGCGGGGCCGCTTCCAGAGCTGGTGCGAAGCTTCCTCAACGATTATCCGGGCATCCGCGTGCAAATCTCCGACGTGATCGCGGAACGCGTGCGTGAAGCTGTGCTCAAGCGAGAAGTTGACTTCGGAATCGGGACCCTCCACGGGCGCGATGCGGAGCTCCGTGCGACTCCCCTGTTTCAGGACCGTCTGGTGGTTTTTACGCCTCCAGGGCACCCGCTTTCAGAGAAGCGCACCGTCACACTTCGCGAGACTTCAGCTCACGGATTGATTATGCCGGGGCGGGCGAGCAGTGTGAGAGAGGCAGTTGAGGCCATCGCACATCGCGAACGGCTGCTCCTAGACATACGCTACGAGACAAATTTCATGCCAACTGCCTTGGCATTCGTTCGCGCCAATTTGGGGATAGCCATTCTGCCGGAGACGGCAGCCGGCGCTGACACTTCGGACTTCATCATGATTCCACTGAACAACCGGTTTTCGAACCGCCAGATTGAGCTGCTTCAGAGAAGAGATGCCCCTCTATCCCCGGCCTCCGAGAGCCTCGTGCGTCATCTATTGCACAAACTCCATGGTAGAAAGCGTGAAGGCCGCAGCGCAGCGCGCGCACACGCCAGAAGAAAGTGAAAAAGATTCGATCGGCGAATCCGATTGCTCCGTTCGAATCAATGAATTGTACTCATGCATCCGGGCGCTGTTATAGTTCGCACCAACCAGCAGTTCCGGAGGCTATGAATGGATGGTTTGAAAAGGCTCGCTGTGGCGGCAATCGCTGTACTGGCAGTGCCCCCCTTGTTTTCGCAGACCGGCGTAGTTGGAACCGATTCAGGCAAGTTGCAGGGCGTTATGCAGGGGCCGGTCGAATCCTTCAAGGGTGTGCCTTTCGCCGCGCCTCCCGTCGGAGAACTTCGCTGGCGTGCTCCGCAGCCTGTGCAGCCGTGGTCCGATGTGCGGCAGGCCAACGCCTACTCAGCAGATTGCATGCAGGTGCCATTTCCCAGCGACGCTGCTCCGCTCGGCACCAAGCCGGCAGAAGATTGCCTTTACCTCAACGTTTGGCGTCCTGCCGGCACCAACACGGACGCGAAGCTGCCGGTCATGTTCTGGATCTACGGCGGCGGCTTCGTCAACGGAGGCAGCTCGCCCGCAGTGTATGACGGCAGCAAGTTCGCCGAGAAGGGCGTGGTCTTTGTCAGCGCCAACTATCGCCTGGGCCGGTTCGGCTTCTTCGCGTTTCCTGAGCTCACAAAGGAGAACGCCGACGGGATGGTCGGCAATTACGGCTTCATGGACCAGATCGCCGCGTTGAAGTGGGTTCAGAAGAACATCAGCGCGTTCGGCGGCGACCCTGCCAACGTGACCGTATTTGGCGAGTCGGCAGGCGGATTCTCGGTAAGCATGTTGCTCACCTCGCCTCTGTCACAAGGACTATTTTCGAAGGCGATTATTGAGTCCGGCGGCGGCCGCACCAATCTTGGCGGACAGCGT
Organism: Occallatibacter sp.; assembly: GCA_036520995.1. GTDB lineage: Bacteria > Acidobacteriota > Terriglobia > Terriglobales > Acidobacteriaceae > Telmatobacter. Next base: position 6,785 of record DATDIQ010000008.1, read on the forward strand.
TACCTCAACACAGCCCTGCCGAACGGGCCTGCCTCAGCGGAATCGGTCGGCATCGAACTCGCACGCAGCCTGGGAGTGGATGGAACCGATAAGGATGCCCTGGAAAAGTTGCGGCAGCTCTCCGCCGAAAAGGTGCTCGGCAATCTCAACATGGCAACCATGAATCAACCCGGATATGCAGGGCCCTTTATCGACGGTCGCGTGGTCCTTTCCGATCCGCAATCCGTTTACCTTTCCGGCGCCGGCTGGCATGTCCCACTGATGATCGGGACCAACAGCATGGATATAGGGTTTGGATTTGCGCGTAATAAGGAAGAGCTATTCGCGCCATTCGGTGCTGATCGCGAGAAAGCGATCGCGGCTTACGATCCGACCGGAAATGGGGACCTGCGCGCCGTGCAGTACCAGGTTTCGATGGATCGATTCATGGTCGAGCCCGCTCGTTTCGTTGCGAGCGTATTCGCTTCGCAAGGCCTCCCTGCCTACGTGTACAGGTTCTCCTATGTTGCAAAGTCCATGCGCAGCAAATGGCCGGGCGCGCCCCATGCCACCGAGATACCTTTTGTCTTCGATACCGTGCAGGCGAAGTATGGAAGCGAACTCGCGCCCGAGGATGAAAAGATTGCGCAGGCGATGTTGAGTTACTGGGTGTCATTTGCCAAGACCGGCGATCCCAGCACGGGCAACACGCCGGCCTGGCCGCGGTACTCGCCCGCAACCGACATGCTCATGGATTTCACCGAGAACGGTCCGGTAGCCGAAAAGGATCCGCTGAAAGCGAGGCTCGATGTTACGGCTGCATACGTAACAAGCTCAGCTCCTGCGCCGGCGCCGAAACTTCCTCCCCGTCCATGAGCGAGTGGCCACGATAATAGGACCCCAATCGCGGAGCCCTCAGCCAACTCAGGAGCGGCACAACCTGCGAATAAAGCGATTTATTTTATGTTGCTTGAGCGGCTCGGGAATGGGTATAGTCGAGAGTTCTGCGGACCCTTAGCAGCAAGCGGGCGCGGACATCCTGAGAGGCAATTCGAATGAGGTATTCAGAGATCGGGACCCTCCTGCTCGTAGCATGTTCGATTGCTGCACCGGCGCAGTCTGATTCATCGAACCGCTGCGTCGCCTTGAAAACCGCAACGCTTGCCGGCGTCGAGATCACGAATTCCGAGCCGGTTCCAGCGGGGAAAACCATAGCGCCTGCTTATCCGGGGGCATCGCCCATTGGGCCCCTCCCCGCGCATTGCCGCGTCGACGGCGCGATCAACCGCCGAAAGGGATCTGATGGCGTGGAGTACGGCATCGGGTTTTCGGTAGCTCTTCCGGAGCCGACCGCCTGGAACGGCGACTTCATGATGCAGGGCGGCGGTGGCGGCAACGGTATAGTGGCGTACCCGACCGGGGCAAACTACACAGGGGACAAGCCGGCGCTCTCTCGCGGCTTCGCTGTTGCAAGCACCGACTCTGGACACAAGGCGAAGACCGGCGGATTCGATTTCAGCTTCATGCGAGACCAGCAGGCTTATCTGGATTTCGCATACATGGCTAACGCCGAGGTTGCGGGCGTCGCCAAGCAAATCGTCGACCGCTATTACGCGAAGCCTGCGGCCTACTCCTATTTCGTCGGGTGCTCCACCGGCGGCCGAGAGGGCATGATCCTGTCGCAGCGCTTTCCCACGGTGTTCAACGGGATTGTCTCGGGCGATCCGGCGATGCGTACGGGCCTGTCGAACCTCGCGATTGCACAGTGGATTCCGGTGGCCTACAACCAGGCGTCGCCAAAGGACGTGTCCGGTAAGCCGGAGATCGATAAGTTTCTGACGGATATGGATCGCAAAGTTTTTATGGACGGCCTGATGAAGCAGTGCGACGCGCGCGATGGCGTGGCGGACGGCATGATCTTCGATCCAATCGGGTGCAACTTCGATCCGGCGGTGCTCGCATGCAAATCAGGGCAGGCGGATACGTGCATCGCGCCTGAAAAGATTGCGGCAATTAAGAAAGCGTTGGCGGGGCCAAAGAATGCTTACGGAACCCAGGTCTACCCTGGCTTCCTTTACGACGCGGGCATTGCTTCGACAACCGGCATACCCGGTTTGCTGGCTCTGAGCAAGAATGGCCTGTTCGGCCCGTATACCACCGCACTTGTAGTCGACGTGGATGCCGCGGCGCTGCACGCGTCGGATCCGCTGGTTGAGCCTGCGTCAACAAACCTGTCTACGTTCTCGCAAAACGGCGGGAAGCTGATCTTTTTCCACGGCGACAGCGATCCGTGGTTCTCGCCCCTCGATACGCTCGGATACTACAAGTCGCTGGCGGCAACAAATGGCGGAGCGGACAAGGTGGCCGAGTGGAGCCGGATGTTCCTTGTGCCAGGAATGGCTCACTGCGGAGGCGGCCCCTCCTTGGATCACTTCGACATGCTCAGCGCACTCGTTGGGTGGGTTGAGAAGGGCGCGGCGCCCGAGTCGGTGGTTGCCACAGGCAGCGCGTTTCCAGGACGCAGCCGTCCGCTTTGCGCCTATCCCAAACACGCGCAGTACATCGGAAGCGGAGACACACAGGACGCTCGAAACTTCCAGTGCCGGTGAAGACCCGCAGCGCCCGCGAGAGGTTACCGTACATGCGTTGTCGCTCTTCGACGGGTAGCGCTTCGAAGAGTTGTTCTGAGAACGAAGTGGAGTTCACAGGAGAGTCGGATGATGCAATTGAGCAGTCGAGCCCTACGCACGGTTTGTGCATTCGGCGCGCTATGCATTGGGCTGTGTGTTCATGCGCAGCAAGCACCTCAGCAACCCGCAGCACAGCCGCCGAGGCCCGCGATGCAAATGCCTGCTCCCACACCCAACGACACGTTGAAGTCGGTCGAGGTGGAGCCCGATCGTCATGTCCGATTTCGAATCTGGGCGCCGAACGCCACCGAAGTGAAGCTGCATGCCGAGGGACCGGAGGCCACACCGGGAATCACTCCGCAAGAGACCGGCAGGTACATGGCTGGTGTGCCTCTGACGAAGGGAGATCAAGGCGTCTGGGAAGCGACGATTGGTCCGATCGAGCCTGGAGTCTATCGCTACACATTCACGGTGGATGGCGTGAGCACGATGGACCCGCGGAATCCGCTCACATCGCAATCGCTGACCCACGCGTCCAGTATGTACGAGGTTCCGGGCGCGGACTTCACGGAGTACAAAGCGGGCGTGCCACACGGTGCAATCGCAACGGTCTACTATGATTCATCCGCCACAGGCGGCGAACGCCGCATGCACGTTTACACGCCGCCAGGCTACGAGAATGGCAGCGCGAGATTGCCTGTACTTTACCTGCTTCACGGCGGAGGAGATTCTGATGACTCGTGGCCCACGGTCGGCCGCGCAGGCGCAATTCTCGACAACCTGATCGCCAGCGGGAACGCAGTTCCGATGCTGATCGTGATGCCCGCAGGCCACCTCTCCTCGGACTTTCATTTGACGCCGGGCGCGCGTATGGGCCACGACGCCTTCAATGATGACCTGGTAAAGGTGGTGCTGCCCTACATAGACGCGCACTATCGCACCTTTGCCGACCACGACCACCGTGCACTTGCGGGATTATCTATGGGCGGACTGCAGACACTGAATATTGCGCTCGACGACTCAGCGGATTTCGCCTATGTGGGCGTGTTCAGCTCCGGATGGTTTCCCAACTCAATCAAGGAGGAGCAGGACACGGACGTGGCGCAGTATCGCGCGTCGGGCAAGCCATTTCGCCTGTTCTGGGTGGATGCGGGCAAGTACGACATCGCGCTTCAGAACAGCCACGCCACTGTTGCCGTCCTGAAAGACGCCGGCATCAACGTAGAGGAGCACGAGAGCGGCGGCTTCCACGCATGGCCAAACTGGAGAGACTATCTGCATCAATTCGCGGCGCTGGTTTTCAAGTCGCCCGAGGCGCAGTAGCTGCTAAGACTCATTTGGAGAGGAAACATGAAAACTCGCGTGACGAGAATCATCGAATGCATTGCCGCCTGCAGCGGAGCACTCCTGATTGCCTCAGCGCTACACACTGCAGTCGCTCAGGAACCTGCAAATCCTCCTTACTTGAATCCGCAGCTATCTCCAGAGCAGCGGGCCACCGACCTGGTGCATCGCATGACGCTGGCGGAGAAAGCGACGCAGATGCAAAACAACTCCGCCGCCGTCCCCCGGCTCAAGGTTCCCGCGTATCAGTGGTGGAGTGAGGCTTTGCATGGCGTAATCAACCAGGGTGTGACGGAATATCCCGAGCCGATCGGCCTGGCAGCAACCTTCGACACACCAGGCATCCACACGATGTCTGCGCAGATCGGCATCGAAGGCCGTATCAAGCACGTGCAGAACCAGCGCGAAGGACACACCGGGATCATGGGCGGACTCGACTTCTGGTCGCCCAACCTCAACATCTTCCGCGATCCGCGATGGGGCCGCGGGCAGGAGACGTACGGCGAAGATCCATTTCTTACCGGCCGCATGGGCGTGGCGTACGTCACCGGTCTACAGGGCGATGACCCCAAGTACTACCTCGCGATCGCCACACCGAAACACTTCGCCGTGCACAGTGGACCGGAGCCGACCCGTCACTTCGCAGATGTCGATGTAAGCAAGCACGACCAAGTAGACACGTACGAGCCGGCCTTCCGCGCCGCCGTGGTCGATGGCAAGGCGGGATCCGTGATGTGCGCTTACAACGCCATCAACGGCGAGCCTGCCTGCGCCAGCCAGTACCTGCTTCAGGATCACCTTCGCGGAAAGTGGGGCTTCCAGGGCTATGTCGTCTCCGATTGCGATGCAGTTCGCGACGTTGCAGCAAATCATCGCTATCGCCCCACGCAGGCCCAGGGCGCCGCAATCTCCGTCATGCGCGGCATGGACAACGAATGCGTCACTTTCACCTCCCGCTTCGGCGAACCCGTCGAAAAGGCGTACATCGATGCCGTGCAGCAGGGATACCTGCCGGAGAACGCACTCGACGCCGCGCTCATTCGACTCTTCACCGCGCGCATCAAGCTCGGCATGTTCGATCCTAGCGAAATGGTTCCGTACGCGAAGATCGATGAGAAGGAACTCGACAGCAAGGAACACCGCGATCATGCACGCAAGCTGGCGAACGAGTCCATGGTGCTGCTCAAGAATGACGGAATGCTTCCGCTCAAACCGGAGATCAAGAAGATTGCTGTGGTGGGCCCCCTGGCGGATCAGACTCGGCCGTTGATTGGCAATTACGCTGGCCAGCCCACGCACATCGTCTCCGTTCTCGACGGCCTGCATGCCGAGTTTCCCAATGCAACCATTACTTATGTTCCCGGAACGCAGTTTCTGCGCACGGATGGAAAACCGGTGCCGGATGCGCTCTTAACCACGCCCGACGGCAAGCCCGGCCTCAAAGCTGAATACAGCGAAGGCCGTATGTCTCCCGGTTCCAAGACCACACCGATCCTCACGCGCACTGAAGCGAACGTAAACCTGAGCGAGAGCAATTTGCCCACAGAAGTTGCCGGGAAGAAAGCATACGGAGTGCAATGGACGGGGACCCTCACTCCCACCGAATCGGGTGACTATCAACTTGGCGTTCGCTGCCATGGTTTCTGCCGGCTTACTGTAGATGACAAGCAGGTGGCAGCGGCCTTCGGCGGGGGCGATGAGATGTCGTCCGGTATGGGCCGCGTGCACCTTGAGATGGGCCGTAAGGCGGCGATCAGCATGAGCTATGGCACACAGAGCAGCAAGCCGCATGCAGAGCTGATCTGGAACAAAGCGCAGGCCGGTGTCTCGCCTGAGGCAATCGTCGCCGCCAAGTCCGCCGATGCCGTTATCGCGGTTGTGGGCATCACCAGTCAGCTCGAAGGCGAAGAGATGCCCGTTAGCGAACCGGGCTTTCTGGGCGGAGACCGCACCAGCATCGACTTGCCGCAGCCTGAAGAAGACCTGGTGGAAGCGGTGGCGGCTACGGGAAAGCCGCTGGCAGTTGTTCTGATGAACGGCAGCGCGCTGGCCGTGAACTGGATCAACCAACACGCCAACGCCATCGTGGAGGCCTGGTACCCAGGCGAAGAGGGGGGAGCCGCCGTGGCCGAGACGCTGAGCGGAAAAAATAATCCTGCGGGAAGGCTGCCAGTCACGTTCTACAAGGGCGTCGATCAGTTGCCGAACTTCGAGGATTACGGGATGGCGAACCGTACGTATCGCTATTTCACCGGTAAGCCGCTCTACCCGTTTGGGTACGGACTGAGCTATACGAAATTCAGGTACAGCGATCTGAGTGTTCCGACAGAGGCGGTTGCCGCCGGACAGCCGGTGGGTGCGGATGTGACCGTGACGAACACCGGCAAGCTGGCCGGCGATGAGGTCGTTCAGCTCTATGTGAAGTTTCCAGATGTCAAGGGAGCGCCGCGGATCGCCCTTCGCGGATTCGAGCGCGTCCATCTCGACGCAGGCGCCAGTCAGAAGGTGCACTTTAACCTGAAGCCCCGCGACATGGGAATGGTGACGGAGGATGGGAATTCGATCGTCGCACAAGGGGAGTACACGATCAGCATTGGGGGCGGGCAGCCAAATACGGAAGCGCCTGGTGCAACGGGCAAGTTTCACGTTGATGGGCAATACGCGCTTCCGGAATAACGAGCATCGCGCCGCGAGAAGTGGGTCGCGCAATTTCGAAGCGACCGATTGCATAAAAACGAGAGGAGAATTTGCGCATGGCGAAGTCGAAGGAGTCTGTTGTTCTCTCGCGGCGTGAGGCGTTGCTGCTGTCCGCTGCGGCTGGGTTGGGGGCGGCTCTGAGCAAGCCTGCTTTCGGGTCGGACAGCGTGAAGACAGGCGCGCATCAGGAACCGGGGAATGTGTCGACGCCGCGAACGGCTGTGGCGAAAACGCAGTACGGCAAGGTGCGCGGGTTTGTAGATGGCGGAGTGCTGACCTTCAAGGGTGTTCCGTATGGGGCCACGACGGCCGGGGAGAATCGATGGCTACCGGCCAAACCGCCTGCGCCATGGAGCGACGAGTATCCGGCTTTGGCATATGGCGCGAACTGTCCGCAGACCCTCCATCCGTGGACGAGCATCGAGCAGACGTTTTTGTTCGACTGGGATGACGGCTGGCAGAGTGAAGACATGCTGAAGCTGAATATCTGGACGCCAAGCCTGACGGGAAAGCGGCCCGTCATGCTCTACATGCACGGCGGCGGGTTCAGCTTCGGATCATCCTACGAGTTGCCATCGCACGACGGCGCGCAGATGGCGCGGCATCACGAGGTTGTGCAGGTCTCGGTGAACCACCGCCTGAATATCCTTGGGTTCTTCGATGCGGCTGAGATTGGCGGTTCGGCATATGAGGACTCGGCGAATGCAGGCATGACGGATCTGGTTGCCGCGCTGAAGTGGGTTCAGGAGAACATCGAGAACTTCGGAGGCGATCCCAATCGCGTGATGATCTACGGGCAGTCGGGCGGCGGATCGAAGGTGACAACGCTGATGGGTATGCCCTCCGCAGTAGGCCTGATCCATCGCGCTGCGGCGCAGTCCGGCGGTGGAGGGAACATTCCGAGCAGAGAGCAGCAAAAGGAACTTGCGCGGCAGACCATGAAGGAACTCGGGCTTGCGCAGAACGACATTGGTTCACTCCAGAAGATGGAGTGGGCCAAGCTATTTGCGGCCGGAAACGCGGCGGCTGGGAAGATCAATCCGCCGGGACGGCCCATGGCGGGGCCCGGGGCGCCGGGAACGCCGCGCGTGGGGTGGTCGCCTTGTGTTGACGGAAAAGTGATCAACATGCGATCGTTCTTCGACGCCGCTCCGGAGGTGTCCAAGAATGTGCCGATGCTAATAGGTTCGGTGAGCGAAGAGGGGAACCAGATGTCTTCGCGCCCCACGGAAGAAGAGTGGCATGCAAACCTGGCGAAGACCTATGGCGAGGAGAAGGCGACGGCGATCGTTTCGGTCTTGAAGAAGGCGTATCCGCAGAAGAAGATTCAGACGCTTTCCTATATCTGCAGCGGCACTCCGGGGCTGAATGGCCTCGGGATGCGGAACAACGTGGTGAAGATGGCGCGACTGAAACATGAACTGCAGGCGGCGCCGGCGTACGCGTATTACTTCACGTGGCAAACGACGATCCTCGATGGCGTGGCGGGCGCATGGCATACAGCGGATCTTCAATTCTGCTTCGATAACACCAAGCGTTGCGAGCAGGGGACAGGGAATACAGCGGAGGCGCAGGCGCTGGCGAAGAAGATGGCGTCGTCGTGGGCCGCATTTGCAGCAACCGGAAATCCGAGCATCCCGGGATTAAATTGGGCGCCCACCAATCCTGACACCAATCGGGCGATGATTTGGGACAACGAGTGTCGCATGGCCGATGATCCTGAAGCGGAAGCTCGCAAGATCATCTTGACCTGACGATCGCTGCGTGTCATAGCGCAGACATCCGATTCCAATTTCATGGAGCAAGAGTTTGATTTTCCAAAAACGCATTGCTCCGCTTTGTGAGCCCGAGACGGGACAATTATCCTGAATGGCGGTTTTTGGATCCGATTCTTTCAACGCTTTTCACGAATGCCAAATCGCCAACGCGCGCTTCGAGGAAAATCTGGTCTGGAAACGTGGTTTGGCCTGAAGTTGATAGCTGAGACACGATCGGCACTGGAATGCTGGAGCGGGTGCATCGCACAGCCACTATCTTCAGGGGATCACCACCGAGGTGCTCAACCCCAAGACGGCGCTTTTCTTCCTGTCCTTCATCCGACAGTTTGTGGTTCCGGCTAGAGGACACCCCATTTCACAGTTTCTGGTTCTGGGAGCGACCTCCGTGTCGCTGAATACAGCCGCAGATCTGATCGTGGTCGCGCTGGCGGGAGCCGTCGCCCACAAACTCAAGAACAATCCAAAGTTCATGCGCAGGCAGCGTACCGCCTCAGGTCTGGGGATGATTGGGCTCGGCACGTACGTCGCGGTCTCGAAATAGTCTTGCGGCTCGCCTCAGCCTACTCGCCAGAGTCATGATTTAACGGCATGTCGGCAAACTGAACGCGGTTTCTGCGTAACGGCGAGACAGGCTTCAAGCCGATGGCTGACAATATCCTCATGGGAAACTGGCCAAACCGACGTCTGCTCGATCTGCTGAAGCTTGAGATTCCGATCATTCAAGCGCCTATGGCCGGCTCGGATTCTGTTGCACTGGCGCGAAGTGTGTCATCTACCGGCGCACTTGGATCGTTGGCCTGCGCACTGCTCACTCCAAACGGAGTGCGCGAGTCTGCGCGCGCAATTCGGGACGGGATGAGCCGCCCCTTCAATCTCAATTTTTTCTGCCACACAATGGAAGCGCCAGACGTCGCCGCCAAGGAGAGATGGAAGAGCTTCTTGAGATCACATTACGAACGGTTGGGTCTCGACATCGAAGCTGTGGCAGAAAGCCGCCTCCGGCTTCCGTTCAACGAAGAGATGTGTGACGTTGTAGAGGAGGTCAACCCTGCGGTCGTCAGCTTTCACTTCGGACTGCCAACTCCCGATCTGATGGCCCGGCTCAAGAAGCGGGGCATTGGGGTTCTCTCTTCGGCGACGAGTGTAGAAGAAGCAAAGTGGCTTGAGGAGCGAGGATGCGATGCCGTGATAGTCCAGGGTTTCGAGGCGGGCGGCCACCGGGCCATGTTTCTCGAAACGAACGCCGCAGCTCAAGTTGGCTTGTTCGCACTGCTGCCGCAAGTCGTGGACGCTGTTTCGATCCCTGTTGTTGCCGCGGGTGGCGTCGCCGATGCAAGAGGCATTGTTGCTGCTTTCGCACTTGGAGCTTCGGGCGTGCAGATGGGCACAGCCTACCTGTTTTGCCCCGAGGCAAACGTATCTCCTGCATACCGTCGAGCGCTCGAACAGGGTGGCCGACACTGGGACAGCCGTGACCAATCTATTCAGCGGCCGCCCCGCCAGAGGCATTCTGAACCGGTATCTCAGAGAAGGTGGACTTATGTCAGAAGTCGCGTTGGCCTTCCCATACGCAGCGACACTGATGGCGCCTTTGCGAGCGGCTTCGGAGAAGGCAGGTTCACTCGATTACATGCAGCTGTGGGCTGGCCAGGCGGCAGCACTGGTGACCGCCATGCCCGCAGATCAATTCACCCGAAAGCTTGCAGAGGACGCGCTTAGCCGCTTTCCAGTCTGAATCTGAGCTTTGGCGTTGTATCGCGGCTGCTTATGGCAGAGCGGGGATAAGACTCTCTTTTCGCAAGAGATCATTCTTGATTTACGCATAATCGCCAAATCACTCATCGACGGCAGATCAGTCCTGACTAGTCGTCTTGTATTTACTGATCGCGAGTGCTGCAAAGTCTCATTTGGTGATAACAAGCCAATGCGCTCATTGAACCGCGGCCAAGGCGGAAATGGAATATGGACTGAGAGGCCACTCCGATTCCTTAGCGTACGATTTTGGAGGTTTGGTATGGTGACCCCGGTAATGAATAGGCTGTTTCCGCCGATCGCCCCAGCCTGCGCCTCGATTGGCGCCCACAGGGCTTAGCACGTTTCCAGAACTGCAATGTTTCGAAACATGCTTTGGGGACTTCGCGCTTATCGAGGACCATCTTCATATCACTGCTTTTGGAAACAGGTGTGCGCGCCTAGCTGTACACTGCCGGAATGCCGCTGTTGATCCTACTCGCGATGTTGTTGGCGCAGGCGCAGGCACCGCCGGTGAAGTTGGAGGCGTCGTCGAATTTCAGCGCAAGAGTAATCCGCGTGGGGCGGAGTCCCGGACCGGTCTCGATCGGCAAGCTCACGTGCGAGGGCCATCAAGACATTGTCGTCGGCAACTACGACGACGGGACGGTGAGCGTTCTACTGGGGGACGGCAGGGGAAATTTCCAATCCGCGCCAGGATCGCCGTTTTCGTCCAATCCAAATCCCAACGACATTGCGATCGCCGACATGAATGGTGACAAAATTCCTGATCTGGTGATTGCGAATACTCAGACGCCTTATTTGACGATTCTGTTGGGAGACGGAAAAGGCGGGTTTCGGCCAGCGGCAAGATCGCCCTTTGCGACAAACTCCGAACCGCACCCCCACGGTGTGGCAGTGGGAGATTTTCTTGGCAACGGGAAGCCGGCGGTGGTCACGGACAGTTGGGGCAATGACCGAATCCTGCTGTTTGCGACCGACGGGAAGGGCAATCTGACCTTGCCGGGCCGGTCATTCGACGCCGATCTTCACGCCGACTCAGGTGTCGCGGCAGCGGATTTCCAACGCGATGGCCACCTCGATATCGTAACCGTGAGCCAGTCCGCAGGCGTGGTGGGCCTATTGCTGGGCGACGGGCACGGCGGTTTCCGGAAGGCGCCAGGCTCGGCGTTTCCCGCCGGTGAGCAGGCGTGGCAATTCGCGGTGGGCGACATTAACGGTGATGGCAATGCGGACGTGGTGGTGATTCCGTACGAGCGTGACTTGCGGGACCGCGGCCAATTCGACGTACGGATTTTGCTGGGCGACGGCCGGGGCCGCCTTGCGCCCTGGCGCGGCGCGAAGCTTTCGCTCGACGGCTGTGCCGGACCCGCGCGAGTTGCCATCGGCGATGTTAACCGTGACGGTTACGCGGATATCGTGGTCTCTTGCGCGCAAAGCAATAGGTTGATTGAATTTGTCGGCTCACGGGGTGGCTCATTCTCCCGCGTCGTGATCGATGTCCCCACGGGCTGGGGCGGATTGGCGATAGGCGATCTCAGCAGCGGCGGGCCGGCCAGCATCGTCGTAGCAAACAACAACAGCGGCACGATCACAATTCTCACCAGTAAATAAGGAACACATTCGAGGCTTCCAAAGGATGAGTCGGGTTTCCGGCGTGAGTGGAACTAAGACTATGGCGATTGGTAGAAGGGAATCCTATAAACGACGGAGTCGTATTTTGGATTCGTGCGATTGCCTATGATCTTGCCGTGAAGATTCTCAGCAATACGCCTGCTGGCGATGTTTTGTATGGCCACCGGATAGATAAAACTTTCTTTGCCGAGGGTTGCGTGTCCCCAGTCAATAAGTGCGGCCACGACTTCTCGACCAAAACCCTGTCCGTGGGCGCTTTCCTTGAGCCAAAGGCCGAGTTCGGGCGAAACAGAATCCGCATCTTCCAACGAGGCCATGCCAAGGCATTCACTGTTATCGAGCCCCCGGATGACGAAAGAAAACTTGTTTGGTTCCGCAGCCTGCACTCTCTTCTCGCATCGCGTCACGTATTCGCTCCACGATGGCGGCTCCCATGGCATGAATCTGGCGACGGCGGGCGTGATCCATCCAAAAACGTCCTGCGTATCCATCATCTGGAACTGGCTGAGCTGCAATCTTGGGGACTGTATGACAATCATTGTGTCAGCCTATCAACGACGGATAATACGTCAATTGGTGGCTGGCGAAAAACAGGGTGACACACTCATCCAAGCATGCACAAATTCCCCTATTGACCGCTATTTATGGCCCCCGGAGGTTGCTTACTGCGAAGAGGTGGAAAAGGTGTGCCGGCGCGGAATGACGCCACGATGTTTCGATCAACTCGTGCACATGGCGGACGGAGACTTTGGATAGATCTACGCGAAGGCCCATGAAGATCTTCCCGTTGCGCCAAATTTCCTCGTAGGTATCCGAATCTCCAGCAGCGAAGGCTTTTGCCTCCCTCTCTGAGAGGCTAACTGTCATGGTCATGCCTTCCTTTTCCACGCCTACGAAGCTTTTTCCTGCAATCTTGAAGGCAGCGATTCGGCGTGCTGCCGGTACGGCCGGTCCTTCGACCACCTCCGGTAGAGTCATCGCGATGGCTCGAAGCTCGCTGAGTGAGATCAATTTGGAGAACCCCTCCTACCTACTGTCGACTGTAGGCTGGGTCCAGTTGGTGAACGTAATGGATCAATTGTTGCCTTTAGGCAATGCGTGTTTTTCAAGAACGGATCGCTCTCGGACGGCGCACTGGCGATTTGTCACTCGGTGGCGCAGAAGGACCATCAACTTCCGCCTGAGCGACCAATCGCTCCTGATACAAATTTGGGAACTTTCTACTAAAAATCACGTAATCCTTAGGGCCGGGCCGGATCAGGGCCGGATCTTTTTCGTGATTTTTGCTTCCTGCGGAGGTTGATCGTGAATGCACGTCTAACGGGAGCTCAGCCCGAGGGTGCTTGGTCGGGTCGGCTTTTGTGTTGGGGCGTCGAGAACGACTGAGCCTGACGCAACAAGATTGAGGATTGCCGTATGCCGCTTCAGATTTCGTCCGGAACTGGCCAGAGTGCGGCCAAGTCGTTTATCCGATGCCTTGTTCTGATTTGTGCGTTCGCCAATCCGAGTGCACGAGCAGGGACCGTTCAGGATTGCCACATAGGTAGCTATCGATTGGACAACGGTAGCGTGATCGATATCGGCGATGCGGAAAACAATTTCCTGCGCTGGCGCGCGTTCACGGGTGAAACCGGTCGGCTCAGCAAGCAAGCTGACGGATCATGGGTGAGCACTTATGGTTGGACCGGACGCCCGGACGGCAAGACAGTTTCGTTTTCCGATTGCGACAAGGGCAAGATCACCTTCGGAAAGGAAAGTGGCCAGCGTATCCCATTCGATATGAGCAATACCACTTTCCAGAGCGGCGGTGTGAAGCTCGTTGGCCGGCTGATCATGCCGCATGGCAATGGCAAGGTTCCGGTGGTGGTGCTGATACACGGCTCGGAAGACAGCTCCGGGATCGATACGTTGTTCCTGCAGAGCATCTTCCCAGCCCAGGGTATTGGCGCTTTCGTCTATGACAAGCGCGGTACGGGCCGCTCGGGCGGTGTTTACACGCAGGACTACAAAATGCTGGCGTCAGATGCGGTAAACGCCATGAACGAAGCCAGGCGCCTTACAGGCGCGCGGCTGGAACGCATCGGTTATTGGGGCGGCAGCCAAGGCGGATGGGTTGTGCCGTTGGCGGTGAACAAGGCGCACGTGGATTTCGCGATTATCGGCTACGGCCTCGCCGTCAATGTCATCGACGAAGATCAGGAGAGCGTGGCGCTCGACATGTATTTCCACCATCACTCCGCAGCGGATACGGCGAAAGCGCTGGAGTTAGCAAGCGCCGGTGAGCATGTGGTGGCCACACATGGCATGGACGGCTACGCGCAATTCGATGCGCTGCGGCAGAAATATAAATCCGAACCCTGGTACAAGGACGTCCACGGCGATTACCTTTTCATGATTCTGCCGCTCGACCAGAAGCAGATTATCGAAACGATCAAGCCTTTTGCCGCCACGCCGTTCAATTATGATCCAATGCCTGTGCTGCGCGCCTCGACCACGCCGCAGCTCTGGATTCTGGGCGGCAGTGATCTCGATGCGCCGAGCGGGGAGACCTCCAGGCGCATCAAATCGTTGATCGCGGAAGGCAAAGACTATACGCTGGTCGTCTATCCGGGAGCAGAACACGGCATAACGCTCTACGAACTCGATGCGAAAGGCGGACGGGTCTCAACACGTTATGCGCCCGGCTACTTTGCCATGATGCGGGATTTCATCCGCAACGGCAGGCTTGGCACCCATTACGACAGCGCTAAAATCATCCAATCAAAAATTCGGTGAAGATGAAATACGGGCCGGCCAAGTGTTGCCAAAAGCGTCATCGGAGATTTGTAAACCCCACCTTGGCGGTGGGGCTGCCATGAATGGGGCAACCGGATGGGTTGGCCGTCCGCCCGATGTGCCCAAAGGACTGATCCGCCGTCAACAGACGGGCAATTTTCTGTGCTGCGGGGAAACCCATGTCTCAAAAGCGACACATCGTCCACCCAACTTTGGAGAGGGATAAACAAATGTGGGCCATCCGCCGTTCTCGGCTACATCAACCGATGAACGGGATGATCATACGTGTTCGCTTCAAATATGAGGGATACTGGTTCGGGAACCGCTCCGTCATCATTTTCTCTTCCCGACCGGCGCTATAAATCAAGTAGGGGCCGATGATGAGGAGGGGTATCGCCCATAAGACACTTTGCCCAATTGCCGAACCGAGTATCGCGAGGATGATACCCGCATAGATCGGATGGCGAATGGTGGCATACGGTCCGTGAGTAACGAGTTCGAAGTGCGCCTTTTCCTCCATTGGCATGCCCCAGTCTCTACCGAGGCAGACTCGCGCCCACACCGCGAGAGTCACACCGCATGCGCACAACGCCGCTCCAGCAAAACCGGAGATCAGATTCGTATTGACTACGTAGACCCGCATGGTTCGAACTGCATGATGAGCGGCCAGAAAATGTAACGGCAGCAGAATCAGGATGAGAATAACGAGGCGAAGAGCAATTTTCCGTGGCCAACTCCATCTACCTCCGACGCTGCGCTTGGCGCGGCTAGCCAGGAGCGCCCAGGATGCGATGAACGTCAGCCACGATGCGAGAATGAGCAGGTGATAAATAGCCACCATCAGCTGAAGCGCCTCCACGCCAAGGTAAACGCGATGATCCACATGAATGCCCCCCAAAAATCCGCGAGCACATTCTCCATCCCGGTATAGTTGCGGAAGAGTTGCCAGTGGAGCGATCGATACACGAATACCTGCACGGCAACGGTAAACGCGAGGCGGAGAAGAATAAGGTAAGCGCCCCATTTCCTCCATCGCCAAACTCCGTAAAGTGCGAGGACGAGAACCGCAGTTGAAAAAATATCGATGACCGGATTGGCGCTCGGCGACACGAGCCAACGCGGCGGAAGTTGCGCCAGCACGACGACCACGCTCCACGTCTTCACCACAACGGTCAGCATGCCGAGGAGAAGGAGGATGTAAATGAATATCCTCCCAACGAGATCCCAGGAAAAATCAAAGCCCGGCAAGAAGCCGAGCCGATGGAGGATCACCAGCGAGCTAACGACTACCGCCAAGAACACGATCGCCATGGAATTCTAGCCCCATTCATTCGAACTCGGAGTGGTCTGTCCGAACTTTCGAACCAGCTTCATTGTTACTGTAGCGCGGCTATTTTTGTTGGTTGAGAGTCGCTCCCAGTGATCCGTTGCCTCGCCAATTCATATTCGTCCGAGCGAAAACCCATGTCTCAGAAGCGAGACATGGGGCACCGGCTGCACAAACGCGCGACATCGGAAGCATTACCGGCTGGGTTTCCGTGTGGTGAGTGGTACAGATCTGAATCTGTTTCGTAAGGTTATAGGCGGTCGAGACGTCGCTGTCGCTGTACACGAGCACCCGCCCAATAACCAGTATCGAATTGTCCGGCGAGGGTATCTGCTTCATGCGGCTCGGTACCTGTCCTTTCCAGTCCGTCCCAGTAATGAGGTAGTCGCCCGCTTGCGTGTTGGTGGTGCGGGTGCCGACCCCCCAGGGTAAATTGAGCCAGATTTTCAAATTGCACAAATACCGCCTTCCAGCTCGGATTGCAGCTATTAATCAGTTTCTTGGATATCCGGCGGCATTGTGCTCCGAAACAGCCTTGAGCATTCGATTCAGGTCGGACCGGACGAAATAGTGTCCTCCGACAATCACGGCAGCGATCCTACGCGTGTTTGCGACGTTCAGCAGAGGATCGGCATCGAGCAGCAACAGATCTGCCCGTTTATCGTTGGCGGCCACCGCAACCTTTGTCCCCGTGGCAGGGCGAGCGCGACGCCAGCAAGTACGGCGCTGACTGCCCGCAGGGCGCCTTTGGGCCAGGCGCCGCTGCTATGTCGCCGACATCGTCGGAAGATTGCCTCTTTATAAACGTCTGGAAGCCTGCGAATGCTGCGCCAGCCGCAAAACTGCCGGCGATGGTTTGGATCTTCGCGGCGGTTTCGTGTTCGGGAGTGGTTCCTCACCGAGCAATTCGGGAGTGCAGTTCGCCAAACAAGGCGTCCTGTTGATCACCTTCAATTACCGCGTAGGGCGCTTTGGATTTTTCGCCTTCCCGGCGCTTAGCAAGGAACATCCTGATGAGCCCAAGGGCAACTACGCCTACACGGACCAGATCGCCGCACTGAAGTGGATACAGCAGAACATCGGCGCCTTCGGAGGCGATCCGAGCAATGTCACAATCTTTGGATTTTCCGCGGGTGGTGTCTCGGTGCATAGCCTTCTGACGATGCCAATGGCGCGCGGGCTGTTCCAAAAAGCAATCGTTGAGTCTGGCGGTTCGCGTGACAGCGTGCTCACCGCGCGTCCAATGAGCAAAGACGGCGTCGATCCAAACTATCCGGTGTCGGCCGAAACTATTGGGATTCAATTCGCGCACTCGATGCGGATCGATGGAACGGATCAGGCCGCGCTTGCCAAACTTCGCGCCCTCAGTGCCGAACAAGTTGTTGGCGGCGCGCGCTCCCCGCAGGGCGGCAGCACTCAGTCTTTTGAGACAACGCCGATTCTCGACGGGAAGCTCGTGACTGAGACCGCCGAGACTGCGTATAAGGCCCACCATGAGCCGCGTGTTCCGCTCATGCTCGGAAGCAACAGCGCCGATACCGCAGGCAATCGGATCAGAGCGACGACCAAGGATCAGTTGTGGGCCCATTTCGGCCAGTGGAGCGCTGAGGCGAAGGCTGCCTACGATCCCGACGGAACGAAGAGTCTGGCAGAGCTGGTATCGGAGGCAAACGATGATTTCGGGCAAGCCGAGCCGGCTCGCTTCGCAGCGAGTGCGTTCGCGAAAAACGGTTCGCCCGTTTATCTCTATCGGTTCTCCTATGTGCAGACAGGGATGCGGCAAATGCTTCGGACCGGGACACCTCATGGCGGCGAAATTGGCTTTGTCTTTGGCACGTTGGGCGCCGGGGGTTTTGGACCACCGCCACCCCCTGCAACAGACGAGGATCGGGCGGTCTCAAAAATGGCACAGGGCTACTGGGTCAACTTCGCCAGGACAGGCAATCCGAATGGCGCGGACCTGCCGACCTGGCCGCGTTACGACCCCGGGAAGGGTTTGATCTTCGAGTTCCATCCCGACGGCACGGCAGGCGCGATTCCTGATCCCTGGAAGCCCCGGCTTGACGTCATGCAGAAGGCGACCGAATCGGGTAAACGCGCCGACTGAAGGCACTGGACAGCACCGCCGAACACGGAATATCGAGGAGAAGATAAGACATGAGAACAAGATTTCTGCTCATCGCTTTCGCAGCGAGCCTGCTTTTCATCCCCCTGTCGCAGGGGCAAACATCTGCTTCAGGCTTCCCCAAGGGTGAACTGTCGAACGCGAAAAATCACACGGGAAATATCTGGCTGAGTGAGCTCAATGTTGGAGACAGCACTTTCGATCCCAGCATTGCCATGGCGACGTACGACGCAGGTGCAAAGCTGGACTGGCATATTCATCCGGGTGGTCAAGTTCTGCTCATCACGGAGGGCACCGGCTACTACCAGGAAAGAGGCAAGCCAGCACGCATCGTTCACAAAGGAGACGTGATCAAATGCGCTCCGGGCGTGGAGCACTGGCACGGCGCAACACCGAATGACAGCTTCGCCTATATCGCGGTCACACCGACTGCAAAGGGCAAGACCATCTGGCTTGAGCCCGTCAGCGATAAGGACTACAACAATGCGAAGTGAACTTGGCGCTCTCCCCTGGTGCACAAAGTCGAAATGCGTTCCTCTCGCGTGATGCTACCAGCCCGTTCTCGAAGAGATTCTCACGCGAATTTAAGCATTCGGGTTTCTGCGAGAGGTGGGCGGAGAGACAGCGGTCATCGACGCCAGCCGCTCCCGGATCATGGGAACTCGATCGCTGTCCAAGACAAATCCCGGAAGCACATCGAGAAAGCGAGATTCCGCCAGTAGCGATTTTGCCGCTCCCGCCAGGTAAACCTGCAAATCCCGGGGTGAGTCGGCGATCTCTTCTAGCAAAGTCTCTCGCCCTTCGATGACGGCAATAAAGTCCTCCAGGTCGTGGCTGGCTTGAAAGTCCATGCGGCCTCGGCCCCTGAAGGCTTCCATCTTTGTTCCCAGGAAGAACGGCGCTGTGATGACGCGGATCACCTGGCCGCCACGCAGAATCATGGTGGACGAGTGGCGGAGTGCTGCCTCATACCAAATGTTCGTGAATCCGAGCACTTCCTTGTTAAGCGCCAGCACATCCAGTGCCAGGACACCGTTACGCCAGCGGCATACAAGTTCCGTATCTTCCGTAAAGTGAGCTTCCCGGAGACGTTCCGAAAATGCAATGTAATCAGCGTAGGTCACAATCTCTGCGATCACATCGACATCCGTCGTGCCGCGGATCGGAGCAGCGGCCTCGTCGGTAATGAGCAGGCCCAGAGTCACACCACCAACGAACACGATCTCGTCCAGAAAGGGTGCAAGCTTGCGGACAGCGTCTTCAAGCAATGGGAGATTCGGATCGGGCATGGATCTCTTCTTCCAGGAGTTCAACGGCCAGGTTCCGTTCGCGTGTCCTTCCGCCGCGAATCGCATCGCAGAGGGCCAGCACGCTGTGAAACTTAGGATCTCGCAACGCGGCTTTGGGCGCTCCTTTGTAAAGAGGAGCGAGCGAAATGCCGCGCAGCTTTCCTTCAGCATACGGCCAGACGGCAGGAGGTTCGCGATCCTCCAGAAGACGTGATTTGAGCGGTTCGGCCGATGCGGCGGTTGGAACGCCGCGGGCCATTGAACCCCTCGCTGGCGGAAAGGCGTACTTCAATCCGTGGGACAAGAATTCCATCAAACCGGATCGGTTCACCCTTTTCTCAGGACCCGTCACGTGAAGCAAGCCCGCATCCACGCAGCGCTTGAGCGCTTTCGATACCTCTGACGGAGAAATGGACAGGCTCTCAGCCAAATCTTTGGATTGCAGCCTTGGTTCATCCTCAATGGCGAGTCTGAGAAGTAGCGCGATGTCCTGGCCTTGCATAGGCTCATTGTAGCTCCAATTTCCAATTTGGAAATTGGAAATCATCCTGATGTTCGGAATCCGGCGGAATCCGGCTTACGGTGGCCTTGATCGGGGCCGCCGCTAAGCCACATTTCTTTTGCGGACATTCGCGGAGCACATAACCTGTTCGTTAATGTTGCTACGATTCTTACCGATGCGTTCTGGTTCTCAGCAGTGCGTTAATGTTGTGGGTTGATCCCGTACTTTCACGGCGATAACACGGGTTCAAATCCCGTCGGGGACGCCAAACAATTCAGTAATGTTAGTAAGCCCCTGAATGCAGTTTCCGCTTCTTGGGACTGAGAGCGCGACTTTCGTATCAATCCGTATCAGTCCGTAAGCAGGTTGACCTGGAGCGCATCCTTTTTGTTCGCCGGCAATGGTGAGAATCGGTAACGTGCTTGTTTACGCAGCCGTCAATGCAGGAACGTCCCTCGCCACCTCGATCAACTTGCCCGAGTTGATTTCGTAAAAGAAGCC
>DATDIQ010000009.1:0-111507 GCA_036520995.1 Occallatibacter sp.
CCCCCCCGACTCGGCTTTCTCGCCGATGCGGTCACTACAGAGCGCGCCCTTTCCGGGGAGTACCACGAGATGGATCCCCTGAACGCATGCTTGGGGAGTCGCAGTCGCGGCGGCGTGCTCGTCTCGATGACGGCTTGGGAGTTCGGCTTTTCTTCCGCCTCCGTCGTGGCTCCGCGCTGGTTCGAGCACACCCGCTTCCGTCGCGCCACACGCGTCGCGGCTCTGGTCGGAGGCGGCGTCTTCGCCGCCCTCCGCGTCCAAACCTCTGTGCACAACGTGCAGCTTCTCGGTCGCCCTCACTACCACTCCCACGACGCATTGATCCCCGCACCCTGAACTCGCCCGTCTGGCGCAAACGAAAGCGGCATTCCGCAAGGGAATGCCGCTTCGTTCTCCGGTTCGACGGCTACTTACCCGTTCAACAGTTCCTGCAGCTTGTTGACCATCCGGTGCAGGTCCTTGTCGGTGCGGCGCTGTTCATCGATCTTGCCAATCGAGTGCATCACGGTGGTATGGTGCTTGTTGCCAAACTGGCGGCCAATCTCCGGCAAGCTCGCTTCCGTCATCTGCTTGGCCAGGTACATGGCGATCTGGCGCGGCACCACCACGTTGCGCGAGTTGTTCTTCTGCTTCAGATCGGCAACCTTCATACCGAACTGCTCGGCCACGGCGCGCTGGATCGCTTCAATCGTGATCTTGCGCACCTGCATGTCGATGAATTGCTTCAGGCACTGCTGCGTTGCCGCCAGCGTAATGTCCATGCGATTGAGCTGGCACCAGGCGATCAACCGCACCAGCGCGCCCTCCAGCTCGCGGACGTTGGTGCGTACATTCGACGCGATAAACAGCGCGACATCCGTCGGCAGCACCACCTGCTCGGTCTCCGCCTTCTTCTGCAGAATGGCAACTTTCGTCTCAAGATCTGGCGGTTGAATGTCGGCGATCAAGCCCCACTCGAAGCGCGAGCGCAGGCGATCTTCAATCTCCGCCAGTTCCTTGGGCGGGCGATCCGAGGCGATCACAATCTGACGCATGCTCTCATGCAGTGCGTTGAAGGTGTGGAAGAACTCTTCCTGCGTCCGCTCTTTCTGCGCGATGAATTGAATGTCGTCGATCAGAAGCACATCGACCGTGCGGAAGCGATCGCGGAAGCTCGACATGCGATCGTTGCGCAGCGAGGTGATCATCTCGTTGGTGAACTTCTCCGCCGAGACATAGCAAATATTCGAGGAGGGCTGGCGCCGTTTCACCTCGTGCCCGATGGCGTGCATCAGGTGCGTCTTGCCCATGCCCACGCCGCCATACAGGAAGAGCGGGTTATAGGCCCGCGAAGGACGCTCCGCCACGGCAAGCGCGGCAGCGCGCGCAAACTGGTTGCCGTTGCCGATCACGAAGTTGTCGAAGGTGTAGCGCGAGTTGAGCTGCGCAGCCGTCGACCAGTCGAAACGCGCCTGCTCTGGCGCGCGATGATTCTGCCCTAGCGGTGGCGCCGTGGGCGCGTGTGCCGGCAGGGGACCAAAGCCGCCGTCTTTGCGCTGCGGCGGAATCGACGGATCCTCGCTTGCCGTCACAAACACTACATCGTCGAACTCCAGCGAGTTCAGATCGATCGCTTCCTGAATCAGGTCGCCATACTTGTCGCCGATGTGTTGAAACTCAGCCGACGGCACACGCACATAGAGCGTTCGTCCATTCGCGTGACTATAACGCGTGGGCTTGAGCCAAGTCTCATAGGACTGGCGGATGACTTTTTTCTCGAGCGCTGAGAGTATCTGGAGCCACGGATTGAGTGCCGAAGCCGGCGAAATAGCAAATACCATCGAGCCAATCCTTACCTGCGTCGCCTGTGTACGGACGTGACAGGCCATCCTGCCGGTTCAGGCAAACGATCTCTCCGACGGTGAAGCTCTCGCTCCCCGTCGAATTTACTGCTTCATCGTGCCTGATCGCCGTGTTTCGTCCCTGACCTGCAGCCGGGACTCTCGGATGATTCTCGTTCCGTGGGACGCTTGGAAACTTTCGTGAACGGACCCGATAGTAGCACATTTGGAGTTCGTTGCAATCCCTCATTCACAATAGTTCCTCGATTCTCCTCGGGGTTGCACCATCGATGGTGAAAGGCCCAAAAATAATTTGCGAGACGTCGAACGCTCCGCGCGCCGACTGCAATTTTTTCGACCGGTGTTGCGCGGCACAATGTCGAATCGAGAGCCGATCCCGCGCATGCTGCCTCGCGTCCAGAGGCCGCAGTCCCTGCGCTGGATTCCTGCCTCAACCTGCGATACACTAGATACTTGCCGACCAGGCATCGATATTCACCAAGAGTCAGGAGCGCATTTCCATGCCCAAGCGCACGTTTCAACCCAACCGCCGCAGCCGCGTCAAGAAGCACGGCTTCCGCTCGCGGATGAAGACCAAGAGCGGCGCCGCAGTGCTGAGCCGTCGCCGCGCGGCCGGCCGCAAGCGCGTGAGCGTCAGCGCCGGATTCCGCGACTAAGCTTTGTCTCGCCGGAGTTCTCCTGCCGCATCTTCTCACCCGGCTGGCTCCGGCGCTTCGATGAGCAATCCGCAAAATTCGAACTCCACTCAGACGGCGCCCGAGGCTCGCCGTGCTCTGTCGCTCCATGGCGCTCGACTGCGTAAGCATGCTGACTTCCAGCGCGTGTATGCCGCGAGCCGCAAGCGCCAGTCGGCGAGCATGAGTTGGTTTCTCGCACCGCAGGCCGAGCCTGCACCGGGCCCGCGCGTCGGGCTCACTGCCGGCAAAGTGCTGGGCAAGGCGCACGATCGCAATCGTATGAAGCGCCGTCTTCGCGAGTTGCTTCGCCGCCATGTCGATCTGCTGCCCCGCGGGTTCGACCTGGTGCTGCATCCCCGGCGGGCCGTCCTTACCGCCGAATTCACGAAACTCGACGCCGAGATTGTGCGTATCCTTATGCAGGCGAAGACGGAGGCGGCGCCTATCGTGCAACACGCTTCGCCCGGCTCAATTCAATGACGCGCATTCTGGTCGCAATGCTCGGCTTTTATCATCGCTGGCTTTCGCCGGCGCTGCATACGCTCAGTCCGGGCGGCTGCCGCTTTGTCCCCACGTGCTCTGAGTACGCCGCGATTGCGATTACGACGCATGGGCCTCTCCGCGGACTTGCATTGGCTGCCTGGCGGCTCTTGCGCTGTCATCCCTTCAGCCGCGGAGGACTTGACCCAGTGCCTCCCGTCTCCACGCACCTGCGCCACGAACCTTTACCATAGAGAGGGAGGCGCCTTGCTTCGCGCCCGCCCTTCAAAGATAGGAAGTTCCCTTTGGCAGAGTTTAAGAATCCAAACCTCGAGTCGCAAGGCTCGTCTGGTGGCGGCGGCGGTGGTGGTGATTTTCGCAGCCTGACCACCTTCATGTTTCTCGCGGTCGCAATCTTCCTGGCTTTTGAGTACTTCAAGCCGGCGCAGTCCACCACTCCGCCGCAATCGCAAACACAGCAGCAGACTCAGGCGCAGCAGTCTGTTCCTCCGGCCGCACCGGTGGAGGCTGTCTCCTCGCCCGCTTCCAGTCATGCGTCCGGGCATGCGCCCAAAGCATCGTCGAGCGCGACCGCTGCGACGGCCGTCATCGGCGCCGTGGAGACCGAGACAACCGTCGAGAACGAGCTTTATCGCATCGTCTTTACCAATCAAGGCGCGCAGGTGAAGCACTGGATTCTGAAAAAGTATTACGATACGGCCGGCAAACCGCTCGACCTGGTGCAGCCACAACTCGCCGCGCGTTTCGGCTTGCCGCTCTCGCTTTATACCTATGAGCAACCGCTCACTGCGCAGGTTAACCAGGCTCTCTACCAGGCGTCGGCCGCGGGACGCGTGCTGGCCCCGGGAACTCTCAGCTTTCATTACGCCCAGGGCGATCTCGATGTCGTGAAGACATTCCACTTCGATTCCAGCTACGTGGTCGGTGTTGACGTTGCGGTGCGCCGCAACGGTGCGCCGGTGCGCGCCCTGGTGGAGTGGCCCGCAGGCCTGGGCGATATGGAAGAGTTCCTGCCATCTTCCTCGACGCGCAGCACCATTCCCACCATCGCGCAGTTGATCACGTCCACCGACGGCAAGCAGGACACTACATCGGCGGCCAAGGTGAGCGGCAACGCGACCTCCGAACAGCCCTACGACTACGCGGCCGTCACCGATCTCTATTTCGCTGCCGCCTTCCTGCCTCAGACGCCGGGGCATTCATCGCTTGTCACGCTGCACTATTCAGTCGATGTGCCGAGCGATCTCAATAATCCCAACAGCCAGAAGAAGCCGAATGCTGTCATCGGTCTCGCCATGGGCGATACCAGCGGAGAAACGCGGGTGCGTCTCTTCGTCGGTCCCAAAGAGTCCGAGGTGCTCAAGAGCATTCACTCGACTGGCGCCGACGGAAAACCCGATGGTCCTACGCTTGAGCCGCTCATCCAGTACGGCATGTGGACGGTTCTGGCCAAGCCTCTCTATCTTGCCCTGCGCTGGCTTCACAACCTGCTCGGAACGGGAAGCAATAACTGGGGCTGGGCCATCATCATCTTCACTGCCACGTTCACGGTCATCATGCTGCCGTTTCGCGTCATGGCCATGCGATCGTCGCTGCGCATGATGCGCATTCAACCCAAGGTCGACGCCCTCAAGAAGCGCTATTCCCATCTCAAGATCAACGACCCCAAAAAGGCCGAGATGAACTCCGAGATGATGCAGCTCTACAAAGACGAAGGCGTGAATATGTACGGCGGCTGCCTTCCCATGCTGCCGCAGATCCCGCTCTTTTTCGCTTACTTTCGCGTGCTGCAATACGCCGTGGAGCTGCGCCAGGCGCACTGGTTCTGGCTCACCGATCTCTCCCTGCCCGATCCGCTCTACATCCTGCCCATCTTCATTATCATCACGATGTTCCTCACGCAGTACATCACTCCCCAGCCGGGCATGGATGCCACGCAGCGTCGCATGATGGCCTTCGTCATGCCGATCTTCATGGGGTTTTTCCTCTTGCACTATGCTTCAGGATTGGCTCTCTACTGGGCCACGAGCAACATCATTAACTTCAGCATGCAGATCGGCGTGAATCAATCGAAGATGGGCAAGGAGATGCACGACATCGCCGCGCGCCGCCATCAAAAAAAAAGCAGTAACGCCGGCACCGGTGGACGCGTGATCCAGGGCCGCCGCTAGCGCGTGCACGACCCGCAAGAGTGTCATCGCTGAGTATCGCGCACCTGCGGTTCCGTGCACGACACAAGTTGTTCATGGGCATGCGGGGCGAAGGGTCCGCTTTTTTAGGGACTGTTCCCTGCTCACCGTTCCCCGATTGCTGCCGCCAGCGCGTCTTCAAGGCGCGGGTGCTTGAACTGAAATCCCGCCGCGATCAGCTTGGCCGGCAGCGCGCGGATGCTCTGCAGCAGCGCCTCATCGGCCATCGGCCCAAGAGCTAAGCGCAACGCGAACGCAGGAACCGGCAACACTGCCGGCCGATGCAGCGCCTGCGCGAGCGCCCGCGTGTACTCCGCATTGGTCACCGGTTGCGGCGCCGTCAGATTCACCGCTCCATCAAGGGCCGGCGACTCAAGCGCGAACACAATCGCCGCAATCGCATCCTCCATGCTCACCCAGCTCATCCATTGGCGTCCCGACCCAAGCCGCCCTCCCAGTCCCCACCGAAAAATTGGCAGCATCTTTCCCAAAGCCCCTGGCCCCTCGCCGAGCACCACGCCGAATCGCAGGTGCACGACGCGTATCCCTGCATCGCGCGCCGGCTGTGCCGCTGCTTCCCACGCCCGGCAAAGATCGGCAAGAAAGCCTTGGCCCGGTGGCGAAGCTTCGTCCACAGTTTCGCCTCCTCGATCGCCATAGACACCCACAGCCGAGGCGACCACGAAGGTATGCGGCGGTCTGCGCAATCCGGCCAACACAGTCGCCAGAGCACGCGTCGAATCCACTCGACTCGACACCAATTCGCGACGGTACTTTTCTGTCCAGCGCCGGGCAGCCAGGTTCGCGCCGCCCAGGTGAATCGCCGCCGCGCATCCCTCCAGAGCCGACGCATCCTCAATCGCCGGTTGGGCGTCTGGATTCCACCCGACCTGCCCAGGCCCGGTCGCCCCTGCGTGCCGGGGCTTAATCCGCATCAATTGAAGGAGAGTGCGGCTTTCCTGGGCGAGCCGCTGTCGCAACGCCGTGCCCACCAGCCCTGAGGCCCCGCTTAGCAGGATCGGGTCCATGGGGCCAACAGCTTGTGCGTAGGTTCGAGAGGCCAGCATAGGCTCAGTTTCGATTTTCACGTGATTTCAGGCAATTCGGCCGGTTTGCTAGCAACGCTTCGCGTTGGTATCATAGGAATAGGTTTTGATCGGGGCAACAAGGTCCGGCCCGCACCCGGGGAGGGTGGCTGATGACTGAACCCGCTACAGTTCGCACGGAAGAAACGCAAAAATCGCAGGTCGATCCAGAGACCACGGAACGCTTCATCGCCGAAAAACACATTGGCGAGCGCATCAAGCGCCTCCGGCTCAAGAAGTCGATGGGCCTGGTCGAGTTGGGCAGGCATACAGGATTGTCCGCCAGCTTTCTTTCGCAGCTCGAAACCGGGCGCGTGGTGCCCACCCTGCGCAATCTGGCCCGCATTGCGATGGTTTTTTCCAAAGACCTTTCCTATTTCTTCGAGACCGAGCCGCAGGCCATGTTCCGCGTGCATAAACGCAAAGAGCGCGTCCGCCTGCCCCAGACCGGCGTCGACGATCCTACCTACTTTTTCGAAAGCTTAGGCTACATGGTGCCCGACCGGCACATGGACCCTTACTTTGCCCAGTTCATTCCCCTCGACAAGAACCAGGAACCCCGCGCCCACATGCACGCCGGCTATGAGTTCCTTTACGTTCTTGAAGGAGAACTGGACCTGCGCCACGGCGAGCACCAGTGCGTCCTCGGGCCTGGGGACGCAGTCTACTTCGATGCCAGCACTCCCCACTCCTATCTCTGCGCGGGCAAAAAGCCGGCCGATGCGCTGATCGTCACCATGCACCAGCCTCCGCCGGCGCAGCCCGTGACGTTGCTCCGTCAAGGAGTGCCGCGCGCCTTGCCGGGGATTCCAGCTCATGGGCCGACAACCGGCCGGCAGTAGCGCGGGGAGATGATTCGCCCGCGACCCGAACGAGGGCGGTCCGAAGCGAATTGCAATCTCGACATCCCAGCTTCACTCAGGCAGAACTCCAGCAAAATACTCCGCCACTTCCTGCCAGTTATTCACGCGCGCAAAGCCGTTCACCGTCACATTGTGCGGCGCCGTATAGAGCAGCCCGGTTCCCTCAAAACGCTGCAGATTGCGCGGCAGATCGTCGATCAGGTAATCGGCGCGCAGAATGCACTTGTTCCCGCAAAACACATAGTGCGTCGGCGGAATAAACGGAAAGTGGCGCTGCAGCCAGCGGTACTTCGGCCCCAGCGAGTTGGGCACCGTCATCGCCTGCGTCGCAACAAAAACCTCGAAGCGCCTCGACAGATCCTTGAGCACTTCCTGCGCGCCCGGCATCAAGGCCAGGTCCTCAAAAAAGTCTTCGGCGTCGAGAAATGCGCGCAGCTGTCCTTGCCGGTCGGCGGGCGCAATCTCCCAAAGACCCCTCCCGGCCAGATCATCCACTGTGACAGCCTCGTCAAATTCCTGGTTGTAGCGGCGCAGGTGCTCGGCCAGAGTGTCGGCCATCACCTCATCCATATCGACGCAGACGCGCTTCACCCCTCACCCCTCGCGCTCGAATCCCTGCGCATCGCTTCTCTATGATTTCGACTGCGTGGTTCTTGTCATCGTGCCCATGAACCTGGGGGCCCCTGGTCTGGATTCTAAGACCGGGGAAAGCACGAACCTTCGTGGTCGCGGGGCCGTTTGTTGCCCGTACACGCCAAACCCTTCAAGCTCCGGCTTGGTGCGGACGCCGGACAGCCCGGCCGTCGCTCGTCGGGGCCTCTGTCTGCGGAGCCTTCGGCGCCACAGTCAGCGCCGCATCCCAATAGAGCAGCCTTCCGCAGCTGTCGCAGTTCAGCAACTCGCCCTCGCGCAGCTGGTTCCATGTCTGCGGGCGCACGCCCATGCGACAGCCGTTGCACTGCTGATTTTCCGCGCGGGCCAGGCCGGTGCCGCGGTGGGTGGCAATGCGGTCAAACCGTGCCAGCAGCTCCGGATCGATGGCTTTGCGCAGCGCTTCGCGTTCGGTGCCCAGCACCCCCTGCTCTTCGCCGTTCTCCTTTTGCCGCAGCGCGACGCGTTCCCGTGTCTTCTCGAGAGTCGCCGCCGACTCCTCCACCTGCTGCCGCGACGCTGCCAGCGCGGCTTCCTGGGCATCGGTTCGTTCCAGGCTGGCCAGCTCCTCGTTCTCCAGCCGCTCGATCTCGCTTTCGGCAAAGCCCACTTCGTGCTCAATGGCCGCCGCCTGCGCGGTCGTCGTCACTGAATCCTGCTGGTCTTTATAGCGCTGCGCCTTCTGCCGGTGTCCCGCAATCTCGCGCTCCAGCCGATTGCGCATGGATTCTTCCCGTGCCAGCGCGTCCGAAGCAGCGGCCGACTGGCGCTGCGCCGCCGCCAAAACGGCTTCAGCTTGCGTAATCTCCGAGGGCAGGGTCCGGGCGGTTTGCGTCAGGCGGGTCCGCTCCAGTTCAATGGCCTGCAGCTTCACCAGGTTTTCAATTTGCGCATGCATCCGTGTCTTGCAGTCTATGCCATGGGCCGTCGAATAGAAAATGGATCATGCGAGCATCGGGTCCTATGCATCCAAAAAGAGAAGTGAGCGAGACACCTGAAAAGAGATCCTTCGCCCGCAGGCACCGCGGTCTGCTGTGGACCGCCGGCCTGTTGCTTGCGCTTCTGCTTGCGGTCACGGGAACGGCCATCGTGTTCGCCCATCGCATCGAGCCCTTCCTCCGCGCGCGCATCATCGATGGGCTCTCGGACCATTTCCACGCCCACGTCGAGCTCGACAGCTTCCACGTCTCCCTCGGAAACGGCTTCCGCGGCGAATGGGGCATCTGGGCTCAGGGCCGCGGCCTGCGTATCTGGCCTCCGGCCACGGTTGAAGGAGTTGAGGTGCCCGTGGCGCCCCATCCCGGCGATCCGCTCTTCAGCCTCGCGTCCTTCGCCTTTCACGCGCCTCTGCGCTACAAGCCGGGAGTCCCCGTTGCCATCAGCGAAGTGCGCCTGCAGGGCCTGGAACTCCATCTGCCGCCGCGGTCGCACTTTCTCCATCTGCAGCCGCCGCCTTCGCCGCAAAACGCCCCCGAAAAGTCGCATCGACCGGTTCTTCCTATCCAGTTCCAGCTCGGCGCCGTCACTTGCACCGGCGCGCACATCATTCTCGACACCAGCAAGCCCGGCAAGCAGCCGATGGAGATTTTTATCGAGGGCTTCCGCGTCACCCACATTCAGCCCAACGCCGCCATGAACTTTGAAGCGCAGCTCATGAATCCGCGCCCCGTGGGCGTCATTCACACCAATGGCACGTTCGGTCCATGGCAGGTCTGGGACCCTGGCATGTCGCCCATCGTCGGGGTCTACAACTTCGACCACGCCAACCTCGGCGACTTCAAAGGCATCAGCGGCTTTCTCACCTCCAGCGGCACCTACCAGGGCACTCTACGTAACATCACCGTCGATGGCCAGACCGATACACCCGACTTCAGCCTGACGCACTTCGGTAGCCCCATGGACCTCAAGACGCGCTTCCACGCGGTCGTCGACGGCACCAATGGCGATACCTGGCTCGACCCCGTGAATGCCACGCTCGGCCGCACGCATATCCTCGCCAGGGGCCAGGTGGTGCGCGTTCTTGCGCCCTCCCGCGATGGATCACAGCACAACATCGGCCACGACATCGAGCTCCGAATTGAAACCGATCACGGCCGCATGGAGGACTTCCTGCACCTGGCGCGCCGCGACGCCGTGCCTCTGCTCACCGGCGACATCTCGCTGAAATCGACACTGCACATTCCGCCCGGCCCAACCACGGTGCACAATCGCATGGCGCTCAAAGGGCAATTCACTCTAGACCAGGCGCACTTCACCAGCCCCAAAGTCAATGACCGTATCGACGAACTGAGCTTGCGCGGGCAGGGCAAGACCAAGGAAGCGAAGTCCGGCGGCGGCGACCCGGATATCGTTGCCGAGATGCAAAGCGACTTCGACATGGCCAGCGGCGTCATCACTTTTCCCAATCTCGAGTTCAATGTTCCCGGAGCCGACATCGAGTTGAAGGGCACCTACACGCTCGATGGCGGTGGGCTCGACTTCAAAGGCATCGCCAAGATGCAGGCCACCATCTCGAAAATCGTCGGCGGCTGGAAAGGCTTTCTCCTCAAACCTGCCGATCGCTTCTTCAAGAAAGACGGCGCAGGCACCGAGGTGGGCGTGCATATCGACGGCACCTACAAAGCGCCGCATTTTGGTGTCGACATCAAGGGCGCGCCGCATACGCATCCTGAGCGGCCCGATCAACAACCGGCGCAAAAAACTGTGCCCGTGCCGGCGCCGCCCGCGGCGCCGACGTCCACGCCCGCGGATTCCAACGCACCCGCCTCCGCGCCGGCCAAGCCCTCACCCTCCAAGCCGCAATCGCGCTGATTTTCATCGCCCGCACGGTGCGCAACGCGCGTATCCTATACAATCCGCAGTGATCCGTACATGCAGGTTGGAGGAACGCTATGGATATGGTCTTTTTGATTCCATTGGGCATTGGCGCGCTCATTTTTCTCACTCTTGTTCTGGGCAGTTTCTTCACAGTCAATACCGCGCAGGTCGCGGTCATCACCCGTTTCGGCAAATTTCTGCGCGTCGCTGATCCCGGTCTTAACTGGAAGGTTCCCTACTTCGACACCGTTTCGGGTCTGGTAAGCCTGCGCGTCAACCAGATCGCGCTGACCATGGAGACCAAGACCAGGGACAACGTCTTCGTCACTATCCCCATCTCCGTGCAGAACCGCGTGCGTCCCGAGAAGGTCTACGACGCGTTCTACAAGCTCTCGGACCCTGTGGCGCAGATCAAGTCCTACGTCGAGCAGGTCATTCTCGGCCACGTGCCCTCGATGACCCTCGACGAAGTCTTCGCGTCTCAATCCTCGATCGCCGCGGCCGTCAAGCAGGAACTCGATGCCGACATGGCTGCCTTCGGCTACGAAATCGTCAACGTGCTCGTCACCGACATCGTTCCCGATGCCAAGGTCAAGTCGGCCATGAACGACATCAACGCCGCACAGCGTGAGCAGGTCGCTGCAACAGCACGCGGTGAAGCCGACAAGATTCTCGTGGTGAAGAAGGCGGAAGCGGAAGCTGAGAGCAAGGCGCTGCAAGGGCAGGGAATCGCCAACCAGCGCAGAGCGATCGTCGAGGGCCTGCAGGCTTCGATCGAGCAGTTTCAGAAAGCCGTCGAAGGCGCCTCGGCCAAGGACGTGATGCAGCTCGTCCTTATCACGCAATACTTCGACACGCTCAAATCCATTGGTGAAAACGACAAGACCAATACGCTCTTCCTCGCCCATTCTCCCGGATCGGTGAAAGACGTGGGCGATCAGATTCTGGAATCGATGCTCGTGGCGCAAGGGGCGAAGAACTGACGCGCGTGTTGCCGTGTGGACATGGAGCGATAATAGCTGCGTTGGATCAACAAGATTCGGCAGCGGCTCACATGAGCAGAATGGGAAAATGATGTTTGGATACGCTGGAAAATCAGCGAATCCGGCTTCTGATGGCTGAGCACGCCTTCAAACAACCACCAGCCGTCACGCGAGAGACATCTCCGCCGATCCATCGCCAGCCCTTCCTCGATTGTGATACGTTTTTCTGTTCACACCATTGCCAAGTCAACGAGCGATGGAACGAGAGGGTTTGCTCCGCTTGGCGGAGCCACTCCTCCGAGGAGCCGCAATGCACTGGACCAGCAAGCTCGCAAGCTGCACGATATCCCTGTCTCTCATGGCCGCCGCGCTCACTGCAGTCGGCCAGGCCCCACCCACAATCTCTTCCTCCCAGCAATCTGCCGGCAACCAGTGGTGGCGCCACGCCGTCATTTACGAGATTTACCCGCGCAGCTTTCAGGATTCCGACGGCGACGGCATCGGCGACCTTAAAGGCATCGCCTCGCGCCTCGACTACCTGCACGACCTTGGCATCGATGCCATCTGGATCACGCCCATGTATCCCTCGCCCGGCGTCGACTACGGCTACGACATTTCCGATTACGTCTCCATCGATCCGCTGTACGGCACCATGGCCGACTTCGACAACCTTGTCGCCGAAGCTAAAGAGCGCGGCATCCGCGTCATCATGGACTACGTCATCAATCACACGTCGGACCAGCACAAGTGGTTTCTCGAGTCC
The DNA here is from genome assembly GCA_036520995.1 of Occallatibacter sp. Lineage (GTDB taxonomy): Bacteria > Acidobacteriota > Terriglobia > Terriglobales > Acidobacteriaceae > Telmatobacter. The sequence goes on from DATDIQ010000009.1 coordinate 12,371, forward strand.
CGCTCCTCCCGTGACAATCCCAAGCGCGATTGGTACATCTGGCGGGACGGCAAAGGAGAAACAGCCACCGACAAAGGTCAGCCGCCGAACAACTGGCAATCCTGGTTCGGTCACTCGGCCTGGCAGTGGGACGAGAAGACCCGCCAGTACTACTACCACTACTTCTATGTGCAGCAGCCCGATCTCAACTGGCGCAACCCCGAGGTCCACGCAGCGATGGATGGCGTGCTCGACTTCTGGATGAAGCGCGGCGTCGCTGGGTTCCGCATCGATGCCGTCTCGCGCCTTTTCGAAGACCCGAACCTCCACGACGATCCGTATCTGCCCGGCCACAACGCCTATGGCGATCGCAATATTCAGCACAAATACACAGACGATCTGCCTCAAGTGCATGACGTGCTCAAAGAAGTGCGCCGCGTCGTCGACAAATATCCCGGCGATCCCGTTCTCGTGACTGAAGCCGACGAGCCCAATGTCGCGGCTCTCTCCAAGATGTATGGCAACGGCGATGAAGTGCAGCTGCCGATGGACTTCCAGATCGCCGACGTCAATGAGCTTTCCGCGCCGCGCTTTCGCGAGCTATTTCGCGAGATTGAAAACAACCCGGCCCACGGCCAGCCCGAATACTTCTTCTCCAATCACGATCAGCCGCGCCAATGGGATCGTTATGGCGATGGCGACCACAATGACCAGATCGCCAAGCTGATGGCCGTTCTCGAGCTCACCACGCGCGGCACTCCGCAGATGTACTACGGCGAAGAGATCGGCATGCGCACCACCGAACCCACGCGCATTGAAGACGTCCACGATCCCATCGGCAAGATTGGCTGGCCCAAGGAAAAAGGCCGCGACGGCGAGCGCACGCCAATGCAGTGGGAACCTGAAGCGGGCGCCGGATTCACCACCAACGCCAAGCCTTGGCTGCCCGTTCCCACCAGCGCTACGATGTATAACGTCGAATCCGAAAGCAAGGATCCCAATTCCATCTTCAGCACCTACAAGCGGTTGCTCGCCCTGCGCAAAGACGATCCTGCGCTTCGCGACGGCTCGCAGGAATCGGTGAACGACGCCGATCCCCACGTGTTTTCATTCTTGCGTCGCAGCGCCGGTCGCACCGTGCTTGTGGCGCTCAACATGAGTGCGCATCCGCATACGATCGCGTACCAACTCGCCGCCGAAGGCATCACCGGAACCAAGCTCACGCCGCTCTACAGCGCGCCAGCATCTTCCGATGCGATTCCGCTTGACCACGTGGAGTTGGCGCCCTTCGGCGTGCTCGTCGCCGCCGTGGATTAGCACTCCGAGAGAGATCGCGCACATTCGCGCAGTTACGAAATGTGTTAGCTTGGCATCCGTCCACCGCCGCCGAATTTACGAGCAGCGGATCACCATGAGGAGACCGCACATGCATTGGACCAAACGCATCGCAGGGCCCGTCACAGCTCTGCTTGTCAGTGTCGCGACACTCGCCGGAACCGCTCAAACCTCAGCCAGCAGCAGTGCAACCAAAACCGGCATCGTTTCCAGCGAGCGCGATTGGTGGAAGAACGCCGTCATCTACGAGATCTATCCGCGCAGCTTTCAGGACTCCAACGGCGATGGCATCGGTGATTTGAACGGCATCACCGAGCATCTCGACTATCTCAAGCAGCTCGGCGTCGACGCTATCTGGCTCACGCCCATCTATCCTTCGCCGCAGGTCGACTTCGGCTACGACATCTCCGACTACGAAGCCATCGATCCGCAATACGGCACCCTCGCCGACTTCGACCACCTTGTCGCCGAGGCTGACAAGCGCCACATCCGCGTCATCATGGATATGGTGATGAACCACTCCTCGGACCAGCACAAGTGGTTTCTCGCTTCGCGCTCCTCGCGCACTAACCCATATCGCGACTGGTATATGTGGCACAACGGCAAAGGAGAAACCGCGACGAGTCCCGGTGAGCCGCCCAATAACTGGCAGTCCGACTTCGGCCATTCGGCCTGGGAGTGGGACGCGAAAACCCGGCAGTACTACTACCACAAGTTCTATATCCAGCAGCCCGACCTCAATTGGAACAATCCCAAGGTACACGAGGCCTTCAAGCAGATCATCGCCTTCTGGCTCAAGCGCGGCGTCGGCGGTTTCCGCTTCGACGCCATCACCACGCTCTTTGAAGATCCCCAGATGCGCGATGAAGACGTTCTGCGCGACAAGAACGGCAACACCTACCTCAATGCCTATGGCGACATCGCGCTCAACGACACGCGCACCAACAATCTCCCCGAGGTCCATCCTGTGATGGCTGAGATGCGGGCCTACGCCGACAAATTCGACTCCAACAAGTTTCCCGGCACGCGCGTCCTCATCGGCGAAACCTATCTGCCCAATGTAGCCCAGCTCGAAGAGCAGTACGGCTCAACCGAGCATCCTGAGTTCCAGCTCCCCATGGATACCCAGATCCTTGAGATCAACAAAATGGACGCGGCCGCCTTCCGCGCCAAGCTTAGCGATGCCGAAGAACATCTTGACGACCACACGCCGCTGCTGGTCTTCGATAATCACGATAACCCGCGCATCGATGCGCGCTATGGCGACGGTGTCCACGACAAAGACATTGAGCGTGTCATATCAACCATCCTCTTCACCAATCGCGGCGCCTCACTTTTCTACTACGGCGACGAAATCGGCATGAAGACCACACCGCCTACGCGCAAAGAAGATGTGAAAGATCCCGTCGGCCTCACTGGTTGGCCCAAGGATAAAGGACGCGACGGAGAGCGCACGCCGATGCAATGGGACGCATCCGCGAACGCGGGCTTCACTTCAGCGTCCGCTAAGCCATGGCTCCCCGTTCCGTCCACCTACACCACCGACAACGTCAAGGCCGAAGAAGCAAATCCCGATTCGCTCTTCGCCTGGTACCAGCAACTGATTCGCCTCAAGAAGACCAACCCTGCCTTCGCCCTTGGCAAAGACACCATGCTCGACGTCGACAATATGAAGGTATTGAGCTGGATGCGCGAGGAGCCCGGAAACCCGCCGGTTGTCGTTTGCGCGAATTTCACGGCGGAACCGCAGACCGTCAGCCTCTCGATTCCAGGCTCAGGCGCGAGCTTGAAGACGCTGCTCAAGACTCCAGGCGCCACAGATCCCGTCTCGCCCAAAGAAATTCAGCTCGGGCCTTTCGGCGTCTACATAGGAGAACTGGGGCAGTAAGCCGAGCGGTGTGCAAAAGCGGCGCGCGCGACAAGGGCCTGGCTCGAGCAGGAAAAGCCCCGCGCGTTGTCGGAAAGATCGGCGGATGGCTGGTTCGGGCGGCGCGTTGAGTCTAAAAGTCGTCGCTATCCTGGGTCGAGGTGGTGAATCCGGCTTCCTCTGCCTGTCGCAACCGCGCTAAAGTCTTGCGGTAGTACCAGGCCGCAGCCACTCCTCCTGCGAGCGCCGAGGCAGCTGCCACGATGCCCACCCGCACCCATCCGGTGGGGTGAGCGACCTTCGGTTCCAGGTCGTGTCTGTATAGAACAGATTCTGGGATGCTTGCCATAACTATAGTGCCAATCGTTCTTTCAGTTGGCTACCGGATCTCGCCCTTCGCGAAATCAGCTAACTTCGCGAAATCAGCTAATCTGATAGTAAGCCTGCCAGAATTCGATGTCCCGCAATACGGTAAAATCTAAAATTCTGTATTTGCATTCTTCCGAATCTATAGTAAGGTGTAGATATTCCGGTTGCGGAGGTGGTAGAGCTACCCCTCCAATGCGGAAGTAGTTTGCGTCACTGGCCTCCCGGCACGAACAGCAAAACGTTCGTGCCGCTTTTTTTTTGCGCGATAACCGCTTCCCTCCTTCCTTTCCGCGATGCACCCTCCACCCGTCTCTGAGGCGATGGCGCGTCCGGGTTGATTCCCGATGCCAGCGGGTCCAGTCTAAAATGAGCAAGAGCCTCCTGAGGGCCGGAAGATCCGAGAGATCCAAATGCGCAGACCCTTTAAATACCGTTGGACCCTGACCTTGGCCGTGTTTGGCCTCACCGTTGCAAGCTATGCCCAATGGGCAAACCCGGCCGACGAAATCCCCGCCTACCATCCAGCTGCAGCGCTGCATGTGGGTACCCTGCCGCCAATCCTCGCCGGCGCCAAGATCACCGGCGAAAGCTTCCGTTATCCGTGGCAGGTGCACGTCTACCAGCAGGCAGCCAAGATCAGCAATGTGCTCTATCAGCTTCCGTGCTATTGCCATTGCGACCGTGCGCTCGGTCACACCAGCTTGCGCAGTTGCTTTGAAGGGCTCCACGGCACCGAGTGCTCCACCTGCGCCAAAGAAGGCTTCTACGCCTATCAACAAACCAGGCTGGGCAAAACGCCCGCGCAGATTCGCGACGGCATCAATCACCACGCCTTCGAGTCAATCGACCTCGAGCAACAATAGCGCGTTTGCAGGCTCTGATCCGCGTCGACCGGTCGGCGCTCGGCACGGCGCTCTAGCCGCCCTTAACGCGAGCCCCTCTCATTCCTATTGACATTCTATATGAGCTGTTACACACTCATACAGACATTCGATATGGAAGATCGCATGAGCTCAAAGCAAACGAACCTCCTGCAGGGAACGCTCGATCTGCTCATCCTGAAAGCTCTCGGAACGGGCGAACTGCATGGCCTGGGCATTTCCAGACGCATCGACCAGATCACCCGAGGCACCTTCATCGTCAAACCCGGCTCTCTGTTCCCGGCACTGCATCGCATGGAGGAAGCCGGCTGGCTGCGTTCCCTCTGGGGCGATTCCGAAAACAACCGTCGTGCCAAGTTTTACCACCTGACCAACGCCGGGCGCGCGCAACTGGACGTGGAGACGAAGGAGTGGCAAACCATCGCCTCGGCCATGGCGCACGCGTTGAAGGCAACCACCTAAGGACCATCCGATGACGTCTCGTATCCGCAACTTGTTCGCGAGTCTTTTCCGCAAGCAGATGGTCGAGCGCGAACTCGACCGCGAGTTGCAGTCCTACGTGGCGATGGTCAGCGACGAGAAAATCGCCGCCGGCGCCGCGCAACCTGAGGCGCGCCGCCAGGCGCTGGCAGAGTTCGGCGGGATCGAACAAGTGAAGCAGGCCGTCCGTGATCGCCGCGCCGGAACACGGTTCGAAGTCATCGCGCACGACGTACTCTATGGAGTTCGCCAACTCCGCCGCAATCCGGGTTTCACGGCCGCGGTCATCCTCACGCTTGCGCTCGCCATAGGCGCAAATACCGCCATCTTTTCCATCGTCAATGCGCTGCTGCTCACGCGCCTTCCTTACCAAAATCCCGATCGAATCGGCACGATCTTCTGGCGCATCCAGGGCGCTCGGCCGTTCGAAGGCGCGAACGACATCGACGGCGAACAATGGGAATTACTGCGCGACAATGTGAGCTCGGTGCTTGGCGCCGTCGCGAGCAGCATCTCCTCCGGCGTCAATCTCGAAGCCGGGCGAAGCGTTCAATACGTTCACGCCGGGCGGGTCTCCGCTCACTATTTCGATGTCCTCGGCATCCATCCCGCCCTCGGCCGAAGCTTCACCGCGACTGAAGATCGCCCTCATGGCCCCAGCGTGGTCATTCTTTCCGATGCATTGTGGCGCACCATCTTTCATGCCGACCCGCATCTCATCGGTCAAGCCATCGCGTTGAAAGGAGAACCCTACACGGTGGTCGGCGTGTTGCCCGCCGGAGCAAGAACGCCGTTGAATGCAGACCTCTACACCGCGCTCGAACCAAGCCGCCAGGGAGAAGGCAGTGGCGCCAACTATGCAGTCATTCTGCGCTTGCGCGACGGCGTTAGCTGGCGCCAGGCCGATGCCGAAATCAATCGTGTGTGGACCGATCGCGCCTTGCGTTTCGCCAAAGAGTTTCGTCCCGGCGCGAAGATTTCGTTTTACACCGTGCCGTTGCAGAAAGGCCAAACTGCCGAGCTTCGGCCCAAAGCGCTCACGCTGATGCTCGCCGCCGGATTCATCTTGCTTATCGCCTGCGCGAACCTCGCAGGCCTGACCGTTGTGCGCATGGCACGCCGCGCCGCAGAGATCGCCATGCGGCTTGCTCTGGGCGCTTCGCGCTGGCGCATTCAGCGGCAGCTCTGGATCGAAAACCTTCTTCTCGCCTGTGTCGGAGGTGCAGTCGGCGTGGGCGTCGGATTCGTTGCGCTGCGCGGACTTCTATCCCTCCTCCCCCCCGATTACCTGCCCGTTTCGGGTGTTCCGCTCGATGAACGCGTGCTGGCCTTCACGCTCGTTGCCTCGGTTCTCACCAGCGTGCTCTTCGGCATGTTGCCGGCACTGGCGCTCGGGCGGATCGATTTGAGGTCCTTCCTCGCCAGCCGCACCGTGGCCGGCGCCGAACGACTGCGTCTGCGCCAGGCCCTGATCGCCGGCGAAGTCGCGCTCACCGTCGTCCTGCTTGCCTCCAGCGGATTGCTGATCCGCACCCTGATTCATCTGCAGACTCTTCCGCCCGGCTTCAATCCGCAAGGCGTGATGACGGCCAAGGCTTCACTCGACGACGCACGTTACCGCGATCCTGCCGCCTTCGATCGCCTCATTCGCGAGAGCACTGCCGCCATGGAGCGGATTCCCGGCGTCGAAAGCGCAGCTGTCGGTCTCTCCCTTCCCTACGAGCGCGCACTGAACGACGGCATGACGCTGGCAAGCGGCCCGATGAAAGGGCAGCAGGTGATGAGCGGGGCGGCCTATGTTTCGCCCTCTTACTTCGCCACGCTTCAAATTCCCGTGCTTGCCGGACGCGCCTTCACAGCCTCTGACCGGCGCGGCGCCGCCCAACCCGTCGCCATCGTCAACCTTTCCTTCGTCCGAAAATACTTCGCCGGTCAGAACCCCATCGATCGGCCTCTCGACACGCAAGACACCCTGGGCACGGTCATCATCGGCGTTGTCGCAGATGTCGCGGTCCCGCCGCACACGGAGCAAATCAACGATCCACTCGGCAGCGAGCCCATGACCTACATCCCCGCAGCCCAGGCTGACCCGCACTTTCTCGCTGTGATTCATGTCTGGTTTCAGCCCAGCTGGATCGTCCGGACGACGCGGCCTGTCGAAGGCCTCACCGCCCAAATGCAGCGCGCCTTGGCCGGCGTAGATCCCGGTTTGCCTTTCTCGGGCTTCTACAGCATGACCGATCATCTTGCGCAGACTCTCGCTACCCAGAGGGTTGAAGTTGCACTGCTCGGCGCAATGGCTGGTCTCGCCTTGCTCCTGAGCGCGGTCGGTATCTTTGCCCTGGTCGCCCACATGGTCGCTCAGCGCACGCGCGAAATTGGCATCCGCATCGCGCTCGGCTCCACGCTTCGCCAGGCCATGGTCCACGTCGCCGCGCCCGGGCTGCGCTCCTCGGCCGCAGGGCTCCTCTGCGGACTGCTGCTTTGTCTTGGAGCGCTCCGCGCTCTGCGTAGCGCGCTCTATGGTGTCGGCATCTACGACGTGCCAAGCCTCGTAGGCGTCGTGCTGCTCCTTGTTTTGATAACGCTTTTGGCTGCCGTCATTCCCACGCTGCGCGTAGCCAAAACCGATCCCGCAGCGACCCTGCGCGAGGAATAACGGGCTGTCACTCGTTCAGTCTGTTTAACAGGCAAAAGCAACGACACAACCAGAATCTCTGCTCCTCGGCGAGATCATTTCAACCCTGTTCGATTTCGAACAGAAAATCCTGATTTCGGACAGGCGGCGCAGCGCACCTCCCGCGAAACTCCCGCTTTTTCAGCGAGAATTCCGCTCCTGAAACGGCCACCCTCGTGCTCTTCATCCCCACGACCGCCATCTGTGACCGGCGGTAACGGAGACAACGGCATGCTGGCTGACCTGCGCGATGCGTTGCGCCAATTGCGGAAAGCACCCGCGTTCACGGCAACAGTCGTGATCACGCTGGCCCTGGGCATCGGAGCCACAACTGCCATCTTCACCCTGGTCCACCAGGTGATGCTCAGGTCGCTGCCCGTGTCTAAGCCTGAAGAGTTGTGGCGCATCGGCGACAAGATCCGCTGCTGCAACTGGGGCGGATACAACCAGGGAGACGACGGCGACTTTTCCCTCTTCTCCTGGGAGGCCTACAAAAACTTCCGCGAGCATACTCCGGAATTCGTCGACCTCGCAGCCCTGCAGGCCGGAAATGCTCCTCTCGGCGTACGCCGCGCTGGATCGCAGGCCGCCGTCGACACCTTCAACGGACAAGAGGTCTCCGGGAATTTCTTTCGCACCCTCGGTATCCAACCATGGATCGGCAGGATGATGACCGACGCCGACGACCGCGAAGGCGCGCCGCTGGTTGCGGTCATGAGCTATCGCGTCTGGCAAACCAAGTTCGCCTCCGACCCCTCCGTTGTTGGCGCAAGTTTCCAGATCAATGGCCACGCATTTGCCGTCATCGGTGTTACGCCGCCGGGATTTTATGGCGCCAAGCTCGCCGGCTGGGGCATGCCCGATTTCTGGATGCCGATCACCGCCGAGAATGTTCTCGCCGGGCCTGTCTCGCGGCTCAAGCGGGCCAACGAAAACTACCTGGATATCCTTGGCCGAGTCCGTCCCGGCGTCAATCCGCAGACGCTCGAGGCCAAGGTGCGCGGAGAGTTCCACAACTGGCTGGCCAGCCACGTGCAGGACATGGAGCCGGGCGAAAAGGCGCTATGGCAGCAGCAGACGCTCCACTTGATTCCCGGCGGAGCAGGCGTCGCGGCCATGCGCGACGAATACCAGGCTGGACTCAAGCTCCTGCTCATCGCCGCGGCATGCGTGCTGCTGGTGGCTTGCGGCAATCTCGCCAACATGATGCTGGCGCGCGGTTTGAGAAACCGGACGCAAATCTCCCTCCGCGTCGCGCTGGGAGCATCGCGCATACGCCTCGTCCGCCGAGCCCTCGTCGAAAGCGTGATGCTCGCCATCATCGGTGGCGCTTTCGGCATTGCCGTGGCCTATGGCGGAACACGCTTGATCCTGTATCTAGCCTTTCAGATGGGCGGGCCGAACAACTACGTTCCAGTGAGTCCGGCGCCATCGTGGCCGGTGCTGCTCTTTACCATGGGGATTTCGGTTCTGACGGGAATCCTCTTCGGCACGGCTCCAGCGTGGATGACGTCGCATGCGGATCCGGTCGAAGCCCTGCGCGGCGCAAACCGTTCTGTCGGGGGAGGCCGCTCGTGGGCGCAGAAGTCCCTCGTCATTGCGCAGGCGGCGATGTCGCTCGTGCTGCTCTCTGCCGCCGCTTTGCTGGCGCAGAGTCTGCGCAACCTTGAGCACCAGGACTTCGGATTTGAGATGCAAGGCCGTTATATCGCGTCCATCAATCCCGCAATCAGCACCTACAAGCCCGAGCAGATGGAGCAACTGTTCCGCGAGATCGACGACCGCCTCGAACAGACGCCTGGAATCAAGATGGCGGCGCCCGCGCTTTACGCGCCTATGACCGGCGACAGCTGGAACGAGGGAATTCGCATCCAGGGAAGCCCCGAGCCTCCGCCCAAAGAAGACACTAGCGCCGGTTGGGCGCGCGTGATGCCGGGATTCTTCGAAACCCTCGGCGCCAAGATGCTGCTGGGCCGGACTCTCACCGACAGCGACACCGCGAACACACTCAACGTCGCGGTGGTCAACGAGGCCTTCGCCAAGCGCTTCTTCAAAAACCAGAATCCGATCGGGCAGCATTTCGGAATCGATCGCCTCCGCTATGCTTCCACTTACGAAATTGTCGGCGTCGTCAGAGACATGCGCTACATGACATGGGGCTACAAAGACCCGGTGGGGCCCATGTTCTGGGTGTCAGAAAAGCAGACTGCCCACTACGACGATCCGGCCTTCTCCGATGGCGAGAGGTATTCGCACTTCCTGTACAACATCGTCATCTGGGCTCCGGGCGATCCGCCTGGCATGGAAGAACGGGTGCGCAAGGCGCTCGCCAGCGTCGACGCAAGTCTCGTTCTCAACAGCATCGACCCTTACAGCAAAGTTGTCAGCTCCGATTTTCAGCAGGAGAACATGATTGCCACGCTCACCAGTCTCTTCGGTCTGCTCGGCCTTGTGCTGGCGGCCATCGGGCTCTACGGCGTCATGTCGTATACCGTTGAACAGCGCACCAACGAGATCGGTCTGCGCATGGCCCTCGGCGCGGAGCGCAAACACGTGGTCGCGATGGTGCTGCGCGGAGCCTTGTGGCAGGTCGGCATCGGCCTGGGCATCGGCATCCCCTTGGCCGTATTAGCCGGGAAGCTGATGAAGGACCAGTTATTCGGAGTCGTTCCATGGGATCCGACGATGCTGGCATCCGCAACCGTCCTGCTCGCCCTCGCGGCGCTGGTGGCATCGTTGGTGCCGGTGCGCCGTGCCGCCGGCGTCGAGCCGATGATCGCGCTGCGCACCGACTAGAACTGATGTGCAGACCCTGCTTTTGAAACGACACGACAGGGCACGATTTTCAGTTGCGCCGCAAAGGCTCGAATGTCGCGGCCTTCCGTCCCTGCCGAGCCGCACACTCTGTGACCCATATTCCACTCTTGACAATCGATAGTCGGGTGTCTACCATCGATCGATACTTGAGGGTCGAATATCTTCCATGACTAAAGAGACGCAGCAGCGCATGGCAGTCTTGCAGGGCACGCTCGACATGCTCATTTTGCGAACCCTTCTCTACGGGCCTGCCCATGGCCACCATGTCGGCAAGCACATTCAGCGCACCACGAACGAATTCCTCCAGATGCAGCACGGGTCGCTCTATCCGGCACTGCATCGCCTCGAGAAGCGCGGGTGGGTCGTGTCCAAGTGGGAAACGGCTCCCGACCGCAACCGGGAGTTCAAGTATTACCGGCTGACGGAAAAAGGCCGCAAGCAGCTTGTGGTCGAAGAATCGCAGTGGAAGCAGATGGCCGAGGCCGTCGCGCGCGTCATGTGGCCCGCTGCTGAGGAGAGTTAGGTAGGAGAGCTGAGATGAAATGGTGGCAAATCAAGAAACGCAACGCCGACCTGGAGCGCGAACTGCAGTCGGACCTCGAACTCGAGGAAGAAGAGCAGCGCGACCTTGGCATGCCCAATGAACAAGCCCGCTCCGCCGCCCGTCGCGCCTTCGGCAACACCACTCTCATCCGCGAACAGGCACACGAAGCCTGGGGGCTTGCTCTCTTGGAGCGGCTGGGCCAGGATATTCGCTACGCAACTCGGCAACTCTGGCGTTCCCCGGGATTCAGCGTCGTCGTCGTCTTGATGCTCGCTCTCGGCATCGGCGCCACCACGGCCATTTTTACGCTGGTCTATGACGTAATGCTGCGCCCGCTTCCGTTTGCTCAGGCGGATCGCCTTGTGACCGTAGAAGAAATCGCCGCTGAGTGGAGCAACATCTATCCAACCCTCCCGGTCAGCGCCAATCACTTCACCTTCTGGCAGCAGCACAATCGCAGCTTCGACGCCATGGCCGTGATGCGGCAAGGCTCACTGCCGCTTGGCGCCGAGGGGCGGCCACTTCAGGTCGGCGTGCTCTCGACCACTCCAGGGATCTTTTCCGTTCTTCAGGTGCAGCCGAGTCTGGGCCGTGCATTCAATGTGTCCGAGGCCCAGCCGGGGAACGACCACGTCGCGATCCTCATGTACGACCTGTGGCGCGAGCAGTTTGGCAGCGATCCCGCCATTGCCGGCAAGACGATCCGGCTGAACGGGTTTCCGTACACGGTGGTGGGTGTCATGCCCCGATCCTTCCGCATGCCCGCCGTGCAGACGCTGGCCACTATCGGCGACACAAATCGTCCGTTGCCGATTGGCATTCTGGAGCCCCTCGCTTTTTCGAAGGATGATCTGGCCGAAGAAATGGGCGATCTAAATTATTTCGGATTGGCGCGTCTCAAGGCAGGAGTCTCAGTAGCCGCAGCCACCGCGGACCTCGATGCCCTGCAGCACACCATCAGCGTCAATCTGCCCGCCGACGAAAAGGCGACTCTCTCGATCGCGCTCACGCCCTTCCAGCAACAGTTGGTGGGCAACAACCGCAAGCCCTTGCTGATTCTGCTGGCGGCGGTCGCGGGCTTGCTGCTGGTGGGTTGTGTGAACGTCACTAATCTACTGCTGGCGCGTGCGGTCGGGCAGAAGCAGCAAATCGCGGTCGCCGCGGCGCTTGGAGCAAGGGGCGCGGAGATGCTGCGCATGGCGCTGCGCGAGACTGCTGTGCTGGCTGTCGTCGGCGGCGGGCTCGGCATCCTGCTGGCTGCGGCCATCGTTCCCGCCATGCAGCGCTACCTGCCGCCGGCGCTTGATTTTCGCGGCCCTCTGCATCTCGATTGGGCAGGCGCAGGATGCGCGCTCTTTCTCGCTCTTCTGGCAACGCTGCTCGCCGGTGCCGCGCCCGCGTGGATGGTCTCGCGTACGGCCCCGCTGGAGGTGCTGCACAGCGAGGCACGGTTGGCCAGCGAACCGCGCGCCAGCCGGCGCATCCGGCGCATTCTCGTGGGCATTGAAGTTGCGGTGAGCGTCACCCTGGTCCTGATGACCGGCCTGCTGACGGCGAGCGTGGTCAAGTTGATGAGCGTCGACCGCGGATTTACCACCGAGCGCACCATCACGGCCACCATCGACTTGCCCATGCAGTCTTATCCCGACAAGCAGCATCGTGTTGCCTTCTACCGGGAGGTCCTCGGCCGCATGGATCGGTTGCCCGGCGTGGAAAGCGCTGCCATCACGAGTGTTCTTCCCCTCACCGGAGATAGCTGGGGCGACATGGCGCGCGTTGACGGAGACACGCGCCCTGTGACGCAACTCCCGCTCGAGAGCTTCCGCTGGGTCAGTCCCGACTACTTCTCCACCATCCATCAACAATTGATCGCCGGACAGTTCTTCACCTCGAGCGACTGGGGCAAGAGCCTGGCTCTCGTCTCCCAAAAAACCGCAAAGACCCTGTGGCCGGGACGAAGTCCCATCGGGCAGCATTTCTCGCGCGGAGATCCTGGCGAGAAACCCTTCACGGTTGTTGGCGTCGTCGCCGACGCGCACACCATCTCTCTCTCGAAACCGGATCCGATGCTGATTTACGTACCCTACTGGTATCGCTGCGAGCCGGGCGCTGGACTCATCGTCCGTACGCGTCAGGATCCCGCCGAAATGGCCGACGCGATTCGCAAAACCATCTGGAGTGTCGATCGCAGCGTGCCCGTGCCCGCCGTGCGTGCCCTGGGCGGCGTGGTTGCAGACTCCGTCGCAAACCAGCGCTTCGAGATGGATCTGCTGCTGCTCTTCGCCTCCAGTGCCCTCTTTCTCGCCGGCCTCGGTGTCTATGGAGTAGTCACCTATTCCGTCGTGCAGCGGTCTCGCGAAATCGGATTGCGCATCGCCCTCGGAGCGCAGCGCGCCAGTATCTACCGCCTCGTGCTTCGCGACGGCTTGCTTCCGGTTGCCTTGGGCGCGATCGCCGGCATCGCTCTGGCCTTCGGGTCGGCACGCCTCGTCAGCAGCCTTCTCTTTCAGGTCAACCCATACGATCCGGCGCTGGCGTTCGCAGCAGTCTGCATCCTGATTCTGGTGGGAACAACCGCTTGTCTTCTCCCTGCTCGGCGCGCCGCCGCAGTGGAACCGATGCAGGCCCTGCGCACCGAGTGATAGCAACATTTCACCGCAAGTCGAGTCAGATGCTGCGGGTCGATTTCTCGTCGACGTCAGAGGATGTGGAATCCGGCGAGGACATGTTGCCTGGCTTCGAAGCAAGTCCTCTTGCGCGCCCTCATTTTGCGCTCAGAGTATCTCTAACTTCGCGTGTGGAAAACACGCACACTTAAATGATCATCAAGGGGCGTAAATGACGCATATACTGTCTGCCAGAGACCAAATATCGATCTTGGCCCGTTTTCGGCTTTCCCCCTTTTGGAGTCTCTCCATGCCTTCAGTTGCCTTCGTACGCCGGATCAATCCGGACGGTAGTCAAACCTCATCCTGCCCAAAATGCCAGAAAGTCGTAACCGCTGCAGCCGCTGAAATAGTTCTCGAAGCGGCCGAACATCTTCACAGCTGCAATCTTTCTGAACTCAGCGATTCGATGTTGCCAGGCTACCTGACGCTCACTGAAAGAGTCCTGGTCTTCCTCGACGGGCATAACACCTAAAGAGCTGCCGACCAAACCACCTGGATTGATCGCATTCATTGCGAGCGTCTTCTTTCGTGTCCTGGCACCGGGCTTTTTCACGCTCGGGAGGGCCGACTCGCATGTTGGCGATGCGTGTCGGCATGAGGCGGCTTGCGAAGTGGGGCGCTTCATCGAACTCCACGCGGCTCATCTCTGGGAGGCGTGGCTTCGCCTTTGCAAAGGATTTCCGTCATTCGGCGCACATTGAACAGGCAGTCAACCACTAGGTGGGCGCGCGGCCAACGCCGGCAATTTGGGTTGCGTTGGTGTCGCCAACCTCAATAAAACAAGGAATTTCCTCCCAGAGACCGGGGAGGGGGGCTCTGATCCCAGCCGCATTCCGAGTACAATAAAGAAGCAGCACGAGCCGGTTGGCCCGTACTCGCACCTGCTACTCCGGATCTCCAGCCAAGTTAGGACGGATCCTTCCGCGAGTCGTCATGGGGGCGTCACGGTTTCGACGGGATCGCTTGCGGCACGGAGGCATGCTGGGGTGTGGGCACCCATAATCGCCTGCAAAACTAAAGTTGCCAACGATAATCTGGCACTTGCAGCTTAATTAACTAAGCTGCCGTCTTTCGCGGTTTCGCCTGCGGGCTGCGAGCAAGACGTCATCCAGTAGGCTGGTGGCTGCTTCTCGGTCCGTGTTGCAGCCATAAGATCATCGGACTAGTTTCATGCGCATCTTGTCCGTTCTGAGCGCACGGAGCGAAACCATCGGAACCGGACTGAGCATGGATTCTCTAGGCTGACATCGATTTCGGACGCGGGTTCGACTCCCGCCGCCTCCACCAATTTTCGTCCTCTTCAAGAGGGCAACCGGAAAATACCGTCGGGCTGCAGCCTGGCTGCCGTAAGGGAAAGCGCAATGGCCCTGAAGATGTCATTCGTGCTCAAGAACCCGGTCGATGATCCAGTGCATGCGCTCGGATTTGAAGAGTCGAAATCTATGTAAGAGTCATCCGCCGAGCTGGCCATATCCAGCAGGGTCTGGCAACTTAGACTGGTGGTGACTCTTCAAATTCCCCTTCAACCCAACAGAGATGAGGCGACCGATTGGGACTCTATCGCGCAGATGGGCATCCTTTGCGTCTTGTAGTGTTTTCGGCTGTTCTCGTCACGCTGGCAGGCGCGCTCAAAGCGCAACAAACCGCCGCTCCAAGCTTGGCAGACTACGTTGGCACGTACGTCGATGCTCCTGGCCATTCGGTTGAAATCGTGGAGGGCGATGGCCTCTTCGCGGTTGTGGATGAGGCCGAGTATGCACTGCGTCCCTCGGGGGTCGATCGCTTCACCACCATGATCGGTCAAACGGTCTCGTTCCCGCGCGATGCAAGCGGCAAGGTGACAGGGTATGAGCAGAGTGGCGCGTTCCATCCTCGAGTATCGACAACCATCACGCCCGAATCTGCCGCGCTCGCTCGGCCTCGTCCCAAAGGTCAGGATTCCCCTGAGGCCTATCGCTACCATCCTCCCGCAGACCTGCAGGACGGAATCGCCGTTGGAGACATCGCGCACTCCGATCTTGGAGTCGCCACGGCCAACTCAATCGTCCGCGCAATCCTTGACGGCACTTACAAGCAGGTGCACAGCGTCTTGCTCTACCAGCGTGGCAAGCTGGTGCTCGAAGAGTACTTCTATGGCTATCGTGCGGATCGCACACAACAGCTTCGTTCTGCCACCAAGTCTGTCGTGAGCGCGCTTGCGGGCATCGCCATCGACCGGGGTGCCCTATCCGGAGTGAACGAGCGCGTGCTGCCGCTGATGAGCGATCAGAGCTACCTCCACCCCGATCCGCGCAAACAAGCCATGACACTCGACAATTTCCTCTCCATGAGTTCCGGACTGGACTGCAACGACCATAGCTCTACGTCTCCGGGGCGCGAGACAGAGCTTGATAAGCAGGCCGACTGGGTCAAGGCGACACTCGATCTGTCGCTGATCAATGACCCCGGAGCCAAGGCATACTACTGCTCCGGCGGTGTCGCGGTCGTTGGCCGGGCCATCGAAAACGCGGTTCACATGCGGGTCCCGGAGTTCGCGCAGGCAAACCTCTTTGCCCCGCTGGGCATCGCGCGCTCCAACTGGACGTGGAACTTCGACCTGACCAACGCGGATAAGGAATACTCGCAGATCCACCTGCGTCCCCGCGACATGCTCAAGCTTGGCATCTTGTTTGCAGATGGCGGCCGCTGGCACGGACGCCAGATCATTTCCGAATCTTGGACGCGCACATCGCTCGCCGAGCACAGCCACGTGGACAACGTCAGCTATGGCTACTTCTGGTGGAGGCCCTGGTTGAATGTGGAAATGCCAACTGGCTCGCAGCATGTTGACCTGGTGGCCGCCCAGGGCAACGGCGGACAGAAAATCTACCTCGTCCCGCAGTACGACCTCGTCGCCGTTTTCACCGGGGGCGGCTACAACGCGGAGTCGACTCCGCCCAATGCGATCATGGCAAAGATCATCCTTCCCGCATTGATCGAAGTTGCAAGTCGCGGCAAAGCTTCGTCGCCGCCTCGTTGAGTTGTGCTGATTCCACCGAACGATCGCCGCGGACAATCCCGCACTACAACCCGCATGTCAGTGAATATCAGAACGTCCGAGATGCTGGGGCCGGCGGCCGGCTTATGCGGTTCACCTGTATACCCAATCCATGGAATAGACCTCCTTTGCCGCTTTTGCCTTGCGTGCGTGGCAAGGGCTGCACTGAGGCGGGCGAAGACCACCAACCCCTGGGCCGAAATACTTATGGGCTGGATAGGATTGAATTTCTTCGGCAAGGAGTCGCGCTCAGCGGCTCCTCGCGCCGCCGCTCCACTGACGAGAATCAGACGACTCGCGCAATCAGCTTGCTCCGCCTCATAAGCGCTACCGTCATCCAACTCAGAGCTATCGCGGCAAGCGATACTGCCAGACCCTTCACGAATGCTGGAGTCAACCAGCGCAGTGCTGCGTACTGTATCCAGATAACAAACGCGTAGTGCACAATGTAGATCCCGTATGCGTTGGCGCTTAGGCTGTCAGCCCATCGCCAGGGCCGCACGAAACGAATCACCAGTGCCATCACGAACAGACTCGACGCGGCGCACGAACAGGCGAAGCCGATCCTCCCGCCGGTCCCGTTTCCCGCTCGTACACACGCGATGGTGAACGTGAACATCAAAGCAGAGAGGATGCACCAAAACCACCATTCACGCGCCAGCCTTCCCGTCCGGTCAAAAATCTCAATCTCCGTTCCGAACGCACCGAGGCAAACGCCCGTTGCGAAATAGACAAAGTAGTGCAATATGCGGCTGGCCTGCACCGCAAAGGGTCCCCAGTTCCACCAGGTCAGCGAACCGAAGCGCATCGACATGGGCGCGTAGGCGACCAGCGACAATGTGGCGAGCATCAAGAACAGGAAGATCGGCCGTTTACCCAGCGCGCCTACGCGACTCGCAATTGCGTCGACAAAGCGCGGGATCGCCATGAAACTGAGCGCCGCGATGCAATCAAAGACAAGCAGCACCCAGAGGAACCACATGGGCCCCGCGGGCCAGTTGCCCAGCGCAAACCACGCGGTCGCATAACTGCCGAGGCCCGGCGTGCCGCCCCACTGCAGAAATGCCGGGTAGTAGGCCAGCGGAGCCAGCACGCCAGCGCCGATCGCAAAGGGGAGGCCCAGGCGCAGGAGACGCCGCCGGATATACGTCCCCGCACCGTGGCGCTTCAGCCCCTGCCACACGAAGAGCCCGGAGACGAGAAACATCAGTGCCATGAAGAAAATGTCGTTCCAGGCGGCCAGCAGGTCGAAGCCGGGCCATTTTACCGCATCGCTGATGGGCACCGCCGTGACCGTGAAGGCTGCAAATCGCGGCGGCTTGATCGAAAAGTAAGCAAGCACGGCGTGATGGATCACGACCAGCAGCGTCACAAATGCGCGGAGATAGGAAAGCTGAAACAGCCGCTGTGTGGATGGACTTTGCATACAGTTCCGCCTTTCAATCTGAATTTGAAGACACCGATCCTGTGGCCGCGGACGGACCTCTCCGTAACGGCATCGAGCCATGGTCGCCGCGGGGCAACTGCTCAGCCGCGTGTGGAGGAGAACCCTAGATGAAGTCCTTTTTGTGCGCCTGCACGAAGAACGTGATCAGGAGCATGAAGACAATAGTCGCCAGCTCCGCGGCCACGAGGGTCGTGGCCGTTCCGCCCCATTGCACCGTAGTGCTTTTCATGCTCCCGCCAATCTCCGGCAAGCGCACGATCGACCACCCGATGACGTTCAGACTGAGCGCACCGACTTGCGCCGATGCGACGGTCCACCCGTGCGCCTCGGTGGTGACCGAAACCGCGGTGATGAGGCATGTGCTCATGAGGATCTCCACGGCCATGATCACTACGAATGGGATCAAGCCGTGCGGAAAGCCCGGTGTGAGAAGAATGGTTGCGACAATATCCGCGACCAGTGCGACCCAGAGAACGAGAAAGATCAGCATGCCGCCGACAATCTTCGCGGTTGTGTATTCCCGATAGCTGATGGGCAAGGTCATCACAAAGGGAAGGGTCTGTTGCCGGCGCTCATTAGCGGCCGAAATCATCACCATGGCGCCCATGCCGATGAGGATCGTGACGACCACGATGACTCCCAAGATCAAGGCAAGCTGGGAGCGGTGCATCGCTGCGACCATCCCCAGAGTCACCACGCCGGCAAACAGCGAAGCCAGGATCCCCACTCGGTTGAGGTACCAGT
The DNA here is from genome assembly GCA_036520995.1 of Occallatibacter sp. Taxonomy (GTDB): domain Bacteria; phylum Acidobacteriota; class Terriglobia; order Terriglobales; family Acidobacteriaceae; genus Telmatobacter. Next base: position 31,217 of record DATDIQ010000009.1, read on the forward strand.
CCTTACAGATCAGCCGGCTTACCATTGCGATGTTCATAGCGCCTGTCCTTCCCGCTGGCTTTGCACGCGAGCCACAAAGATCTCTTCCAGGGTCATTACGTCCACCGCCTGCACGGCAACGCCTGCCTCTGTGCACGCAGACACCATCGTCGGCTCGAACCTGTTCGTCGTTACCACGGGAAGGCGGCCGCTTCCATCCACATTCACCACTCCGGGAAGTCCCGGCAGCTTCGTGTTCGGCGGCAGTACCAGCCGCAGTCTTCGCCAACGGTCGAGAAATGTCTCTTTGTCCGATGACTCAAGGATTCGCCCCCGATCAATAAACGTGATCTGATCGGAGATCTGTTCGACCTCGAGTGTGTTATGCGACGAGAAGAGAACCGTGCGTTCCTCATCTGCCAGCACTGCCATCAACTCGCCCAGCACTTCACGGCGAGCAATCGGGTCGAGCCCCGTCGTCGGCTCGTCGAGCACCAGCAGGCGCGGCCTACGGGCAAGCGCGAGCAATAAAGCCGCTTTCACCCGTTGCCCGTGCGACATTCCTTTAATCTTCTGCTCGCACTTCAAATCGAATCGACGGAGAAGATCCTCGGCGTATTTGCTATCCCAATGCGGGTAGATTGACCGCACAAAGCCCATGTGCCACGCGAGGGTTGCGCTCCCGTAGAGCCGCATATCCTCCGACAAGAACCCGATATCCCGCTTCGCCGTCGCCTGCTGCTCCGGCATTGCATGGCCCAGCACCTTCACTGAGCCCGCATCCTGATGCACCAGGCCCATCAAAATGCGCAGAGTCGTCGATTTGCCTGCCCCGTTTGCCCCAACAAAGCCCATGATGCATCCCGTCGGAAGCTTCAGGTCTATCCGATCCAAGGTGAAGTGTGTGTAGCGCTTTGAAACTCCGGAAAACTCGACGGCAGCGTCGATCATGATTCCTCCGTTTCCAGTTGCAGGGCAGCGTCTCTCAATTTCTCGACGATCTCCTCCTCGGTCATCCCGAGCAGCGCGGCGATCCGCGAAACCTGGCGCAGATGCTCTTCAAACTCTTCGCGATAGAGGCGCGGGCCTAGGTGGGGATCCGGCGCCACGATTGACCCTTTTCCGTGCTGCGTTACAATCACGCCCTCCCGTTCAAGCTCCAGGTAGGCACGCTTCACGGTGATCACACTCACTTGCAGAGTGATTGCCAGGGCGCGAATCGAGGGAATCTGCTCGCCAGGCCTCCACTCGCCTGTGCCCACCCTCTGCCGGATCTGCTCCATGATCTGGAGATACATCGGCCGGCCGTCGGTTTGCGAGATGACGATTGAAGTCTGCATCTGTATATACTGAGTATACACAGATACCAGGATCGGTCAAGCTCGATTTTTTTGGGGTCACCCTATTTTTCAGGAGTCGCCTCTTGGCGATTGGATCGGCGGAGGGATTGATGCAGGGAAGTTTGACCGATCAGGTCAACGATTGGGTCCGGCACCAGAAAGTCGTTTGCAGAGAATTTCCCCTTCCGAGCGCAGAATAGAAGATCGATCAGGCAGTGAAGCGGCCCGGGCCTCCATCTGTCAGGCATGTGACCGGACTGTAACCCACCACTTACCCCCCCCCGCATGCCCCAAAAATGGTGCAAAATCAGACTGCCCTCGCCACTGAACCGGGTTTTTTTACTCTGATCTCCGCCGGTTCCGCGACTCGCTGCGCCACGCAGGGTACCCGGTCAACACTCCGAATCGCCCATCCCCAAGAAGTCGCTCCCGCGCTTCTGTTCTCCCATTTCTTGACAGGCTCTTGCCGCTTGACGCGCAACCATCGGATCTGCAACGGATCGCGGAGCGAACTACGGATCGTCCATTTATTCCGCATCGCACACGATTAGAGGTAATGGTCATCGAAATTGTTCCGCGTGGAACAATTTTCGAAAAGCGTGAACACTCCAGGCTCAGTCATTGTCGCCGACGACGAGTGCATAACTTGGATCGGAGCTCAAGCGACAAGGAGGTTGTTGGCCCACTGGGCGGAGCGCATCGGAGTGCCTCGGCATACCTGATGGATGGGGAATCGTTTATACTTCAGCCACTACACCGTTCCAGGGTTCCCCAGCAGGTTTTTGGACGGGTAGCTCCATTCATTTCAGGCATTTTGCGAAGAGCAACATGGATGATCATCCCTTTGGAAGCGACAAAACACCAGTTCCAGGAGCACCCGCGCCCCGGGCCGTAAGAGGCGCGAAGGCGGCTGTCAGCTCGATGCCTCCTCCTCCCCGTGAGGATGAGCCCGCGATACAGCGGGGTTCCGAACCAACGATTCTCTCCAACCCGCCGCTCCGAAGCGATTCTGATCGAGCAAGTTTGGAAGACGATTCCAAACGAAAACCGCAGGCGACGGTCGTAGGGCTTCGCCCACGTGGTAACAACACTCCAACCATCGGATCAGGCGACGACACTTTAGCTCCGCAAACCTCCGCGGGACGCAGTCCCATTCCGGAAGGCGCAAAAGGGGCCGCTGCAAGCCCGGTTCTGCTCCAAATTGGATCTGTTCTCGGCAATCGCTACGAAATTCTCGAACTCCTCGGGGAAGGCGGCATGGGAGCCGTGTACAAGGCCGCCGACCGCGAGGTGGATCGAATCGTGGCCTTGAAAGTCATCCGTCCCGAGATGGCCTCGAACCCCGAAGTCCTGGCGCGCTTCAAACAGGAGCTTCTGCTTTCGTCCCAGGTAACCCATCGCAACGTGATCCGGATTTACGACCTCGGCGAAGCCCAGGGCGTGAAATTCATCACCATGGAATACCTTGAAGGCGAGAACCTTCACCAGATCCTGAAGCAACGCGACAAGCTTGAAGTTGCGGAATCGGTCGACATCATGGAGCAGGTGGCCACTGGCCTGGCTGCCGCCCACCAGCAAGGAATCATTCACCGCGATTTAAAGCCGGGCAACATCATGCGCGACAAAAGCGGTCGCGTGGTGGTGATGGACTTTGGATTGGCGCGCACGTTCTCGGGCGACGGCATGACGCGCACCGGCGCCATGCTGGGGACGATCGAGTATATGTCTCCTGAGCAGGCACAGGGCGCGGAAGTGAAGGCCAGCTCCGATATCTTTACGGTCGGACTGATCCTCTATGAGCTGCTGGCCGGAGTTACGCCGTTCTATGCGGAGAGTGCCATCGCGAGCTTGCTGAAGCGCACCCAGCAGCGCGCCGTGCCGCTGGCGGATGTCGACAAGAATATCCCTGGCACGCTGAGCAATATTGTCGCCAAGTGTCTTGAGAGAGATCCGGCAAATCGCTACCAGAACGCGGCGGAACTGGATGCGGACCTCCGCGCATGGCAGGGCAAGGGAGGGAAAAAGATTTCTGCTTCTTCCGCGCGGCTGCGCATGATCCGCATTCGTGAGCTTCCATGGCCGCGACTGGCGGGCGCGGGCGTTCTGATTGTGGCGATCGCGGCGGGAATTTCCTGGTACGTCCTAAAGAGGCAACAGGCGGCGAAATCAGGCCCACATGCCCCGGTCTCGGTGCTGGTTGGTGACTTTGCGAACCATACCGGCGACCCGGTTTTGGATGACACCCTGGAGCCAATGCTCGGAGTGGCCCTTGAAGGAGCCAGTTTCATCAACGCCTATAGTCGCGGGGATGCGCGCAAACTGGCCAGGAAACTTCCCAACCCAACAGACAAGCTCGACGAGCAGTCAGCGCGGCTGGTAGCCGTAAACCAGGGCATCAACGCGGTAGTTACGGGCGACATCAGTTTGCGGGGCGACCAGTATGATATTTCGGCGATTGCGCTGGATGCCGTGAGCGGCAAGGAACTCGCGAAGGCGGACATCACCGTGGGCAACAAGCAAGACATCCTCCGCGATCTTCCGAAGCTGGCTGAGCCGATTCTCAAAGCTCTGGGCGACACCACGCCCGCTTCGGTCCAGTTTGGCGCGGTCAGCGGAGGTTTTACCGCCGCATCGCTGGAGGCCGTCCACCAGGACGCTCTCGGCGGCGAAGAACAGTTTGCGGGCAAGTTCCAGGAGGCGTTCGATTCGTTCCAGAAGGCTACGGAACTAGACCCGAAGTTTGCGCGGGCATACACCGGCATGGCGGCCATGGCCCTGAACCTGGGAAGATCCGGGGACGCCGTAAAGTACATGAAGCTGGCGATGGAACATGTGGACCGCATGACCGAAAGGGAACGCTATCGCAACCGCGGAATGTTCTACTACACCACCGGCGACTGGCAAAACTGCGTGCAGGAATACACACAACTCGTCACCCATTACCCCGCCGATCGTGTCGGACAGAACAACCTTGCCTCCTGCTATGTGGAGTTGCGCAACGCGCCGAAGGCGTTGGAAGCGGCGCGACAGGCAGTCGAGATTGTCCCTAAAGGCGTGGGGCAACGTCTGAACCTGGCATTTATCAGTGCGTTCGCCGGAGATTTTGCGGCGAGCGAAAAAGAGGCGCGCACGGCGCTGGAGATCAACCCATCGGCCGCGCAGGGATACCTGGTTCTGGCCGAAGCGAATCTCGGCCAAGGGCAGTTAGAGAAGACCGCCGAAGCGTACCATCAGCTTGAAAAGTTCGGTCCGCTGGGCGCATCGACCGCGACCGTTGGGTTGGCCGATCTCGCCGCCTATCAGGGAAAGTATGCGGAGGCAGTGAGCATCCTTGCAAAAGGAGCCGCCGCCGATTTGGACGCCAAAATGGCCGACAACGCATCGAGGAAGTACGCGGTACTTGGGACCATCGAGGAGTTGCAGGGTCACCATGCAGCAGCGCTCTCTGACCTTGGCAAAGCGTTAGCCAACAGCAAGTCGCCCCAGATTGAATTCCTGGCAGCGATGGCCTACGTCGATGCCGGAGACTCTGCGAAAGCGCAAAAGCCCGCGGCGAGTCTCTCTGCCGAACTATCGAGCGAGCCGCAGGCTTACGGCAAGATTATCGAGGGGATGATCGCGCTGAAGCGGAAAGATACCAATGAAGCTGTCCGGCAGATGATGGCCGCAAACAACCTGATGGACACCTGGATCGGTCGATTCGAACTGGGGCGGGCCTACCTGGAAGCAGGAGCATTTACCGAGGCTGACTCAGAATTTGATCGGTGCTTGAAGCGGCGCGGCGAAGCGATCGAACTGTTTGATGACAACGTGCCGACGTATGCCTATTTCCCACCCGTGTACTACTTTCAGGGACGCGTGCGCGAAGGGATGAAGAGCGAGGGGTTCGCGGATTTTTATAAGAGCTATCTCAGTATCCGCGGACAATCCACGGAAGATCCGCTGGTCCCCGAAATCCGCCGTCGCATCGGCCAGTAACTCCTCTGGACAACAACGGAAGCGCGCCGCCTGACTTCCGCACCCTGCTGCGGCCCAAGCATATCCGCGCCGGCTTCGCGGTTAGTTGCCCTTGCCAGAAAGGGCCACAGTCTGGGTGCCGCCTCCGGCCTGCGCATTATCCACTACTGTCAGGCTGGCGCTGATTGTGCCGATGGCAGGGGTGAACTTGACCTCAATGGTGCACCTGGCGCCCGCCGCCAGCGAGGTTCCGCAGTTGTTGCTTTCCACAAAGTTTGTCTTGTTCGCGCCCGTCACACTGATGCTGGTCCCGCTAAAGTTCAAGGGAGTTCCACCCGGGTTACTGAGGATCACGTTGAGGGTGCTGCTGGTGCCGTGTTTTACTGTCCCGAAATTCAGGCTCGTTGGACTGAGAGTCGCCAGGGGATCGATCACCAGCGCACTCAGCGTGACGGCCTGCGGACTGCCGGGCGCATTGTCCATAATCTGCAAGGTTGCCGTTTGCGCTGTGTAGAACGGGCCTGCAACGAAGGCAATCGTAATGGTGCAGCTCTTCCCTGCAGGAAGCGGCACGAGGCAAAGATTGACTGCGATAAATTCGTTGGAGTTTCCACCCTTCACGATTGAGAGGAGCGGATCGTGGACGGTTAGGGGCGCCGTTCCGATGTTTGTCACGGTAATGGTCTTGGTTGAAATGCTTCCTCGATATACCGTGCCGAAGTTGATATTGGATGGAGACACCGTGACCAGTGGTCCGGTCGCGTTGACGATCTTTGTCACCTGCGGTGCGGCCGCGTAGTTCGCGTTGCCCGCCTGGTTAGCGATCACCGAGCACGTTCCTGTGCTGTTGGTCATGGTGTAGGTTGCCCCGGCGTTGCTGCACGCGCCCGCACTGGTGAAGGCGACGGGGTTGCCGCTCAGACCACCTGTGGCCACTACGGTGAAGCTGGCGTTGAAGGCGGCGCTCGGCGGCGGATTGGCGGTGAACATGATCGCCTGAGTTGCCGCCTGTATCGTCAACGTGCCGCTCACGTAAAGGAAGGAGTAATCCGCCGCGGACAACGTGCCGGTTGATACCGTGATGGGATAGCCGCCGGCGTTACTCGCCGGAGTCGCAGTGGTGGCGAGCGATGGTGTCCCACTGACAACCGAGGATGTTTCACTATTCACGAAGCCGCTGTATCCAAACGTCAACGTCGGAAGCGGTTGCCGATAGACGCTGGTGAGATTCGTCGCGGTTACCTTGAGTACCGCCGGGAAAATGGTGAACGACTGGGATACCGAGGCCGCGCTGTGCGTGCTATCTCCGGGGGCCGATGCCGTGATTTTGCAAACGCCGATTCCGGTAATGCTGCCGCTCGGGGTGCACGGCCCGGATGCGATGAAGTTGACGGTCTCTCCAGAAGAGGATGTCGCAATCAATGAGAATGTGCCGCCGTACTGTGCGTTTGGCAGGGTGGCCCAGGTGATGGTCTGCGAAAGCAAATCGGACCCTTGCGGCAGGACCATGAATGTGCCTGACACAGCGTTGGCTGCGTTGTAATACGGGGGATTGCCCACTTGCGATGGGTCTGTTCCCGGCTGCGATGCAGTGACGGTGCAGCTCCCTGTTGCGCTCACGGTTACAGAGGCCGAGGAAACGGCATTCGCGAACGACTGGCTTCCGATGGCGCAAGATCCCGTGGCGCTGAAGTTCACCTGCAACCCGCTCGACGACGTGGCCGTCGCGGTGACGGTGGGTTGCGGATCGGCGAGGACGACAGAGCTTGGCAAGGGGCCCAATGCGATGGTCTGGTCATTCTTGAGCACCGCCGGCGCCGAGGGCGGACTCTGGCGCTGCGTCGGATCGATGGGAACCGGGGCAAGGGTGGTCGATATCGTGTAGACAACTACGTCGCCTGGAGTGGTATCAGGGTTGGTGTCGATGAACTCTGTCGCGGGCGGATTGCCGCTGACACTGCCTATCGCAACCGGCGTGCCGCCATTCACACTGCGATAGATCGTATAGGTCTGCACTACGCCGAACGCAGGGGCCGTCCAATCGATTCTTACTGGCCCTGTCGGCGTCGGTGTCTCGGTGGGTGAAGACGGCGGGCGAACAATCGAGTTGGCGGTTTCGTATGTCAACTCATTGGTGAGTGTGCCACCGCTTCCCAGGGTGATGTTGCCGCCACTGCCGAGCGCGATATTGCCGCCGCTGCCCAGGGCGATGGTGCCGCCGCTGCCCAAGGCAATGGTGCCGCCGCTCCCCAGGGCGATGGTGCCGCCACTGCCGAGCGCGATCGTTCCACCGCTGCCCAGCGCAATGGTACCGCCGCTGCCCAGGGTGACATTGCCGCCGCTGCCCAGGGCGATGGTGCCGCCGGTGCTGAGCGTGACGTTGCCGCCGCTGCCAAGCGCGATGGTGCCACCGCTTCCCAGAGCGATGGTGCCGCCGGTGGCAAGCGTGGTTGGCCCGGGGCCATACGTGACTGGGGCGCCGCCGCCGCTGGGCGTGAAGATCCCGCCGCTGCTGCCGAAGGTGACATTGCCGCCGCTGCCAAGCGCGATTGTGCCCCCGCTGCTGAGGGTGATGTTTCCGCCGCTACCCAGGGCCACGGTGCCACCGCTGCCCAGAGTCACGCTTCCGCCCGCGCCCACGGTTGCACTCCCTCCGCTTGCCAGGGTAATGTTTCCTCCGCTGCCCAATGACAAATCGCCGCCACCCCCCAGCGTCACGGTTCCGCCGCTAGCGAGCGTGACATTGCCGCCGCTGCCGAGGGCGATCGTGCCGCCACTGCCTAACGCGATGGTGCCGCCGCTGCTCAGGGTGACATTGCCGCCGCTGCCAAGCGCAATCGTTCCTCCGCTGCCGAGGACGATCGTTCCTCCGGCGCTGAGCGTGACGTTTCCGCCGCTGCCCAGGGCAATGGTGCCGCCGCTGCCCAGCGCGATGGTGCCGCCGCTGCTGAGCGTGACGTTGCCGCCGCTGCCCAGTGCGATGGTGCCGCCGCTGCCGAGGGCAATGGTGCCACCGCTGGCGCCAAAGGTGTATGTTCCTCCGGCCGACTCCGGAGTTGTGCCGGTGCTGTCGGTGACGGTCCCGGCGCTGCCGAATGTCACCGTTCCCCCGCTGCCTAGCGCGATGGTGCCGCCGCTGCCGAGTGCAATGGTGCCACCGCTATTGAGCGTGACATTGCCGCCGATGCTTAGCCCGATCGTTCCGCCGGTGGGGCCGGGGCTTATCGTGCCGGCGCTGCCGAGGGTGACATTGCCGCCGCTCCCGAGCGCAATCGTTCCGCCGCTGCCGAGTGCGATGGTGCCGCCGCTGCTCAGGGTGACATTGCCACCGCTGCCGAGCGCGACAGTTCCGCCGCTGCCCAGTGCGATCGTGCCACCGCTCCCAAGGGCCACCGTTCCGCCCGCCGCGATGTTCAGCGGTGCCGAGGAAGAACCAAACGAAAGCACGCTCGCCAAAGACGCAAACTCACCACCGGTCGCGCCAACCTGGCGCAGATCGAGGTTGGCCGCGTCGTTGTATCCCCGCATTTGCGTATTCAACTGGCCGTCAAAGTTGATGTCCTGCCCGTTCGACCAGGGCGGAGTGATGGGCGCGATGGGCGCATCGACGCGATAGGCCGCGTCGTTGTTGAGCGGAGTGCCGTCGCAATGCAGCGTGGCGGGGCTGGCGGTCGAGCCAGGTGTGAAGGGAACGTACCAGGCGGAGGTGGGGAACGTCGCCGGATTGCCGGGAACGCCGGTATCAACAAGCTCAGTGGTCTGACTCGCCTGACTCTCGTTCAGCGTATTGAGCGTCTGGTTCGAGTAAGCAACGGCTTGAGTCGGTCCCACCCCATCCAACTGGAAAAGATAGTTCATCGAGCTCTGAAAATTCGGCTTGCAGTTAGCCTCGAAGGTGGGGATATAACTGCCGGGCGTGTCATAGTAGAGGCCGCCGTGGCTCAGGCCAAGCGTATGGCCGATCTCATGGAACAGGGTGCCGGCGATGACATTGGCGCGCTTGCTCATGTCCTGGTTGGGAGCCGTCAACCAAAGGCCCAGGGTTACGGCTGAATCGGCGCCGCCCAGATCGGAGTATCCTGAAATGCTTGTCACCGTGCCGGACGTGAGACCAATGATCGGTTCAGGCAACGTGGTGTTGGGATAGCTCCAGGTGGGAGCGCCGGCGGGCGTTGCAAAGTTGATGGTCTTCGTGTCGGGACAGGTTGTGGTGTTGAAGACCCCGTTGAGATTCGGATTTCCGAGAACGCCGGAAATCGTTATTCGACCTGGACAGGCATTGATGCCGGCGCCTCGGTCGGCGGTCACGATGGTGGTTTGGCCATTCATGACGCTTGTGATCGACACCAGGGTTCCGTAACGCGTGTTCCAGGCGGGGATCGCGAGCGAGTGGCCGAAGAGAACGTAATGATAGCTATCTTTCTGGCCGTATGGGAAACGGGGACTGCAATCGCCACCCGCTGCGCAGGCCGCGAAATTCTTCGGCCACAGCTTCGAGAATTCCAGGCTGTTCTTCCAGCTGATCACGCCCGGCTCGTTTGGGAATTCGCACAGTTGTGGTTGCGTCGCATCCGTGCAGGTGTCTTCCGGCACAGCGTTGCCAACTTCGAGATGCAGCGTGACTTCGTTCGCGGCAAATGCCTGCTGGACCATCAGGAGTGGATCCTTGCCGGACGCGTCCGGTGAGGGGAAGAGATTTTCTTGGCCCGCACCCGATGCGCATGAGCCGTCTGGATTCACGGTGCTGCACATGTAGTCGAGCTGAACAAACAAGTCCTTCTGGCCGTGGCGCGCGCCCGGCAGAGGCACAAAGAATCCGGTCTTCACGTCGTAATAGCCTGGATTCCCTGCATTGACATCGCCGGCACCTGGGCCGGTCTTCCATGCATCCAGAATTCCGTCGTTATCGCTGTTGGTGACGGGGGTGCTGACAATGACTGCAGCATAGGCGCTATTAGGATTCAACGTCGCGGTGTACTGACTGGCATGAGCGGGAAGCGTGACTGCATTGAAGCTGTTGTTCCAACCACCAGCGGCGGCGAAGATGTTTGTGTTCTTGGCGGTGCCGGTTGCGGGGTATGCGTCATAGAAACCCTGCACTACCTGCGGCGTAGCGTTGGCGGACAGCGCCGAACCGTCGTAGATCACCACGGATTTGAGCGGGAAATTCGGTGACAATACGCGATAGATGACCACCAGGCTTGCGCCCTCGGTGAGCGGGAAGGCGCTTCCTCCGGCGTCGGGCAGAGAAACTGTGTGAGTGCCCGAGGCAAAGCGGATCCCGTTGGCTTGAGGCAGGAAATAGGCGTTGACGTCGGCGCGATAGACGCGCAGCGTCCCGCTCAACGAACCGTCTGTGTAGGATTGGTCGCTCCCGATCTGCTGGCCGGTGATGGGGAAACTATCGAACGTTCCGCTGCCAGCCGAGGCCGACGGCGTATTCTCGACCGTCTCCCAGTAGAGAAAGGCTTCAACGATGTCGGCGCCGTCGGGAACACCCTGGCTTTGATTTTGAGAGTATGTGGGGATGGTGATGGTTCCGGTGGCCATGCCGCCTGGGCCGCCGGTGCCTCGCAGAGAGACTCCCGCAGACGCGTAGTCACCGGTGACGAAGTAATTGTTCTGGAGCGAGAGCGGATTGGTTGCGGGCTGCGGGCCGTTTGAGACGAGCAGTTCGACGACGGATCCGACAGCCACTTGCGTTCCAGGAGCGGGATTCTGGCTGATCACACTGCCGAGAGGCACCGTGCTGCTGAATGCCGAGCTCCCGGTTCCCATCGTCAAGCTCGCAGTGGTGATGGCCGATCCCGCTGCGGAGGCTGTCTGCCCCACGACGTTGGGGACGACGGTGGTGGGCGGGGCAACCAAGATGCCCACGCCGCTCAGTGGAACGGTCTGCGCGGCGACCGACGCGTTTAATGCGTTGTCGGTAAAAACGGCCGTGCGTGCGAGCGGATTGCCGGCGATCTTCGGCGTGAAGCTAATGCTGAGATTGCACTCTGCGCCCGGCGCCAGCGAGAAGGCGGATACGCAATCGGCGGGCGTGCCCGCGCCATTCACTTCGACGAAGTCGGGGCCGTTGACGGCCAGCCCTGAATTCACGGCATCGAGCGCCTGGTTGCCGATGTTTTGAAGCATGACGGACCGTGGGCTATCGACGCTGGTGCTGCCTACATTTGTGGCGGCGAACGTCAGCGAGGGCGGCTGGGAGCGGTTGAACACGATGACTTGATTGCTGTCGGGATCCGTCGGTGCAATCAGGGCATCGAGGTCGGGGATGAAGACGTTGCCCTTTCCGTCCACTGCCACGCCATATGCCAGGACTCCGCTGATGGTGACCTGGCAGTTGTTGCCGTTATTGACGCAACCGGCGGGAACCTCGATCACCTTGGGCGCTTCATCCGCGACAAAGACATCACCCGCTGCATCCACGGCGATGGCTTCGGGTTCATACCATCCAGTGCCCACCGTGGTCTGGCAGGCGCTGCTGGTGCAGCCGGCCGGAATTTCCACCACTTTCCCAGGTGTGGTCGTCGGCGCATCGGAGAAATCGGCGATGAAGAGATCACCCGCCGCATCCACAGCCAAGCCGACCGGATGCATGCCGGGCTCTGCGGAATATACCACGGTCGCGCAGGCGCTGCTGGTGCAGCCCGCCGGAGCCTCGATGACCTCGCTGCCCGTGAAATCGGCGATGAAGAGATCGCCTGCTCCATCCACCGCGACACCTAACTGGGCAACGACGCCAAAGCTCATGATGGTCTGGACGCCCGCGGGTGTAACTTCGACCACCGCATTCAGGTTGTTATCCGCGATGAAGAGATCGCCGGCGCCATCCACGGCCAGACCCTGCGGGTAATTCAGTCCCGAACCCACCGTGGAAACAGTGCCGTTCGCCGCGACCTTTACCACCCTAGAATTGCCGTTATCGGAGATGAAGACATCGCCCGCCGCGTCGACCGCTACCCCCTTGGGCACGCTCAGGCTGAAACTCCCCGTGTTCACCGTGGTCGGCGTGGCGGGGCTGAAGGCTGCCGCTGGCCCCTGGCCAACTCCGTAGATGGGAATGTTGACGGGCTGCGTACCGTTCACTAGCAACTGCAGCGCGCCCAGACGCAATCCGGGCGCGAGCGGCGCGAACTGAACGCTCAGGGTGCAGGAGCTGCCTGCGGAGATCATGCCGGAGCAGTTGCCGCCGCTGACCTGCCTGAAGTCGAGGCTGGGTGCGCCTTGCGTAACGACCTGGATCGAAGTGATGGTGGTATCGGCCGCGAAGTTGAAGATCAACGATAGCGTCTTGCTGCAGGGGGCCGGTGTGGATTGTCCGGCGGGGCAAACATTCACGTTGCCGAAATTGTTGGAGAGCCCCCACTCCCATGTATCGGTATCAGGACTAATTCCTGAATACAAAATCACCTGACCGAGCGCTGCATCGTAGGTCATGGCATGTGAAGCGATTCGCGCGGTCAGACTGCTCGGAGTCATTGCCGCAGTCCAGTTCGTCCCATTCCAAACCCAGGTGTCGTCGAGATCGCCGCCGTTTTTGCCTCCAAACATCACAGTCTGGCCCATCGCTGCGTTGTAGGCCATTCCCTGGCTGTCGCGCGCAGGCGGGTTGCCCGCGGTGTTCGACGGAATCTGCTGCGTCCACGTCGTTCCGTTCCATACCCACGTGTCGTTTTGATCGCCGCCGGCGTCTTGTCCTCCGAACAAAACGACCTGGCTGTGCGCCGCATCGTAGACCATGCTGTAATCCACGCGCGCCGAGGGGCTGGCAGCCGGGGATAACTGAGCCCAAGTGGTTCCGTTCCACACCCACGTATCGTTTCGCAAGCCGGAGTTGTCGATTCCTCCGAAGAGGACCACCTGGCTGTGCGCAGCGTCGTAGACCATGACCGCGCCATTCCGCGCGGACGGGCTGCTCGCCGGGGTCACGTTCGTCCAGTTGGCGCCGTCCCACACCCATGTATCCGCGAGCCGGCTAACGCCGCCGCTTGACCCTCCGAACAGGACGACCTGCCCGTGCGCCGCATCGAAGGCCATGGCCGGGCTAAAGCGCTGGGAAGGACTGTTTGCCGGGGATGCCTGCGTCCAATCGGACCCGTTCCACAGCCACGTATTGTTGAGGCTGTCGTTGCCGCTGAACAAAACTACCTGTGCGTGCGCCGCGTCGTAGGTGATGGCGGACTCAAAACGTGCGCCGGGATTGTGCGCGGGCGATTGCTGAACCCAATTTGGCGCCAGAGTCTGTGCCCCTGCCGCAACGCAAAACGCGCCGAGCAGCATGAGCGCGATTACCGATCGAACCGATGCCTGCGCCCCCGCAAAACGCTGCGATGTAGCTGCAGGAGAGCCCAGTTTCCGATCGGCGGAAGTTTTGAACGAAATGGCTGCCTGTTTCACTACGCTCTCCTTGTTGGCGTCTCTTGGTTGGCGTCTCTCGTTAAAGTATTGAAATTAAATAACGGGAAAAAACGGGAAACGGGGCGCAACTCTCCAGTCGACCGGGGCAAGCGCCCAGCCATTCGGCACAGTGGTTCACCTTGCCGAGTCAAATCCTCAAATTGCCACCGGGGGGAATGGCACCGTCTTCCAGGCTATTCATGCTGCCCAGGTGGACCGAGAACGCTCGGCACCTTTGGGAGAGAGCCTTTCAGGGGCGATGAGACTAAAAACTATTGAAGCGAGCAAGCATTGTCAAGGAACTTGGGCAAATTCAGCCCATGAGCGCGGTCGATTGCGAACGCATCTCGTCCCACGGAAGGCTCGTCTTGTCCCAGGATTGAGTCGTCTTGTCCCACGTTGAAATTGGCCCCTGCTAGAATTCAGTCACTCGAAAACCCTATGTCTGACTTGCATGCTTCTGACCACGCGTATCTCGAAGTGATGTTTGCTGATCGGCCTGAGCAGGTTGTACCCGTCCATGAGCTTCCGTTCTTTGTGGGGCGGGGCCGGGAGAACGGCAACCACTTATCCCTCGACGACTTGCGCATTTCGCGCAAATGTATGGCCATTTCTGAGGGCGCTTCTGGGCTTCTGATTGAGGATCGCGGTCAGCGGGATGGCATCTTCGTGAACGGTGAACCGACGAAGGGAAGACCGCTTGCCGACGGGGACCGGATCCGCTTGGGCACCGATGATGGCTGCCAACTTGTCTTCCGCCTGAATTTGGAAGCGGACCTCAAGCAAGAGGCAGAGTCGAAACTGCGGAGCCTCCTCGGTTCGTGGGGCGGAGGCTCAGCCGATGAACTGAAGGGGTTGAGGCTGCTGCTGGAGGCCACATCGCTTTTACATTCTCAGCTTCCCCTGGAATCGGTGCTGGCCACGATGCTGGATCACGCCATTGTCATTACCCACGCGGACCGCGGCATGCTTCTCGAGCCAGATGTATCGGGTGTGCTGCAGGTGAGAGTAGCCCGCGGGCGCGACAGCGAAAGCCTTGACCCTGCGTCGATGAATCCCAGCCGTTCGGTGCTCGGGAAAGCCATCGAACTCGAATCCGCAGTGATCAATGAAGATTTGAACCTTGCCGATATCAACCTGCAAAGCGCGCAGAGTGTCGTCCTGCAACTGTTGCGTTCGTCGGTCGTGATTCCGCTCATGGGCGCGCCGCGCGGGACGGATGCTTCGTCTACAGACATCGCCCCACGTCAGTTGCTGGGTGCGGTGTACCTCGACTCCAAACGCACATCCACTTTTTCGGCGCTGGACCGGCAAATCCTGGATGCCCTTGGGGCCCAGGCCGGAAGCATTCTTGATAACGCCCGGTTGATTGAGCACGAACGCGAGCGCCAGCGTCTGGAGCAGGAGCTGAGCATTGCGCGCAACATTCAGCAGGCCCTGGTGCCGCAAGGACTGCAGGACTTCCCGCACCTCGCCCTCACTGGAATTCACCGGCCTTGCCACGAGGTAGGCGGCGACTATTTCGATGTGTGGCCCCTGCCCGACGGCCGCATTGCGCTCTTGATCGCCGACGTGGCCGGCAAGGGACTCGGCGCTGCTCTGCTGACAACGATGCTGCAGGGGGCGCTCTCGGGAATGACACTGGGCGTCGATCCGGTGAAGGTCTTCGATCACCTGAACCGCTTTCTCTGCGATCGGGCAGCGGTCGGCCGTTACGCAACCATGTTCTTTGGGCTGGTGGCCCCCGACGGCATCTTCGAGTTCGTCCGCGCCGGGCACCCTTCACCACTGCTGCTGCGGCGAGGACAAGTGACCGAGCTGTATTCCGAGGGCTCGTTCCCAATCGGCCTGGTTGCGCAGGCGAGCTTCAGTTCCGCGCAGATCCAACTCCAGCCTGAAGATACGCTGGTGCTCTTTACCGACGGTGTCACCGAGGCAGAGGGGAAACAAAGAGAACTGTTTGGGACCGATCGGCTCATAGGAGCGCTCGGCCGGCATCGTGATTCATCTCCTGGGGCGGTGCAGACGGGAATCCTGGATGCCGTCGAGAAGTTCACAGGAGGAACCAGCCAGTCAGACGACATCACGCTTCTTGTGGTCCGCTATCGTGGCGTCGGGGAGAGCGCGATTCCGACCGCCGGGAGCCCTGCTGGAGTCTAGCGCGGTGTAACAAGGTATTCACAATCGCCCGTTACGATGAGCGAGACCTTCCGACAAATTCACTTTCCGGAGCTGATTGATTCGGAAAGGAGAGCGAATGACAATCTCGACGGAGTCCATGGACGGGGAAATCACACGAGTTCTTCTCGATGGACGCCTGGATATACAAGGCGCGGCGACCATTGATTTGCGCATGAACGTGCTGGCGGGTAGTTGCAAGTTTCTGCTGGTCGATCTGTGCAATGTTTCCTTCCTGGGCTCGATGGGACTTCGATCGCTCGTTCTTCCGGCGCAAGCGGTTCACCGTCGCGGTGGCAAAGTGGCGCTGTTCGGTCCGCCTCCCATGGTGGAGGAAGTATTGAAGGCCAGCAATATCGACAAGGTGATCCCCATCTTTCACGATCTAGATTCCGCCGTTGCCTCGCTGTGCTAACCGAGCTGGGATCCCGGCTTCCGCGGGCTTACGCGCCTCACGTGGGGCCGGAGAAGATGCTCATGCATGATGCGCAAGACCGCCTTGAATTGGACAGCCGGCTCACGGAATTGAGCCGCGTCCAGCCTTGGATCGAGGCCCTGGCGAATCAGAATGGATTTAGCGAAGACGCTCTGTTTGCCATGCAACTATGCATCGAAGAAGCTTTGGCCAACGTGATTCTGCACGGATATCGCGGCGAACCCGGGCATCCCATTGTGATCGAGGCTTCGGTTTCAGCGGGCAGTCTTTGGTTCGTGATGGACGACCAGGCGGGGCCGTTTTCCCCGCTGGAGCCCTTGCCGAATAACTGGACAGAGCCCGCCACCCTCGAGTCGATTGAACCCGGGGGACACGGAATTCGGCTGCTGGCTCGTTTCGCTGGATCGCTGACTTACGAAAGACTCTCCGACAGCAACCGGCTTACGATCGGGTTCCCGCTCCCCTGCAAGGATGCTTCCTCTTGATTCGTTAGCCTGGATCCTTCGCGACCATTGCGCATGAGTCCAGTGGAGACTGCAATCATGCGTCCGGTACGCTTCAGCGTGCGAGGGGCCGGACGGCTGCAGCCTGCATCGATCTCTGGCATCGGGGGAGCTGTGTCCATTACAAATAAGGGTGGAGGAAAATATGAGACCTGCTCCTTTGATCACAGTTCTACTTTCATTGGTTATGACTGCCGCTGCATCCCTTTCGATTCCTGGACGCGCGCAGCAGGTTCTCACGGGTCAGGCGGCTTTCACTGACTGGAGCCAGCAGAAGCCTGGGGTCCGTCATCACCTCACGGTGGCCGACCTTCCTCGGCCAAAGCCGGCAGAAGCCGTCAACAATACGGCACATGTTGTTGTGCGGCCCACCGATGGGTGGCCGGTCGCCCCTCCGGGCTTCAAGGTTACGCTTTATGCCGGCGGCGACGCGAAGCCCATGCAGCGTGCCGACAACAAAGAGCACATGGAGCTCAGCGGAGGCACCTTTACGATGCCTCGCTTCATCATCGCTGCGCCCAATGGCGATCTATTCCTGGCTGACTCCGGGGCCGGCACGATTTTCGTGCTCCGCGGCGCAAGGGCCGACAACAAGGCTGCGCGGATCGAGAAGTTTGCCACGGGTCTCGACCATCCCTTCGGCATCGCCTTCTATCCGCTTGGCCCCAACCCCCAGTGGGTTTACATCGGGAATGCGACGACCATCCAGCGCTTTGCTTATAAATCGGGCGATCTCCATGCCCAGGGCTCTGCAGAGACCGTCGTGTCTGCTGTCCCCGGGTATGCGCAACTCACCGGCGGCGGCCACTGGACCCGCGATGTCGTTTTCACGCGCGATGGCGCGCACATGCTGGTGTCGGTGGGTTCAGGATCCAATATCAATAACCCTGACACGGACTATGAACGCAACGGAGGCGACGAACAAGCGAAAGAATTTCATCGTGCCGACATTCTCGAGTACACGCCGGAAGGCAAGTTCGTTCAGGTCTACGCGCACGGCATTCGCAATTGTGTCGGCGAGGCCATCAATCCGACAACCGGCCAACTTTGGTGCTCAGTCAATGAGCGCGACAACCTTGGAAATCATCTTGTTCCCGACTACATCACCAGCGTGCCCGAAGGCAGTTTCTTTGGCTGGCCGTGGTACTACATGGGAGGCCACCAGGACGATCGCCTTCCCAAGCCCTGCGCCAACGGGACCGGACCGAACCCCCAGCTTTCCGCGGCTCTGACCGAAGCGCAGGCCAAGGGGTGCAAGCAAGTTGATCTGGCCTCGCATGTCCGTACTCCTGACGTGCTTGTCCAACCGCACATGGCTTCACTCGAAATGACGTTCTACCCCGACCACAAATCTCAGTTCCCGTCGGAATATGAAGGGGAGGCTTTCGCCGCTGAGCACGGTTCCTGGAACCGCGATCCGCGCGCGGGCTATGAAGTGGTTGTTGTTCCCATGAAGGACGGGCACGCCACCGGGGAGTACGATGACTTTCTCACCGGCTTTTTGACGAAGGCCGGCGAAGTCTGGGGCCGCCCTGTCGGGGTCGCAATCGGGGCGGATGGCAGCCTGTTCGTGGTCGATGACGGCTCCCGCAGCGTATGGCATGTGACTTACACAGGAAAGTAATTCCAGGTCCGCAGGCTATTTTTCTCTTTGCAGTTCTCGCACCCCGAATTGCGAGGAGCGCGATGTCCGCTGTGCTATTTGGAAATGGGGATCGATTCGGCCTTGCCGATCGCGCGCTCGGTGAACCAAAGAGCATCGCCCGCCGGTTCGATCCCGGTGGGCGTTTTGAGCCCTTCCTTGAGCACAGTCACGCTGGCTTTGTCCCCATTCACGGTGATCGCGGCGATGGTGCCGCTGCCATTTTCGGCAACATAGAGTTTGCCATTCGCCGCCCGCATGCCATCGGGCCCCTTGACCGGCTGGTCCATCCAGATGTCGACAGGCGTCCCCGGCTTTCCAGCCGTGTCCACCGGGATGCGGTATAGCTTGTTGAAGATCACGTTGTTCACGTAGAGCGCGCCATCCAGAAAAGTGATGCCATCCACGCCCATCAGCGTTCGGTGCTCGAGGTAGAGTTCGGCGCTGGAGGCGCCGGCCGGCAACTTGAAGATTCTGCCATTGGCGGTGTCGGTGATGTAGAGTGCCTTGTCGGGTCCGATCGAAAAATCATTGCACGTGCTGTCGTCTCCCGGCAGATTCCAGCGAATCTTCGGCGCGCCGCTGGAGAGATCGAAGCCTCTGAGTGCGGTGTGCCGCCGTACCGGCGTGGCGCCGGGCACCGGAGTCAGCTGGCATGTCCACAACGTATTGCTCGAAGCATCGGCGAGCATGCCGAAGAAAAACGTTCCCGGACCTTCGGCGCTGGCGTCGATAAACTTTTCCGCGGTGGACGAACCCGAAGGCACCTTATAAACGAAGGGCGAACTGGCGCTGCCAACGATCAGCACGCCGCCCGGCGCCATGGTCAGGCTTTCCGGTTGCGATTTGGCATCGCCAATCAGAAGATCGGCGGCGCACGAGACTTGGGCAACGCTGATGACCAAAGCAACATACGGGACAAGGCGGTGAGCCTTCGAAAGGAACATGGTCAAGCCTCCTCAACGTTGATCGTTCGTTCCACCGCTGCATCGTTTTTGAAGGTTTGCGGCGGAACGCACTAAAGCCCTGTTCGATTTGCCAGCCCAGTATACGGTCCCCTGGACCGCGAAGGAATGGCCGCAGGCGCGCGCGCGTTCTGCGAGAAAATGTTCGGGCCACGCCGGGCCTGGATGTGCAATGCAATGGAGACATGACCGAGCGCGCGACTCGCATGTTCAGGTTGCGCATTCGACGAGCGAGGGCCTACTGCTCTTGTCGTGCTGGAGTGCCGGAGAAGTCAAAGGTGGAAAAATGGCGGTTTTCACCGTTGATCTCGGCGCGGAGCTCGTGCCAGAGCTCGTTGGGAATCTTCAGAAAGACTTCGACGACGTTAGGATCGAACTGCGTGCCTGAACAGCGCAGGATCTCCTGGCGCGCTTCATCGAAGCTTCGCGCCTTACGATAAGGCCGGTCGCTGGTGATGGCATCCATGGCGTCGGCCACCGCGAAAATGCGCGCGCCGATCGGAATCTCGTTACCGCGGAGCCGGCTGGGGTAACCGTTGCCGTCGTAGTACTCCTGGTGGGTATAGACGATCGCAGCAGCCTCGCTGAGAAAAGGAATCTTGCGCAGGATGTGATAGCCCCGCGTGCAGTGGTCGCGCATGATCTCTTCTTCTTCAGAGGTCAGCTTGCCGGGCTTGCGCAGAATCTCGTCGGGGATCGCCATCTTGCCGATGTCGTGCAGGAACGCGCCGCGGGCAATCACCTTGATGTCGGCCGGCGGAATGCCCATGGCGCGCGCCAAGGCTATGGTGTAGGCGGTCACACGTTTTGAATGGCCTTCTGTTTCTGAATCCTTGAGATCGAGCGCATCGCCGAGCGCTTCGAGTGTCACGTCGTAGGAATGTTCCAGGTCTTCCATCGCCTGGCGCAGCATTTCGGTGCGGGCCCGCACCACCTGCTCGAGGTTCTGCTGATAGTTGTGACTTTCCTGCAGGGCCTGCCGATGATCGAGCGCACGCTGCACCGTGGCCACCAGGTGTTCACGCTCGAAGGGCTTCAGCAGGTAGTCGTAGGCGCCGCGACGCATCGAATCAATCGCCACGCTTATGTCGTGAATCGCACTGACCATCACCACCGGCAAGTGCGGCTGATCGGCATGAATGCGCTCCAGCAGAGCAATGCCATTGCCATCCTGCATTACGATGTCGGTTAATACCAGGTCGAATGTGCCCTGCCCAAGAACCTCGACGGCTTGCGAGCCGCTCACGGCCAGCTGCACTTCGTATCCCTGGCGCTGCAGCGTGGCGCCGATCATGGAGCGAACAGGAGCCTCGTCGTCGACGACCAGCACACGCGCCGCCCGTCGGGTGCGCGCACTCGAGTGTCCGTCCGAGTTCACCAACTCAGGCGCCGCGGGGTTTCCCCCCGAATTCGCCAGGTTCGACATCAGTCCCATTGCTCTCCTGCGATCCAGCTATCTCTCAGTGTTCGGCGCTTCGACAACTCGATTGTCTCGGCGGCCGACTCATTGCGGAGAAGAAGACAGCAACGATTCGCGCATTGGACGACAAAAACACTTCATCGACGCAGGAATTGGGAGAATTCCATTTTGGCCCGGGGCCCGTTTTGCGGGGCGGCTTTGCTGTACCTCTTGCTCAGTTTCTGGATGCCGCTCCCAAGTAAATCCGTCCGTATGACGAAGTTACGCCAGCATTTCGCGTAGCGCAAGCTTTTCCATGGATAGTATCAAAATATTCAATCCATAGATCTTCCGGTTGTTATAAAAGCTTTACAACAAAAGTAACTGCGCGGGATTCGATGTTGTCTCCGTTCTTGCGCGGGAGTCTCGCCGTCGATTAGTCCAACCACCCTCCCCACTTCTAGCTTCGTTCGCGTTCCTTATTGCGCGCGCGCCGCGCTGCTGCCCAGCCTTCCTTGATGATCTGGTGAGCGCGGCCCACGGCGAGAGACCCTGCTGGAACGTTCTTCGTGATGCACGAGCCTGCCCCGATGTAGGCCCCGTCTTCCACGGTCAGGGGAGCCACCAGCGTCGAATCGCTGCCGACAAAAACGCCCTCTCCAATCCGCGTGAGGTGTTTTTGAGCGCCATCGTAGTTGCAGGTGATTACGCCTGCACCGATATTCGTTTTCGCCCCGATCTCCGAGTCACCGAGATAAGCCAGGTGGCCGGCCTTCACGCCTTTATGCAGCTTCGACTTCTTGATTTCGACGAAGTTGCCGATATGCACGTCTTCGCCGATTTCGCACCCCGGCCTCATGCGGGCAAAGGGGCCAATCTCAGCGCCATCGGCAATCGAGCTCTCGGCGAGCACACAACTCTGGCGGATGATGACGCGGTTCCCAACCGTGCAGTTTTCGATGACTGCATACGACCGAATATGACTTTCCGCGCCGATTCGTGTGCGCCCCAGCAATTGCACGAAGGGCTCGATCACGGTATCTGCCTCGACCTCAACGTCTGCATCGATCACACATGTCTCGGGGCGAAAAATGGTCACGCCGGCGGCCATCAGGCGGTTGGCAGTGGCCGCTCGCAGGGCGGCGTCGACCGCCGCCAGCTCGGAAAGCGTGTGGATGCCGGAAATCTCAATGGCGCTTTCGGCCGGGGTTGCTGCCACGTGTCTTCCGGCTAGCCGCAGATTGCGCGCCATGTCGGACAGGCAAAGTTCGATGTCGGGATGGCTCGCGGCCAAATAGCCAAGATGCGTCTGCAGCGCGGACGTTTTGAACGCGTAGGCTCCTGCGCTGACCTCGTGAATGGATTCCTCGCCAGGCTTGAGCTCGGCTTCGTCGACGATGGCGTCGACCTCGACCGATTGCGGGCTATGTCGCAAAACCCGCCGGTAGCCTTTCGGGTCTTCTCGAACAGCCGTAAGGACAGTCATCGCGGCGTCGTGTGACCGGTGGGCGTCCCTCAACTGCATGATCGTTTCCGGCCGGATCAGCGGCATGTCGCCCGAAAGCATGAGAACGTTCCGATAATCGGCCAAGCGGGACATCGCGCTCAGCACCGCATGGCTCGTGCCGGAGTGTTCCGCCTGCTCGATGAAGTGGACACCCGTGCCGGTGAGCGCCTTCTGCACGAGGTCCGCCTGAGGCCCCACCACAACGTAAACATCTGCGGATTCGACCACGCGGCTTGCAGCGGCGACGACATGCGCGATCATCGGTCTCCCGCCGACCTGGTGCAGCGCCTTGGCCCGTCGCGACTTCAGCCGGGCGCCTCGATCTGCCGCCATGATTACGACAGCCAGTTTGCTTTCCTGCTCCTGACTGCCGCTTTGTTTACTGCTCACTGCTTGCCCTCCTGCGCGGGCGGCCCTTGCTTTGGTTGCGGAATGGTGATGTCGACCGGATGTACCGCGCCCATCTGCAGGTCATCGAGTCCAGGTTTTATCTCCGGCCCGTTGCCTACCACAAGCACAGCGAGCTTGTCCGGATGGATGTACTTCTTCGCCACGGTGCCGAGGTCCGCCAGGGTCACCTTCTCGAGCGCTGCCTTGTAGGTCTCGAGATAGTCGGCCGGGTAGCCGTAGAACTCCAGGCGCACGCTCTCGGCAAGCACCTTCTCGCGCGTGTCGTAGCGAAAGAGGAACGAGTTGAGGATGTCATCCTTGGCGCGCTTCAGTTCGGCCTCGGTGAAAGGCTTTTCGTTCATGCCGGCTATCTCGGCAAGCGCTGCCTTGGTTGCATCCACGGTCGAAGCGCTTTTTGTCATCACCATCACGCGAAAGGTTCCGGGATGGTCGTAATCGAAGCCCAGCCCGCCGCCGACGGCATAGGCGAGACCGAGTTCGGTGCGCACCTTCTGGAAGAGTCGGCTTCCGAAACCGCCGCCGAGAATCTCGTTCATGACGGCAAGCGAGGGAATATCTGGATTTTTCCGTTCCGTGCCCAACCCCATGATCTCGATATTCGACTGGTTCACGTCTTCCTTGTTCACGAAGTAGACGGCCCGCTCGGGATCATGAAAGGCCTCGCGATGCGGCGGCAGGGGACTGACCTTGGGCAGCGGCTCAAACGTCGCGCGGAGTTTCGCCTCCATCGCGGCAGGATCGAAGTCTCCGCTGACCGCGATGATCAGCTTCCCCCGAAGGGACCGGTCGTGCCACGCATTCAAATCGGTCAGGGTCACCGCGCCGATCGTGGCAAACTCAGGCTGCCGGGTGTAGGGGCTGTTGGCGCCGTAGACGAGCTTGGCCGCTTCACGCCCGGCAATCTCTCCTTCCTCGTCGTTGCGCCGCATGATCCCGGTCGCGTCCTGCTGCTTGGCCAGCTGGAGCTTCTCTTCGTTGAATTTCGGATGGAAGAGCAGATCCATAGCCATCCCGTAGACCTGGTCCGCATCCCCCTTCAGCGAATCCCACGACAGGGCGGTCGAATCCACATCGCCAGCAGTTTCGATGTGCGCCGCTTTGGCTTCGAGCAGGTCGTCCATCGCATCGCCGTCCATCTTCTCAGTGCCGCTGGTGCGCCACGCCTGGCCGTAGAGATCGATCATGCCCGCTTTAGCCGGTTCTTCATCGCGCGAGCCGCCGGGAATCAGCACGGATCCATTGACAAAAGGCAGCTCATGATCTTCCTGCAGGAAGAGAATGATGCCATTCGGCAGCTCGATGCGCTTCGGCTGGTGTGGATGAAACGCAGGCAGTGTTGGAATGGGAATCTTTTCCCACGGCTTGTTCTCTTGCGCGCCGGCCACGAGGGGTCCTGACAGACTAAGGAGACCCGCAACAGCGAGCGACAGGCATGCGACGCGTTGGCCCTTCCGATACCTGATTCCTGATACCTGACCAATGTTCTTCATCGCCCGCCTCCCTGGGTGCCGCTTGCTGCCGGAGCCTCTGTGTCAATCTCCGCCGAGGTGCGATTCGAAGCCAAGAATACCTTGTTGGCTACGCGCCGAATATCGGCCTTCGTCACCTTGTCCACGCGGTCGAGCTGCAGGAAGAGCTCGCGCCAGTCTCCGTAGCGCGTCTGGTACTCGGCCAGCGCATTCGCGAGGCCCTGGTTGTCTGCCAGTCCCCGCAAAAGGTCGGCGCGCGCCCGCGTCTTATACATGGCGAGTTCGGCGTCGGTCACGTCGGTGGTCTTCAGCTTGTCAATCTCCTTGTGGATTGCCACGCGCATCTGCTCCGGCGTCTTTCCCGGCAAGGGCACGGCATAAAACGAAAACAGGCTGGGATACTTGTCGCCCGGGAAGGGGCTGAAGCCCTCGGCATCGGCGGCAATCTGCTGATCGCGCACCAGGCTGCGGTAGAGGCGCGAGACGCGCCCATTCGACATGATGTCCTGGATAGCGTCGAAGACCGCGTCGTCGGGGTCGCGATAGCTGGGCCGATGATAGCCCTCAATATAGAAGGGCTGCGTCTGTTCGCGGATCACCACCGACTTCTCGGCAAACTGCTTCGGTTCGACGGTGGTCATATCTTCCGGTTTGGGCCCGCCCGGCACCTTGCTGAAATACTTCTCCAGCATGGGGAGCACCTCGGCTGCCTTCACATCGCCCACCACGGTCACCACGATGTTCGAGCCCACGTAGTACTTCTTGTGAAAGGCCATCGCTTCGGTCGCGTTAATCTGGCTGAGCTCGCTGGGCCAGCCCACGCCGCTGCGGCCATAGTTGTGGGCCACATACGCAGTCGCCAGGAACTGCTCCACCAGCCGGCCGATGGGATTTGAATCCGTGCGCATGCGCCGTTCTTCCATCACCACGTCGCGTTCCTTGTAGAACTCGCGCGGGACCGCGTCAGAGAGCCGGCCGCTCTCGAGCCACGCCCAAAGTTCCAGGCGATTCTCAGGCATCGACCAGAAGTATTGCGTGCTGTCGAGTCCGGTCTCGGCATTCAACCCATTCGCGCCGTTGCTTTGCGCCACTTCAGTGAACTGGTTCGGGATGACGTATTTTTCCGCCTCGGCCTGCGCCTCTTCAAAGGCCTTGTGCAGTGCGGCCAACTTTTGTGGGTCACGTCCCACGGGCTTCAGATACTCGGCTTCGAAGGCATTATTGGCTGCCTCCACCTTCTCAAGGGCGACCTTCTCGTCGGCGTAATCCTTGGTGCCGATCTCCGAGGTGCCTTTGAAGGCCAGGTGCTCGAACATGTGCGCCAGTCCGCTTTCGCCCGAAGGATCGTCCACGTCGCCCGCGTCGATGAACGTCGTGTAGCTGAAGACGGGTGCGTCGGGCCGCTCGCAGATGAGCAGCGTGAGCCCGTTGGGCAACACTTTCGTGGTGATCCTCTGCTCAAAGCTCTTCAAGTCCTGGCCCCACCCGCACCGCGCGGCCATCGCCGTCAACGCCAGTGCCAGACAGCCTCTCCAAATCCAGCCAACGGCTCTGCTCTGCATTCCCGCTCCTTGGGAGCCAACTCTGCGGCCCCGCCCATTTCAACCTATTGTCGCAAACCCCGCCCGTCAAACCGCGAACCTGTGACCAATCGTGCTCCCGGCGGGATATGCCGAACCTAATTTGCAGGGTTTGCGTATATGTTGAAACGGGAGAGGTTTTCATGCGCCGGTGGCTGGTTCGTCTTATCCTTCTGCTCGTCGGGATTTCAGTCGCTGCCTGCGGGGTATTGTGGGTCATCGAAATCTTCCCCCGCTACCACTCACATCCGCCGCTCAAGCTGGCGAAGGGGCTGGTCTACATCCGCAACGCGCGGATCTATGTCTCGCCCACGGCTCCCCCCATCGACAACGGCACCGTCCTGATTCGCGACGGCGTGATCGCTGCGGTGGGCGCCGACATCTATGTTCCCGCAGGTGCAGCCGAGATTCCCTGCGACCACTGCGTCGTGACCGCCGGCTTCTGGAATGCGCATGTGCACTTCACCGAGCCCAAGTGGAACCTGGCCGAATGGAAGTCGGATGACCTTCTGAACATGCAGCTGGCCGACATGTTTCTGAGTCGCGGGTTTACCACGGTGATTGACGTGGGTTCGAATCCAGCCGACACATTTCCCATTCGCCGACGCATCGAACGGGTGCAACTGAAGGGACCCTATATTTACACGTCGGGCCCGCCGCTCTACCCACCCCACGGCATCCCCTTCTACATCAAGGAGACGGCTCCCGCGTGGATTCAGGCGATGATGCCGCAGCCGGCAACCCCCGAGGCTGCGCGCCGCGTTGTCCGCCGCAATCTTGCTTCGGGCGCCGACCTGACGAAGCTCTTCACCGGTTCCTGGGTGAAACGCGGACAGGTGCTGCCCATGCCTCTCGACGTCGCCAAGGCCGCAGTCGATGAGAGCCACCTCAACGGCAAGCTGGTCTTCGCCCATCCTTCGAATCTTGCCGGAGTCCGCATTGCCATTGCCAGTGGTGTGGATGTGCTGGCCCATGCGGCCGACGACACGCGCGGCATCGATCAAGCGCTGCTGGCCTCGGCGGTTGAGAAGAACATGGCCATGATTCCCACGCTCAAGATGTTCGCGTCCACAGTCACCACCGACACACACTATATGGATCCCATTTGTGACGAAGTGCGCCAGTTCCATGCGCTGGGCGGCCAGTTGATCTTTGGCACCGACGTCGGCTATATGACCGACTACTCCACCGATGGCGAATTCGTTGAGCTGGGCAGGAGCGGCCTCAACTGGCAGGACGTGCTCGCCATGTTGACCACGAATCCCGCCGCACGCATGGGCGCATCCGAATCAAAAGGCACGGTGACCCCCGGCAAGCTCGCCGACCTTACGATTCTTTCTGCCGATCCCGCCCGAGACCTGACGAACTTTGCGCGTGTGCAGATGGTGATCCGTTCTGGCCGTCTCATCTGGGAGCGAAAATAAGAGCGCGTGCAGTGGTCATGACAGTTCCCCAAATGCTTCGCACCGATCGCCTGTTGCTTCGTCGGTGGCAGTCGTCGGATCGTGCGCCGTTCGCACGCATGAATCGCGACCCCCAAGTGATGGAGCACTTTCCCGCAATGCTCACGCGGATCGAAAGCAACCGCATGATCGATCGCGTCGAAGAGCATTTTGAGAAGCACGGTTTCGGCTTATGGGTAGCCGAACTGCGCCGGAGCCAGGAATTCATCGGCTTCGTCGGCCTCTCGATCCCGACTTTCGAGGCGCCGTTTATGCCCAGTGTGGAGATCGGCTGGCGAATGGCGTGCGCGTATTGGGGCAGGGGATTGGCCACCGAGGGCGCGAAGGCGGTCGTTTGCCATGCCTTTGATTTCCTCAAGCTGCCTGCGCTTGTCTCTTTCACGGTCCCTGCGAATCTGCGCTCACGCAGGGTGATGGAAAAACTTGGGATGACACACGATCCGGCCGACGATTTCGATCATCCGAGACTGCCTGAAGGCCATCCGCTGCGCAGTCACGTGCTCTACCGCCTCGCCGCGCGCCATGCCCTATACTGAACACTGTGTCCTGGTGGGTTTAAGCCCGCTCGGACTTTGCTTTTTGCGGAGGTTTTCCTTTGAGTTCCGCCCTTTCGATCGCCGGAACAGATCGCCCGCGCATTCGCTCGACGACCGTCATCTGCGTGCGGCGGAACGGCCAGGTGGTGATGGCATCGGATGGCCAGGTGACCATGGGCGATCACGTGGTGAAGCACTCGGCGCGCAAGATTCGCCGTCTTTATCAGGACAAGATTCTGGCCGGGTTTGCCGGCTCGACTGCCGATGCCTTCTCGCTTTTCGCGCGTTTCGAGTCCAAGCTCGAACAGTATGCCGGCAACCTGAATCGCGCCGCGGTGGAGCTGGCGAAAGACTGGCGCACCGACAAAATGCTGCGCAACCTCGAGGCACTGCTCGTGGTTGCCGACGCCGGCCAGACCTTTCTCATCTCCGGATCGGGCGACGTGATCGATCCCGACGATGCGATCGCCGCGATTGGTTCGGGCGGCAGCTACGCCGCCGCCGCCGCGCGAGCCCTGATGCAAAACACTGAACTGGGCGCCCGCGAGATTGCCGAAAAGGCAATGCAGATTGCCAGCGAGATTTGCATCTATACCAACGACCAGTTCACGTTTGAGGAGCTGAAGAGCTAGCAGCGCGGTTGCTGCCCGCCCATTTTGTATGGCTATTTATTTGCCCGCATCCGCCGAAGAACAGGACCTCGCGCTCGACGAGTTGACGCCGCGCGAGATCGTTGCCGAGCTCGACAAGCATGTTGTCGGTCAGCGCGCCGCCAAGCGTGCTGTAGCCATCGCCCTGCGCAATCGCCAGCGGCGCCAGAAGTTGCCGCCCGATCTCGCCGAAGACATCATGCCCAAGAACATCATCATGATTGGGCCTACCGGCGTGGGCAAAACCGAAATTGCGCGCCGCCTCGCCAAGCTCACCAACTCGCCTTTTCTGAAGGTGGAGGCGTCAAAGTTTACCGAGGTCGGCTACGTCGGTCGCGACGTCGAATCCATGATCCGCGACCTGGTGGAAATCGCCATCGACATGGTCCGCGAAGAGCGCCTCGAAGAAGTTGAGGACCGCGCTGAGATGAACGCCGAAGAGCGTCTTCTCGACGTTCTGCTCCCTCCGCCTCCGCCCTCAACGCCTGGCCAGGACGGGCAGCACACGCTGCCGGCGAGCGATAGCCACCAGCGCTCCCGCGAAAAACTTCGCCAGCAGTTCCGCGAGGGCAAACTCGACGACCGTATGGTCGAACTCGATGTTCGCGAGCGCTCCATGCCGCAATTCGGCATCATCTCAAACCAGAACCTCGAAGACATGGAGATGAACCTCAAGGACATGCTGCCGAACATTTTTGGCGGCGGCACCAAGAAGCGCAAAATGAAAGTCGCCGATGCCTTCGACTATCTGGTGCAGGAAGAAGAAGGCCGCCTGATCGATATGGACCAGGTGAATCGCGTCGCGGTCGAGCGCGTCGAGTCGAGCGGCATCATTTTCCTGGATGAGATTGACAAGATCGCGGGCCGCGAAGGCGGCCACGGTCCCGACGTATCCAGAGAAGGCGTGCAGCGCGACATCCTGCCCATCGTCGAGGGCACGACGGTCAACACGCGTTATGGCATGGTGCGCACCGACCACATCCTCTTCATTGCCGCGGGCGCTTTCCATGTCTCCAAGCCCAGCGACCTTATTCCTGAGCTACAAGGCCGTTTTCCGCTGCGCGTGGAGCTGAAGTCGCTTACCGTCGAGGATTTCCTGCGCATCCTCACCGAGCCCAAATCGTCGCTCACCAAGCAGTACACTGCGCTCTTGGAGACCGAAGGCGTCCGCCTCGAATTCGAGCCCGATGCGTTGCGGGAGATGGCCGAGTTTGCGTTCAAGGTGAACGAAGCAACCGAGAACATCGGCGCGCGCCGCCTGCACACCATCATGGAGCGGGTTCTCGAAGACGTGAGCTTTCTCGCGCCCGACGTGGCACGGCGCGCACCCAACGGCGAACAGGCCGCCGCGCTCTCCGAGACCATCAAGAACGAATCGACCACGCCCTTGCCTTACCAGGAGCGCATGACCGCTTCGGGCCCAGAGAAGCTCTTCACGATCACGTCAGAATACGTGAAGCAGATGGTCGCCACGATTGTGAAGGACAACGATCTCAGCCGCTACATCCTCTAGCCCGTCGGTTACGCCGAAAACAGGGCTTCCATCTTGCGGATGTTGCGGAGCGTGTCGCGCAGGGCCGATTTGCCGACCTCCTGCTCGAAGGCGCGCTGCAGCTTATCGAACGCGGCAATCACGCGCAGGGCGCACCGCCTGCCTTGGGTATTGAGCGTGAGCTGGTAAGCGCGCGCATCATGGGGATCGATTTTGCGCTGCACCAGCCCCTTGGCTTCGAGCGCGGAAACCCAGTGGCTGACGTTGCCTCGGGTGGTGAAAAATGTCTCCGCCAGCAGGGAAGGTTTCACCGGCTGCGGCGCCTCAAAGAAGATGGCCGCCAGCACGAGGCCTTCGAGAAAGCTTAGTTGGTCGGCAGCGAGTGCCGCGGCGCTCATCACTTCAAAGCGGCGGGCCGCCCGGTTCACCGCGAACATCGGACTCTCATGGAGAAACGCATTGATTCGCATGATGACTGTGGGTAGTTTAGACCCTCAACTATTTCCGATCAAATCAAACTATGCTTGAGCCGATGCGGATGGCGCTAGAAGATGGATGTCGGTCTTGCATGCCTCGTCCAACTTCAATCTTTCTTTCCGCCGCGCTGCTCGTGTGCACGTCGCCGCTCTTCGTTGTAGCGCAAGCCGCATCTCAAACCACGAATTTTCCGGCTGCATCGGAGACGATGGTCGTCCTTGGCTCTGCCACCTCGGTGCCTCTCGCCGAATCGTCGCGGGCGATTCTCGTCTTGCCGACCGAGCCGAGAACGCTCACCGTCGAATCGCCGCTCGATTTGCTGCGCGACGATTCGTCGCTTTTCCTTGAGCAACGCGGCGCAGGCGGAGCTCAGGCTGACATTGCGCTGCGCGGCGGCAGCTTCGCCCAGACCCTGGTGCTTCTCAACGGGTTCCGCATCAACGACAGCCAGACTGCCCATCACGATCTCGATCTGCCCATTCCCCTGGAAGCGATGCACTCCGTCGAGATTCTCGAAGGTGCGGGGTCGACCTTGCACGGCGTCGACGCGCTGTCCGGGGTTGTCGACTTCCTGACTGCTGCGCCCGCACAGAACTCGTTGCTCGTGCATGCGGGAAGCGGGAGCTTTGGCGAAAACGAGGAGTCGGCGTTGGCCGCGGCGACACGGGGACGCTGGAGCGGTCGACTGACTGGCAGCCGTAACTTTTCTACTGGATTCATGGCCGATCGCGACTATCGCAACGAAGACGCATCGGCAGAAAACTGGCTCGGCTCGCGTTTAGGCATTACCGATTTGCTCTTCGCCGCGAGCGACCGGTCCTTCGGCGCCAACCAGTTTTATGGCAACTATCCTTCCTGGGAACGGACGAAGGGATGGTTTGGCTCGATTCGGCAAGAGTTCGGCGCACACACGCAGGCGGCCTTCGGCTACCGCCGCCACACAGACGAGTTCGTGCTCATCCGCGACGACCCCGCGATTTATGAAAACAACCACATCGACGGATCGTGGCAGGCTTCGCTGCGCCGCACCCAGGATTTGCCTGGGAAATCCGTCGTTTTGATGGGCCTCGAGGCCGATGGCGATTCCATTCACAGCAACAATCTCGGGATCCATGCACGGAACCGTGGAGCGGGTTACATCGATTTCGATCTGCATCCTGCAAAACGACGCTGGAGCCTCGCCGGGGGCGTGCGGCTCGAAATCTTCTCCGGGGGGCCGTTGGCCGTTTGGAGTCCGCAACTCGCGGGCAACCTGCGCCTTACCGACAATCTGAAACTCCGTGCGAGCCTTGGATACGGGCTCCGCATTCCGACTTACACCGACCTCTACTACTCCGACCCTACAACCATCGGCGATCCCAACCTGAAAGCGGAGTCGGCATGGTCGGGCGACGGCGGCGCCGACTGGATTGCCTCGCGCCGACTCACTCTGTCGGTGACGGGATTCTATTCGCGCCAGCATGACGCGATCGACTACGTGCGAGCCAATCCCAACGCGCTGTGGCAGGCGGCCAACCTCAGCGGCTTGCATTTCACCGGCGTTGAGTCGGCGATGACCTGGGTCCCCGTGCGCTCGCAAACGATTCGTATTGCCTGGACCGGCCTGAGCGGCGCGCAGAGCGCCTTGCACGGCCTGCAGTCGGAGTACGTCTTCAACTACCCTGTGCAGAATATCCACGCCTCCTGGACTGCCGCGCTCGGCCACGAAATCGCGGTGAGCAATACGGTGCAGATCGCCCAGCGCTACCAGACGAGTGTTTATCCGGTGTGGAACGCCGCGATCACGCGCCCGCGAGGTCGCTTTCGTCCTTATGTGCGTTTTGGCAATTTGAGCAACACAGGGTACCAGGAGATCGGCGGCGTTAACATGCCGGGCAGGTCAATCACCGGAGGGCTCGCGTTGAGCCTGGGGCAGTGAGGCAATTGCTACCCGGTGAAACATCTGCTACCTTCCTCTTGTACCTCGGCAGTCCGCGCAAAGCTTCACCCCGCGCAGGCTCTACCTGCACTCTCCTGCTCCTGAGGGAATGTGGATGGAGGCGTATCAGAGCACCTTGGGAAAGGTGTGTTTGCGCCGCGCATCCGAGAAACGCAGCTGCCGTTCCCTCCACTTTCGTCATTTGAACCAAGACTGGAGAGAGTCATGAGCCACCCTGCGCACCACCACAAGATCAACTACATTGAATGCGCCTCGACCGATATCGAGGCGTCGAAGAAGTTCTATGGGTCCGTTTTCGGTTGGAGCTTTATCGACTACGGCCCTGACTACGCCAGCTTCACCGGCGGCTCAGCCGGCATCGATGGCGGATTCTATCGCTCGGCGGCCCACGAGCCGGCGGCCAAGACCGCACCGCTCGTCGTTCTCTACTCGGCTGACTTGAAGGCCACGGAGGCAGCCCTGATTGCGGCAGGCGGCGCTGTTGTGGTGCCAACCTTCGAATTCCCCGGCGGCAGGCGCTTCCATTTTTCCGACGGCGCGGGCAATGTGCTGGCGGTGTGGTCGGAATAGAGCCAAGGAAAAGGCGCGGCCACGGCCGCGCCTCACCGATTCAACATTTCATGCAGACGATGCGCAAGGCACTTCGCCGCGCACCGTTTCGTCAGCCAGCCTGCGCCTTTGCTCAATTCACCATGGGCGGCAGAGCCTTGTGTTTGTTCAGGTCTTCGCGCACCAGCGCCAGGCCCAGGATGCAGCGTTCAAACGAATCGGCAAGGCGCGCGAAGAGCGGCGCCTCTTTCTCATACTCGAAGAGGTTGAACTGGCTCACGATGTAATAGCTTTGCTTTCCGGCGAGGATCAGCTCGGCCAGGCTGGGGTGTGCACCGCGCCGCCCCCGTCCAGGAACCATGGCTTCGGGATACATGCCGCTTACAAAAAGCGCATAGTCTCCGATGTATTTGCGCACGGAGCGCTCCTCGTCAAATGATTCTGCGCTGCCGTTCACCGGATCGGCGGCGAGCATCATGGCTTCCAGTTCCTCCACAGGATGGCCCATCGCATCGCGCATCTTATAGAGCTGGTCGGCCTCGGAGAATTCGCAGAGCAGGCGAGCCACATAGCCGGTGACGCCAGGATCGCGCAGCCCAAGTTTGCCTTCATAGCTGTTTCGTACGGCTTGCTGAAAGAAGGGCTCCAGTGGATGTGCCATACACGCCTCCTATTGCTACGCGCGTAGCCGAACCAAACTGTGAGCATTGGCCGGAGCTGGTCGCCATGCACGGGCCCCGCGGAGAATTTTCGTCCGTGGGGTGAGAGCCGGGGAAGCCAGCCACTGCCCTATTTACATTGCTTTGACAAAGAGATTAACCGAAATGTTGTGTTTGCCAAGAGGGCACGCGAAGTTTGTTGGCAATGGTGTTCGCCGATTGCAAAAAACAAGACGCGCGCCGTACAACTTTTGGGGGAGATCGGAGGCAAGGAGTCCGCAGGCAGTTCTTCGCCCCTCGGAGGACGGTCTATTTTGATAGCTATTTCTGCGGCGATGCGAGCGAACGGACTTCTCCCAATTCTTCACGGATCAGGGCGAGGCCCAGCACGCAGCGATCAAGGCACGCGGCCATGCGCGCAAACAGCGGAGCCTCCTTCTCATATTCGAAGACATTGAACTGGCTGACGATGAAGTAGCTTTCCTTGCCAACCTTCAGCAGTTCATCCACGATGGCGCGATCGATCTGGTAGTTCGGCGCCGACTCCATCACGTCGAGGTGCAGGCCCGCCATATAGAGCGCGTAGTCGCCGATGTATTTGCGCACCGAACGTTCCTGGTCGAACGAGTCAGCCGTGCCATACACCGGGTCGGCCGCGCGCAACATCTCCGCAACCGTCTCCACGCGATGTCCGGTCGCATCGCGGAGCCGGTGCAGATTGTCGGCCTCAGAAAATTCACACAACAGACGAGCGACATAGTCAATGATCGCGGCGTCGTTCAGGGTCAGCTTGTCCACGAAGCTTTTGCGTATGGCATCGTGAAAGAAGGATTCGAGCGGATGAGCTTCGGTTTGCATGGACACCTCGACTGGCTGCGCACAGAGCCGGTGTTGAGGGGGCGGCTCGGCGCAACGTTCGCAGCCCGGAGCTGATGCCCGGTTTCCGCATAGGCGCCTTCAGGATCCCCGTTCCTCGCCAGTCGCCGCATCGCGTTTGTGGAACATGAACGACTCTGAGCTCGGCAACGTTTTGATGATCTTGATCAACGCCTCGAACTTACTGGGTGTACCACCGAGTTTAACCGCATTGTGGCGTTTGCCCGTGATTTTAATCACCGAGGATATCCGAAGGTCATACCAATCGTAATGTCACCAAAATAGAAGGGCAGCCTTTGCGGCTGCCCTGATTCTTGCGTGGTTGTTGAACGTGTTTTACACGGTGGCTGGGGCGCGCGACTCCAGTGCGGCCAGACGATTGCCGAGCAACTTCTCCAACTTTTCGAGCGCGGACGAAAATCCTTCGATGCCTTCCTTCAGCTTGTCGTGGGCCATGCGATCTTCGGCATGCATGCGGTCAAAGGTTTCCTTGTCCACATGGATCTTCTCGATCTGCATTGTCTTCGCTTTTTCGGGATCGAGCTGGCGTGGAAGGTCTGCTTGGGTCGACTCCAGCTCGCCGAGGAACTGCGGCGAAATGGTGAGCAGATCGCAACCGGCCAGTTCCTTGATCTCGCCGAGGTTGCGGAAGCTCGCACCCATGACAACCGTCTTGTAACCGAATTTCTTGAAGTAGTTGTAAATCCGCGTGACCGATTGAACGCCGGGATCGTCGGCGCCCTGGAAATCCTTGCCGGTATCCTTCTTGTACCAATCGAGGATGCGTCCAACGAATGGCGAAATCAGAGTGACGCCTGCCTCTGCGGCGGCGATCGCCTGATGGAGGCCGAACAACAGCGTCAGGTTGCAATGGATGCCTTCGCGCTCCAGAACCTGGGCGGCTTGAATGCCCTCCCAGGTCGACGCGATCTTGATGAGCACGTGTTCCCGCTTCACGCCCGCAAGGTCGTATTGCGCAATAATCTGGCGCGCCTGATCGATCGTTTTGTGTGTGTCGTAGGAGAGACGCGCGTCGACCTCGGTGGACACGCGCCCTGGCACGATGGCGAGAATCTTCTTCCCGAAGGCCACGGCCAGCCGCTTAAACGCGAGGTTGGCCACGTCCTGGTCGGTGGCGCTGTCCCCCAGTTCCTTGCGCGCATCGATCAGCACGCCGTCCACAATGGGCTGATACTGCGGCATCTGCGCCGCGGTGGTAATCAAAGACGGGTTGGTGGTGGCATCGGTGGGCTTGAACTGCTCCATCGCCTCGATATCACCGGTATCGGCCACGACGGTCGTAAACTTTCGCAACTGTTCCAGCAAATTCTGCGCCATGATTCCTCCTCGGGGAAGGGCACTGCGTGCGGCAATGCACGCTCTCGGTTTCGCTACCAGTCTACAGCGAACTTGTGAGCCCTGTGCGATCCCGCAGCTACCGTTTTCGCGGCATTTTCATCTGCGCAATGCCGATCCATTCACGTATTCCCTGCGAAACCGTTTCTAATCCGTCTTGTTGGATTCATCCCAGCGGTCGAGGTTGCATCCTTCCCTATTCAACCTTCGTCGGCCGCAAACGAATTGCGGAGCACACCCAATCCCTCAATCTCTACGTCCACTTGGTCGCCGGCCTTCACTGCTCCCACGCCCGAGGGAGTGCCCGTCAGCACCAGGTCGCCGGGTTCAAGGGTAATGGCTGCCGTGATATAGACAAGCAGCTCCGGGATCCCGAAGATGAAATCCTTCGTCGTCCCATGCTGCTTCACCTCGCCGTTGAGGCGCGTTTCGATTGTCAGTCCCGTCGGATCCACTTCGTCACTTACGAATGGTCCGACCGGGCAGAATGTGTCGAATCCCTTCGCGCGCGTCCACTGGCCGTCCTTTTTTTGCAGGTCCCGCGCCGTGACATCGTTGGCGAGAGTGTATCCGCGTACATAGTCGCGCCAGATTGCATCCGCCTTCAACTTGGTGGCCCGTTTGCCGATCACCAGGGCCAGCTCGCCTTCATAGTCCACGCGTTGCGAAACCGCCGGCATGCGGACCACGCCGCCAGGCTTGAGCAGCGACGACGGCGGTTTGAAGAACAACAAGGGCTCGGTCGGAACTTCGTTGCCCAGTTCCGCTGCATGCTCGCGATAGTTGCGCCCGACGCAGACAATCTTCGAGGGCGTTACAGGGGAGAGCAGCGTTGTCTGGTTGAGCGGCAGCGGCTCAAAGTCGAAGCTCCACGACGTCGCGCGCGGATGAACAAGCTTGTGGGTCAGGTCTTCTTCGGGTGCGGACGCCAGATCCACGACCCACCACTCACCGCCGCGCATCTCAACCGAACCGTAGAGCGCCTGGCCCTCCAACTCAAACCTGCAGTACCTCATGCCCCCTCTCTCCTCCGCGCCGCTCAAGACGTCATTGCGCGGGCACGGTCTCTTCTGCCTCTTGCGAACGAGCACTTTCGTGCCCACCCCGGTCCACGGCGATCACGGCGTAATGGTACGTGTGGCCAGGTTGCACGTGCGTGTCGTGAAATGCCGGCCCCACCACTGACTCGCCCGGCGAGATCCGTTCCCATGCCCGGTCCCCTTCGCGGCGATAGACGACGTAGCCTGCCACATCGGCTTCAGGGTCCGGGTGCCAGCTAAGGTCGACTGCCGTCTCTGCGCCATTCTCGCCTAGCATGGCCACGGCCACTAAGCCCGTCGGCACAGCCGGCGGAAATACGTCCTGCACGTCCACGCGGACGGGCGGCGAAAACGCCCCATCCATCTCGAGCGTCGTGCCTGCCTGCATCACGCGCACCACGCGTTGCGCTTGATATTCGTAGGCCTCGCCGAAGCGGGCTGTTTGATCCAGTGCGCGGCCTTGCCGGGTGTCTTCGATCAGCAGATCCTGTTCTGCCGTTTCAGGAGGCGGCGCGGTGAGCGATTCCTTCGGCTTGGTCGTAGACTGCGGCGTCAGCAATTTGCGGCGCAGGCGGATCGCGGTGTCCTGCTGCGCGGCGTTCCAGTGCAGCACCACGCCCGCCTTCTGAACCTCGGCGGCGAATCCCTCCACCGGACCGGGCGCCGCGCCAGCCAGCAAGTCGGCAGGATTCGACAGTCCCGCCGACTGGCCTCGCTTGTTCTTCAACTCGACGCAATAGACGAGGGGCCGGGCAGCGCCCGCGGCCAACGCCGGAGGCAGGGTGTCTGTCCATGTGCCGTCGGCGCCAGGGTCGAGCGCGAGCGTTCCCGCGTCGACGCACGCGCCGCCCGTTTTTTCGCGCCGGCACACGCGCACACTCACCTGCTCTTTGATCTTCAGCTTGTCGGTGTTCTTTTTGGGCATCGTCCAGGTGAGCGTCACCTGGTCTCCGGCGCGGATTGCTGAAAGGTCCGAAACCGGCTCCGGCAGATACAGCGAGGGGGGCTGCGGCGCACCGGGCGTCCCGCAGCCTGCAGCGCCCGCGATCCAGAGAGCGCCCAGCGCAGCCCAACTCAGCGTTTGTTGCGATCGCATCGCTTTTCAGTCTAATGGAGCGGGCGGCCTGTTTTTGCCTACGCTTCGTCTCTGTGTGCGACCTTGAAGCGTCGCGCCTTCATGCGGTTTCCGCAGAGCTTCATATCGCACCAGCGCCTCGTATGGTTCTTGCTTGTGTCGAGGAACAGCCACCGGCACGCGGGATTGGCGCAGGCGCGCACGAGTGCGACATTCTCTGACAGCGTCAGGCGCGACGCTGCGCGCGTCAGCGCCCAAAGCGGGAATTCTGGCTTGGCCTCTGCCCCTGCCCAATCCCACCTGAGCCTGGACCCTTCGCGGACCAACCGCGTTTGCGCGCGCGCTTCCTGGAAAAACTTTTCCAGCGTGCGCATCGACGCGCTCGACGCGTTTCGTCCATCGAGGCCCGCGTAGATCAAGTCAGCCAGCGCTTCGCGCAGATACCGCACCTGTTCAAGAGCGCGTAGGGCCGCA
Organism: Occallatibacter sp.; assembly: GCA_036520995.1. Lineage (GTDB taxonomy): Bacteria > Acidobacteriota > Terriglobia > Terriglobales > Acidobacteriaceae > Telmatobacter. Next base: position 69,572 of record DATDIQ010000009.1, read on the forward strand.
GTCGAATGCGCCTTCCGTTTGAATTGCGCTGTCTGTTTCGCGGTGAGCGTCTGCGACTGCCGCGCAAAAGCCAGGAGATCGTCGTAGCTGGTGAGAAGCTCTTCAGGGCCGCTGTCGCGATAGCGCCAATCGAGTGTATTGATCAGGTCGAGGGCCGGATGCCCTCCCACCAACTGAAAGACCCGCTTTTGCGGCGTCGCCTGCACTCGATGGCTAACCTCTAAATCCATCTTGACAGGTTAGCAGGCCGGCTGTAAAGTGATAACTCTCGATGAGCGATTCGGCGGTTACCAACACGGTTCCGGCTTCTTCTGCTGGATCGTTCCGCCTGCGCGTGGTCGCGGCCTTTTTTGCGATCTATATTCTTTGGGGAACCACGTTCCTGGCCATTCGTATTGCAGTCGAGGAATTGCCGTCTCTGTTTGCGGCCGGTCTGCGCTTTTTCACCGCGGGCGCGATCCTTTACCTGTTCATGCGGGCCAGGGGTGCGCCGCGCCCCACTCGACTGCAGTGGCGCAACCTCGGCCTCCTTGCGCTGCTCATGTTCGTAGCGGAGTATGGCCCGCTCTTCTGGGCCGAGAAAACTGTGCCCTCGGGCGTGGTTTCGGTTCTCGCGGCCACGATTCCTATCCTGACTCTGACCTCGGAGATGGCCCTGCTGCGACAGCAGCATTTCCGCTGGAGCGTGGCCTTGTCTTCGCTGATCGGGTTTGCCGGAGTCGGCATCCTGCTGCTTCGCGGCAGCGGCCAGAGTTTCGGCCTTTTGCCCTGCTTCGCCGTCCTTGCGGGAAGCTTCAGCTGGTCGCTGGGCTCGGTGCTCAGCCGTTCGCTCGATCTGCCTAAATCGCGCCCGCTTACTTCAGGGGCGACCATGGTGCTCGGGGGCAGCACGCTGCTTGTGCTCTCAGCGCTCTTCGGTGAGATGCATCCGTTTCCACACATTTCTGCGCGCGCCGCAGGAGCTGAACTCTACCTGATCGTCTTTGGTTCGCTGTTAGGCTTCACTGCGTTTGTGTGGCTGCTGGCTCATATGCCGGCGACCCGCATCTCAAGCTACGCCTACGTGAATCCCATCGTAGCGGTCGCCCTGGGATACTTCGCGGCCAACGAGCCCGTCACGCCGCGCACCCTCGTGGGCACGGCCCTGGTGCTGCTCAGTGTGTTTCTGATCCTGCGCCCTGGAAGGCAACCGGCATAATACAGTGCCTCGCGGTCTGCGCCCAGCGCGATGCGCATGCCCATCTCCTGGGTACGCTGCTTCGCCGGTACGCTGCTTCGTCGAGCAGGCCATCAGCCCGTAGGTCCCGACTAACGCCACCGCGCCAAAGGTTGTCAGCAGCTACACGCCGGGTGAGCTGCGGCGCTCATTTTGTGACGCCGAGGACGTCCCGTCGCGTATGCTTCCCAAGTCGCTCGAAAGGACCCCAGTTCAGTGCTGATCTTCGCCGCCATCCTCGCCATCTTTGTCTACGGAATGATCGCCGCCATGCTCGGCACCATCCTGCCCGACCTTTCAGAGCGCTTCCACCTCACGCCGACGCAGAACGGCACTATCGCCTTTGCGCAGGCACTGGGCCTCATGGTCGCTTCTCTGTGTGTAGGCCCCCTGCTCGATACCCAGGGCGACAAGATCGGCCTGGTGCTGGGGCTCATCTGTATCGCGGTAGCGCTTTTTGCTCTGCCGCGATCCGGCAGTTATGGCTCCATCGTGTTTCTGCTGTTTCTTCTCGGCATCGGCGGAGGCATCGTGGTTACGGGCGCCAATGCGCTCTCTTCGGCTGCCAGCCCCGAGCACCGAGCCACGGCCCTCAACCTCGTCAACCTCTTTTTTGGTTTGGGTGGGCTGGTGACGCCATTCGTCTCCGCCAATCTCTTCAAGAAGAACCCGACACGCTTGTGCTACGCCATCGCGACGTTCACGGTGGTGGCGCTCGCGATTCAGGCCGTCACACCCATGCCGGCACCAGTGGGCAACGCCACCTTCGTGCTTGCCGGCATCGGACCGATCCTCGGCAACCCCGTGCTTCTCATGCTCGGCTTGTTTCTGTTTCTCTACATCGGTTGCGAAGTCGGCGTCTGGAACTGGCTCCCCCGCCACCTCATCGCGCAGGGCATCCCGGAGTCGCGCGCACTCAACATCCTGTCTCTCGGATTTGCGCTCGGCCTTCTCGTCGGCCGCGTCGGCGTCTCACCCATCCTGATTCATGTGCCGGCGGTGACGGTGACGCTCGCTGCATCCGTGGCCATGGCCGTGACCACGTTTCTGATGCTGCGGACAAATAGTCCTGGTGCGGCGGCTGCGCTGGTCTTTCTTGCCGGACTTTCCATGGCGCCGGTCTTCCCGACCACGCTGGCCATCGTGGGCACCGCCTTTCCTCGGATGACGGGCACGGCCATCGGCTTCGCCATCACCTGCGGATGGGCCGGTCTGGCCGTCTCCTCGCGCATCATCGGCGCAATTGCCGGGGGCGACCCGCTCCGCCTCAAGAAGGCGCTGCTCCTAATTCCTGGTTCAGCGGTCTTGATGATCGTTCTCGACCTGGCAATCCAATCGGCGATGCGCTAGAGGCATCGCTGACTGGCCTTGCGACCCGCTTGCGCTTATTCTGCGCGCAGCGCGCCAACCGGATCGATGGACGCGGCGCGGCGTGCCGGCAAGTAGCTGGCGAGAATGGCCGAGGCAACCAGGACCAGAGGAACGACCGCGTAGGTGACCGGATCGAGCGGGCTGATGCCGAAGAGCAGCGACTTCATGAGTTGCATGAGCATGGCGGCGGCACACACGCCGACCACCACCCCTGTCGCGGTTAGCACCAGGGCTGAGCGCACGAACATCCACTTGAGCTCGCCCTTTTGCGCGCCCAGCGCGAGGCGGATGCCGATTTCGCGTGTGCGCTGCGAAACGGTATAGGAGATGACGCCGTAGATGCCGAGCAGGCCCAGCGTCAGCGCCATGGAGCCGGCGATGGCGAGCATCGCGAGTGTGAACGATGTGCGCGCCAGGGACTTCGAATAAATCTCCTGCATGGTGCCTACTGAAGCGAGCGGCAGGCTGGGATTGACAGACCAGACGACGCGCTGCAGCTCGTTCACGAGACCTGCCGTGCCGGCGCGGTCGGTGCGAATGACGAAGGTCGAAAAGTTTGGACCATCGATCTTCAACGTGTGCACATAGGGGTCGATCCGCATGGCGGGCCAGTAGATGATCACCGGCGCCTTCTCATCGACGCCGTGCTGGCGCACGTCCTGGACCACGCCGATCACTTCCCACCATGGCCGGTTGCTGAATTCCCGGACGTGCTTGCCCACAGCGGCTGCAACGGAGCCCCAGGATTCTCGTGCGAAATTCTCCGAGACCATCACCTTTTGCTGCAGATTGTAGAGGTCGCTCCACGTGAAGTCGCGGCCTGCCACCAGATGCGTGCCAATGGCGTGGAAGTAGCCGGGAGCGACAAAGTTATAGAGGCGCATCGGCGGTTCTTCCCCGCCTTCATAACTCTTCCCTTCCACGAAAACCCCATCCCAGCCGGAATCGATGCCATCCATGGGCACGTCGGCGGCAAACCCGACGGCCGAGACACCCGGAATGGCGGCAAGTTTGTCGGCGATGTTGTTCTGGATGTGGGCTACCGCAGTTGGATCGGGGACAAGCGCTTCGGGGATGGCGATGCGCACGGTCTCGACGTGGGCCGGATCGGTGAATCCCGGCTCGACATTGCGCAACGCGGCGAAGGTGCGGATCATAAGCAGCGCGCTGATGAGAAGCACGAGCGCCATGGCGACCTGCGCCACCACCAGCACGCTGCGTGTGCGCTGACGCTCGCGGCTGGTACTGGTGGTGCGGGTTGTGCCGGAGAAGAGAGTGCGAACGCGGGTGCCGACGTATTTCATCGTCGGAATCGCTCCGAGGAATAGGCCGCAGAAGACCGAAACCAGCAGCGTGAAGAGGAGGGACCGCGCATCGAGAGAGATTTCAGAGAGGCGCGGCAGATCGGCCGGACCGATGGCCACCAGCAGCCCCAGACCTTCATAAGCGACTCCGAGAGCCAGGATCCCGCCGAGAAGACCGAGGACGAAGCTCTCGAAAAGAAGTTCTCGCGCGATGCGGGCGCGGCCGGCGCCGAGGGCGGCTCGGATTGAGAGTTCCTGCTGGCGTGCTTCCGCCCGGACAAGGAACAGGTTAGCGACGTTGGTGCAGGCGATGAGCATGACCAAAGCAAGGGTCGCCATCACGACCCAGAGCACTTGCCCAATGCTGCCGATGACCTGCTGTTTGAGTGAACGCAGGGCGGGAGCGATTCTCCAGATGTCGTAGTAATGCGGATTGGAGCCCGGACCGTTGGACCACGAGTCCATCCAGACGGGTATCAGGCGCGCGACATCCGCGTCGGCTTGGGCGATGGAGACACCGGGCCGGAGCCGAGCGATTCCATTCAAGTAGAAGCCGGCAAGGATTTGATGTTCGCGGTCGAAGGCCAGCGGCACAAGAATATCGAAGCTCTGATCGACCATTTGAAAGCCGCGCGGCATCACACCGACAATCACGCGCGACTCGGCGTCGACCTGGATGGTGCGGCCGATGACGGACCGGTCGCCGCCGAAGCGGCGCTGCCAGTAGCCATAGCTGAGCATGACGGTTTTGGCGCCGTGCGGGTCTTGATCGGCCTGCGAAAACCAGCGGCCGGCCACCGCGGGCACAGCCAGGGATTCGAGAACACCGCCGCTGATGGCTGCGGTGTGAACCTCTTCCGGCTGCGCGATGCCTGTGATGTTGGCGTTGCGCTCCGTCCAGACGCCGATCGACTGAAACGTGCGGTTGTGATCGGAGAAGGTGAAATACATGGAGGACGAAAGGGGCAAGCCGTTGGAGAAGCTGCCAGGGCCCACGGCACCGCTGGTATTGAGCCAGACTGCAACCAGGCGATCGGAATCGGGATACGGCAAGGGCTTGAGGAGGACCGAATTGACGACACTGAAGACCGCGGTGTTGGCTCCGATCCCGAGGCCGAGCGTAAGCAGCACAGTGACCGCAAAGCCGGGCGACTTGCGCAGACGCCGAAACACGAGCTTCAGGTCATGCAGGATGGATTCGACGGCTGGCCACTGCCACGCTTCTCGACTGCGCTGTTCAACAAGTGCGACGTTGCCGAATTCGCGGCGTGCAGCTTGTTCTGCTTTGGGGCGCGGCATGCCTTCGGCGACGAGCTCGTCCGCCCGTTCGGCAATGTGCTCCTGAATCGAGACAGAAAGGTCGTTATAGCGGCGACGGCGAGCAAAGAATTGTGCGAACTTCGGCATGCGCGCTCCTAGATTTGCGAAACAGCGAGAACCCGGGTGATGCCGGCGAACATCTTTTCAAAACTCGAGACTTCCTGCTCGAGGCGGCGAAGCCCGGCTGCCGTGACACGATAGACCCGCGTAGGCCGCCCTTTCGCCGAGACGCCCGCTTCGGATTCGAGCAGGCCCTCGCGCAGCAGCCGCTGAAGGGCCGGGTAAAGCGAGCCTTCTTCCACTTCGAGCAGGTTGTCTGAGACTTGCTTGATGTGCTTCGCGAGCGCGTAGCCATGCATAGGCCGCAAGCGAAGTGATTGAAGAATCATGAGTTCGAGGGCACCTGGAAAAAGATCGCGACGATCGGAATTCTTGGCCATGCACAGATTCTAGATGCGGATAGCTATTTTGAAAATAGGTATCCGCGACCTATACCGAAAATGTGACGAAATCGCGGCCGCAGAAATGACACGGAGAAGACAATTGCCTGACAACAGGAAACCGAGAGACGCCTAGGGTCAGGGCAACATTGGTGGGCCGGGCCCAATTGGGCATCCCCAAGGCCCGCCGATGGTTATCCTTCCGCGTTTCGACCACTCAAGGGCAGCCGCCTCCAACTGGAGCCGGCGGCTGTCAGGGGTGGTCGCTTTTTTTGTTGAGTGGGTCAAACCCATCGGGGCGTATCGTGGGGTCAGATCCGCGACTGCGATTGCCTCAGCCGCGCGCAAGCCTCATCCAGATCCTCATCCTTCTTGGCAAAGCAGAAGCGCAGCAGTTCTTCACCGCCGCCCGGACGGAAGAAGGCCGATCCGGCAACCGAGGCAACGCCAGTCTTCGCCAGCAGGAACCGCGCCTTCTCTGCGGAGGTTGCGCCGGGCAAGAGGATCGCCTTCGCCAGCACGTAATAGGCTCCCGCGGGCACACTCGGCTCCATGCCGACTGCGCGCAGCGCCGCGAGAAGCCGCTCGCGCTTCGACTGGTGATCGGCGGCGAGTTGGGTATAAAACGACGGCGGCAGCTGCTCCAATCCCGCCGCGGCGCCGTGCTGAAACGCTGACGGCGCGCATACATAGGTCAGGTCGTGGAAGTAAGCCATCGCCGCCATCCACTTCGCATCGGCGCAGGCATACCCGAGGCGCCAACCGGTTATCGAGAATGTCTTCGAGAAGCCGGACATCACGATCGTTCGCTCGCGCATGCCCTCGAGCGTGGCCGGGCAAACGTGCTCCGCTCCGTCGTAGACAAAATACTCATAGATCTCGTCGGTGAAGAGAAACAGGTCGTGTTCCCGGCATGCATCCGCAATGGCTTCAATTTCGGTCCGGCTGAAGACCTTGCCACTGGGATTGGCCGGCGTGTTCAGGAGGATGGCGCGCGTCCGCGACGTGATGGCTGAGCGCAGTTCGTCTGTATCGAGTTTCCAATCCGGTTCAGCAAGCGGCACAATCACCGGCTTCACGCGCATCGACTTCAGAGTGGCCACGTGGTAGCCATAGAAGGGCTCAAAGAGCAGCACTTCGTCGCCGGGATTGAGCAGCGCCATGGCTGCGGCATGTAGCCCGGCGGTCGCCCCGCTGGCCACCAAGACTTCGTTTTCCGCGTCGTAGTGGAGGCCATATTCTTTCTGCTGCTTTGTCGCGATCGCGATGCGCAGGCGATCGATGCCATCAAGGCGCGTATAGATGTTGTGGCCGGCGCGGATGGCCGCGTGCGCTTCTGCCTCCACCGGCGCGGGAACCGGGGTGTCGCAGACGCCTTGCGCCAGGTTGATGCCGCCGATGCGGTCGCACTCCGTGGTCATGGCGCGTATCTCAGACTGCATGGCGCCGGGCGCCAGTTCGCTCAGCGCAAGGCGTGATTTGGTTGTGGTTTGCGGGACGGCGACATGGGGCATGGTAGGGCCTCGACCTCTTGCAATCATGGTACATGGGGCCCAGGTGGCGCTGTCGAGTGCGATTCGGCACAGGGCTCGCCAGAGAACGCAGCGTAGAATCCTGCTCGTATGCACGAGCTTTCTATCGTCGCGAGCATTGTCGACTCGGTGACGGAGTCGCTGGCGGCCTATCCCGGCGCTCGAGTGAAAGAAGTACGTCTGCGCGTAGGCGTGTTGGCCTCGGTCGTCGAGGATTCGCTGCAATTCTGTTACGGGGTCGCGACGGAAGGCACTGCGCTGGACGGCTCGAAGCTAATCATCCAGGTTTTACCGGCAGTCGCCCACTGCGATCGCTGCCACGAGGACGTCGAGATCGCGAGCCTGCAAAGTTTTCGGTGTCTCCATTGCGGCGAACCAGTGAATGAGCTGCGGCAGGGCAGGGAACTGGACATCGACTCCATCGAGATCGAAGAAGCCGAAGAGGCGGTACGGCCATGACCACGCGCATCGTGGAGCTGCGGCAGGGCATTCTGAAAAAGAATGACGAGCTGGCGCGCGGGCTGCGTGCGCAGTTTACGGGGGCCGGCGTACTGGTGCTCAATCTGGTGTCGAGCCCCGGAACGGGCAAAACCGCGTTTCTCGAGCGCACGTTGAGGGACCTGCTCGCGCAGGGTTCGCGTGCTGCGGCGTTGGTGGGCGATCTCGAAACCGACAACGACGCACGCCGGCTCGCCGCTAGTGGAGCGCCGGTGCGGCAGATCAATACGCATGGCATTTGCCATCTCGAGGCCGCAATGGTGAGCAAGCATCTCGATGGATGGGACCTTGCCGCTCTCGATTACCTGTTCATTGAGAACGTCGGCAACCTCGTGTGCCCTTCGAGCTACGACCTGGGCGAAAAGATCCGCGTGGCGCTCCTCAGCGTGACCGAGGGCGAAGACAAGCCGCTCAAATATCCCACGCTCTTCAATTCGGCGGATGCGGCAGTGATCACCAAGATCGACCTGGCGGGCCCTTGCAGCTTCGATCGAGACGCCGCGCTTCACAATCTCCGCGAGATCCGGCCGCAGATTCGCGTCTTTGAAACTTCCGCCAAGACGGGCGCGGGCATGGCAGAGTGGCTTGATTACCTCACCGAACAGCGCGCAGCTCGTAAAGACTGACGCTGCGGCCGACCCTTCCCAAGATTGCTTGATTTCCGCAGCAGCGTGTGGCCTATACTGGCCGCCCGAGAGCAATCGGCGTCACCGGGCATAATGCGCCAGCTGAACGGCCCCTTTTTTCGCGATTGCCTCTCGCGCTCATGACGCCATGGTTCCTTAGCAAACAGAGGAAAACCTGGAGGAGGAAAGACCCATGAAAGACCTTGCCACTCTCTGCGGCGCGGCGGTTCTCGCGCTCAACCTGACCGCATGCAACCAGGCTCCGCCGGCGCCGCCCGACAGCCACGATGCCGATGTGAAGGCCATCAGCGAAACCGAAGCACAATGGAGCCAGGCCACGGCGGCAAACGATATTGACAAGGCCATCGGCTACTACGCCGACGATGCGGTGCTGATGGTGCCGGGTATGGAAGCTGCGCAGGGTAAAGAGGCGATTGGGACATCGATGCGGGGCATGGCGAAAGATCCGGCCTTCTCTCTGCACTTCAAGACGAGTAAGGCCGATGTGGCTAAATCCGGCGAGATGGGCTACACCTGGGGCACCTATGAGCTGACGGTGACGGACCCAGCAACGAAGAAGGTGGTCCACGACCACGGGAGCTACGTGACAACATATCGCAAGCAAGCGGACGGCTCCTGGAAGGCTGAGGCCGATATCGCCTCGTCGGCCGTGCCGCCGCCGGCTCCGCGGAAGCACGCCTAACGAGGGGAATCTGGACGAGCGTTGTGAACCCGATTCGCGGCGCTCGTAAACCGGGAGAAGCGCAATGCAAAAAGGGAAGACAGTGAAAGACAGCATCGAGGGTGTCGAGGAATACCTGGCCAGGATTCCCGAACCCGCGCAGTCTACGCTTCGCACAATCCGCGCCATGATCAGGGCCGCTGCGCCCAAAGACGCCACAGAAGGCCTCAGTTACGGCATGCCGGCCTTTCGCCATAAAGGCGCGTTGGTGGCCTACGCGGCATTCAAGAAGCACTGCAGTTTTTTCCCAATGCAGGCGTCGTTGATCGATGCGATGCAAGCCGAACTCAAGGCATATCGGACTGCGAAAGGCACTTTGCAGTTTGCCGTGGACAAGCCCTTGCCTGCAGCCTTGGTAGAGAAGATGGTTAAAGTGCGTGTGGCCGAAAACGAAGCGCGTTCGACGCGGTAAGGGCCGCCGGCTCCGCTAAGCCCTGCCGAGCCCAGCGGGCGGGATGTGATTTAAATCACGCTCAGTGGCGTCCCGCAGAGGTATAACGGACCTTGCTATGTGTCTCGCAATTCCAGGACGAGTCGAAGAAATCACCCGCGAGGGCGGTCTGCGCGTGGGCAAGGTGAACTTCGGCGGCGTGGTCAAGCGTGTCTGTCTCGACTATGTGCCCGAGGTTGAGGTCGGCGACTACACGATTGTCCATGTTGGTTTCGCTCTCTCAAAAATCGACGAAGAGACGGCGCAGCAGACATTGGCAGAGTTTCGCGCAATGGGCGTACTCGATGAAGAACTGGCCGGTGAAGAAGAACAGTTTGCGCGGGCCGCCAAGGTGCCCCAGTCAGCGTGTCCCGATGGCAGCTGCGGAACCGATGCTGCGGACGAGACAACCGGCCGCACTCCCAGCGAAGCCAAGTTCCAATGAAGTACCTTACCGAATTTCGCAATGGCGAGATTGCCCAGCGCATGGCGCGGGAGATTGCGCAGGTCACGACGCGCCCGTGGAAGATCATGGAAGTCTGCGGCGGGCAGACGCACTCCATCATTCGAAACGGAATCGACCAGATGCTGCCCGCCGGAATCGAGATGGTGCACGGGCCTGGCTGCCCGGTCTGCGTCACCCCGCTCGAACTTATCGACAAGGCGCTGGCCATTGCCGCGCTGCCGGGTGTGATGTTTTGCAGCTTCGGCGACATGCTGCGCGTGCCCGGCACAGAGGCCGATCTTTTCCAGGTCAAGGGAGCCGGCGGCGATGTGCGCGTGGTCTATTCGCCCCTCGACGCGGTCGATCTCGCGGTGAAGCATCCCGACAAGCAGGTAGTTTTCTTTGGTGTGGGATTTGAGACGACGGCGCCGGCGAACGCGATGAGTGTTCATCTGGCCAAGCGGCGCGGGCTGAAGAATTTCTCCATGCTGGTATCGCACGTGCTGGTGCCGCCAGCGATTGAAGCCATCCTGTCAGCGCCGGAAAATCGCGTGCAGGCTTTCCTCGCGGCCGGTCATGTGTGCAGCGTGATGGGCTACTGGGAATATCCGCCGCTGGTCGAGAAATTCTCGATCCCCATCGTCGTCACCGGCTTCGAACCGCTTGATCTGCTCGACGGCATTCGCCGCGCGGTGCTGCAACTGGAGCGAGGGGAGCATCGGGTAGAAAACGCCTACGAACGGATCGTCACCTACGCCGGAAATCTCGAAGCGCAAAAACTGCTCGCGCAAGTCTTCGAGACCACCGATCGCGCCTGGCGCGGCATCGGGGTGATTCCCCACAGCGGCTGGCGGCTGAATGCAGCCTATCGCGCGTTCGATGCGGAGGAGCGCTTCCAGATTTCCGGCATTCGTACGGTCGAGTCGCCGCTCTGCCACTCAGGAGACGTGTTGCGCGGAACAATTAAACCCGCCGAGTGTCCGGCATTCGGCAACGAGTGCACGCCGCGTCATCCCCTGGGCGCCACGATGGTATCGAGCGAGGGAGCCTGTGCTGCATATTTCAATTACGGCCGGTTTTTGTCGGCGAATGATCTAGCCAGCGCAGGCGCGGCATTGAGCGGAGCTGCTCATGGCTGACGCAGACGCGCCCGATTTTTCCAAATGGTCGTGCCCCCTGCCGTTGCGCGACTACCCGACCATCGTGATGGGCCATGGGGGCGGCGGCAAGCTCGGCAACGAGCTGGTCGAATTCTTGTTTCTGCCTGCTTTTCGGAATCCGGCGCTTGAGAACCTGGGCGATGCCGCCGTTTTCGAACTGGGTTCCGGCAAGCTCGCTATGAGCACCGATTCCTTTGTCGTGCAGCCGCTGTTTTTCCCCGGCGGATCGATCGGCGCGCTGGCCGTGAATGGCACAGTCAACGATCTGGCCGTTTCGGGCGCCGAACCGAGGTTCCTGAGCGCGAGCTTCATTCTCGAAGAAGGATTTCTCCTCGCCCAGCTTGCGGCCGTGGTGGAGGCGATGGCCGATGCTGCGCGCACGGCGGGGGTTCGGATCGTCACAGGCGACACAAAAGTGGTGGAGCGTGGCCACGGAGATGGCTGCTACATCACCACCGCGGGCGTCGGTGTCGTGCGTACGGGCGTCTCCGTCAGTTCGCTGCATGCAATGCCTGGCGATGTGGTGCTGGTCTCGGGGACGATCGGCGATCACGGCATGGCGATCATGAGCGTGCGCGAAGGGTTGGAGTTCGAGAGCCAAATCCGCTCCGATTGCGCCGCGCTCAACGGCATGATTGCAACGGTGCTGGATGCTGCGGGCGACGCGGTACACGCGATGCGCGACCCCACGCGCGGCGGTCTCGCTTCCACTCTGAATGAAATCGCGACGGCCTCGAACGTGGGCATCGAGATCGATGAGGCAAGCGTGCCGGTGCGGGCGGAAGTGCAGTCGGCCTGCGAGTTGCTGGGTCTTGATCCGGTCTACGTGGCGAATGAGGGCAAGGCGGTGTTTTTCGTGCGTCCGGATTCGGCAGACCGGGTCTTAGAGACCCTCCGGGTCCATCCGCTGGGACGCGATGCGGCGCGTATCGGCCTGGTGGTCGCGCAGCATCCGCGCATGCTGGTAGCGCGCACCGCGATGGGCGCGAATCGCGTCATTCCCACGCAAATTGGCGAGCAATTGCCGAGGATCTGCTGAAGCATCGACGACTTCGCAGCAAGCCTGACCCCTGAGTCTGACCACTGTCTTAGTGCACCGTCACGGTCACCTGCGACGTGGACCGCCCATATTGATTGGTTGCATTCAAGGTATAGGTTGCCGTCGCCGTTGGCGTGAAGGTCACGCTGCCCCCGCGCACGCCGCCCAGCAGATCGATGAAATCGTAACTGTCGTTGGCCGTGTTCCAGGTCAGCGTCACGGGTGTTCCGGCCGTAACTGTTGATGCCGATGCCGCGAAGCTGTTGATCGTGGGTGGTGCGCCGGTGGGTGCGGTTGCGTCGTCATAGCCGGGCCACGCCGGCGTCATCTGCACCACCTCGAAGTTCGACGACGCGATCGAGTCGAGATTGTGCAGGTCGTCATCGTCCCAGCGCGGATCGGGCACGCCCTGAAAATAGAAATAGCTTCCATTGTCGGCCAGGATCATGCCGTACTTCTTCATCGCGGTCAGAATGACCTGGTTCGCCTTCGAATATCCCGAAATGTCGAAACTCGCCTTCAGCCGGATGCGCATGCCCATCACGTTGCTCACGCCGTAGACGGTACCCGCCGCGTGACTGGCCGGCTCCACAAAGTAGCCGCCGTTGGCGTCGTTCTTGGTCTGCTGCATGGTGAACCGGATGGCATGATTGATCGCGCCGCTTGCCACTTCGTCGTAGCGGACGAGCCCCGGGAAAATGGCAAGCCCGGCGGCATCGGCCGAGGTCCAGCCCCACGGGCGCTGCTCAAAATTCTGCATGTCCCAGATGGTTTCGGAGTCCGAAGCCCAGTTACCTTTGCAGCGGACCGTATTGAAGGTCTCGTAGAGCATGCACGTATTGCGATCTAACACCAGGACGTGCTGATCTCCGGCGTAGGCGCCCGGCCCGCCGGTGCAATCTGCCGGCGCGCCCTCAATGGGTGCGGTAATCGGGAACGGCGCATGGGCCACATCGCTCTCGGTAGCGTAGGACTCGACATTGATCGAGACCAGAGGCGTGCTACTCGAGTCAACGACGACATAAGGGATGCCGTAGTTTCCCCCTGCCACCGACGACCAGTCATGATGCAGATGGAGGCCTGCAAATCCCGACGTGATCGCCGCATTGTTCGGGTCGAGCGGCGCATTCGAGATGTCGGTGTTCCAAGCGGCCGTCGACGGGAAGGGAACAAAGCCATTGAGGCTCGCATTGTTGCCCGTGCTCATTCCGTTGCAGGCGGGCGTCGAGCCCGCGGCATTCACTGTCAAATTCAGGTCCGCGGTTGCTGTCTGTGCCGTCGGTTTCGTGGAATCGGTGACGGTAGAGGTGACCATCGCGGTTCCGGCGGCGCTCGTCGCGGGCGTACCCGTGATCGCGCCGGTTGCAGCGCTGATCGCGAGTCCGGTGGGCAGGCCAGTCGCACTGTAGGTGTAAGGGGTGGCTCCGCCGGCTGCAGTGATTGCCGAATTGTAGGCATCGCCTGCCGTCGCCGAGGGAAGCGTGGTTGTCTCGATGGTCAGCGCGCTCGCCTGGGCCGCGCTGATGGTGAGGCCGAGCGTGGCCGTGGCCGTCTGTGCTGTTGGTTGGGTCGAATCGGTCACGGTAACGCTAACCGTCGCGGTTCCGACGGAGCTTGAGGTCGGCGTACCCGTGATAGCTCCTGTCGAACCGCTGATCGCGAGTCCGCTGGGCAAGCCCGTTGCGCCATAAGTGTAGGGGGTCGTTCCGCCCGTAGCGGTGATCGCTCCGCTATACACGACGCTGACAGTTCCCCCAGAAAGGGATGTTGTGGTGATGGTGAGCTTGCTGCTGGTCGACGCGGCATTTACCGTGAGCTTGAGGCTGGCGGTCGCTGTCTGCATCGTCGAATCGGTGACGGTAAGGACTAACGTCGCTGTTCCGGCAGCGCTCGCCGCCGGTGTGCCGGTGAGGACGCCGGTGGAACCGTTGATCGTGAGGCCGCTGGGAAGCCCGGCCGCAGTGAAGATATAGGGCATCGCTCCGCCTGACGCGGCGATCGTCGCGCTGTACGGCGTCCCCACCGTCGCTGCCGGCATCGATGTCGTGGTGATGGTGAGCGGGCTTGAAGAGCCGCCCGTCGGCGTGTTGACGTGCACGGAGCCACAGCCGGTCAAAAGGACAACCGCACTCATCATCAGAGACGCGATGCGGCTTGGCATGATCGTTCCCCCAGAGTTTGTCTTCCGCTGCGTGCAGGCGCTTCGCACGCAAGGCATCGGTTGCGCAATCGGCGCAGCGCTCTCACAACCAAGTGTGAGCAGGTCTGTGCTGCGCAAGGCAGATTGGAGAGAGACAAGGGCGGCGAGGGCCGGAGGACGTTCAGGTTGGCCTCATCTCAAGACAATGGCCACCCAGGTTAGACCATTCGGAATGCGCGTGAACTTCTCAAGGTTATCGAGGGTGGCTCTTCCGATTTCCCAATTGGCCGCGTGCGCCACCATTCGGCGCGAAGCAGCCCTTCCAACAAAGGAGAGAATAGGTCTGTCTATCAGGGGAGCAGGGTTCTGCGGGAAGCATCAAGTGAAATTGCGGAGTGATTCGAAGTCCCCCGTTACCTCGGTCACCCTGTAGCGCCGACAATGAAACATCCGAAAGCAGGCTTGCACTGCTCTCAAGCACTTCGTGGTTAGAGCAGTTCAAACGCCTTCTGGAGGCGGTCCGGAATCTCTGCCGGCGGATCGTGGAGGGAGTAGCCGATTTCGAGGACCCCAATCGGTGGAGTCGCCAGCGCATTCAGCGCGCTCGTTGCGGCTCCCCAGTCGATGGTGCCGTCGCCTGGCCACAGGTGTTCGTCTTTGATGCCGTGGTTGTCGTGCACATGCACAGAGGCAATGCGATCACCGAAGGTGGCGATCGCTTCCTGCACGCTCTGGCACATGTGCGCATGGCCGAGATCGAGGCATACACCCACATTCGTCAGGTGCCCGATCGTGAGGATCTCGATCAGGTGTTCCGGGGTCGTCGCATCGCTGCTCAGGTTTTCGACGAGAAGGCGCACACCCAAAGGGCGCGCAAAGGCGCCCAGGTGCTCAAGTGCTGTGAGCCCGTATTCCACGCTGCGCGGCGACCAGCCATCGTCTTTTTCGCCCAGATGCAGCACGAGGTTTTTGATCGGAATCCTTTCGGCGACCTCGAGAGAGCGCTTGATCTCATCCATCGCATCGATGCGGCGCGACTTTTCGGGATGCAGCACGTTCACCGCCAGAGCCCCAGCCCGTCCCATCTCGCGATCGGGAAACAAAGGTGCGTGCATTGAGAAAGGCGCAAGGGTGCTTGAAGCAAACCATGCCGCCAGTTCATTCACGTGCTCGCGGCTGGTGTAGTCGAAATGCTGTTTTGCGGCGAATAGCTCAATCGCTTGCGCTCCAGCGCGGCCAGCGAGTTCGAGCAGGCCTGGATGGAGGCGCTGCGTGAGGAATAAGTGTGTAGAAAGAGCTCGCTGCATCGGCACGTGAGTTCCGTGGCGTCCCAGGCTTTGCGACGCAAACCGGACCTTCGCTCTATTGTCGCACCCTGCAATGAGTTACCGGGCGCGGGGTGTTGCGGCAAATGGTGCGCTTAGTAACCCCGGCACCCAGGGGAGCGAAGGCAAAAAGCTGGACAGAGGCACGCAAGTTTCCTATGCTACCGACACTGTCACCCCGCCCGGTAGCTGAACGGGTGTCGTATGCCTGGCGCATTGTCTCCACATTCCGAATCGCGCATTTCTTACGCGAAGTTGCCGCGTGGTCCGTCCGCAGGCCTGCGCGCAGCTATAAATGCCGCGCAAAACCTGGAAGCGGACTGAGGCGCGCATGAACATGTTGCATGCCAGTGCCATCGATCGAATGCCCTGGTATCTCCGCACCTTGCTGGGATGTGGCGCGGCTCTCGGCTCGGTTGCGCTGACCTACGCCATCTCCCCGTTGCGCGCCTTTCCTCTGCTCATCGGCTTTCCCGCCGTGATTCTGTGCGCCTGGTTTTTCGGCATGGCGGGAAGTTTCGGCTGTGCGCTTCTCGAGGTGATCCTCGTCGATATTTTTCTCACCAAGGCCCAATTCCGATTCAACATCGGCTTTGCCCACCAGGAAGAACGGCTCGCGCTCTTTTTGATTCTGTCGACGCTGGTCGGTGTCCTCATCCGGCGTTGGGCTGAGCAGCGCGCCGAACTCAATGCGCAGGAGCTGAAAAAAAGTCTGATCCTCGAGCAGGCGCAGCGCCAGATGGCCGAAGAACGCCTTCGCTCCGGCGAAGCTTTGCGGGAGCGGAATGCAGCCCTGCAAATCGCACTGCGGGCCAGCGGCATGGGCTTCTGGACATGGGATCTGCTGCAGGATACGGTTCACTGGTCCGACGAGGTGTATCGCATCATAGGAGCCGAGCCGGGCTCATTTCCGCCCGAGAACGAGCTCTGGTACCGCGCCGTCCATCCTGACGACGCCATTTCAGTCCGCGAAGGCGTGGCCCAAATCATCGCGAATGGCCGCGAGTTTCGCCGCGAATATCGCGTGCTGCGCCCCGATGGAACGATCCGCTGGGTCGAGTCCCAGGGACAGTGCCAGCGTGATGCGCAGAATCATGCCACCTGGATTATGGGCGTGCTCACGGACGTGACTCATCGCAAGCATGCCGAGGAGGCGATGCTGCGGGCAGAGAAGCTGGCCGTTGCTGGGCGCCTGGCGGCGTCGGTGGCGCACGAAATCAACAACCCTCTCGAAGCCATCGCCAACTTGCTCTACCTGATCACCATCTCCGACACTGCGGATGAAGCGCACACCCACGCGCGTCACGCCCTCGACGAACTGCTGCGCGTCTCCCTCATTACGCAATCGACGCTGAAGTTTCATCGTCAGCTCGGCATTCCCAAGATCACGATGCTTTCTGAAGTGATGGAGAGCGTGATTGCGCTCTTCCGTCCACGTCTCAACGCGGCGGGCATCGTTGTGGATGTGCGCGCAAGCAACGAAATTGCCATCGCCTGCATGCCGAGCGAAGCGCAGCAGATCTTCGCCAACCTGATCGCCAACGCGATCGAAGCCACCACACGCAGCGGAAAGCTGGTGATCTGGCTCCATCCCTCACGCAACTGGCGCGACCGGTCGCAGGAAGGCATGCGCGTGACGATCTGCGACAGCGGGGTGGGCATGGATCGCACCACCCTACGCCACATCTTCGAGCCCTTCTTCACCACCAAGCCGGATACCGGAACCGGGTTAGGTATGTGGGTGGTGGCACAGCTCGTGGAGCGCCACGGCGGCAACATCCGCGTCTGGAGCAGGCAGCGTTACGGGTCAAGCGGAACGGCGTTCTCTATCTTTCTGCCTTGTTCGCCCACGCTGGATTTCGAAGGTGTCGAAGTCGAATCCGGCGTTGTGCCCACGGTCGCGGTCGAGTCGTAGGGCGCTGGGCCGTCTGGCCTGAAGGCCTGCCCGCCTCTGTTCCGCCGAACCCGACTAGATCAATCAATAGCCTGCCGCTTTGCCGTAGTGGCTGCGATGATCCTGTCCGGCCTCGATCGCGCCGGTCTTGGGATCGATGGCAATACATTCGCCATTCGACCATTGTCCGTCCCGAATCGAGAGTGTGTAGCCCATGGCCCGCAGATCGCGTAGCGTTCCCTCCGCAAATCCAGGTTCCAGGTCGAGCGTGTCGGGCAGGTACTGGTGGTGGAAACGAGGGGCGTCCACAGCCTCTTGGATATTGAGACCGCCCTCTGCCGCGGAAAGAAAAATGTTGGCCACTGTGGTGATGATGCGCGCGCCGCCGGGCGTGCCGAGAACGTACCTCAGTTTTCCGTCTTCAAGTATGATTGTGGGCGTCATCGAGCTCAGCGGTCGCTTGCCGGGCGCGATCGCGTTGGCTGGGCCCTGAATCAGCCCGAACATGTTCGGGACACCCATCTTCGACGCGAAATCGTCCATCTCGTCGTTGAGCAGAAAGCCAAGCGAAGCCGAGGTGACGTGCGAGCCGAAGCTGTCGTTGAGCGTGGTGGTCACGGCGACCGCGTTGCCCTCACTATCAACCACTGAGTAATGCGTCGTGTCTGGTGATTCATCGCGGCGTCGGCCCGCACTGGTCGGAGCTTCAAGCAGGAAGCCGGCAGGCCTCTTGAGCTTCGCGCTCGCCGTCACGGCATTGGGATCGATGCCGGCTCGCCAGGCGACCGCGTACTTCTTCGAGGTGAGAGCAGCGACGGGAATGTCGTTGTAGTCCGGGTCGCCCAGGTAGTCGGCGCGATCCATGAAGGAGCGGCGATAGGCCTCGGTGACGAGATGGATCCACGCGGGGCTGCGATCGCCGAGCTTGGCCAGGTCGTAGCCCTCGAGAATGTTCAGCGCACTCACCAGTACGACTCCGCCGGAGGAGGGAGGCGGAGCGCTGAGGATGGTGTAGTTGTGAAAGTTGCCGGTAACCGGCGCGCGCTCGACAGCCGAGTACTGCGCGAGGTCGTCGAGCGTAAGCAGGGCGCCGTCTTTCTTAAGATCGGCGATCAGTTCCTGCGCGATTTTGCCGCGATAGAAATCGTCGGGGTTTGCGGCTATCCGTTGCAGCGTCTCTGCCAGCAGAGGCTGTTTGAAGACCTCGCCCGCGCGGTAAAGCTGCCCATCGCGCTGAAAAATGTGCCGCGATGCGGGAAACTTCCCCAGGTCACCGTCGGCCAGCTCATGGGCCTCCTCTGCTGAGAGAGCAAATCCATCGGTGGCCAGCTGGATTGCCGGCGCCATCACGCGTTGCAAGCTGAGTTTGCCATATTTGCGTTCGGCATATGTGAGGCCGGCGACCGACCCAGGCGTGGCGATCGAGCGAGAACCCAGGACGCTCGATTGCAAGCTTGTCTCGGGCAGCACATTCCCCTGCGCATCCTGGTACATGGTTGCGGTGGCGGCAAGGGGAGCCTTCTCGCGAAAGTCGATGAACGTGGAGCGGCCGTCGCGGGTACGCAGCAGAAGGAAGCCGCCTCCCCCCAGGTTGCCCGCAATCGGGTGTACGACGGCCAGCGCAAAGCCTGTGGCCACGGCTGCGTCGACCGCATTTCCGCCTTCCTTGAGAACCGCGAGCCCAACGTCCGACGCGAGATGGTGCACGGTGACCACCATCGCGTGCTGCGCGCGAACCGGCTGCTCGTCCCGGTAGTCGAGCGCGTGCGCCGAGCCCTGCTGGCCCGTCAAGCCGGTCGACAAAAAAAGAGAAGAAGCAGCGAGCGCGATGACAAGAGAGACGTAGGCGGAAGGCACCATCGTGTGGTCACAGGATACCCCCGGTCCCGACGCCGGCTCTCAGGCCGGCCCGGCCCGATAAACTATGCAGGGAACAGCTTTGAAGTTCGCTGGAGGACGCCTGCCGGAATTCGCTGCCGGGGGGTGCGCCGCCGGGTCACGAAATTGATGTGTCACCATCTAAGAGATAGACCCTGTCGCAATACGACGAACTGTTGCGGGGCAATCTTTGATCGCGCCGGAGAAGAGTGCCGGTGAATTTGTATTCGGAGAAGATACGTGCAAATCAATTGGAAGCAGGCCGCTTTTTGGTGGATTACGATATTCGCGCTGGCCGGCGCCGCGGCGCAGGCGCAGACCGATCTTTCGGTCAGTGCCCTGGGCGCCTTCAATAGCAGCACAAGCGGGAACGGAACCCTCCAGAACTCGCCGAACACCGGCGGCGGAATGGTGGGGTTGCGCCATATTTTCAACCCGCTGCTCGGCGTGGAACTCAACTTCGCGGTCCAGGGATCGAAGCAAGAGCTTGCTCCCGACCCCAATACTTGCGGGTTTCGCTGCAACAATCAGCCGGTCACGCTGAGCGGCAATGCCTTCGAATTCACGGCCAATTACCTTGTCTCGAAGAAGTACGGAAATCTGCGGCCCTTCGGTGAAGCCGGCCTCG
Source organism: Occallatibacter sp. (assembly GCA_036520995.1). GTDB lineage: Bacteria > Acidobacteriota > Terriglobia > Terriglobales > Acidobacteriaceae > Telmatobacter. Next base: position 89,560 of record DATDIQ010000009.1, read on the forward strand.
GGTTCTTTTACTCGAATCCCACCGGAAGCCTGATTGGCCAGAACTCGATGTCCCGCCCGGTCTGGGTGGGCGGCGGCGGCGCCGACTGGAGCCTAACGCCCCGGTTGGGTGTTCGCCTGCAATACCGCGTGAATTTCTACAAGGCCCCTGACGTGTTCCGCGGATATTCGCCGACCGGCGCCTATGCACATACACAGGAGCCGATGGTCGGCGTTTTCTATCGCTTCTAGCCCGATTCGAGTCTGTCTCGATTGACCCGACGGTTCCTTCTTATGAAGTGCTCCGTGAGCGTCTGCGCTCCGGAGCCGCTCTGGAGATGAGGGCTCCCTTTCGTCACAGACTCCCATCGATCGCCGGCGTTGAGTCACCAAACCGCTCTTCGGCGCGTCCAACTCAAGCAACGACGCGTCGCGCGTTGATCCTCTCAACGCTCATCGCAAAGCATAGATCGCGCCACGAAAAATCGAACCATGTGAATCGCACGACCTAAATCGACCGAAACCCCCGCGGGAGATTTCAATGCGCACGCAATGGATGCAGATCGTTCTTTTGTCTTCATTGTTCGCCGGAGTGGCCACCGGCGCCGCCCCAGCCTTCGCCCAAACCAGCGTAGCCGCCAGCTTCTACGGCGCTTTCAGCGGAACCACGAACGGTAACGGCACCCAGCAGAGTCCGTCGAACGCGGCTGGAGGCCTGGTGGAACTACGCCACATCTCCAACCCGCTGATCGGCTATGAAGCAACTTACTCGTTCAATCGCGCGAATCAGTCCTACATGAGCGTGGGGGGCTTCACGGCCTTGCTTCAGCCTCCAACATCGGTATCCGCCGACGGGCATGAAATCACCGGCGACTGGGTGGTCTCAGCCAAGCTGGCGAACCTGCGCCCGTTCGCGCTCGCAGGGCTAGGCGTACTGCTTAACGAGCCGGCGGGCCAGCAGGCCAATACCACCAGTTCTACGCAAGCCGTCTATGTTTATGGCGCGGGGTTGGATTGGGGTCTCGTGCCCCACATTGGCCTGCGGCTGCAATACCGCGGCAATCTTTATAAGGCGCCCGATCTCACGCGGCTCTACACGTCGACCAACGCGTTCACGCATACGGCGGAGCCGATGATCGGGGCATATTTCAATTTCTGACGAGGGAACGAGAGTGTTCTGCGCCAATCGTTCATTGGACGAAGATCGCAACGTTACTTGGCTAAGACGAAGGGCAACAGCAAGAGCAACCGCAGGCCCTTCGACTCCGTTTGGCGCAGAAAACGCGCCAACCTCCGCTTAGGATGACAATGTTTTGCTTCGCGAATGAGTCACCCAGGACACTAGCGGTCGGCGACCAGCATAAACGGATCGGGTGCCACGCGGCATTCTTCGGCTGTCGAGACGGCCCAGGTGGATCCGTCGCTGTAGGTGATCGCCAACAGGTGGATCGCAGTGACGGACGTGAATCCGTGGAGCACCAGGTCCGCCGCGGTTTCATTCCCGCTTTCCGGGATCAACGGAACATCGAGCGTCCGGAACAACTGCGATGGTCCTGAGTCGGGGTCCAGATGAAGCGTCAAATCCGCAGAAGTTTTCTCGATGCGATTCTTGCCAGAGAGCCCGTACACCTTCACCCTGGCGTGCACAATCTGCTTCGATCGCGGATTGGCAAGAAGAAGATGAACGCGCTGCACGAATCCCGAATTCCGAGGTTCCGGCGCGCGTGTCGCAACAAGGCCAGTCCCCAATCCTTGCAACGCACGCATGCTGATGGGGCAGGCCGCTGCCGGAAGATTTATCACGAAGGAACTGGTTGACGGCCGCGCACTGTTCTGGCTTGGCGCAGGATTTGTCTGGGCAACCAGGGCAAGGGAGGCGAATCCAAAACAGATGGCAAGAACCGTGGCACGCTGCATAGGCTGCTCCTGGGACGGAGAAATCCTCGTACAAGCATAAAATACTCCCGTTGGAATGAGCCGATCAAACAGCTTGCTCCCGGTTCAGCCCGACTCCGCTGCGGCGTCACGACCAAGCCCGGATTCCCTCGGGTTACGACGGTTCTTGGATCGCTTCCTGCAATGGGCCGCGGATCGTTCGGCAACCATTCGCTGTGATACCGTTTGAATACGGCGTGTTGTGCTGGTCTGAAATTCAAGGGGCAGGACGCCGGCAGTTTTTTAGACGAATGTCTCAGCAGCCGGAATTGATTTCGCCTCCGTTGCCCGCGAGCCCGGCTCCTGAACCTGGGGCTGTGCCCGGCGCCGCATCGCAGCAGGGCGATACGCCCCAACGCATTCCGCGCTGGCTGGTGCGTGCGGAACTTTTTTTGCGAGTGATGCTGCGCATCTACATCGGCCTGGCAGTCTGCTACGCGCCGTGGTCTCCCATGTTCTGGGATCAGAATCCACTCTTCGTGCAGTTTCCCACGCTCTCTGTCTATGCGGCGCATGGCGCGGTGCGCGGTATCGTTTCGGGGCTTGGTTTGTTGAATTTGTGGATCGCCCTCCAGGACGCCATCCACTTTCGGAACAGGTAAGGGATGAGCAAGAGCAAAGAGCAACCTGAGTCCAAAGACCGGGGAAACGCGAAACAGTCTGATTCTGTCGCGACACCCGCAGCAAAGAAGGAACCGCTCCCACCGGCAAAACTGCCGTCGGCCGGGGGGACGCCGCCTCCACTCGCGAAGGCGCCCCTGGCGTACGAAAACTCGAATTTCCTCAACAGCGCCGATGGGCGGCTGATTCGCATCGTGGCCGAGTTCATGGAACCGCTGGCCCGGTTTCGTCGCGAGCAGATTCAAGACACGGTGGTATTTTTCGGCTCGGCGCGTTTTCGTGGAAAAGAGGAAGCCGATCACGAACTCGAGCTTCTCGAAAACACCGGGTCGTCGCGGCCTGCCCCACGGGAAGAGCAGCCAGCGAAACCACCCGACATCGCGGCCGGCAAAGCGTCAGAACTGCAGCGCAAGCGCGCGGTGGCCGCGGTGGAAATGGCGCGCTACTATGAAGATGCGCGGCGCCTGGCGCGTATGTTCACGGCCTGGGCCAAGACGATTCCTTCGCGCCGCCATCGGTTCGTTGTGACCTCGGGCGGCGGCCCCGGCATCATGGAAGCCGCCAATCGCGGAGCGTACGAGGCCGGCGGCAAGACTATCGGCATGAATATCCGCCTGCCCTTCGAGCAGTTCCCCAATCCGTACATCACACCCTCGCTCAACTTCGAGTTTCACTACTTCTTCATGCGCAAGCTGTGGTTCGCCTACCTGGCGAAAGCCCTCGTGGTTTTCCCGGGGGGCTTCGGCACGCTCGACGAGATGTTCGAGATTCTCACGCTGGCGCAGACACAGAAGCTGGCAAAGAAGATCACCGTGGTGATCTACGGGCCGGAGTACTGGCAGCGCGTCTTCAATCTGAGCGTGCTGGTCGATACGGGCGCGATCTCGCCGAAAGACATCGAGCTGTTCCAGTTCGCGAGTACGCCTGAACAAGCCTTCGAGATGTTACGCAAGGGCCTCACGGAGAACTACCTCGTTCCCGAAGCAGCCGCTGGGCACCCGCAGTCGGACCTCATGCCGGGTGCCACGCTCGAAGACTTTCTGGGGCCGGAGTTGGCCAAGACAGCGAAGTAGCGCCTGACCCGCGAGGGGACGACCCTCGATGCAACCTCGCGCCTGATATTCTTAGAAGTGTCCTGGCCTTCCCTCCGGGGAGCAACCCTTTCTTTCGGCCCGTGGTGACGCGGTCCTGGCGATGATACGTAAGGGATTGCAGGAAGGCACAAGACGCTCGAGTTTCGTTCGCAAAAGACCCAAGTCAACCTTTTCTGGTCGTTCTTTCTCTGAAGCTCCCGGCGATCGCACACTTTCGAGTGCAGGATTTGCCGGGTATTTCCGAGGAATCCCGGCTTTTTGGGTTACTTTATTGAGTCTTACCGCAATTGAAGCCTCGTTCGCATGTTCTTAACCTGCTGTTGACGGCACTCAATGGATACTAACCATCGGAAACTCCAGAAAGATCGCGGTTTGTGGGAGGGAGATATGGCCAGTTCGACCATCTCGTACCTGTGGCGCGACCAGAAGGCGCCCAACGGCTTTCGTACCGGCGTTTCGTTGCATAGTCACACCAATCAATCGAAAGAAACCCTGGATTTTCTCGCTAACTTCGGAAACCAATACCCCCTGATCCGGCCCTTGATTTCCCGCCTGGAGCGTCGCTCCGCCGAAAAACACGGTGTCCGCATTGACTATGCCGCCAGCTATTGGACGCCGCCCATGACGCCGAAGCTGGCGTTCGATCTCGAGAGCCGGCAGATCGAGAGTCTCGACATTGCGCCCATGGTTTCCATTTCGGATCACGACAACATCAAGGCGCCGATCCTGCTGCGCACCGTGCCCAGCGCGCGCGGCATCCCCGTGTCCGTCGAGTGGAGCGCGCCCTATGGCGGCGCGCAGTCGTTTCATCTGGGCATCCACAATCTGCCCAGTGCGCGCGCTGTGCAGTGGATGGCTGTTCTCGAAGACTTCACCGCCAGCCCGAGCGACGCGGAACTGACCCAGATTCTGGCAGCCCTGCACCAGGAGCCCAATGTGCTGGTGGTCTTCAATCACCCCATGTGGGATCTGTACCTGATCGGCAAAGAGAAGCACTCGTTCCTGGTGAATGAGTTTCTGCAGAAGAACGGAGCGTGGCTGCACGCGCTTGAGCTCAACGGCCTGCGCAATTGGGATGAAAATCGCGAGGTGCGGCGCCTGGCTGAGCAGTGGAACATGGTGCTGGTGAGCGGCGGCGACCGCCATGGCGTTGAGCCGAATGCCAACATCAACCTGAGCAACGCTGCCAGCTTCACCGAATTTGTGCATGAGATTCGCCGCCAGAAGCGCAGTCACGTGCTCTTCATGCCGCAATATGCCGAGCCCTGGAAACATCGCATTCTGCGCTCGACGCTCGACGCGATCCGCGACTATCCGGAATTCCCGCAAGGCTCGCGCCGCTGGGATGAACGGGTTTACCATCCCGACGCGCAAGGCGTGGTTCGTCCGCTGGCCGAGCTTTGGCACGCTGGCCGGGCACCCTTGGCGATTGCCTGGGGACTGGCCATGGTGCAGCTTCTCGGCAAGGGACCGGTCTCTGGCGGCCTGCGCTATGCATGGAACGATTCGCAGAAACTTCGCCTGGCCCTTGGCGAGAACGACGGCTAAGCAGCTTCGGCGTGCGCCGGCGCGTAGACTGATTCCGAGTGTCGCGGGCGGCGCACAGAGCGCCCGTGGTCTGTGAACCGACTGAGTTCTTTCCGAACCCGATGATTGCAAGCGCGCCGCGTGTGGCCTATTTCCCCGACTCGTTCCATGAAGTGAATGGAGTCGCCCACACCAGTCGCCACTTCGAAGCTTTCGCACGCCGCCGCGATTTGCCCTTTCTCTGTGTGCGGGCGGGCGATCGCGCCGAGGCCTTTGTGGAAGACGGCCCGGTGTGGACGCTCGAGCTGCCGCGCGGTTTTCTTTCGTTCGCCCTCGAAAAGGATCTGCGCTTCGACCCCGCGTTTCTGCGCCATATTCCGCTCATGCAGGATGTGCTGACGCGGTTCAAACCGGACCTACTGCACATCACGGGCCCCAGCGAAGTGGGCATTCTGGGCGCCGGACTCGCGCATCATCTTGGTTTGCCCCTGGCTGCGAGCTGGCACACCAATGTGCACGAATATGCAGTTCGCCGGTCGGAGTGGCTCTTGCGCATGCTGCCAGCGCGGCAGTCCGCTGCAACCGGGCAGACCATCGAAGACCTGGCCATGGCGGCTACAGCCAAGTTCTATTCCATCGCTCAGGTTCTGTTTGCACCCAACCCCGACCTCTGCCGCAAGCTCGAGCAGATGACCGAGCATCCCTGTTTCCTGATGCCGCGCGGTGTGGATGCCGAGCTCTTCCATCCCGCCAAACGGGAACGCCGTGACGAGGATCGCGACCATGTGCTCGGCTTTGTCGGCCGCCTCTCGGTCGAAAAGAACATCGCCGGGCTGGTACAGGTGCAGAATGAACTGGAGCAGATGGGCCACCGCAGCTTCCGTTTTCTGGTTGTCGGCCATGGCGGCGACGAAGCGTGGCTACGCGAGCGGCTCCATCGGGCTGAATTCACGGGCGTGTTGCGCGGCGAAGCACTCTCAGCTGCTTATGCCGGCATGGACCTCTTCGTCTTTCCCTCGCACACGGATACCTTCGGCAATGTGGTGCTCGAAGCGCTGGCGAGCGGTGTTCCCGCAGTGGTCACGCCCGACGGAGGACCGTGCACCATTGTCCGCGATGGCGAAACCGGCCGCATCGTGCCGGACGCTGCATTTGCGACCGCCGTGGCCGGCATCCTTGGCGATCCGCCGACGCATGCGGCCATGCGTGTCGCTGCGCGGGCTTATGCGCTCACCGCAAGTTGGGACTCGGTGTTTGAAGGGGTCTACGCAGCCTATGAGCAGATGCTGGCAAGGCTCGCAACCGCCGGCTGAGATTCAGTCGATCTTTTTCCCGCTGCGCAGATCGATCGCGAAGGGCGTCTCTTTGTCGGTCATGAGGCGCCAGCCCATTCCGCGCAGGGTGTCGCCGTCGATTTCGCCGAGGGTGACACCTTCGTCCGAGAGCTTTTCCGATTGCCACGCTTCGCCCTGCCCACCCCACGCCAAAATGCTGTGATGCCCTACAAACAGAAGCAGACCCTGCGCCGGCAGGGAACGTACTTCCAAAACAGGGCGATAGGGCAGCATTGTGAACCGCTCCGGCGCGGTGGTGTCGACCAGGTAGGCATAGCCTCCAGAGATTGCACACAGCTCATCCGGGTGGGGGCAGGCCCACACTCCCGTGGGCACGGCAGGATCGCGAAATCCCAGCGCACACGTTGCCAGGAACGGCTGCGGGCCCGACCGATGATTTTCGGCAACCGCATGAGGGCGAATGAGCACTTCCAACGCACCGCGCTCGACTTCTTCGGCATCGCGTGGATAGATGGAATGACGCGTGGGGAGAATGAGGGGCCGCGCAACCAAAATCTCGGCCTCCCAGGAATGGGGAAAGGTCAGGTCAAATGTCGGCGCCGGCACTGCTTACACTCCCACGAACTTCTCGATACGCTGGCGAAAGCTCGGAACGCCGATGCCCAGCGTTGCGCCGTCTTCGATGGCGGGAATGAGTTTGTCGAAGTCGATGCTGGCTTGCGTGCCGGTCAACGCAATCCGTACGGGATGAAAAAGGCCCTTGCCTTCCGCGCCCGTGGCCTCTTTGATCTCATCCATCCACGTCTTAAAGATTTCCGGCGTCACCGCGTCGTGATGTGCGCGGACGCGCCCGGCCAGTTCTGCGAGTATGGTGCGTGAAGAATCGGCGGCCAGGACTTCCACGTTTTCATCGCGTGAGCGCGCCACATCCGTGTCGAATCCGAACAAGAAGAGAGCCTTTGCCGTGAGCTGGTCGAGATGATCGACGCTCGAGGCAAACATCTCGATCAGCCGCACAAACCAGACCAGCACCTCGTCGCTGGCGTCGTCTTTTGTCGGCAGCAAGCCGCCAAAGTATTCCCAGGCCATCGCCGCAAGACGGATCGGCGAGCCGACCTTGATGTAGTGCCGGTTTAGCCGATTCAGCTTGTCGAAATCAAAAGTCGCTGGCGATGCGCTCACGCGCTCGAGGACAAAGCTCTTGACCAACTCCGGCATGGGGCAGGCCTCCCGCTTGCCGTCTTCGGCGTCCCAGCCCAGCAACGCAAGATAGTTCACGAGCGCTTCAGGCAGGTAGCCTTTCTCGCGAAATCCGACAATTGAGGTTGCGCCATGGCGCCTCGAAAGGCGTTCCCGGTTCTCCCCGACAATGGGCGGGAGATGGGCAAACAACGGGACGGACCATCCGAAGGCCTGGTAAATGGCTACTTGCTTTGGGGTATTCGAGAGGTGGTCGTCCCCGCGAATGACGTGCGTGATCTTCATGAGCGCATCGTCGACGGTGACCACGTAGTTGTAGACCGGGACGCCCGGTGCGTTCTCGGTGCCGGAACGAATCAGGATGGGATCGCTCACGGCCTCGGCCTGGAACTCGACCTCGCCGCGCACCGTGTCGTGAAAGCGTAACGGCTCCTCGCCAATCTTGAGGCGGATTGCGAACGGCACGCCCGCGTTCATATTGCGCTGCACGATCTTGGAGGTCAACGTGCGGCAGCGGCCTGAGTAGACCTGTGGCAAATTGCGCCCGGCAAGCATGCGGCGCTCCGCCTCGAGGTCGTCCATGGTGCAGAAGCACTTGTAAGCTTTTTCTTCTTTGAGAAGCTTTTCCGCATAGCTGGCATAGATGGGTAGCCTGTCCGACTGCCGGTAGGGGGCGAATTCTCCCTTGCCCGTGCCCTTGGTGCCGCGCTCGTTGGGCCCTTCGTCCCACTCAAGACCGAGCCACTTCAAATCTTCGACCAACTTGACTTCGTAGCGCGGGTCGCAGCGTTCCAGGTCGGTATCTTCGATCCGAAGAATGAAGTCTCCGTCCGCGTGCCGCGCAAAAATCCAGTTGTAGAGCGCTGTTCGCGCATTTTCCACGTGCAAAAGACCCGTGGGCGAAGGCGCGAAGCGCACTCGAACTTTCCCATTCCCCATGACGTTTTGATCATAGAACGTTGCCGAGTGGCAAGGGCGATGGGTTGGCACGACGCGCACACGCGGCGTTACCGGCATCGGCGGTCTTCCGGCTTGTCAGAGGTGGCGCCACGCAGCCGAGAGAATCTGGTGGTCCTTTTTCAGGAACCGGACATCGGATGAAGCGGGAGGCAGCAAGATGAACGTGGTTTTATTCGGAGCGACGGGCATGATCGGCTCGCGCGTTTTGCATGAATTGCTCGAGCGGGGGCACAACGTGACGGCAGTGGTGCGGAACCCGGCCAAGGTGACCGAACCGCGCGCAAAAGTCATTGAGGGCGACGTGACCAACCAAGGGCAGGTGGCCGCGGCCGCCAAGGGAGCCGATGCAGTGATCAGCGCCTATGCGCCTCCGCAAGAAGCCGTCGATACCTTGACCGTTGCCGTTCGGTCGTTGCTGGGGGGCCTGCGCAAGGCCGGTGTGCAGCGCCTGATCGTGGTGGGCGGCGCCGGCAGCCTCGAAGTGGCGTCTGGCGTGCACTTGGTCGATACGCCGACGTTTCCCGAGGCCTGGAAGGGTATTGCACTGGCCCATCGCGCTGTGCTGCCGCTCTTGAAAGAGTCTACGCTCGATTGGAGCAATCTCAGCCCTTCCGCCTTCATTCAACCCGGAGAGCGCACAGGGAAGTTCCGACTCGGCACGACCAAGCTGCTCACCGACGTCAAGGGCGAAAGCCGCATTTCGGCCGAGGACTATGCGGTCGCGCTGGTGGACGAGCTGGAGAAGCCGAAGCACCTACGCCAGCAATTCACCGTGGGGTATTGAGGCGCAGCTCAGGAAAAATGCTCCCAGCCGTGCGGTTCGATCGGCTCCAACCCGTGATCCGTCCGGAGTGTCGTCGTCGAAGCGTTCGCGCGGCGACGAACCATCTTGCCGATGCGGGTGACGGCGACACCGGCCAGCACGCGCGGCACCCGCACCGTCGGCGGCGCAGTAAAAAGCAACTCATAATCCTCGCCGCCGTGGAGAGCCTGCTGCAGCGTCGCTCCGGCGTGCAACGGCAAGGTGGCCGCTTCCACCACCGCGCCGACGCCGGACTCCTCGCACAGATGCGCGAGATCCGTCGAAAGCCCGTCGCTTAAGTCGATGGCCGCGGTTGCCAGGTGTCGGCGCTGCAGCCGCAGGCCCTGAGCGATGCGTGGCTGCGGAGCCAGATGCGCGGCGAGCAGCGCCTTGAAGGCTGCGGGGATCGACGGTGGTCCCTTCTTTCCGCGTGCCAATTGGCGCAACGCAGCGAGGCCTGCGGCCGACCCGCCGAGAGAGCCGGTCACGTAGAGCAGGTCCCCGGCTCGTGCGCCGGAACGCAGCAACGCGCGGCCGCGCGGTACGGCGCCGACCAGCACAATATCGGCGACAGGCAGCGGCGACTCCGCCAGGTCGCCCCCGGCCAAGGGAACGTTGTGGGCGGCGGCAAGATCAAGGAGCCCGTCGAGGAAACGATCGACCCAGGACGGTCGCTGCGCAGGAGCTCTCGTGAGATCCCGCGGTAAACCTAGCGAAAGAAAGGCGGCCAGAGGTCGCGCACCCATCGCGGCCAGATCGCTCAGCCCGCGAGCAAGGGTGCGCCAACCAACCACTTCGGCGGAATGGCATTCTAAAGAAAAGTGACGGCTCGCGATGGAGAGGTCCGTCGTGATTGCAACCTCTTCGCCGGGTCGTGGCATCAGCAGAGCGCAATCGTCGCCAATGCCTAGACTAAGCCCCGGAGTCGCAATGCCTTCGGTGCGGCGGCGAATCCGCTGAAGAATAGCCCGTTCGCCGGATATTTTCTTTTCCACAGGAAGACCGGAAGGAACACGCATTGTCTCGAGCATAGGGCACGCCCTCCTGCATGGAGTTGAAGGGGCTGGGATTCAATAACACCAAAGGTGGATCCAGCAGCACCAAAGACGGCCTGCGACCATGGACCTCCGGGTGGAAGAAGGGGCGGTCTCCAGTTGATTTCATTGACCCTGCGCTGGACCCTTTGTTAGGCTGATCCGAACGTCCTAGAAAGCGCACCCACGCAGGGGCCTTTCGTCAAACCGGCTCCCGAGAGCCCTCTTATCGCCTTGAGTTGTTCGATTGGATCCTGGCGATTGCAGCCATCCCAGATGCGGGAATGAGAGATGATGATGCTGCGGAAACGCTATTACATTCTTTTCGTCGCCAGAGATGAAGATGGGCGGGTGCGCAAGATTCCGCTCCCTCTGCGCTACGTGTATGGATTTGTGGCCGCCGCACTGGTGGGTGCATTCACGATTGTCGGGCTGGCCGGCTCCTATACCCGCATGCTGCTCAAGACCGAGAGCTTCAACCAGGTTCGCCAGGAGCGCGAAACCCTTCGGAAAAACTATAAGCAGATGGCCGAGATCGCGCACGATCGCGACGTGCAGGTAGCGTCCCTGGGGGCGCTCGCCGGCGAAGTGACCAGCCTTTATGGCCTGCGCCAAGACAAGCTGATATCGCAGCGCGCTTCCGCGAATCCTGCAACCGCGCCTACGCCGCAGAGCCTGGCTCTCAGCGACGATGTAAGCCAGCAGGCGGTCAAGCTTTCCATTGACCAGTTCTACGCCTTGCGCGAACAGGCCATGTCGGGCCGCGTGACGCGCGCGATCGAAGGCGGACTGACGGCGAACTATGACGGAGACTGGACGCTGCTGGCCGACGCGCCTTCGCTTTGGCCCATTGAAGGCCGTGTGGCTTCGAGCTTCGGCGAGCGCGAAGATCCCATCAACGGGGAAGGAGCCTTCCACGCGGGCATCGACATCGACGCGCCCTATGGAACGCCGGTTCGGGCTGCAGGCGATGGCGACGTGAGCGGCGCCTCGATGGGCGCAGGCTATGGCCGCGAAGTGGTTCTTGACCACGGACATGGATTGTCGACGTTGTACGGGCATCTCTCCGCGATTGCTGTACTGCCCGGGCAGCATGTCACGCGCGGCGAAATCATTGGCTACGTGGGCCAATCGGGTCGTGCCACCGGACCGCATCTCCACTACGAAGTGCGCGTCCACAACGTGCCGGTGAATCCGCACAAATTCCTCCGCACCACCTATGAGCAGGCCTACCTGGGCGAAACCACGACGATCTCGAGCAAGTAAGAGCGCCGATATTTCGGTGTAAAGCGGCTTCCACACGGGAGCCGCTTTTGTGTGCGCCCAGCGCGCGTGCCGGCCCAGAGCCGCGCCAAAGTGATATGGTCGCTTCGGGCTTTCAACCCACAGGAGACTTGTCGTGTTTTTCCGATCCAGTTGTGCACTTTTCCTTTGCGCATCGATCCTTCCTGCCGTTGCTCAAAATCGGGAAGGAGATTTGAAGATTGCTATTGCCCGCGCGCAGCACTTGAAGCGGGGCATCAATACCTCGCACTGGTTCTCGCAGAATGCGTCGGATTATTCGGCGCACCACACCGACACCGAGACTACTCCGGAAGACATCGCCACGATTGCCCGTCTTGGTTTTGATAACGTGCGCCTCAGCATCGACGCGACCCCGCTTGAAGAATCGTTTCGCGGCGACGGCGGCGATTTTCTGGCGCGCCTCGACAAAGCCGTCGACGAAATTCTCGCGACCGGCATGGCCGTGCAAATTGACCTGCATCCCGAAGAGCCGTTCAAGGAGCAGGTGCGGAACAGCGATGCCGGCATCGACCGGGTTGTGGCCTTGTGGCGCCGCCTGGCGGCACACTATGCCGACCGGGACCATGAACGCGTTTTCTTCGAGATTATGAACGAGCCGGAAGTCCGCGATCCGTATCGCTGGGAGGGCATCCAGGCGCGCGTGGCCGCGGCCATTCGCGAGGCGGCGCCCGCCAACACGATCATTGCCACAGGACCGAATTATTCCGACATTGTCGATCTGCTGACGCAGCATCCCTTGCCCGACGGCAACGTGATTTACAACTTCCATTTCTATGATCCGCACGAATTCACGCACCAGGGCGCAAGCTGGGGCGCGCCGTTCTGGGTGTACGAGCACGGCATTCCGTATCCGCCGACCGAAGACACAATGACGGAACTGGTGAAGCAGGTACCGGATCCCGACGATCGCTACCGTCTCGAAAACTATTGGCTCGACCATTGGGATGCGCACCGTATTCGCCTTCTGATGGACGAAGCCGCGGCATGGGCGCGGACGAATGATGTGCCGCTCATCTGTAACGAATTTGGAGCGTACCGGCGGGTGACGGAGCCCAGATCGCGGCTCTCATGGCTGCACGATGTGCGCACGGCGCTCGAAGCGGACGGAATCGGCTGGGCGATGTGGGACTACGATGAGGGGTTCGGTGTGGCCGTGAAGGACGCGAGCGGCAAAGCCGTGGTGGATTGGGACACCGTGGCGGCGCTGGGGCTGAAAAAATAGCAGAGTTAGCGAGTTAGCCGCGCTGCGCGCATGTTCGCGGAGTTAGCGTGGGCCAGGCGCCGCACCCCGCTCCAAGATGGTCTCCCATCCTTCCCACGACGAAGTCGCGCGAAGGATGGGCACCCGACCTGTCAGCTCCGATGATTTCGCATTGCGCAAAGCGCGATCTCCTGAACGCCTAGTTCCCCACGTAATGCACGTGCCAGATGGTGCGGGAGCCGTCGTCGGAGACGAAGAGCGAGCCATCGGGAGCCTGCGCGATCCCCACGGGCCGCCCCCACACCGTGCCATCCGCCGTGACAAAGCCAGTGAGGAAGTCCTCATATTCACCCGTGGCATGGCCGTCGCGCATCGGCAAGCGGACGACTTCGTACCCGGAGCGTTGCGCGCGATTCCATGAGCCGTGTTCGCAGGCGAAGCCGTCGCCTTTGTACTCCGATGGGAATTCGGAACCGGTGTAGAACAACAGCTCGAGCGAAGCGAAGTGAGGGTTGAGAAGAATGTCGGGGGTAACGACCTTCGACTTCAACTCAGGATGCTTGCCTTCGTGGCGCGGGTCCTGGTGCTGCCCCATGTAGTACCAGGGCCAGCCGTAGAAACCACTTTCCTGCACATGGGTGATGTAGTCGGGGACGAGGTTGTTACCCAGCGCGTCGCGCTCGTTGGTGGAGCACCAGAGCTCGCCGGTGATGGGGTTGATGGCTTCTCCAACGCAGTTGCGAATTCCCCAGCCGTAGATCTTGAGGAATTTGCCTTCAGGCGTGAACTCGAGCACGTCGGCGCGGTGAAATTCTTCAGGGTGCGTGTCGGGGTCATCGATATTTGAGTGCGAGCCCACGGAGGCGAAAAGTTCTGTGCCGTCTTTTGAGAAGACGAGGTCGCGCGTCCAGTGGCCGCCGCCGCGCAGACGTCCGCCGCCCGGAAGTTCCGCTAAGTTCTGCTGCGGGCCGGCGGCTTTGAGATCGCCGTTGTGATAGGGGAAACGCACGATTTCGTCGGTATCGCCGATGTAGATCCATTGGGGATTGGGTCCGGCAGGGTAGAAGGCGATGCCGAACGGCTCATGCAGCCCCTCAGCGAAGACGGAGGTCTGTTGCGGCTTGCCGTCGGCGCCGACCCCGCGAAAGATCTCGATCTTACCGCTGCCGCTGTCGGCGAGAAACAGATCGCCGTTGGGCGCGAAGCGCAGGAGGCGCGGATTGCTGAGGCTGGTCGCATACATCTCGACTTTGAAACCCTTGGGCGCGATGGGCCATGCATTGGCGGGGCGCGGCGACACGGATGGACCGTTGTCGACGGATTGGTCAGGCGCCGGCGCGGGAAGGTCGGCGACAGTGAGATGGCGACGGGTGCCGGGCGATTCGTGCAGCGCGTCGGTGAAGGCGGATTGACCGGTCAGCACGGGATGATTCGTGTCATCGGCAGCTCCGGCAGAGATGGTGGGCAAAAGCAAAAGAGCGGCAAGTAGACAATGCATCCGGATGGGAAGACTCATGAATCCTCTCGGGAAAATGGGGGAATTTGGCCGCGACGGGGCGTGGCGGAAATGCGGCGTAACAACTCTACACGAGCGAGGGGGGCGCCGCGCCTGGCGGGGAGAGGCTGCGGGAGCAATTCCGATTCGTGCGTGTCGATCGAAGATTGCTCCCGCGGCAGGCGAACGCAGAAAGGAAAGGAAGCCGCAGTCCCGGAGGCCCATCGATTCTTCGCGCGGTTGAAGCGTGCGTTCGCTTGAAGGTCAGGGCGAGTCTTGCGATCCCCGGTTGGCGGAACGACGAAGAAGTCGCTCTTGCTTACTTGGATGCGTCCTGCGCGGATTCTGTTTCCGGGGTTCCGGAAGAAATTGTGCCGGAGGCGAGGCCGCTGATCGCCGCGGGTGTCAAGGTCGCGGTGATGGTGACGCGATCGTGCCGCTGGCTGATCTGGGCGGTTTTCAGAACTTCGCGCAGGGCGCTATTTTCGCTCGAATCCGAGAGGCGCGGGGAAACCGAGCGCGCCATCGTGAGCAGCAGGTTGAGCGAGGCCGTCTGGCTGGCTGCGTCCTGATCGCTGGCGGCAAACTCTTCGACGCGCATGCGCAATGCGCCGGCCAGGGGCAGGGTGGGCGCGACGCTGGCAATGATGGTGGCTCCGTCGGCGAGGGGAAGCGATACGCCGAGCACGCGGATGGAGCCGCTTTCGGAAAGAGGCAGGCCGATCTGGCCGATGCCCCAGCCAAGCGCGAGCAGGGGCACCTCGTGGTAGTGGTGCGAGAGCAGGGAGGAGCCGGCGAAAGGCAAAGCGGCGGTGCGATGGCGGTCGATGATGGAGTGGATTTGCTCGGGGGTGGGCGTGTTGCTGACGGCGAGAGTGTCGTACCCGATCTGCGAAACGCGGACGGTGCGGCCTTCGGAGGGGATGCTGTAGATGGTGTGGCCGGCGTAAGTCTCGCGCGAAGCGGCGTGGGAATCGAGCCACGTGTTAAGGCGCTGGCCGGTGAGTTTGCCGACCAGGACAAGCGAATACGCGACGGGGCCGTTGGGCCCATTGGGATCGGGCATGCGGTGCAGGGCGATGGCTACCTGGTCCAGATCACGCTCCCAATCGATGCCGGTGGCGTCGACGAATTGCTGGTACTCGGGAACGCGCTCAGGCGGCTTGATCTGTTTGTGGAAGAAGGCGCGGAAGGGGGTGAGGTTGACGTAGAGGATGCCGTCCGATTCCGGAAGCAGGCGCGCGGCTTCAGGCGGAGCCTTGGAGCGCAGGAGAACGGCGACAGCCAACAGCAGGACGACTCCTGCCACGATCAACAGCGTGCGACGCGTGCGTCTATGCATAGAAGCGCGGAGCGCCGGCCCGGAAGAACAGGCGGGCGCTTCTCTTTAAGTTTAGCGGACGGGGGTATTTTCGTTGGAGCCAAGTCCGGCGGTTCAGTTCTTCACCGTCATGGTGTCTGAGTCGACCGCCTTTTTCCCAGTAATTCCCTCCAGACCGGCCAACAGGCCCCGATAGTCGTTCTTGTCCGCCTGAAAGGCCAAACCGCCCTTTTTGCCGGCATCATCCCACGTGAGACCGACGAAGTGCTTCTTGGACTTGGTCAAAGCCATCAAGGCTCCGATGCCTAAGGTAAAGACGCCGATTCCGATGGCGGCGCCAACGCGACGATGAACATCCTGGCCGTAGCTGATTTCGGTGACTGCAGAGGCAGGGATCACAGTGATTTCGCTTTTATCTTTCATGATCCGAATATTCGAGCCATCGATGTACAGCTTCATCTCAGTGCCCGCTTTGGCGCCCTGGATGGACCCGCCATCGTAGCCAATCTTGTATCCGTTGTCGCCGGCAAAGGCGATGACCGGAAATGTGATGCAAAGAAAAATTGCGATAAGCTTCTTCATCTTTCCCCCACGGACCGGGACTATAGCATCGGGCGAGCGCAGCGATCAGTGACGGGGGCGGCTGGTCGATGCGGAGGGGGATGCCTACGGTAACATATTCGCCACACGCAAAAACGCCCGCTGCGCACAATGCAGCGGGCGTTTTTGCCGAGAGCCGGCTTCGATCTACTCGACGTCGCTCACCTTTCCAGCCTTGAAAGTGATCTTCATGCCGTTGTAGTAATAGATGACCTTGGGGCCAAGGTTCGCGATCCTGGTGGGCGCACCGAGAGCCGCTTTCACCTGGTCCGGTGTCTGACCCAGTTCGACGGTTGCGGTTGGTGCCGCCGGGGGTGGTGGAGCAGCGGCCGCGGCGGCCGCAACAGGCGACGGTGCGCCGCTATCGGGCTGGGCGGCATCGGCGGTCGCATCCTTTTCGGCCTGGTCGCTCTGCTGGTCAGCCTGCGCAATCTCCGTGTTGACGTTGGCCTCAGGCGGAGGAGCAGCCGCTGCGTAAGCTGCAGCGGCAGGCTGTGCCTGTGCAGAAGGCGGAGCCGGAGGCAATCCGCCTTTGCCCTGCTTGGCTTGCAGATCCTGGAGACCCTGATCGATGGTCTCGCGCATGTGGTTCTGCATCTCCTGCAGGTCGGTCAACTGGACGGTGATGGTGCTGGATCTGGGACACTCGACTCCGCCTTTGCTTGCCAGCACCAGCAGATTTGCCGCGGTTGCGTCGGGAGCCGGAGGCGCCTGCAACTGCAGCGCGTCGCCGTCGCTGATGGCGCACTCCTGACCGGAAGATGCGTCGACAACATCGACACTGCCGCCGGCTACGAAGACGTGCGGGCGGCCATCGCTCAACATGCGCGCGATGCCGCTCGAAGCGGGGTCGACGTCCTGCTGTTGCGCGTTCTGGCCGGCTTCCTGGTTTTCGAGCGCCAACTGCGCGCGGACCTCGTCGGCGATCATCTGCTTGACTTCGGGAGTGAGCGCGGGCGCTCCACCCGCCGGTGGAGCACCCGCGGCCGCAGCAGCCTCGGCTGCCTGTTCCTGGCGTGCCGCATACGCTGCCTGCAGGTCCTGGGAGATGATGTAGTCCGTGAGCCAGAACGCGGCCGAGGGGTAGACCGCATAGGGAGTAAAGTAGCCCCCATAGAATCCGAACCAAGGATTGCCGACGCCCCAACCCCAACCGTAGGCGATGGGCACCGCCCAGGGATTATAGGCCCATCCGTAGAAGGCGGGCGCGTAGTAATAACCCGGCGCATAGACGTTCAAATACACGCCGTGATAGCCATAGCCGCGGTAATAGCGGTCGTAGGCGCGGCCGTGGTAGTAGTAGCTGCGGCGGGCGAAATCGTGACCGTGATAGCCATAGGGG
Organism: Occallatibacter sp.; assembly: GCA_036520995.1. Lineage (GTDB taxonomy): Bacteria > Acidobacteriota > Terriglobia > Terriglobales > Acidobacteriaceae > Telmatobacter. The sequence goes on from DATDIQ010000009.1 coordinate 107,270, forward strand.
CGTTGGACGAATCCGCGACGTCCTCGCTCGGCGTAGACGCGGCTGTGATCGCCGCGCTCCATGGAGACTCTGCGGCCGCCGGCAAGACCGTGATGGACATCCATGCCCCTCCTGGAGTCGTGAATGTCGCTTACTCTGCCATTGGGACGCATGCGCACGGCGCTTCCGTTTCGGGCGACGTGCTCATTGACTCCGCGGGGCGCTGGGCCCCTGAAGGCCGAGTGACCGCCAGCGGCTCCGACACCGCCGTGCGTATTTGCACCCGCGCCGCCCCGGTTAAACCCGCCGCCGGTCGTGGTGGTGTGCGAGCCGGTGGTCGTCAAGTGCGAACCTGTCGTGGTGTGCGAGCTGTTGGCGGTGGGGCCGTGCGAAGTTGTGGTCGATCCATGCGCGAGGGATCCGCCGGCCGTTGTTCCATGGGTTGCGCCGCCGGTTGCCGCAGGCTTGGCGGCAGGGGCAGCTTTCGCGGGCGGGGCCTTCTTATTGTCCGCGACCGCGCTTGCTATGCCGACTGCGCCGAGCAGCCCCGCAAGAACTAACGCTACGGAGCCATGCCTAATCGCGTTGCGAAAAATTCGCATCATCATTGGTTCCTCATTCCTGTCTCGGGCTCGCGTGCCGCATCGGATGCGCGAACGCCTAATCCACGTTACTTACTTTTCCGTCGGTAAAGGTGACCTTCATGTCCTTGTAATAGAAGATTTCCTTCGCACCCAATTTGGCTTCTCGCAGGGGCTGTCCAAAGGCTCCCGTTACCTGATCTTTCGTCTGGCCCAGAGCGATTGTGGGGGGAGGGGCATCGGTTGGAGGAGGTGGAGGCGCAATCGCGGCCATGGGAGGCGGCGGAGCGGCGGGGGGCGTCGCGACCGCCTGCGCAGGCGCGGCTTCTTGATTTCCCGGTCCGCCCGAATTATCCGCAGGAGCGACTGTGAGCACCTCCGCCACAGACTGCAATGCAACTTCCGGAGACGGAACTTCCTTTTTGTTTGGGAACGGAATCTTCAGGTCCGCGTAATAGCGCATGTCGTTGTAGGGATCGCTGTAGAGGTGTAAGACGATTCCATCCTTTTCGACCTGAATGCGCGTCACCCACCATTTTTCATCGGGCACAAACGAGCGATGCGGATAATCGGCTGCGGTTCCTCCGCCCTGCGTCTTCATGCCGATAGCCAGATCCTTGCCAAATCCGTTCCAGCCTTGCCCGATCTTTCCGTTTTTGTAGGTGTTCGACGGCGGGAGCGGCGAGGTCACCGCGTACATCACCAGCCCTGGTTTGTGAATGACCAGGACATCGCCCGCCGTAACGATGTCGGATCGGTCAGCGGCAGTCCGGGTCAGTTTGAATTGTGCGGAGAGCTTTTGCTGAAGTACGGCAGAATTGTCCTGCGCCGCAAGCGCAAGGCCGAGAATACATGCGAAGGGCGCTAGTAAACAGGAACGGCACCGCACCGCCTGAGCCATTTTGCCTCACCTCTCGGGATAAGCGGGGAAGATTCAGTATGCGCGCAGAACTCAAATCGCGGGTTGCGTTCGGTCAAAAAGATAGCCGACGCCACCCCATATTGCTGCGGCGGGCGAAAGGCCTATTCAACGTTGCTGACTTTGCCGCCGGTAAGCGTCACCTTCATATCCTTGTAGTAGAGGATTTTTTTGGCTCCCAACTTCGCCTCGCGCAATGGTTGGCCGAAGGCAGCAGTTACCTGGTCCTCGGTTTGCCCAATGGCGATGGTCGGAGGAGGTGTATCGGCCGGGGGAGGCGGAGGCGGAATGGCGGCCATTGGAGCCGGCGGGGGGGTGGCCGGCGCCGAAGGAGCAGCCGCCTGGGCGGGCGCAGCGCCCTGGTCGCTCTGGGCTCCCTGGTCCTTATCGTCCGCGGGCTGAACCGTGATGACCTCGGAGACCGTCTTGACGAAATCATCCGGCGGCGGCACGCTGCCTTTGGGGAAGACAAACTTGATGTCACCGTAGAAGCGGACGTCGTTGTAGGGGTCGCTGATGGTGCTTACGAGGATGCCGTCTTTCTGGACCGTGACACCGGTGATCCAGAATTTTTCTCCGGCGACGAACTTGCGCGAAGCGCAGCCGTTATTGGCGGCGTCGGTGGCGCTGCCGCCTCCTCCAAAGGGAAGCCGGCCGCGCAGGAACGACTTTGCCGCATCCTTGGCACGGTTGTTGTAATTGGCGGCCAGAACGCCACCACTGTAGGTATTTGAGAACGCGTAGGACGAAGCGGAGCTGCACATCATGAGGCCATCTTTGTGCAGCAGGACGATGTCTCCGGGCGTCACGACATCCGAGTGGTCAGCCGCAGCCTTCGTCAGCTTGATTTGGGAGACTAATTTTTCCTGAATCAACGTCGCGGGATCGCCTACCTGTGCTTCAACCTGAATTGATAGGGGCCCGACGACAAGGATGGCGGCCAGCGCCGCCGTTCGAGACAGACAAAACCTCTGAACCTGTTTCATGGGCCGATTTCCAGTTTGGATATAGGGAATGAGACCGAGTGGAAGGTAAGCTAAATGGGCAGCCGCAGCGGTGTCAACCGGAACTTGCTGGGGGAAGCATTCAGGAGTTTGCCGCGTGCTTTGCGGTGTGCTAATCTTTGAAACTGTGCCGTGGTATGCGCGGAGCAGGAGTGTGCCCGTGCGTACCGCCGGTTTCCGGGGCAATTTCCGGGGTGGAAAAGAGCGGTTCCGAGACAATGGGGCTGCAGCTTTTTGGGCTGGCGTAGCTCAGCTGGTAGAGCATCTGATTTGTAATCAGAGGGTCGGGGGTTCAAATCCCTTCGCCAGCTCCACTAAAGGAAGACCGGACCGGGGCGGCAGCAAGTTTTCGACCGGCGCTGGAGCTTTGCGGTGCCGGACCAGTCCTCCGCGGCGATCCCACTGAGGTGCATGCTCCGAAAAGGCCGGGCGTTTCCGGGAGGGGCAGTACGCTTTGAGGCGGCTCGATGCCGCAGGATTGACGAGGCAGGGCGAGTCAGTATTTGGATTGTTGGAAGAGGGCACAGGTGGCCGAGCGGTTAATGGCAGCAGACTGTAAATCTGCCGCTCCTTGCGAGCTACGGAGGTTCGAATCCTCCCCTGTGCACCATCAAGGCAGTGGTCAGGAATCAGGTGTCGGGGATCAGGACGATGCTGGCGGTTGTGAGCGGATTTGAGCATTGCGAAGCGTGAGGATCGGCCGGACAGCAAGGTTGCCGATGGGATGCGCGGGATGGAAGGGCAGCACAGCAGCGGCTCCGAATTGGAGCGCAAGTACTGGGTGGCCCTGGGGCTGTATGCGGTTTTGGCGGTGCTGGTGTGGTTCACCATGGATGCGAGCAAGGTGCTGATCCATGGAAAGCCAGTGGATTTGAGGTTGATCCCCCTGATTGTTCTGGGCGGGCTGGCAGTACGAACGGTTTTGGCGGTGCAGGCAGACAAGATTCGCCGCAGCGGGGAGAAGGGCGGCAGTTAGTGCCGCGCAGAGTTTAGAGGGCTGATGTAGCTCAGTTGGTAGAGCACTCCCTTGGTAAGGGAGAGGTCACCAGTTCAATCCTGGTCATCAGCTCCAGAAGATTGGCCGCTAGCTGCTAGCCTTTAGCTTCTAGCCTGCGCAGCGGTGGATTTACCGGATTGGCGGGCGCGCAGGAAGAGCTAAAGGCTGGAAGCTAACGGCTAGAAGCTGTTTTGCGGGAGTAACTCAGTGGTAGAGTCACAGCCTTCCAAGCTGTTGGTCGCGGGTTCGATCCCCGTCTCCCGCTCCAGGGTTCGGCAGAGGGCGCAGTAGAGGGTCAGCGAAAATGTTCGAGCAGGCGGCGATTGCCGTTCAAGACGAGAAGGGTTACGCGAAGCTTCACTCTCTATTCGACGCGGCCTTTGACGTACGCGATGTGGAAGTTTTGTTGAGCCGCGTGAAGCGGGCGCGACTGCGGATTCGCGACTACGAGTCGGTGCTGAAGCGCGGGCTCTTGGGCGAAGACGCACCGGTCTTGTATGCCGCGCTGCCGGTCTCTGACCAGGCGCTTACGCGGGAGCGGTATCTGCGGCTGGTGGAGCGAGTGCCCGAGGGGTTGCGGCAAAGGTATTTGAAGGCATACGCGTATTACTGAGAGTCATGATTGCCGACGAAATCATCGGCCGCGCGCAGGGGAAGTAGGGTTTTTGGGGCTGGAGCCGGACCGCCGGCGCCCTGTTGGTAATGGCACGGAAGCTACGAGGGGAAGAGGAACATGGCGAAGGAAAAATTTGACCGTT
>DATDIQ010000010.1:0-209386 GCA_036520995.1 Occallatibacter sp.
GCTAGGGCGGCGGGTCGTCCGCAGAGCGCGCGCGTTTTCATGGACGGATCTCACAGAGTGTGACACGACCGGGAGCCACTGCCTGCACGCGCAGGGCTTTTCCCGTGGTTGCCAGGCGCACGGTCAAGACTTCGCCTGCGGCCGCCGGTCCAAGAGCGACCGCGTCCAGGCGCGCATGAATTGCCGCGGAGTCCTGCTCGACGAGAACACGATCTCCGCCGCGGATGATCCGCGGAGCCGGCGGCACGGCCAGGTCGCGCCTCCAATCCGGGTCCCGGCCAGAAAAAGCCACGAGCCGGCCGGGAGCGCCGGCATGTTTCCGGTCCGCGATGAGCAGCCAATTGCCGCTGAGTGCCGAGTCGTCGATCGCGCGGATCGCCTGCACGGGGAGCGGAGATTTCTCTGGGGACGGTTCCCGGCATTGTCCCAGCGCGACGGCTAAAGCAGACCCTGTCACGCACCCGAGAAGCACGACCTGACCGACCTTCTCTCGAACAAATCTTTTCATGCCGCGCTCCATCTACCGCGTCATATTGTTGACCTGCGAATACATGTCATCGGCCGCCTTGATCACTTTGGAATTCGACTCGTAGGCACGCTGCGCCAGAACCATCTGCACAAATTCCGTGACCACGTCGACATTCGAGTTTTCGAGATAGCCCTGCTGCAGCGTGCCGAGACCTTCCGTTCCTCCAGGGTTGCCGAGAACAGGATCCCCCGAACTGAGCGTGGCCTGCAGGAGATTCGCGCCCATGCTCTCCAGGCCTCCTGCATTGGGGAAGATCGCCAGCTGAATCTGTCCCAATTGGGAGGGATTCTGTTGACCGGGCAAGGTGGCGTTCACCGTGCCGTATTGCGTAATCGTGACGGCTGTCGCATTGGACGGAATCGTGATGGTGGGAAGGATCGGGTCGCCATCCGTGGTGACGATCGTTCCTTGGTTGTTCAAATGAAACTGCCCGGCGCGCGTGTATCCAATGGTCCCGTCGGGACGCTGGACCTGAAAGAATCCTCCGCCTTGAATCGCAACATCCAGCGAGTTATCGGTCTCGTTCAGGGCGCCTTGCGTATTGATGACCTCGGTCGCCGCCGACTTGGTGCCCAAGCCGATTTGCAGCCCCGCCGATACCGTCGACTGGCTCTGCGCAGCGCCCGGGGTCACCAGGTTCTGATAGACCATGTCCTGAAATTGAAGCCGCAACTGGCGAAAGCCCGTTGTCGACGAGTTGGCGAGGTTGTTGGCAATCGTGTCGAGGTTCATCTGCTGCGCGCTCATGCCGCTCGCGGCCGTATACAGCGCTCGTATCATCGTTCTTCCTTCCTTCTCCCGATGCTCGGGGCGACCTATACCCTGGGCAGATCTTCGGCGGCAAATTTATTGAACTCGGTGTGAAAGATCGTCAGCGCCTTCTGCATCATCTCGGCCTGGCGCTGCATCACGATCAGGTCCATCGTGCCCTGCACGACGTCTTCGTTGGCGGACTCTAGCGCTCCGGCACGAACTGTGAACGCCGTGGCGCGTTCGGGCTGCACACCGTCTGCGGCCGTATAGCGATTGGCTCCTTCGGGCTTCAGGTCTGTTGCGTCGCGGAAGGTGAAGACTCCGAGGGTGGCCACGACGCCTCCAGCCAACGAGAGAACGCCGTCTGCGCCAAACGAAATCTCACCCGGCGGAATGGGAATTGGCTGTCCTGCCTGGGACAAAACCGGCTCCTCGGTCTGAGTCACCAGAAGCCCTTTCTGTGACCGATGAAAACTGCCATCGCGCGTGTAGCGGATGCCGCGGTCGGCCTGCACGGCAAAGAAGCCCTGCCCTTCGAGAGCAAGATCGAGGGGGTTCCCTGTTTGCTGGAGGGCGCCCTGTGCAAAGCTCAGGAGATCGCCGCCCAGCAATCCGTAGTTGTTCACGGTTTGCCCAAGCTGGGAGCCGGCCGCATCCGGGCCGAGCAGTACCGAGCGGAAGAACTCACGCTCGGCACGATAGCCGGGCGTTTGGGCATTTGCCAGGTTCGCCGCAGCTGTATCGAGGGCCTGGCTTCGCGCCACCAGCCCTGTCATCGCCGCATAATATCCGCTGTCCATCCGCGCTTCCTCCCGCGACAGGAGAAATGCAGATCAAAGACCGAAGATGATCCCTTTCGATAAGAGAAGTCTCAGCATGGAATATGTGGCCGAGAGGGCGGTCCCAATGCGCAAGCCTTCAGGAGGATGTCACGAAGCGAAACAGGTCCTCCTGGCAGTTTCCCGTCAATCCGCTCGCGGCGATGCGATTCATAACGTGCCGGGCCTCTTTGGGGCTCCTGCGCCATCGGGCCTCTTCCCTCTCTTTTTCTGCCTCATGTCACGCCAGGTTCTGGGGAGGATGGCCCCGGTCACTGCAGGTTGTCGCAGACGATTGTCACTTCGAACGAAGCATCGTCAAAGCCATAGCAGCGGCGCAGTTCAAACTCCGGCGCCTGCACATGGAGGTTATAGTCGTGGCCAGTAATAACGGCGGGAACGGAAAGGCCGCAATTGGCAGCTAGCTCCGGGACCTTGGCCTTCCATGCGCCGGCCAGCATGTTGCAGATTTCGCCAATTCCGTCCTTCACCGTGTTGTCGACCTCTTGGAATTCCATCCCCGTCATCGCGGCCGCGATCTTCATGGCCGTGTTCGCCTCGCAACGAAAGACGCAGGCCCCGCTCAGCACGCCGCCCAATCCCACCACGGAAGTGACCGACTCCTGTTCCACCTTCAAATGCATCTTGGAAGTGTCCGCCACAGCGGTACAGTGAATTCCCAACATCAGGCCGAAAACCTCTTCCACACTTGCATCCAGATTCTTTGGGTCGGAAACCAGGTGGACCGATTCCCGCAATGAAAACGTCATCGCATGCTCCATTCCTACGGCGCTCTTTGCTCGAAAAATGGAATTACCCCCCGCGCGCACTCCGTTCAACAGCATGATGGTTCTCCTTGTCTACGCCGCATGAATCAGGGGCAGAACGCGCTCTTTCACCTGGTCGGGCGTGAACGGCTTGCGGATATACCCCCGCGCGCCGGCCTGGATCGCTTCCTTTACATGCTCTTCGCTCGATTCGGTCGTGATCATCACTACCGGCACGCCGGGCGCAAGATTCTGCGCCCGGATCTGGCGCAGGAATTCCAACCCATCCATTGAGGGCATGTTGATATCGGAAAGAATCAGATCCACCGTCTTGGTGCGCAGGACCTCTAAACCTTCGCCGCCATTTCCGGCTTCGTGCACCACCAGGGTGTCCAGACCCGCCTGTCGCAGAGCCCGCTCCACGATCTTCCGCATGACCGAGGAATCGTCCACGATGAGGGTTCGCACTTCACTCATGCTCCGGCTCCTATGCTGTTGTGTCTATCGGCAGAGGCGGAACGCACTTGAGCAGCGACTGCCCAGGCCGCGTACCGACCGCGGAGAGATTTTTATTGGATCTTTCCAATGGAGCACACGATGTCCCGCACGGCGCCTGTTTCCGGAAGGGGCCCGCTTTGGGCTCGGAGCCACAACCGCAGCCACAGGCAGTCGTGAACACGCACCAGCCGCGAAGCAACCGGCGCCTGCCGTTCGAGCGAACGAGTCAGGGCATGCGCGGCAGCTTTCTGGGAAGCGGCTTCGACGAGTTCGACTGGAGGAAAAGCGCCTTGAAGGATGCGGGAATGGGCGGGACGGAACGTGGATTCGGGAACAAAGCCGCTCTCGACGCGCAGACTCGCCATGCGCTCGACCGCAAACGCCAGCGCCGGATCGAGACTCTCCTCGAATCCCAGATAGAGAACCTGGCCGGCCGCGATCCGCAGGGGCAGCGCGCCAAATGCATCGACGAAGAGACGCGGCAATGCCACATGGAGAGCTTCGCATTCGGCTCCGCGGACCGGCAGCATCGGGCAGCTCCACTGCAAACCGAGCGCACGTGTCACTCGTTCTTCGCTGGTTGCGCCCTGTCTGATGAGCCAATGGCCCAGACGGCCGGCGCCAGAAGCTTTCTGGGCCTCCACGGCAGCACGCAGCTGCTGCGTCGAGATCCAGCCTTGCTCCAACATGACCAATCCCAGTGGAATGCGATGCCGATGCATCTCGCGGATCTCGGTTTGCCCGGCCATCTCGCGCGCGATGGCTTGCTCGACCCCCGCGGCGGTGCACTCTGGCGAACAGGTCCAGCCTTCTTCGAAAATCGGCACAGACCGCTTGCGCCACACATGGAGCCAGGAGGATCGGCAGCCCGGATTCGCGCAGGCCTTCAACCAGCTCGGCAGAATAGGCCGGGAGTTTCGGGGCGATACCTGCTCGTTGCCACCTGCGCGCCCAGAGCCCGTGGATTCCCGCTCGGCTCTATCCAGACTCTCCGCCCGCCGCGTCAAAAGAGGCATCGGATACTCTCCAGGCGTTTGCGCGGCGCGGCCACCTCGGTTACCCGCAGGCCAAAGTTTCCGTTGACCAGGACCACTTCGCCGCGCGCAACGATCTTGTCGGAAACGATCAGATCTACCGGGTCCGTGACGTGACGGTCGAGCTCGACCACATCCCCGGGGCCGAGCTCGAGAATCTCGCTGAGCGGCAGCTCCCGGCAACCGAAACGCAGCGTCGCTTCGAGCTCCACATCCAACAGCAAGTCAAATCGAGGATGCGCCGGAATCTCGGGATGGGACGCGGGCGCAGCCTGGAAGGTCGGCGGCGACGGCAGCGGGTCCAAGGCAGGTTTTGGTTGGATCGCCTCGCGGGTTTCATCATAAACCTGCACCGTCCAGGAACCGGCAGAGGATTCCAATCGAAAAGCGCGCGATGCCTGAGAGATAGCGGCCACCTCGGTTGCGGTCTCGATGCGGCATTTCTTGCCTGTCTTTGCCAGCAACTCTCCAGCGGCTGCGTCAGCGGTCTCGCGCAAGAGTTCGCCCCATCCCGCTTTCTGGTCCACTCCCTCGCCGACGAGAAAGGTCGCCAGCACGTCCGCGCCGAGTAAGATGGTGAATCGGCCGGCAACGTCTCCGGTGAGGAGAAACTCAAAGCCGAATCCATTGCCTGCGGGCGATGTCCCGGCGGCGTCGATCAGCTGCGGCTCTCCGGTAAGAGCCTGGGTAAAGAGCGTCGAGGCGACTCCACTCCAGCATGCAATGTAGTTCACGGTTCCCCTCCTAGTGAATCGGCTGCGAGGCGCGCTGCTCGCTCCGCTCCCTGGCGGATCGCTTGGGCCCTGGCCAGGCGCTGGCCCCCGACACGCCATTCGGAGAGGCTGCTGGCCGACAAATCTAACCGGATAATGTTTCCTGGCTCGAGGGCCTCGACAACGTTTGCCGCAAGTCGAACGGAAGGCAACTGCAAAGTGGCTCCAAAACGGATGCGTCGCACCAAGGCCTCCAGGCGCTCGCGCGCATCCGACGCGTGTCGCTTACGCCGCGCCCAATCCGATGTGAGCCGGCGCAGGATGGTATTAGACACGACAGCGGGGAAGGCGAGATTCAGGAGCCCGGAACAGTGCGGCATGCGAATCTCGAAGCTCAGGCAGAGCGTTTTTTCACTTACCGCCATGATCCGGGCTGCCTGCGTCTGCATCTGTCGCCGCTCGAAATTGAAACTCAAGCCGACGGACTGCCAGGCCGTGGTCAATTCGCGGCAGATGATCTCGACAACGCTGCCAAGAATGGATTCTTCGATATCCGTAATCTCACGGAGCGGGCCTTCCCGTCCTTCACCTCCCAGGAGCAGGTCGATGATCGGCGGAGCGAGGCCTAGATCGAGCTGCAGCACGGAGAGTGCGCCCAGTGGCTCAAGGCGAACCGAGGAAACGTAATTGATCTCCGGGATACGGAGAAGAAACTCGTTGAAGGGAATCTGCTCGGCCGAGACCAGGTTTACCTGAAAGCGGGTCCGCAGCCATGCGGCAAGATTGTGGGTCAGGTTGCGCGCAAAGAGATCGTTGAGCATGCTGATCGCACGCAGCTGCTCGGTGGAGATCTGACCCGACGTGGCGAAGTTGTAGGGATCCACACGGGCACGGACCTCTCCCTGCACTCCGTCCGGCTCGGCACTTTGAGCCGCCAGAAAGAGGGCGTCGATTTCGTCCTGTTTTAGCGTCTTTTCCATCAGTGCATCCCTCGGGCCGCTCCGGCAGCCAACACCGGCGCCGGGCGGAAGGCACCTCCGGCGGCCAGATCTTTGAGCGCTGCCCGCAGGTGGACGACCGCCGAAGCATGAATCTGCGAAACCCGCGACTCGACAACGCCAAGCGCCAGCCCGATCTCGCGCATCGTCATCTCTTCGTAGTAGTAGAGCGTCATGACCATGCGCTCGCGCTCGGGCAGGTGCGTAATCGCGCTGCTCAGCCGCTCTTCAAGTTCTCCGCGGAGACAGCGAAACAGCGGGTCTTCCTCGGGACGCCCTGGAACGTAGGCCAGCTCTTCTTCTCCGGAGTCCTCGTTGCGCTCGAGATGCAGTGTGCCAATCTCCAGACCCTTCAGATCGCCCAAAAGCTGCTGATACTCCTCGAGAGCAACGCCCAGCTCGTCGGCAACCTCACCCTCGCCGGGAGCGCGGCCTTTGCGCGCCGTCAGCACGCGGATGGCTTCTTCGACCGCGCGTCCCTTGCGGCGCAGCTCCCGGGGACTCCAGTCGAGCGTGCGCAAACTGTCCAAAATGGCGCCGCGAATGCGGAACTGTGCATAACTCCGAAACTGCACTTTCTTGGCAGGGTCGAATTTGGCGAATGCGTCCATCAGGCCCACCACGCCGGCAGAGACCAAGTCTTCGATGTCCACGTGCTGCGGCAGACGTTCGTGGATGCGTCGCGCAAGAAAGCGCACGATGGGGAGGTGTTCGAGAAGCACCTGCTCCTGTTCTCGATTGAGGCCGCCGGAGCTCTGCGATGCTCCCGGAGGATAGGCACTTCCGTGCGGCTTCGGCTGCCGCACTCTCGCTGCCGGTTCTGTCTCGCTCCGCATCTGGACTCCTTTGCAAGAAACTCTGGGCTTTCTCGCTCCGCTTTGCCGCATCGCGATCCGCGCTCTCCCATCCCCTGCCGTCTCTGCCCCCGACTCCTCAGCGCACCGTTCCCACCGGGCGCAGCCGGACCTCGGGCGGAAGCTCGGCCGCGGAGACCACGGCCAGCCGCGGAAGAACCGGGTCCAACCAGCGCTTGACGTGGTAGCGTGCCGGACTAGGGCAGAGAAGCACGGGAAGGGCCGCAGCACCCGACGTACCGATGAGGCGTTTCAAAGAATCGAGGAGGCGGCGCACGATTGGCGTTCCCGGCGCAATGGCCGCATTCAGCAGGCGCGGGCCCATTTCGGCCGAAAGGGTCGCCAGAATCTCTTCTTCGAAGGCCGGATCGAGCAACAGAACCGGGAGCTGATCGTCGGCGTCGAGCAGAGACTGTACAAGTCGTCGACCGAGCGCCTGGCGCGTGGCTTCAACCAGGGCCACAAGGTTCTTGCCGGCGGGAGAGGTTTCGATCAGTGCTTCGAGAACCGTTGCTAGATCGCGGATTGACACCCGCTCGCGCAGCAATTGCTCCAGGACCCGATTCACCTCGCCCAGGGTCAGCAGCTTGGGAACCAACTCTTCCACCAGCTTGGGATGGCTGTCGTTCAGAGCGTCCAGCAGGCGCTTGGTTTCGGCGCGGCCCAGCAGGTCGCCGGCGTGACGACGAATCAATTCGCCCAGATGCGTGGTGATCACTGTGACCGCGTCGACCACGGAGTAGCCGGCGGCAACCGCCTGATCCTCCAATGCGGGCGCGATCCACACGGCCGGCACCCCAAAGGCCGGCTCCCGCGCTTCACGGCCGGCCAGAGGGCGGCGGTTGGGATCGCCGCTGACTGCCAGCAACTGCGTGCCTTCGGTCTGCCAGCGGCCCATCTCCACGCCTCGCAAGGAAAAGACATACTCGCGCGGCCGGAGACGCAGGTTATCGGAGATGTGCACCGGCGGCACCAGGAATCCCAGCTCAGCGGAAAGATGGCGGCGCAGCGTGCGCACGCGGTTCAGCAACTGTCCGGCCTGTTTGTCGTCGACCAGGGGGATCAGCTGGAAACCGATCTCCAGGGTCAGATCTTCGAGGCGCAAGAGGTTGGCCAGATCGGCGCCGTGCGCCTGTTCGGATTTCTTCTTCTCCGAGGGATTCAGCTCAGGGGCCGGAGATGCGGCCGTCGCGGCCACTCTCCGCGCGATCACAAAGAGTCCCAGCGCCACGAGCATAAACGTAATCTTCGGGAGGCCCGGAATCAGGCACATGGCTGCCGATACAAAACTTGCGAGATAAAGTGTGGCAGGTCGGGCGAGCAGTTGCTGGCGAATCTCGCCGCCTAGCAGGCCGGCTGAATTCGCCCGGGTGAGCGTCATGGCGCCGGCAACAGATACGAGCAGGGAGGGGATCATGGTCACCAGGCCATCGCCGACGGTAAGGATCGTGTAGGTCCGCACCGCCTCGCCCAAGTCGATTCCCTGCTGCAGTGTGCCGATGAGAAGACCAGCGATGATGTTGATTGCTGTGATCAGGATGGTCGCGAGCGAGTCGCGCTGATTGAACCGCGCTGCACCATCCATGGCGCCGTAAAATTCAGCTTCGCGGGCGATAGCCTGGCGTCGGCGCCTCGCCTCCGCCTCATCGATCGACCCGGCATTCATGTCCGCATCGATGGCCATCTGCTTGCCAGGTAGCGCGTCGAGGGTGAAGCGCGCGGTCACTTCGGCGGTGCGGACCGCCCCGTGCGAGACCACGAGAAACTGAATCGCGATGAGGGCTAGGAACAGCACAAAGCCGACGACATAGTTACCTCCGACGACAAACTGCCCGAAGGCTTCGATCACCTTCCCGGCTGCCGCCGTGCCTTCCGATCCGTGCAGGAGAATGCGCCGGCTGGAAGCGATGTTCAGGGCCAGCCGGAAGAGCGTCAGCAGAAGCAGCAGGGTGGGAAAGACGCTCAGCTCCACAGCGCGCCGAATCTGCACCGCAGAGAGAAAGACGATCACCGAAGCCGCCATCGAGAGCGCCAGCAGAAAGTCCAAACCCGCGGCAGGCAGGGGAATGAGCATCACGAAGATGACGCTGATCGCGGCCAAGGGCAGGAGATACTCCCGCAGCCGCATGACGATGGACTGTGGACCCAGCGTTGCGCCGGGCAGAGCGACCGTGCTCATGGCCGGTCTCCTTTCACACTTCCTGAAGCACGCGCCGCGGCATGTGCCGCCGCTTCGCGCGTATGCCGCTCGCGTATCTCTTCTTCCACGCGCTGGCGATACAAGTAGGCAAGAATAGCGGCGACGGCCGCGTAAAGTTCCACGGGAATCGATTTCCCGACTTCCACCCCGCGATAGAGCGAGCGCGCCAGCGGCGGATTCTCGACAATCGGCACCCCGGCCCAGCGCGCCTCGCCCTTGATCTCTTCGGCAAGCAGGTTGCGGCCCTTAGCCAGAACCCTGGGCGCATCCATGGCGATGAAGTCGAAGCCCAGGGCGACCGCATAGTGCGTCGGGTTGGTGAGCACGACGGCCGCTTTCGAGACGTCAGCCTTCACCTTTCGTCGGCGCATCTGGCGCTGCAATCCGCGAATGCGGCTGCGGATCTGCGGGCTGCCTTCCGTTTCCTTGAATTCGTCGCGGAGATCGTCGCGGCTCATCTTGAGACGCGATTCCCGGCTGCGCCACTCCACTAGGTAGTCGATCGCCGCCCAGCCGAAGAGCAGCCACGAAGCCGCCGACAGCAGACCGTAGATATCGTTGCCCAGCATCTCGAGTCGCGCAGTCGAAAAGGCCGGCAGCGCAAGCTCGCGCCCTATCCTCTGCACCGCGAAAATGACCAGCAGACTCGCCGGCACAAGAGATTTGCCCAGCCGCGCGGCAGCACGCAGCGAGAACAGGTTTTTAAGATTGCTCATTGGATTGACGCGATCGAGCCGAAAGCCGATCGACTGCGCGGTGAAGGTGACGCCGCCGGTCTGCAGCAGGCCGATCCCGAGAGCCGAAGCGGCGACGGCCGCCATCACCAGACCCACAGGCGCCAGCACGGCCAGCGTGAGACGGCGAAGGGCCGAGAGCGTGGGCTCGAGGGTCCCAGGCTCCCAGTTCGCTGCGTTGCCGAGATCGAGGAAGGCGGCGAAGCCGCTGCGCCACGATTCCACGGCCCTCGCGGAAAAGAGCCCGAGGGCCAAAACCCCCGCCAGCATGCCGGCCGCCGACGAGAGTTCCCGGCTGTGGAGCAGGTCGCCTTCCTTGCGAGCCTTTTCACGACGGTGCGGTGTTGCCTGTTCTGTGCGTTCACCCGGCATCTTTTAGACTCCCGCCGCGCGCGACGTCACCAGCTTCTCGGCAAGGTCGAGCAGTGCCGCGAAACGCGCCTCAATGAAGCGCGGCCAGAGCGCCAGAGATCCCGTCAACAGCGCAAGGCCTGTCATGGTTTTGAGGGGAACAGTCAGGGACATCACGGGCAGCTGCGGGCTGAGCTTGCCCAGGAGGGATACCGCGATCTCCACGAGCAGCGTGGCCGCCAGGACGGGCGCGGCGAGTTCGACAGCGGCAAGAAAGATGCCGCTCGCCGCACGCACCAAAGCGCCAGTAGTGGCCGGGGCCATCGCATAGCTCCCCAGCGGCACCACCCGAAAGCTGCGCACCAGCGAGGCCAGCAGAATCCGATCGAGCCCCGCGGCAATGACAACCAGTGTGCCCATCAGAGAGAAGAGCTCTCCGAGCAGTGGCGTCTGGATCGTGGAGGATGGATCCATCAGGTTGACGAGCGAAAAGCTGAATTGCAAACCGGCAATCTGTCCGGCAAAAAGAAGCATCTCGTTGAGCAGTGCGAGCGCGAGGCCGTAGACCAGCCCGACGGCCAGCTCCCCCAGCAGCGCGGCGAACCCGATCTCTGCCTGCGCCTGGGGCAGCGTGGCCACAAGAGGTGCCAGGAGATAGGCGACCGCCAGGACAAATACCGCCTTGGTGCGCACCGGCAACGCCGTCGAAGAGAAGAATGGGGCGAGGGCCACCATGCCGCTCACGCGAACCATCGCCAAGGTCATCGCACTCAGGAAGTGGCCCCACTCCGGCATCCGGTCTCCTTTGGTTCGTTCAACTGATGTAGCGATGCAGGTCCGAAAGAAGGACGCGCGTATAGGCCGCCATTCGGTTTAGAAACCACGGCATGCCGGCAAGCAGAATCAAGGCCACGGCCGCGAGCCGCGGCACCGTCGTCAGGGACTGCTCCTGCAGGCTGGTCAAGGTTTGCAGCAGACTCAGCACAAAGCTCAACAAGGCTGCGGCAATCAGAACAGGCGCGGCCAGAATCATCGATTCCTTCATGAGCTCGCGCAGCAGCTCAGCCACCATGTCAGGCGTCATACGGTGCCTCCTTAGAAACTCTTCAGCAAGGAACTCGCCAGCAGATTCCATCCGTCGACCATCACAAAGAGCAGGATCTTCAGCGGCGTCGAAACCACTACGGGAGGAAGCTGGAACATGCCGATCGAGGTGGTGATCGAAGCCGTCACGATGTCGATCAGCAAAAAGGGCAGGAACAATACGGCGCCGATGGCAAAGCCCGCTTTCAGTTCAGAGAGAATGTAGGCGGGGACGACGACGCGCATGGGCAGATCGTCGGGCGTGCCGGGACGAGGCACCTGCCCTGCTGCAGTAAACAGAGCAAGGTCTTTCTCCCGCGCATAGCGCAGCAGGAAGTGCTTCATCGGCCGCGATCCCTGGTCGATCGCCTGCAGACCGGTCATCTGTCCGGCACGGTAGGGTTCGACAGCCTGCTGGTCCACCTGGTTGAGCACCGGCGTCATCAGAAACCACGTCATCATCAAGCCCAGACCGAGAAGCGTCGGATTCGAGGGCGCGGTCTGAGTGCCCAGGGCCTGGCGCAGAAAGTGGAAGACCACCATCAGCCGCACCAGGGGTGTCATGCAAAGCAGAATGGCTGGGAGCAGCGTAATCAGCGTAAGGACAAAAAGAATCGTCCACGGCGTGGAATCCGAGGGATGAAGCCGCGCATTCAAGTCCGGCAGCAACGGGGCGCCAGCCACGGCCGCGCCGTGCGATGCAATAAGGACAGCTAGCACACCGTCCCCCTGACGGGGATTGTGCAGGCACGCGGATCCGGTTGCCGGATATCTTTTGCATCCAGCACATAGAACGCCGGCGCGCACTCCGGCGAGGTGGCCACCAGGAGTCTCTGCCCATCCGCCTCGACGAGCGCCAGGGATTGGCGAGGAGCGAGAGCGATCCGTTCGAGAAGGGCCAGTTGAGGCTGTCGCTGCGGCGACCGATGCAGTCGATCGAGCAGCCATTGGGCCAATTTACCCGGGACTGTCAATGGTCGTTTCCTTGTCTGGGCACCTCGCTTCATGTCGAGTCTCTCCTTCGTTGGTCGTCCTTTGATCTTCTCGGCAAAGCCGACCTTCGCATGTCTTTATGCCAATCGCGTCAGCCGAACGGCCAATCGCGTTTCGATCACTTCGAATTCGCTCCAGGCCAGCTGGACGTCTCCAGCGGTCAGAGGCAAATCGTCTCCGTGGCTCCACTGGGTCTCGATCACCTGCCCTTTGTCGAGAGCCAGCAGGTGACGCACACGAAAAGCGCGGACCGGAACCGCCACCTCAAGCTCCACCGGGAGGCGCCCAATGGCTGGTTTGAACACCAGGTGCGGGCCGGTGGATTCGGGTTCAGGCCCGGCCGGCTGCGAGTTCCCAGAGGCCAACGGCTCGGTCGCTCGAACCAGCTCAGTTGATTGCTTGGTCGGAGGGGGTGCCGTTGCCATGCCAAGGGTTCATGCAACGCGTGAACCGAAAGGGGACAAGACGGATTAGAAAGATCTCACCCATGCGCCGAACGAGGCGTGCGCCTCCAGCCAGTACATCTGCGTCGCTGCTACACTGAAGGAGAGGCCGGCGAGGACGTCCGGCGGGCCTTGCAGGGCTCGCCTGCAGTCCTGAAACGAGGGTCGAAAGCCATGTCGGAGTCAAACGGGAAGAAGAACGGGGCGGGTACGAGCCCGCGTCTCAAGGTGGGACTGGCGGAGATGCTGAAGGGCGGCGTCATCATGGATGTGATGAACGTCGAACAGGCGCGCATTGCCGAAGAAGCGGGAGCGGTCTCGGTGATGGCCCTCGAACGCGTGCCGGCGATGATTCGCGCGGAAGGTGGTGTGGCCCGCATGGCGAACCCTAAGCTCATCAAGGAGATCATCGCGACGGTCTCGATCCCGGTGATGGCCAAGGCGCGCATCGGCCACTTTGCCGAGGCCCAGATTCTACAGGAGCTCGGCGTCGACTTCATCGATGAAAGCGAGGTTCTCACGCCAGCCGACGAGACCCACCACATTGACAAGCACGCCTTCACGACGCCCTTTGTCTGCGGCGCCCGCAACCTTGGGGAAGCGCTGCGGCGCATTGCGGAGGGGGCGGCGATGATTCGCACCAAGGGCGAGGCAGGAACGGGCGATGTGGTGCACGCAGTGCAGCACATGCGCCAGATCGTCAAGCAGATGAAGGCCCTGACCGTGCTCTCCGAGCAAGAACTCTTTGCAGCCGCCAAGGAGCTGCAGGCGCCCTACGAACTTGTGCGCATGATCGCGCAGACGGGCAAGCTCCCTGTTCCCAACTTCTCTGCGGGGGGAATCGCGACCCCAGCAGATGCTGCATTGATGATGCAGCTCGGTGCAGAAGCCATCTTTGTCGGTTCGGGCATCTTTATGAAGGAGCGAGCGACGCCGCTCGACGTGGAGCACGATGCCAAAGAACGTGAGGAAGCCGTTTCCCGAGCCAAAGCCATCGTGACCGCAACTACGCACTTCAACGACCCTAAGATTCTGGCTGAAGTCAGCGAGCAGGTGAAAGGCACGATGAAAGGCCTTGCCGCAGCGGCGCTTGACGAGTCGCAGCTTTTGCAGACACGCGGCTGGTAAGCACCTGCGGTGCGGCCAAGGGCAACTACGGTGCGGGGAGAATACTTTTCAGCTCGCAGGGAGAGGCCTTGAGCGACCACGCGCGCCCGCGCATCGGCGTACTCGCAATCCAGGGAGACTATGCAGCCCATGCGCAGGCTTTGGCCGAATTGGGCGCTGCGGCCGTGGCGGTGCGCAACCCCGGGCAACTTGCGGAAATCGACGGCCTGATTCTCCCTGGCGGAGAATCCACAACCATGCTCAAGTTCCTTGAAAAACGCCAGTTCTTCGAGGGTCTCCAGGAGTTCTGCGCGCGACGACCAGTATTCGGTACCTGCGCGGGCGCCATCCTGCTCGCGCGCGAAGTCCGCCACCCGCCACAACGCAGCCTGGGTATTCTCGATGCGGTGATGGAGCGAAACGCCTACGGACGCCAGATCGACTCCTCTATTGAGGTCGCCGAAACTTCCCTGCCCGGCGGCCCGCTCGAGATGGTCTTTATTCGGGCACCGCGCATCGTATCCTGGGGACCCGCCGTGGAGGTTCTCGCCCGGCGCGACGGATTCGCCTCCCTGGTCCGGCAGAAAAACGTCATGGCTTCCACCTTTCACCCCGAGCTCTCGACCGATCGACGCGTTCATAAGGCATTTGTCGAAGCTGTCGTGAAGAACACACTCCAAAAATAGGAAATCTCTCCCCATCGGTCGCAAAACAACTTTCATCACGGAAAACCACCCGTCGCTTTCGCGGTGCGTCCAAACAAAAGTGAGAGTATGCTCGTGGCACAGAGGACTGTGAATGCCCGCTACCTTTACGCACTCCCCGGCGGAAACGGAACGGAAGGAACCCGGAATCGGTGGTAAACCTCCTGTCGATCGGCGCCCGACGGGTGGTGGGGGGGGAGGCGGCGACGATGACTGGCGAAATGAACGCCGCGGTCCCCGAGAGCTGCTCCATCGGATCCGTTTTTTTGTTTTTTTCGGCCTCGCAGGAGACATGATGTTCTTCGTGATGCTGGTTGTGCTCTTTTTCGCACGGCAGGCCGGCACCCATATGGATCCCCGCTCCCACGAGCAGATCGGTGACTGGCATCCCATCCTTCTGCCGCCCATCCTCTTCCTCAATACCGCAGTTCTGTTGTTGAGCAGCCTGACGGTGGAGTGTGCACGCCACAACATCTTCCGCGAAATCGATGTCCTCGAAGAATGGCTTGGGCTCGGCAGGCCCGCTTTGCGCCGGACGATTCCGTGGGTGGCCGCCACCCTGGCGCTCGGAGCTCTGTTTCTTACCGGCCAATGGATCGCGTGGCGTCAGTTAAGTGCGCAAGGGTTCGCGTTTGATCGCTGGTCGACTCCGGCCAGCTACTTTTTCTACATCATCACCGGACTCCATGCTGCCCATCTTGTGGTAGGGATCATTGCCCTGGGGGTATGCCTGAGCGCGATCCACTTTCTGAAACGGGTTGAGCTGCGCCAGATCGCGGTGGATGCCACGGCGTGGTATTGGCACACGATGGGTTTCGCCTGGGTGGTCCTATTGGCGGTCCTCACACTCGGGCAATAGGACTGTCCCTCCAGCGAGTGTTTGGCGCGCCACACCCACCCCGCTCCCGCTACCTCGAAAACCACCCATTTCTCGAAAGCCGCCCGATTTCCTTGACAAGGATCAGCATCGAAGAAGCGGAATTGCTTTCGATACAACGGGAACAATGCGCAACCCACAACGGAGGCACTCTTCTCCATCGCGCACAGGCAGGTGTATTGATCAACCCAATTGTTTCCACGTGGAACAATTGGGTTGACTGGCACATCAAACGTGCGAGAGGAATGCGCGGCGATCGTCTTCTTCTCTTGCGACGACAGAGGCGGAACTGGCCGGAAGCAGCTCATTGCCTTGACGGACCGAGGGTGAAAACCTAAGCTCGAAGGAGCGGCTTTTCCTTGACAAGGCGGGTTGCCGCGCCGGCCATGTTTCACTTTTGCAGCACTTTTCAGGAACAGGACCTCCCATGATCCCCTACCACTGGCAGTATCTTCCGTTACTCCTGCAGATTGTTGTGTCCATCGGGCTTGCGGTGGCGATGGTGTTTGGTTCGAGCCTGGTGGGGCGGCATCGCAATACCAAAACCAAGTTGGCCGCGTATGAATGCGGGATCGAGCCGGTGGGCGATGCGCGGGGGCGGTTCAGCGTGCGCTTTTATATGGTGGCCATGCTCTTCATCCTGTTTGATGTGGAAGCGGTCTTCATGATGCCGTGGGCGGTGATCTACCGCAAGCTGCCCGCGATCACGGGAAGCAGGCTTTTTGGATTCTGGGAGATGGTCGTTTACTTGGGATTCATCGTTGTCGGGCTTTACTACATTGTGCGCAAAGGCATCCTCAATTGGAGCCAAGACAAGGCGGACTTGTAATGGACAAGAAGACGCTCCTCGCCGACAAGACTGCCGTGCTGGCGGCGATGCCGGAGCATCCGGCGATAAAGGCGCTGCGCGCGTGGAATGCCGAAGGGCTCCAGGATGCGAAGGTTGATCGCGGCGAGCTGACATTGACGGTAGCTCCGAGCGCGATTGTGGCGGCGCTCAAGGCTCTACAGGCCGCAGACTATAACGCCTTCGAAGACATGACCGCGGTCGACTGGTTTCCTTCCGAACCGCGCTTCCAGCTCAGCTATCACATTCTTTCGCACAGGTTCATCGAGCGGGTCCGGCTGCGCACGATGGTGAGCGGCATCGATCCAGTGGTTGAGTCGGCAACCTCGGTGTGGCCGGGAGCGAACTACTATGAGCGCGAGGTTTTCGATCTGTTTGGCGTTCGCTTTGAGGGGCACCCGAATTTGCGGCGCATCCTGATGCCGGAGGATTGGTCGGGACATCCATTACGCAAGGACTACCCGGTGGAGGGCTATCGCTAGTGGTTTCCCGTTTGCGCGCAGAGGCGATTTTGGATAAGGCAGGCTTGGCCGCACTGGCGCGGTACGAAGGAGAAATGTTCTGATGAGTGGATTCGATGTCGGGACACCGATCCTCGAAGCGCCGGTTGCCGAAGGCTCCAAAGACCAGCACATGGTGCTGAATATGGGCCCGCAGCACCCTTCGACGCACGGCGTTCTGCGGCTGGTGCTCGAAGTGGACGGCGAGATCGTGGTGCGGCTGTACCCCGAGATCGGCTACCTGCACACGGGGATCGAGAAGACCTGCGAGGCAAAGTTCTATCAGCAGGTGGTGCCGCTGACTGACCGCGTGGACTACCTGGGGCCGATGGCCAACAACCTTTGCTACTGCCTCGCGGTTGAAAAGCTGCTCGAACTCGAGATTCCCGCACGCGCGCAGTGGCTGCGCGTGCTGTTTACCGAGCTGACGCGATTGAATTCGCACCTCATCTGGCTCGGCACTCACGCCATGGATATTGGAGCCCTGACGGTATTTCTTTACACCTTCAGGGAACGTGAAGACATCCTGCGCATCTTTGAAGAAGTAGCCGGGCAGCGGATGATGACGAGCTATTTCCGCATCGGCGGGCTGGCCATGGAGCCACCGTTGGGACTACTCGAAAAGGTCCAGGCCTTCATCAAGACGCTGCCGGAGAAGATTGACGAGTACTCGAACCTGCTGACGGGCAATCCGATCTTTCGCAACCGGCTGATCGGAATTGGTCACTTGTCGGCCGAAGATGCGATTGCTCTCGCCGTGACGGGGCCAACACTGCGCGGGTCGGGAGTTGATTTTGACTTGCGGCGCGATATGCCGTACTCGAGTTACGAGAAGTTTCAGTTCAAGGTGCCGGTGTCAAGAGGGTGCGATTGCTGGGCGCGGTATGAAGTGCGGCTTCTGGAGATGCGCGAGAGCGTGAAGATTGTGCAGCAAGCGCTGGATGGGTTGCCGGAAGGACCGGTGAAAGCCGACGCGCCGAAAATCGTTCTCCCCGATCGCGAGAAGATGAAGACCCAGATGGAGGCGCTGATCCATCACTTCAAGATTGTGACCGAGGGATTCAATGTTCCGGCCGGCGAAGTGTATCAAGCCATTGAGTCGGGGCATGGAACGATGGCCTACTACGTAGTGTCGGACGGGACGGCGAAACCTTATCGCGTCCATATGCGGTATCCAGGATTCGCGAGTTTGCAAGCACTGGAGACGATGTGCAAGGGACGGATGCTGGCGGATGTGGTGGCGGTGATCGGATCGATTGACATTGTGCTAGGGGAAATTGACCGGTAGTGTCTGACGCGGCGCAAGTCTATGCCGAACTTTGGGTGAGCCTAGCTTCCCTGCTGCGCAGTTATACCGCGGCACATGGATTGAACGGGGATCGGCAGGCAACGGTGGAGTTGGGTGAGGAACGAATCACAGTTCGGCATGGGGATCATTGGCTGGATTTAAAGCGCGACCAATCTAAGATCGAGTGGCAGCGCGAGGATGGAAAAAACGGAATGCTTGAGTTGACCGAGAGTGGCCGGCTGAAATCGATCTTTCCCGTCCTTTCCAGAGAAAACGTGGAAAGGACGGGGCACCCAACAGAGGAAGAGATGGATATCGTGGCCGAACAATGGGCGCGGGAGTTGATGCGATGAGCGCGGAGACGATGTCGGTTTTCTCGTCGCAGGTTGCGGCGCGATTCGATGCTCTGGTCGCGAAGTATCCTGTGAAGCGGTCTGCGCTGGTGCCCATGCTGCTCTACGCGCAGGACGAGGTTGGGTACTTGTCTGACGCGGTGATCGCGGAAGTGGCCGAACGCATCGGCATCACGGAGCTCGACGTGCGCAATGTCGCGAGCTACTACTCGATGCTGCGCTTCAAGCCGGTGGGCAAATACAACGTGCAGGTGTGTACGAATATCAGCTGTATGCTGCGCGGAGCGTATGACGTGCTGGAGCGCTTCCAGGATGAGCTCGGCGTAGGACACAAGGGGATCACAAAGGACGGGATGTTTTCTCTCGAAGAGGTGGAGTGTATTGGAGCCTGCTGCTGGGCCCCGGCGATCCAGGTGAACTACGACTTTCATGACGATCTGACGCCGGACACTGTGCCTGGGATATTGGAGCGGTACCGGATCCAAGTTCGAGGCCAAGAAAAAAAGGAAAACCATGCCTAAGCTGGTTTCGCATCCCGATGAAGTGAAGATTGTGACGCGGCGGTTTGGCCAGGGCGCGGCGGCAATCGAGAAATACATAGCGCTGGGCGGCTACGAAGCGACGAAAAAGTGCCTGGCGCAGGGGCCCGACTGGATTGTCAACGAGATGAAGGCCTCGAATCTGCGTGGGCGCGGAGGCGCGGGGTTCCCGACAGGCATGAAGTGGAGCTTTGTTCCCAAGCAAAGCGCCAAGCCAAAGTATGTTCTGGTAAACGGCGATGAGAGCGAGCCCGGTACCTGCAAAGACCACCTGATCTTTTTGCACGATCCGCATGCCGTGATTGAAGGGACGATCATTGCCGGCCTGGCGATCGGTTCGAAGCTTGGATTCATCTATCTGCGCGGCGAGTATCGCTACCTGCTCGAAATTATTGAGAAAGCCGTGGCGGATGCGTATGCCAAGGGATTTCTGGGCAAGAACATTTTTGGTTCCGATACGCAATTCGACGTGATCACGCAGACCGGCGCGGGGGCCTACGAAGTAGGTGAAGAGTCTGCGCTGATGGAGTCGCTTGAAGGTAAGCGCGGTGTGCCGCGGATCAAACCTCCCTTCCCTGCCGTGGTGGGTCTCTATGGCGGACCGACGGTGATCAACAACGCCGAAACGATTGCGACCGTGCCGCATGTGATCACGATGGGCGGCGAAGCGTTTGCGGCGGTGGGCACTCCGCGCAACGGGGGCACCCGGCTGTTTGGGCTGAGCGGGCACATTGAGCGACCCGGGGTTTATGAGTTGCCGATGGGCTACAACCTGAAGAAGATGATTTATGAGGTCGGCGGCGGCGTGCGCGGTGGACGAAAACTAAAAGCTGTCGTCCCGGGTGGGTCGTCAACGCCAGTGCTGTTGCCCGAGGAAATCGAAAACCTCGGGATGGATTTCGACCAGGTGGGCAAGGCGGGATCGATGCTTGGATCGGCCGGCGTGGTCGTGATCGACGACCAGACCTGCATCGTGGAGTTCGCTCTCCGCACCATCAGCTTTTATCAGCACGAGAGCTGTGGATGGTGCATTCCCTGCCGTGAAGGAACAGACTGGCTGAAAAAGTCGCTGACTCGGTTTCACGCGGGCTTCGGCGCCGCCAAAGACATCGACAACATTCAATATCTCGCCGAAAACATGATGGGACGCACGTTCTGCCCATTGGGCGATGCCGCGGCGATGCCGACGCTTGGATTTGTGAAGAAGTTTCGCAAGGAATTCGAGGATCACTTGGGCGGCAAGCCTTGCCCGTTTGCGAAGCACAGAACGCCGGAACTGACCGTGGTCTGAGCTTTACTGATCGATCGAGCAAGCCGAACCGCAGACCCTTCGACCGTGTCCGCTACGCGAACTTAGCCCAGGATGACCGCGTGAAGGAAACGGCAAGCGGCAGATGAGAGACTAGAAGAAGAATGGCGGATGTCACGTTCACAGTCGATGGAAAGAAGCTGATGGCTCCCGGGGGGACGCTGCTGATCGAGGCATGCCGCAAGGCCGGGATCGAGATTCCTGCGTTCTGCTACTACCCGGGATTGAGCCTGCAGGCTGCGTGCCGCATGTGCCTTGTGCGGCAGGAGAAGGTGCCAAAGCTGCAGACCGCGTGCACGACGACGGTGGCCGAAGGCCAGGTGTTTGTGACCGAGTCGCCGGAGATTGCACAGGCGCGTAAGGCAACGATTGAGCTGCTGCTCGGGAACCACCCGCTGGATTGCCCGGTGTGCGATGCGGGCGGCGAGTGCGAGCTGCAGGACATGACCTTCAAATACGGCGCGGGCGAGAGCCTCTACACCGAGGCCAAGCAGCATCGTGACGAGCAGCAGTGGTCGCCTGCCGTGTTTTATGACCGGCCACGATGCATTCTTTGCTATCGCTGCATCCGCATGTGCGGCGAAGGCATGGATGTGTGGGCTCTGGGCGTGCAGAATCGCGGAGCGAGCTCGGTGATTGCACCCAATGATGGCGACCGGCTCGATTGCGAGCAGTGCGGCATGTGCATCGATGTGTGCCCGGTGGGCGCGCTGACGAGCGGCAGCTACAGATATAAGACGCGGCCATGGGAGATGAACCACGTGTCGACCGTGTGTACGCATTGCAGTGATGGGTGCAAGGTGACGCTGGGCGTACGCCAGGCCAACGACGGTTCGGAGATTGTGCGTGCCGATAATCGCGACAAGAGCGGAATCAACAACGATTTCCTTTGCGCGAAGGGCCGGTTCGGATTCGATTTTGTGGAGAATCCGGAACGACTAACCAAGCCGCTGGTGCGCACTGCTGCCGGGAAGCTTGAGCCCGTGACTTGGGAATATGCGCTGCGATTCGCAGGGCAGAAGCTGAAGGAGATTCGGGACGGCCGCACTGGAACCGCAAAAGGCGGGGCGATCGGTGTGATCGGATCGAACACCACGACGAACGAAGAGAACTATCTGCTGCAGAAGTTCGCGCGGACGGTGCTGAAGACCAACAATATCGATCACGAACGAACTGCGGACTATGCGGCGTTTGCGCATGCGCTTGCAGGAAAGGAACACCGGGCCGCCGGACTGCGCGCCATTGCGAACGCGCCCGCGCTTCTCCTGGTTGGCGGCAACCCGACGGACGAACACCCGCTACTGGCCTGGGAGCTGCGCACCAACGTGCGCCTGAACAAGGCACGTCTCTATGTGGCCAATGAGAAGCGGATCAAGCTGGAGCGGCAGGCAAGAGCCACGCTGGCGTTACCGGACGGCGGTTATGCGAAGCTGGCTGGATTTCTGGCGGGCACGGATGCCACAATTCAGGACGCGGCGTTTCGCGACGCCGTCTTGAGCGAAGCATCGCTCGTGATTGTGATTGGGTCGGAACTGCGCGGGGCGGAACTGGCTGCGCTGGTGAAGTGGGGGCTGGAGCGCGAAGGCGTGCGGTTCGCGTGTCTCGGCGACCATGCAAACTCGCGCGGCGCAGCAGACATGGGCCTGCTGCCCCATCTACTGCCTGGGTATGTGCCGGTTAGCTCGCCGGGTGAATTTGCGACCGAGTATGCAGGGATGCCTGCGGAGCCAGGCAAGACTTTGGAAGAAATGCTGCGCGGCGGGTTGGACGCGCTCGTCGTCGTAGGAGCCAATCCGGCGGTGAAGCCGGGCGTAGATCCGGCAAAATGGAAGGGCACGTTTGTCGTGGTGCAGGATATCTTTTTGACGGAGACGGCGGTACTGGCCGATGTGGTGTTCCCCGCGACCAGCCTGTATGAAAAGACCGGCACAGTGACGAATACCTACGGTGATTTGCAATTGGCAAAGAAGGCAGCGGATCACGCCGGCGTGAAGCCGGACTTCGAGATCCTTGTGCGGCTCGCGAGTTCGATGGATGCCGACGTGAAAGAGCTGGTGCCTTTTGGCCGCGGCAACGTGACGGCAGACCTGGGGCAATCGCGGGGCGCGCAGTCGGGCGAAGCCGATCGACATGCGGTGTGGCTCGCATCGAATGGGTTGGAACCAAAGCTGAGCCCATTTGACCCGCTCGCCGTGCTGGACGAAATTGAACGGCTGGTGCCTGCCTACAAACTCGATAGGTTGAATCTTTTTGGCGGCAACGATGTGTCGACGGAGCCCGGATTTGTTCCTCTTGCAGCGATTGGCGCGGCGGGTATGGTGACGCCGGCACACGATGGATTGTTTACCTCGGGATCGCTGGGCCGCTACAGCCCGGCGCTCAAAGAACTAGAGCAGCACCAGAACCCCGCCCCTGCGCTGGCAGTGGCCGATTGATGTCATTCCGGCATCTTTAATCTGATTTCCTGTTTTGCTCGTGAAAGGCCTTGACCCGTGACGTTCCTTGCGTTTTTTCTGTGGAGCTTGCTCAAGATCGTTGTAGTGACGGTGCTGCTGCTGATGAGCGTGGCCTATACCGTGCTGCTTGAGCGCAAGCTGGTGGGTCGGATTCAGAATCGTTGGGGACCGAGCCGGGTGGGACCTTTCGGCTTGCTGCAGCCGCTGGTGGACGGAGCAAAATCTTTTCTTAAAGAAGACATTATTCCCACGTCGGTATACCGGCCGCTGTACCTTCTCGCGCCGGTTATCGCATTGACCTGCGCGCTGATTTCCATTGCGGTGATGCCCTTCGGTTCCCCGGCGATTACCGGGCCCGGGGGTTTTCGATTTTTTGAGATTTCGGATGTGAACATCGGCCTGCTGGTGATCCTTGGCATCACCTCGATTGGCGTATATGGCGTGGCGCTGGCCGGGTGGTCGTCGAACAATAAGTATTCCCTGCTGGGAGCGCTGCGGGCCTCGGCGCAATTGATCAGCTATGAGCTGGCGCTGGGTTTGTCGCTGGTGGGGGTGGTGCTGAGCGCGGGAACACTGAACCTGCGGCAAATTGTCGAAGACCAGGGAGCCAAGGGCCTGCTGACCTGGAATCTTTTTGGCGGCTTGCAGTTCGTGGCATTTTTCATTTATCTGATGGCGGCTTACGCGGAGACCAATCGTTCACCCTTTGACTTGCCGGAGGCTGAAAGCGAACTGGTGGCGGGCTACCACACCGAATACAGTTCGATGAAGTTCGCGATGTTTTTCATGGCCGAGTACGCAAACATGATCAATGTGGGCTGCGTGGCGACGCTGATTTTCCTCGGCGGCTGGACGAGCCCATTCGGCAACTTGTTTCCCACTCCGCACAATATCGTGCTGCAATCGATCCTGCCTGTATTCTGGTTTGTCCTCAAGGTGTTCTCGTTCCTGTTTTTGTATGTATGGGTGCGCGGCACATTGCCTCGTTTCCGCTACGATCAACTGATGAATTTTGGCTGGCGCTACCTGATGCCGCTGGCCATCCTGAACATTGTCGCCACGAGTTTGTGGGTGGCCTACAAGTGATCGAACGATGCATTTGATCCTGTTTATCGTTTTTGCCGCTTTCTGCGTGGGCGGCGCCGTGAATCTGCTGTTGCAGACGCACCCCATCAACAGCGCGCTCTCGCTGATCGTGGTGATGACGTCGCTGGCGGTACTGTATCTGCTGCTGGGGGCGGAGTTCCTTGCGGCGGCGCAGGTGATTGTCTACGCAGGCGCAATCATGGTGCTCTTCACGTTTGTGGTGATGCTGCTCAACGCGGGTCGCGAAGAGCGCACACGCGGCAGCCGGGCGGCGATGCTGGTTGGGTTTCCGGCGGTTGTTGCCCTGCTGGCGGTGCTCGCCACGGTGGTGCTGCACAGCCGGACGCTGGGCTCGGCCCTCTTCGGCGACACCCTCTCGAACCAACCTGGGGCGACAAATCTGGATGCGCTGAGCACAGTCCTTTTTACAAAACTGCTGTTGCCATTTGAGGTCACGTCGGTGCTGATCCTCATCGCCATACTAGGCTCGGTGGCGCTGGCTCGCCTCGGAGACGGCGAAAAGGGGCAGAGCGAATGAATCTTATGCACCTGGTATTAACTCAACAAGAAGTGCCGCTGTCCTGGTACCTGCTTTTGAGTGCGGTATTATTCGCGCTCGGCGTCGTCGGTTTTTTGATCAAGCGCAATTTGATCACCGTCTTCATGTCGATCGAGCTGATGCTCAACGCCGTGAACCTCTCCTTTGTGACCTTTGCGCACCAGTGGCACGCGGTGAAGGGGCAGATTTTTGTCTTCTTTGTGATGATGGTGGCCGCCGCCGAAGCTGCTGTCGGGCTGGCGATCATCATTGCGGTCTTCCGCGCGCGGGCGACCCTGGCCGTTGACCGCATCGATTTGATGAAACTATGAACGAACCTTTGCTTTTTTTGCCGTTGATTCCGCTGCTGCCGTTCCTCGGCTTCCTGGTGAACGGGACGCTGGGGCGCAAGCTGCCCAAGGCGCTTGTGTCGGCTGTTGCCCTGGTCGCGCCGCTGGCGTCGTTTGTGATGGTGTTGCACGATGCGTTGCTGGTTTGGTCGGGATCGCTGGCGATGCCGATCATCGAACAGGGCGCGCCGGTGTGGATTGCGATTCGCTCGCTGCACGTGGACTTCGGAGGGGTGCTCGATCCGCTTTCGCTGGTGATGCTGCTCATTGTCACCGGCGTGGGATTCCTGATCCACGTGTACTCAGTCGGATACATGGCGCATGAAGATGGGTACTGGCGCTACTTCGCGTATCTGAACCTATTCCTGTTTTTCATGACAGTGCTGGTCGAGGCCGGCAACCTCCTGGTGATGTTCGTGGGATGGGAGGGCGTGGGTCTCGCGTCCTATTTGCTGGTCGGATTCTGGTTCAGAAAGACATCGGCGGCCAGTGCGGGCATGAAAGCGTTCGTCGTGAACCGCATCGGCGATTTCGGTTTTTTGATCGGGATTTTCCTGATCCTCGCGAACTTCGGCACGCTCACCTTTCACGAGATCGCCGCCAAGGTTGCGGCTGATCCGACACTGACCGGCGGCGTG
This sequence comes from Occallatibacter sp., assembly GCA_036520995.1. Classification (GTDB taxonomy): domain Bacteria; phylum Acidobacteriota; class Terriglobia; order Terriglobales; family Acidobacteriaceae; genus Telmatobacter. The sequence goes on from DATDIQ010000010.1 coordinate 25,361, forward strand.
ATGACGGCAATCGCGCTGTGCCTCCTGGTGGGCGCGACGGGCAAGAGCGCGCAACTGCCCCTGTATATATGGCTGCCGGATGCGATGGAGGGCCCGACGCCAGTTTCCGCATTGATTCACGCGGCAACGATGGTGACGGCGGGCGTTTACATGATCGCGCGAACGCACTTCATTTTTGACCGCTCGCCCTCCGCCCTCGGCGTGGTGGCGATCGTCGGCGCGGCGACGGCATTATTTGCAGCGACCATTGCCTTGGTCCAGACGGACATCAAGCGCGTCCTGGCGTATTCGACCGTGTCGCAACTCGGGTACATGTTCCTGGGATGCGGGGTGGCAGCATACTCGGCGGCGGTGTTTCACCTGATGACGCACGCCTTTTTCAAGGCCCTGCTGTTCCTAGCGGCAGGCTCGGTGATTCACGGCCTCGGCGGCGAGCAGGACATGCGCAAGATGGGTGGACTACGCAAGCGCATGCCGGTCACGTTCTGGACGATGACGGCGGCAGTGCTTGCGATCTGCGGAATCTTCCCGTTTGCCGGTTTCTTTTCGAAGGATGCGATCTTGTATGCGGCATTTGTGCAGGGCGGGCTGGGCACAGTGCTGTGGTTCGTTGGGCTGGTGACTGCCCTTCTGACAGCGTTCTACATGTTCCGGTTTTGGTACCTGACATTCTTCGGCGAGTTGCGCAGTCACGAAGTGCATCCGCATGAAGGCCCGTGGTCGATGCTGGGGCCGCTTACGATTTTGGCGGTGCTGTCGGTATGCGGCGGATGGATTGGCGCGGAGCGATTTGGACGGTTCCTGGCTCCGTCGGTGGGTGGACGCGCAGCGACTGGCGGCAGCGCGGGGCTTGAGATCGGGCTCAGCGTGCTGGCAGTCGCGGTTGCGGTACTGGGGTGGTTTCTTGCCGACAGGCTTTATCGGCAGAAGCCGGGTCGGCCGGCTGAGCTTGCGCAATCGTATGCTGCCGGATACGGGCTCCTCACACACAAGTATTACGTGGACGAAATCTATGGTTTTCTTTTCGTAAAGCCGCTGCTGGCACTCTCGCGTTTTTTCCTCGAGTGGGTTGTGGAGATTGCCGTGCTGGGCGGGCTGGCCTGGCTGCTGGGTGGAGTCGCCTTGCTTGGCGGCGCGATTCTGCAGCGGTGGCAATCGGGTAATTTGCGCTCGTATGCGGCGTGGCTGGCGCTCGGCGCGGCAGCGCTTCTCCTGTTTGTGCTGGTGCCGTGGTCGACGGTGCTCGCCGGGCTGGGCTTTCACCTAGATATGGCGGGGCACTAAAACATGAACAATTCGATTCTCACATTGATTCTGCTTGCCCCGCTGGCCGGTGCGGTGGTGATCGCGCTGTTGCCCGACCGCGGCAAGCTGGCGGCTTGGGTTGCTCTGCTGAGTTCGCTGGTGAGCTTTGGCCTGACGCTGCATTTGCCGGCGCATTTTGTCCATGGATTGGACGGATTCCAGTTCGAGATTAATCTCAAATGGATCGAGAATCCTGAGATCCACTATCACGTGGGCATCGACGGTCTGAGCATGTGGCTGGTGGTGCTGGTGGGCTTGCTCGCACCGATCGGCGTCGTCGCAAGCTGGAATGCGATCAAGGAGCGGCAGAAAATCTTCTATCTGCTCTTCCTAGTACAGCAGACCGCGATGTACGGTGTGTTTATTTCGCTCGACCTAATGGTCTACTACGGGTTCTGGGAGCTGTCTCTGGTGCCGATGGCGATCCTGATCGCGATGTATGGGCGCAAGGATGGACCGAAAGCGGCGACAAAGTTTTTCCTGTACACATTTATTCCGTCGGCACCGCTGCTGGTTGCGATTCTATGGCTTTACGCGAAGACCGGGACATTCAACTTTGTAGACCTGAAAGCGATGATCGCGAGCGGCGCGCTGCCAACGGGAGCATTGGCGTGGGTGGCCCTGGCGTTTTTGTTTGCCTTCGCGGCGAAGGTCCCAGTGTTTCCGCTGCACGGATGGCTCGCCGATACGTTTAATGAAGCGCCGGTGGCAATGGCCATGGTGGTGGCGGGCAAGCTAGGGCTTTATTCGATGCTGCGTTTTCATGTGGGACTGTTTCCTGTTCAAGCGCGACAGATCGCGCCGCTGATGATCGCCCTGGCGGTGATCGGGATTTTGTATGGCGCATGTCTTGCGCTGGTGCAGAGAGATTTCTGGCGGCTGCTGGCGTTTGCCGCGCTAGGCCATCTAAGCCTGATCACATTGGGCATCTACGGGCTCACGTTCAACGGATGGGACGGCGCGATCTACCAGATCCTGAATCACGAGACGATCGATGCGGCGCTGTTCGTGCTGTTCGGCGCGCTCGAAGTGCGCTATGCAACGAGCCAAATTGCAGCGTATGGCGGATTGGCGGCCAAGCTGCCCCAGGCGGCGACTCTCTTTGTCATCAGTTCCCTCGCCATGATCGGGCTCCCGCTGTTGAGCAGCTTTATCGGTGAGTTCCTGATTCTTTCGAGCACATTCTCGGGTGTGAGCCGCGGATGGGCGGTTGCGGCGACGGTGGGAGTGATTCTCAGTGCGGCGTACATGCTGTGGCTGGTGCAGAGACTCTTTTATGGCAATGAGAGCGACCTTGCGAAAAGCAGGCCCGCGCGCGATTTGCACCTTGGCGAGATGGCTGTGCTGTGGCCCTTGGCAGTGTTGATGCTGGTGATGGGCGTGGCTCCGTCGTTCTGGATCACGACGATCGAAAACCGCACGGGGCCGCCTGAGGTCTTCCGCGCGACAGGGCAGGCGCAAGCCGGAGCGCCGGCGGTGATCGCAGAGGAGGGACGGCCATGAATCCAGGCGACTCGCTGCGCATCCTGCCAGAAATCGTGTTGACGCTGACGGGCGTGCTTGTCATGCTGCTGGATGCGTCCCTTCCGCAGGCGTGGCCGCGCCGGACCCTGGGAATGATCGCGGCAATCGGCACGATGGTGGCGATCTGGGCCAGTATCGGCCAGCTCGGGCTGCCGACAGGAACCGGGTTTTCTGGAACGGTGGAGACGAGCCCGTTTACCGTCTTCTTTCACGTGCTCATCTGCGGCGTCGTGCTGGTCGCCTTGCTGCTCGCTGTCGATACGCTGCCCGAAGATAGTCATCATCAGGGCGAATACTATGCACTGGTCGTCTTTGGCGCGGTCGGCATGTGTCTGATGACGAGCGCGGTGGAACTGCTCCTGGTCTTCGTTTCGCTTGAAATCTCCTCGATCGCCACCTATATTCTGGCGGGCTATCGCAAGCAAACAGGACAAGGGCCGGAAGCGGCGATCAAATATTTTCTGCTGGGATCGTTTGCGACGGCGTTTCTGCTTTACGGCATCGCACTTGTCTTTGGAGCAACCGGCACAACACAAATCTACGAAATTGCGCATGCGTTGAGTTCGACAAGCAGTGAGCCGCTCGTGGTGGCGGCGCTCGCACTCATGCTGGTCGGCATTCTGTTCAAGGTATCGGCGGCGCCGTTCCACTTGTGGACACCGGATGTCTATGAAGGAGCTCCGTCGCCAGTGGTTGCCCTGCTGTCGACCGCTCCGAAGGTTGCGGCTTTCGCATTGCTTCTGCGCGTGGTCTACGAGATCTTTCCCGCAGAGCGGGTATTGTGGGCGCCGTTGTTGTGGATTGTGGCTGCGCTGTCGATGACGGTCGGCAACCTTGCTGCGCTTCGGCAGCAGAATGTGAAGCGCATGCTGGCCTACTCGTCCATTGCGCATGCCGGCTATCTGCTGGCGGCCTTCGCGGCGCTGCGCCCCGAAGAAGGGATTGCGGCGGCGAGTTTTTATGCAGCCTCCTACGCCGCGATGAATGTGGGAATCTTCGCAGTCGTCACCGTTCTCAGCGGCTACGATGAGAAGCTGCCGCTGATTCATGATTTTCGCGGAGTGCTGTATCGCCGGCCGCTGATGGGTGGATTCCTGATCTTCTTCCTTGTCTCGCTGGTCGGGATTCCCTTCACAGGTGGATTCTTCGGAAAGTTCTATTCCTTTTCGGCAGCTGTGCACGGCGGTGCTGTGTGGCTCGCCCTCATTGGGTTGCTGAATTCGGGAATAGCCGCGGCCTATTATCTGCGGCTGGCTTTCACCTCCGCACAACGCCCCGCAGAGGATGGCCCGAGGGAGCAGGCCGGTTTGGCCCCGGTGGGCGTTGCGGTGAGTGCCGCGTTGATCTTCGCGGCCGCGGCGACGTTTATTCTGGGCGTGGTGCCTGGCGAGGTGCTGCACGCATCACAGGCCGGTGCACACACGCTGCAGCCTCTGGTCCAGGCCCCTGAGACACCGCCCGTCACCGCAGCGGAGCATCCCAATCCATAGACGAGAGTCTACGCGGAGTAAGCAGGTCATTTGTGCGCAGCAGATTCGCGTAGAAGGCCGCCGTCAGATGGTCGAGACGATGGCTGCGAAAGAGCTCCACGACGCGCGCCCGCGCTTTCTCACCCATGCGACGCCGTTTGTCGGGATCGCGCAGAAGACTCGATGTGGCCGCCACAATCGCCTCGCAGTTCCCAGGTGGGACGAGGAGACCGGTTTCGCCGTCGACCACAGAATCGCAAGCTCCGGTTGAGAGCGTGGTGACTACAGGAATTCCAGTGGCAGAAGCCTCCAGAACCACGTTGGGAAAGCCTTCGCGCCGCGAGGGCAAAACGAGCAGATCCATCGCGCGATAACAGGGCGCGGGGTCCGCAACATACCCCGTGCAGATCACGCGAGGATGATGCGCGATGCGCTGGCGAAGTTCACGGTCAAGGGCGTCTTCAGCATCGTCGAACCAGCCCACAAGCAGCAGGAAGGTCTGTGGCATCGTCAGCAGAATTTGCTCGAAGGCGGCAATGAGTTCGGGAATGCCTTTGTCGCGCGTCAGGCGCCCGACATATCCCACAACCTGCGACCCATCGACGGAGATACCGAACCGGCGCCGCACGTTGCTGGGGCCGGGATGGAATTGCTCGATATCGACGCCATGGCTGCTTCCCGCGCCGAGAATATGCAGCTTTGCCATGGAGGCAATCCGCAGCGCGTGTGCCTGCTTGCGGAGGCTCGGGCTGTTGCAAAGGACGACGTGGGCGCATGCTGCTGCCGTGTGTTCTGCGAGCCATAGAATGATGCGCTTAAGGCCGGTTGCCGATTCGAGCTTGAGCCCACGCATGAAATAGACACGACGCGGAACGCCTGCAAGAACCGACGCCAGCATGCCGAGAAGCCCGGCCTTCGGGGTGCTGAATTCTACCGCGTCGGGGCGTATCCGGCGCAGATGGCGCCAGAGCGCGCAGAGAGCCCGTAGGTCGGCAAGCGGGGCGATCCTTCTCTCCATCGGAATGCGAAGTACCTCCACGTGCTCTTCGTGTGCAAGGCAATCAAGCATCGGTCCTGGGCTCGAAAGCACGGTTACCTGAAACCCGGCATTCCGGAGTGCGCGAAGGCGTCCGCCGAAGACAAGACAAGTTTGCGCGTTGGTGATGCCCACGACGATATGAGGCATCGGCCCGCAGAAGGAAGCGCCGATTTCCCGGACCGGAGTCACGCGGTGCTGCTTCACAGCTTGTACTCCTTCTTGAGAGCACAGATCCGGAGAGGGATTCTGGTGAAAACACGTTACTGTAGCATTGTGCGGAAGTGAGGCGTGTGCGAGCGGTCACTTCAGTCTGTTTGGATTGTCGACTACCGTTCTTGGAGTGGAAACTCCGTCATGCCCAGCCGCCGTACGGTCCTGCTTCTGATCCCGCATCTCGGCGGAGGCGGCGCCGAGCGCGTGACCGAACTGCTGACGCATTATCTCTCTCCCGAGAAGTATCGGATTCATCTCGGCCTTGTGACGAACTCACACGCGGGATCGACTGAGCTCCCCATTTCCGTGACCGTGCACGCTCTTGGAGCAAAGCGCGTGCGATTTGCCGCGTTGCGCGTACTGCGGCTGATTTGGCGCCTGCGTCCGGAAGTGATTCTCAGCGGCATGGCTCACCTGAATCTGCTGGTGCTGCTTCTGCGGCCGCTGCTTCCGAGTGGGACGCGCATTCTGGTTCGACAGAACGGGACTCTGTCGACGATGCCTCGAGGGTACCGCGGGGTTGCGCTGCGACGCTTCTTTCGAATGCTGTATCGACGCTCAGACGGCGTGATTTGCCAATCAAGCGCGATGGCGAAAGATCTCCATAAAGCCGCTGGGATTCCCATCGAAGCGATGGCGGTCTTACCCAACCCGGTCGATGTCGACGAAGTCCGTACTGCAGAGAGAATGGATGCCGCGCTGTGGACGGGAGAGGGGCCGCATCTGCTTGCGGTCGGGCGGCTTGTACGGGAAAAAGGGTTCGATCTGCTGATCGATGCATTCGCTGAGGTGCGACACAGCTTCCCTTCTGCGGATTTAACGATTGCCGGCGCGGGAAGCCAAGAGACCGCTCTGCGGGCGCAGGCCTACGTGCTGGGGCTGGAGAGGTGCGTGCGGATTCCCGGGCATGTGCGATCGACCGGCCCTCTCTTTCAAAACGCATCGATCCTTGTCGTGTCCTCGCGCGAAGAGGGTATGCCGAATGCTGCTCTCGAGGCCGCAGCTTGCGGGCTGCCGATTGTCGCCGTTCCATCGATGGGGGGGTGGACAGAGGAACTCGGCGGGAACCCCGGTATTTGGCTGGCGCGGGAGGTTGCATCGGAAGCGCTGGCCGCAACGATCCTCGGAGCCCTGTCGAGGCTGGGTCCGGGCCAGCGATTTGCGCATCGCTGGATCGATCTTTACTGCCTTGAAAATGCCATTCCCGCCTATGAATGCCTGATCGACTTCACGATCGCCGGACAGTGGACGTGAGCCGCATCGCGTTTCTGATTCCGACGCTCGACCGGCTTGGCGGGGCAGAGCGACAGGTGATGCTGCTGGCCAAGGGACTAAGAGCGCGCGGGTGGGACGTGACGGTGATTGCGCTTTCGGGATCCGGCGGATCGGCGGCCCAAGAGTTAACGGTTGCGGGCGTAGCATTCCTGACCTTGAAGATGCGCAAAGGTCTTTCTGATCCGCGTGGATGGTGGGCCCTTCAGCGTTGGCTCATCCGGAGCAGGCCGCATGTTGTGCATGCGCATCTTCCTCATGCGGCTTGGATGGCGCGCTGGTCGCGGCTGATGGCACCATGCGGCGCCGTTATCGACACCATTCATACAGCGGGCACGGGAACCTGGGGCCGCCAGCTTGGGTATCGATGGAGCGACTGGTTGACTGACCGCGTGACAGCGGTGAGCCACGCAGCCGCAGACGCGTACCTTACCTCAGGAGCGGTCCGGGCAACGCATTTGATCGTCGTGCCAAACGGGATTGACACTGAGCACTGGCAAGCGTCTCAGGCGATGCGAAGCGATCTTCGACGCGAGCTCGGTCTGTGCGATGAGTTTCTGTGGCTGGCTGCGGGCCGTCTTGAGCCGGTAAAGGACTATCCGACGTTGCTTCGCGCTTTTGCGCGGCTGCCTGAATGTGCACGCCTGTTGATCGCAGGTTCCGGCTCCCAGCATGCAAGGCTCCAAGTGCTCACCGGACAATTGGGGATTGAAACGCGCGTTCAGTTCCTCGGGTTTGAAAAGGATGTACACCGATGGATGCAGGGGGTGGACGGGTTTGCGCTTTCGTCGCGCTGGGAGGGATTGCCGCTCGCTCTGCTCGAAGCCGCTGCTTGCGGCTTGCCGACGGTGGCTACAGATGTTCCAGGAATCTCAGAAGCAGTCATCCATGGAGAGACAGGTTTGCTCGCTGAGCCCCACAAAGTGGAGGCTTTCGCTGCGGCGATGATGCAATGGATGGAGACGCCGGCGAACGTTCGTGCGGCGATGGGCGCATGCGCCCGGCAGTTCGTTGTGGAGCGCTATAGCCTCCCGCGCATCCTGGATCGTTGGGAAGAGCTCTACGCAAACTCAGTCCTCGCCAAGACTCGACCCGCGGCCCTTCCCCGACTTCGCCCCATCTAAATACGCCCAGTATTCGGTTGACACCCCTGCCTGAGGCGCCGCCTGACGAGAAGCCTGCGCAAGGCGATCGCGGCGACGAGCCGTTCGTTCCAGGTGAGTGATCGCTCCGGGAAATCCGCCTGGACACGACAAAAGGATGTGAACTGCGCAGCATGCTCTCTGAGGAACGCGCGGAGTTCCTCCATCGACGCATCATTCGCTGTGTTCGGGTGGACGCAGATGGTCCAGAGCCCAGATTGTTTTGCCTTGGGCTGCCAGAGTTGCTGCGGAATCCAAACCGTACCGGAGCGCAAAAACGGCCCGCGGGCGAAACCGTCTGAGAGAAAACGGATTCCCTCGCCGTGCAGTGCACCCAGCGTGTCGTTATCGAAGCCGTGGCGTGGCGCCACGAAGAGTCGCGGTGTGAGGCGATGGCTGCGCAGAATTTCGAGACCTCGACAAATCCAGATGCGTTGCGTCTCCGCGGGAATGCCGGCGAATTCAGAGCATGGGGAGAGAGGAAGCAGACCGCGGCCGGGACTTCGGCATAGATGAGTGTATCCGTGAAGGGCAATCGTCGCGCCTGCGGATTCGAGGGCTCGCAAGCGCTGCCAGAAGACGGGATCGGCGGCGTCATGGATCAGGTCAGGATCGCGATTCGCTGGAACAACGGCAAGCATCGGCGCCAGCGCAAACTCGCGGATGAGCGCTTCAAACCCCGGCCAAAGCGCGCAGTTCATCGTAGGGCAGAGGTCATCGAACCGGAGCATGTATTGGGCTGGACGCGGGATCAACCTGTTGCTCCTTCTCGCGCGCAAAGCAGCCGATGGGCGGCAATGGAGAGAAAGAAGAATGTGCCGATGGACCAGAGAGACGTGGCGAGTGCGATCCCGGCCACGCCGAAGAACCTCATCAGGACGAGGTTCAGGACAATGTCCATACCTAGGTTGAGGAGGCCGCACACGAAGATGATGTCGGTGCGCCGCAAGGCGAGGATGAGGCGGTAGGGGACACGGCTCGCGGCAAAGAATGGAATCTGTAATGCATACATGGCGAGAACCGGGGCAACAACATCGGTGTCGTGTGCGGCGAAGGAACCGTGCTGAAAAGCAAGGCGTACGAGCGTGCGGGAACCGACCATGAGCAGGACAGCGAGCGGCGCGGAAATCAACGAAATCCGCAGTGTCCAGGCGCGGAGAATGGAGCGACATTGGCGCCAATCGCGCACGGCGACCATGCTCGAGAAGAAGGGGGTAAGCGCGGACGACACTGCGCCGGCGAGAAGGGTGACCACGACGCCGACAAAGCGGCCCGCGTAGGCGAGCGTGGAGACGCTGCCGGCAGGAAGCAGCCCGGCCATCGATTGATCGACGAGCAGCCCGGCCGAGGCAACGATGCTGCTCAGCAGCACAGGACCGAATTGGCCGGCAACCTCGCGCAAAGGCTCCGACCAGCCATGCCAGCTGAGGAAGAATGGATAGCCGTGGCGGTGCAAGAGCGCGACCATGCAGGCAGCGTGGGCAAAGGCTCCGGCGAGCGATGCGTAGACCAGGGCCCATATGCCGAGACGCGGGCCGAGAAACGAAGCGGCCAGCAGGGTGGCAAGCGGCATAACGACGGGCGCTATGGCTGGAAGGGTGAAGTGCTCGAGAGTATTGAGGACGGCCGTGCTTTGCGACGCAATACCAGAGAGGAAAACAACAGGCAGTAGCACATAGAAGAGATGTATCGCGAGAGTGAGTTTCGCTGCAGGAAAGTGCGCGGCGATCAGCGGAAAAAAGGCTGGGGCCCAGACGCCCATCACGAGGGAGGCTGCGCCGAGTAGTACGCAGACGAAAAGCATAGAACTGGACCATAACTCCAGTGCGTCCTTCTGGCCTTGGGTTTCGCGCACGCGAATGAGGGTTGGCGCCAATGCCTGGTTCATAGACTCGGCGATGAGATTGATCAGGAGCCCCGGGATGAGGAAGGCGATGAGGAATGCGTCCATGGCGTCGGAGCGGGCATAGACGCCGGCGACAACGAACTCCTTGAGAGTCGCGACGATCTTGACGATCAGGCCACTGGCTGCCACAGCGGCGGTTGCCGAGAGAATGCGGCGATGCGTTGCGGCGAAGACGATCGAAGGCGAGCCCGCACTCATCGCGATGTCCTAAGTGCTCGGGCTGGAGCGGGCGAGGACGAAACGGCGTCGACCGTAAAGGAGAACTCGGCATGTGCAGGCGCGCTCTCGGCCTTGGCGAAGCGCGCGGCGCAGGCAATCACCCCAAAGAGCAGCCAGGTGGTGCGGTTCTCAGCTACGGTGCCGACGAGCGATGAGACGGTCCAGGTCAGAAGCAGCGTGATAAGCGCTGCGCGCAAGGCGGCGCGCTCTTGGAGAGCCGCGTGGACCGCGGCAAGAAGGATCGCACATGCCAGGATGAATCCAATGACCCCGCTCTCGACGAGGATGGCAAGCGCAGTGTTGTGAGCCGTGTCGGCGGGCGCAAGACCGGCCGCGCTGACGAACGATCCCGCGCCGTGGCCGAAGAACGGCGCCTCAAGAAATGCGCGTCCTCCGGCTTCCCAGATGTTCAGCCGCTGATTCAAGTCGCCGCCTTGAAGCTGATCGGGAATGGTGTTTAAGCGGGCAAGGGTATCGGGTGGAATAAAAAACCAGATGCCCAATACGAGGAGAGGCACTGCTAAGAGCAGGGGCAGCGCGACGCGGTGATGACGGCGCATGAGAAGAAAGACGGACCCTGATAATGCGGCCAGTGCGGCAAGAAAGCCGCCACGCGAGGCGGTGAGCAGCACGGCGGCGATTCCCAGGGGAAAGAAACCGAGAGCGAGCAGCCGACCTGGCCAGCGGGATTCCCTATCGAAGAGAAGCGCGGCGATGGGAAAGCCGAGATCGAGGAAGCGAGCGACGTCATTGGGGTCCTGGCCGATCGGCGCAAAGCGGATCTGGCCTTCTGAGAGTGCGCCGGGCGAGGGGAGATTGGCGATGGTGAGTGCGGCAAGGACCCCTGAGCCGAGAAGCCAGGCTCGGAGAATGAGATACAGGTCGCGCGGTGACTCGACGAATTCCCAGACGAGCCAGACAATCATCATCTCCTGCGCGAAGCCGCGCAGCTTTTGCTCCGTTAGCTCGGGTTCGACGGTCCAGAAGCAGGTGGCGCAAAGCCAGAGAAAGAGCGCCAAGGTAAGGATCTGAAGAGCGCTCGGAGTGCGGACGCCACCGGCCTGGATTGCCGCGGGAATGGCGACAAACAACGTCACCAGCCCGAGGATGCGTGCGATGTTGCCGTAGGGCTCGCCGAGATCAAGCGAGTACTCCCATGGAATGGAGAAAACAAACAGAAGCAGAAGGACCCAAGCGGCTTTGCGCATGGCTAGAACCTTTGCGAGTACACAAGGCCCGCGTAGATGCTGACACCGACGGCCGATTGCACGACCGACTCCATGGTGCGATTCCAGAGATTCTTGGCGACCGAATCGGGAACAAAAAGAATGTCACGATCCTGGATGGTGAGGTCGGGATCCTGGCCGCGAAGGAGACGTTTGAGATTGAGCGCGGTGAGCGTACGGCCTCCCTTTTGTTCGCGAATCAGGATGGCCTTGGCGAGAGCGGCGTTTTGCGTGGGTCCCCAGGCGAGTGTGAGCGCCTGCACGACGGTCAAGTGTTGGGCGGGATCGATCGGGAAGCCGCCAGGGCGAATGACATCGCCGATCACGTAGACGAGACCGGCGCGGCTCACCTGGACGGTGTCGCCTGGCTCAAGTTCGGGATTGGTGCCTGCGACAGCGTCGCCGTTCTCGTGAAGGTCTACGGCGAGCGGCGGACTTTTGTCGTCGCGATGGACGACGGTGACAAGACTGCCTGCATTGGGCCCGAGACCGGAGGCCGCAGAGAGAAGGTCGAGAAGGCGATGATGGACGGCGTAGGGATAGACACCGGGGCGCGCGACTTCGCCGAGTACGCTGACATCGAGGGCCGCGTAGGCGGTGACGAGCACGCTGACCTGCGGGTGGAGGAGCATTCCCTTTTCGACGAGTGCGCGCTCGATGGCTTGCGCAGCCGCGTGGGGTGTTGATCCGGCCACTTGAACGTCGCCGATAAGCGGTAAGGTGACGGCGCCTGTTTCAGAGACGCGCACCGTGGAGCGAAACTCCGGCGTGTGGAACTCGGAGACTTCAAGCAGATCGCCGGGGCCAAGCGGTGCGGCAATGGGCGATGTGGCGGAGGCCAGGGCTTGGCTGGACAAACTCGCCGGCGGGGTCGCGCTGCCCCAGGTTGTCGGTGCGTCTTTGGCGTTGGGTTGGCTCCGAGGTTCTGTCGATTGCGGGATGCGGGCGACGCCCGTGGGCAGGCCTGAAGTGCTGGGAGTGGGCGCCTGGGCATGCAGCGAGGACGTCGATGCGACAAGGGCAGCGAGGAGCAGAATAGGGACGCAGATTGATGAAGGATGAAGCGATTCGAGCAGCAGCGCACCCCCGACAGCGAGCCAGAGACTGATGAAGAGCGTGACGGCAAGATAGACGGGTAGGTCGGGAGCAATCGGTTTCACCGGCTGGCGTGCAGCATCGACGACCTCGATCTGCGAGGTGCGCATGGCTGCGGCGAGCCCGGCCTCTTCCGTTCTCTCGAGCGTACGAGTGTAGAGCTCGTGGCTCGCGTTGGCTTCTTGGCGCATGGCCGCAAGTTCGGTTTCTGCCGCGTTGAGCTTCATGCCGAGGCTGGTGGTCTGATCAAGATTCTGGCGAAGGAGCTTTTCACGCTCCGCAGCCGTCTCCCACGTCTGCTTGAATTGGCTGACGAGCCGGGTATTCTGCGCAGCGATCTGGCGGTCGAGGTCCTTGAGTTGCGCGTAAATCTCGACAACGCGGGGAAAACTGGGGCCGTGTTCGGTGCTGAGCTGGCTCGCCTCCAGCTCAAGGTCGCTGTGGCGGGCGTGGAGTTGCAGAAGAAGAGCGGTGGCGAAGGCGCCGTTTTGTGCCTGCAAGTGAGGATCGGAAGCGACAACCAATTCGGGATTGCCGCGCAGCGCAGCGCGATACTCGGCTTCTCGCTGAATGCGTTCGGCTGTGGCGGCAACAAGTTCTCGATTCAGGTCGTCGACTGCAGCAAGCGCCGCGGTGTGCTGCGCGGCGCTGGGCTGACCATTGGCAAGCATCTCAGGCGTATCCAGCAGGCCGTGCTTCTGCTGGAATGCGATGAGGTGCGCATCGTCTTTGTCAACGCGAGCCTTGAGAATGCTGAGCTGCTCTCGCAGTAAGCCGGAAGCTTCGGTAGTTGCCTGCACGCGTGCATCTGCCTCGCGCTCGACATAGGTGCGGATGAGATCGTTGACGACCACGGCCGAGAGCGCCGGGTCGCGCGATCGAAAACGAATCTGCAGGATCAGGGTACGGGGCAGCGTGCGCACCAGGAGGCACTCCTGAAATCGCTCCAAAAGATACTCCTGCGCTTCAGGGCTCGGAGTCTCGGGGTGCATATTGCGGAATTGCATTCCAAAGCGGTCAAGGAACGCGGGCGAGCGGTAAACATGTTGTCGGGCGATCACGGCCCAGGCAAGCTGGTCGCTCCGAAAGACATCGGCAAGGGTCTCGAGTTGCGTCTGTCCCGAGGCGAAGGCCGCAGAGTTGGCATTGCTGGCGCCGTTCAGATCGAGCGTGCTGACTGGCGACGCGCGCAGGGCGATGCGGGCGGATGCCTCATAGATGTTGGGAGCCAGAAGGCAATAGACAACACAGACGAGAGCCGCCCCCCCAACGACCGCAAAGACGAAACGACGGCGGCGAAAGAGAACCGTGAAAAGGGCGCGCATGGATGTCGCGGAATCTCCGCACGCGGCCTCGCTCTGAGGCTGCACTGCGACAAATTGCTCGAGGCTTGGCGGAGCAACGGCGACGTCCGGCAACGGTCAGAATCCTTTGCTTGACCCCTCCGGCATGGCGCAGTGCTCGGGCACAGGTGTGCAAACTGTCGCTGCGGAGGAACTTCCAAGTGTCCGCAAACGCCCTTGGAATCAGTTGTGCGTATTGTCACCGCTATGCAGCTTGCGCGCGCGAAAGTAACGCCCGCGCTTTGAGGGACTACTTTGCCGAGCTGCGGTACCAGTCCACGGTATGCTCCAGTCCTTCTCGAAAGCTCACCTGGGGCTGGTAGTTCATGAGTCTGGCAGCAAGGGAAATGTCGGCTAGCGAGTCGCGGATGTCGCCCGAACGGGGATCGACGTGAAGAGAAACCCCTTTATAGTCAGTCAGTTGACGCAATATGCTAAATACTTCGTTTAAGGTAATACGTTCTCCGGTGGCGGTGTTCATCATCTGGCCGCTGACCTGGGGGGCCGGCGCTGCAGCAGCAAGCAGGTTTGCGTGAACAACATTGTCGATGTAGGTGAAGTCGCGGCTCTGTTCCCCGTCGCCGTAGATGGTCGGCTGCTCGCCGGCAAGCATCTTTCGGCAGAAGATGGCGAGTACGCCGGAGTAGTGCGAGGTGGGGTCCTGGTACGGCCCAAAGACGTTGAAGTAGCGCAAGACCACGGTTTCAAGACCATATACCCGCGTGAAGGCGCGCATATAGTGCTCTCCCGCGAGCTTGGCGACCGCGTAGGGCGAAATCGGATTGGGTAGCATCTCTTCGCGCTTGGGCAACATGGGCGTGTCGCCATAGGCCGAGGAAGAGCCGGCGTAGACGACCCGCCGCACACCATGGGCGCGTGCCGCGACGAGGAGATTGAGGGTGGCCGTGACGCAGTTCTGGTTGGTGCTGACGGGATCAGCAACGGAACGCGGGACGCTTGCGAGGGCGGCTTCATGGAAGACGATTTCGACGCCGTCGCAGGCGCGAGCGCAGACGGCCGGGTCGATGAGGTCGCCTTCGTGGAACTCCATGGCTTCGAGACCGAGGAGATTTTCGCGCTTGCCCGTGATGAAGCTGTCGACCCCGCGGACGGATTCGCCGCGCTTGATCAGTTCGGCTGCGATGGATCGGCCGATGAAGCCTGCGGCGCCAGTGACCAGGTACTTCGCCAATGCGTTCCTCCGCCGCCTGCGCAGAATGAGAGCGATGCGAGGGGCAATCGACAGAATACAAGAAGCGGTCGGGGAAGTTGCGGATGTTGGGGTTACTGGATCGGCCTGGGCCACATTGCGGCAGCGATCGCAGCCAGAAAGATGACTTGAATCGCGAGCCGAGGCCACAGGGACGGCACAGGCCGCCCGCCAATGGTGAGCTTTTCGCGGGCGGCCTTTGCGTTGCCCGCGAAAAGACAGACAAGCATGACACCGGCAAGCGCGCCTGCGGGAATCGCGAGGTTCGGAATCTGCAGGCCGATGGCGAAAAAGATTTCGGCGATGCCGCTGAGCGTGACCCAGAAATCGGCGCTGCCCAAAGCGCCAGGGACCATGCGAAGGAGGTCGGGCCGACGCTTGCCCCAGTGCGCCGAGGCGGTGAAGAGGAACATGACGCCGAGAGCCGCTCGCAAGGCAAACTGCCAGTCAGCCATGTAGGGAATGGCTAGACCTGAGAGGCGAAAGAGTGCAAACGAAACAACCAGGACAATCAGGGCAATCATGAGCGCTCCTCGAAGGGGAGGCAGCCGGTTTGATTTTCTCGTACCATGGGCGCCCCGCACGCAACAATGTTCCCGACCGGGACGGTCGGAGAAAGTGTGGCATAGAATTTGGTTTATGACTACAGTTGCATCCCGCTCCCTGGCAGAGCTCAAACAGAAGATTGAGACTCGTGAAGCGCGGGTCGGCATCGTTGGCATGGGCTACGTAGGGTTGCCGCTGGCGCTTCTCTTCAGCGACGAACGTTTTAAGGTGACTGGGTTCGATATCGCTGAAGACAAGGTGGCGACGCTGAATCGCTGCGGGTCGTACATCGTGCGCATTCTGCCGGAGATGATCCAACAGGCGCAGAAGAGCGGCTTTCACGCTACGGCGGACTACTCGGAAATTGAGCGGATGGACGCGGTAATCATTTGCGTGCCGACACCGTTGAACGAGTTTCATGAGCCGGATTTGAGCTACGTGACGGGAACGGTGGAGGCCATTGCCCCGCACGTGCACAGTGGACAGCTCATCGTGCTCGAGAGCACGACGTATCCGGGCACGACCGAGGAGCTGGTGGTGCCGTTGCTTGAAAGCGGGAATCGGCTGGGGCTGAAGGTGGCCAAAGGAGAGGAATCGGCAGGAGTGCATGTGGCGTTCTCGCCGGAACGAGAAGACCCCGGCAACGAGACGGTGGCGCGCCACGACATTCCCAAGGTGGTTGGCGGCTGCGGCACAGTTGCAGCCGAACTGGCGGCGGCGCTCTACGGCTCGATCTTTCGCCGTGTGATCCCGGTGAGCAGCCCGGCTATTGCCGAGATGACGAAACTACTCGAGAACATCTATCGCTGCGTGAATATTGCGCTAGTGAATGAACTGAAGCAGCTCTGCATGCGGATGGGGATCGACATACACGAAGTAATTGACGCCGCGAAGACGAAGCCTTTCGGATTCCAGGCATTCTATCCGGGGCCCGGTTTGGGCGGACACTGTATCCCAATCGATCCATTCTATCTTTCGTGGAAAGCGCGCGAATTCGATTTCCGGACGCGGTTCATCGAGCTGGCTGGCGAAATCAACATCAACATGCCGCGCTTCGTAATCGAGCAGCTGGCCGATGGATTGAATCGGCAGCGCAAGGCGATCAACGGATCGAAGATCCTGGTACTGGGATTAGCGTACAAGCGCGATATCGACGATCTGCGCGAGTCACCTTCGCTGACGATTCTCGAGTTGCTGCGCGAGAAGGGGGCAGCGGTGTCCTACAACGACCCTTATTTTCCGACTGTCGGCCAAGGACGGCACTATGCGCTGAACATGACGAATACACCGCTCGAAAATCTTGGCCAGTACGATGCAGTGATGATTGTGACCGACCACTCGAACTACGATTACCAGGCGATTGTAGACGAAGCGCAGCTGGTGGTGGACACACGCAATGCCACCAAAGGCATCGATTCACCGAAGATTGTTCGTTGCTGAGGCGCACTCGGAGTCGGAAGGCGGTGGGGGTTTTTCTCCCTGTCGAAAACTTCGGGCCCCCTCTTGATCTGGACGCAGCAGGCCACCCCACGGTGGCCTGCTGCGTCCAGGTATGCTGCTGTTTTCAAGTCCCTACTTTCCACCCGCGAGCCGCGCCATTTCCTCATGCTCCTGCGCGAGCCCTTCCATTCTGGCCGCCTCGCGAGTGTAGTTCTGGACCACGTACGCGCAATGGTTCACTGTGCCGCTGACCCATTTGGATGAGCTGGTCACTACGTTCTGCTTGAATTCGGCCTCCATCTGCGCATGCTTCTGCGCCAGTGCCCGATCATTTTGCGCCTGCGCTTCGTAGTAGTGCGCGATGCGCTCGTGGTCGGTGGGAGTTTTGGCCGATGCAATCAAGGTTAGAAGCTGCTGTTTGCTCAGTTTCTCCGGCTGCGCCTGCGGCGCGGATTGAGCGAAAGCTACGATGGCGAATGCGAATGAAAGAGAAAGAAGGATTGCGGATTTCATAAAGATCTCCTTGAACGATGCGGATGTTGCCGTGAAGGCTTGCCGGCAGGAATCGAACACGGGCCGGCGCAGACGTTGCTCCATCGGCAAAACTCAGATGCGGAATGTCTGGAGACGAGACTGCAATCGTGGGGTGAGCGCGGGCGAAACGGGGATCGGCCGCGAGACTCTTGGGAGACCTTCCAGCTGAATCGGCGCTGCAAAACGAGGCGACCCGGCGCCGGGCGCGATGCGAAGCGTCTCTGGAGCGAAGGGCTGCAGAGCGGCGTGAACTGCGCCCTGATTGCATGGATTCGGATTGAAGGCCGCCTGCATCGGGGCGCGAAGGTGCTCCGCATGGCACGCAGCGGCGGCATGGGCTTGGATCGAAGGGTTGCTCGCGGAGGCACAGCAGGCCGAGGCGCAACCTTCGCTGACACAATGCCCAGGCGCACAGAGGCGGTCGGCAAGGAGAGGCTGCAAGGCTGTAAGTCCAACCAACACCAGCACCCCGATCCTGAGCCTCGTTTTCATTCCTACGGGCGAGTATGGCCCACAGGAACGCACCTGTACGTGACCCAGATCACCTCCGCAAAGCGTGACGAATAAGCAGAGGATCGGCTTCGTCGAAAACGCGTACGGCAGCGACGCTACAGTTTTTGGAAGCTAGAGCCGGTCGATCAGCAAGAACGAAAACGGGATCGCTTCCCTGCACTTCTCTCTTGACTTCCGAATCGACCTAACGCAGAGTTAGTGCGGCTCGAGCCTTCGGCTTTTTCCAAAAATCTAAAAAGAGGTCACCCCGATGCGAATCCCCTCGCTTTGCCAGGCTCTTGTCGCCGTGGCTTTGGCCAGTCCTGTTGCGTTTGGCCAGAGTCAAGCGCGAATCACCCGTTCCCCTATTCCCGTTCCCGGTGGCTTTTTTGCCGCGCTCAAGACAGCACCCAAGCACACCGCCTCGAACAAGCTTTCAGCCGTGGCGAATGCGGCCGCACAGGAGCAGGACCCGCGGATCGTCTCGGTTCCGAACTTCACGGGCTCGTTCACGTTTGGCGGCACCACCTATCCCTACACGATGGTGGGCCAGCAACCGACTCGGAAGAATACGACCGTTGTGCCTACCAATTACATCCCGCTGTCGTTTTTCTTCGACGAGTTTGTCGATCAGAACGGCAACAATATCACGATCGATACAACCACGATCACCAACGAGATCAAGACCTCGCCGCTTTTTCAGAACTCGGAATATGCAACCGGGTTTACGCAGTTTGAAGACGCACAGATGCGCGCTGAGTTTTACCCGCTTTTTAACAAAGACGGCAATAACGACGGCGATGACAACTTCCACGTCCTGCTGGGTACTCCGCAGACGCTGACTCCGGTGCAAATCGAAGTGCCGGTTGGATCGTCGCAGCTCTTTGTGGCGCCTGATGGCACATTCTTCGCGCTGATCGACATCAACTTCATCGACTCGCAGCTCAACACGCTGTCTCAGACGGAGCCTCTCACGGTGCAGTCTATCCCTATTTTCGTTACCCGTAATGCGGTCTATGGGGATTTTCAGAACCAGCAGCCGGTCGACTGCTGCATCGGAGGGTTCCACACCGCATTCGAGACCAACAGCACGGCGAACAAGTTCTTCCTTCAGACCTTCGTGTTTGCGACTTCGCTTGATCCTGACATTGCGGACGCGATCTTTGGGGATCCAGCCGTGTTTGCGGATATCAATCCGCTCTCGCATGAACTTGGCGAGACCCTCAATGACCCCTTCGTGAACAACGTCACACCGAACTATCAAATACCGGGCGCCCCAGCAGGCGCCTGCCAGAATTTCCTCGAGGTGGGCGATATCGTTGAGAACCTTTCACCGGATTACACCGACGTGACGCTTCACGGATTCACGTATCACCCGCAGACGCTCGGCCTCCTGCAGTGGTTTGAGGGGATGCAGCCCTCCAATGCAATCCACGGCGACTACAGCTTCCCCGACACCACCAAACTGACCGCGCCGTTTACGCCCTGCCCTACTTCCTAAGACACTGGGTTTTCTCTTGAAATATTTCCTCGCCAGGGACCACGGCGCCCTGACGCACTCGATACCGGGGTGCGTCATGGCGCCGGATCGGCGTGACGGGACGAGAAGCGGCATGATCCTGTATCGTTGGTTCGTTCATGATCGCGCCCCCCACTTTGGCCGAGCCTTCTCAGTTCTCTCTGGTAGAGAGGCTCATTTTTATCGGGCTTGCCGCAACGTCGATTTTTCTGTTCATCCGGCGCCTCCAGCCGATTCTGCGAAGGATTCTCGAATCGAAGAAAGATCCGGATTTTCATCTGGCGCCAGTAGGCCGGCGTGTATGGGACCTTGTGTGGGAAGTGATGTGCCAGGCCAAGGTGATTCGCCAACGGCCTCTGCCCGGACTGGCGCACGCATTCGTCTTCTGGGGATTCTGCGCCTTTGCGCTGGTCACACTGAACCATTGTGCAGTGGGACTCGACGTGGGGTTCCTCGATTCCACAGGCTGGTTTGGGCGGTTCTATTCTTACCTGGCGGCGGTGTTCGCTATTGCCTGCGCGGCGGGCATCACGGGGCTGTTTGTGCGGCGGTTCGTGGTGCGGCCGCGCTGGCTGGGTGAGCCCCTCTCATGGGAATCGGGCCTGATCGCCCTGTTGATCTTTCTCCTCATGGTCACCTACCTAGGCGCGTTTGCGGTCTCGGAGGAGAGCGCAACGGCGCGCGAATTGTGGTGGGTGCACACGCTCACCCTGCTGATGTTCCTGCCCATCATTCCGCACACAAAGCATCTGCACCTGGTACTAAGCCCGGCGACGATTTTTCTTTCGCGCAGCGGGTTCAGCCGGATTCCGCCATTAGTAGGCGACGAGGATTTTGGGCTCGTGGCGGGAAAAGACCTGACACAGATTGTGAGCCTGCAGGCCTACTCGTGCGTGGAGTGCGGCCGCTGCACAGAGCACTGTCCTGCGGCGAATACGGGAAAGCTGCTCAACCCGAAAGAGATTGTGCTGGGACTGCGCGCCTACCTGAATGAGTTCGGTCCGGCCTCGAGCGAGCCGCTGCTGGGCAAGTACAACGCGCAGGAAGCGGCATTTCAATGCACGACGTGCGGGGCTTGCGAGTTTCAATGCCCGGTGGGGATCGAGCATTTGCCCATCCTGATCGGCTTGCGGCGCGGCGCGGTGAACACGGGCACGTGGGAAGACGATCATGGCGCGAAGTTGTTTCTGGCCCTGGAGCGAGGATCGAATGCACTGGGAATCAGTGCGAGCGAACGCGACAAATTCATCCAGAAGCAGGAATTTCCAATCTTCGACGGGACGCAAGAGTACTGCCTGTGGCTGGGGTGCATGGGTGGCTACGACCCCAAGGGTCGCGAGATCGTGGCGGATTTTGCGCGGGTGATGAAGTATCTGGGTACCAGCTTCGGCGTGCTGCGCAAAGAGAAATGCACGGGCGATCCGGTGCGGCGGTTGGGCAACGACCTGGCGTTCCAGCAACTGGCCGAGTCGAACCTGGAAACCGTGACGCAGGCCAAAGTGAAGAAGATCGTCTCGATCTGCCCGCATTGTGTGAGAACAATCCAGGAAGACTGGAAGGAATATGGCCCGCCGCCTGCCGTAGAGCACCACAGCGAATTTCTGGCACGGCATTTGAGCAAGCTCCCGCGCACCGAGAGCTCCGAGACAATTGCATATCACGACCCTTGCTACCTGGGGCGCTATCGCGATGTGTATGACGAGCCACGCGCCGTCGTTCGAGCTTCAGGACAATTGGTGGAGGCCCCGCGCAGTGGCGAACGAAGCTTTTGCTGCGGGGCGGGCGGCGGGCTTGCCTTTCTGGGAGAGGAAAAGGGGGAGCGCGTAAGCCATGTGCGGGCCGATGAACTGGCGCAAACGGGAGCGAGCGTAGTCGGCACTGCCTGCCCCTTCTGCAATACGATGTTTCGCGACGCCTTTGCATCCAAGGGTGCAGGGGGGCCGCAACTGCTCGACATTGCACAGTTGACTGCGCGCTCATTGCCCGTTTCACCAACGAACCCGGCGAATTAGGACGGAGTTTCCATGAAGATTGTTGTTGCCATCAAGCAAGTGCCGGAGCGCGATGCCCACATGCAGATCGATGCCTCTGGCCGATGGATTGAGGAAGCTGATCTGCAATGGGCGCTGAACGAGTCGGACGCATATGCTCTGGAAGAGGCTCTTCAACTCAAGGAAAAGCACGGGGGCGAGGTGATTGTCTTGAGCGCCGGACCGGAGCGGGTGAGTTCCACGATTCGCGAGGCCCTCGCCAAGGGAGCCGACCGCGCAATCTACGTGGACACCGAGGATGCCGCCTCGAGCGATGCGCTGGGTGTGGCACAACTGCTCGCAGAGGCTATCAAACCTGAGAATCCAGATCTTGTGTTGACCGGCTTGCAGTCGGACGACCTCGGCTATGGACAGACCGGCGTGGTTCTTGCCGAGTTACTGGGGCATCCCCACTCCTCGCTCATTTTGCACGTGGAAAAGACGGATGCGGGCATCACGGTAAAACGCGAGCTTGAGGAGGGCTGGTTCCAATCGATTGAGATGCCGTTACCGGCCGTGCTTTCGATTCAATCGGGCGGCAACAAGCTGCGCTACGCGACCTTGATGGGCATCAAGAAGGCAAAGACGAAAGAGCTGCGTCGGGTGGCCGCGGCAGAGCTTGGGCAACCTCCAAAACCCGCAGCGACGCTGGAGCGGATCGTGCTGCCGCAGAAACGCAAATCGACACAGATTCTGGCGGGATCGCCAAAGGAAGCTGCGGCTGCGCTGGTCGAGAAACTGAAATTCGAGGCGAGGGTGCTATGAGCGGCGTGTGGGTAGTGCTCGAAGAGCGCGGCGGACGCGTAGGGCGCATCAGTTGGGAGGCCGCTGCGGCGGGGCGTCGACTCGGCGCGGCGGTGGGGCAGCCGGTGAACGCTGTGGTTCCAGGTGCGAAGACAGAGGCGCTTGCAGCAGAGGCCGCAGGCAAAGGCTTCGCGAAAGTGGTCCGGCTTGAGCATTCGTTGTTGGAGACCTACACGGCAGACGCATTTACGTACGCACTGGAGCAGTTCGTTCGCAAGGAGGAGCCCGGCTACGTCGTCTTTCCGCATACCTACCAGGTGCGGGACTACGCGCCGGCGCTGGCTGCGCGTTTAGGCCAGGTGCTGATCGGAGATGTTGTGGCCATTGCCGATGGTCCAGCTTTTGTGCGGCAGCTGATGCAGGGCCGCCTCAACGGCGAGTATCGACACTCCGGCAGCGGAACGTGCTTTGTCTCGGTGCAATCGGGAGCGTTTCGCGCGGACGCGGACGCGGCGGGGAACGCAACCGTGGAAACGCTCGCACCCACGATCGAAGCGTCGCAAATTCGAACGAAGCCGGGGACTCCCTTTCGTGGATCGGCGCAAACCGTCGACCTGGGTTCGGCGCAACTGATCGTGAGTGTGGGCCGCGGCATCAAAGAAGCCGAGAATCTGCCTCTGGTCCAGGAACTGGCGAGTGCACTGGGTGCGGAACTGGCGGCATCGCGTCCGATCTGCGACAACGGATGGTTGCCCATCGAGCGCCAGGTCGGCAGTTCGGGACAGACTGTTGCGCCAAAGCTCTATCTGGCCGTCGGCATCTCGGGCGCGATCCAGCACCTGGTCGGCATGAAAGGCTCTCAGTGCGTGGTGGCGATCAACAAGGATCCCGATGCGCCAATCTTCGAAGTTGCGAATTACGGCATTGTCGGCGATTTGTTTGAAGTGGTGCCGGCGGTGACCGAGGCAGTGAAAACTGCCAAAACCTAGAACAGTTCGGCTGCGATTCGAAGCGCTCGGTGGAGCGCACGCCGAAGTGATTTGCATTCCGACGGTCAAAAACGCTATCGTTCCCCGTGCAGCACAACCCATGAGAACGTGAGGGAAATGGGGGATGTTTCTTCCGGAAACGTATCAGGCTGCGCTCCTGCTGATGTTGCTCAGCATGCTCTGCTGGGGATCGTGGGCCAACACCCTGAAGCTCTGCCCAGGGTACCGCTTCCAGCTTTTCTACTGGGACTATGCCCTGGGCGTGATGCTGGGGGCATTGGTTCTGGGCTTTACGCTTGGCAGCCATGGATCGTCGAGCCCGGAGTATCTCTCCGACCTTGTGCAGTCGCCGCCGCACTCCATGCTGCTTGCGGCCCTGGGTGGAGTGGTCTTCAACGTCGCGAACCTGCTGCTCGTGGCTGCCATCGACGTGGCCGGCCTTGCCGTCGCGTTTCCGGTAGGCATCGGTATTGCGCTTATCGTGGGTTCGGTCTGGAGCTACATCGTCAGCCCAAAGGGAAACCCGGTGTTGCTGTTTGGAGGCGTCGCACTGGTCACGATCGCGATCATTCTCGACGCGTTCGCGTACAAGAGCCGTGAGCAGAACGCAAAGGCCGCAACGACGCGCGGAATTGTGTTGAGCCTCGCGGCTGGATTGTTGATGGGCAGTTTTTACCCCATGGTGGCCGACGCAATGAAGGGAACTGTCGGAATTCCTGGTCCGCGCCCCTATGCAATTTCCACCTTCTTTGCGGTCGGTGTTGTAGTTTCGACCTTCCCAGCAAATTTCTTGCTGATGCTCAAGCCGCTGGATGGAAAGGGGCGGGTGCGGGGCGCGGAGTATTGGGGCGCTCTGTGGCGATGGCACTTTGCGGGAATTCTCGGCGGCATGGTCTGGTGCGCGGGAGCCGTGACCAACTTTCTAGGCTCGGGCGCACACAAGGTGGGGCCGGCAGTTTCGTACTCGATTGGCCAGGGAGCAACGATGGTGTCTGCCTGCTGGGGCATTTTTGTGTGGCATGAGTTTGCCGGCGCACCGCCGCGAGCGCGGCAATTCCTCGTTCTGATGTTTGTGTTTTTCCTCATCGGACTTTGCTCGATTGCGCTCGCGCCTCTGTACTAACAGGACCGGTATGTCTACTCAGAAAAGACCCATCCTCGTGGTTGGCAGCATCAACATGGATCTCGTGGCGAGTACGCCGCGTATTCCACGCGCCGGCGAAACGTTGATCGGCAGCGACTTCACGACGACACCAGGGGGCAAAGGCGCAAATCAGGCGGTGGCAGTTGCGAGGCTGGGCCATCCCGTCCAGATGATCGGCGCGGTGGGTGAGGATGTGTTTGGAGAGGCGCTGCTGGAGAACCTGCGGGCCGCCGGCGTGGGCATTGAGGCTGTCGCGCGCGTCCCGGGTCCGTCGGGGGTGGCGCCAATCATCGTGGCTTCGAGCGGAGAGAACAGCATCGTCGTGGTGCCGGGTGCGAACGGCAAAGTGACTCCCGCGATGATCGACCAGCATGCGGAAAGGCTTCGCAGTGCGGGAATGGTCTTGTGCCAACTAGAACTTCCGTTGGAGACCGTGCGCCATGCGCTTGCCCTATGCGCGGCGGCAGGCGTGCCGGTGATGCTCGATCCGGCGCCGGCGGCAGACCTGCCGGACACGGTGTGGAAGCAGGTCACGTGGTTCACCCCAAACGAGACTGAAGCGGCACTTTACGTGGGCGGCAGCCTGGGCGCGAAAGAGGCCGCCCGAAAACTTTTGGAAAAGGGCGTATACGGTGTGGTGTTGAAGCGTGGCGCCGAGGGGTCCTATGTTGCGAGCGCGAGGGAAGAGGCACGCAGGGTGAAGGCTTTCCGCGTGGATGCGGTGGATACGGTGGCCGCCGGCGACTGCTTCAACGGGGCCTTCGCGGTGGCGCTGCTCGAAGGCCAGGATCCCTGGAGTGCGGCGCACTTTGCGTCGGCTGCGGCCACAATTTCAGTCACGCGGCGTGGCGCGCAGGCATCGATGCCCAACCGGGTTGAGATTGACCAGCTTCTCGCCGAACACGCATGATGGCCTTTCCCCCGGAAACCCACAAGCCTGATCCGGTAAGAATCGAGGAAATTCAGACCGATGTTCCGAACAACCTGCTGTGGAATTGCCCTGGGCGGCTGTGCCCTGCTGGCTGCGGCGCAGGATACTGCCTATGAGCCGCGGGGACAGCAGATTCCTCCGCCGATCTGTATGAATCTGCACAACGTGTGGGAAGGAGTGCAGCAGGGTTGTCCCCCATTTCTCCATGAGCGTTGGCTGAGTGATCTGGAGCATTGGCGCGCGGAACGACGCATTCGCACGACCTTCGACGCCTCGCGCTACGAGCGGCCTGCACTTCGGTGGACGCAGTCGAGTTTCATTCAGCCGCAGATGATGGTTCAGGACCGATATCTCTTCGACCCCGTCTCGGGACGCTACACGGTTGATCGATATCTCGATGATCTCGAGAAGCGTTACGGCGGCATCGATGCCGTGCTGGTGTGGGCAACGTACCCGAATATGGGAATCGACAACCGCAACCAGCTGCAGATGGTGGAGTCGATGCCCGGCGGGGTGAGTGGTGTGCGCCAGATGGTGGCGGATTTTCACCGGCGCGGCGTGCGCGTGCTTTTCCCGATGATGATGTGGGATGAAGGCACGCACGAACCTGAGCAGCCGTGGCCGGATGCAATTGCAGCTCTGATGAAGGAAATCGACGCGGACGGTATCAACGGTGATACGCAAGACGGGGTGCCGCTTGGATTTTCTCTCGCGGCCGAGAAGATTGGGCGCCCGCTGGCGTTTGAACCCGAGGGCAGCCCCAGCGATGAGGCGTTGAGTTGGAACGTGATGACGTGGGGACAATACACGTTTCCGTTCATCCCCATGGTCGACCGATTCAAGTGGCTCGAGACACGCCATATGGTCAACATCAGCGATCGATGGGCCAAAGACAAGACCAACGATCTGCAGTACGCGTTTTTCAACGGCGTGGGCTGGGAAAGCTGGGAGAACATCTGGGGTATCTGGAATGGCGTTACGCCGCGGGATGCAGAGGCAACAAGGCGGATCGCCACGATCGAGCGGGCGGTGGCCCCGTTTCTTGTGAACAAAGACTGGGAGCCGCTTTACCCTATGCACTTTTATGGGGTCTACGCGAGCCGCTGGCCGCTGGGTCGCGAGACCGTGTGGACCATCGTGAACCGCACGGACTCCAACATCGATGGACCACAAATGGATGTCCCGACCGCGCAGGGCATGCGGTATTTCGACCTGTATCACGGTACAGAGATCAAGCCCGAGACAGTGGAAACGGACACCGTGCTCGATTTCTCAATCGAAGCGAATGGGTATGGAGCTGTGCTGGCGACACCGGGAGAACCGAACGATGCGATCAAAGACCTAATGCGTCGCATGGCCACGTTGACCATCAAACCACTCGCCAGCTATTCGCATGAGTGGACTGTGCTGCCGCAGAAGATGGTGGAGATCGCGTCGATGAAACCAACAAAGAACACCCCTGTCGGGATGATTCGCATACCGGGCGGCAAGTTTCTCTTCAAGGTTCATGGAACGGAGATCGAAGGCGGCGCCGACCCCGGGGTCGACGTGCAGTATCCGTGGGAGGACTCGCCGCGTCGTTTCCACGAGCATTGGACCGAGATCAATCCGTTCTACATCGATCAGTACCCGGTGACCAATGCGGAGTTCAAACAATTTCTCGATTCAACCCACTACGTACCCCACGACAGTCTGAACTTTTTGCGGGACTGGAAGGGCGAAAACTATCCACAGGGTTGGGGTCGGCGTCCCGTGACGTGGGTATCGCTGGAAGACGCGCGCGCGTATGCGACATGGGCAGGTAAGCGGCTGCCGCACGAGTGGGAGTGGCAACTCGCCGCGCAGGGGGCGGATGGGCGATCGTTTCCCTGGGGCGACGTTTGGAACAGCACGGCAGTTCCCTCGCCCGATATCGGACGCACGATGCGCGGGCCCGACCCAGTCGATGCACATCCCGCGGGAGCGAGTCCATATGGCGTGATGGACATGGTTGGCAACGTGTGGCAGTGGACGGACGAATTCACCGATGAGCACACACGTGCTGCAATCGTGCGTGGAGGCGAGTATTACGCGCCGCAGGGCTCCGTCTGGTATTTTCCCCAAGCATTTCGTAACGATGAGCACAGCAAGCTATTGCTGATGGCGCCTTCGTATGACCGGTCAGGCGGGGTCGGGTTTCGCTGCGTGCGCGATGCCGAGTGATGCATCTAAATCGGAGACGCTGTCCGTCAACTTTGAATGCGAGGTGAAGAAAGGATGGGTGGAACCGTGAAGGTCAAGGCTGTCGATGAGCATGTGCTGAGCCTGTATATCGCGCAACCCACAGCAGAACCCATTGCCGGGCTGGTTGTCATCCAGGAGGTCTTCGGCGTGAATCGGCACATCCGCTCCATTGCCGATGACTTTGCCAAAGAGGGCTTTTTTGCGGTGGCGCCCGCGCTCTTCGATCGCATCGAACCTGGAATCGAGCTTGGCTACGACGGCCCGGACGCACAGCGTGGAATGGCGTTGCGGCAGAAGCTCGACCTGACGAAGGCGCTGGCCGACGTCGATGCGGCAATCGCATTCGCGAGCACCGAAACCCGCAAAAAAGTGGGCGTCATCGGCTACTGCTTCGGCGGATTGCTCGCGTGGCTCAGTGCGACACGACTTCACCCGGAGGTGGCCGTCGGCTACTACGCCGGAGGCATCGGAAACTTTGCCGCCGAGACGCCGACAGTGCCGGTTCAACTGCATTTCGGCAAGCTGGATGCCCACATTCCGGCGGAGCAGGTGGGGAGGGTGAAGACCGCGCATCCCGAAGTGGAAATCCACTGGTATGACGGAGCGGGACACGGCTTCAACTGCGATTTGCGCGCCAGCTACAACGCCGAAGCAGCGGAGCTGGCACGCGGCCGCGCGCTGGCATTCTTGAAAAAGAATCTGCTTTGAGTGACTCGTATAGCCCCAATCAGGCAACTTCGTTTTCAAGGGCGCCGATCGGCGCAATCGTGATGCGAATCCGGTCGCCACTAGCCAACGTAAACGAGCTTGGCGGGACGATGCCCGTCCCCGTCATCAGGAAGCAACCATGGGGAAAGGAATTGTCGCGCCGCAGGTATTCGACGAGCGTTTTGGGATCGCGCTTCAACTCCGTGAGCCCAACCGAGCCGGAGAACTCGACATGGTTATGCCGCCGAATTTCGAGAGCGATCTCCGTTGCCGAAGGAAGCGGCTTCCCGCTGACAAGGATTCCAGGGCCAAGCGCACAGCTACCTGTATAGACCTTGGCCTGGGGAAGGTACAGCGGGTTCTCCCCTTCGATATCGCGCGCGCTCATGTCGTTGCCTATGGTGTAACCGGTAATTCTTCCCCCGGGGCTGACCACAAGCGTTAACTCGGGCTCCGGCACAGACCAGTGCGCGTCGGCACGGATGCGCACCTTTCCGCCTGGTCCGACCGTGCGACTCGCGGTGGACTTGAAGAAGAGCTCGGGGCGCTCCGCGGAGTAAACGCGGTCATAGAAGTTGCCTCCGCCCGCGTCTTTTGACTCTTCCATGCGCGCACCCCGGCTGCGATAGTAGGTCACCCCGGCTGCCCAGACCTCCTGATGATCGATGGGCGCGAGGACGTCGGCCAGATTGACCGGGTGCGATCCGGCGTGCGCCTTGACCCATTCCGCGAGAAACTCCGGAAGGTCTTCGCGTGCCAGCAGCATGTCGAGCGAATGACCTTCGAGTTGGGCATGTCGGCCCTCTTCTTCCACAACGCATCCAACGGCTGTGCGATAGAGCTTCACTGGGGCAGATCCTCCTGCGATCGGTTCTCATGGTAATTGAGTTGCACCGAAGCTTCGCGACGGGACTCACGCGAGCCACGAGTCGAAAGTTCCAGCTCGAATGGCCACCGCCAAAGCTTCGATATCGGGTGCGAGGGAGCGGTCTTTTTCCAGATGCGGTACAACGGCACGCACCGCAGCAAGCGCGCGCGTCACTTCACGGCTGGGGCGGAGGGGACTGCGGAATTCCAATCCCTGTGCCGCACACATCAGCTCGACGGCCAGAACGCGTTCGGCGTTGTCAATGATCTGGCGCAGCTTGAGGGCGCCCGTCATGCCCATCGACACATGATCTTCTTTGCCGCCATCGGTGGGAATGTTTCCCGTGGAGGACGGATGCGCGAGAACCTGGCACTCATTGATGAGAGCGGCAGCAACGATCTGCGCAATCATAAAGCCCGAGGAGAGGCCTGGATCTCCGGAGAGAAAGGCCGGCAGTTTCTCGTTGATATCGGG
Organism: Occallatibacter sp.; assembly: GCA_036520995.1. Classification (GTDB taxonomy): domain Bacteria; phylum Acidobacteriota; class Terriglobia; order Terriglobales; family Acidobacteriaceae; genus Telmatobacter. The sequence continues at coordinate 54,966 of DATDIQ010000010.1, forward strand.
ATTGAGAAGCCGGTCGATGCGCCGCTCGGTAATGCCGGCGAGATCGGTCATAGCGACCGCTGCATAATCAAACGCGTAAGCCAGCGGAGCGCCATGGAAGTTGCCGCCTGACAAAACAGCTCCGCGACTTTGCTCGTTTGCTAAGATCGCCGGGAAAATCAGAGGATTGTCAGTCGCCGAGCCGGCTTCGATTTCAAGCACGCTCGCCACGTGTGCGAGAACGCCGCGTACAGCGCCATGCACCTGCGGCATGCATCGCAGGCAGTAGGCATCCTGCACACGGGGATCGTGTTCGCGGTGGGATTCGCGAATCTCCGAATCGGCAAGAAGTGCGAGAAGGTGCGCAGCTGAGGCGATCTGCCCGTCATGGGGGCGCACCCGGTGAATGCGCTCGTCGAAGGCTGCCGGCGTGCCCATCAAAGCTTCCAGCGACATCGCTCCGGCAAGATCGGCAAGCTGCACGACACGCTGCGCACGGGCCACCGCAAGTGCGCCCACAGCAGTCATGGCCTGCGTCCCGTTCAAGAGCGCCAGACCTTCTTTGGCAGTCAGTTGCAAAGGCTGCAATCCTGCACGCTGCTGTGCTTCACTGCCATGTAAGCGTTCTCCGCTATAAAAGGCCTCGCCTTCACCGACCACCACGAGAGCCAGGTGCGCCAGGGGCGCGAGATCGCCGCTGGCACCGACGGAGCCTTTCTCCGGAATGACGGGGTGCACGCCTGCATTGAGCATGGCCACGAGCAACTCCGGCAAGGCGGGTCGCACACCGCTGAAACCCTTGACCAGCAGATTGGCGCGGAGCAGGAGCATGGCGCGCGACTCCGCCTCGCTGAGCGGCTGCCCTACGCCGCCGGCATGGCTGCGCACCAGGTTGATTTGCAGTTCGGCGAGTTTGTCATGCGGAATGCGTACATCGGCGAGCTTGCCGAAGCCGGTATTCACTCCATAGACAGTCTCGCCCGCGGCAAGAATTTCCTCGATAAATTCCCTGCTTTGCCGAACCCGCGCACTTGCACCCACGGCAATTGCCACGGGCCGAGCGGCCAGCGCAACCGACTCAATCTCAGCCAGGCTCAGCGCCTCGCCATCAAGAATCAAGGTGTCCATCAGTTCGATGATAGGGGAGCGGATCGAGCCACGACAAAGCCAGTCTCGCGGATTACTTCAACGTGACGAATAGCCGTAGAATTGCAACGATTGCAAGGGCTCGGCGATTTGAGCTTGCCGGGCCCCGCAGGATGTTCATTCGTTTTCCACCGAGCCCCACGAGCGAGCTTCGGGCTCGGGCAATGGATCGAGGCCAAGGATCCGCCGATTCTTGTCTTCGTCGGGCTCCGCGCCCGCAAAATCATCAAAGGCCCGATCGGTCACGTGGATGATGCGGTCACGGATGAAGGCTGCACCTTCGGTCGCACCAGATTTTGGATTCTTGAGGCAGCACTCCCACTCGAGCACGGCCCATCCGGGAAAGTCGTACTGCGCCATCTTGCTGAAGATGGAATGAAAGTCGACCTGCCCGTCGCCGAGGGAGCGGAAGCGGCCGGCGCGGTCGATCCAACTCTGGTACCCGCCATAGACGCCACTCTTGCCGTTGGGCCTGAATTCGGCGTCCTTCACGTGGAAAGCGCGCACGCGCTCATGATAGAAGTCGAGGAACTCGAGATAGTCGAGCTGCTGCAGAACCATGTGACTCGGGTCGTAGAGAATGTTGGCACGCTTGTGGTCGTTCACCTGCCCGAGGAACCGCTCGAAGGTGATGCCGTCATGCAGATCTTCGCCGGGATGGAGCTCGTAGCAGACGTCGACGCCCACGTCGTCGAAATCGTTGAGAATGGGAAGCCACCGCTGCGCCAATTCCTTGAAAGCCTCCTCAATAAGCCCCTCGGGCCGCTGCGGCCACGGATAGAAGAACGGCCAAGCCAGTGCGCCGGAAAAGGTGGCGTGTGCAGTCAGGCAGAGATTGCGGCTGGCCTTCGCAGCCCATTCGAGTTGTTGCACCGCCCATGCCTGAATTTCTTTCGGGTGGCCCGCAAGGTCCTTGGGAGCGAAACCCTCCAGCAGGACGTCGAAGGCCGGGTGGCTGGCCACCAATTGCCCCTGCAGGTGTGTCGACAGCTCGGTGAGCTGCACGCCGGCCTCGTGTAAGACACCGAGGATTTCGTCGCAGTACGCCTGGCTTTCGGCGGCGGTTTCCAAATCGAAAAGGCGTTGGTCCCAAGTGGGAATCTGAACCCCCACGAATCCCAGCTTCGCCGCCCAAATGGCCAGGCCCTCCAGCGTGTTGAATGGCGCGTTGTCGTCGGCAAATTGCGCCAGAAAGATACCCGGCCCTTTGATGGTTTTCATTGTTTCACCCCTTTGCGGTGGGAATGCCGCATTAAAACTCCTTCCAGCTCTGGTTCCGGCTGCTCTCAATCGCACGGTCGATGAACTGCATGCCCCGCACGCCCGCAACGATCCCGGGCAGTGTCGGCGGCAGCGGATCGGCCTTCCCGCTCTTCCATGCAGAGAGCCCTTCGGCGAACTCACGATAGAGCACAGCGAAGGCCTCCAGGTAACCCTCCGGATGGCCCCCAGGCAAGCGTGCAACCGAGCGTGCGTCGGCACCCAGGTAGCCGCCGGCCGCGTGACGAATCTCTTCGGGCCCATCGAGATCCTTCAGGCGCAGGCGATTTGGATCTTCCTGCTTCCAATCCAGCGAGCCGCGCTCGCCATAGACGCGCAGGCGCAGGCCGTTGCCTTCGCCGGCCGCGATCTGCGACGCCACCAGGATGCCATGCGCTCCGTTATCAAGGCGCAAGAGGGCCGTGCAGTCGTCGTCGACGCGCCTGCCAGGGACGACCGAGAGCAGGGACGCATTCACAGCCCTCACCTCGAGCCCCGTAACGTATTCGACAAGGTGGAAGGCATGAACGCCGATATCGCCGATGCATCCGCCTGGGCCGCTCAACGCGGGATCTGCGCGCCACGTCGCCTGTTTCTGGCCCGTGGTCTCGATGGGCCTGCTCAACCAGCCCTGCAGGTATTCGACGACAATCTTGCGGATCGCGCCGAGTCGGCCTTTCGCACAAAGCTCACGCGCTTCGCGCACCAGCCCATATCCGGCATAGGTGTGGGTTAGCCCGTAAGGCAATCCAGAGGCCTGAACGACCTTCTGCAGCGCCAACGCCTCTGTGAAGGTCGCCGTCGCCGGCTTGTCGCTCATCACGGGGAAGCCGGCTTTCAGTGCTGCCTCCGCGATGGGAAGATGCAAATGATTTGGCGTGACGATGGCGACAAAGTCGATGGGGTCGGGACGCCGCCGCTCGTCCTCGATCATCTGCTGAAAACTGGCGTAGGCGCGAGCGGGGTCAAGCTTGTACGCTTCGCCTGCGGCACGCGAACGCTCTGGCGACTGCGAAAACGCGCCGGCGACCAGCTCGATCTTCCCATCCATTTCCGCGGCGATCCGATGAACCGGTCCGATAAACGCTCCCGGTCCGCCGCCCACCATACCCATGCGCAATTTGCGCTCTGCCGTCATCTCCGCCCTTCCCAACTTGTTGTTTCACCACACAAAAGGCGCCAAGCGATGGTGCACGCGCTTCGCGTATTCTTTGTATCCCATCAGGTTCTCGCGAAGAAATTTCTCCTCATCGAGAAGACGCAAAACAATCACCGTGGTCATCAGGGCGACTGCGGTTAGGCCCCACCAGGAACCGAGACTCAAGGGAATTCCGAGAAGCATCACCAAGGACCCAAGGTACATGGGATGGCGGACGATCGCATAGGGCCCACTGGTAATCACCTTCTGCTCCGGGTTAACCTCTATAACCCCGGAAGTGAACGAATTCACCGTGAAGACCCATAAGACAACTGCGAATCCCGAGACGATGAGGACATCTCCACCAAGCTCGACTGCGACGGGCACGCTGGACCATCGGAAGCGATGGTCCAACGTGGGGACCACAAAAATCGCAAGGAAAAGGATGGCCGCGAAGCTCTGAATCATTTTCTGCGTCTTTTTTGTTTCTGCCTTGGCACCGGCTTTCAGCCGGCGCGCCAGGAGCGCTGGATTGGCTCGCATTAAATACGCCGTGATGATTGCCACGGGGACAAAAAATGCGCACAAGCAGACCCACGCTTGCCAGTATTGTAGCGTCCACGCCGGAATGAAAATCAGCGCCGGCAATAGGGCGACCATGCGCAGCAGGCCGATGAGCGCGTTCCGGTTGACATCCTTCATCGGCAGGCCTCAATCGCCGGGCATTGCTCGCTGCAAGCCGGGAGCCAGCGTGCGCAGAAGGAGCAAGGCGAGAAGGTATGCGAACGCTGAAAAGAGAAACAAGGGAGCAAAACTGTGCGTGAGCTGGAGAATGTGTCCGGCAACCGGTTGGAAGATGGCACCCCCCAGGGCACCGGCAACCTGGCCAAAGCTGACGACCGTGCCCACATAGGACGAGGGGAACATGTCCGAAGCCGTGGTGAAGATATTGGCGGACCAGCCCTGATGAGCCGCGGCTGCCAAGCTGAGCAAAGCCACGGCAAACCAGACGGAGTGCAAATTGCCCACTACCGCGATAGGAACGACACAGACCGCGCAGGTGAGCATCGCGGCCAGGCGTGCAGCCTTCAGCGTCATACCCAGTTGCATATAGCCCCGTGGCAGCCATCCACCAAAAACGCTGCCCACCGTTGAGCAGACATAGACAATGACTAGAGGCAAGCCCAAATGCGAAAGATCGAGCTTGAAGCGCGAGCTGAAGTACTGCGGGAGCCAGAAGAGGAAGAACCACCACACCGGATCGGTAAGAAACTTGCCGAGCATGAATCCCCAAGCCTGGCGATAGCGAAGGAGCTTGCCCCATGCAACGGGTGGACCCGCGGGCGGTGCGACGACGTTTGGCGTCTCTGCGGCCACTGGAAGAATGCGCGGAGTGCGATAGCGAATGGACCACCAGACGATCCACAATGCGCTGAACAGGCCGGTAATCAAGAACGAAGCGCGCCATCCAAAATGCAAGGCGACCCAGGGCACGGCGAGAGGCGCGACGATGGCCCCGACGCTGGCTCCGGAGTTGAAGATGCCCGTGGCAAGAGCGCGCTCGCGTGGCGGAAACCATTCTGCCGTGGCCTTGACGGCCGCCGGGAAGTTGCCGCTCTCTCCCAACCCCAGCAGGAAACGAGCAACGCCGAAACCGAGCACCGAGTGCACAAGCGCGTGACCCATGGCGGCCAGGCTCCAAAGACCTGTCGCGATCGGGTAGCCCTTGCGGCAGCCCACCTTGTCGATCAGACGGCCTGAGAAGATGACACCGACGGCGTAGGCAATCTGGAAAGCCGCGAGAATATTGCCATACTGCACGTCGGTGAGCCGGATCGACGATTCAACGGTCGGCCAACCAGGGAAAAGCGGCTGAAGGTGCAGGGTGGTGCCAGCCAGTATCGGCTTCAAGATCGACAGGACCTGCCGGTCGACGTAATTAATCGTCGTGGCCACAAACAGCATGGCGCAGATGGTCCAGCGGCCTGGGTGCGCCTGTATCTCGGCCGGGTATTGCGTCTCTGATGACGATTCGCTCATCGGCTACCAGTCTGTCAGCGTTCCGTCCAATTTGCGATTCACGGGCAAATAGGCGCGTTGATAGGGATATTTTGCGGCCAATTTTTCATCCAGCTCGACCCCCAGACCCGGCCCGTCGCCGGGATACAGGTTTCCGTCTTTGAAGTGGTACCGGTGGGGAAAGACCGCATCGGTCTCTTCGGTGTGCGGCATATGTTCCTGGATACCGAAGTTGTGAATCGCGGTGCCGAAATGGAGCGCGGCAGCCATACACACGGGCGAGAGATCGGTGGCGCCATGACAACCGGTGCGCACGTGATAGAGCGCCGCGAAATCAGCGATCTTTTTCAATTGCGTGATCCCGCCCCCATGGACCACCGTCATGCGGATGTAGTCGATCCACTGATTGCGAATTAAATCATGCGCGTCCCAGATGGAATTGAAGACCTCGCCCACGGCAACGGGCGTGGTGGTGTGTTCGCGGATCACCTTGAACCCTTCCTGTAATTCCGCTGGCGTGGGGTCTTCGATCCAGAAGAGGTGGAAGGGCTCGAGTTCCTTGCCGAGACGCCCGGCCTCAATCGGCGTGAGCCGGTGATGGCAATCGTGAAGCAAATGGAGCTCGTCTCCGAAGGTTTCGCGGACTCGCGCGAAGAGTTCGGGCACATGGCGCAAATAGGGCTCGCTGGCCCATTCGCATTCCAACGGAAGCCCGCGCTCGGCAGGCTCGTAACGTCCAGGCGTCTTGGTCACACCATAGGTGCTCGACAGACTCGGAATGCCGCTCTGAACGCGAATGGCCTTGTAGCCCATTTCTTTCTGTTTGGCGACGTCTTCGAGAGCGTGGTCGATATCTTTCCCGTTGGCATGCGCGTAAACGAGCAGGCCCTCGCGGCTCTTGCCGCCGAGAAGGTTGTAGACCGGCGTGTTGAGTGCTTTGCCCTTGATGTCCCATAGGGCAAGATCAACCGCGCCGATGGCTGCCATCGTCACCGGACCACGCCGCCAATATGGGGCGCGATAGAGATACTGCCAAATGTCTTCGGTCTGGAAAGGATCGCGTCCGACGATGCACGGGAGGACGTGGTCCGTGAGATAGCTAGCCACGGCGAGTTCGCGTCCATTAAGCGTGCCGTCCCCGAGCCCGTAGATGCCTTCATCGGTCTCGACTTTGAGCGTGACAAAGTTGCGGCCGGGCGAGGTGATGTTGACAGAGGCCTTCGTGATCTTCATCGCCTGCGCTGCCCTTTCCCATCCCCGATTCGTGCCGAACTTGCATCTGCAGGAAACCCGCCCAGGTCTTGGCCGAGCGCGAGGCCTATCGGCCATCGAACTTCGGAGAGGCTCATTGATTGACGCCGCTCGCCAGGAATCCGCCATCCACGGCAAGGATTTCACCGGTGACAAAGGAGGCCGCTTCGGACGCGAGAAAAATTGCGGCTCCGGCGATTTCTTTGGCTTCTCCAAATCGACGCATCGGCGTCCGCAGAATCAGTTCCTCGCCACGTGGTGTGCCCTGGATCAGCGACGCATTGAGCGGTGTGGGAAAGACGCCGGGCGCAATGGCGTTGACGCAAACGCCGGATTGGGCTAGCTCGACGGCCAGAGTCTTGGTGAGCGCCGCAACCCCCGCCTTGCTGGCTGCGTAGGCTGCGACGCGATAGAACGCGACGAATGAAGTGAGAGACGCGATGTTGACGATGCGCCCATACCCCGCACGCACCATCGTGGAGCCGAAGAGCTGGCATGTGCGTAGCGTGCCGTTCAGGTTCGTGTCGATCACCCGCATCCAGTCGGCTTCAGCGGCTTCAAGGGTCGCTGCCTTCGAAGTGACGCCCGCTGCGTTTACCAAAATGTCGACTTTACCGAATTCCTTGAGTACGGCATCGTGGAGTGCCTGCAGCGAATCTCTGCTCTGCACGTCACTGGTGACGGGGAGGGAACGCCGTCCCAGCGCTTCAATTTCGGCCGCCACTTTCTTCACTTGTTCGGTGCGTCGAGAGGTGGGAACAACGTCCGCTCCAGCGCCGGCCAGCCCGATCGCAACGGAGTATCCCAGACCTGTCGTTCCGCCGATGACAACTGCGACTCTTCCCTTTAAATCGAAGAGATCTTGCGCCATGCAATGGACCTCGGAGGGATTCCCGGTGTTTGTCCCGGGTTTACGCGCGCTTGTTTGAAGAGCTTTGATCCCGCCCAAGACTTTATCATCTGACGGGGACACTTCGTCCCGTTCGGCGGAACGAGTTCGTTCACAAATTGCGGTAGAGTGTGAAAGGAAGAATCACTCGATTTATGGACGCGATTGCGATTCCGAAGGACGCACGACGCTGGGATTGTCTGAGCCTTGGCGAGGTGATGCTTCGACTCGATCCGGGCGAAGGACGCACGCATACAACGCGACAGTTTCAGGTGTGGGAAGGCGGCGGCGAATACAACGTCGCGCGCGGATTGCGCCGCTGCTTCGGATTGCGTACAGCGGTGGCGACGGCGCTGGCCGACAACCCGGTGGGTCGGCTCGTGGAAGACTGCATTCTGCAAGGTGGCGTTGATACTTCGCTGCTGCGCTGGGTTCCGTTCGACGGCGTGGGCCGTAGGGTGCGGAATGGGCTCAACTTTACGGAGCGAGGCTTCGGGATCCGGGCGGCCTCGGGCTGCTCCGATCGCGGCCACACGGCCATCAGCCAGGTGAAGTCCGGCGATTTCGACTGGAAAACGATCTTTGGCGCAGAGAATGGCTCGCGCTGGTTTCATACTGGCGGCATTTTCGCGGCGCTCTCGGAATCGACGGCGACCGTGGCCGGCGAATCGATGGATGCAGCGCGGCAGCACGGAACACCGGTGTCGTACGACTTGAACTATCGCGACTCCCTTTGGAAATCGATCGGCGGAAAAACCAAGGCGCAGGAAGTCAATCGTGCGCTGGCACGAAAAGTGGACCTGCTGCTGGGCAACGAAGAGGATTTCAGCGCCATGCTCGGGGTTGCGATCAAGGGCGTGAGCGAAGACTTCGCGGAACTGCCGATCGCCGGATATGAACAGATGCTGCGCGAAGTTGCAACGGCTTATCCTAACCTGAAGCTGATTACCAGCACGCTGCGCAGCGCACATTCGGCGACCCGCAACGGCTGGGGCGCGATTGCGCTCTATGAAGGCAAGATCACGCACGTGGCGCAACGCGACATCGACATCCTGGATCGAGTGGGCGGAGGCGACAGCTTTGCTTCGGGACTCATCTATGGCCTGCTTGCCGGCGAGCCGGTTGAGTGGTCGGTCCGTTGCGGCGTCGAACATGGGGCGCTGGCGATGACGACACCCGGCGATACGAGCATGGTGACGCTGGCCGAAGTGGAACGCGCGATGAAAGGCGGCTCGGCGCGCATCGCGCGTTAAAAGGACCTATGGTGGAGACAACGCAGGAAATTATCGAACGAGTGGGACTGATTCCGGTGCTGCGGGCCAAATCGACTGCGCAAGGGCGAGCGGTGGTGGAAGCCATGATCGCCGGCGGGGTGACCGTGGTGGAAGTGACGATGACCGTGCCCGGCGCGGTGGACCTCTTGAAAGAGCTGAAGCGTGCGTACGGATCGAAGCTTCTGCTTGGCTCAGGAACAGTAACGACGGCTGCGCAGGTCGAAGCGACCATCGAGGCGGGTGCGGAGTTCGTTGTGAGCCCGAGCCTGCATCTGTCGGTTATTGTTGCGACGAAGGCGAACGGCAAGGTGTCAATTCCTGGCGCCATGACGCCGACCGAAGCCATCACGGCTTGGGAGGCTGGCGCAGACTATGTGAAGATCTTTCCCTGTTCGGCAGTGGGCGGAGCGAGCTATCTAAAAGCCCTGCTCGCACCTTTCCCACATCTAAAGCTCATCCCCACGGGCGGTGTCACCCTGCAAACCGCCGAGGGCTTTTTAACGGCCGGAGCCCGTGCGCTTGGCGTCGGTGGCGATCTCGTCGACCTTGCGGCAATCGATAGCGGACACCCGGAGATGATCACGGAGACGGCGCGCGCCTACTTGCAAGTGCTGAACAAGGTGCGAAACGCGGCCTGAGCCAGCGCAGCCAGGACTGCTTCGGCGGCGCATCAAAGTTTGTACGCTTTGCGGACCAATCCCACCGTTAACTCCCTGGCCAGTCCCGAGGCTTCGTCTTCGTCCAGGCGATGCTCGGCGACAAGCCGGGCCAGGAATCCTGCGTCGATCCGCCGTGCGACGTCGTGACGCGCAGGGATCGACAGGAGTGCGCGCGTGTCATCGTTGAAACCGACGGTGTTATAGAACCCCGCGGTCTCGGTCGTCTGTTCGCGAAAACGCCGCATGCCTTCCGGGCTGTCGTGGAACCACCAGGGTGGCCCGAGACGCAGGCATGGATAGTGGCCAGCCAGGGGCGCCAATTCCCTGCTATACGTTGTTTCATCTAGCGTGAAGAGAATCATCGTTAGAGCCCGTTCGTTCCCGAAGCGATTGAGGAGCGGGCGCAGCTCTTCCACATAGTCGGTGCGCGCAGGAATATCCGCGCCCATGTCGCGCCCATTACGCTCGAAGAGTTGCGCATTGTGGTTGCGCACTGAGCCAGGGTGAATCTGCAAAACGAGCCCATCGTCGAGGCTCATGCGCGCCATCTCCGTGAGCATTTGCGCTCGAAACAATTCTTGCTGTGCCGGACTGGCTTTTCCGGTAAGGACACCGGTAAAGAGCCTCTCCGCTTCCGTGGCGCTCAGATCGGCCGTTTGTGCTGTAGGGTGGCCGTGATCGGTCGCCGTCGCGCCGAGCGATTTGAAAAACTGACGCCGTGCCGTGAGCGCGCGCAGATAGCCTCGCCATATCTTCGTGTCCTCGCCGGTCAAGGTCCCCAGCGTTTCAATGCCTTTCTTGAAGCCCGCGAAACTTGGATCGACGACTGGATCCGGCCGGAAAGTCGGCAGGATTCGGCCTTGCCAGCAGGAGTCGCGAATCGCCACATGATCGGCCAGCGTTTCAAGCGGTGAATCGGTCGTGGAGAGCACTTCAATGCGGAACTGCTCATAGAGAGCGCGCGGCCGAAATGCGGGTGTGGCCAGCTTCTCTTCGATCGTCTCGTAGTAGACATCGGCGTTCGCTGCAGAAAGTCGCTCCGTCAAGCCGAAGAGTTCTTGAAAGGCGTAGTCGAGCCAAAGACGTGTCGGCGTGCCACGAAAAAGAAAATAATTCTGGGCAAAGAGCTTCCACACCTTCCGTGGATCAGAAATCTGATTCTTGCCGATCTCGAGCTCTTCGAGCGTGATGCCCTGGCTGTAGAGCATGCGGAAGATGTAGTGATCAGGCTGCACGAAGAGCGCGACCGGATCGGGAAAGGGCTCATTGCGCGCGAACCATCCGGCCTGCGTATGCCCGTGCGGGCTGACGATGGGCAGTTCGCGGATTTCGCCGTAGATGCGACGTGCAATCGCGCGCGTCGTCTCGTCGGCAGGAAAGAGCCTGTCCCGGTGCAACAGTGCCAATGCAATCTCCTCTTGTCTTCTCCCACCAGTATCCCGCATCGCGGCGGGGAACTGTATACTTCGACTGCCCGGCAAATCGCTATTCCCTGCCCGACTCACATCCCAATGACGACGCTCCGCATCGCTCTCCGCAATTATTCCGACTTTGAGAATGCACTGGGTGAAGAGGCCCGCCTGTTCGAGACGACGCATTCCGGCGTCACGGTGGAACTCGTCTCGGTTGGCATTCACGAGTTGTACCAGTCGGCCCTCACCGACGGAGGCTTACGCGACGGAATCTTTGATCTGGCTTTGCTCGTCACAGATTGGCTGGCCGAAGGCATCGCCTCAGGTGCCCTCGAGGATTTGAATGCCTGGCAGCGCCGCGTTCCGATCCTCGACTGGCCCGATGGGTGGGCCTCATCGCTCGTGCGGCCACTCATTCTTGACGGCAAACTTTCCTCGTTGCCCTGGCACGATGGACCCGAGTGTCTGGTCTATCGCAGCGATCTTTTTGACGATCCACAACAGCGAGCAGCGTTTTACTCGCGGTTCGGCCGGGAACTCGCTGCCCCCACGACCTGGCAGGAATTTGAAGAGACGGCCCGTTTCTTTACCGATCGTGCTTCGGGCGCTTACGGAACGGTTTTCGCCGCCTTTCCCGACGGGCACAATACGCTCTATGACTTTGCCTTGCAGGTGTGGAGCCGCGGAGGCGAGCTTACCGACGGGTCCGGGAAGCCGCTTTTGACTACGCCCGTTGTCGTGCGAGCTTTCGACTTTTATCGCCGGATGGTATGCGACAACGGAGTTTCTCATCCGCGCTCGGTCGCGCTCGACTCGACGCAGTCGGGCGATCTGTTTCTGGCCGGGGGCATTGCCACGATGGTCAACTGGTTCGGCTTTGCTGCGCGGTCAGAACGAGATGGGTCGCCGCTCATAGGAAAAGTTGCGATCGCTCCGATTCCTGCCGATCCGGGGTGCCGGCCCGTCTCGCTCTCGGTCTTCTGGGCGCTGGCCATGGCGTCAGGATCGCGGAAGAAGGAGCTTGCCTGGGAATTTCTGCGGTTTGCAGCGAGCGCAGAACGCGACCTGGGTATCGCACGCCACGGCACGGTAGGCGCCAGGCTATCCACCTGGCGGAATACGGCTCTGCAGGCGCAGATCCCGATGTACAAGGAGATTGAAACCATCGCGCAGGGTGCTCGTCAGCTGCCCACGGGACCGCAGATGGCCGCGTTTGCGTCGATCATCGACACGATGGTCACGCAGGCGGTCCTGACGAGCAGAGACTCAGCGGCTATCCTTGAAGAAGCGCAAGGTCAGATCGAAAGCAAAGGAATCCGATTCGCATGAGAAGTCAAGGGTCCGCGCGGGAAACGAAGGCGCCGTTTTGTCTTGAAGGACGCAAGGCGCTGGTTACTGGCGGTGCGAGCGGTATCGGCGAAGCCACCGTAAAGGAACTGGCTCGGGCAGGAGCGTTCGTCTGGATCGCCGACATCAATCTCGCTGCCGCGGAAGCACTGGCAAAGTCGGTCGGCGCGTCGCAGGCGCTGCATCTCGACGTGACCAATCCGAAATCGATCGTCGCGGCTGTCGGACGCGTCGACCGCCTCGACATCCTGGTGAACAACGCGGGTATCGGGCATGTGGGGTCGATCGAGATGACGGAGCCCGACGATTTCGACCGCCTTCTCGATGTGAATGTGCGCGCGGTGTATCTCGTCACGCGAGCATTCCTTCCCCGGCTGCTCGCTGTCGAAAACGCGCGCGACCATTTAGGAGCGATCATCAACCTTGCTTCGGTCGCGGGCATGGTCGGAATCAAGCAACGCTTTGCCTACTGCACAACCAAAGGAGCGGTGATCGCGATGACGCGGCAGCTTGCCGTCGAATATCCGAAGACCCTGCGCGTGAATGCAATCTGTCCGGGCACGGTGGAGACGCCCTTCGTCGAAGGCTATCTCGAGAAGTTTCACAAGGAGAACAAGGAAGAAGTTCGCGCAGAATTACGCGCCCGGCAGCCGATGGGGCGGTTGGGACAACCCGAAGAAGTTGCGTCGATGGTGCGCTATCTCGCCTCCGACGAAGCGGCGTTTATCTCCGGTTCCCTATTCACCATCGATGGCGGTTGGACCGCCGCTTGAAGAAGTGCATCAAAACGCGAAAGGCCAATGGCCATGAAGCTAGTTTCATTTTCTGCCGCTGACGGCAAGATTCATCCCGGCGCCCTGGCTGAAAACGAAAGCCAGGTTTTCGATCTAGGCGGCGACTATGCGGACGCACTCGCCGTGATTAGGGCTGGATTCGCGAATGCAGAATCGCAGGCTGGTCGCACAAGTCATCGTCTGGGCGACGTGCGATTGCACGCCCCGATCGCAAATCCGCCGCGTATTTTTGCCATAGGGCTCAACTATCGGGATCATGCCAAGGAATCCGGCATGGCCATCCCCACCACGCCTGTCGTCTTCTTCAAGCTGCCGACGGCCATCATCGGACCGGGTGAAGATATCGTCTTGCCGAAAAACTCCGCGGAACCGGATTATGAAGCTGAGTTCGCGTTTGTAATTGGAAAGGGCGGCTACCGGATTCCTGCGTCGGCATGGCGCGAACACGTGTATGGCTATACGATCGTGAACGACGTGAGCGCGCGCGATGTGCAGTTCGCAACCTCGCAATGGTCGATGAGCAAAAGCTTCCCCACATTTTGCCCGCTCGGGCCTGCGATTGTGACGGCCGATGAGATTCCCGATCCGCATCAGCTGAACATACGCCTCAGCATCGATGACGAGATTCTGCAAAGCTCGAACACGCGTGAACTGGTCTTCGACGTTCCTCAGCTGATCGAGCACCTGTCGTCGATCACTTCTCTGCTGCCCGGAGACGTCGTTTCGACCGGAACGCCGGCGGGTGTGGGCCTGGGCCGTACACCGAAGCGCTGGCTGAAACCGGGAGAAACGGTAACCGTGACAATCGAGGGACTTGGTTCTCTGACGAATCCGGTGGTCGCGGAATAAGCGAACTTTGAGCCAGGTATTCTTGCGAACACCTGCAGCAACCGGCGCCGATGGCGGAGGATCGAATTGACCATGGAACTCACAGGACATTCTCTGCTTGGCGGGCGACGCAGCACGGGCGGCGGCGGATGCTTTCAGGCGATGAATCCGGCGACGGGCGAAAAGCTGGCGCCGGTTTTCTGTTCGGCCGAGACATCAGAGGTTGAGAGGGCCGTTCGGCTGGCAGCAGATGCATTTGAGAGCTATGCACACGTCAGCGGCAAGGCGAAGGCTGCGTTTCTGCGCCGCGCGGCCGATGGTCTGGAGGCACACAAAGAAGAGTTGGCCGAGCGCGCGCATCTCGAAACGGCTCTGCCCATGCCCCGCCTTTTGGGCGAGGTAGGACGCACTTCAGGGCAGCTCCGCATGTTTGCCGGCGTGGTTGAGGAGGGATCGTGGGTGAACGCGCGGATCGATCCAGCGCTGCCCGATCGACAGCCTCTGCCGCGGGCGGATATCCGGTCGATGCTGAGGCCGCTGGGTCCGGTCGTCGTATTCGGGGCAAGCAACTTCCCGCTCGCATTCTCAGTCGCAGGCGGTGACACCGCATCGGCACTGGCGGCGGGCTGCCCGGTGATCGTGAAGGCCCACCCGGCGCACCCTGGGACCAGCGAGATCGCAGCGAGAGTTCTTTCCGACGCAGTGGCTGCCGAGGGATTGCACCCAGGCGTTTTCTCGATGATTTTCGACGCGGGGGTCGAAGCGGGTACGGCTCTCGTGCGTCATTCGTTGGTTCGGGCGATCGCGTTCACTGGATCGCTGCGGGGCGGACGCGCGCTGATGGATCTGGCGGCCACGCGACCGGATCCCATTCCCTGCTTCACCGAGATGTCGAGCGGCAACCCGGTCTTTGTGCTTCCAGGAGCTTTGCGCAAAGGCCCGAGAGTATTGGCTGCGGGCTTGTTTGGCTCGTTCACGCTGGGCGCGGGGCAATTCTGCACCAAGCCTGGGATCGTTTTGGTGCCCGACTCCGCAGAAACGGCAAGCTTCGTCGAGGAGATGAGTAAACTTGTCGACGAAGCGCAGCCCTACACCCTGCTGACTCCCGCCATTGCGCGCGAGTATGCGCTGGCGACGCAGGAACGCGCGGCCGACGCACCGATTGCCGCGAAAGCTGCGAAAACAAATCCCGAACACCCTTGCACCGTCAATGCGCAGTTGTTTACCTCGAAGCTCGCGGAGTTTCTAGCCAAACCACAGCTGGCCGAAGAAATCTTCGGTCCCGACGCGCTGCTGGTACGGTGCGATGGTACGACGGACTACCTGCGCGTAGCGCGCGCTCTAGATGGGCATCTCACAGCAACCATCCTGGGCGACGACGCGGATCTGGCCGCTAACCGCGATCTGATTCATGTGCTGGAGCAAAAAGCCGGCCGCCTCATCTTCAACGGTTTCCCCACGGGCGTAGAAGTCGGGCACGCGATGGTGCACGGGGGGCCGTACCCGTCCACTTCCGACCCACGATTCACGTCGGTCGGGAGCCTGGCAATCTATCGCTTCGCACGGCCAGTCTGCTTTCAGGGATTTCCTGACGGGCAGTTGCCGCCGGAGCTACAGAGGGCAAATCCGCTGGGCATCCGGCGCCTCGTGGATGGAAAAGCCGAGCAAATCTGACCGGTATCTGCGCCCCATTATGCAGCCTAGACTTAGTCAAGTCTGGAGCGGGTCTATGCCGACGGACCATGAGTGAACCGATTCATTTGCTCACCGCCGACACACAACTCAGGTCTATGGCGAACTCGTGCTCCGCGTTTGAGCCTCACAGCACTCGTGCCAGCCATTGGCCGGTGTGCGAGAGAAGGTTGCCAGCGATCTGTTCCGGGGTGCCTTCGGCGACAATCTTTCCCCCGCCCTCTCCACCTTCCGGGCCCAGGTCGATCACCCAGTCGGCGCTCTTAATCACGTCCAAATTGTGCTCGATGACGATGAGCGAACCGCCGCCGTCGATGAGCTTGCGGAAAGCTGTAAGCAGCTTCGACACATCGTCAAAATGCAGTCCCGTGGTGGGCTCGTCGAGGATATAGAGGACGCGACTCGCCTGCGAAGGCTTGGCTGCAGCGTTCACCGAGCGTACTTGTGCAAGGTGCGCCGCGAGCTTCACGCGTTGTGCCTCGCCACCGGAGAGTGTCGTGGCCGACTGGCCGAGCCGCAAATAGCCCAAGCCAATCTCGTCGAGCACCGCCAGTTTTTCGAGAAGGCGCGTTTGGCTGCCGAAAAAGCGCAGGGCCTCTTTCACCGTCATCTGCAGCACTTCGTGAATGTTCTTGCCTTTGTACTGCACCTGGAGAGTTTTTGCCTGGTAACGCGTGCCATTGCAGTCTTCGCAAGGCAGTTCCACGTCGGCGAGGAATTGCATCTCCACTGTCACCGTGCCATCGCCTTCACAGGTGTTGCAGCGCCCGCCCGGCACGTTGAACGAAAAGTGCCCTGGAGTCAACGAGAGACGCTTGGCTTCCGGCTGAGAGGCAAACAGTTCCCGGATCAAGTCGAAGCCTTTGATGTACGTGATGGGATTCGATCGCGGCGTGCGGCCGATGGGCGTCTGGTCAACGAGCACGACATCGTTGAGCCGTTCGACCCCGGTAAGGGACTTGAAGAAGCCTGTAGGATCCGCGCCGTCAGTTTGGCCGAGCGCACGCGCCACCGCACGGTAAAGCACCTGGTGCACCAGCGTCGATTTGCCTGAACCAGAGACACCCGTGATCGCGACGAGCAGACCGAGGGGAATTTCGACACTCAGCCCGTGAAGGTTGTTGGCCTCGGCCGCTTTGAGGACCAGCCGCTCGCGATTGGGGATACGCCGGCGCGTAGGCACCGGAATGGAGATCTTGCCGGAGAGGTATTTGCCGGTGAGTGAATTGGGATTGGCTTCGATCTCCGCCAGAACGCCATCCGCCAGAAGCTTGCCGCCGAATTCTCCGGCGCCCGGCCCCAGGTCGAGCAGGTGGTCTGCAGAGCGCAGCACATCGGAATCATGCTCCACAACAACGATAGTGTTGCCGAGGTCCCGCAGTTCTTTCAGGATGCGGATCAGCCGCGCAGTATCACGCGTGTGCAGGCCGATGGACGGCTCGTCGAGGACATAGAGTGCCCCGACCAGACGCGAGCCCAGCGATGTAGCAAGTTGAATGCGCTGCGCCTCGCCGCCCGATAAGGTGGATGCAAGGCGATCGAGCGTGAGGTATTCAAGGCCGACGGCATCGAGAAAACTCAGCCGCTGGCGCACTTCTTCGAGGATGGGGCCAGCAATCTCTTCCTGCATGGACGTCAGCCTCAGTGTGCAGAAAAAGTGTTTGGCCTTGGCGATCGTGAGGGCCGCAGCCTGGCAGATATTCAGGCCGTTCATCCGTACGGCACGCGCTTCGGCGCGGAGTCGCTGGCCGCGGCAATCGGGGCATTCGGCATAGCCGCGGTACTTGCTCAGCATGACGCGCACGTGCAGCTTATATTTCTTGCGCTCCATCTGCGCAAAAAAACCATGGACGCCAACGAAACTGCCTTTACCGTGCAGCACGGCCTCGCGTGCTGCGTCCGACATCTCGCGCCAGGGAACCTCCAGCGGGATCTTGAGTTCCCCAGTCTGCTTGCGCAGATCGGTGAACCAACTGCGATATTTCGGGCGATTCCAGGGATCGATAGCCCCGTCATTCAGGCTCAGGCCTTTGTCCGGAATCACCAGATTCAGGTCGTAGTCGACGGTGTTGCCAAAGCCCTGGCAGCGCGGGCACGCCCCGAAGGGATTGTTGAAGCTGAAGAGGCGCGGTTCCGGCTCTTTGCCGGGACGATGGCAGTTGGTGCACTCGAATTCCCCTGAGAACCTGTACCGTGTCTTCTTTGTTTTTTCTTCGCGAGGAACCACCTCGAAAAGCACCTCACCGGCCTCGCGATAGGCGATCTCCGCGGCGTCGACGACCCGTGCACGACTGTCGGGATTCACGACGATGCGATCGATGAGCACGAAGACAGGCTGGGCGAAGTCCAGATCGAGGAGAGATTCCGGCGTCGAAAATTCAAAGATCTGCCCGCTTTGGTAGAGTCGGTTGAACCCGGCACGGCGCAAATCGGTCAGCCGCGTCTTCAGGCTATCGGGGAGAGTTCCGGGGGCGTCGGATTTGATTGCGGACTTCGGGCCTGGTCTCGTCGTCTTCGCGGCTCGCTTCGCGCTCTTCGGCGGCTCCTCTTGATCCGTCTCATGCTTGACTTGAAACAGCGCGTTGAGTCGGGTTCCCTCGTCTAGGGCGAGCGTTGCCGCAGCCACTTCGTCGATTGAATTGCGTCGAACGAGTCCGTCGCAAAAGATGCAATGCACCTCACCGCAGCGCGCGTAAAGCAAGCGCATGTAGTCGTAGATTTCGGTTGCAGTCGCTACAGTCGAGCGCGGATTGCGCGTCGTGTTTTTCTGCTTGATGGCGATTGCCGGTGCAAGGCCTTCGATTTCGTCCACATCGGGCTTTTCAATCCGATCGAGAAACTGCCGCGCATAGGCCGAGAGCGACTCGACGTAGCGCCGCTGGCCCTCAGCGTAAATGGTATCGAAGGCAAGCGACGATTTGCCGGACCCGGAGACCCCGCTGACAACGGTCAGCTTGCCGTGGGGGATCTCGCAGGAGATGTTCTTCAGATTATGCGTCCGCGCGCCGCGGATCACGATTGCGTCGTTCGAAGTACTCAAAGGGAAGACACCGGATCGAATTCTGGAGGCACGCTCTCTGTCTCCTCATCGGAGCGAAGGGCACATGCCTCCAGAATCGATTATAGGCGAATTGATTATTGGCACCGAGGCACCGGTTCGCCCCTCTGCCAAAACCATGAGGCGTCGTCCTGGACGCGCAGATTTCCTGCCATTTCGAGCGAGCTTACGGCGTCTGGCAATGTTTCTGCGGACTCAATCAACTGCAATTGCACGCAGTTCTTCTCCGGCAGAACGCTTAGAATTTCTGCAGGACGCTAAGCAGCAAGCGCCGAGGCGTGCGATGCCGTGTAGATAAATTCGGCAAGGGGAATCGCAACTTCTAGCTCACTGCGATTCAGCACACACGCTAAGTTCATCAAGGCAGTAGATGCGCACGCTGGGCAGCGTGTCGCGGAGTTTCCAACGCAATCGCAATCCTGGCAAAGATACGCCGACATCAACGGAATGTGTTGCAGCATTGGGGAAGTCATCGTTATCACCTTTGTGTGGTTCTAGCTGAATTGAAATGGCCTGCACATTTACTTCTACTTCGCCTGACGACCCAACCGGTTAGATGAATCCCAAAGCGAAAGAGTTGTTCTTATTAAGCCTTGACAAACCTTGCCGCTTTGCGGATTTCTTACTCCTCGGTGCCTCCGGTTTATCTGACATTGAGGTTAACGAAATTCGGGGTCAGAATCCATTCCCCATTGAGGTTAAAAAAGTGGTTACTTTACAGGTCTGTGAATCCCCGACATGGTCACCATGGAGGCTGATTACCAAGGTCAATTCCCATGCAATTCGACCGCGATTTACACAGACCATGTGGCTGCAGGGCCTTCCCTGCGAGTCGTTTCCAGGGGAGTAGCACCGAAGAGCCATGGACTGATGACTTCCTGGGCCTTGCGCCGGTCACACCGGCAAGAGATGCATCCGTTGATTTCGAGGATCGGGTGGTCGTGCACGCGCGATGCACGACATTCCCCGTGGGCAAGCCCCCCGCGCCACCTGGAGCAGCCACCCACTAAAATGACGATGAGGTATCTTGTGGTCCGCTCGACCGTTTTTTTGTGGGTATTTTTCCTCGCTGTGGCTCGATGCTCTGCTGCTCAAAGTCCGCGCCAAACCACTGCGGCTGGGGCGGTCGCACCTGAAATCGCAGACGCCGAAGCGGCCATCGTGAAATCGGATTGGAAGACTGCCGAAAGCAAATTGGATGCATGGCTCGTGGGGCACGCGACCGACGCGCGCGCTCTCTTTGACGCCGGGTACGTGGCAGACGCGCAAGGAAGGCTCGATGATGCCGCCAACCTCTACCGCCGGGCCGCTGCGGCCAACCCTCAATCGCTGGAAGCCCACCTTTCCCTGGGGTTGTTGCTGGCGCGGCAAGGCGACTACGACGATGCGCGCCAGGAACTTCAGGCGGCCACAAAGCTCGATCCCGGGGAAGCCGGGCCGGTGGTGAAGGCGCGCGCGTGGCGTGCGCTTGCCGAGGTCGACAAGCCCAGTCAAGGGCGGCCCGGCGATCCGAGCGAGGCCTCAAGCGCCCTGCTCGAAGCGCTCAAGCTCACCCCCGAAACACCGCCTGACACACTGCTGGCCGCGAATCTTGCAGAGTCAACTGGTCAGATGGAGGACGCGGAAGCGGCCTATCGCCGCGTGCTGGCCAAAGATCCGAAGTCTCTTCCGGCAAGCTACGGTCTGGCGCACGTGTTGATGAAGAAGCAGCAGTATCCGGAAGCCGAAATAGTGCTGCGCGCGGCGCTGACGCAATCACCCAATGACCCGACATTGACCGCGCAACTGGCGTCCGACCTAGCCGCACAGGATAAGGCCGAAGCGCTTCCCCTTCTGCAAAATCTGCATGCCGCGCATCCGGACGACAAAAACATCACCCGCATGCTGGCCGACCTGATGGTGCAGGCCGGCGATACCGAAGGGTCCGAGAAGCTTTATGTGTCCCTTCTGGCAGCCCAACCCGACGACACGGATCTGCTCCTGGCGCACGCCCAGAATCTGATTCGAATGCTTCGGTATTCTGCGGCGCTCGGCGTGTTCAACCGGGTGACGCAACTAGACCCTGCGAATGGGGACGCATGGAGCGGCCTGGCCTTTGCCGCATCAAAAACCGGGCAACCCGCTGTCGCACTGCATGCGCTTACGATGCGGTCAAAGTTTCTGCCGGAGGTGCCATCTACTTACTTTCTCTGGGCGACATCCTACGATACGATGCACGACAAAGAGCGTGCCATCGCGTACTACCACCACTTCCTGGATTCGGCGGCTGGCAAATTCCCGGATCAGGTATGGCAGGCGAAACAACGACTCCTTCTGCTGGAAAAAAAGAACTGATTGGGTCAAATTGGGCCGATGCCGCGTGGAAGTTGGGCTTCATGTACACGATATGCGCCGCAGCGATTAGAAGGTAACGGGGTGGATTTGCAATTTCGCTTGCATGTCCTCCTCAAAAGCTCCTATTGTTACGGCGTGGGGTGAACCGAGCCGCCCAATCGGGTGAATCGCCTCGGGTTCCGCAAGAAGCGGAGGGTCCTCATGCGCGGTCAGGTTTCTTTGGCGGTCCTCGTTCTGCTTCCGGCATTCGCGATCCAGGCACGCGCCTACTCCCCAGACGAAAAAATCCCCGACCAGGAAAGCATTTCTGCTCTAGAAGCGCGCATCCCACAGGCCCAACCCAAAGAGCAGTGCTTCCTCTATGCCGAGCTAATTCACCAGATGACAGAGTTCAGCCTGCGTGAATATGCGGCCGGCAACGTCGACAAGGCAAGCGATCTGCTCAAGCAGGTGCAGCAGGTTGCACATCACGTGCACCTGTCGCTCGCCGAAGACAACAAGCGGCTCAAGAGCGCTGAGATCCTGCTGCGCCACACCGCATTTCGGCTGACAGAGATGCTGCACTCCAGCAGCTACGAAGAGCGACCGCTCCTGGAGCAGACGCTGGCCCAGGTAAACAAAGCCGACAGCGAAGCCATGATGACCGTCTTCAAGAAATAGGCGCTTCGCGCCTTTCATTTTCCGTTCACCCCGCCAAGCTGCCGCCGCCGCCTTTTCCATGTTCTGAAGATGTGCTCAAATGGTTCGCGTGTAAGAGAGGAAAGCCATGCACGCGTCGTTCCGTCTATGGATACTGCTTGCCCTCCCGTTGGCTGCGGCGGCGGCGTGTGCCCAGAAAGAATCTCGTCAGCCGCTAACCGAAGTACAAGTCGAGCAGATTCGCGAAGCCGGCATTGACCCCAATGAGCGGGTCAAGCTGTATACGAAGTTCGTCGGCGAACATGTAGACACGATCAAGGGACTCATCAAGCGAGGACATTCGCCTGCCCGCGCCAGGAGACTCGACGGAGAGCTCCAGGATCTGACCACACTGATGGACGAGCTCGGGTCGAACCTCGACCAGTATGGCGACCGTAAAGCCGACATGCGCGCAGCGCTCAAGCCGCTGAGCGAGGATTCGCACCAGTGGGCTGATGCTCTTCGGGTCCTGCCGAGCGAGGCTGGATTCGATCTTTCGCTGAAGGAAGCGATCGACAGTGTGAAGGACCTGGCCGACCAGTCAGCGCAGATGCTCAAAGAGCAGACAGAATACTTCACGCTCCATAAGGACGAGCGCGGACAGGATCGCGCCGAGCCAAAATCGCCTTAGGTTGGGAGTTGTAAGGGGGATCCAGCAACGCGCGCTCAGGTGCCGTCGCGCAGCTGAGCCCCCCGTTCTGGCTGTGCTACGCTCCATTTGGTGAACGTCGATCTTCAGTCGATTTTTCAGGAGGAGTATCGCGCTGTACGTCCCCGGGCGCCGATGCCGCCGATTCAAGTCGGATTTCGCCGGTTCACTTCCCTCAATACCACAATTCGTTTGCGCGAAGGCAAGCTGCTGGCCAATCTTTCCGACTTGCTCGAAGGAGCTCCAGAAAGTGTGCTGCGCGCCATCGCGCATATCCTTCTGGCCAAGCTCTATCGCAAGCCGGTCGATCCGACCCACAACCTGCGTTTCAAACGCTTCGCGTCCAGCGCCGCGGTCACGCGACAAACCGAGGTGATTCGGCACGCACGCGGGACGAAGCGCTACACGGGTCCGGAAGGACGCTACTACAACCTCGACGAAGTTTTCGACTCGCTGAATTTCAGGTTCTTTGGCGGGTTGCTGGGAAGGCCGGAACTGACCTGGAGTGAGAACCTGGCGCGCCGTTCGCTTGGCCACTACGACGCTGCACACAACACGATCGTGGTGAGCCGGGTCTTCGATCGGCCGTCGAGCCCCCGTTACGCGATTGAATACCTGCTTTACCACGAAATGCTTCACCTCAAGCATCCTGTCAAAATGCGCGGGCTGCGTCGGTGCGTTCACTCGGCAGCGTTCAAAGCTGAAGAACGGCAGTTTCCCCAGCTCAAAGAAGCGCTGGCGTTCATCAAACGGCTGTGAGGGCTCGCCGATTCCGAACACAGCGAATTATTCGCCCGATGCCGGCACGGCGCCGGAAAGCAAGATGGGCGCGGTCGGCCTGGCAGATCCCCCAGCCTTCTCGAGGGTGATGCCGAAGGCCTTGGCGGGTACGCCAACCGGAAGCGGCGGCAACACGACACTGGCATCTCCCGCGGCATCGGGACGGAACAACCCGGCAGGAATCGGCGCTGAGCCATTGGCGGGAATGACCCACAACTCATAGGTCTTGTCGTCGGCAACACGGGCCAGATTACTGGCTTGGAGGATGAGACCTCCGCGCGCGGCGAGATAGATGGCGCGACCCGAGGGCGCAGGCGGAGTTTTCGCTGCGGTCAGGAGAACACGCTGCGCGGCCGGCGCAGTGAGCACGTCGAGCACCTCCTGAGCGTGTGCGTTAGATGCCGTCAGGCGCGCGGTCAGAGTGGCCTCAGCCTGCAGCTTATCGTTGAGGCGCTGGATCTGGAGGCCCATCGAGACACACACGAGAAGCAGCGCGGCAATGGCGATCCAGGGCAGCCATCCTGCACGAGGCCGCGCGGGAACCCGATCGATGGGAATCACAGACTCCACGTGCCGCTGCGCCACAGACCGGGGCGGGACCGCGATCTGGTCAAGAAAGCGCTCGCGTGCGCCATCAGGCAGAGGCTGCTGGTCGACGCACAGAGCCACCAAGGCAAGGTCGCCCGTGACAGATGCCAACTCCGCGCGACAGGCCGCACACTCCAGCAAATGCGAACGGATCCCCGCGTCCTCCTCCGGGGAAAGCGCCTGCATGGCGTGGAGCGTGAGATCCTCCTGCGAGATGTGGCCGTTGGTCACGCTTCGATTCCCTTCCTCAGACTCAGCAATGCTGTTCGAATTCTTGTCTTCACGGTGCCCAACGGATCGCCCGTCCGTGCTGCGATCTCGGAGTGAGTGAGCCCCTCGAAAAACGCGAGCTCCACCGAGCGCTGCTGCTCTAGAGGCAGCTTCTGCAGTATGCCGCGCACTTTCTCCATCATCGCTCGCCGCTCGACCTCGGACGCGAGGTTGGTGCGCGCTGCCAGCACAACTTCGTCACAGGATTCCGTCGGCCGGCGCTGCCGCAAGACATCGATGGCGCGATTGCGCGTGACGACAGCGAGCCATGCTCCCAGCGAACCACGACCCTGCGCAAAGCGATCCGGGTCCTTCCAGACCTGGAGAAGGATCTCCTGCATCACGTCTTCGGCCTGGGCAGGATCTTTGAGGATCCGCAGCGCGATCGAATACACCATCGTCGCGTAGCGATCGAAGATCTCGCTCATGGCCTTCTGGTCTCTTCCCCGAACAAGGTCGATCAAGACTGCATCGCCGGCCGCACTTCCCTGCGTCACTTCGATTCTCTCCGGCTTCTTGGAAGAAGAACGAAGGGAAACGCCTTGCGGATTGGAGGGGGTTTCGGGCATGCAGGCCGGATCAGAAGCCAGCCTCATTCTAGTCAGCCGACACACCAAAACGTACGAAAAACGCGAAAGATTCCAATTCGACAGAGTATTTACGCCGCTCCTCGCAAAAAGTGTTGTTCCGGGGCAGAGTCAGTCCGGATCCGACCGCCTTTGAGGAATGGGGGCCTCGATACCGGAACAGCATCGCGGTGCCTACAGTGCGCATTTTGGGTATCGATGCAATGCGGCTGCGAGGTTTCAGCTCGCGTTACTGCTGTGTTACTTCCAATCGAATCTGAGTCGATCATGGTGACCATCTCGCGTGCGGAAAAACAACTTGGTCACACTGCCTTTTATCTCAGCGAACCAAACCTATAATCGAGGCGTCTTCACGAGTGTGGAGTCGCGCGCACGTTCCTCCGTCTTCTCGATTTACTCGCGCAGCTCCATCGCTTGACCGATTCGAAGACAAATAACCCGGAGGTCCGATGCACGCGCTCGCCTGGCTCTTCCCCGTTTTCCAGGGCTTGCTTCTTGGCATCATCGCAATGGCGCTTCACGAGGCTGGCCACCTGATGGCAGCCCCGCTGGTTGGGATCAAGATCAAGACCGTCGGCCTGTGCTGGAAGGGGCTCTACACGGTGCGCGAGGCTGGGCCGCCAAGCAAGAACATGATCGTGTCGCTGGCAGGGCCCGCGGTGAACCTGCTGTTGCTGACGTGCTGGCCGCTGTCGCCTAGCTTCGGGCTCGCGAACCTCTGCTTCTGCTTCTTCAACCTGATCCCTCTGCAGGGGTCGGACGGAGATCGTGTCTGGCAGTGCTGGCGCGAGATCAAGCGCGCACGTCAGCCGTTGGCGGCTCCAACGGCGGGGGCGCATACAACGACATCCCATTCATACGGGACTTTCGTGCGTGAATCGCAGAATGCGGGCGACTGAGAAGCGGGGAGCCCATTACGCGCCATCCAACGGCCGCCTATGCGACTTTTCCTATGGGCTGTGCGGACTCTTCGGGCGCCGGACGCGTTGCACACCACGCGATCAAGGCGACCCCGACGATCACCGATCCCACGCTGGCCAACTGGGCGTTCGACATCCCGAAGAGGACCCGCGGGTTGCGGCGAATGAATTCGACAAGAAAGCGGGCGATGCCGCTGAGAAGTAGATACTCGCCGAGGATCCAACCGGCCGGTTTCGATTTGCGGCCCCGATTCCAGAGCCAAAGTCCGATCAGCAAGCCGGCTCCGAACTCATAGAGGGGCGTTGGATGAACGGGTACATAGGTTGGTTCGAGCCCGTTGGGGAATCGCATGCCCCACGGAAGCGTCGTCGGAAGCCCGTAACAACCATCTCCCGAGAGAAAGCACCCGATGCGTCCGATCCCATAGCCGAACGCGGCAGAAGGCGCCGCAAGATCGAGGATACGCAACCCGCCGATTCCGGCCCGCCAGCCTTGCACCAAGAGCGCGCCAATGCCAAAAACAAGCCCGCCAAACCAGGCGAAGCCAGCCGAGTCCCACAGCACGCGCCAGCCGATCTCGCGAAACTCGGAGGGCGTATCCAGTACATGCCAGAGCTTGGCTCCGACAATCCCCGCCACCACGGCAATGGCTACTATTCCTACAGCGTCCGCCTCGATGCCGGCGCGACGGAACGAACGATCCATCACAAAAGCTGCCACGACCGCGGCCACCCAAAGCATGAGCCCGAAAGTCGGGACGCTGAAGTGCCAGAAATGCAAATACGGAATCATCTCTACTTCTGATTATAGACGGACTTGCGTTTGAAACGACTCGAGCCGGAGGGAGCGTGTTTTTCACAGAAGGGACGGAGGCGTAAGTCATGGATTCGGGAGATACTATCGGCATGGCAACCGTTACGTACCGGGGTCTGGACGTCCTGTTCACGCGACAACAGATTGCGGAGCGCGTCGCCGAAATGGGCGCGCAGATTACCCGCGATCTCAACGAGGAAAAAGCGGTGATGGTCGGCGTGCTGAAAGGCGCGGCCATCTTTCTTTCCGATCTTGCCCGTGCCGTCCAGGTGGACACGACCTTCGACTTTGTCGCCGTTTCGAGCTACGGCAAAGGACAACGCTCGTCGGGCGCTGTGAAGCTGATCAAGGATCTCGATGAACCCGTCGAGGGCAAAAACGTGTTGCTTGTGGAGGATATCCTCGATACGGGTCTTACTCTCGCTTACCTCCGCAAGATCCTTCTGCAGCATCACCCGAAGACATTCCGCATTGTGACTCTTCTCGACAAGCCCTCACGGCGCATTGAAAAAATTGATGCCGATTATGTCGGCTTTTCCATCCCTAACCTTTTCGTGATCGGCTATGGGATGGATTATGCCGAACGCTATCGCAACCTGCCCGACATCTGCCTCATGTCACCAGATCATCCGGAATAGCGTCTAAGTTCATTCGGGGGGTACTGATGATGAGCACCACCACACAAATACCTGCTGCGGACTTGTTGCGCGCGGCTTACGACGATTTCAACACACGACGCATCGATGCCGTGCTGGCGCGGCTTCATCCGGAAGTTGAATGGGCGAACGGAATGGAGGGCGGCCACGTCCATGGTCGTGACGGTGTGCGGGCTTACTGGACGCGCCAATGGAAGATTCTCGATCCCCGTGTCAATCCCGTCGCCATCGTAAGGGATGACAACGGTCGATGGATCGTTGAAGTTCATCAAGTTGTGCGCGATCTTCAAGGAAAGATCCTCGTCGATACGATTGTTCATCATGTGTATCGGTTGGCAAACGGGTTGATCGAACGCATGGATATCGAATGATCCCCGCAGAAACGTATCCCGCTTCAGTAACTGTGATCCAGTTACTTGGCCCCGAGGTCAATCACGCTCTATACTCTTCTCCCGGATGCTCGCAGGTGAGCCGATAACAAGGGTGAAACCGCAAGGAAAGGAGCACTATGAACGCCATCACGCCGATTGGCGAGGCCGATCTGGATTTTGATCACGGCAGCTTCGATTCCGCCGAATTTACCCGGCAGGCCTTCACAAACTGGCAGACATTGGCAGCTGTGATCGATCACACGCTTTTAAAACCCGAGGCCACACGCGAACAAGTCGAGGCTCTTTGCGACGAAGTTGTTCGGTATCGTTTTGCGTGCGCCATGGTGAACCCAATATGGGCCTCCACTGCAGTCGGTATGCTCTCGGGGACCGGTATTCCGGTCGGCGTGGTCATTGGCTTTCCCTTCGGCGCTTCGCTGGTTTCAACGCTGCGGCAGGAAGCGGCTGCCTTGGCAAGGGTGGGAGTACGCGAGCTGGACATGGTGATTCCAATCGGCCAGCTGAAGAGCGGCAATCATCACGCGGTCGAGCATGCCGTTCAAGCAGCGGCCACCGTCGCGCATCACCATGACGCAATCTTGAAAGTGATCCTCGAAACGGCGCTCTTGACGGTGGAAGAGAAACTTCGCGCGGCCGAACTGGCCATCCAGGGAGGGGCGGATTTTCTGAAGACCTCGACCGGATTTGCTTCAGGCGGGGCCACCGCGGCCGATGTGGCCCTGCTACGCGGTGTCGCAGGCGGCCGCTGTGGCGTGAAGGCATCCGGCGGGGTTCGAAAACTCTCCGACGTACGCACCATGCTCGAAGCGGGTGCGAATCGCATCGGAGCGTCGTCTTCCGTGGCAATTGTCCGTGAGCTGGGAGCGGAATAGAAAAACACGGGTCAGGGGTCAGAAATCAAGGATCCTAAAGGTCCATTCGCTCGCAGGCTGCCCAAGGCAACACAGTCCCGAGAGTTGTCGCAAACGCAATCCAAATAGATTTGCCTCCGAACGGCAGCGCGGGGCGCGACCCGTGTTCCCTGTTCCCTGTCCCCGTTGCCTGATCCTTGATCCCTTTCCATCAGATATCATTCCCTTCGACGCCATGACTGCCATTCCCAACACTCCGCGCGAGGAGCCCGAGTACGAAGGCGACTATCGTCCTGCCGACGCGGAGAACCCGCACGCACATCTCGATCCGCTCAACGTGCGCGTGGAGGCGACCGACCTCACATATCTGGTGCAGATGGCCGATGCGCTGAATACGACCTTAGATCTGCAGACACTGCTAAGCCGGACTTCAAAGCTGGTGGAGTCGATCATCCACTACAAGATCTTTGCCATTTTTTTGCTCAACGACCGTACCCATGATCTCCGCATGCGTTTCCAGATCGGCCACAGCCCGGAAACCGAGAAGATGCGTTTTCCGCTCGGCAAAGGGATCGTGGGGCAAGTAGCTCTTACCCGTCAGCCCATTCTGTTGAACGATGTGACGCAAGACGACAACTACATTGCGGCGAATCCGGAGGTGCGCTCGGAGCTCGCTGTGCCGCTGATTGCGAAGAACCGCCTGATCGGAGTGCTGGACCTTGAAAGTGAGCAGGCTGGCGATTTTCGGCCCGAGCACCTGCATCTCCTGACGCTGACCGCGTCGCGCATCGCACAGGCCATTGAGAATGCGCGACTCTATACGCGCGTCTCGCGGCAGGCACAAACCCTGACTGTGCTGAACGAGATCTCCGCGGAGCTTACGTCGATCCTCGAGCTCGATCCGCTACTGGCGCGCATTGGCCAGCTGCTGCGACGTCTCATTGATTACCAGATGTTCAGCATCATGCTGCTCGATGACAAGGGCGAGACGCTGATTACACGCTATGCCTGGCGGTTCGGGTACGCGCACGCGCCGTTGCGCCGCATTCCCATCACCAGTGGACTCGTAGGGGCCGCGGTCCGAGAATGGCGGCCCATCAATGTTCCGGATGTGCGGAAAGATCCACGCTATCTTCCCATGAATACCGAGACGCGCTCCGAGTTGATTGTGCCGCTTTTCCACAAAGGCCGTATCATTGGAGTTCTCGACCTGGAACACACGCGACCCGCCTTCTTCAATGAAGACCACGAGCGCGCCTTGACGACGATGGCCGCGCAGGTCGCGATCGCCATCGAAAACGCACGCCTCTATCAGGCCGTCAGCCGGCAGGAGAGGCAGTTGGAACGCGACATCGCGATGGCCCGCGAGGTGCAACTCCGGCTGCTTCCCACCGCACCACCCGAAATGACCCATGCCGATCTGGCCGTGCGCTTTTTACCCGCGCGCACCATCGGCGGCGATCTCTACGATTTCGTCGAGTATGCTCCGGGAGAAACCGCAATCGTGCTCGGCGATGTCAGCGGGAAAGCGGCCCCGGCGGCTCTGTTTGCGGCCCTGGTGAGCGGCATCATGCGTTCTGCCGCGATTCATCGGCCGAAACCGGCGCAGATGCTCGGGTCACTGAACGATGCTCTCCAGGAGCGCAAGCTCGAATCTCAGTACGTGACGATGCTCTTTGCCTTGTGGAACGATGAAACGCGGACTTTGCAAGTCGCCAACTCCGGCGCTGTGCAGCCCGTCTTTTGCCGGGAAGGCCAATCGCTGACCGTCAAGTCAGAAGGATTTCCGCTGGGAATGTTCCCCGACGTTTCCTACGACGAGATCACCGTGGTGACCCATCCCGGCGATGTGGTTGTCTTTATCTCCGATGGAATCCCGGACGCGGAGAATGCGCAAAACGAGATGTACGGCTCAGAGAAACTTGCCGGAATTTTGTGTGGAAACCGCGACCGCTCGGCAAGCCAGATCGCCGATGCAATCCTCAGCGACGTCACGCGCTTCCAGGACGGCAAAGACCGCTTCGACGACGAGACGATCATCGTGCTCCGCGTGCGCTAGCGCTCGGTCGATCCGGTAGACTTAAAGAGAGACGACTCCGGAGCCCCCTTTTTGCATACTGCAACCGAAGATGTGCTGATTCGCCCCGCACGCAACATTCTAGGCAGCCTGCGCCTTCCGGGGGACAAGTCCATCAGTCATCGCTATGGTATGCTTGCGGCCTTCGCCGAGGGAACGTCGCGCTTCCATAATTTCTCCAGCGGCGCGGATTGTGCCTCAACGCTGGCTTGCATGCAGGCCCTCGGTGCAACCGTGCGCACGACAGGTCCCGGTGTCGTCGAAGTCACAGGCGTCGGCGGACGTCTAATTCCCTCCCATACGCCTCTCGATTGCGGCAACTCGGGATCAACGATGCGCATGATCTCCGGCCTGCTCGCCGCCCAGGAAGGCATGTTCACGCTTATCGGCGACGATTCCCTTTCGCGGCGTCCGATGGAGCGCATTCGCAAGCCGCTTGATGCCATGGGCGCACGCCTGATCCTGACCGATGGCCATGCACCCATCACGATCGACGGGACGCCGCTGCGAGCGATCGACTACACCACGCCGGTGCCGAGCGCGCAGGTGAAGACGTGCGTGCTTTTGGCAGGCCTGCAAACGAAGGGCACGACGACCGTGCGCGAAGCAGTTCGCACACGCGACCACAGCGAGCTGGCATTGCGCGCTTTTGGTGCCGAATTGACCCGTACGATCGATTCGGTGTCGATTGATGGGCCGCAAAGACTGCATGCCATCGAGGCGGCCGTGCCAGGAGACCTCTCATCGGCTGCGTTTTTTCTGTGCGCGGCGGCGATCTTTCCGGGCTCTTCGCTGGTCATCGATTCGCTGGGTCTTAATCCGACGCGTGCGGCCTTGCTTGACGTGCTGACAGCGCTCGGAGCGCACATCGCGGTGCTCGACCTCGCCGAAAAGAACGCAGAACTTACAGGCACGGTGCAGGTCACGTCGCCGGCCGACGGCTTGGGCTCAACGGAAATCAGCGGCGCCTTGTCTGCGCAGCTCATCGACGAATTGCCGGTTCTCGCGGCGATCGCGCCATACACTGCGGGTGGAATACGCATTCGCGACGCAAAAGAGCTTCGCGTGAAAGAGTCGGATCGCATTGCCCTGGTGGCCCAGAACCTGCGGGCGATGGGCGCGGAGGTGGCCGAATTCGAAGATGGCCTCGATGTGCCCGGAGGCCAGACACTCCACGGCGCCACGATTGATACGGGCAGCGACCACCGCATTGCGATGGCCTTCAGTGTGGCAGCCCTGCGCGCCGAGGGAGACACGCTGATCCAGCGCGCCAATTCCGCAGCGATCAGTTTTCCAGAATTCTTCACTCTGCTGGAACACGTAGTCGATAGATAGCACGTTCACTCATGCAGCGTTTCAAGATCAGCCCAATGAAAAAGCCCGGTACGAGACCGGGCTTTTTCATTCGTCGCGAAAAACCTACCGGCTCGCCGGAGGTACCGTGGGTGCAACGGTTGTGTTCGATGCCGGCTGCAATCCAGGAATCACGGGCGCGGTGGCGACCTGGCCGGTCGCGGCATCGTTCAGGTTGATGCCGTAGTGCTGCAACGTCGAGGCAAGCACCTGGTACAACAGGGCGCGATCCTTGGCGTACGTCAGGTTGGCCGTGATCAGGTTGTTCTCGGCAACGGCCAGATTGCGCTCTTGCAGCAGCACGTTGGCCGTTGTGGATGCGCCCAGGCTAAGCTTTTTCTGTTCGGAAT
Source organism: Occallatibacter sp. (assembly GCA_036520995.1). Taxonomy (GTDB): domain Bacteria; phylum Acidobacteriota; class Terriglobia; order Terriglobales; family Acidobacteriaceae; genus Telmatobacter. The sequence goes on from DATDIQ010000010.1 coordinate 87,011, forward strand.
CCAAGCTTTGCTTGTTATAGTCCCTCGCGGCAATTGAAGCTTGCACCTGAGCACGGTCGTTGGCCAACGCATACTGCTGCGCCACCACCTGCATGCGGATCTGCGTGTAGAGCTGCTCCAGGTGCATCTCGGCTTGACGATACTCAATCAACGAGCGAGCCTGGTCTGCCTGTGCCGTCCGGTTGCGAATGGGCAGGGTAAAGCTGAAGCCCACGCCTTTGTCCGGCGAAGAGCTATTCACCAGATTGTCCAGGGTGGTGCCATATCCGACAGTTGGCACCGTGTTGGCTGCGCATGGTCCTGGATTCGGCCCGAAGAAGTTGACGCAAGTCGGGCTCTGTGCGCCGCCGGCCGCACTCGCACCGTAGAACCCTGAAACATCGAGCGTGGGAAGCAAAGCATTACGCGCACCGCGCAGCGTGATCTCATCTTTCTTGATCGACAACACCGCCTGCTCCAACTCCGGCCGGTGCGCAAAGGCATCTTGCACCAGTTCATCCGGCGTTTGCTTTTCCTCGGGGAGCGGGTCCAGATTCACTCGGTCTGTGGGAACGATAGGAGCAGCGACCAGTTCAGCATCGTTCAGGTTGCGCGCAATCGCCTGCTTCAGCACCAGCTGCTGGTAGTTCAGGTTGCTTTGCGCGCTGATCAACGCCTGCTTATCGGTGGCCACGGTCGAGTCGGCCTGCACCACGTCGAGAGGGGCCATGGTCCCGATCTCAAGCTGCTTGCGCGTATCGCTATCGAGCTTGCTGCTTTGATCGAGCGCGTGCTCCTTGGCCTGCACATCCTCATAGGCGCTCACCACCACCCAGTAGATGTTCTCCACCTGGTTGACGGTAGAAAGTACTTGCTGGCGGAAGGTGGAGTCCGTAATGCGGCGATTCAGAATCGCCTCGTACTCGAAGCGCTTGTTGACCCAGATTCCCGCTCCCTGCAGAAGATGCTGCGTCACCGTCGCTTTGAAGCTTGATGCCAGGTAAGGGCTGTAATCGTTCAAGAAGCTGTTTGTGGTATTGCGGCTGTTGTTCCAGCCGACTTGCAACGCTGTGCCGGTCACGAATCCCTGGTTATAGGTGAAATTGTATGAATCGGTATTGGTAAACGCGCGCGGCTGAAAGACGCCGATCGCGGGCGATTCCGCTCGCTCAAGCTGGATGGTCCCAGTCACTGCCGGATCGCGGTTTTCCGGGGTCGGTCCCGCGCCATCTTCTGAGAGGACGATACCGGCGCTGCCGGCCGTGGCGCCGGCGACTGTACCCGGCGCGCCGCTCGCGCTGAGCGTTTGCGATGTGCCGCCGATGGTGTTCTCGAGTACGGCTGCGCCTACGCCGCGCAGGCTCGAACCCGCCTTGGTACGCAGAACATCGGTGTCGGCGATGTCGAGGTAGTAACGCTCGATGGCGATGTCGTAGTTGTTTTCGAGCGCCAGCGCGATGGCGTCCGACAGGCTGAGGTAAATCTTGCCGTCCTTGACGAGCTGCCGGAGCCGCGTCGAATTGTTGAAGTCAGCCGAGGCAATCGTGGTGGGGCGATATTTGTTGATCGGATTCGCCCACAGCCCGCCGTAGGGTTTGGAAAAATCGCGAGCCGACTGGCGCAACATAAACGGCTCGGTCGGAGTAGGCACAGGGGCCGACGGAAGCGTCGAAGCGGCCTTGTTGGTTGACTCGGTCGGCGTCTGTTGCGCATAGCCAGAAGGCACACAGGCAGACAGAGTCAGCATGGCCGCTGCCATCCCGCGCAATGAATTTCCCGCACGCTTGCCCCTCTGGCGCACGACCACATCCTGCTGTTCAAACACACGTATACCGAACAAATGCATGATTCCTCTCCGCGGGTTGCTAGGGCATGTGGGGTGCCACGTTTCAAGACGCCCGGAGAACCCTTCCGGACTCAATTTATGAGGCCTACAGCCGCTTTCGCCTCGTGCCGGCGTCGAATTCGACTCACTTTTCAGACAGTACGAACGCACCGCACAATTCGTTCCCTTGCCGGAACCCAAAGACTGAAAGCACATCTGACAAGCATTGCATTGAAAAGGTGAGTATATCGCAGAGCCGCTCTTAACTTCCTCGTCCATTCCGGTCAATTACGCTGTTATCTAAATGAATACTTAGGACGACAATGGCCCAAACTGGAACAGAAATGCAGACCTGGAAGGTTACGCTCTCCTACGATGGGACCGACTACCGGGGATGGCAGGTGCAGCCAGGCGAACGGACGATCCAGGGCGAGTTGCAGGCGGCTATCGAACGCATCACTGGAGAGTCTCCTCTGCCGCAGGGATCGGGACGGACAGATGCCGGCGTACACGCCCTGGCCCAGGTCGCAAGCTTCGCTTTGAAGGCGCCCATTCCTCCTGACAGTTTGCATCGCGCGCTCAATCGCACCCTGCCGGTTTCGATTCGAGCCTTCGAAGCGAGAATCATGCCCGGTTCGTTTCACGCTCGACATTCCGCCGTCGCAAAGACCTATGAGTATCGCGTCTGGCTGCAGCGCGCGGAGAGCGTCGACATTTGCTCACCCTTCGTCGCTCGCTATGTGTTTCCCTGCCCATCGCGACTCGATCGCCAGGCCCTCGAAGACGCGGCCGGTCACTTCATCGGCGAGCACGACTTTGAGAGCTTCGCCGCGACAGACCCGGATGCGACGACGCGCCGTGCCGATCCGGCAACCAGATCCCTGTCGCCCGACGAAGAGGACGCTCCTTCCACGGCTCGTACCATCTTCACCTCGGCGTGGGAGGAGCAGGCAACCGAGACCGGGGATCTGCTGGTCTACCGCATACGGGGCAATGGGTTCTTGCATCACATGGTGCGAAACCTGGTGGGCACCATGCTCGACGTAGGCCGCGGTCACCTGGCGTCGCATGATGTGCCTCGCATCCTGGCAGCGCGGAGCCGCTCGGCGGCCGGCCCGACTGCGCCGGCGCGGGGATTGTTTCTGCACTCGGTCGAATACGATTGATCCGACGCAACACCCGTGCGCGAAGCGCCGCACGAAGCCTGCATGCCATCTCGCGAGGTCGATTCCCTGCTACCCTGAAATCACGACATGGTGCTCTTCTCGCGCAGTTCGGCGTTCTCGAAGGTCACGGCCCTTGCCGCGCGACGGCCGATCCATGCGGCTTTTGTGTGGATGCACAACAATCCGCGCACCATCATGGATTGGCAGGCGAAGCTCGTGGCGATTCCTGCGCCGCCCTTTGGCGAAGCCGCCCGCGCCGCCTGGATCGCCGAGCGATTCAACGAGGTGGGCCTTGCCGATGTGCAGACGGATGCCATCGGCAACGTAGTCGGCCTTCTTCCGGCAGCCCACCTGCCGACGGAGAGCAGCGGGCACATCGTGGTGCTTTCAGCTCATCTGGATACCGTGTTTCCATTCGGCACCGCGTTGAACGCTGCGGTGAGCGAAACGAACGGATACCTGCGCCTTGAGGCCCCGGGCGCCTGCGACAACGGTGCAGGACTCGCAGGCATGCTGGCGCTGGTCCACGCACTCACCGCATCCGAAGTCGAGATCCCGGTTCCTCTCGTTGTGGTCGCGAATGTGGGCGAGGAGGGTGAGGGAGATCTGCGCGGCATGCGCCATTTCTACAACGAATCTCCCTTTGCGGGACGTGTGGCCGCGCACATCGTTCTCGACGGCGCAGGGGCAGACTCGGCGGTCTCGCAGGCCCTGGGCAGCCTGCGTTTCCAGGTGACCATCAATGGTCCCGGGGGCCATAGCTTCACAGATGCGGGAACGCCAAATCCCATCGGTGCCCTTGCATCGGCCCTTGCCGCGCTCGGAGAAACAAAGCTGCCGGACGACCCGCGCACCACACTGAACGTGGGCACGATTCGCGGCGGCACAAGCGTCAATTCGATTCCAGAAAGCGCAACCGCTTCCATCGATTTTCGCTCTACAAGTGCGGACGAGCTCCTGCGGCTCGAAGTTGCGCTGCATCGTGCCGTAGAGAATGCGGTGGACCGCGCGAATGCACTCGCGAAGGCGATGCCTGGTCGCAGTCGCGGCCCACTGACCTTCGAGATTGCAAAAATCGGAGATCGTCCGGTGGCGCACTTGCCCGTCGATTCGCCGGTCCTCGACACGTTGCGTTCGGTTGACCGGCATCTTGGATTGCGCACCGATCTTCGCCTCGGATCGACAGATGCGAATATCCCCATTGCGCGCGGGATTCCCGCGCTTTCGCTGGGAGCAGGTGGCGACGGCGGCGCTGCACACACGCTTGGCGAGTGGTACTGCGATAAGGATCGCGAACTGGGTTTGCGCCGCGTCCTCTTGCTCCTCTTGGCCATTGCGGAATGGGCCGCGGAGCAATAGCGCAATTCTGGTAGACTCCGCCCATGCGCTCTTCGGGCCTCCTGCTTGCGATCATGCTGGCGTCGGCTTCGCTGTGCCGCGCACAGAACGCGCCTTCCGCAGTTTCGAGCGCAAAGCAACCCCATCGCGAGACTCTGACGGCTCCGGACATGATCCTTTTCGATGGGGTTATTTATACCGGCGTCGGTTTCACCGAAGGCAAACCCCAGGCGGTGCAGGCAATGGCGATCGCCAATGGCAAGGTGCTTGCGGTCGGTTCCGATGATGCGATCAAGCGGCTGGCTGGACCAGGGACAGTCCTGCGCGATTTGGATTCTATGCACACTGACACCGTGGTCTTTCCCGGCTTCAACGATGCACACACCCACCTCGGCTCGGCAGGTCAAACCAAGATTCACCTGGATCTGACTGGGGTCGAATCACTCGATTCCATGTTGGCGAAAGTGAAGGCTTTTACCGAAGCAGCTCCGCCGGGCCATTGGATCACAGGCGGCAACTGGGATCACACGCTGTGGACAAACAAACGACTGCCAACACGGCAAGATCTGGACAAAGTGACCGGCGGGCGCCCGGCGTTTCTAGATCGGATTGACGGGCACATCGCGATTGCGAACACAGCAGCGTTAAAAGCTGCAGGCTTGACGTCGGCAACGAAACCTCCGCAAGGCGGATCGATCGATCTGGATGCCAATGGGCAGCCGACAGGAATCCTGCGCGAGTCGGCCAAGGCGCTGGTGCAAAACGTGATTCCGCCGCCGACCTCCGAGGAACGGCAACGCGGTGATCACCTGGCCATCGATGATGCTGTGGCGCACGGCGTCACCAGCGTGCAGGACTTCAGCGACTGGCAGGATTTTCTGGTCTTTGAAGAAATGGAAAAAGAGAGCAAGCTCAAGGTGCGCATCACTGAGTGGCTGCCGTTCCGAGCGCCTCTGCCCGATATTCTCGTGATGCGTGCCCATCACGATCAGCAAGACCCCATGCTGCACACAGGAATGCTGAAGGGCTTCATGGATGGGTCCCTCGGCTCGCATACCGCAGCAATGAAGCAGCCGTACGCGGACGATACGGGCAATACCGGCCTGCCGCAGTACACACAATCCGAACTGAACGCCGTGGCGAAGGAACGCGCACAGGCAGGCTTCCAGATCGGGTTCCATGCGATCGGCGACAAAGCTGCGGCGATGGCGCTGGAGGCCTTTGAACAGGCTGATGTGACATCCGCAGCGCGCGACCGCATCGAACACGCACAAGTCGTCGATCCAGCGGATTTCCCACGCTTCAAACAGCTCGGCGTGATTGCCAGCATGCAGCCCAACCATTTGCTTACTGACATGAATTGGGCAGAGGATCGGCTAGGTTCCAAGCGTGCCGCATACTCATACGCGTGGAAGGCCTTCCTCGATGCTGGTGTGCCGCTGGCATTTGGCACCGACTATCCGGTTGAGCCGATCACGCCCTTTCGCGGTCTTTACGCGGCCGTGACGCGCAAAAATGAGCAAGGGACAAAGACATACTACCCAGAGAACAAGGTCACACGCGGCGAGGCGCTCTACGCCTACACCCAGGGCTCGGCCTATGCCGACTTCGCCGAGAAGCACAAAGGTAAGCTGGTTCCCGGATACGACGCGGACTTTGTTCTAGTGGATCGCGATCTCTACACGATCGATGCGCCGGCGCTCCTGGCGACTCAGGTGCGCGCAACCTTTGTCGCGGGTAAAGAAGTTTATGCCGGGGCGAAAACACAGTGAACTTCCGCCTGGATTCTTGACGCTTCGAAGGACTCAATTCGCATGAGACTGCGCGCGTATTCGCTGATGCTGTTGGTCGTCGCAGTGTGGGGCTCGACCTTTGTGCTGATCAAGGGCGCACTCACTGACTCCACACCGGCGGCATTCAACCTGGTGCGCATGACGCTGGCATTCACCTTGCTGGCCATCGCCTACCACCGTGCATGGCATGGCATCCGCTGGTCGCAGATCGCCGCAGGAGCTTTGGTTGGCCTCTTTCTGGCGGGCGGATACCAGTTTCAAACGATCGCACTTGTGCGGACTACGCCGAGCAAGTCTGCCTTCATCACGGGGCTGGTTGTGGTCCTGGTGCCTCTGTTCTCTACCGTGCCCGCGCTACGCCCCCCTGGCGCGCGCTTGCCTCGCTGGAATGCCTACACCGGTGCGGCGCTGGCGTTCGCCGGAATTCTGTTGCTGACTGCGCCTGCAGCAGTAGCGTCGACCGGTCTTGCCCGTCTACTTCCTGACTTTTCGTCGGTGAATAAGGGCGATATCCTCACACTCGGATGTTCGGTGGCGTTCGCATTGCACTGCATTGCGCTGAGTCATGCGTCTCCCAGAATTTCTTTCCAGCCGCTGGCCCTCCTGCAGATTGGATTCTGCGCCGTGTTCATGGGCGTAAGCCTGCCATTTATCGAGCATCCGCAAATCCATTTCACCTTGCGGCTTGTGTTTGCAGTGATCATCGCCGCAGCCCTGGCGACCGCTGCCGCATTCTCTATCCAGAGCTGGGCGCAGTCAATCCTTCCCGCAACACACATTGCCTTGCTGTTGACCATGGAGCCGGTTTTCGCGTGGCTTACCTCATTCCTCTTCGCCGGCGAGAGGATGGGCTTGCGACCAGCGTCCGGCGCTTTGCTCATTCTTGCCGGCATTGCGCTCACCGAGCTCGTGCCCCAAACCCATGTGCCGAGCGCCCATGAAGCGTAACGTGGCTTGCCGTGCCTCCGCCGCGCCGATGCGCAAGGCAGATTCGATGACGTTGGCGCAATATCGAGACCATCGATGCTGCTTGATGTGCCCGATGCCGGGGAAACCGATAGCTCCCAGTCTTGCCACGGTGGCTCCCGTTGCATTGAATTGCGGGTCCGGGAAAGGAACGGAAGAAGGACTTGTTTGGATCGGAAACCTGCGCAGAGAATCTAGGGCTCGCGAAAGCGATTGGTAAACGGATTTGGAATCGCGCCCGGAAGGGACCCAACAAACGCCGTTCGTCATGTGAGGGAAAGAGTGCGGGTTCCAGAAGGCTACTCTGACATTGTGGGCAATCTCTTATGGGCAAAATGAGCGCAGGGCTCCTCCTGTATCGCCATTGCGACGATGCAATCGAAGTGTTTCTGGTTCACCCAGGTGGACCCTTCTGGATAAACAAAGACCTCGGTGTCTGGACAATTCCCAAAGGTGAGTACGATGCGAGCGAGAGTCCGCTCGCGGCAGCACGACGGGAGTTTCAGGAAGAGACGGGATTCGCCGCACCTGAGGGAGAGATGCATTCGCTGTCGGAAGTCCGGCTGGCTTCAGGCAAAGTCGTCGTCGCCTGGGCCATCGGGGGAGGATGCGATGCGGAGAAGATCCGCAGCAACACCTTCACCCTCGAGTGGCCGCCGAAGTCGGGAAAGATGCGCGAGTTTCCTGAAGTGGATCGAGCGGCATGGTTCTCTATGCAGGTCGCGCACCAGAAGATCCATCCCGCGCAACACGCATTTCTCGATCGGCTAAGCGCTCTCGTCCCGACTATAACTGAGAACAGACCGAGGCGCGCCGACGCTTAACTAGCGCGGAGCAGGCTCATCTGAGTCGGCCAGCGCGTAGGCGAGAACCGCCATCACCGCGGCGTTCTCGTTCAGATGCTTCGGGTCGATCTTGTCGAAGGTGTCGGCAGCGGTGTGGTGGTAGTTGAAATAGAAGCGGCTGTCCTGCACGGGAGCAAAACTCGGCACGCCCCGCTCGGTCAACGGAGCGATGTCTTCCCCGGTTTCGGGTGCGCCGATGAGTGTTTCGGCTCCAAGGACGTCGAGTACTTGCGACACGGGGCGCAGCCAGCGGCCGAGTTCCGCCTTGCCGGCATAGTAGATTCCAGCGGGGTGATCCGCTCCGAGATCAGATTCGATCACGCCGACGTGATCAGCGACCGTGTCGGTGTAATCGACCATATAGGCCGCCGCGCCTTCCGATCCTTCCTCTTCGCTCATCCAGGCAACGAACCGCACCGTCCGCCGGGGATGAATGCCCAACTCTTTGAGCAGGTGAAGAGCCTGCATGGAGATCGCAACGCCCGCCCCGTCGTCGATCGCCCCCGTACCAAGATCCCACGAATCAAGATGGCCGGAGACGATGACGACCTGTTCCGGATGCTCGCTTCCCTTCCAGTCGGCGATGACATTGTCGCTCTGAATCGCCGGCAGCGATTCGGGCGTCAGGGTCAAGTGCATCTTCACTGGCCCCTGACGCGCAAGGTCCGCGATCAAATCCGCATCTTCGGCAGTGACCGCAGCTGCGGGAATCCTGGGAACGCCGGCAGCGTATTCGGTTTCGCCGGTGTGCGGCAACCGAAAATCCGCTCCTCCCACCGAGCGAACCAGCACCGCGACCGCACCGAGAGAAGCAGCCGCAACGGGACCGCGCGCCCGATAGACCACGCCGCCCACATAAGCATCCAGTCCGTCCCCTTGTGCCGCGAGTTGCTTGTCGAACTTATGGTTCAGGAGCAGGATCTTGCCCTGGAGCGCACCGGCGGGCAGGGCGCGCAGTTGCTGCCAATTGTCGGCAACGACGACTTCGGCGACGATCCCGTCTGCGGAAGTTGCCACGCTCCCACCAAGGGCGGTCAACAGAACTTTCTGGAGCGACCCCGGAGCCTGTCCCGGCCATGCGACCAATTCTCCCGATTCAACCCCTCGGACCCAATGCGGCACCATGGCCTTTTCGAGGGTCACATCCGCACCCAGCGCCCGCATCTCGCCGGCAACATAGTCAACGGCCTGCTGCGCCTGCGTTGATCCGCTGAGTCTCGGGCCAATGGTGTCGGTCAATTGGCGCAGTTCATCGAGCGCATACGTCTCCCGCATCGCGGCGTCCCGTAGCCGCTCCATCGTTCTCAGCTGTTCGGGGGTCCATGCTCCTTTGCTGCTATCGAGAGCTCGGCTCACTCGATCGTGATGCGGCGAGTTCTGGTTCTGACCGCAGACAGCAGGGGTTGCAACCACGCCAGCGAGCACGAAAAGAACAATAAGTGCTTTGTATCGCTGGGGAAATTCCATTCCGGATGTTAGCACGGCCATGAGCCGACACTTTCGCCGCAACCTGCGTCTAATGCACTAATGTGCGCCTTCATGGCTCCCCAAGCAGTGCGCAAGAATCAACCTGAAGCAGGCTCGAAGGCGGCTGCAACATCACTCAGCCGTCGGTCACTGAGGTCCCACAGAGCGCCTTGCAAGTCGCTATACTGTAAAAAGGCAAATTGAACGAACCATCCATACAGGCTGGTTCCTCCAAAGAGGTCAGCGAATTGATGAAATCGATCTTCGAACGGCTGCGCGCACGCCGTCTCGCTTCTGCATTTGTCGTGCTTGCCACCCTTTCAGCCGCCATTGTCGCCGGCTCTTTTGTCGCGCACGGAGTTCGTGGCCAGGAAAAGCAGAACGACAGCTCCGATGCGACCCCGCTCAAGGTTGTTAATTCCAGCGTTCCTCCGAACGAGTTTGTCCGGATCGCGAAGGAAGTTGGCCCCGCAGTGGTCAACATCAACACTGAAACGCTGCCGAAGCAGTCGAGCAATCGGCGCCGGAATCCACACACCTTCCAGCAAGCCCCGCAGAGTCCCAATGACGGCGATGGCGGTGGCGACGACGATCAGAACGGAAACGGTGGGCAGCAGGGTCAAGGTCCCGACGACTTTCAGAACTTCTTCAATCGCTTTTTCGGCGGCCAGGTCCCTGATCAAGATGGTGGCGATGACGGCCAAGTGCGCGAGTCCCTGGGCTCGGGATTCATCGTCGATTCCAAGGGCTACATCATCACCAACAATCACGTGATCGAGAAAGCCGACAAGATCTACGTCAAACTTTCGACCGATCCGGATACGCAGGATCTCGGACGGCCTGCGCGGGTGATCGGAACCGACAAGGCAACCGATCTGGCGGTGATCAAAATCGACACCAACTCGGCCCTTCCCACTGTGAAGCTCGGCAATTCCGACACGTCGCAAGTGGGCGACTGGGTCGAAGCCATCGGCAGTCCCTTTGCTCTATCGCAGACGGTGACGGCGGGCATTATCTCGGCCAAAAACCGCACCATTGAGCCGGGCGCGAGCGGACAGTTCCAGCACTTCATTCAAACCGATGCCGCAATCAATCCCGGCAACTCCGGTGGGCCGCTGTTGAACATGAGCGGCGAAGTGATCGGGGTGAACACGGCCATCTTTACGCAATCGGCGGGCTACCAAGGCATCGGTTTTGCGATGCCTTCGAATACCGTCGTGTCGGTCTATAACGATCTGATCAGCCCGAGCCACAAGGTGGTGCGCGGCTCCATCGGTATCCAGTTCCGGCCGAATCTGTCGGGTGCAATCAACCGAGTCTACGGCTTTAAGAACGGCGTCCTCGTGCAGCAGGTACAGCCCGGCGGGCCAGCCGACAAGGGTGGGCTGAAACCCGGCGACATCATCACGCAGATCGATGGCCGGCCCATCAAGGACGGCGACGACCTGGTGAACGAAATCGCGAGCCGCAAGCCGGGATCAAGCATTCGTCTTGGCTTCATTCGCGATGGCAAGCAGACCGACGCCACGGTGACGATCGGCGACCGCGACAAAGTCTTCGCTCAGTTGAACAATCCGCAAACAAGTGAGGCTCCCAACGAAGAAGGCGATGCGGGCGAAAGCAAGCTTGGGATCGTGGTGCGCGAAGCGCCCCCGGCAGTCACGGGCCGCCTGCACGCGCAGGGAATGGTCGTGCAGTCAGTACGCACGGGTTCCTTTGCTGACCTGGTGGGTCTGGAACCTGGTCTCGTGATCACACGAATCAACAAGCAATCGACCGGCACGAAGGCACAGTACGACGCTGTTGTGGGCAAGCTGAAGACGGGAGACGATGTGGCCTTTGAGGTGATGGATCCGCGCCGTCCGGGCGACGGTATCAATTACCTTGGCGGCACATTGCAATAGCTCAAGATACAGGATTGGGGCGATTTTATGTCACCCCTAACTCGCTCAGATGCAAGCGGATCTGGAAAATAGCTCTTGCAAAACTCGAGGTGCCAGAAAATCAACGGCGCAGAGAGTTCTAAGAGGGTTCAAGTTACGTTTGAGAGAAGCCGCGTATTTTCGTGGTGCAGAAGAACCTTAGATTGCTTAAGATGAACAGATTCGATAGAATCCCGCGAAGCGATCGCAACGCTTCGACGCATAAGGGGTAAGCCAGCATGCTTTCATTCCGAGCAAGCCTGGGTCTTCTTTTATCTTCGGCCCTGATGGCTGTCCCGGCTTTCGCGTCCCAGCAGCACAAGGTCACGACAACGACCCGCTCTCATCATCTTTCAACCTCAGGACACAGCCGTAAAGGACACAGCACGCGCAGCCGAAGGCACGTGGCACGCGGCCAGCAAGTCATCGAACCCAGCCGCGTTACAGAGATCCAGCAGGCCTTGATCCGCGAACATTATCTGGACGGAGAAGCCGATGGACAGTGGGACGCGAAAACTCAAGCGGCGATGCAGAAGTATCAGGCCAGCCAGGGATGGCAGACAAAGCTGATGCCCGATTCCCGGGCATTGAAGAAGCTCGGCCTCGGCGCGGACTACTCATCGGCGATCAACGCCAGGACGGCCTCGTTTGCCGATCCTCCACCGATCTCCTCCATCCCCCGGCCCCAGGCGGCAGGATTCGCGACGGCATCCGGAACGGATCGCTGATCGTATCTCTCAGCAGCACCCATTCCTCCTAAGGAACAGGCGCAGAAGGCCGCTCTCACAGGTGGCCTTCTGCACGTTTGGCGGGGCCTAGCTAGCGGCCGAAGCGCATCGGCGGAATTCCCGACTGCAGGAATTCGTACCGGCTGCGCAATGGGTCAGGGCCCGCCGTGATGGAATCGTTAAGGTGGATGAGGGAATCCTCGCCATCCAGCTTCGGCCACTGCGGCAAGCCTGCTCCATTGGGATCGCCCGTCTTGGCAAAGTTGGTCCAGTAGGTCATCATCTCGTCGCTCAGCTTCCGATCTTGCGGACGAACTGCCCAACCCGGACGGGTGTCGAGCGTGCCGAAAACGTACTCGATGTCGTCGGAGTGAAAGGCAAAGGATCCCGGGTGGTACTTGCTGGGCGTCGCCGCGAGTTCGAAGTGATAACGATAGACAGGGACATCGCCTGTCTTTTTCTGCGCCTCCAGCCACTTCCAGGTCCCGAGTGCAATGAAGTTGTCGCTGCCATAGTCAATCGCCGATCGCAACGCCTGGGCATCGGAATCGGCAGGATAGAATTTCAAAAACTCGGCCGAGCGATCCTTGAAAAGATCGGTCGCCGTCGCACTCCATTGTGCGGCGGTCATCCCGCGCATCGCCACGAAGCTGCCCTCATCCGCATTCCAACCGGCGAGCAGTGGCACATGCGCCTGCTTGCCGGCCGCGTAGGTGTCTGGAACAGGTTCCGTCAAGAAAACCCCGTCGACGACTGGCGAAGCCCCGCCCGGAGGCAGTTTTTTGGACACCTCCAACAGCTGATCCACGGACATCGCCCGCAGGTCCTTGATCGACTTGGCACCGATCGCCGCCATCCACGCCGCATTGGCCTGCGCGCGCTCGGCCACCGTATCGCCTCCCAGGCTTACGCCGCCAGGGAACGCGGCGCCGCTTTCGCCAATGGCCTTCGCGAAAAGTCCCTGCGCCATCGGAGATGCCATGAGTGTGCTGACGGCGAAGGAGCCCGCGCTTTCGCCGAAAATCGTGACGTTGCCTGGATCGCCGCCAAAATTCTTGATGTTGTCGTGCACCCAATGCAGCGCAGCCACCATATCGAGCAGGCCGTAGTTCCCCGCCGATCCGTTTCCTTCCTTGGCAAGTTCATCGGTCACGAGGAAGCCGAAGATGCCAAGGCGATAGTTGATGGTGACAAGCACGACGCCCTTGAGCGGGAGGAAATCGCCGTTGTGACGCGGTTCAGAACTCGCACCGCCCGCATAGCCGCCGCCATGAAGCCAGAACATCACGGGCAGCTTGCTTTTGTCGCTTGCATCGGCCGGCGCGTAGATATTCAGGAAGAGACAGTCTTCGCTGGGCCCACTGTCCTGGAAGACCATGTCGTCGAAGACACGCCCCTGTGCGCAGTGGGCTCCGAATTTCGTCGCATCGCGTGTGCCCTTCCATTTCGCCGCCGCCTCAGGAGCCTTCCAGCGCAGGTCACCCACGGGAGGTGCTGCATAGGGTAAGCCAAGAAATGCCTTCACCTTGCCGTCATTGATTGTCTTTCCTTGCGCCTTGCCCTGTTCGGTTTTCACCTTGAGAGAATCGGCATACGAGGTCATCGAAAATCCCAGGACCAACGCAACGCACGTTAACGCGCACACAAATTGCGTACGAAATCGCATCTAAAAATCCTCCGCGGAATACGTTAACAGGACGAGCGAAGGGCTGTGCGAGTTGCAGATGGGAAAAAAGGGCCCGCTCAGTTTCCGGTGATCTCTTCTGGAGCAAGTAGGTCGCGCATGGTTTCGCGGCGCCGAATGAGGCGAGCGCTGCGTCCTTCGACGAGTACCTCCGCCGGGCGCGGACGGGAGTTGTAGTTCGAGCTTTGCACCAAACCGTAAGCTCCCGCATCCAGCAAAGCAAGCAAATCCCCCTGCTGGACGGGCCCTAACGCGCGGTCGCGTGCAAAGAAGTCGCCCGATTCGCACACCGGTCCCACCACGTCCACAGCGCGTGCTTTGCCGCGACGAGAACGCACGGGAACAATCTCGTGATAGGCCTGATAGAGCGCAGGACGAATCAAGTCATTCATCGCCGCATCGGCAATGACAAATGTCTTCGTTCCATTTCTTTTCACCGCGAGTACGCGTGCGATTAGCGCGCCGGCCTGCGCAACAAGGAAACGGCCAGGCTCAAGAAGAAGACGTCCACTAAATTCTCCGAGAGCGCGATCCACGGCATCGGCATACTCCCGCACTTTGAGTGCAGGATCGAAGTTCTCGTTGTGATAGTCGATGCCGAGGCCTCCTCCCGCGTCGATCGCGTCGAACGCAATGCCCGCACGCTGCAGTTGGCGCGCAAGCTTCATCACGCGCTCCAGGGCCGATCCAAAAGGGTCGGCAGAGCGGATCTGCGAGCCGATGTGGACGCTGATGCCGTGCGGCTCGAGCCACCGGTTGCGCGCAGCGCGTTTGTAAAGGCCGACTGCGCGACGAATGTCGATGCCGAATTTATGCTCACGCAGGCCCGTCGAGATGTAGGGATGTGTCTCGGCAAAGACGTCGGGGTTGACGCGCAGCGCGAAACGCGCACGGGTTTTCAATCTGCGCGCGCGGGCAGCGAGGAGATCGAGTTCGGTATCGCTCTCGACATTGAAGGCAAGAATGCCTGCCGTGAGCGCTTTGTCAATCTCGGCCGCCGTTTTGCCCACACCGGAAAAGACGACCCGGCCCGCGGCTTCCGGAGCGGCGACCAGCACACGCTCGAGCTCACCGCCAGAAACAATGTCGAAACCGGCGCCCTGCGCTGCGAGAAGCTTAACGATCGCCAGCGCCGAGTTGGCTTTCAGCGCATAGCAGATGAGATGAGGCCTATGGGCGAAAGCTTGCTGGAACAGGTGCAGGCGCTCGAGTATCTGATCGGCAGAATAAACATAGAGAGGCGTGCCGAATTTGCGCGCAAGCGTTTCGAGCGACACCTTGCCGCAGTGCAGGGCGCTTTTGGCATTGGGGTGATTGAAGGGGCGAGAGGATGCAATCGAGTCAGTCGTCAATGGTATTTCCAGAAAGAACGCGCTCTCATGAGCCTATCGCATCGCAGCCGTTCAAACGCAGTGCATGACGAAGCCAGCCATGTCATGACGCGAATGAACGCAGCCAATCCGCAATGAAGGCGCCAACCCTGTCAGGCTGCTCGTATGCCGAAAAGTGGCCGGCATCGGAAAGCACATGAGACACACAGCCGCCCGGTGCGGCGCGAAAGGCCTCCATCTCGGGCGGAGAGACCGCGAAATCTTCGCCACCCGCCACGCTGAGGACCGGAACGGTGATCGTGGCGACGGTGGCAACGGAGTCGGAACGCGCAGCAAGGCCTGCCTGCACAGCTACGATTGCATCGGTCGTCAGCGTCATGCGTGCGCGAAGCTCTTGCACAATGGCCGGACGGCGAGTGCGTGCCGTGGGGCCAATCGATGACTGCGCCATTCCGTCGAAGAGTGCTTCTCTGTTCCCCGCGCGCGCTTTCGCAATGGTGTCCGCGCGTTTCACGAGATTCCCATCGACGTCGGCCTGTGGCTTGGAGCACACAAAGCCGAGACCGCGCATGCGCTGCGGCGAGTGACGCCAGAGCTCAAGCATTACGTAGCCGCCGATCGAACAACCGACAAAGACAGCGCTCGCAACCGCAAGATGATCGAGAAGCGCGAGGATGTCCGATCCCAGCTGCGCCATCGTCAACGTCGGGGCATCGGGCGCGCGGGCAAAGCCGGCTGTCGGCAAGTTGGCGCCGAGTTCCGAAGCGCCATGGCCACGCAGATCGGGAACGATCGCGTGTACGTCCGAAAGTCGGTCCAGAAGAAGATTCCAGTAGAAGTGATCGAGCGGGGTCGGGTGCAGGAAGATGACCGGGAGACCGCTACCGCTCTCGCGATAGGCCAGGCGCGCACCCTCAGATTCGTAGAAACGCAGACTCATCGATCTGATTTTAGCTTCGCGTCTCCCGGCTAGACCTGTGGGGGATAGATATTCGGCGGATACACCGGCATGCCGATGGGCTCTTCTGGAATACCGATCCATCCGGCCAGGTAGGCGACTGCAACGAGGCCTCCGGAGAAGAAGAAGCCCACGATCGCCAATACACGGATAAGACCTACATCCCATCCATTCGCCTGTGCCAGGCCGATGCACACACCCGCGACCTGGCGCCCAATAATCGGGCGAATCAGCGGTCTGCCTGCAGCGGGCGCAGAGGCCCCGACCGTTGAGCCGCAGCTCGAACAGAAGCGCGCTCCAGACGGCAGCTGAGTTCCGCAGCGATAACAATAGAAGGCCATGGCCAACCTCCCTTTCCTACGCCTTCTTCCTCATCCTAAATCTACGCAAAGCGGAGCCCGCCAGTTCCCTTGGCGGCCCGCCCCCCGTGTCAACCCGCAGAGTTAGCTCCCACGATACGGGCTCTGTAAGCGCTTCCGGGCGGTATCAGCGCGCGACGTGGTGGGGCCGGCGGCAATCGCGGCCTGGTAGTCGGCCACGGCTTTCTGTCGTTCGCCGTTCATATCTCGGCACTCGCCGGCAGCCAGCAGCGACCGGATTTTGAGCTCCATGCCGACATTATGCGCTTCGGCGGCCTGTTCGTAGGCTTGGGCTGCCTCGCCTGCATGTCGCTGCCCGCGCAGTGCGTCCCCCAGGCCAAAATAGGTCAGTTCGAGTCGAGCCTGCGCAAAGTACGTGGGCCTGGCGTTGTCGGCAAGGATCTGCCGGTAGGCATCGACCGCGCCCATGCCTTCGCCGGCATCTTTGCGGAGATTGGCCTCTTCGAGCCGAAAAAGATAGTCGTGCGGATACTGGTTCTCCAGTGTGCGAATCACCTGGATCGCCTCTTGATACCGCCCTTCGCGGCGGAGGAACAACGCGATCACGGTCCGAGCCTCGACGCTGGTGATCACCCCTCGATGGGCATCGTCGTAGAGCATTTCAAGTCCGCGGCTCTTGGAGCCGGTCACGCCCGCAAAGCCAACCAACAGCTTGAAGGGCCAAGGCAACGCGCCAACCACATATTCATAGACGCCCACCACCAGCTTGGCATCGACGTAGTCGGGGTCGAGTTGCAGCACCTTCATCTCGTCGTCCTTGGCCTTGGTCGCAGAGCGGAAGCCCTGACCGAATGCGCGTTCGACCATGGCCATATAGGCGCAGCGCAGGCTGCGCGTCCATCCGCGGGCAAAGAGGGCATCCACGTCGTTGGGGTTCTGGTTCAGGCGCCAATCGGCTTCCTTGATCGCTTCTTCGGCCAACGCAAAGATGCGATCGCGCGCCTTGGAATCCTCCTGGATAGCGTGCTTGCCGGTCAGAAAGCCGTCGTTGGCGTAAAACGTCGTGTCGAGCAGATCGAGGCGGTAAAGCTCTCCGAAGATCACCGCGTTCAGCAGCAGCGCTGTAGCCTGCGGGTCCCCGGGGTGCTGCACGTGAAAGCGCTCCAACCGATCCACGGCGCCGGCAAAGTCAAGGGCATAAAAGTGCTGGTAGGCCTCGACAACAAGGGGATTGCGATTGAGCGGGTTGGTATGAACTGTCGCAGCGTGGACCGCGGGCGCAAGGAGAAGAAACAGCAGTGCGGCTGCAGCTCTTTTGGGATCGATCATTCGCCTGTTGAAACCTCGCCCACCGTCGCCCTCTGGTCGTTCCGTCTCACTCCCGAACCACCCCAGGGGCCAAACCTAGTCTCCCTCTATTTTCGGTCATCCACCCGCGCCCAAAAA
The DNA here is from genome assembly GCA_036520995.1 of Occallatibacter sp. Taxonomy (GTDB): domain Bacteria; phylum Acidobacteriota; class Terriglobia; order Terriglobales; family Acidobacteriaceae; genus Telmatobacter. The sequence continues at coordinate 104,779 of DATDIQ010000010.1, forward strand.
AACTTGAAGGCCGAAGGAAAAATTCGCCGGTTCTCGTTAGACGGTTCAGGAACCCCGCAAATTGGAGTCGGCATCGTCTGTTGCAAGCCTGCCGCGAGCCGGCCGCAGGACGGTGAATTACGGGCCTGAGGTAAAACATGAATCGCAATGAGCTGTTGCGGCTTCTCCTGAATCATGCTCAATCGAACGGATTCGACTTTCGACGCTGGTTTCTCACCCATATCCAAGGGGCGTGGCCGGGCATGGAGCATGCCCTGAGCCTGCTGGCAACCGAGAGCCGCCACTATGCCTTGCTGTTCTCCCACGATTTTGCCCGCTGCTATTGGCGAACGGGCGCGCGCATCTGCTTCCTCGTTCCGTCCATCACCTATCCGCGCGTAAACCGGCATGGCGAGATCGTTACCGTGACGCGCAAACCGTTTACCCGGCGAACCATCAAGCCCGACGTATGGAAGTATCATCTGCGCCAGATGGCTGCCTGCGAGGACCCAGTCGCCTATCTCCGGCGATTCTTGCCCAACACGGAAGCTGTCGAGCCTATGCAAACGGTCGAAGCCGAGGCAGTCACTCCATAAACCGCAAGGGCCGGTGCGGCACGTTCGGGGTACGATGAAGCTATGCCTACCTCCGAACGGTCGCCCTCTGCTGCCTCAGGCCGACACACAGCCTTGGATCTGCGGAAAGAAGCTCGTCAGCGGCTGATTGTCGCGCTCGATGTGCCCCATGCGCGCGCGGCTGCCGAGCTTGTGAGCCGGCTGGAAGACACCTGCCGGTGGTTCAAGGTTGGGCTGCAGCTCTTCGTCGCAGAGGGACCGACTGTGCTTGAGCCGTTGCTGACGCGCGGGTACTCCATCTTTCTCGACCTGAAGTTCCACGACATTCCAAACACTGTCGCCGGCGCTGTTCGTTCAGCCGCCGCACTGGGCGTGCGTATGATGACACTGCACGCCGCAGGTGGACCGGAGATGCTGAAGGCTGCCCGCGCGGCTCTCGAAGGATTGGCTGACCCACCGGAGTTGCTGGCCGTGACGGTGCTGACCAGTATGGACCGGACCCAGTTGGAAGTCGTCGGGGTGGCCGACGCTCCTGCGGAGCAGGTCTCGCGCCTGGCGCGCATGGGGACGGAGGCAGGCATTCGCGGGTTCGTCTGCTCTCCGCAGGAAGTGAGCGCGCTGCGGGCGCTCACTGGGCCCGAGGGCGTTCTGGTGATCCCAGGCATCCGTCCGGCAGGATCCGAAACCGGAGACCAGAAACGGATTGCGACGCCCGCAGAGGCTCTGCGCCAGGGTGCAAGTTATCTCGTGGTCGGCCGCCCCATTACGCAGGCACTCCATCCTGCGCAGGCTGCCGAGGAGATCCTGGGCGAGATGGGGAAGGCGCTCGAACCGTAGCACCGAACCAAAACAAAACCCCGGCAGGATGCCGAGGTTTTGTGCCGATTCCCAGCTCTCAACAAAACCTTAGAGCTTTTCGTAGAACTCACAGACAGAACATGAGATATAGACTCCGCCAGGAACGCCTCGCTCGCGGTCTTTGACACGCTTGACGATGCGCGTGGGCTTGTTGCACTTGGGACAGTCCGTTGACTTCGTCGTGTCCATCACTTTCTTGCGATCACCAGTTTTGGCAATTTTGGCCATTGGGTCGGTGTTTCTCCTTCATAAAGTGTCTCTGCACGCGCGTACCGGGGCGCGGCACGCGGCTTCGACGGCGCGGTCTTCGACTCACCTCATGCTGGAATTACACTGCCGGGAGGAAGCGGGACTCGCTGCCTCAAGTTTACCCCAAGGCCTGAGCGCCAGTCACTGCGGTGAAGAACCACTGCTGGAAGGCGGTGCTGCAGGTGGCGCCTGCGATCCGCTCGGCGGTGCGGGCTGCCTATTGTCGTTCCCCGGGGATGGGGTCTGGCCTGAAGTTTGGCTTGCAGGTTGAGAGGTGTCCGGCTGGCTGCTTGGATGAGCATTCGGTTCGTCGTCGGGCTCCTGCTTGGGGAACTGCACCGGCTTCATCGCACCGGCGCGGGAGCTGTCAGTGGGAAGTGTTTCGCCCGGATTGCGGAGGCTGGGCGGTGCTGCCGGAGCTTGCTTGTCCGGATCGCGCTGCACATCGCCGATCATCGCCGTGTGCTTCTCGGCCTCGGGCGTCAGCGGTGTACCGTCGGTTCGCATCATGCCTTCCACTACATCCTTGGTGAAAATTTCCGGCGGCTTACCAATCTTTGCGATTTCCACCCGGATCACCCGGTTGCCGTTGATGCGGACAAACTCCACATCGCTCGGGGGCTTGCCGTAGATCCACTCCTCGAAAGGCATCTGGCCATCCATCTCGCGAATCTTGTCGTGAGGCTGGCCCTTGGCGAAGAGCACCATGTCCGTACTCATCCCAACCAGGACACTGTGGCCAAGAATGGCGTCTTTGAGCATCGGTGGTAGCGTGTCGGTGAATGCCTGGATGGGTGTCTTGACTTCGAACGAAATCAACGGCGCCAGCAACGCTTCGACTTGCTTGCCGGTCAGCTCCGGAATATGGTTCTGAAACGTGAGCGTGAGGCGTGCGCCGGCGGGATCCTGGGCCTCCGCATCCTGAACCACAGGATTCATATCCGGCCCAGTACCGATCTGAATGTGGCGCAGAAACCGATGCTTGGCATCGGGTCCTCCATTGAGTTGGAAAATCATCCTGTTGCGATCGAATTTGAGATCGGTGATGACGAGCCGGTCGCCCGGCTTTGCCGACAGCCCATTGGCTGTCACCATCGATAGGTAATCCTCACCCGCAGGCTCCAGCTTTCCGTTTGCAACGAGCGTCAATCCCCTGTGGCCACGTGGAAAGGGCCGCATGGCGAAGCCCTGATCAGCCTGGAGAAACCGAATCAGATCGAGTCGCGTCTTGGTGTCAAGGACGGTCTGCGGGAGATCGATATGGGTTGGTTGAATCTGAGCGTACCGCCGGTCTACCGTCCCCGCTTGCCCGGAAGTGGTGGCGTGGCCGCTTGAATCGATGGTGACGACCTGGGCAGAAAGAGCCGCAGCGCACAACAGCAAACCGGCGAGGAGATAGATAGGCAAAACAGGGCGCGAAGCGATGCGGGGCCACCCGCTGGGCTTCGGACTTACTCCAGGCTCACCGCTTTCGGTAGAAACAGACCGTTTCATGGGACCCTCCCATGGCTGCTGATTCAAGCATTGCCCAAACAATAGTTCTCTTCAAGCACAATGGTCAAATTTCTTGTGAACCGGCGGGGGAACTTTTGTGACGCTGGTCGTGGCCAGCAGAGATAGTGCGTCTAGCCGGGCCCGTCCTGCTCGCGTCCAGTGCCCCATTCAGCGGGGTTAGATGCAGGCGGCACCGAGGCTGGTGAGATCTGCACTAAACCGGGGACCGGGGGCTCCGAGGGCCCCATCTGGGCTTCGTGCTGGCGGCGTGCTGCGGCGTCGAGGTCCACAGGGATACCCCCAGACACAATCACGGGCGCATTGTGTTGAAAATCGAGTCCCCGTGTGACTCGGTAGACCACCGGCACGGCAGCAAGAAGGACGAAGAATGCTACCCAGCTGCCGTCCAGTCCGTAGCCTCCGCCGGTGAGCCAGAAGGAGCCCATGGGGTCGCCTTCGACGATTGGTGAGTGGCTGCTGACCCCGCTCACCGCCAACCCGAAAAGAAGCGCCCGGCTCGCCTTCCAGCCGAAATTCAAACCCCAACTGAGCCACAGGGCGCGTGTGCGCAGATAGGCAATCGAGAGCACCATGCTGAACACGATCGAGACAGCGATGCTCAAATGGCTCGAGCCAGGGGCGAGCGCCTGCACGGCTGCATAGAAAGCCGCATAGCCCAGAGTCGCGCCCACGGGTCCCACAACGCTGCAGAACCGCTGAAACCCGTACCCTCGAAATGCGACTTCTTCCCCCAATGCCACCAGCGCGAAAAAGAGCGTATCGGCCAGAAGCCCTCCCCATGCTGAGAGCTGCGTGGAGAGAACGATCGCGATGCCCCCAAACAGGGCGAGAGGAAGAACGCACAGCAGGGCTGCACCCCAGCCAACGGCCAAGCCGAGACCCCATTCGCGTCTCCAGCCGGCGCGGAATTGCAAGCCCTGTTCGGCGACTGGCTGTCGCTGACGGTCGAAAAGCTGACCGAAGAGCGCATAGACCAGGATCAGCAGGAAGACGAGCGCGGCCTGCTCTGTAACCGGCAGCCAGGGAGGGCTAGCCAAACCCGAAGCGGCATGATGCGCCATAGACCGCGCAAGGAAGTAAAAGACAACCGCGGCGATGAACTCAAGGTACGCGCGGAGTCTGCTGCCAATGGGCGAGGAGCCGGTCACGTTCTTCCCCCGCCCACCGCGCGATACGACAAACTGCGATGCTTCGAGTAGGGTCCGCGAGGGCGGCGAAGCAACGGGGCCGCCGGAGAAAAGCGCTGTCCCAACAAATTTAACCTTCCGTATAGAATTGCGCGATCTTGCGGAATTTCTCCTGGCGGGCAGCCACCAGGTCGTCCATCGACATCGATTTCAATGCATCCAGATGTTTCCGCAGCGCGCTTCCCAGGATGCCGGCGCCGACTTCGTGATCGGTGTGGGCGCCCCCTGCAGGCTCTTCAATGATTTCGTCCACACAGCCAAGCGCGGCCACCTCGGGCGCGGAGATGCGCATCGCTTCCGCTGCGAGTTGCTTGTTGTTTGCGTCGCGCCACATGATTGCGGCGCACGACTCCGGCGTGATCACAAAGTAAAGCGCGTTCTCAAGGATCAAGACGCGGTCGCTGACGGCGAGCGCAAGCGCACCGCCCGAGCCGCCCTCGCCGCTGACGACAGAGATAGTAGGAACACGCAGACGAGCCATCTCGCGGAGGTTGTGGGCGATGGCTTCGGCCTGACCGCGCTCTTCCGCGCCGAGCCCCGGAAACGCGCCCGGCAAATCGATGAGAGAGATAATGGGGCGACCGAATTTCTCGGCGATTTTCATGCATCGCAGAGCTTTGCGATACCCCTCGGGATGCGGCATGCCGAAGTTGCGCCGGACGCGCTCCTTGGTCGTGCCTCCCTTGCGGTTGCCGATAACCATCACCTCGTCGGAGCCGAGGCGGGCCATGCCGCAGGACACCGCTTCATCGTCGCCAAAGGCACGGTCCCCGTGAATCTCGCTGAAATCCGTGAAGACTCGCTCGATGAAATCCATGGGATACGGCCGCTGGGGATGGCGCGCCCTCTCAATTCTGATCCACGCAGGCGAAACCGGCTGCGCCTGGTGGGAACCACCTGTTGCTTGTTCGCTCATCGGCACCTGGCGCGCGACGAGCTGAATCCGGCGGTACACGCCCAACTCTGCGCACAAAGGTGATTCTACGGGTCGAGGCCCCTTACGACAAATCCTTGCGAGACGATCCTCTCCGAGAGGCGCAGGATGCGCAAGAGTATAGTTTCCCTATTCCGCACCTGGCTTCCGTTACTTCCACGCTGTCGAAAGGAACTATGCCGACGTCGCGAAGAGACTTTGTCACTCTTGGATCGCTTGGATTGCTCGCGCAGGCGCTGCCCGCGCAAACTGCGGACACGCAAAACCAAAGCCAGACACCGGGTGCTCCCCCCGCATTTGGCACATCCGCGCCCGTTGGACCAGAGGTCTCTGCAGCCACCTTCAAAGAAGGTGAAAAACTCGTTGAAGTGGAGATGACCCAAGCCGATCTCGACCAAGCCGCAAAGAACTGGCGGGTGCAGATGGCGCCTCTCTACGAAATGCGCGTGGGGCCGCGGAAGATCGAGTTGGAAGGAGCGTTGGCACCGGCAACCCAGTGGAACCCTTCGCTGCCGGGAATCCTGCGCGGCATGCCGGAGTCGGATCGATTTGTGCGCAGCGCCGACCCGCACATTGCCTTGCCCAGCGATGAATCCGCGATTGCCTATGCCTCGGTGGCTCAGCTCTCGCGTTGGATCGAGCATCGCGCAATCACTTCGGAGCGCCTCACCGAGATTTACATCCGCCGCATCGAGCAATTTGATCCCAAGCTGCGCTGCATCATCACCCTGACGCGCGAGCATGCAATGGAGCAAGCACGCAAGGCAGATGCGGAGATTGCCGCAGGCCATTATCGCGGGCCCCTGCATGGGATTCCCTGGGGCGCAAAGGATTTGCTGGACACGGCAGGAATTCCGACGACATACGGAGCAGAGCCTTTTCGCCATCGTGTACCCGCCACCAACGCTGCGGTGACAGAAAGACTGAACCAAGCCGGCGCCGTACTCATCGCCAAGCTGAGCATGGGCGCGCTGGCACTGAACGACATCTGGTTTGACGGGCAGACGATGAATCCATGGCTGCTCGAAGAAGGCTCGTCGGGCTCAAGCGCAGGGCCTGGAGCGGCGACGGCTGCAGGGTTGGTGGGCTTCTCGATCGGCAGCGAAACCGGCGGCAGTATTGTCAGCCCCTCAATGCGTTGCGGCGTAACAGGTCTGCGGCCTACCTATGGCCGCGTGGCTAGGACGGGCGCGATGACACTCTGCTGGTCGCTCGACAAACTAGGACCGATGACGCGAAGCGTCGAAGACACAATGCTTGTACTGCACGCGATCAGCGGGCCGGATGCGGGGGATGGGGCAAGCGTGCAAAGTACATTGGCCTTCGACGCAGGTGCTAGCGTGATAGGCGCGCGGGTCGGATATTTTCCATCGTGGATGAAAGAGAGCCCGGCAACCGATGTGGATCGCGCCGCGCTCGAAACGGTAAGGAAGCTCGGGATGACACCGGTTGCGGTGAAGATCCCCGACTGGCCCTACGATTCGCTCGACTTGATTCTTTTTGCCGAGTCTGCGGCTGCGTTTGAAGAGCTGACGCTGAGCCACCGCGTCGATGAGTTGAGAGTGCAGGTGCCTGACGCATGGCCCAACATTTTTCGACAGTCGCGCTTCTTGTCGGCTGTTGATCTTGTACAAGCAGATCGCTTCCGGCGTAAGGTGGCGCATGAGATGGCGCGGGTCTTTTCGGACGTCGATTTGCTGCTGGTCCCCTCGTTGCGCGATGAGATGCTGACTATCACCAATTTCACCGGGCATCCTTCGTTGACGTTGCGGGCGGGATTCGTCGAAGTGTCCGAGGCGCGCAGCGATTGGGCGCCCGATCCGGAACATCCACTGCCAAAGTTTTCCCCGCCGCGGCGCGTCCCGCACGGCGTCACGTTGATCGGGCGGCTCTTTGGCGAGGGCGTTCTGGCGCAGGCAGGACTTGCACTGGAGAAGGCATTCGGAGTGGCCGGCGAGCATCCCCCGCAGTTTTGAAGGACCATGATTCGGTAGCCCGGAATCGGTGTTCCCCCATAAGAGAAGAACGGAGACTCGATCTACTTTTCTATTCTTTCTTAGTCCGTGTCGCAGGACGGGACGATTTCTTCACGTCTGAAGAAGCCGGTTGATGGATCCCGGCTTTCTCGATCCCTTCTCTCCGCACCTGGCTATATGCGCGCCAGAAGGCTTCGGCAGCTTTGGGGCCTATATCCGGCGCCTTCGGCAATCTCTCGCGCTGGAAAATGTGCGTGTAAAGGACGGGGCCGAGAAGAAGGGAGACCGCGGCATCGAGATCGAGATCGCCCGCAAAGATCCCGCGCTCGATCCCGCGACGCAGGATGCGCTTGATGCACAGCCGGGGCGGCTCCATGACACGGTGGCGCCATTCCATTCCGAATCCCTGGTGAACCGCCGAGTAGGCGATCATGGCCGGCATCATCCGGTTGCGTACTGCATCGAATTCGTCGGGCGGCCGGCGCGTGAGGACGGTCGTCAGGTCGCGGCAGAGATCGCCGGAGTCAATATCCTCGGGCTCACGATCGAGGCCATGAATGAGCTCCATGACCCCCATGAGCAGGGCTTCTTTGTCGGCCCAGTGGTTGTAGATGGTGGCCTTGCTCACTCCCGAAGCTTGCGCAATCGCATCCATGCTGGTGGCATCGATGCCGCGCTCGGCGAACAGGTCGAGCGCGGCACGGAGCATTTTATCGTGAGCTTCAGAGCTGCGAGGTCGGGCCACTGCTAGATCTCGATCTTCGAAAAGCGCTGTGCGCCAACAATCAGCAAAATAAACCCGACAACAACCAGCACGATGAAGTCAAGCCGCGGATCGAAGGCCGCGTTGGACGCGCCGAGCACGTTGCGCATGCCGTCGATACCGTAGGACAGAGGATCGGCCCGCGTGATGTATTTGAGGACATTCTTTGTATCGTTCAAGGGAAACATCGCGCCGGAGAGAAAATAGATCGGCAGCACGAGGAAGTTCATGATGAGCTGAAAACCTTGCATGTCCTGCAAACCGGATCCAATGGCCATGCCCAGCGCTGCGAAGAGCACGGCGATGAGCACCATGAATCCCATGGCGAGGGGAATCGCGGAGAAATGCGCGGGGCGGAAGCCGGCGATCAGACAGATGATCATGACCAACAGGCCCTGGATGCAGGCTACGGTGGCTCCGCCCAAGGTGCGCCCGATCATGATTTCGAGTCGAGGCACGGGAGCGACGAGGGTCTCCTTCAGGAAGCCGAATTGACGATCCCAAAGCAGACCCAGGCCCGAAAAGACAGAGGAAAACAAGACCGACATGCCAATGACGCCGGGAGCAATGAACTGAAAATAGTTGCCATTCCCGGCACGTTTGAAGACCGGTCCAAGCCCGAAGCCGAGCACCAGCAGATACAGCACAGGCTGGCCTAAGGATGCAACGATTTGCGCGCGCGAACGCACGTATCGCTTCAGTTCGCGCAGCCAGAGAATGTAAATCGCACTCATCGTTTTCCTCCACTCCACATCTTTGCAAATTGCCGCAACTGGTCGGCTGAATTTGCGCTTTCGTCGCGAATGGTTGAACCGGTTAGCTTGAGGAACGCATCTTCCAGGGTTTCGGTACCGGTCTGTTCCTTGATCGCGTTCGGCGTTCCCTGGGCGACGAGCTTGCCATGATCGATCACGCCGATGCGATGGGCAACGCGGTCGGCCTCATCCATGTAGTGCGTGGTGAGGAAGACGGTTACGCGTTCGGCTTCGTTGACACGCTTCACATGCGTCCAGAGCTGGTTACGGCTCTGCGGATCGAGACCGAGTGTCGGTTCGTCGAGGAAGAGAATTTTTGGGGTGTGCAAGAAACCGCGCGCAATTTCGAGACGGCGCTTCATGCCGCCCGAAAATTTCTTAACCTGATCGTTGCGGCGTTCCCAAAGCTCGAAGAGCTTGAGAAGCTCCTCTGACCGCTCGCGGCGCACTTTGTGCGGCACGTGGTACAGCACGCCATGAATCTCCATGTTCTCCCATGCGGTCAGATCGCCGTCGAGGCTGGGGTCCTGAAAAACGATGCCGAAACGCTGGCGGACCTCATTCTGGTGGGTCTGCGGGTCGAGTCCGTCGAGCTCGATCGATCCCGCGTTCGGTTTCAGCAGCGTGGTGAGCATTTTGATGGTAGTCGTCTTCCCTGCCCCATTAGGGCCGAGAAAGGCGAAGATCTCCCCTTCGGCAACGTCGAACGAGACGTCGTTGACGGCAGTAAAATCACCGAAGGTTTTGGCGAGGTTGCAGACACGGATCATAGGGACGCTCCGATTGAAACAATACTGAACGGTTTAGTTCACTTTGTCAACCGAGATTCGAGTGATCCTGAAGATGGACCACCACCACCCCCACCAGCGCTGGGCCTCCTGCTGGAGGGTCCGTGCGTGTCCGTCCACGCGAACCTAACCTTTTTTCGTATTCGTCGGTTCCAGGGGCTTCGCTTCTTCCACCGATGCAGCGACAGCACTGCCCGCCTCGCTCCGTCCGCTGCGCGGTTCCGTCCCATTGTGCTTTGCCGCTGTGTCTTTCCGCTGGCGCCGGTCGAAGGCGAGCAGGCGATCGGCTTGGTAGCCCGCTGCGGCAACCGCTCCGATTGCATCGTCGACTGCCTTCGTGATGGCGACACCGGTCGAGCGGTCTTCCCCAGGCCGGCCCGTAAATTTGAGCAATGCGGGAAGCTGGAGCCACCAGAGCAACTCCTCAAACGGCTCCTTCACCAGGTAGTCATGACCACTCGCGGTATGCACGCCGGTCAGCCAACGCACATCCGGATCGCGCCAGAGCGTGGGCGTAAAAGGCCCCTTTTCTTCCAAACTTGCCGGCAACGATGTCTGAGCGGTTTTCGCCGTATTGTCGATTGTCTCGGCGCCCGGCCGCGTTTCTATTGCGGATATCTCCAAACTTGTCCCTGCGCCTTCCACTTTCGCGAACCGGGGTTCACCAGCGCTTGCTCGCGCAAGTAGAAGCACCTTGATGCGCGCCGCGGCACGCCAGCACTCCTCACCTTCAACGCCGAGGGTACGGAACGCGCGCGCAAACGCTTCACGCAGGCGGAGCCGATCGAACAATTCAAGCGCCGTGCGATGCTGGTTTTCCGGATCGATCACAGCGGCTGCACAGTCAAGAACGCACCATGCGAAGACGGGTCCCCACAGAGCGATGGCCGTGTTGCGCGGGCTGGGGCTGGGGAGTACGCGGCGCGCTGCCGCGGGCCAAGGCGCTGGAAAGAAGGCCTCCGTTACCGAAATCTGCATGGTCGAACGCAAGCACTCGCGGAATCCTGCGCTGCGACGGTCCGCGGGTTCTTCTAGACGACGATGGATGCCAGTAAGGTGGGGTGGCGTATCTTGTGCAGCGCTCAGCACCGTCTCGAAGCGAATCGAAGCCTTCTCCACAAAGTCCTGCCGTTCCCGACTGGTCTTGCGTTCCGCGGGAATAGCACCAGACGGCTGCTCGGCGAGCACGGCCAATTCCCGGATGAGTTCCGGCTCGAGTAACGCTGCCAGCGTTTGATGGATAGGCTCGAGCGCCATCAAAACCAGGGCCTCATTAAGGTCCTGCACGCCCTGTCCATTGAGCTGATCGCACAACCGATCCCAGGGCTGCTCTGCTGTGGGCCGCAACTCACGCCAGCCGAGGAAGACATGGCACTGATAGGCGTGAAGGTCCAGCGTCAGCCCGCGCTCTGCAACCACATTGGCACGGCGCAGGTAGTGGAGCCCCGAGAGCGAATCCTGCCATGCGAGGATCGCGCCGTGATCGCCGGAAACATTCAAACCTTCGCGCAGGCGGCGCTGGCGCAGCTGGCCTGCTGCCTTATCTGCATAGGCCGCCGAGAAATCGATAGTGCCGTGTGTCGTACTGTAGCGGTTGTTGTAGACAACCAGGGCTCCCTCATTGCCGGTGTGATTGGAATATGCAAAGACATTTTCGTCGACCGATCCCGACGGCTCAAAGAAGTCGTAGAGAAGAAAATTGGTGCTCTCGGCAAAGAGCCAGCGCTTTTTGAGCAGCGGCGCGATCTCACGTTCATGGCGCTCCACCAGCCAGCCATTGGGCGTTTCGTCGTAGCGCGGCCGACGATACTCCATGCCGTATTTCTCGGTGAATCCCTCCACCTGGCCATGACCAAACATGGGCAGCCCGGGAAGAGTCGACATGAGCACAGCGACACCAAAACATTTGTCGCCCGTGCCGAACTGGTCGATGGCAGTGCGCTCGTCGGGATTCGACATGAAGTTGACGTAGCGCTTCATGATGTCCGGGTCGAACTCGAGCGTGTTCTTGATCACGGAGCGGTATTTCGCGTTTTCCTCGTCGCGCATCATGTTCATGAACGCGCTGTTGTAGACACGGTGCATGCCAAGGGTGCGCACGAAATAGCCTTCCATCAGCCAAAACGCCTCTGCAAGGAGCAACGTTCCCGGAACTTCCGCGGCCACGCGATCGACCACTTCGCGCCAAAATTCCTGGGGCATGATGCGATTGAACTCTTCATCGCTCATGCTGTATTCGGCACGGGACGGGATCGCCCCGCTGGAGCCGGGCCCCGGAAACCAGAGCCGGTGAAAGTGGCGCTTGGCCAAGGTCATGGCCGCGTCGAAGCGAATCACCGGAAAGAGTCGCGCGACGTGAAGAATCGTCTGGATGACTTGCTCGCGGACCGCAGGATTGAGGTAGTCGAGCTGCGCCGTATCGTTCCAGGGGAAGCTGGTGCCGTCGTTCCCGTGATATATGTAGCGCGTCTCGCCGCTGGATTTGTCGCGCCGCCGAAACACAACTGCGGCATCGCTTTGCTCGAAGTAGTGGTCTTCGATCTTGATCTCGACGCGGCCATCGTTCGAGACATCCGGCCCGTTGAAGCTGTACGCTGGATAAGGCGGCTCCCAGCGTGCGATGAACCACTCGGGATGCTCGACAACCCACGGCGAATCGATGCCCATGTGGTTGGGCACCATATCGCTGGCAAGCCGGATCCCGTGATGATAGGCGCGATCGCGCAGATTGATGTAGGCTGCCTCGCCCCCTAAATCCTCCGCGATCCGGTAGTCGTAGAGCGAGTAGGCCGACGCAACCGCATCGGAGTTCCCGCACAGCAGCTTGATTGTCTTGGAGGCGCGGCTACGCTCCCAGACACCGATCAGCCAGAGCGAGTTGAGACCACGGTGCGCGAGGGCCGCCAACTCTTCGTTGGGAATCTCGTCGAGCCTTCGAATATCGCGGCCATACTGTTTGCTGAGTTGCGCTAGCCACACATAGGTGCTCTTGGCGATCAACACCGTGCTCGGCATCCAGGCAGTATCGGCGCTGAATTTCTCATACTCATAGTGCGGATCCCCGAAGATCGGCACTTCCGATTGGCTCACGATGGACGGCCACTGTTGTTCGCCCCGTTCGCGACGCCGACGGGCAGCCTCTTCCGCCGTGTCACGCGCACGGCCGGCATCGGGATTGAAGAGCATCCAGACCGCGAGCTCCTCTTCGCGCAGAATTTCCCCGGCGATCATCAGGAATCGGTCCATGGCATCCCCCAGCAACGGACGCCAGAGACGTCGGATGAGCAAAAGCTGCTCGCTGAGCGAGCGCGGCGCGCCGGTGGCCGGGGCACGAAGCAGATGGAGAAGGTTCACCTTCCCCGCACCTTCCATCGGAACTAGAGGCCGCGTTGCGAAGTAGTTCGGCAGTTCTCTGGTCATCTGGCGATAAACGGTTTTCTCGGCAAGCGGCTTTTCTTCAAAAAGCTCCGCAAATGGCTTGAATGCCTCATTGCGGTTAGCCGTCCACAACAGCAGAAGCTCTTCCAGAGCTGCCGCGCGATGCGGCATGCCGTCGGTCGTACCCCGGAGCCACTGCCTCGGCGTTTCCTGGCCGCGCATCACACTTTGACCAGGAAAATGCTCCACAAAGGTGAGGAGGAGCTGGTCGAGTTGGGCTTCCCCCACCTGCGCGCCGAACCATGACAACGCCGCCGTCATCACTTCGGGGTCAAATTGCTTGCGATACTGCGCCATCACGACATGGCTGGCCTCGTCGATCAGGCCCATGGCAAACAACTGCCCGGCGTGGACCGTGCGGTCGGGATGCGTGGCTGCTTCGCGCACCTGGTTCATCCGGTGAGCGAGGGCGCGGCATGCGCCCAAATCGGCGAAGACAACATTGCCGTTAAAAGAAAAAAGCGTTTCCTGAAGCTGATAGCGCTTCCGAGCCGCTCTTGAAATATGAAATTCCATCCTCAGACCCCGCGCTCCAGACTTTCGATGCCAAGTGCAAGGCTTCAGCCGTACCCGACGAAGATCCGTTCCGCATCCCGGTTATCGACAGCAAGCCTGCGGCGTAGCCAAAGCCAAAGTAACACGATGAGTGAGCAGGAGGGAGCGGTTCGTCAAGACCCTGTGAAATGCCACCCCGGCAAGTGGGGGAGAACCCACTCGCGTGATTGCCGTTCCCACAACGAAACCTCCAGACTGGAATCAGCTGATTGAACAAAATCCGAAATCGAACGGACGCCTATCGGACACCAAATGAATGCCCCAAACAAATCCCATTCTTTATGAATGCCCCAAACAAATCCCATTCTTTGAGGTCGAGGTTTCGTGCATCTCAAAGAATCCAAAGGAAATTAGAACGATGTGCCATGCACATCGCATTTTTGCCACGTCATGCGGCCGGTGGCGATCAGCAACAACCGAGAGCGGAATCCACAGATACCTATCGTTCAATCCCCTTTCTGGCATCTTTTCAAGTCGATGTTCCTTCCCCGCGCCATCGACATTTGTCGACGCCGAAGAAGAACGGTCGTAATGACGACCAGGATGAGGAACAGGGGAAACGGACAATAATATCCTTTGACTAACTGTATGAACGGGTACGTGTGCCTTATGGAACAGACGGGCCACAAGGAATCCCTGTAGAGTCTGCAAATGTCTAACTACGCTGTGCTTCCGCCACTCCCCCCGCATCTGATTGAGATCAACAGTAAGAAGGTCTGCTCCATCTGTAAACGGGAGATCAACCCACACGGCACGACCCTCACCAAAGCATTCCGGACGCATGTGGTGGAAACGCACCGTCCTGTCCAGAACAGCAAGAGATGTCAAGGAATCTGACTGACTGGAGTAGGAGTTTGCTTTTTAGAAACGCTCCTCTGTTGCGGGACGCATCGAACGATGCTGGAGGAATGCTGATGGGCAATTTGAGCCAAACCGACAAGCACGCTCCGGGCGTCCAGACCGGACAGCCCAATCCAGAACAGGTAAAGGAACCACTGAAGCCTCCCCCTCAGCATGAACCGCATCCCCTGAAGAAAGAAGTTCGGAACAAGGAACAAGAGGAGCACAAGAAGACAGGAACTCGGTAGATCGAATAAAACGAAATGGTGGGTGGCGTTGCCGCCTTTGTTGCGCATCCAATCGACCCGACTATCGGCCATCATTCGCTGAAAGGCACGCCGAACGTCAAAAGCGCGCCATGCGGGGGCCGGTTTCGGGCCCCAATGACCGTGGGCGTCTTTCCCATCTCTTTCCAGAGCTGCACAGCTGCCGCATTCATATAAAGCATTCGCAGCTGCTGTCGACTCTCTCCACGCAGACTGTAGACGCTAATCGTCATAAAGAGACTAGTTCGTCCGGACTTGAGCAAATATGGTCCCATGCTGACGGCTGGAGCATTCTCAATGTTTTGCACGTCCTCCGCACTCTGCGCAATGATCTGATAATTAGGATCCGCCCGGGAATGTTTCTCAACAAGGCTACGCAGGAGATCGTTAGATGTGGGACCTGAGTCATTTTGCACAGCAGTCATTCTTCCTCTCGCATCGAAAACCAGTAGTACCGCCGCCAGCAAAACATACAACGCACAGGGCGCAGAGCAAACATTCTGAGAAGCCCATCAAACGGATGCAATTCGCCCGATTTGAATTGAACGGAGTTGCAGCGCGGGCACATGTGTCGAAACCACAACACCCGCGGTAGCCAGTTCGGCCAGGTCATTGTATCGACGTTCATCCCCTGATTCCTTTCAGGTAAACAATGCATACATCAAAGTACGATTCCATCTCCCAAACTGGAGTTAGAGTCCAACCACGCAAGCAGAGCACGAATGCTGGCGGTCGCCAAGGCCACACAAGAATCAGCGGCCCCGTAGTAGATGTGAAGCGAGTCTCCATCCACACCGATCGTTTGGCCACACGGAAATACGACATCGCGCACATCCCCGGAACGTTCATAGTCAGCCTCCGGACCAAACATCCAGGAGTCTCCGCGTAGCAAGCACACCTCCGGCTTTTTCAGATCGAAGAGAGCAAGACCTAATCGATAAATGCTACCCGAAGCAGTGCGTCGTACTCCGTGATAGATTGTCAGCCAGCCTCTCGATGTTTCAATCGGCGGAGAACATAGTCCAATCTTGTTTGCATCCCACCATCCCCCGCGCCGCGCTTCCAGGATGACTTTATGGCTGCCCCAATGTCGCAAATCCGGCGAGTACGAGATCCACATATGGGCGCCTGTAGTCGTCATCGGCCGGTGGATCATAGCCCAGTAGCCATCAATTCTGTACGGCAGCAGGGCAGCGTCCTTATCTTCAGGCGGCATGATTACGCCGAATCGTTGAAAGCTTTTGAAGTCTTTGGTGAGCGCCAGCGACACTCCAGGGCCTCCCCGCGCAAAGGAGGTATATGCCACTGCGTATTGTTCGAGCTCGGGAACGTAAGTGATGCGCGGGTCTTCAATGCCCCAGATCTCCTCGGGGAATTCGCGGGGACTGGCCATCAAAGTAGGCTGTTCGTCAATTCGCCATCCATCGATTCCATTCTCCGAACGCGCTGCGCAGAGATGTGATAGACCGCGTCGGTCTTCGACACGGCAAAGCAAGAGAGTATCCCCTCCGGGCAGGCGTACCGCACCTGCGTTGAAGACGCTATTGATTGGATAGGGCCAGTTCTGTCTAGTCAGGATCGGATTGCCCGAATAGCGCGTAAGGAGAGGTAGATCCGCATACACGTCTGCATTCCGCGCTTCGACATCGAACGCCTTGGGCAATGTACCTTGGGCAATATGTGAATTCAAAAGGACAAACTCATTTCGCGATGCTGTTCTGCTGCGCTTGTATCTTGCACCCCTTGCATTTCCAGAAGTGCCATGAGGAACGAAAGCGTTGACTCCGCTCCCTGATTTTCATTTACGCGGTCCGGGTGAAGCCCATCCTTGCATCCACCCGTTGTCGGGTCGTAGAGGGGCGCCTGCAGGTCGTTCTTCCCCATGAACCATTGAAAGACTCGATGAGCTTCCTCAAGCCAGTTTCCATGCCCCGTCAGCTTATGGACCTCAAGACAAGCTGAGATCGTCGCACAGGCTTCGACCGGTTGTTGATCAAAGCGGGCCTTTTCCTGGCCCTCCCTGTAAAACCCGTTCGAACCGATCGGCACAAAGATTTCTTTGTCACTCCAAGACTGCGCGCTCAACAACCATTGCAGCGACTCGGTTCCAGCCGCCACCATCCTTTTGTTTTCGCTCCGCCAACCCGCCAAAACTAGCGCCTGCGACAGCCTTGCATTTGAGTAAGAGAGACTCTTCTCGAACCAATGCCATGAATCGGAACGACTATGTTCGTAAATGTCCAGCAGACGGTTGGCAAGCGTGTTTCGAATACCTTGCATAGCTCTGTCGCCCGGAAACCAGTCGAGGTAAGCTTGCACGCCAAGAATGCCAAATGCCCACGCTCGTGGACTCCTGAACCGCAGAACTGCAGGCACGGCGGACTCAAAGAGCCTTCCCGCTGCTCCACGCAATCCTGCATCCTGTGAACGCCCCAGCACCGTTCCTAAAGCCCATAAGGCGCGGCCATGGCTGTCTTCCGAGCCCACGTCTTCTGACCACTGCCGGTCGTAGCCAAGAAAGTTCCTGAACCTCCCGGTATCTGAATGAAATGCGAGCCAAAGAAAGGCCAGATAACGACGAGACAGTTTGAGATGTTCATCAATGCGCGCGAACTCGCCATTCTCATCTAAAAGTGTGGATACGATCAGGGCGCGTGCATTGTCATCTGTGGTATAGCCCTCGCGGGTATTGGGCACGGAGAAAATTGCATGCTGAAGCATGCCGGTATCGTCCGTCATGCTCCATAAGTACTCGGTATTCAGAGCCGGCAGATCAACGGGGGCCTTTAACACATGCTCATCCAATTGCGCTGGTCTTGGCCGCAAGCTGCGTTCGAAGCGCGCGCGTTGAAAACTCGCCATGTAGGCCCGCGCCGTCTTCGGCCACGTTGTTGCCCGCGAATGGAGATATGCGCGCTTGCGCATAGCATGACGTTCCGCATCATTCTCCAATAACCGCAACACGGCTTCCGCGATGGAATCAGGATCGTCAAAGGGAACAATCACGCCTCGTCCATCCGCGAGCAATTCCTTCGCATGCCAGTATGGCGTCGAGACGATCGCTTTTCCAGCGCCCAGTGCGATGGCGAGTGTGCCGGAGACAACCTGGGCCTCCTGCCGGTATGGAGTAATGTAGAGATCCGCTGCCCCTACATGCTCCACCAATTCCTCTGCACTCACAAAACGATTGTTGAAGATCAACTGGGAAGCAACGCCCAGTTCCCGAGCCAACGCTTTCAGCTCTTCGCGGTAGCGCTCTCCCTCGCGTCGCCGGATATGAGGATGTGTCACTCCGGAAACGATATACACCACGTTCGGATGTCTGGTTAGAATTGCGGGAAGCGCCCGAATGACGTTTTCGATTCCTTTGTTCGGAGATAGCAGACCGAAGGTCAATAAGACCGATTTCCCTTCCGTCCCGAACTTGTCCTTGAAATAGTTAGGGTCCATGAACGGCATTTCTGGTACCCCGTGCGGAATGACGTCGATCTTTTCACCTGGGACTGCGTAGATATCCCGCAGAAGCTTGGCCGCGAGTTCGCTCATCACGACAAGGCGATCAGAAAGGCGCGCAATTTCTTCAAGCACATTTCTCTGATCTAGGTCCGGTGTGCGAAGTACCGTGTGCAGCGTTGTGACCAGCGGCATTTTCAACCTGCGAAGTAGCCTTAGAATATGACCGCCGGCGATCCCTCCGTAGATTCCGTATTCATGCTGTAGGCATACAAGATCGTTCCCGTTGAAATTGAGAAAGTCGGCCGCTCGTTCATAAGAACCCAGTTCTTCCTGCTCTAGTTCCAGTCGTACTTGTTCCGGATAGTCGTAGCTTGAATCGGGGTCGTTGACGGGAATGGCAAATAGGCGCCCCTCTCCATATTCGGCCGCAAGCGCCGTGCAAAGATCCGTTGTAAAGGTGGCGATTCCACACTCGCGCGGAAGATAGTTTCCAATGAATGCGAGGCGAGTCGGCAGCGGAAGACTGCACGCTTTCATTGCCGCCGATCGGGATGGGGACATAACAGGCTGTCCGGCTGATCTCTCAGAATGGTTTATTTCAGGAGAAGACATCGTGTCCTGCTTTCATTTAACTTCGGAACCAGCAAGAGGAATTTCACCATCTCAATCGGCGGAGGAGATGCGTCGATCAGAGCGTTGCGTTCATTGCAGCCTGCGCTTCGACCTACCGCGCCGCAAGCGGCCGTGCATGCCGTGGATCGACATCCTCCAGCGATGTGTGTTCCTGGATCTGGCGTGATTGCAGCGTGACTTTTGCTATGTAGAATCCCGGATACTTTGCGACGCGAACGGAATCAAGCTCCGCCGCGTTGAATTGTCGGGGTACGCTCTTAAGCGCGCGCGCTAATGCTCGATCGGTCGCCACTTCTGAGCTATCTCCAACGCCTCTTCGTACACAGGCCGGCAGAACCCACATAAAGTGCCACCCTGCCTGGCGAATCATTGTGTCGAAGACTGGGGCGAGAATTTCCTCCACTCGTTCCCAGCTTTTGCCTACGGGCTCCCGAAACGGATCTAAACGGTCCGGCAGAACGCACTCTTTGCGCAGGAAAACGGAATGAAGCTTCAAGCGTGCGCGCGTTTCGATTTTGCAAGAGTCTCAGCTTGTCCGGAATCGGTTTGCGCCTTGTTCTGCGGCGGTTCCACGCCACTCGACCGGGGTTCGCTGAAGTTATCCTCAATTACTTCGATCGCGTTGGACTCTGCCCGCACCGAAGGCTCTCCCGAGTATCCGGTTGCATCCGGCTGGCTCGCCGGACGGTACAAATGGATTCCATTACGGTTACGGGTAGAAAGATGAGTCTTTACAGCGCTTTTCTTGATAAAGGTCACGGTGGCTCCAATCGTTCGGTTGCGCGCTTGAACGTTGCTCGTCTGGAGCCAAACTCGGAATGCTGAAGGCGAGAGGGGGAAAACTGACGACTGCTTTGAGCATACTCCGGTATTCGCTGGGATGCCGCCAATCCGGGAAAGTATCCGCAATTCAGGTTCGAGTCGGCAAATGTTCATATATCTGCGGTTGTCAGAGCAGTCGCCATTGTCTTGGCTGATAAAGGTCGCCGGTTTCAAGTATCAGAGAACGCGCCTTCGTCCGGTCACCAGGTTGAAGATCAAGACGGCGAGCGCAACTACCAGCAGCAGATGAATCAGACCACCCGCAACATGAAAGCTGAAACCCAAAATCCACAGCACTAACAAAACCACAAAAACTGTCCAAAGCATAAAGACTCCTTATTCACGTTGTTGACGCCCAGGAATTCGAATCCGAGGCGCCCGCAATGCCGCGACAAACGTTCCCTAGCTAGTTTGAGGCGATTGCCTGCGCTTTTGCGCCCCTGACAGCGTTGAGGAACGATTTTGCCATCGCGGGTCTTTCAATCTCGCCGTTTAGGATTTGAGCGTTCGAAACGTTATGACCGTAGACCGCCTCGGTGGAGTCGTCGTCGCGTCGTATGGAGGCGCCATTCAGAGTGAGACCCGCAAAGGCGCCCCTGGCGCGCGAATACGTGAGGATCTCGGCGTTCATCTTCCAATCTGTATCGGCAGAAGCATGGCGTCCCACCGGTCCTGCCGCCGCAGATGCATCCGCGCCCAGCTCGAATTTGCTGGAAAGCAACTGCTTCATGCCACGCTCATCCTGGATAATCATGATCAGGTCCACACCTTCAACACCGATCTGCAAGCCCCAGCTGCCGCCTGTGATTGCAAAGAATGCCGGCGCGCTCCACCCTCCGGACGTCCGACAGGTGGCCACACCGCGGCCGTTCTCCGCACCAAACACAAAACCACCCTTAAGCAAGTGGGGAACAACCGCTATGCATTTGGCGTGCTCGAGGACCTCTTCCGGAATGCCGCTATCGGGTGCGGCCATAATCTCCTGCACCACCCTGCCGGCATGATCGAGCCGATCGGCTGTTGCTTCGCGATCCGACGTCGCCCAAGCGGCGCTAGCCGCACCCAGACCGAGCATTGCAAAGAACGTCGCAAACTTCTTCATGCATTTCACCTTTTTTCTATCCATGCGCAGCGTCACTTGCTGTATGCGGATTTGAGGCGCACAAGGTAGTTCCTAGGTTAGAGCTGTGGGGCGTAATGATCTGAGCAATCCGGCTCAGGACACGAATGATTGCTCAATTCCCCGTCCGGAGCCCTCACAAATCCGAGCGGTGCTCCTATGCGGTCCGAGAGCCAAGACCAGATGGAAGTTCAATGATCTGAGTCGTTTCTGGCGTATGATTGTCTCGGGTTTATTGTCGATGATTTTGCATCATCGCTGCCGCTGTCGATTGACCCGACGGAGATGGTCTGGTTCTGGATTAACGTTGAATCTGGTCGGAGGGACTCGAGATGGTTGAACTCGACAAGTTCCCATTTGATGCGGCAGCGTTTTTGATGAACGCCGGACTGGGACGAAGGGTTGTCCAATTGGCACCGAACTGCCTTTTTTTTAGGCAGGGCGAACTGGCGGACTCAATCTTCTATCTTCAAAAGGGCCGCGCGAAAGTCAGGGTCGTCTCCCGTGCCGGCAAGGAAGCCACAATAACGCTCCTCTCTGCAGGCGATTTCGTGGGAGAGGAGGCGCTAGCCGGTGTGCCCGGGCTCCGCCTGGCCACCGCCACCGCCACGACTGCATGCATCGCTCTCAAGATCACGCGCGAAGAAATGATCCGCGTGATGCACGAAGAGCATGACTTTTCCGACCTATTTCTGAAATTCCTGTTGGCCCGCAGCATGCGCATTCAAGCGGATCTTGTCGATCAGCTCTTCAATTCCAGCGAAAAGCGCCTGGCGCGGGTTCTTCTCTTGATGGCAGAGTTCGGCCGGCCGGGTGTGCCGGAGACCT
This sequence comes from Occallatibacter sp., assembly GCA_036520995.1. Classification (GTDB taxonomy): domain Bacteria; phylum Acidobacteriota; class Terriglobia; order Terriglobales; family Acidobacteriaceae; genus Telmatobacter. The sequence continues at coordinate 126,316 of DATDIQ010000010.1, forward strand.
CGATTCCCAAGATATCGCAGGAGACTTTGGCAGAGATGATCGGCACCACCCGCTCAAGGGTTAGCTTCTTCATGAACCGCTTTCGCAAGCTCGGCTTTATCGAGTACAACGGCCGCATCCGGGTCCACAAGTCTCTGCTTAACGTGATTCTGTACGATCGCGCACCGGACGAGAATCCAGAAATTCCCGCTGCATCCTGAATTCCAGAGCCGCAGAGCTGTGCTTGCCTCCGCGCGGACTCCGATTTATGACGATCGGCTCGCCATCGAGGAGAGCCTTCAGATCCAAAATCAAAACCTGTCGTGAATTGAACAGTGCGCGTCTTCGTTGAGCTGGCATATGTATGGCTATCGCGACTGCCGCGAAACACCTGGACAGCGCTCAAGATCAGCCGAATTGAAATGATCCGTGTGATGCATGACGAGCCGGCCTTCGCTGACGTCTTCCTCAACTTCCTGCTGGCCCGCAGTATGGGGATAACCGAGGGCCACTAGGAGCGCGCTGCGATGTATCGGGATCGATTCTCATTCGCCCGTGATCGCGTTTGCGCTCCTGATTTCGTGGGCAACGGTTAGCCTCCCGTATCAGCAGATCGCGAGCATCCTCAAGCGGCTGGCCCTCGTGCTCTTGGCATATCCCATTGCCGCATTTGCAGTGGGCGCCAACTGGGTCCAAGTGCTGCGCGCTACTGGACAGCTCTCATCAACGGCTTGCTGGCGCCTTTCCTTTTTGGTTGCAATTCTGATTGTCGACGCAGATAAGAAACTGATGGATTGTCGTGGCTGTCACTATGATCGCTATGTTCGCCGCTGACGTTGCGATGTTCGTTGTATAGATCGCCGCCCCAGCCGCCTCTGCGATGGAGAAACACCGAATTCTTGCTTCCCGGGAGGCCTAAAATGAAGACAGAATATTCAATATCCTCTGCGCCTCTCGGCGAGCCCGCAGAGGATATTGCCTTCGAGTGTTATTGCACGCTTCCAACCGTTGTACTGGCCGGGCTTCCTATGGCGTCGCCGGACACCACTAGTTCCACTCTGCGGTTCTCTTGACGGCCCGCAGAGTTATCGTTCGAGGCCACGGGCAGTGAATTGCCGAAGCCCTGAGCGCTGACCGAAGCAGCGCCCACGCCAGCACCTACAAGATAATCGCGTACGGCCCCGGCACGATTTTCCGATAGCTTTTGGTTCATCGCATCGCCGCCGACATTGTCGGTGTATCCACCGACCGCAATGCTGAGGCTTGGGTAGGCGATCAGGATTCCGGCCACCTTTGCCAGCTTCTCGCGCGCGCCCGGTTTCAACGAATATTCTCCCGTTCCAAACAATACATCGGACATGCTGACGATGAGTCCTCGTGCGCTGTCGCGCGTTTCAAGAATCTTGTTGAGCTGCTCTGACAACTGCGCACGCAGGACGGCCTTTTCGCTATCGGCCTCGTGTTCACTCTGCTGAGCCTGGTCCGCAATGGACCGCGATGCCGCAGCGTCCGCCTGGGCTGCGGTAATTGCCGTCGCCGATGCTGCTTGATTCGCGGCCATGTCAGCGCGTGCCTGTGCCGCCGCTGCTTGCGCACCCGCCGCAGCGGTCTGGGCTTGCGCCGTCAGGAGGTTGGCGCTGTCGGCCTGGGCTTGTGATTTGGCTTGCGCGTCGCTCGATGCCCGCCGTTCCTCTGCGCTGCGCACCTCTTCGATCTTTTTGACCGCGATCGACCGCGCATCCTCTGCCGTCTGAACCGTCTCGCGGGACGTCGCAATCAACTGCTTCTTCGAGGAATGAATTTGAGTAGCGTAAGAATCTGCAGCGTTCATCAATTGGACAGCGTGCTGATAACTATCGCCTGCGTATGTCTGAGCTCCCTCCGATTTTGCGATGCGTACCGCATTTCGTGCTTCGAGAAACTCCAGCGGCAGCTTGGCGTCCAGAACCACAGGGTCGAACTTGTATCCGGTCGGAATATAGCCCCCACGTTCCATGAGCTCATATTTCGCATCCACCGCTTCGGTCGTCCCTTTGGTGTCAGGCCCTGCAATGTTCTCGAGCACGACGACATTGCTGGGTTGATGAACCGCATAGTACGGCTCGGCTGTAACGATTAGCGCAAATGCCTGCAGATTGGCGGTCGCCTTTAATTTACTTCGATCGTTGTCTCCGATCAGCACTTCTCCCAGGTTTGTTGCGCGGCCATCCGGCGAAATTGCCCATAGCACATATGTGAGATATTCGGTCCCAAAGACAACTGGATTTTGCAGGTTCCCGAATTCTGCTTCCACTTCCATGGTGCCGCGTTTGCTGCGCACTTTGGCAGATCCAGTGGCGGAGGGCAACAGGTTGGTGCCCGCAAAATCTACTGTCGAAGCTCCACTGCGATGCTCATAGGTGACTGCCACTACGCTACGACTTACCTCGTTCGCAACAAAGACAGGCGTCGAGCCTGCGGGCACAAGAGTCACCGATTGTTGCTGCAGGGTTTGGGCAAACGCGCCGGCGCTCAGAATACTTCCGACGAAGAATATGACCGGATATTTCACGATAACTCCTACCGGCAAAGCACTGCCGTATTGCGATGTTGAACTACTCGATAGAGGCCCGCCGCACTGCGACTGCTCAATGCCCGACGCGGAATTGCCGGAGGTGGTCAAACAGGCCATAGAGATTTCCGAGCCAGATAACCAAAACGATGACGACAACGCCATTCAGGATCGATTTGATTTGTCCCTGCATCGGAATGAAGCGGTTTACAAGCCACAGCACGACTCCCGCTGCGACGATTGTGATGAGAACGGTGGTAAGTGGCATTTCGAGCACTCCAATCCATGCTCTCGTCCCTGGTCGATGCGCAGGGCGCGCGAGAAGTGTTGAGCATTCAGGCAGAATTGCCTTCCAGCTTCTTAACCTGGCTTGCTTCCCTTCGCTGATCGTCTGTGCGTGAAGAGCATTCGAGATGACCAACAAGGCTGCTAAGAGGTAAATAATCGAACTGAATGACTTAGCATGGAAAGCCCATCGGAGAAGGATTACTCCTACTCCGCTTCATTCTCATTCTTCCAATGCAAAGCAGAAATAGCTGAGCTACTCTGCTCACCTCGAAGAGATAAAGCGGGCGCCCTACGAATCGAGACCTGCAGCAGTCGAGAGCATCGTTGCTTGTAAGGACCTGCACGGTGCTTAAGAACTGGGTTGACCACCGCCCAAGCCCCCTCAACCGCGTCCTCTCGCGTGAAGAGAGCCCATAGCCCTTCATCGCGGCGCTCAGGAAGCATTCGTACGGCGATTCCTCGCCCACCTGTTCTTCTGACAGCCAAAGCCCCGCTGAGGCCCTTCGTACCGCGGCGTTTTTTGCGTAACGGCCATCTCCCAGACCGTCTTCGGCAACTTTCTGCCGCGCGCTTACTCCTTGCCGGAGCCGGAGAGCCAACTCATCGAGGTGGAAACCGCCAACTCCGATCGCGGAGCGAGTTTCGTTCTTTGCCATTGGCAACCCGCGGACGCCCGGAGCGAACGGCTGACGATGGTCATAGTGCACGGGCTCGAGGGATCCTCCTCTTCTCTGTATGTGCTGGGAAATTCGGCGCGTGCTTGGACGGCCGGATGCAACGTCGTCCGCATGAATATGAGGAGCTGTGGTGCTAACAATTCTTTCCCTCCGCACGGGTGAGGTTCTTCAAGGACCGCGCGGCTGGTTCCCAGCTATGCTCGAAGAAGCGAAGATCGGAAGGATACGCGCAGCATTGCAACCGCCCCACCTTTGCCAGTAGACTCGTCATGGCCGGAGTCGATCTGCGCACGATCGCGAAACTCCTCGGGCACCGGACGCCCAGGTGGTCTTGCGTTACTCTCACCTCGCCCCCGAGTACCAGGCATCTGCGGTCGATCGGCTAGTTCATTCCGGAATCGGAACGGACACCCGAGTCCGCAGCGGATGGGAAACAAGAATGTCTCTACCGAGAAGACATTGGAATTAAAGTAGTTACAAAACGGAGAGGTGGCAGAGCCCGGTTGAATGCACCTGACTCGAAATCAGGCATAGTCGAAAGGCTATCGGGAGTTCGAATCTCCCCCTCTCCGCCATACCTGGCCACAAATCAACCCCAGATCACCGAAGGTCACTGCCGCGCCAGAATGCGCCAAATGATCCGATGATCCCCATAAGAGTCCTGCAGTCCTCGACAAACTCTCGTAACCCCTCCACAGGCCGCAATTTCCCCTCCACATAGTAGCGTAGGAGTACGCGAAATCCTGGGGCCCCTACCGGAGATCGATCGTGCCAGTCACCGGAAGCATTTCCTTTGGCATCTGCCCCGAGAGTGCATGTGCCCGCTCCTACCGTAAGGGACAAAACCTGCGAGACGGTCTTGTGTATTGGCGCAATGCCGCAAAAGCTCCTGCCCAGTCCGTTGAGAGCGGCGCGCTCGATCCACATCTGGCCGATTCGTGTCGCACCATTCTCCAGCCCCGGCCTCATCCGCGCGGCTCCTGCGATTCCTGCGGCAAACCCCTCGTCTTTTCCAATTGCACGCCTGAGTTAGGCGAATGCCCTGTTTGCCGCCGGCCTTATCATGAAGAAGACTTGGGAAAGCCTGGGTGTCCGGAGTGTGACGCGCATGTTGAGATCGACTCGACAGTCCGCGCCCGCGTCGCTGCACAGGTGAGGATTGCCGAAATTCTCCACGTCATTCCGCACCTGAAGCACTTCGGCTACCTGGATGCCTTTGCCCCGCATTCGTAGCGAAACGAGTCAGCAGACCTTGCATTCGGATCTCTGTGACATTAGGGCACATCGAAAATATGAGCATGATTGGCTAAGATTTTTGCGCCCTTCCTCTTGACAAAGCACAATACCCTTCCGTATCTTTAGCAATTGGATAGCGAGACCGCTAGCGGGCGGCTAGATAGAGTGCTATCGATGGATCCTGCCCTAGAACTACGGGGCGGTGTTCAGCTCAATCAACGCAAGACTTTCTCAAAACCACCACCCAAGAATGCGCGGAATGGGTCTCAACCCACCGCGTGAAGGAGAAGCGAAGCTATGGCAGCAACATCTGTGAAGACCACCTTCACCCCGCTGCACGATCGGATCCTCGTCCGCCGTCTCGAAGAGACGGAAACGGTCCGCGGCGGCATCATCATTCCCGACAGCGCCAAAGAGAAGCCGCAGGAAGGCGAAGTGATCTCGGTTGGCAAAGGCAAATCGAACGACGAAGGCAAGGTCTTTCCTCTCGATGTGAAGTCAGGAGACAAGATCCTCTTCGGCAAGTACTCGGGCACCGAGATCAAGATCGACGGCGAAGAGTTCTTAATCATGCGCGAGGAAGAAGTCCTCGGCATCATCAAGAAGTAGGCGCAAGGTGCAGCTTTCAGCTGTCAGCGATCAGCTTTCAGCCTGAAATGCGACCGACTAACCGAAGAACAATTTCGAGCTGTAAATACAGCTGACAGCCGATGGCTGACCGCTATAGGAGAAAAGAATGGCAAAGCAAATTCTGCACGGTGAAGATTCCCGGCAAGCGATTCTGCGCGGGGTGAACATCCTCGCGGACGCAGTGAAGGCGACGCTTGGGCCGAAGGGCCGCAACGTCGTCATCGAAAAGAAATTCGGCTCGCCCACCATCACCAAGGACGGCGTGACGGTGGCCAAGGAAATCGACCTGAAAGATCCGCTCGAGAACGTGGGCGCGCAGCTGGTACGCGAGGTTGCGTCGAAGACCTCCGACGTGGCCGGCGACGGAACCACCACCGCAACCGTGTTGGCGCAATCGATCTTCCGCGAAGGCGTGAAGACGGTCGCCGCCGGAGCAAACCCGACGGCCCTGAAGCGCGGCATCGACAAGGCCGTAACAACCATCATCGGCACGCGCGACAAGGACGGCAAGTTCACTGACCACGGTGCATTGGGCAAGCTTTCGAAGCCTGTGGACGAAGGCTCCGTCGCGCAAGTGGGCGCGATTTCTGCCAATGGTGACCAGGAGATCGGCGACATTATTGCGCACGCGGTGAAGGTTGTGGGCAAGGATGGCGTTATCACGATTGAAGAGTCGAAGACGATGCACACCGGCCTCGAAACCGTGGACGGTATGCAGTTCGACCGCGGCTACCTGAGCCCCTACTTCGTGACCGACACCGAGCGCCTGGAATCGGTGCTCGAGGAACCGTACATTCTGATCTACGAAAAGAAGATCAGCGCAATGAAGGATCTGCTTCCCTTGCTCGAGCAGGTCGCTCGCGGAGGCAAGCCCCTCTTGATTATTGCCGAGGACGTTGAGGGTGAGGCGCTCGCGACTCTGGTCGTGAACAAGCTGCGCGGCACGCTGAACGTCGCTGCAGTGAAGGCTCCCGGCTTCGGCGATCGTCGCAAGTCGATCCTGGGCGATATAGCGATTCTTACCGGCGGCAAGGCCATCACCGAGGACCTGGGCATCAAGCTCGAGGGCGTGAAGCTCGAGGACCTGGGCCGTGCGAAGCGCATCACCATCGACAAGGACAACACGACGATCGTCGATGGCTCCGGCAAGTCGGCCGACATCGACGGTCGCGTCAAGGAAATCCGGTCGCAGATCGAGAAGACAACGTCGGACTACGACAAGGAAAAGCTCCAGGAGCGGCTGGCCAAGCTGGTGGGCGGCGTTGCCATCATCAAGGTGGGCGCAGCCACCGAGACCGAGCTGAAGGAGAAGAAGGCTCGCGTTGAGGACGCTCTGCACGCTACCCGTGCTGCCGTTGAAGAAGGCATCGTCCCCGGGGGCGGTGTAGCGCTGGTTCGTGCGATTCCTGCGGTTGACACCCTCATTCAAACGCTCGAAGGCGACGAGAAGATCGGCGCACAGATCGTTCGCCGTTCGCTCGAAGAGCCGCTGCGGCAGATCGTTGCCAATGCCGGCGAAGAGGGTGCGGTGGTCGTGGCCAAGGTCCTTGAGTCGAAGGATCAGCACTTCGGCTACAACGCTGCAACGGGTGTCTTTGAGAACCTGGTGAAGGCCGGCGTCATCGACCCCACCAAGGTGACACGCACGGCGCTTCAGAACGCGGCTTCGATTGCTGGATTGCTGCTGACGACCGAAGCTCTGGTCGTCGAGATTCCAGAGCCTAAGACTGCTCCGGCTGGCGGCGGCCACGGCGGCGGCATGGACGGCATGTACTGAGCCAACTGCGGTGCGGGCAACTCCCCGCCGCGTCCAACTGAAAGCCCTCGGCTTCGGCCGAGGGCTTTTTCTTGCTCATTCATCAGAGCGAGAACGAAGGAAGCGCTGTCCCGGGCTAGGAATCCAGACCGGGAGACCCGCAGAACTACGAAGCGATGGCCGTGACGTTGGAGGAGTGGGTTCTGGGCACACTCTGCACCGGGAGAGGGCGGAGAGGTTGCAACCAGCCGGCCGACATCCACTCCCGTGGAATTGAAAACTCAGACCAACCACAATCCAGACAAACCTGGATGTCCGGCGAAGGGGTCATGGGAGGGTGGCTGAGAGTCCTGGGAACATTGCGAAAAAGTCGAACCTCCGCGGGAACGATGGTAAGAGACCCCGACCCGCACTTGGCACACGCCATAGGCACCTCTGAATGCTTTCCTCTGGGGAGAGCCTCAATGTATCTCAAATTTCAGAGGACCCGCAACGAAAATAGTGCACTTTTCTATTCTGAGAATGTGACTTCCGGGTGATCTGGGTCAAGACGGGCCGAGAACCGGGAGCCTGAGAGCCCCCGGCGAGGGAAGGCGGGGGCCTGAGGCCTTGGGGCGGGCGCGGCCGGACGGATTAATTGCCATGGCCGCCGCCCGAGTCAACGGCCGGAGCCTTTACCCCACTGCAGGCGAAGCCCAATGCGGACACTGACGGGCAGACTCACATAGCCGATGGGCGCGATGTGCTGGTTGTCGATCAGGTTTTCGGCCATGCCGTACACGCTCACCCAGCGCAACAGCTCATAGCTACCGCCAACATCGAGCTTCGCATAGCCGGGATCGAGATTTCGATTCGGCAGCAGAAGGCTATTTCCTCCGCTGAGGTCGTCGAAGGCAAGAAAATCGGAGTCGTCGGAACGGCTGGCGAAGGCCCCCGTGAAGAGCGCTGTGACTTTGTGTGCGGAGTAGGATGCTGTGACAAAGCCCGTATGCGGCGGCCGCCGAAACGGACGGGCCCCGTGCAACGGCGAATCCGAGCCCACCGGGATTCCATTGTAGGTGGGAATCGGACCCAGAAGTGCGAGGTCGTTGTTCGTGAAGGAGCGCTGAATCACCGCATCGAGATAGGTGTACCCCCCTCGCAGAAAGATGCTGCGGCCGATACCGCCTTCCACCGTCGCCTCAGCCCCTAGTGCGCGAAATGCTTCGGTATTCAGGCTCTGCTCGTAGGCGCCATTCGCCTGCAGAAACTGCTCCAGCTGATTCTGCTGCGCGGACGATAGGTTCGGCAGTAGCTCCGGTATGAGGTTGAGTCCCACATATTCAACCTGCCGGCCGAATTCATTGTGAAAGAAAGTGGTGCGAAAGATAAGCCGCCGGCTGAAGAAGGCTTGCTCGACCCCGCCTTCGTAGGTGCGCTCGGTGGGCGCGCTCAACGGCTTGATGCCCAGTTGCTGGATGGTCGATTGCCCGCCGTTCGAGGCAAGAAAGCTGTAGAGCGAATAGAACTGATCCGTGAGCGACGGCTCACGCACTGCATCACCATAATTAAACAGGATGCGCGTGCCGCTGAAGATGCCGTTGCGCGGCTTCATTGCATAGAACGAGACTCCGGCGCGCGGCGTGGTTTGGGTTCCGAAGAGCGAGTAGCGCTCCAGATCGCCGCCCAGCGTGTAGAAGAGACGCGCCTTGAAGTCTCCGTGAACTGCAGCCCGGTAATCGTAGTTCGTGCGTTCCACCGGCGTCGAGAAAGTGCTGCCGGGTTCGGAACCGCGTTCGTCTTCAAACTGGAATCCGATCTGCGCGGCCAGATGGGGCGTAATCGTGTAGTCGCCCTGGTAGACCATCTCATCGCGATTGGAGACGATTTGGTTTTCTTCGGGATAGGTTCCCGCAAAGTTCATTAGCACCGGACCCGTGACCGTGTATCCATTCGCTCCAGTGATTGTGACTGGATTCCCAAAGCTGCCTCCGAACTGATCGAAAACTCCAGAACCACCTTCGGTCCACAGGTGGTATTGCTCCCGTTTGCGCGTCAGCCCGTAGCGCACGACATTGTGGAACGACGGCGTGGTCTGGTTGTCGAGCGAGCCGCTGATAAATAGGTCCTGGTCCTTCTGTGTGGCGTTATTCGACAGGCCAAAGAAATCCCATGCCCCTGGCACGCCGGCGGCGTCCACGCCGTAGTGGACCGTGCCACGCAGTTGCGTCGAAGCACGTGGCTGCCATCCAAAATTGCCGGCGGCTGTAGCCACGTGGTACTCGTCGAGAGGCAGGTTGTTGCTGGTCTCGAGCCAGCTGAATTCGCCGAGATAGTCCAGTTTGTTGCGCGCTCCAGCGACTTCAAGGTCTTCCTGCGAGGTGAGAAAGTTCCCCGCATCGCCATGAAAAAGGAACGAGGGAAAGCTCGTGGTGCCATGAGGCGTGGTCAGACTAACGACACTGCTCTCGGCATCCGCTCCATAGAGGCTCGAATCAGGCCCGCGATAAACTTCGGCCCGCTCGATACCTGTTGTCGACAACGGCCCAAAATCGAACCGCCCCCCCAAATCGCCTGCACTCACCCCATCGATAAGAACCTTGTTGTTATCCGAGTCACCGCCACGCACAAAGAGCGAGGCCTGCGCGCCCATCTGGCCGGTCTGGGTCACTGCGGTTCCCGGCATGAGGCGAAGCAGGCTCACCAGGTCCGTGCGTCCGGCCAATTCCGCAGGCCCCAGAACCGTCGTCGCCGCGCCAGTCTGCGGCTGCGGCGTGGGTTTGCCGTCGGCCGTCACCACAATCGATTCGCGCACCCATTCCGGTTCGAGCACCAAGTTGCGCTCCAGATTGTCGAGTTGCCGCGCATAAAACCCTGGTGTCTCCAACTGCCGGAATCCCTTGGCCGAAATCACAAGGTAAAAACGACCCTGCTCTCCAGTCAGAACCTGGAAACCGCCGTCTGCTCCGGAAACGGCCGTCGAAGCCGGCTTCCCGTCGCGGATAAGCACGACGGTGGCGCCAGCGATGCGAGCTCCTGAAGCGTCCGTGACAGTGCCATGAATCTCGGCCCCGTGCGCCATAAGAGGCCTCAGAAACAGGAAACCAACAAAAAGATACGCGGTAAAGCGAAGAAAAACCCTAGGATATGTCACGGAAGCTCCTTCGTTCCCCTCGGAACGCAAGCGGGTTCGACGCCATGGACCGGTCTCCTGACTTGCGCTTCCCCAGCACCTTCCCGGAGTTCGCCGCTGATCCGGCTAGTGTCCAGTGGTCCTCTGCACCGGCAAGGCCGGCTTCGAAGCTGGTCTCTCGCTCTGGGTTTACGACGACCCGCGAGACGAGGGCGCTCACAGTTGCGGGGCAGTGGCGGAGTTACACCGCCTTCCCGAGCATCCTTAGCGATTACGGTGGTGAGGTGAGCTGCCGATGCGATTGGCAGCAGTGATGGCATGAAACCAACTTTCATGTCATGAATGTTTATAAACGTGCATGCCCTCGAAGTCAAAGCCTTCGGGCGTGGTGGTGACCCTGGGAAGATTCGAACTTCCGACCTGCGGTTTAGGAAACCGTCGCTCTATCCACCTGAGCTACAGGGCCACTGTTTTCTAGACGATTATTTCAGATATTTTGCAGAGGTTACACGAGCGGCCCTACCCGCCGGCTGACCGCGAATTGTAATGGAAGAAATCCATGATGCCCAGACACGCGGCAGGCATCAAACCGGCCGCCCCGAATAGCCGCGAACATTCGGATGAATGCGCAGTCGTGCCGGTCGCCCGGATGAAATGATTGATTCTCTTCCGGCGCCGACTGCTTCGCATGAATAGCGACGTCGAACGATGACGGCGACCGGCAAAGGAAGAATCTCATCTCTGGAGGATGCGTGGCTCCGCACCGGATGAAATTCCATCTGGGCAGCCTTGCTACGAAAGGCTGAACCTGTCGGAGACCGTGCCGAGCTAGCGATCCGCGCCAGCGGGCTCCGAAGCCAGGAAAGACCGAGGGAGATCGGAAGGGTCGAATTCCACTCCGTCGGCGACCAGTCGTTTTGCTGTCTCCGCGAGGGATGCCCGTTTCGTGAGCAACTTGCTCTCTGCACCATCGCGGTCCTCCGTCGACGCGAACTCGGCGTACTTCTCCAGATGGGCAAGTTTGCGATCGTAGAGATCTATTTCCTGGTGAAGCGATTTGAGGAAATATTTGTCGTGCGGCACTGCTTTTTTCTGGGCCACTTCTTTCTTCATAGATAACTCCTCGGAGAAGATGAAACGTTCACCTTGCAAGAGTAAGAACAGCAACAGCCCGGATGAGAGCCTTGGACGATCCCTGGTCCCATCGTCAAGTCGTGAGCGAGTCAAAATCAGCGAACGTCGCACGAAGCAATCCGAAAGCTGCGGCGTCGTCAAAATCAAAAGCGCCAGCTCTACCCAAGCTGCCTAACGGCCTCTGCCAAAGCCTCGCCCTCTGCCGTCCCCAGCGCTTGTCTTTCGGCTCTGAAAGCAATTCTGGCAATATACGGGACGGTCCCCACGGGGCTCGAATGGAACTGTGGTCTGTTGTCCGCATCCGGCACAGATCACGGCCGTACCCTGCGATGTATTGCGCTGATTGCCACCGCCGTATCCGCCGCCGCCCGACTGCTCATTCTTCTTGGCTTGACGACATGCCTTGCAGCGCTTAGGCGCCGAATAACCGCGATCGCGGAAGAATTCCTGATCCTCAGCTGAAAACGTGAAGGCCTGCCCGCAATCGCTGCAAATAAGTTGCTGATCCCCAGCCATATTTCCCTTTCGTCCATGCTTCAGTTATGTTGTGCGTTCGAAATACCATCGGACGTTGCTGTTTGGTCTCGCTCGCGCGGTCGCCCGATCCACAGCAAACTCCGTTGAACTCATTGACTGGTTTCCCGCGATTACTTGGTCAAATGAACTCCGTCTTGAGTTCGCCGGGCATGGCCATCAGCGCTGTCTCGGTTGGCAGGCAGGGGATTGAGGAAAATCCAAGTTGTCGAGGTGCCTCAGCACCCAAAGCGGAGCAGGACTTCGCTCGCGCTGAGCGTGAGAGTGCGCGCGTAAAAGCAGCGAGAACCGGGAGAGGTCAAAGACGACCCCTTCCCGGCGATTCATTGAATTAGGCAACCCTGACGTTCTCGGCCTGAAAGCCTTTCGGCCCTTTGACAACGTCGAACTCGACGGCCTGGCCTTCCTTGAGCGAACGGAATCCCTCACTCTTGATCGCCGTGTGATGCACAAACACGTCCTCGCCGTTGGCACGGCTGAGGAAGCCGAAACCCTTCGCGTCGTTAAACCATTTCACTGTTCCCTGTTCCATGACTCTTCCTTTGTTCCCTGATGTATCGCTGAACTCAAGTGGAATTGATTGCAAGTTGAGCAGGCTAGCAGAACAGGCAAGAACGCCAAGTCGGATTCGACGACCAATGCTTAGTGTACCACTCTTCGTAAAATGAAGCCCGCGAATTGAACCGGGAATCCGACCCGAGCGAATTGATTTAACAATTGATTTAACATAGGTTGTGTGCCAATCCGCATGAGTCGGCGCCTCGGGTTAGCCATTAGCAGAACAGCCCGAATGAGAGTATGCTGGCTCCAGAGAGGATCTCAGTCTCTCCTTCTCTTTAGCCTCCTCCTCCTTGTGTTTCCGGCGCGGAACTCGCAAGCACCAAACTGGTTCTGCGGAATACACCGAGACGAGCCCGGCTTAGTGGCAAACGCACGACTACCGGGAATTGGGGCGCACATGCGATCTGAATTGGTGTATTCGGCGGGACTCAAAATAGAAAATCGCTTTCTATTGTCGGCCATGGTAATGCGCGCGGTGCGCAAGCTGCACGTGAATTCGGGTAGAACTGAAGACACACTGAACCGGGTGTTCGCCGATGTAGCGGAAGGTCGCTATACAGACATCGAACTGCCTGAGATTGCGCCTCCTCCCGCTATCGACGCTTTGGTGGTGACTCCCTTAGTTTGAGCGATGTTGATTTCGCTCTCCGTCCGCACCGCTTCGGGACCAGCAAGCTCGGAATCGAATCCAAGATTGTACGGCTGAATGGATTTCCGAAACTACCTCATCCACACGCTTTTCGACGCGCTGGAAGACTTGGCTTCCAGATCGCGTGCCGGTGGGCAGAGACGCGTGAATCTGGCCAAAGGCCTCCGATTCAGCTTCCTCTCCGTCCATCCGTTCGTCAAAGTTCGCAGCATCCAATTCTCATCCACAGAAGATTTGAGTCTCCCCAAGGAACAAATTCCCGTCCATACCGCAAATATTGCATTCATTCAACATAGCCCGCATATTTTCCTCTCGCTTGGCCTCGAGAGGAGTTAAGAATTGGTTGAAAGTGCTCACCCCCTCTTCCGCTTCGTGACACGTTGCATCATAATTTCTAGAGTGGATTTCGCTGCCTGTTTTCAAAAAAGCGAACACCTTGAACCCCTGGTCACTATCCGGCGATTCGCACGCGAGGGGATCTCAACCGCTGCGGATGTTTGCGCTTGCGTCCAGTTTCTTATTCGGAGCAAGGACGCTGAGCGGCGTTTGCAGTTCAAATTCGATCGACCTTTTTTCCCATGAACCAGATTCGCGTCGCACATTACAACCACACTGGAACCGTTGCCGGCGCAGAACGCGTGCTGCTGGACTTGTTGCCACGTTTGCGAGACATCGGCGTGCATTCGGTCCTTCTGTGCCCTCCGGGCCAACTGCAGAAAGAAGCGGAAAAACAACGGATTGAAACACGCACCAGCGATTCCCTGCAGGCCCGCTTCACCTGGAATCCGCTCGTTCTGGTTAGGTACGTCGGCTCAATCTTCTCGACGATTCGGAACATCCGCCGTTTACTGCGCGATCTCAAGCCCGACGTCATCCACGCCAACAGTGTGCGCGCAGGTCTCGTGGCCACCGGAGCAACCATCGGTCTCGATCTGCCTGTCCTCTGGCACGTCCACGACACGCTTCCGGCGCATCCTTTCTCGCCCTTCATCCGGATGATCGCTGCGCTCTCTCCCCGCACGAGTTTCGTCGTGGTCTCCCGTGCCACTGGCAGCACATTCGCAGGTAAAATCGCTAAGCGTTGGATCGCACCCAAAACTGTGGTCCTGCACAACGCTGTCAACCACCCTTCCACACGCATGAGCCCCGATGAGCGCAGTGCCATTCGCGACAGCCTCGGAGTCGGCGAGCGTTTCCTGATCGGCTGTATCGGCCAGATTTGCCCGCGAAAGAACCAGCTCGGGATGCTCGAGATCTTCGCAGAAGTTCAGAGGTCAAGACCGGACATTGTCTTGTGCATTGTCGGATCTGCGATTTTCCCCCACAACAAACCCTATGAAGAGCAACTGTCTAAGCGGCTTTGCGAACTTGGGATCAACAAGAATGTCCAATTGCTGGGACAGCGGAGCGATGTGCGGCTTTTGCTCGAAGCCATGGATCTGCTCGTCGTTCCTTCCTTGAACGAACCATTTCCGATGATCATTCTGGAGTCGATGTCCGCCGGTCTGCCGGTTGTCGCCCACTCGGTCGACGGCATCCCGGAATTGATTGCCGACGGGCGAACTGGATGGCTCGTGCCACCAACTGAGCGTAGGCAGATGGTCAGCACCATCCTCTGGGCCGAGCAGAATCCCTCGCAGCGCTCGCGCATCGCGCAGGCTGCAAGCCGGGCCATTCGAGCACACTCACCCTCGGTCTATGCGGAGAGGTTCGTGAGCATCCTTCGCTCTCGCGCAAGCTGCTACAAGGAATCTGACGCGCTCGGCTCCTGACACCGGGCTACCTTGGGAGCAGCCTCACCGCGGTTGTGACCTTAACCCGGATAGGCGCCGGCAATGTAGCCTTCGAGTGCCTGGATCGCCATTTCCTGACCGGAAATAACCCACTTGACCAGGTCTCCGATCGAAACCACACCGATAACCTCCCCGTTCTCGACAACCGGGAGATGGCGGAACCGATGATCTGTCATCACCGCCATGCACTCATCGACGGTATGCATGGGGGTTATGTTCATCACGGGCGCAGTCATGATCTGATCCACCCTCGTCTCACGCGAGGGATGCCCCATCAGGACGCCTTTGCGTGCGTAGTCCCGCTCGGAGAGGATCCCCACGAGTCGGCCACCGGAAATCACGAGCAGAGCGCCTACGTCGTACTCGGCCATCTTTTCGATCGCCTCATAGACCGACTGCTCAGGAGAAATCGCCAGAATGTGATTATTCTTCTTTCCTCGCAGCAGAGTGCCAATCGTGTCGTTGATCCTCATCGGAACCTCCTTCCTGGGTTGCTCTAGCGTGAAGTGTGCGCGGACTTTAGGTTCCTGGCCCGGCATGCGCGATATGCGTCCAAATGCGATATCCTTTCGTCTTATACACATCGATAAGGCCGATGGTCCGCGGCCAAGCGAGCGATCCAGAAGCTTTGCACATTTCTAGCCACGGACGCAATGCTGGAGTTCAGGAAATCGACGCCTTTCTTTGCAGGGCGTCTTGAAAGTGGCGTTCACGGTCGCGGAAAGCGCTGCCGCGAGCGTCAAAGTGAGTCCCGACCCCGGTCCAACGTGGGTCACCAACACCAGAGAAAAAATGGAACAACAACCATCCTCCTTGCAAGCTTCCCCGGCGAATCGCCCTGCCTCTGACTCCTCCCAACTGGAAGGCAAGCGCAGGCATCGCTGGGTTTGGGCTGTCGTTCTTCTCCTTTTCGGACTTTTGTTCTACTGGGTCATCAGCCAGCACAGCAAAAGCCAGGCAGCGACCGGTGGCGGCGGCCGCCGCATGATGACGGGGCCGATTCCGGTGACAACCGCAACCGCTCAAAATGGTTCCATCGGGGTCTACCTCGACGCCATCGGCACCGTCACCCCCGTCTATCAAGACTCCATCACGGCCCAGGTCACCGGTGTGATCACCGAAGTGCACTACCGCGAAGGGCAATACGTGAAGAAGGGCGACCCGCTGGTCGATATCGATTCCCGCCCTTACGCTGCCCAGCTCGCTCAGGCACAGGGCCTGCTGGAGCGTGACCAGAGTCTGCTCGCCGAGGCCCAGATGGACCTCGATCGCTACAAGCAGGCATGGCAAAAGAACGCGATTCCGCGCCAGACGCTCGAAGACCAGGAGAAGGTAGTGCTCCAGGATCAGGGCACTGTCAAAAACGACGAAGGGACCGTGGCCTACGATCAGGTGCAGGTCGGTTACTGCCGCATCACGTCACCCATCTCCGGACGCGTGGGGCTACGCCTGGTCGATCCCGGCAACCTGGTCACCGCCAACTCCACCAGTACGATTCTCGTGCTGGTTACCCAGGTCCAGCCAATCACCGTGATCTTCACGCTCGGCGAAGACAATCTGCCCGAGGTGTTGAAGCACTCGAAAGGCCAACAGCTGAAGGTCGAGGCCTTCGATCGCACCCAGCAGAAGCTTCTGGAATCGGGGAAGCTCCTGACCATCGACAACCAGATCGATACCACCTCGGGGACGGTCAAGCTGCGCGCCCAGTTCGCAAACAAGAATGGCGTGCTCTTCCCTAACCAGTTTGTGAATACCCGGCTTCTCGTCAACACGCTGACCAACCAGACAGTCATCCCTTCTTCGGCCGTCCAGCACAACGGAACTACGGACTTCGTCTATGTGATTACCGACGGCAAAGCCGCCATGCGAACGGTCAAAGTCGGAAACGCCGACAGCGGCAACACCGCAGTGCAGGGGCTCAACCCTGGAGAGGTCGTGGCCGACAGCAGCTTTGAAAAGCTGCAGAACGGCTCGCAGGTCACTCTCTCCAAGATCAAACTTCCCTCCTCTTCCCAAGGACCGGAGAGCGATGTTCCATGAATCCGTCGCGTCAGTTTATTCTGCGGCCTGTCGCCACGTCGCTGCTGATGGCCGCCATTCTTCTCGTGGGGATTGTTGCGTTCCTTCAGCTGCCGGTTTCGGCGCTGCCGGAAGTTGACTATCCGACGATCCAGGTCCTGACGTTTTATCCGGGCGCCAGCCCCGATGTCATGGCCACCACCGTGACGGCGCCGATGGAACGTCAGTTTGGCGAGATGCAGGGCCTCAGCCAGATGACCTCGACCAGTGCCGGCGGCGTATCGGTCATCGTCCTTCAGTTTGGCCTCTCGCTAAGCCTCGACGTAGCGGAACAGGAAGTTCAGTCCGCGATCAATGCAGGCCAGAGCTTTCTTCCATCCGACTTGCCCACGCCACCGGTCTACAACAAGACCAACCCTGCGGACGCTCCGGTTTTGACGCTGGCGATCTCTTCCGCCACCATGCCGCTCTCCCAGGTCGAGGACCTGGTCGACACACGCCTTGCACCGCGCATCTCGCAACTGAGCGGGGTGGGATTGGTGAGCATCAGCGGCGGCCAAAAGCCCGCCGTGCGCATCCAGGTCAATCCGGTTCAGCTCTCCGCCTACGGCCTGAACATGGAGGACGTACGCACCGCTGTCACGCAGGCCAGCGTGAACTCGGCCAAGGGCAACTTCGACGGACCGCGCCAGGACTACCAGATCGATGCCAACGATCAAATCACAGAAGCCGAGGGATACAAGGACGTCGTCATCGCATACAGCAATGGCGCCCCGGTCTTCGTGAAGGATGTGGCCAACGTCGTCAATGGCGTGGAGAACACGCGCCAGGCGGCGTGGATGAACCAAACGCCGGCCGTCATCTTGAATATCCAGCGCCAACCCGGCGCCAACACGATCACCGTGGTCAAGAGAATCCGCGCGATTCTGCCGCAGCTCGAAGCTAATCTTCCCGCTTCGATGCGCGTGACCACGATGACCGATATGACCACCAGCATTCAGGCCTCGGTCCACGATGTCGAGTTCGAGCTGATGTTGACCATCGCCCTCGTGGTTATGGTGATCTTTCTATTCCTGCGCAGCCTGCGCGCTACCGTCATTCCCTTCGTGGCGGTTCCGTTATCGCTGGTAGGCACTTTCGGCGTGATGTATCTGCTGGGCTACAGTCTCGACAACCTGTCTCTCATGGCGCTCACCATCTCCACCGGGTTCGTGGTCGACGACGCGATCGTCATGATCGAGAACATTTCGCGTTTCCTCGAAGAGGGCAAGCCCCCGCTCGAGGCCGCGCTCATCGGCGCGGGTCAAATCGGATTCACCATCGTTTCGTTGACGGTGTCGCTCATTGCCGTGCTTATCCCCCTGCTCTTTATGGGGGATGTCGTCGGACGCCTCTTCCGCGAGTTTGCGGTGACCTTGGCTGTCACCATCGTGATCTCTGCGGTAGTTTCCCTGACCCTCACCCCGATGATGAGCTCGCGCATTCTGCGCCACACGCCCGATGAAGAACAGTCTCGCTTTTATCATGTGTCGGAAAAAATGTTCACCGACATGATCGCCTTCTACGGACGGACCCTGCAGGTGGTTCTGCGCCACCAGACCCTTACCATGATTGTCGCCGCGGCCACGCTTGTTTTGACGGTGGTGCTCTATATCTACATCCCCAAAGGCTTCTTCCCGGTGCAGGATACGGGCGTGATTCAGGGGATTTCGCAAGCCTCGCAGTCGATCTCCTTCACCGACATGTCGATGCGGCAGCAAGAACTCGCCCGCGTGATTCTTGCGGATCCCGCGGTCGAGAGCATCTCTTCCTTCATCGGGGCCGATGGCATCAACACCACCATGAACAGCGGCAGAATCTCGATTAACCTGAAGCCGCTTGATGTACGCAACATCAGCGCCGCGAATGTGATCCGCCGCCTGCAGACCAAATTGCAAAACGTGGCCGGCATTTATCTCTACATGCAGCCGGTGCAGGACATCACTGTCGACGATCGCGTGAGCCGCACGCAATACCAGTACACGCTCGAAGATCCGAATACAGACGAGCTGAACCAGGAGACGGCCCGGTTTGTCGCCGAGCTGAAAAAGCTGCCTGAGCTGGAAGACGTTGCGACCGATCAACAGATGGGGGCCCGCGCCGTGTCACTCATGATCGACCGCATCACGGCTTCGCGCCTCGGCATCGCACCTACCACCATCGATAACACACTCTACGACGCTTTCGGCCAACGCGAGATCAACACCCTGTACACGCAGCTCAACCAGTATCACGTTGTCCTCGAAGCTTCGCCACAGTGGCAGCACAATCCTGACAAGCTAAACGATCTCTACATTCGTTCGAACACATCAAGTGGCGCCAGCGGCGCAGGAGCGGTCACCTCGTTCTCATCTTCGGCTTCGGCTTCGGCAGGATCGAATGCCCTCACAACCTCCGTCCGCTACACACCGTCGTCGGCGGTGTTGACCGTGCCGGCGTCCGCCCTCGCGGGCGCCACGTCGGGAGGTGGATCTTCGACAAGTGGCGGCGTGGTTGCAGGAACCACGCCTAACAGCACGACTACCGCAGCGGCCTCCAATTCGATCCCGCTGAGCGCCTTCACCAAGGCAACACCGACGACCGAAGCGCTTTCGATTAATCACCAGGGACAGTTCCCTTCCGTGACGGTTTCGTTCAACCTTGCACCGCACGCCTCGCTGGGAACGGCCATCACCGATATTGACAAGGTCACCAAAAATCTCAAGTTCCCAGCCAGCCTGCAGGCAGATTTTCAAGGCACGGCCGCATCCTTCAAGAATTCCCTGTCCAATGAGGCGCTGCTGATTCTGGCCGCGCTGGTGACGGTGTACATCGTGCTGGGCGTGCTCTACGAGAGCTTTATCCATCCCATCACGATTCTCTCTACGCTTCCGTCCGCCGGTGTGGGCGCTCTGTTGGCTCTCATTCTCTGCCGTCAGGATCTCTCTGTCGTCGCAATCATCGGCATCATCCTCCTGATTGGCATTGTGAAGAAAAACGGCATTCTGATTGTCGACTTTGCGCTTGAGGCCGAGCGCGAACACGGCAAAACGTCGACCGACGCCATCTACGAAGCAAGCCTGCTGCGCTTTCGCCCCATCATGATGACGACCATGGCCGCGCTGCTGGGCGGCATTCCCCTGGCTCTCGGAACGGGGCTCGGCTCGGAATTGCGCCGGCCGCTGGGCATCGCCATGGTAGGCGGCCTGCTCCTCAGTCAGGTCCTCACCCTTTACACCACTCCGGTGATCTACGTCTTCTTCGATCGCATTGGAGAACGCATCACCGGGCATCGTCCTTCGCAAGTCGGCAAAACACAGCAGCTGCCTGCCGAACACGCATGAGCCTCTCGTCGCCATTCATTCATCGGCCAATCGGCACCACCCTGCTGACGATTGCGGTGGCCATTGCCGGCGCGATTGCCTTCACTGTGCTCCCGGTCTCGCCGCTGCCCCAGGTGGACTTCCCTACCATCAGTGTCTCGGCGAGTCTTCCCGGAGCCAGCGCGCAAATCATGGCGGCTTCCGTGGCGACACCCCTGGAGCGGCAGCTCAGTCATATCGCGGGCATCACCGAGATGACGTCATCCAGTTCCCTGGGCGGCACGAACGTCACCCTGCAATTCGATCTGAGCCGCGACATCGATGGCGCCGCCCGCGATGTTCAGGCGGCTATCAACGCGGCGCGCACCTACCTGCCCATCAATCTGCCCTCGAATCCTTCGTATCGGAAGGTGAATCCCGCCGACGCGCCGATCATGATCCTCGGCCTCACGTCGAACAAGTATGACGTAACCAAGGTCTACGACCTGGCATCGACGATTCTGGTCCAGAAACTCTCCCAGATCCAGGGAGTGGGCCAGGTCTTCGCGGGCGGGGGCGCGACACCGTCGGTGCGCGTCGAAGTCGATCCCAAGAAACTCGAAAGCTTTGGATTGACACTAGGTTCCGTCCAGTCGGTGCTGAGCCTGCAAAACTCCCATGAGCCGCGCGGACAGCTTTCCAACGGAACGGTGATGGCAGACATCATCACCAACGATCAGATCTCCCTCGCCGAAGAATACAGGCCTCTAATCATCGGCTATCACAATGGCAGTGCAATACGCCTCAGCGACATTGCAGACGTGATCGACTCAACGCAGAACGTCCGCACCGCGGGTTACATGGACGGCACGCGGGCCGTCTTCATCATCATTTTCCGGCAACCCGGCGCCAACATCATTCAAACCGTCGATCGCATCACATCGCAACTGCCTTTTCTCGAGGCCGTCCTTCCGCAAGGCATCAAGACCACGATCGTGCTCGATCGCACCACGACGATCCGCGCCTCGGTGCATAACGTAGAGCAAACGCTCATCGGCTCGGTGATCCTGGTTGTTCTTGTCGTCTTCATCTTTCTCCGCAGCCCGCGCGCCACGCTCATCCCCAGCGTTGCCGTTCCGGCTTCCCTCATCGGCACGTTTGCCGTGATGTATCTGTTCGGCTACAGCCTCGACAACCTCTCGCTGATGGCGCTCACCATCGCCACGGGCTTCGTGGTC
Organism: Occallatibacter sp.; assembly: GCA_036520995.1. Classification (GTDB taxonomy): domain Bacteria; phylum Acidobacteriota; class Terriglobia; order Terriglobales; family Acidobacteriaceae; genus Telmatobacter. The sequence goes on from DATDIQ010000010.1 coordinate 147,793, forward strand.
GACGATGCGATCGTTGTCATGGAGAACATCACGCGTCATCTCGAAGCGGGAATGGATGCCTACTCCGCCGCTCTTCTTGGCGCAAAAGAGATCGGCTTCACGGTCTTCTCCATCAGCATGTCGCTGATCGCGGTCTTCATTCCGATCCTCATGATGGGCGGCATCGTGGGAAGGCTCTTCCGGGAGTTTGCGGTCACGCTTTCCACGGCCATTCTCGTGTCCATGGTCATCTCGCTCACCACAACGCCGATGATGTGCGCGCACCTGCTTAAGGCACACACCGAAGGCGAAAGACACAATTGGTTCTACCGCACCAGCGAGGGAGTCTTCGACGGCTTAATCGCGATGTACCGGCACTCTCTCTCCTGGGTGCTCGACAATCCCGCCCTGACCCTCATTGTTCTCGGCCTCACGATTGCGCTCAACCTCGTCGTCATTGTGCGCATCCCCAAGGGCTTCTTCCCGCAACAGGACACGGGTTCCGCGGTCGGCCTTGTGCAGGGTCCTCAAGATGCATCGTTCCCCTTCATGAAGTTCTCGGTCCAGACACTGGTCGGCATCATCCAGGCGGATCCCGCAGTAGCCCACGTGAATGCCTACACCGGTGGAAATGGAGCAAGCAACGGCGGTTTTATCTATATCGCCCTGAAACCACTCGGCCCGCAGCGCAGGGTTTCTGCAATGGACGTGATCAACCGCCTGCGTCCGAAGATGAGCCGGCTTCCCATCGCCTCGGCCTTCCTGCAGCCGGTGCAGGACCTGCGCATTGGCGGGCGTTCGAGCGCTGCGCTCTATCAGTACACGATTCAAGCCGACAATATCGCCGATCTCTATCATTGGGGACCGATCCTGCTGACGAATATCCGTAAGCTGCCGGGACTTCTGGACGTGAACACCGATCAGCAAAACGGCGGCCTTCAGGAGTTGCTCACCTACGATCGTGTCACCGCCGCGCGCCTCGGGCAGACGGCACAGTCACTGGATCAGTCGCTGTATAGCGCCTTCGGCCAGTCGGACGTCTCCGTCATCTACACGCAACTCAACCAGTACTACGTTGTGATGGAAGTCGCGCCCCAGTATTGGCAGAACCCCTCGCAGCTGAACAACATTTACTTCAAACCCCCCGGATCCAGTTCCTCGACCGCGGGCCTCAATACGGTTTCTCCGCTTCTCAGCGTAGCGAGCGCCAGGACGGGCACGACGCCGCTCCAGGTGAACCACACAGGATCATTCCCGTCGGTGACCGTCTCGTTCAATCTGGCCAATGGCATGTCGTTGAGCGATGCCACGCTTGAAGTTTCGCGGATGGAGCAGAGCCTGGGCATGCCCGCCACGATTCATGGCTTCTTCGCCGGAACCGCCGAAGCCTATCAGGAGTCCCTCGCCACTGAAAAATATCTCGTCATTACCGCACTGCTGGCGGTCTACATCGTGCTCGGCATTCTCTACGAAAGCATGATTCACCCGCTGACGATCATCTCCACACTGCCATCAGCAAGCGTGGGAGCCATGCTCGCCCTCATGCTGTTCCACATCGATCTCAATGTCATTTCCATCATCGGCATCATTCTGCTCATCGGCATTGTGAAGAAAAACGCCATCATGATGATCGACTTTGCCCTGATGGCCGAACGCCAGGAAGGAAAGAACACGCGCGAAGCCATCTTCGAAGCCTGCCTCTTGCGCTTCCGCCCGATTCTGATGACCACGATGGCGGCCATTTGCGGAGCACTGCCCCTCGCCTTCGGCCGAGGGACAGGTTCAGAACTTCGTCAACCGTTGGGAATCACGATTGTCGGCGGATTGCTGCTCAGCCAGTTGCTCACGCTTTACACCACCCCGGTGGTCTACCTGGCAATGGATCGACTACGCCTGCGTGCCCTGGGAAAATCAAGCGATATGCCCAATCCGGAAACAGCAAGAGCTGCGTCGTAGCGTGAAAGAGAGTAGGACCATGCTGAAACCAACTCGAAGATCATCCATCGCCATCACGACAAGCGGTCTGGCTTTGTTGGTTACGCTTGCGGGATGCCGCATTGGCCCGCGCTACCACGCGCCCGCTCCTCCTGCCGTCACGGCCGCGAATTACAAGGAGTCGACGGTCAATTTCCAGGACACGGATGGCTGGAAAGTCGCCAGCCCGCAGGATGCAATGATGCGCGGCAACTGGTGGGAAGCCTTCCACGAACCGGAACTGAACGATCTCGAGAGCCAGCTGAACATCAACAACCAGAACATCAAAATCTCGTTTCAGAGCTTCATGGCGGCACGTGCCTTGATTGCGGAGGCGCGCGCCCAATACTGGCCTACGATCACGGTCAATCCCTCCTGGAGCCGGTCCCGCAGTTCGAGCAACCTGGTCAATTCGAGCCAGACAAACACAGGCAAGAGCTCCTCGCTCTGGTCCGCACCTCTCGAAGCGAGCTGGACGCCTGACCTGTGGGGCAAGATCCGCAACGAAGTGCATGAAGCGCAATTCACGGCGCAATCAAGCGCGGCCGATCTCGAATTGGAAAAACTGACAGAGCAGGCGAGTCTCGCCGAATACTACTTTGAAATCCGCGGACAGGACATGTTGCAGAAGATCCTGAACGACACTGTCAACGCGGATCAGAAAGCACTCGATGCCGCCCAAGGTGCGTACGATGCCGGCACCGGCGACTACATTTCTGTCGTCGAGGCCAAGGCGACGCTCCACGCCTCGCAATCGTCGGCTGTGAATGTCGGCTTGTCCCGCGCCCAATATGAACACGCCATCGCCATGCTGCTGGGCAAAATCGCGACTGACTTTTCGATTCCCATCCGCCCCATGATCTATACCGCACCGGCGATTCCCATGGGCGTTCCCTCGCAGCTTGCCGAACGGCGCCCAGACGTTGCTGCCGCGGAACGCACGCTAGCGGCAGCGAACGCAACCATAGGCATCGGCTATGGCGCCTTCTTCCCGCAGGTCACGATTTCCACTGCCGGCGGATTTGAAAGCTCCGTACTCAAGCATCTTTTTGAGTGGCCCAGCCGCTTCTGGTCGATCGGACCCTCCGCTTCACAGATCGTCTTCGACGGAGGCCTCTATCGCGCCGAGCTGCACCAGTACGAGGCTGTCTACAACGGAGACCTCGCAACCTATCGCCAGACGGTGCTCACGGCCTTTCAGCAGGTTGAAGACGCGCTGGCGGCCACCCGCATCTACTCGCAGCAAATCCTGCGCGAGCAGGAAGCGGTGAAGTCTTCACAGGAGTTCCTTGACCTCGAAACGCAGCGGTATAACTCGGGCGTCGATCCCTACGTCGATGTAGTCACGGCGCAAACCACGCTGCTTGGAGATCAGGTGACACTGAATTCACTTCAAGTGCAGGATATGCTCTCCGCCGTGCAGCTGGTGCAGGCGCTTGGCGGAGGATGGGATCGAAGCCAGCTTCCCGCGCTCTCGCAGGTGTCGGCGAAAACTTCAAACACCGATTACAAGATGCCGAGCCAGTAGCTGGGCGTCTCGAGCTGCCCGCGGAAAGAATCTTCTACGAGCCAACCCGCTCCCAGAGCCCCGTCTGCCCCGAGCGATAGATGGCTTCAATGACGCGCATGTTGCGGATCGCTTCTTCCAGCGAAACGGGAACTTCGCGGTCTTCGAGAATCGCCTTGGAAAAGGCATCGCCTTGCAAAGTGTATTGATCGCAGGTCGGAAATTCCTCTGTCGCGATACCGCTTCCAAAAAGATCCCCACTACTGTCCACTAAGATGCGCGTGGGCCGGTCGTTCGGCGCGTTGAATGGAATCTCGATTTCGATGCGGCCCGTCGTCCCGAAGAACTGCAGGCGCTGGTGAGGAGCCAACTGAGTGCTGCAGATAAAAACCGCCTGGCCTTCTGGAAACTCGAGAATCGCCGACGTAAGCCGATCGATATGCATCTGCGGATCGCGATCGATGCAGCCCATCACCCGCGTGGGCTCCGCTCCAAACGCGTAGCGCGATGCCTGGATGCAGTAGCAGCCGATATCGTAGAGCGCTCCGCCCCCGCTTTCCACCTGGTTGCGAATGTTCTCCGGATCGACATTGAAGTAGCTGAAGGAGCCCATCACGGCGCGCAGCATGCCGATTCTTCCCTGTTCGATCAAAGCGCGCGTGCGCAGCCACTGCGGATGGCTCCGCACCATGAACGCCTCCCCGATCTTCACGCTTGTGCGTTCGCGTACCTTGAGCAGCGACTCGGCTTCTGCGACCGTAAGGCTAATTGGCTTTTCGCAAAGCACGTGCTTGCCGGCCTCTGCTGCCTTGATGGTCCATGGCACGTGCAACTGGTTGGGGAGCGGGTTATAGATCGCATCGACATTCGGATCGGCGACGACTTCCGCATACGACCCGTACGCCGTCGGAATGCCAAGCTGCGCCGCGGCTTCTTTTGCTTTTCGCAGATCTCGCGATGCAAGAGCGACTACCGTCGAGAATTCACCCTTTTGCATCGCCGGCAGAACCTTGCGAACCCCGATCGAAGCTGTACTAAAAACTCCCCAGCGAATCTTTTTCATGGAAGCAATCATACCGTTCGGCGTACCCACCATAAACGCCTCAAACGCGACGCCGAGTCTCCGGAACCGCAGGGCGCAGTTGCACGGGCTTCGTCGTGATGGCAACCTTCGCCGGAGTCAACTCGGGACCGTCCCACCCCTCCTTCACCGCCTCCACGCGAATCTCCCCCGGCCGCCGCGTCGACTGCAGAATCACCTGTGCGAGGCCGTTGAAGAGCGAGCGCTTCGGCTCCTTGTCACTCTCCTGGCAATTAGGATCCCCATTCCCGACACCGATCAGCGCGCCCTCGCCGGAAACTTTGAAGCTCAGGAGATTGTCTGCGGTCGGCACTGGCCTGCCCTCTTTGTCGAGCGCTTCTACGGTGAGAAAAACCAGATCTTCGCCATCGGCGCGCATCTCGGTACGGTCAGCAGTCAACCGGATAGCCACCGTGGGGCCCGTGGTCTCGCGTTTCTCCGTCACAATCATTTTTCCATCCTTCAACCCGCGCGCCTCAATCGCGCCCGGCTGGTATTTCACCTTCCATTGCACGTGGCCGAGATGCGGAACCTTCTGGCTCCCGAGACTCGTACCATTGAGGAACAGCTCAACCTCGTCCAGGTTCGAGTACACCCACACCGCAATCTCCTCGCCTTCCCTGCCCTCGAAGTTCCAATGCGGAAACAGGTGAAGCGACGGCTCTGTGCCCCACCATGCTTTGTAGTAGTAGAAGTGGTCCTTCGGAAAGCCGCACATGTCCACAATGCCGAATTGCGAGTTGATCGAAGGCCAGCCATAGGGCGTCGGCTCTCCGCGATAGTCAAAACCGGTCCAGGCATAACCGCCCGCTTCCCACGCGCGTGTTCCATAAAACGTCCACCACTCCTCCGCGGTTTCTCCCCACGGAACGACCCCGTCGTATGAATTCACCGTGTTACGCAGTTTGTCGGTCGAGTAAACACCGCGCGTCGCAACCGCGCTCGACGTTTCCGATCCAAAGATGGCGCGCTTCGGGTTCTGCTTGTGATACCCATCGGGCATCTTCAAGTTGTAATTGAACCCGATAATGTCAAGCCCGAGCGAGACACCATTCTCGTTGTTCCCATTGACGGCCGCGGAGACGACGCGCGTGGGATCAAGCTCATGGCAGCGCCGCGCCATCGTCGTGGCAATCTTTGCTCCTTCTTCGGCTTCCTGATTCTGCAGCGTGAACTCTTCATTGCCAATCGACCAGAGGATGATCGATGGCGAGTTCCGATAGCGCTTGATCATCGTTTCGAGTTGCGCCAGTCCTTCCGGATTCGAACTCATCTGGCGCGTCTCGCACATCATGGTCATTCCCATCCTGTCGCACGCTTCCACCCACTCCGGCGTTGGCATATTGTGCGAGGTACGCACCGAGTTGCATCCCATCGCCTGGAGAACAGCGATGCGGTACGCCTGCAAACGATCGGACAAGGCTGCGCCCACGCCGGCATGGTCCTGATGGTTGCAGGTTCCCTGAATCTTCATCGACTTGCCATTCAGAGAGAAACCCTTGTCCGGATCGAAGAGGGCAGTGCGTACGCCAAATGTCACGCGCTCGCCGTCGCGCACCCTTGAGCCGGCAGACACTGTCACGACAGCCGTGTAGAGATTCGGAGACTCGACCGACCATAGCGCCGCATTTTCAAGTCGCGCGCTCGCGTTGAATGAAATGGGAATGTCGGCGGGAACAGTTTGAGCAGGCGCTTCAGCAGTCGCCACGGTCTTCCCTGCCGCGTCGAGGATTTGCCAGCTCACCTTAGTGTCTTCAGCGTCTTTGCCCTCGTTCACGACGACGGTGCTGAGCGAAAGGGCCGCATTCGATCCATTCACCTCGGTGCGAACGATGCTCTCCCACTTGCCCAGGTGCAACGAATCGGTCTTGGTGAGCCACAGATGACGGTAGATTCCCGCTCCCTCGTAGAACCATCCATCCCCGAAGCTGGCATCGACGCGCGCCACAATGTAGTTCTTCACGCCGAGTTCGAGAAAGTCCGTGATGTCGAACTGAAATGGCGCATAGCCGTTGTTGTTGCGGCCCACAAAGCAGCCATTCACAAACACCAGCACATCGCGAAACGCTCCATCGAATTCAACAGAGACGCGCCGTCCCCGGTCTGTCGCAGGAATCTCAAACTCGCGCCGGTACCATCCCACGCTTGTCTCGGGATAGCGCCGACCAAGCGGCTTGTACCCGTGTGACTGCTGTTCATCATCATGAACAAAAGGCAGCTCGACGGCCCAGTCATGGGGCAGATTCAGCGTGCGCCATTTCGAGTCATCGAACTTGGCTTTCGAGAACTCGAAGTCGCCCGTCTTGGCAAAATCTCCCTGGCCGTAACCGAATCCGAGATCGCGCGCTGGGTCGGTGCCGTGACCGAAGATGAACTTCCAGCCGAAATCGAAGAGAAGGTGCTCCCGCGGCGCCACGGCCAGGGACGGCGCGGCAGGATCAGCGCCGGCCTCTCCAGCAAGCAACGCAGCAGAACGTGCCCAAGCCGGTCGGGCAACAAGCGAAGAGGCAGAAAGGGCTAATCCGGAATAGAGCACATCACGTCGGGAGATACCAGGCATAGGAATCCTCTTTCAGGGCCCTGTTTCAAGGCCACTTTGCGCAGGGCAGAGTGGGCAAGCGAGACGCAGGCAACGCGCCACTATAAATCACGCGATCCATCAAAGTAAACGATTTCATTCTGGGCTGAAAGAAGGATCATGGCATCTTCGTGAACCTAGGTTGTCCACCCGCGATGTGGTAGATTCGAATTGGAAAGCAGCCGATCTGGAGAGGTGGCCGAGTGGCTGAAGGCGCACGCTTGGAAAGCGTGTTTAGGGGAAACTCTAACGTGAGTTCGAATCTCACCCTCTCCGCCATATATGCTTGCCGCCAAAACCGATCTGATTTCACCTCGGCGCTACACGCCGATTACAGCAGACCCTGTCGCGACGGCCTCAACAACCTGATCCCAAGAATCTTCAGCAAATCTTAAGCTCGTTTGACTATATTCCGATAGATGCCCCGTGCGCGGATTTCAACGCTCGCTCTTTTTGTCCTGCCTCTTTGCGTCCCGGGAAGCGGGCAATCTCCGTCGACCCCTGCCCCGACCCTGACCGTCGACGACGCCATCAAACTCGCGCAATCAAATGAACCCTCCTTCGTGGCTGCCGCGGCAGAGAGCCGCGCTACAGTACTCGAGCGCAAAGATGCAAAGGCCAGCCTGTTGCCTTCTGTCGTCTTTCACAACCAGTACCTTTACACCGAGTCCAATCACTCCAGGGCCGCTACCTTGCAGGGCGGCGTCTCCGAGTCACTGCCGGTCTTCATCGCGAACAATGCAGTGCATGAGTACACCAGCCAGGGCTCGGTGACCGAGACAGTCGGTCTTGCCGGCGTAGCGACGGCACGCCTGGCCGATGCCAGCGCGGCACGAGCACAGGCCGAGTTGGAGATCGCCCGCCGCGGCCTTGTCGCCACTGTGGTCGGGCGTTTTTACGATGCGCGTTCCGGAGCAGAGAAGCTCGCCGTTGCGCAACGCGCTCTGAACGAAGCCAACCACTTCGTCGATGTGACCCAAAAACGCGAGCAGGCCGGAGAAGCCGCTCATGCCGAGGTGATCAAAGCGCGTCTGGGGCAACAGGAACGGCAACGCGAATTGTCTGACGCCGGACTGGCAAGAGAAAAAGCCAACCTCGAGCTGGGTGTACTTCTCTATCCCGATCCGCGCTCCGACTTCACACTCGTAGACGAGCCTGCCCCTCCCGCTCTGCCTGATCGTAAAGATGCGGAAGCTGCCGCCCGCGCCAACAGTCCCGAAGTGCGCAGTGCACTCGCATCCCTCCAGGCCGGCCAAGCCGAAACTCTGACTGCTTGGGCCGGACTTCTTCCGGACTTGGGGCTGAACTACTCCTACGGCATCGATGCGCCGCAGTTCGCAAGTTATGGCCCTGATGGCGTGCGTAACCGCGGATACTCGGCAAGTGCCACCGTCGATCTTCCCATTTGGGATTGGCTCACCTCAGAGCGCAAGGTAAAGGAAGCCCGGATTCGCGCGGACGCCGGCAAAGTGGCGCTCACCGCTGCCCAGCGCCGCCTGCTTGCCGATCTCACCGAGTTTTACGATGAAGCGCAGGTTGCGCAGCAGCAACTGGCTTCGCTCGACACAAGTGTGACCGACGCCCGCGAGGCGCTTCACTTGACGAATCTGCGCTACGTCAACGGCGAGGGAACAGTCCTCGATGTCGTCGACGCGCAGAATACGCTAGTGATCGCCGAAAATGCGCGCGCTGACGGCTTGGTGCGATATCACGTCGCATTTGCACAGCTTGAAACCTTGACGGGAAGGCTCTAGCGAATGAAAGTCAAAAATCGAGTGATCTCCTCCCTAGGTTTCTCGTTGACCTTAAGCCTTGCCCTCGGCGGATGCAAGAAGGCGGAGGAAGCGCCTGAACCCATCGTTTCCGTCCAGGCCGAGCACCCGACTGTCGGTCCCATGGCCGAAGAGATTGCCGCCGACGCGGTGCTCACCCCTCTGGCGCAGGCCGCGATTGAACCGCGGATCAGTGCGCCCATCGCGAAAGAACTGGTGCAGCGCGGGGACCACATACACAAAGGGCAGTTGCTGCTCACGCTCGAAGATCGAGACCTGCGCGGAGCAGCTCTCGACAGCCAGGGAAACCTCACCCAGGCACAAGCCGCCTATACCGCCGCAACGCTCGCCATCATTCCCGAAGACGCGCAGAAAGCGGAGCTCGACGTTGCCGAGACCAAGGCAAATCTCGACGTTGCGAATCACACCGTGGAAGAGCGCAAGCGCCTTCTCGATCAGGGTGCGATCGCGCGCCGCGATGTGGACACCGCCATCGCATCCGCTGTTCAGGCCCAGGCAGCTTATGACACCGCCTCGAAACATCTCGCCAACCTGCAGAAGACAACGCAAAAAACCAACACAGAAACGGCGCAGGGGCAGCTAGCTTCGGCCCAGGGAAAGCTCGAAAACTCTGAGGCGCAGGTCGGCTATGCCAGCCTGCGCAGTCCAATCGACGGCGTCGTCACCGATCGTCCTTTGTTTCCCGGCGAGACAGCGGCCGTGGGAACAGCGGTCATTACAGTCATGGACACCTCTTCCCTGCTGGCCAAGCTGCACGTCGCCCAGCAGGCTGCGCAGAAACTGCAGACAGGAGGATCCGCGGAAGTCGTCGTGCCGGGCCTGGACGATCCGCAGCCCGCGACGATCTTCCTCATCAGTCCAGCGCTCGATCCCGGTTCAACCACGGTGGAAGTCTGGCTGAAGGTGCCCAATCGTAAGGGCCGCTTCAAAGTCGGCACCCCTGTACACGCAGTGTTGCGCGGCGGCACGGTTCCGAACGCCGTCCAACTCCTGGCCAGTGCGATTCTCCCGGCGGACGACGGCACGACGAATGTTCTTGTGATCGGAAGCGACGGAACCGCCCACAAGCGGCCTGTCAAGGTGGGACTGCGCACTGCCGAAAAGGTCCAGATCCTCAGCGGTGTCACGGCCGGCGACACGGTCATCACCGAGGGCGGCTACGGTCTCGATGACGGCACCAAGGTGAAGATCGGCCCGAAGGAAAACGACGAGAATAGCGATGACAGCGATGCTCCTGCTGCGGGTGGGAGCAAAGAATAATGTCTACCGTCTCACACAGGCCTGCCCCTCATCCGGGCGACGCGTTTTGGCTGCCGCGTTGGCTGCGCACCATTGTCTTTGTGGCCCTGGCTCTCACCATCGTCGGCATCTATGGTTTTTTTCGCACCCCTATCGCGGTCTTTCCCGAGACCAACTTCCCCCGCGTTGTAATCGGGGTCGACAACGGCGTCATGCCTGTTGAGCAGATGCAGGTCACCATCACCAAGCCCATCGAAGACGCGGTCAACTCCGTTCCCGGCCTGCAAACAGTACGCTCCACGACCAGTCGCGGCTCCGCTGAGGTCAGTCTCTTCTTTGACTGGTCGGTCGACATGTTTCAGACTCTTCAGCTTGTGAACTCAGAGATCAGCCGTGTACAGCAGGAACTGCCGGCCATGGCCAAGATCACCACGAGGCGCCTGACCTTTGCCACATTTCCAATCCTTGGCTACAGCCTCACCGCGACAAATCCCTCCGTCTCGCAGCAGGCTCTTTGGGAACTGGCCACCTACACCCTCAAACCACCGCTCAACCGCGTCGACGGAGTGGCAACGGTAACGATTCAGGGTGGGCAGATTCCCGAGTATCACGTCGTTCCAAATCTCGCGCGGATGCAGGCTTCCGGTGTCACTATCCTCGATCTCGCCAATGCAATCGGCGCCGCCAACACCATCGACTCGCCCGGTCTCTATGCAGAGAACCACCAACTCGTCCTCGCCCTGGTCGGTTCGCAGGCGCACGACATCGAGAGTCTCGGCCAGCTCAACGTGAAAACTACGGCTAACGGCGCTCCTATTCGCGTCGCCGACCTTGCCGACGTGGTGCAGGGTGCGCAGCCCGTTTACACCTTCGTCTCTGCCAATGGGCGACCGGCAGTGTTGCTCAACATCGCGCGCCAACCGTCAAGCAACACTGTGGCCGTGGCGAACGGTGTGGCCGCCGAGGTGGCGCACCTCCGCAAGAGCCTCCCGACCGGTGTTGCGCTCGAGCCCTTCTATGATCAGTCGGAGATCGTGCGCGAGAGCATCGCCAGCGTGCGCGATGCGATCCTCATCGGTCTCTGCCTTTCCTGCGTCATCCTCTATCTCTTCCTGCACGATTGGCGTTCCTCCCTCATCGCCGGCTTGGTCATCCCCGTCACCATCGCCGTCACCGTCCTCGCGCTTTGGCTGATCGGCCAAAGCTTCAACCTGATGACGCTCGGCGGCCTGGCGGCTGCGATCGGGCTCGTGATCGACGATGCGATTGTCGTCGTCGAAAACATTGTGCTCCATCGGGACAGCGGCGATACCCGCATTGAAGCTGTCCGCATGGCCCTTCAAGAGATTTCGCGCCCGCTCATCGGGTCCACCATCACTCCAGTCGTTGTCTTTCTCCCGTTGATTGCAGTTACCGGCGTCACGGGAAGTTTCTTTCGCGCTCTCGCGATCACGATGTCCGTGGCGCTGCTCACCTCTCTCGCGCTCGCGGTCACCTGGACACCGAGTCTGGCGATCTTGCTTCTCGACCCGAACACCGAACCCGCCGTCAACGGCGAAGCCGCCGAAGAGCATCCGCAGGGTCGCTCTCTCGCCCGCTTCACGACCTGGCACCACACCGCACTCGATTGGTCTCTGCGCAAGCCTGTTTGGCTGGGAATCGCCTGCCTGGCGCTCGCCATTGCAAGCTACTTTGCCTATCGCAGCCTCGGCTCCGATCTGTTGCCCGAGATGGATGAGGGTGGCTTCGTTCTCGACTACGTGATGCCCGCCGGCAGTTCCCTCGAAGCCACCGGCACGGTTCTTGATCACGTCGAGAAGATCTTGCGCTCCACGCCGGAGGTCGAGAGCACCAGCCGCCGAACCGGCTTGCAAATGGGATTTGCAGCTGTGACCGAATCCAACACCGGCGACATCACGGTCAAGCTGAAGCAGAAACGCAGCCGCGGCATCGATGACGTGGTCGCCGATGTGCGCCGCCAGATCAAGCAAACGGAGCCGGAGCTCGACGTCGAGTTCACCCAGGTGCTGCAGGACAACATCGGCGACCTCTCCAATGCGCCTGAGCCGATACAGATCAAGCTATTCTCTCCAGACGCAGCAATGCTCTCTCAGATCGCCCCGCGTGTTGCCACAGAGATCGGCAAGGTCGACGGCGTGGTCGACGTTGAAAACGGAATCGACAACACCATCAGCGGGCCGGCCACGAACTTCGAAGTGAACCCGCAACTGGCAACCAGGCTCGGCTTCACAACCCAGGAAGTCGCAGAAGACGCAACGGCAATTCTCGATGGCGTCGAAGTACCGAATCCTCTCATCCGCAACGGCCGGCCCTACACCATTCGCATTCGCCTTGACGATGCCACACGGCAATCCCTCGAAACTATGGAGAACACCGTCTTCAACTCGAGCGCAGGCCACACTGCGTCTCTCGGATCGATGACCACCGTCACGCAGTTGCCTCCGCAAGATGAAATCCTTCGTGAGAATCTCCAGCGACTCGTCGTCGTCACCGCACGCCTTGAAGGCACAGACCTCGGCACCGCGGTCGCGCGCGTTCGCCGGCGCGTGCAGGCGATGCATCTGGCCTCGAGCGTGCGTATCGAGTTCGGCGGTACCTACCAAGAGCAGCAAAAGTCCTTCGCGGAACTGGCACGCGTGCTCCTCATGGCCTTAGTGCTTGTGTTCGGTGCGCTGCTCACTGAGTTCCGCAATTTTGCCGCGCCCATCGCCATCCTCGCGTCATCGATTCTGTCCATCGCCGGGGTCGTTGGCGCATTGCTGATCACCAGAACGACCTTCAATGTATCCAGCTTCATGGGACTGATCATGGTCATCGGCATCGTGGCCAAAAACGGAATCCTTCTGCTCGATGCCGATGAGCGCTTTCGTTCTCAAGGGACAGACGCGCGTACCGCCATGTTCCATGCCGCACAACGCCGTCTTCGCCCGATTCTCATGACTGCTCTCGCTGCAGTCACCGGCATGTTGCCGTTGGCACTGGGTCTCGGCGCCGGATCGCAGATGCTGCAACCACTCGCCATCTCCGTCATCGGCGGCCTGCTGGTCTCCATGCTTCTTAGCCTGGTGGTAACACCCGCAATCTACTACCTGCTCACGCGCCGCCATTCACCCGAGCCGGCAGCTTGATGGTCGTAACCTCGCGGCCCTAATCCGTAACGGCCTCCCCAATCAAGCGCGGTCGGGGCGGGCTCTCCTAATCGAGCGCGTCAAACTGCACACGCACGACCGTCCCCTTGCCTTTCTCGCTTTCGATTTCAATCGAGCCTCCCGCTCCCTCCACGATGCTCTTGCAAATCGAAAGGCCCAGCCCCGCTCCCCCGGTTTCACGCGAGCGCGACGGATCTTCGCGAAAAAAGCGTTCGAAGACTCGATGAAGGTTTTCGGGAGAGATACCTTCGCCCGAATCCTGCACGGTGAGCGTCGCCTTTCTTGACCGGTTCTCATCCCCATGCACATTGACCCGCACCTCGGAGCCACGGCTGCTGTGCTGCACGGCATTCATCACCAGATTCGAAACCAATGTTTGCACCGCTTCCGGCGTCACCCGGACTCTCACCTCGCCGCCGCCAGCAGCCACCAGTGAAACACCTCTCCACTCGGCATAACTTGTTAGGTTCGCTAACGCAATCCTGCTTTCCTCGCCAAGGTCGATCGCTTCTCCGGGCATCGCATCTCTTGCCTCGAACCGCGCGAGCGTCAGCATGCGCGCCACCAACTCCTCCACCCGTTGATTGTCTTCGAGAATCCGGTCGAGCCCGCCCTGGTATTCCTCCTGAGATCGTGGCTTCATTCCCAGAACCTGGATCGTCGAACGGACCACCGCAACCGCCGTCTTCAGTTCGTGCGCGGCATCGCTGATGAAGCGCCGCTCCATCGCAAAGGCTTGGCGGAGTCGCACCACAAACTCCGAAAGAGCCTTCGCCAGCGGGGCCAATTCGTTCGTTGTAAGGGCAGAAGCCGGCGGAGAGAACTGAAGCGTCGCAGGCTCAATCGACGATGCTGCCGAAGCAAGCTCTTTCAGCGGACTCAGCAACCTGCGCGCCAGCACGATGAGAAGAAAGGCCGTCACAAAGACTGACCCAAGGCTCAGCAGAATATAAAACCGCGTCGCCTCCAGCACTTCATGCCACACATGGTCGCGGCGTACGGCATAGACCACAATGACCGGCCGGCGGATTCCCACACCCCCCGTCTCCGGACGGTCGATAATCCGGAGCGCCTTCCGCTGGAAGACCCGATAATCGTGCGCGTGGGCTTGGAGATTGTGAAAACCGTCCTTCTCCTGTGTCGCCACGGCGGAAAGGTCTCCCTGCGACGTTCCCACCACCCGCCCGTCCGGGTTATACACCGCAAACTCATCGCCAGGGCCGGCGGAAAATTCCTCGGGATCCACCATCACGTTGTCTTGCGGATCCTCGGCATCCTGCACCGCGCCAATCAACGAATCGGACCGGCCCTTCAGCGCCACATCCAGGGCGCGCAGGCGCACCTCCCTTTCATGCAGGATGGCAGTTGCCGCCAATCCAACCGCGCAAAGCAGCTCGATGCCGAGAACAGCCAGCGTCGCGCGACGAACCAGCGAGCGGCTTTTCATAGGCCGGAGTCTTCGTGGGAACTCAGCCGATAGCCACGCCCGCGCATGTTTTCAATCACCGCATGTTCAACGGCGCCGCGCAGCTTGCGGCGCAAATTCGACACGTGGGCTTCGACGACGTTGGAATGATGCTCCCACGTGAAGTCGTACAGATGCTCAAGCAGCTCGCGTTTCGACACAACCTTGCGCGGGTGATGCATCAGGTATTCGAGAATGCGGTACTCCGTAGGCGAAAGCTCCACTTCTTTGCCACGCGCTCTCACAATCTGCGCCGTCGAATTCAGGATCAGGTCCCCAAACGTCAAAGACGTTTCCTTCACGCCCTTGCCGCGACGGATCAATGCGCGCGCCCGCGCAACCAGTTCGCCGAGGTCGAACGGTTTGGTCATGTAATCATCGGCTCCGAGGTTGAGCAGGTCGATCGTATTCTTTACCTCGGAAACAGCCGTCAGGATGAGAACAGGCATCGCGCGACCTCGGGTGCGCAGCGATCGCAGAACCTGGGACCCATGAACCTTGGGCAGCATCAGGTCGAGAATCAGCAAATCGTATTCCACCGTATCGCAGGCCAGCAGCGCGTCTTCTCCGTCGTGGCACGCATCCACTGCGAATCCGGGTCCATCGCGCAGGGCCGTAGCGATGTTTTCTGCCAGCCTTCGTTCGTCTTCCACAAGCAAAACGCGCATGCGTACCTGGAGATGTTACTTATAGCCGTCCAACGACAACCATCATAAACGCCCCTGGTTTTGTCCCGGGTCGCTCGCGTGGCGCGGCTGATTCAGGTGCAGGCAAAGAATAGAGGAGAAGCGTTAAGACTGTCTTAAGAGGCACAGAGTTGTCGATGACTCGAAACCGGAGCCAATGGGCGATGGATCTCGAACGTAAGAACAATGCGTCCCTGGTTCAGATTCCCGGATGCGTCACTTGGCGCGCGTGGGGCACAAGGCTCGTGTAGACCGCCCTGGGGATATTGGTCTGCCAGTGATTGGTCGCCCGCGCCAGCAGGACCACGCCAAAGAAGAGATACGCAAGAATCCCGGTGATGGCAAGCGGCCCCAGCGTGCGTCGATACCAACGCTGCGAGGGCGTATTAGCCCGACGTGCCGGTAACGCAAACTGGAGCGCGTTCTCGGCCGGGCAAGCCGCGACACATGCCATGCACGCAGTGCACTCGGCCGACCGAATCTGCACGAGCTGATCCACGGGCAGGCTTGCGGGGCAGGCCTTCGAGCACTTTCCGCAATCGATACACACCTCCTGGTCGCGACGAATCTTGACCGGGCTCAAGAGCGACACGAGGCCCAGCAACGCGCCATAAGGGCAGAGATACCGGCACCAGAAATTCTGGATGAGTATCGAGAGCAGCGCCAGCAAGCTCACGACAACCGCCGCGGTCAGGCTCATGTCGAGAAAGAAGCCGAGCATCTTCACGTCCGCGATGAGGCCGTACGGCGTGGCCATGAAGCCTTCGAGCACTTCAATCGACATGCCGCCGATAATGAACGCAAAGAAACCCAGAAGCAGATACTTCAGGCCCCGCAAAGGGATATCCACCCACTGCGGCAGCTTTACATTGCGTCGGAAAACACGGCGCCCAATCTTCCACAAACTCTCCGAGAGCGTTCCCACGGGGCACAGCCACGAGCAGAAAGCCTTCTTGAGCAGCAGGCTCATCAGCGCAAAGCCCAGGAAAAGGTACATCGCCGCCGGATGAATCGCAGGAACGCGTCCGGTGAGAAAGAAGTACTTCGAATTCATCAGCCCGGCAATCGGCAGCCAGCCTTCCACCCCAGCGGGCCGCGGGATCTGGAAACCGGACTCCGCACCGCTAAACGAACGCACCCAAAGAAAGAACTGCAAGCCTATCCACGCATTCAGCAAGACAAACAGGCCCTGCACGGTATGCCTGACGCTCTGGGAGCGGTCCTTGACTAGGCGCCGAATGAGCCGTTTCTTCGGGCTTTCGGTTGAAACCGGCTCTGCAACCAGGCTTGCCATCCGCGGCTTCCCCCTCCGATTTGCAGGCTAGTCTGTCCGGAAGCGGAACACAGCGACTTTGGTCACACCTCCGTCACCACAACAACTTCAGTGCGAATTGCACCTGTCGTGAAGTGGTCGACGTGCTCGTCACAATCCCGGCTGTCGGAGAAACCCCGGATGGGGTAAAAACCACCAGGTTTGGCGTGTTGAAGTTGGCGCGATTCAGGATATTGAACAGTTCGGTACGGAACTGAAGATTCAGGCGGTCGTGAATCGCTGTGTCCTTCAACATCGAAAAGTCCCACGTCGCGATCCCGGGCCCAGAAAGAGAATCGCGCCGCAGGTTTCCATAGAATCCACTACCGGTCGGCGGCGCCAGAAACGCCGCAGGGTTGTACCACTCCGATGGCTTGCCCTCGATGACCGGCCCCGCAAACGACGGATTCACGAAGGGGCGCACCGGATTCTTCGTGTCGCCGTTGTTGGACGGGTTATAGCTAAGCTCCGGCGTAAACGGATATCCGGATTGCAATGTCACCACCGAGTTGGCCGTCCAGCCGCCCAGGATCGCCGAGGATGCCGCTCCCCCGTGATTCAGGAATCTCCTGCCATGTCCGAAGGGCAGCTGGTAGGTTCCGTCGATGACGCCAACATTGCGTGCGTCATAGGTTGCCGGCCCCCAATCCGCTTTCAAATTGAAGGGATTCGAAACCAGCCCCGGTGCATTGCCTGCGGCCGTGGCGTTCAGCGAGTCTCCGTCGTCAAGCGTCTTTGACCAGGTATAGACGCCACGCAAAAGAAGGCCGTGACGCATCCGGTGTCTCATGTCCACCTGCAATGCGTTGTACGAAGCTGTCCCCACTGAAAACCACGCCCACGCCGCTCCTAACGCTGGGTTGGCATTCGGTGTTCCACTTGGAATGTAGTAGGCACCCGTCGGTATGGCCGTACCCGCGAGAGGCGTGGGAAAGTTGCTGGGGTAGACCCCGGGACACGGCGCCGCAGGGCACACCACCGGCGGAGGCTCGTTGTCATCGAGGCTCGCGATTTGGTGATAGCCATGCGAGCCCACATAACCGATCGAGAGAGTTGTGTCTGGCGAGAAAGCCTGCTCCAGCCGCAAGGAATACGTGATGAGCGTCGGCGTATGCAGATCGGGCTCGACGCCAGCCGGGGCAATCTTCGCATTCGCCGGCACGGAGGACGTGGGCAGCGGCAGCGCGGACAGAGGCAAGTTCGCAACGCTGTACGACGGATTGAACGGCGCGTTCTGATCCATGCGATAGCCAAGGGTATCTTGCAGGTCGTTGAATATGCCGAATCCGGCATGGATCACAGTGTTGGGACCCGCGGGAGCAAACGCAAGCCCGATACGCGGCTGCGGCAGAAACTTCGCGCGATTGTCGGTGAACGCCGAATGCCCGATGTGAGGCTGCGTTTGAATCACGCCGTTGTTGAAGACAAATGTCGAGGCACGGCCATGCGCTTCGTTCCATCCAGTGGTGAACTCGTCGCGAAAACCAAGCGACAGCGTCAGCTTTGGAGAAACCCGAAACTCCTCCTGCACAAACCATGCGCCAAGGAGCGAACGCCAGTTCATCTCGGTCGGCGCAGGGTCGTAGAGAAAGCTGGAGACTGTGCCTTGCAGAAACTGCTGCAGGCCGGTGAACGTAGCCTGGCCAAATTGGGTAAGCGCCAGATCCTCGTTCGCCTGCAACTGCTGCAGCCATACGCCCGTACTCAAGATATGTTGCCCGCGCGTAAGCGTGACATCGTCTTCGTAGGTGTCGAGATTGCGCGCAATGTGCAGATCGCTTCCCACGTTGCTCCCGGCAAGGCTCACCTGCGCCGAAGGATTGGCAGCCGCGCTTCCCCCCACCACAACCGCACCCACCGGCTTGCCGGCGACAAAACCTCCCACACCCGCAGCCGGCGTCCCCGGGGTCGGCTCGCCGGTATAGAAGTAGGCTGCGCGCGAGTAGCCTACGCGCGCCGTGTTCAAAAGCCGCGGCGAAAATACGTGCGTCTCCTCGAGACTCGCCGGCTGCTCGCGCAACGTCTCGAGGTCGGTGCTGTAAAGATTGGCGCTTGTCGGTGTCACGTCCGCGCTGTCATCGATCGTGTAAACAGCCGCGAGCGTATCCGATCCAGAGAACACTCGGTCAAGGCGCGCCGTGCCAAAATCGTCGCGGATCGTCTGCAGCGGGCTGTTGAAGGCTTCGGCAATCCCTCCAAAATCGGGCGCGTTCGTGCTCTGCGCGGGCCAAAGCGCCAGCAGCGGCGCGACACCCGATGCGACACCTACATTCACAAGACCCGAGACTGGGCACGGATTGGGCGCAGGCGTGACAAGCTTGCAGGGCAACATCCCGTTGCGCGCATTCGCGTCGGGAACCAGAGCCACACCGGTCTGATGAAGATGCTGGGTGAGGCCTTCAAAATTGCCAAAGAGAAATGTCTTGTCCCGTTGGAGCGGCCCGCCAAGCGAGCCCCCAAACTGATTGCGCTGGAAAGGAGGCGCCGGACCCTTGTCAAAATAATTTCCCGCATCGAGCGCATTGTTCCGCAAGAACTCATAGACCGATCCGTGAAGCTGGTTTGACCCGCCCTGGGTCACAATCAGCACCTGCGCGCCTGGTCTTTTCCCATATTCCGCACCATACGAATCGCGAAGCACATTGAACTCACGTACAGCCTCCACGCCGAGCAGTTGCTGGCTCGTGCCGCCGGGCTGCATGTTGTTCTCGGCCGCCCCGGTGAACTCCACGCCATTCAGCAGGAAAAGGTTTTGTTGGGGACGATTGCCAGAGACAGAGAAGTTGTTGCCGACCGTCGAATTTGAGACGCCGATTCCCCCCGTTTTCTCTGCAGTGAAGTTGACGATGCCGGGATTCAGAGTCAGCAGTTCATCAAAACTGCGGCCATTCAAGGGAAGATCCTTCACCTGCTGCTCGCCAACCAGGCCCGAGATATCCGCCGTCGTCAGGCTCACGGCAGAAGCGTCGGCGTTCACTGAGATCTGCTGCTGCACGCCTCCAATTGCCAGCCCAATCTGCGCGGTGGCATCCTGACCCACCACGAGGTGAATGCCAGTTCGAGTGGTTTGCACAAAGCCGCTCTTCGTCACCACCACCTCGTAGTCGCCCACCGGCAGCGCCAGCACCTGGTAGCGGCCACCGGAGCCGCTCACCGTGACCCGTTCCATGCCGGTGTTCACATTTCGAACCGTGACGTTTGCGCCGTCGATCCGGGCGCCGCTGGGATCGGTGACAGTGCCCGTCAGGCTCGAGGAGGTTTGCGCGCTAAGCCACGGGCACGAAAGCAGGAGAACCAGGCAAACGCACGCGGGGGGGAAAACAGAGACGGCGCGGCGAAGCCGCACCTCAATCTGCGGCGCAAAGGGATTCACAATGACCTCCGAAGTGGGTTGTCTTTGAATGGGGTCTGCTTCGGTACTCTCTCTAACGAATATATACGATTCAATGCGGTTATGATGGCTGTCGAGCCTTCCATTTCGACCGATAATTAAGGGGCGTGGAATTGCACATTCCGGTGCACGACAGCCTTCAACCGGCGATTCCTCGACTTCCTGCCGCCTACAAGAAAAGCTTGCAGTAGCCTGTTGCAAGGAGATCCGCATTGAGCGACTTGAGCTCCGGGCCAATATCCCTCTCCAAAGTCGGGCCGAAGACTCCGGCACTGCAGTTGACCGGCCTGCACAAAGCTTTCGCCGACGTGGTCGCTGTTGACGGAATCGACCTCCAAGTGGAGCGCGGTGAATGCTTCGGTTTGTTGGGACCGAACGGTGCAGGCAAAACCACCACGATCGAGATTTGCGAGGGACTCACGGAGCCCGATGCAGGATCGGTGCAGCTTCTTGGCTTGAACTGGCGAACGTCCGCGCCGGAGCTGCGCCAGCGTATCGGCGTCCAGCTGCAGGAGACACAATTCCCCGACAAACTCACAGTCGACGAAGCCCTTCACCTCTTTCGCAGTTTCTTTCGCCGCGGTATCTCGGTAGAGGAAACCATCCGCCTGGCGCAACTCGAAGAAAAACGATACGCGCGCATCGGAACCCTCTCGGGCGGTCAAAAACAGCGGCTTGCCATGGCCTGTGCCCTCGTCGGCGATCCCGATCTCCTCTTTCTCGACGAACCGACCACAGGCCTCGATCCCCAGGCGCGCCGGCATCTCTGGGACCTTGTCGATCAGTTACGCAGTGCCGGGCGCACGATCATCCTTACCACGCACTACATGGACGAGGCCGAACGCCTCTGCGATCGCGTCGCCATCATGGATCATGGCAAGATCATTGCATTGGGAACGCCGCAGCAGCTCATCGCCTCGATTGGTGGGGACCATGTTGTCGAATTTGCGGTGTCGCAGAACACCACCGTCCCGCTCGACGCGCGCGCACTCACGGGCATTCCCGGCGTGCAGAGTCATCGCGTCGACGCGAGTCTCCATCAACTCTCCGTCACGGAATTGCACACGACCGTGCCGCGCATCTTCTCCACACTGGCGGAGATGGGACTGCAACCGAGCGAATTTCGCACTCATTCCTCAACTTTGGAAGACGTTTTCGTCGGATTGACAGGAAGGAACCTTCGCGATGAGTAGATTGTCTGAGAGCTCTCTTAATCAGCTCACAGTCACGCGGTTCCGGCTCTTTCTTCGTGAGCCGGAAGCGCTCTTCTGGGTCTTCATTTTTCCGGTTCTGCTTGCCGCCGGCCTGGGGCTCGCCTTTCGCAACCGGCCGCCCGACGTGCTCGATGTCGGCGCCACGAGTGCAGACCTCGTCCAGTCTCTCAATAGCGACAAGGGCCTCAGAGCAACGGTGATCGATCAGGCGATCGGAACGCACACGCTCGCCACCGGCCAGATTGTCCTGCTCGCGATCGCAAAGCAAGACGGCAGCGTTGTCTACAAATATGACGATACCAATCCCGATGCACGCTCCGCGCGTTTGCTTGCAGATCGGGCAATTCAAAAAGGAGCAGGACAGCAGGAAGTTCTCCACACCGTGAACGACCTTGTCCACGAGACCGGTTCGCGTTACATCGATTTCGTGGTGCCGGGCTTGCTCGGCATGAACTTGATGGGATCGGCCATCTGGGGTCTCGGGTTTTCGATCGTCGAAGCGCGGCAAAAGAAGCTCCTTAAGCGCTTCGTCGCCTCGCCCATGCCCCGCTGGCAATATCTGGCGTCGTTTCTGCTCTCGCGCCTGGCCTTGCTGGTGATTGAAGTCGTCGCCTTCCTCGGCTTCGCCCGGCTTGTCTTCGGAGTGCCGTTTCGCGGCTCGCTCGCAGAGTTGGCGATCCTCTGCGTTCTGGCTTCGCTCTCTTTCTCGGCCCTCGGGTTGCTCATCGCATCCCGGGCGAAGACGATGGAAGCCGCATCGGGACTCATGAATCTCGTAATGCTTCCCATGTGGATCTTGTCTGGCGTCTTCTTCTCAGCCACGCGCTTTCCTGCCATCATTCAGCCTGTCGTGCGCGCGCTCCCGCTCACCGCGGCCATCGATGCCCTGCGCGGAAACATGCTCCAGGGCACGCATCTTCCCCAGCTGGTTTTGCCGGTAGCAACGCTTTTGCTATGGCTCGTGGTGCCGTTCGCGATCTCGCTCCGCATTTTTCGCTGGCGCTAGCCTGCGACACTTGATGGAAGAGTTTTTGGAAGGGATTGTTATGCGGTGACGAGAGCCCCGCGATGCCCTCCGCGTCGCGTCGTGGCCGCTCCGCTTGCAACGGCGGTCCTCAGAAAAGGGTCCGCCTCCATGGGGCGGCCCAGCAGGAATCCTTGCAACGAGCTGCATCCCAGGCGGGTCAGGAACTCCTGTTGTTCGATCGTTTCCACGCCTTCGGCAACAATCTTCAGGTTCAGGGTACGACCCAAAGCCACAATAGCCGAAATGATCGCCGCATCGTCTGCATCGTGCACGAGATCGCACACAAAACCTCGGTCGATCTTGAGCTCGCTCGCCGGTAGCCGCTTCAGGTACAGCAAGCTTGAGTAGCCGGTGCCGAAATCGTCGATCGAAATGCGCACTCCCATCTCGTCGAGCTGGCGCAGAATCGACATGCTGGCCTGCGTATCCTTCATCGCCGTCGACTCGGTAATCTCCAGCGTCAGGCAACGTGGCTCCAGCCCGTGGCGCCCCAGCGTGTCGCTCACCATCTGGATCAGTCCGGGATGATTGAACTGCACGGCCGACAAATTAACGGCGATCGTCCAATTCGGGTAGCCCGACGACTGCCACGAGCGCATTTGCCGGCATGCCTCGTCCAGAACCCACTCGCCGATCGGAACAATCAGCCCCGTCTTTTCGGCCATGGGGATGAATTGATCCGGAGGGACAAGCCCGCGTGTCGGATGATTCCAGCGCACCAGAGCTTCGGCTCCCACGATCTTTCCTGTGCGCGCGTCAAACTTCGCCTGATAGTGCAGCACCAGCTCCCCTTTTTCCTGAGCAAGGCGAAGATCGTGCAAAACCAGCATCTGACGCTGCGCATCCTCGTTCATCGACGTATCGAAGAAGCAGTAACGGTTGCGCCCCAGGTCTTTCGCGTGGTACATCGCCGCATCCGCATTCTTGAGAAGATCCTGCTGTTGGACTTCTGCGCTGTCAAACATCGCGATACCGATGCTCGCCGAAATCCGCAGTTCGTCCCGGTCGATCCAGTAGGGCCGCGCGACTTCTGCAACAAGCTTATCGGCAAGATTCGCGGCATCCGACGGCTCGCTTGTGTTCGCCAGGACAACAAATTCATCGCTGCCGATCCTGGATAGCGTATCTCGAGCGCGCAGAATCGAGCGAACCCGCTGAGCAACTTCGATCAACAGACGGTCACCCGCGGCGTGGCCGAAGGCGTCGTTCATCTGCTTGAATCCATCCAGATCGATGAAAAGCACTGAAAATCGCGTCGAATGGCGTTTCGCGTTTTGGATCTCTTGCTCCATGCGATCGACAAGCAGTGCGCGGTTGGGAAGCTTAGTGAGACCGTCATGCAGCGACAAGAATTCCAGTTCTTGATTCGCGTCGGCGAGCGATGAAGCCAGGTCCGCGATACGCGACTCCAGTCGAAAATCATGCCGCGAGGCAACCAGCGCGATCGAGAGCACTGCCACCGCAAGCAGACTAATCAGAATCGCAAGCTCGCCGGCAGCAAAACCGTCATGCGCCATCGAGCACGTGCTGTTTCTCGGGAACCGCGCCGCAGCCATGCCCGTGTAATGCATTCCGGCGATGGCCAAGCCCATTACCGAAGCAGCGCCGGCCCGCACCAACACGCCAGGCGAGGAAGATCGCAAGCGAAATGCAATCCAAAGTGCCGCACCCGAAGCCATCACCGCGATCACGATCGAGAGGGCCAACAGGAAAGGATCGTATTGTATCCCGGGCATCATCCGCATCGCCGCCATGCCCGTGTAGTGCATCGAAGAAACCCCGGCGCCCATCAATAACGCGCTGACACACAAGCGTGGAACCGACAGATGCTTCTGCCAGATGATCCAGAGTGCAAATGCGGAGGAAGTGATCGCAATCAAGAGAGACAGCAGGGTGATAGTCGGATCGAAGCCCATCGGAATCGGCAACCGGAAGGCGAGCATGCCGAGGAAATGCATCGACCAGATCCCGATGCCCATGGCGGTCGCCCCGCCCAGAAGTCCCCAATGTGCGGAGCGCCCTTCGGTCGCGCCAACGCGTGCCGTCATATCGAGGGCTGTGTAGGACGCCAGCATCGCCACGATCACAGAGGCGAAGACAAGCCACAGGTTGTAGCTTCCGGTGAGCACCGGATCTTCTCCAAAAATCAAGATGTCTTGCTCGTACCTGAAGCGGGGCCCAGACTGCGCGTGCAGCAACACGCGGGAGCGTGGTGCGATACTCTGACAGACGTTTTCTTAATCTGCCCCAAGAATAGCAACCCTTGCGCTTTTCGTCGGTGCTACTTTGGTGGCATCCCAAAAGTAATGAATCGTGAGATTTGGCGGGATTCTGGCTACCCCAGAGGTATGCGCTGGCAACACTGCCGGCGCATCCCCGGCGGGGTTCAAAGCATCTTGTTTGAAGAGAGGGCGGGGGGGCTTTCTATCGCGCTTGGCCTGGTTGTGAGCGAAGCGGGTTCTCAAAATCCCATTCTCCGTGCCCGCTGTCTGCCTTTTTCCGTTTGCTGTGCTTGGCCACGTACATCGCAGCGTCGGCAGAATTCAGCAAGCTGTCCTTTGTCGTTCCATCAAGAGGGTAGATCGCAATTCCGAGGCTCGACGAACCGTGAAGCTGGTTGCCATCAATCTCGAAGAGAGCCTCGAAGCAGCGCTCTAGCCGCAAGGCAATCTCCTTCACATCGTCCTGCGTGCGGACAGCGGGCACGAGAACAGCGAATTCATCGCCGCCAATGCGCGCCAGCAGATCCTCAGGCCGAAGCTGATGCTTCATCCGCCGCGCAACCTTCTGCAGGTAGAGATCGCCTACCCGGTGCCCGTAGAGGTCATTGATCAGTTTGAACTCGTCGAGATCGACATAGATCAACCCGAAAACCGCGCCGTTCTTGCCGCATTCGTCGATCAGGCTATCCAACCTCTTCTCTAGCGAGAATCGGTTGTGAATGTCGGTGAGTAGATCGAAATCGGAACGATGGCGAAGATCGGAGTAGAGGCGTCGTGTCTCGATCGCCAGGGCGGCCAGTTCTGCCGCCATCGACATGGCTTCGGAAGCGACCGCCGATGCATGCGCATGAGACGCGACAACAGCGAAGATCGTGCCAAGTTGCGAACCCGCTCTTGCGCGAATCGTGGCCTCAGCAACCGGCTGGTTTTCAATGGTGTCGGGCCGGCGGCCCACGCGTTCCCCTTCCATCCATTCGCACCAGCAAGCAGCGCCTCGCAGCTTCAACGAGGCAAGGGCCACGATCTGCTCAAGAATCTCAGAGAGAGGACGCGAGCCATTGATGTCCTCAAGGATCAGGCTGCGGCGCTGCTCGAGTTTCGCGGCATTCGCCATCTGGCGGCGCGCCCGCCGGTCTACGCGCCAGGCTCGAGCGCCTACCGCCATCACTACCAGAAGCAAAAATCCGACGATCAGCGTCAAATTGCGTACATTCAATAAGGACGGGCGGACGACTACCACGACGTCGTCGGCCGAACGCAGCAACACATCGAACGCAACCGATCCCTGAAATTTGTCGAAGTTGTTCAGAATGCAGATCCCAGTCATGCGCACCGTCGAGCCAACCGGAACTTCTCTCATGGGTGGAGGCAGGAGGGTGACGCCGTGCTCGGGGTGCCGGTATACCGCCGAGAAAAGATGCCCATTAGCTACCAGGACATACTCGTCTCGTCCCGACTCTCGCACGGCCATCAGAAGGCGCCCTTCAACCGAGACCAGGTCGAAGGCATGAGTGCCCATCGCAAGATCCGAAACCGCGACCGGAATGGGAGCGACAGGCGAAGACACACCGCTCTCCAGAATCTCTCCGCGCGTGAGCGTCATGGCTCCGCTGCGGACACTGGGAAATCCCGTGGCGCTCACCTGCTCTCCAATTTTCACGGGCTGTTCAAACTGCGTCTCAACCCACAGACTCTTCGGGCCGCTCTGCAGAACGACTGCCGCCCCCGGCTGAAAATACGTGACCGTTCCCTGCACGCGCACGCGCTGCGAACGATCCTGGATGTTGTACACGTTCAGGATCTGATCCATCGGCGTCACGGGAAGAAGATCTGTTTCCGCAGTGGCTCGTCGGATGATCGTCACATCCGCCAGCGAGGGAACCTCAAGCAGAACTCCCGTCATTTGCATTTTGCTGTCGAATTTACCAGCGACCGCACCGGTTACCTCCACTTCGGCGTCCACCAGCTCCGATAGCTCATGCGTACCGTTATCGAGCATCTCCGCGTCGACATTGCCCCCATCCATCTGCAATTGCAGATAGATGTCCTTGAGTCCTGCGTCCTGCACAATATTGGCGCTGCGAACGACTCCGCGAATTGTGGCTCTTCGGCAATCGAGTTCGGCGCGGATCATCTGTCTGAAATCAGCGCGGACCGAAGGTGGCGGTGCACCGTGATGCAGAACAATTACATTTTCGGCCAGAATCTCCGGCCTGAAACTGGCGCGCGTCTTCCCAACCACCAGAACCCGATCGCCCGTGGTCAGGCCTGCATGCGGGCTCGTTTCCACATAGATGGCGGTTTCTCCATCCTGCACAAAGAGATCGATGTTTCCTTCCTGGTAGAAGGTCACTGTCCCCTGAAAGGCGACCCTGAGACTGTGGCTTGCCTCCTCGTTTGTAAGCGTGTGAATCACGCGCAGCGATGTAAGAGGGATTTGGTCCGCACCCCAGGCGCAAGTCGCCCAGCCAAGTACCAAGGCGACGCCAAGTGCAGCGGGAACAGAGAACCTTTTCATCATCGAGTGAAGGTTGCGCTCCATCGAGAGGGCGGGGTGCCTCTCAAGCAAATGCACGGATTCACTTCGCCAAAAAACCGCCAAATTGCTGATCGGGCATGCCATTTTCGATCGTGCCAAAAGAGCCACGCCACACTACATACAGAACATGCCTGTCTTTCCTAAACGCGTAGTCTAGCAGGCGGTAAATTCCTCTTTGGATCACCCAAAAGGCGCACTGGCACACTTTGGTCATTTCTTGAGGTCGCGGGGACTCGCGCCACACCACCATGCGTTTCTGGAATCTCTTTGGTTGTATGGCAAAGAGAGACTTTTTCGAGTCCACCGGTTTTCTTCGGCTCTTCATGGCCCCGACCCCACCCCGGCGCCCAGGATCGCCATCGTCCCTGGCGATTTCAAGCTCCAAGTCAACTTGAACTCAAGGAACTGCATCGGATGACTTGGGTGCAAGCGGCATGCTCCCAGGCCCACTCAGCCGCACGCGGACCCGACCAGAGACAAGACACAGGAGGAAGTAAATGAAAAAGCTGCTGGGAATTTTGTTGATTCTCGCCGGATCGGCGGTGGTAGCGCATGCCGCAGAAGATCAGAAACTCGACCATCGCCTCGATGCCGCACGCAACACGCTCGACGCGATCATGTCCGTCCCCGATAAAGCGGTTCCGAACGGAATTGCTCGCAAAGCCGTTTGCGTCGGAGTGATCCCAAGTGTCGTCAAAGGCGCCTTCATCGTTGGCGCAGAGTATGGACAAGGTGTCGTCACCTGCCGGACAGGCGCAGGATGGAGCGCTCCGGTCTTCATCCGCTTGGCAGGTGGTTCGTTCGGGTTTCAGGCCGGCGGCCAGGGAACTGACCTCGTGCTCGTCGCGATCAATGAGAAGGGTTTCCAGGACCTGCTGAGAGACAAATTCAAGATTGGCGGTGATGCCTCCGCTGCCGCGGGTCCGGTTGGGCGCGATGCCCAGGCTTCAACCGACTTGAGTATGCGCGCGGAATTGCTCACTTGGTCGCGAAGCCGCGGCATCTTTGCCGGAATCGACTTGAATGGCGTCTCGGTGAGCCAGAATCGAGCCGACACCGATGAGATGTACGGCGGACAGCACACCTTTGACCAAATCCTCCACGGTTCCGCCGTAACCCCCGCAGCGGCCCGCCCGTTCCTGAGATCAGTTTCGCAGTATTTTGGCCGGGCTCAGGCCAGCCGCTAAATCCTACCTTCACGCAACGAGGACAGGGGTGTTCGCGCAAGATGAACACCCCATTTTTCGAACCCTCGGAGCAGCGAACGAACCCATCCGCGCCAAGCCTTCACACCACATACCTCGTTCGTGGTATCGTTTCCCCCCTTGCTGCCACCAGTGTGGCGCGAAAGACGCATTGTTCCTCCCCGTCTTCCAGATGATCCTGAGATCACGATTCTTGTAGAGGATCAGCCTGGGAGCCTCCAACATGTTGTCGGTCAACTACCTCATCAAGATTTACGCTGGGATTAAGAGTTTTCTCTGCCGTCAAGACGGGCAGGACCTCGTGGAGTATGCACTCGTCGTTGCCGTGATCGCTTTTGGAGCGACAACCGCAATGAGGGGGCTGTCCAACGAAATCAAGACCGCGTTCGGCACGATCAGCAGTCAACTCGGCAGCTCGCTCTAGTCCGAGGTTGTGCCCTAACTAGAGATTCGTTTCCCCTGTCAAACCAGTCATAAGGCCGTTCCGAAGGGCAAAGCCCTGCTGCAGTTATCTCGCCCGGGCTACTGTGACCGGCGATACGAAGGCATCCGCACCTTACAAGCGCAATCTGAACCTCCCTGCAAGACATTTCCTCCGGCCCAATTCTGAAGCGGAAAAATTGCCTGCGCCGCAAACATTTGGGCGAAGACCGGGAGACATTTCTTCCCGTTCAGGAGTCGGTACGGGCACGATTTGCTCTTTGAGCAATTTGGCCCCTCTGGGCGCCCAGGTCTCGACTCTGAGACCTGGGAGAACCGCAGTGCTTCAAAGGATTACCCATCGGGAATCCCTAGTAGTAGAGCTTCAGGGCAAACTGCAGGGTGCGCGCGCCGAAATTTCCGTTGCTGTTCTTCGTGCTCGAGATGTTGCTGAATTTCGCGGTCGTAAAGTTCAGCTGGCTGGTTGGCTGGGCAAACGGCGGCGTGTTGGTGGTGTTGAAGGCCTCCGCGCGGAACTCGAAGCGCACTGTTTCCGTGACCGGGAAATTCTTCAGCACAGACGAATCCAGGTTGCTGAAATTCGGCCCGCGTGCCTGTTCCTGGCCGCCCCCCAACGGCGAGTAATCAGGCTGTCCGGCAGTCGTCGCCGCCGGTGGTTCTGCAAAGGCATTAGGGTTGAGCCATTGGGTCACATTGTGCGGTCCCGCATACCGCCCTTGTCCCGGCACCAGGTTCGCGAAGCAGCCGAAGTCGGATGTGGTGGCCACTGGGCACGTCACGGTAAACGGCTGGCCGCTCTGATGGGTGTAAATCCCATTCACAATCCAGCCGCCAAACACCGCGTCCATCGCGCGATTCGAGTTGCTCATCCAAGCCCGTCCGCGACCGAAAGGCAAATTGTAGGTGCCCGCGACGTGCACTAGATGCTTCGCGTCGGTATCGCATAGCGCATTGTCGCGGCCGATGCCGAAACCCGGCAGCCACTCCGCCCGATACGACTGATTCTGTCCCGCCTGCGTGTGCTGGTCGTTCATGCACTTGCTCCACGTGTAATTCGCCAGCAGGAACAGGCCCATGCTCATCTGGTGTTCATAGGTCGCTTGCAGCGAGTTGTAGCTGCTCACCGCATTGGTCGTCTCGTAGGTTGCGTTGCGCGCAAAGCTCGGGAACGGAATCGAAGTCTGCGGATTCGTTCCCGGCGGAAGAATCTGAGTGTTGGAGTTGTTATAGCCAAGATTGTCGAGATGGCGGCCCTGCGTGCCCACAAAACCCACCTGCACCGAATCGTGATTGCTGAACTGATCCTGCACCGTCAGGTTCTCCGTCTGCACATACGGAGTTTGAAAGTTGTACTGCCGCCCATAGAGATTCAGTCCCGCTCCGCTGTTGATCGTCGGATCAGACAAGTTCAGTGTGGCAAACGTCTGTTCCATCGTGGCAGGTTGGCCGTTGTCAAGGATAATTGGGTGCTGTGAGTCGGGGCTCGGGATCGACGTCACATAGACGAACGGATAGTTGGTACCCAGCGTGCCGCCGTAACCAAGGTTGCCCAGCGCGCCGTAGGCAGTTCCGAAGCCTCCGCGAAGCACCAGCGTCGGCGTTGCCCTGAAAGCAAATCCCACGCGCGGCGCGTAGTTGCTCTTCTGCGCCTCACCCAACGTCAGGCTCGACACGCAGTCCAGCGTGATGTTGCTTGAGGTCAGCAGCGCGTTGAACGCGGTGGAACGCGGTGTCTGGCATCCCTTGTTCGACATGTAATAGACGCCGGATGTTCCATTGCCGCCCGCAGGGATGAAGTTGGCCTGGTGCCCGCCTGTTTCGGCGTACGGCGTGAAATAGTCCCAACGCAAGCCCAGATTCAGAGTCAACCTTGGAGTGACCTTCCAGTCGTCTTGAAAGAAAGCTCCCCAGTACCAGCGGTGATCGTCGGTCGCCGCGATGTTCGACCCAGAGAAACTGCTCATCCCTCCGACGTCGTTCACACCACCTACCGTAGACGGCGCGGGCGTAACGAGCAGATCGCCAACACCGTTCAGGTTGCTGTTCTTGTTCGGAATGTCAGTGTACTGTCCATTGAAGTTGAAATCGCCACGGCCTTGCGGAGGCTGCGAGATGTCGCCCTCCAGATCGTCAATCTGGAATCCAGTCTTAAAGGTGTGGTTGCGGTACACCTTCGTGACCGCATCCGCGCCTTCCAGGCTGTAGACGTATTGCAGAGTCGGCGTGAAGTTACCCACACCCAGATGGGTCAATCCACTGATGGTGATCGGGGGCAATCCGCCGTTGTTGGCTACTTGCGGCACGCCCTGGATCCCGAATTGCGTAGGAATGCCGAACTGGTTTCCATAGAACGATTGCTGCAGTTTGTTGCTGTGCACCATGCCTACGTGCATTTCATTGGTTAGTGTCGGCGTAAGAATGCGCGTATACCCGACCGCCCAGGCATAAGCAGGCAGACTATCGTTGCGGCCGCCGGTCTCACCCACCGCAATTCCAGGCAAGTTCGATGGAACCACCGTGGTGTACAGGCTGCGACTGAAAACGCCAAACAGAATATTGTTCGCGTTGATGTTCTCGTCGATGCGGATATCGTACGTATCAGTGCTGTGCATCTCCTTCGGCACGTAGTTCGCGAAATTGTTCACGAGGCCTCTCGACGTGGGCTGCGGGTAGACGCCCAGCAGCGCCACCGCATTCGGATCGAGGCGCGCCGTGGGAATCACGTTCAGCAGCGCTTCCTGGTTGGCTGCAGTGAAATCGGTGGTTGCGTTGCCGGCAAAGCTGGGGCAACCTCCAGCCGTGCAGTTGTAGAAGGGATCGCGCACATACCCGCCCGGCGTTCCGCTCAAGCCGGTCACGGAATCAACTCCACTCGCAGGCAGTTGTCGCGTCGTTGCCGGATCGAGAATCGTGCCATGCGGGAATTTGCGCCCCAGGGCGTCTGTCGCCGAACCGCTGTTGTACGTGATGTTGTCCTGCAGGTTCGTAAACTTGCTATTGATCATGCCCATCGTGGGCACTGTCTCGCCTCCCGCCGGCTCAGGCAGCACATAGCGTCCGCCCTGATAGTCAAAGAAGAAGAACGTCCGATTCCGTCCGTCGTAGACACGCGGAATCAGCACCGGGCCGCCGACAGTTCCTCCAAACAGGTTCTGCCGATACTCCGGAACCGGCTTGGCTACGCCATTCGTGTTATTGAAGAAGTAGTTGGCGTTGAACGCGTCGTTGCGCATGTACTCCCAAAGATCACCGTGCAGATGATTGGTCCCCGATTTCACGGCCGCATTCACCACGCCGCCCGTCGAGTGCCCAAACTCCGCGTTGAAGTCGCCGTTCTGTACCTTGAATTCCTCGACGGCATCCGGCGGAGGCACAATGGCTGCATTCGTGCCGGTGTAGTTGCCGCCGTAAAACTCGATGTTGTCGTTGATCCCGTCAAGGCGAAAGTCATTCTGCCACACGTTCACGCCATTGACTGAGAAATAGGCGCTATCCGAGCTCCCCGAATCAGGAGTCGGCTGGCCCGCCGGAGCCGTGGAAACGCCCGCCGCCAATTGCGCCAGTGAACCCCAGTCGCGGGTCGCGAGCGGTAAATCGTTCACCGCCTCGGTGGTTACTGTCTGGCCAAGCGCAGCGTTCTCCGTCTCGAGCAATGGCGCTGCCGCCGTCACCGTAACGTTTTGTTTCACATTGCCGGTCGCAAAATGAAGGTCGACGGTCACCACTTGCTGCACGTGGATCTGGAGACCGCGCACGGTATAACTCTCAAATCCGCTCGCATCGCCCGTCACGGTATACGTCCCCGGCAAAACCCCTCCGAAGAAGTAGGTCCCGGTTGCCGTTGATTGCGTCGCGGTCTTCACCGTGGTGGCTTCATTGGTGAGGGTGATGGCTGCGCCTGGAATCACCGCGCCACTCGGATCCTCCGCGGTTCCGGTAATGCTCCCAGTGTCAATTTGTGCTTCCGCGGAAAATGACAGGAGAAACACTGCCAGCAGCGCCGCCAGCGCGGATCGCACCGCCAGCCTATGCAGGGACTCACTCTTCATTGTTGGCCTCCAGAGATCGACAGCCACGGGGATAACTCTTTGATCAACGTCCGTGAGTGGCCGTCGCCCATCATCGTGCGATTTGCCATGTCTGGTGGAAAGTGTTTACCCTTGCTTTACACGCGTGAATACACACGTGAATTTTCGGCGCAAGTTCCTGCTGCACTGAGGATTAGCTATTTCATTAATATTTGGTAAATGGGCGCGAACAGACGGGTTGGGAAGCGCCATTTATCATCGATTTACCCAGAGACTCTGCCCTATCTCTGGATTACTTCCCCCCGGCTGAAGCTCGCCCGGAGACGATTATCATGAGCCGCACCGCTGCGGTAGGCGAACAGAAAGCCCATGCCTCACAAAAAGCCTGGCCGGATTGGTTTGAAAACGATCCCCGATGGCAACTGGCACAACGGGTCTCGGCAACCCAGCCCTTTGTGCGTTCGCGGCTTCTCTCCAAGTTTCTCCTCTATGTCGTCGCGGAGACACTTGTCGACCGCACCAGCGAGATCTCCGAACACCAGATCGGCGTGCAGGTCTTCGATCGGCCGGCAAGCTACCGGTCTGTCGAAGACAACATCGTACGCACCTACGCCCGCCAGTTGCGCCGACGCCTCACTGATTATTTTGTTGGCGAAGGCGCTTCAGAATCCCTTCACATCGACGTTCCTGTGGGCGGATACATTCCGGTCTTTGTGCCCGCAGCGGCGGCCAAAGCGGGGCAGCCGATGTTCGCCGCTCCGATCACTCTTCCCTCCCCTGCCCCGCTCATCGATGCTCAACCTGCCTCTGTCGTGCATGCGGGCATTCGTCGTCGCCGGCTGCTTCCCCTCTTGATCGGTGCTGCAGTCGTCGCGTATAGCGTCGTGCTGGTTTCTCTCGCGAATCTCATCGAGACTCGCCTCCAGGCAAAACGATCCGCGCCCCCCGTCACCAGCGAAGCAATGGTCCCGCTCTGGATAGCGCTCTTCGGCGGTGCCGCCAATTGCTACATCGTCCCCGCCGACGCCGGATTCAATCTGCTCGAAGATCTCTCGCACCGCCCTATGCCGCTCGCCGCCTATGTCAACGGTGGCTATCTGAACCTCTCTCTGCCGCAAATGGACGAGCACAGCGCCAATGATTTGCGTGGCCAGCACTTCACCAGTTTTGTCGATCTGCAAACCGTCACCGCCTTGGCGCGGCTCCCGGAATTTAATCCTCATCGCGTGATCCTGCGCTTTCCGCGCGACCTTCAACTCGACGACCTCAAGAGCGCGAACGCGATCATTCTGGGCTCCATGAGCAGCAACCCCTGGGCCTCGATCGCGGAGAGCAATGCCAACTTCCGCATCGTGAATGGCGCATCGATGCGGGACGCGACCATTCTCAACCTGAAGCCCCAGCCCGGCGAAGCATCTTCCTACGCAAGCCAGTGGAATCAGCCCGCACACGAGACCTACGCGGTGATCGCATTTCTGCCCAACCTCAGCGGCAATGGACATCTCCTGCTCGTCCAAGGACTCGATGTGGCCGGAACGCAGGCTGCAGCGGAGATGCTCTTCCACCCCTCGGCCATTTCTTCTGTCCTGCAGCGCGCCACCCGACCCGATGGCTCATTGCGCTCGTTCGAAATCCTGCTGCGCACAAGCAGCATTGAGTCCCGCTCTACAAGCGCACAGATCCTCGGCACCCGAATCTACTGATCGCCGCATCTACCTGACGCTCCGCCCCACCCAACCGCTTGCGCAGGGGCTGCTCCTGCCTGCCTCCAGCCATTGGTAGTATGGTTCTTCGTAGGGTAGAGTGCCTTCCACGCTCAGTGGCCCAAAAAGTCTCGATTGCCCTCGGTGGAGGAACGAAGTGAATCGCCGCACATTTCTCGCGACTGCAGGATCCGTCATGATGTCAGGAGTGCTCACGACTGAACTTCCATTGGAAGCGTCCGAAACAGATAGCCTCAAACCGATGGCATTGGGGCTGCTCGTCGCCCCCGCAAAATCACCCGACGAGACCATTCGTCGGGTGCATGACCTCGGATTCTCGAACTGCTTTCTATCGCTCGATGCGTATATCGGGGCATTCACACGGGAGTTGGCCGCGCAGTATAAGGACCTGCTCTTGCGGCATGAAGTCGTCGCGACAACCGTCGAAGTCGTGGGACCTCCTCCGCTGGTCTGGAATTTCCTGCAGGGACCTTCGACGATCGGGGTCGTCCCGCCGGCCACACGAGCGGCCCGAATTGATGCCTTGCGGCAGGTATCAGACTTTGCGAAATGGCTTGGCGTCTCGCAGGTACAAACACACTGCGGGTTTATTCCCGAGAATCCCGAAGATCCACTCTATCCAGGTGCGGTCGACGCCATCCGGACCGTCGCAAAGCATTGCCACGAAAACGGCCAGTACTTCCTGATGGAAACAGGCCAGGAAACCCCGACGACGATGTCGCGCATGGTACGCGATGTGGCCATGGAGAACCTGGCCGTTGGACTGGATACAGCCAACCTCATCCTTTACGGGAAAGCGAACCCTGTCGACGCTGTGGATATTCTAGGGCCGCACATTCGCAGCATTCATGCAAAGGATGGCCGCTGGCCCACCAATCCGAGCAATCTGGGCGAAGAAGTGTTGATCGGCGAAGGTCTTGTCGATTTCCATGCCGTGTTTACTAAGCTCCATCGGCTCGGATACACCGGTGCGGTCACCATCGAGCGCGAAACCTCGGGCCCGCAGCAGATTGAAGACGTACGCCGGGAAAAGAACTATCTCGAAAGGATTCTCGGCGAGGTGCTCGCTTAGTCGGGACATGAGCCGCTTAAAACACATGGGACGAAGCACAACCAAGAGGACAAGCTAAGATGAATCGTCGGCGGTTTCTTCAGGCGGGATCTCAGGCAGTGACTGCAATGATGCTGATCAAAAGCAAAACAGCCCTGGGTTATCAGGCGAACTCAGCGGTGCGTCTCGGGCTGATTGGCTGCGGCAATCGCGGCACCGCGGTTGCCACCTCGTTTTCCAATAACACAGCTGCGCAGGTTGTTGCGCTCGCAGACATGTTCCCCGACCGGCTTGCGGCGGGCCATGACCATTTCAACAAAGTCAACACTGACCTCGGCAGATCGCCGATTGACGGCTCCCTCCTCTTCGTTGGTCCGCATGCGTATGAGCAGTTGACCTCCTCGGCGCAAATCGATTTGGTCCAGATCTCGACGCCCCCGTTTTTCCACGTGCAGCACCTTGAAGCGGCGGTCAGCGCCGGCAAGCATGTGTACTGCGAGAAGCCGGTAGGCATCGACATGCGGCAGGCGAAACACGCGCTGGAGATTGCGAAGCGCGTAAAGCCTGAACAAAGCGTCGATGTTGGCTTCCAATGCCGCAACGCTCCGCCCATCGCCGCCATTGCACAACGCATTAAAGAGGGAGCGCTCGGCAAAATTGCGACCGTCAACGGAAATTACAACGCTCCGGCGTCGAAAGAAGTTACGCATCCTGGAATTTCGCCCGACGAGTATCGACTGCGTAACTGGCTGTGGGATCGGGCGCTCTCCGGAGATATCCTGGTCGAACAGAACATTCATATTATCGACCTCTGCAATTGGATGGTCGGCGCACACCCGTTAAAGGCTGCGGCAACCGGCGGGCGCAACATACTCACGCACTTTGGCGATTGCTGGGATAACTATCAGGTCGATTTCACCTATCCCAATGGTATGCATTTCTCTTTCTCGTCCACGCAGTTTGGAACGGATGCTAAGTTCGACGCAGGCCTCAAGCTCTTCGGTGCAAGCGGCTCGGCTGCGGTTCCCTACTCCGGGGCAATCGAAATCACCGGAGCGAACGCATGGCGATGGAAGGATTCGAACCCGACAGCGCCCGGCTCGGGCCAGTTCGCCGCGAATGGCAGCTTCCTTGACAATCTTGAATTCGCGGATCGCGACAAAGAGCGCACCTTCATCGACAGCGTTACCTCGGGCCAAAGCCATAATCAGATCGCTGAAGGCGTGGAAACCGCATTGAGCTGCATGCTGGGCCGCATGGCTGGTTATACCCAGAAAGAAACAACCTGGGAGGAACTCCTGGCGAAAGGGGAAACCTACAGCCTCGGAATCGATCTTGCACAGTTTTCGGCAGCATAGACTTTCCTGGCGTAGCGTTCGATTCTGGCGTCTTCGATGGCTTTGGGAAGCGCTCCTCGCAGCCAAGATAGCTCTCTTCAGCCGAGACGAGCATGACAAAGAAGACGCGACTTTGCTCCGGTTTCCCGCTTGACAGCAAAGTCGCCGTGCCGGGTCCCTTCCTCCTTCTGCTTGAAATCTGCG
The DNA here is from genome assembly GCA_036520995.1 of Occallatibacter sp. Taxonomy (GTDB): domain Bacteria; phylum Acidobacteriota; class Terriglobia; order Terriglobales; family Acidobacteriaceae; genus Telmatobacter. Next base: position 184,960 of record DATDIQ010000010.1, read on the forward strand.
ACAAATCTACGAAGTGCGACAAATCTACGAAGATTGTCGTTGACGACTACGAAATATTTCGTATGTTGACGACTACGAAATATTTCGCATATAGTCGCGGACATGATGCTGAAGCCCTCCAAATCGCTACCCCGACCCACAGAAGCTGAACTTCAGCTTCTGCGAATTCTATGGGAGAAGGAACCGGCGACGGTGCGTGAGATCTATGACGCGCTCGACGTCCGGCGCGCTGTCGGGTATACGACCGTGCTCAAGCTAATGCAAATTATGACAACCAAGGGACTCGTGATGCGCGACGAAGCGAATCGTGCGCACGTGTACCGCGCGGCTGTAAGCCAGGATGAGACCCAAAACGAGATATTGAGAGATCTGAGCATGAGGCTCTTTTCGGGTTCGGCCGCGCAGCTTGCGCTTCACGCCCTCGCCCTGGAGCCGGCGAGCGCCGATGAACTGGATGCGATTCGCGCACTGATCGACAGCAAACGCCACGGCGCGCGAACAACTCACAAAGGGTAGGAGTTGGCTATGAATCACACGCTGGATGCCATCGCCTGGACGCTGATCCACTTTTGCTGGCAGGCTGCGGCCGTCGCTGTTCTCTATCGCCTGGCCATGGTCGCGTTTTTCCGGAGCGCAAGCTCGATCCGGTACGCGGTTTCAATCTCTGCGCTGGTGCTGATCACGGTTGGCGCAATTACAACATTTTTGTGGGAATTCTCCTCCGCACGCACATCGCCGGTATTGCCCAATGCGATTGCCGAGATCCGGAACGCAGCAGTGCATGCGCCTGTGATTCCTCAAGGCACAGCGGCCGGCACGGCCAATTCGAGCGCGGAAAGCCATGGCTCTCCTGCAAAGCTGCTCCGCTGGATCGATGGCGCATGGGTGCTCGGTGTGGTGGTGCTTTCGCTCCGAAGCATTGGCGGCTGGTGGATGATTCAGCGCCTGCGCAGAACGGCCGTTGACCAGGCTCCCCATGCGGTGCAGGCGAGTTTCGAAAGGATCTACGCAGCCTTGGGGCTACGTCGCGCCGTGTTCCTGCGGGTTTCAAGCGCGATTGCCGGGCCCATCACAATCGGCGCCGTGCGCGCAATGGTGCTGCTCCCCGTCTCGGCGATCACACTGCTCGGACCTGACGAACTGGAGATGGTGCTGGCGCATGAGTTGGCTCATGTGCGTCGCGCCGATTTTCTTTGCAATCTGCTGCAAACACTACTCGAGACACTGTTCTTCTTTCATCCTGCCGTTTGGTGGATCGGCAAGCGCATTCGTCACGAACGCGAACTGTGCTGCGACGATGTCGCGCTGACGATCTGTCCCAACCCTGTCCTGTATGCAACCGCACTGTTTCGGCTCGAAGAACAGCGCGCGCAGCGATGGAGGCTTGCGATGGCGTTAGATGGTCATCAATCGAATCAGACGTTACTGATACGTATTGCGCGCGTCCTGGGCGAGCCAACTTCGCAGATTGAAGGCCGCTCCATCCAACCGTTCTCCCTGATCGTTGCTGGGATTGCGCTGGCAGTCACCCTTCTGACCGCTCCTCCCGTGGTGGCGAGCTTCACTCCAGCACATTCAGGTAGCGCCGGAGCCGCAATGGTCAAGGCGGAGGCCGGGACGACGGCGCCAGCCATACGCGCATCGACTGAGCGGATGGTCGCGTCTCGTCTTGCACTGCAGGCCGCTGAGCCCGCGAAACAAGAAAAAGCGCAGGACGCTGCACAGCCAAAATCGACCTACATCGATCGCATGAAGGCTGCAGGCTACGACGTCGACCTCGACAAGTACATCGCGATGAAGACCCAGGGAGTGACGCCTGAGTTTGCTCAGCAGATGGCGCAGACCGGCTTCGGCAAGCCCTCGGCCGACGACCTGATCGCATGCAAGATTCATGGCGTTTCTCCCGATTACCTTGAGCAATTGAAGCAGCAGGGTTTTGAAGTAAAGAGCATTCAGGATGCGATCTCGTTCCGCATCTTCGAGGTCACTCCGGAGTTCGTTGCAGGGATGAAGAGTGCAGGGTTTGCGAACCTGACGCAGCAGCAGCTGGTTACCCTGCGGGTCCAGGGAGTCACGCCGGAATATGCCCAGGAGATCGCGCGCCAATTTCCTGGAGCGATCGTCGAAGACGTGATCAAGATGCGGATCTTCCACATCGACGATGCGTTTATTGAGCAAGCCAAGAAATTCGGCCTGACGAAGCTATCGATCGAGAAGCTCGTACAGTTACGTATCTCGGGTGTGCTCGACGACGAATCCGCCCAATAGCAGGTCGATCAAAGCAGAGTCCCGCAGGCTGCGACGATGTCCTCTTCGTGGGTGCTGCCCGCGCTCGCAGGCGAACCATGCCTCTCAAAGGAAGGAATCAGATGAACACGCACAGGCTTCAAGTTCCAATGATCATTCTTGCTTCTGCAATCAGCGCGCTGCAATCGGCCGCGCTGGAGACGGTGCGCTCCACGTGCATCCTCAGCGCGAGCGAGCATCCGGGCAAGTTGCGCCTGCGCATCGAAAACGATGCGTGTGGCGATAACGGCCACTGCGGAACAAGCCTCAACGAAGAAACCATGGATCGGCTCACTGGAATTTCTTTAACGGATCTTGGGCACGAGGGCGAGCACCTGACGGCGACTCTAACCGCGGAAGCAGGAACCCTTACCTGCTCGGGCACGGTGCACAACGGGTCCCTTATCGGCGATTCGGCTTTCACTCCGAATGCGGCCTTTGCGGCGCACATGGAGCAGATCGGATTTTCGGGGCTCGATTCCGAGAAGCTGCAGGTTTACGCGCTCGTCAACGTTGAGAGCGCATGGGCCCATTCACTCCAGGAAATGGGGATTCAAGGGCTCACGGCTGATAAATTGATCCCGCTGAAGATCTTCAACGCAAACCCGGAGTATGTGCGTAGTATTACCGCACTCGGGTACGATCAGCCGTCCGCTGATCAACTAGTTGCGATGAGGGTGCAAGGGGTCAACGCCGAAGAGATACGCGAGATTCGCGCCCTTGGATATCAGCCAACATTCGATGAACTGATGCAGATTCGAATCTTTCAAATCACGCCGGACTTCATCAAGCGCATGCAAGTCCGCGGGCTGAAGAACCTGACGATCGCAAAACTGATGCAGATTCGAATCTTTAAGCTCGACGAGTGATCACTCGCGGCACCTAAAGGGAGAGATCCGCTCAATGACTTTGAGTTCCCGCTCAACCGCTGCGGCCTGGTTAGCTAGCTGAGGTTCCGCTTGTAGAGCGCCGCTCCTTCCGCCCATGCACGCTCAGCGCCAGCCTCGTTGTACACCTGGCTTCCCCGCACCGTCCATCCGTGGTTGCAGCCTTCAAAAACCTCGACAGTCGCCTTCAGATGAGCTGCGGCGAAAGCTTCCTTCAGCTTGTCCTTTACCGTTGGATCGCGCTTGTCGTCATTGTCGGCCACGCAACTCAGCACCTCGGCCTTCATCTGTGGAATCATCAAGTGCGGGCTGTCGGGCTTGTCCGTGACCAAGCCGCCGCCATGAAAGGTCGCGGCCGCACCAATGCGGTCCGACGCAACCGCTGCCGTGCGAAATGTAAGCGGTCCTCCCATACAGTATCCCTGCACACCCATCTTCATGCCCTTGTCTGTCTGCAGTTGCTGATCCAGGAACGCCGTGTATGCCTTCGCGTCGCTGATATTCGCGTCTGCTGTAAGGGCCGCAGCCAGGGGCATCACCTTCGCGCGATCTTCCGGCTTCGAAAAGTCGAATGCCCCGTCCACCACCGGCGCCTTCGCATTGCGATAGAAGGGATTCGGCACCAGCACCACATATCCCTCGCCTGCCAGCCTGCGACCCATCTCGCGAAATACCGGCCGCAGGCCCAGGATGTCTGTCCATACCAACACGGCGGGCCATGTCCCCTTGCCCTCGGGATAAAACAGGGCCGAATCCGACACGCCTGAAGCCATGGGCACGTTTACATCTTTCTCCACGATATTGGCCTGCGCTGGTGCTGCAGTCGAGCTGAGGACGACCGTCGCCGCTGACGCGACGACAAATGCCCGTCGCGAAACCGTAGGATCATGCGTCAGACCTTGGTGAATGAAGTCATCGCACATACGCTGTTTCTCTCCTCCACATTGATTGAATCGGCAAGTATGCCTGAATTCAATTCGAATGTCGATGGGTTCTTACCAGAACTCATAAATGGCAAAGCCGCTGCCTGTAGTGTTACCCCCCCGACAACTTTAAATCTGCTGACCCGCCCCATGCAGGACGAAAACGTCGAAACCTTTGTCCGGAATCAACATCTTATGTCCCGTGGAAAGTCGGCCGGAACGCCGTTGATTCTCGAATGAAGGAACTGCAAATGAAACTAGTTCTCCCATTCGCCAAAGCGCACAGATTGGCACCTGAGGCGCGAGCATGCGTAGCAACTCTACTGCTTTCGCTGGCCGCGAGGCCGTTGGTGGCGGCGGGGTTAAAGCCGGAAACCCTTTACGCCTGGGACCAATACATCCAAGCGCTCGACATGGACAGAGAAAACCGCATCACTGGGAACGGCCCGTTCCTGTTGATGGACGAGTCTCCGGATCTGCAGCGGCGACTACAACGGAACGAGGTGGTTGTAACCAAACACGATCCACGCAAGGTGCCTCAAGGGATGATCCATGATTGGGTCGGAGCCATGTTCATTCCGAATATATCCCTCGACCAGGCGATGAGCGTTCTCACAAACTACCAGCGCTACGGCGAAGTCTACAATCAGCTTCTTAAAGATTGTTCAGTGCTCGAACGCAATGGCGACAGCGTTGAGCTCAGCGCAATCGCAGTGCAGAAAGCTATGTCTGTCACCGCCGCAGTGGAGACTGACAATCGGATCCATATTGTGAGACTCGATCCGAAGAGGGCATATATTACTAGCAACGCGACCCGCATTCAAGAGATCGCCGACTACGGCCAGTCGAGTGAGCACCCATTCCCGGACGATCGACGTCCCGGTTATGTGTGGCGAGCGGTCGTCAACGAGCGACTGGAAGCGCGCGATGGCGGGGTCTATCTTGAGTTGGAGACTGTCGCCCTCAGCCGCGGCATTCCTGTCGAGTTCCGATGGTTGGTTAAGCCGCTTACGGACGAGCTACCGCGAAGGATGATGGTCGATATGCTCAATGACACGCGGGCAGCTCTGACAAATGGCGAAACTATGGCTTCGAAATGATGAAGGCGAAGAGCCCTGAATGTGTGGTTGAATCGCAGCTTGAGATCCATCTCGAACGTTTGTGTGAGTAGGGCTCAGCTGCCCAAACGGAAAACGCATCCCTCGTATCCGGTATGCTGAGTGGATTCATGCCTTCTGCGCCGCAGTTGCTATCGCGATCCCATGCGGAAGAGGGCCTTCGACGTCTTTTGCGCGCAGACCTCCCTGCCGACACTGTGAAATTGGCGCGCTATTTGGTTGGCAAGGTCATCGTTCATGACACTGCGAACGGCAGGCTGAGCGGACGCATTGTCGAAACCGAGGCCTATCCCGTGGGCGACGCAGCCGGACATGCGTTCCGGGGCAGGACTCCGCGCAATGGCTCTCTTTTCCTTGAGCGAGGACACGCATATGTCTATCTCATCTATGGCGTGTTGCTGCTATTGAATGTAACCAGCGAGAGAGTTGGAGTGGGTGCCGGAGTTTTATTACGGGCCATCGAACCTCTCGAGGGTTTCAAAGCGGATGAGAGAATGCGTCGCAGAACACAGCGAAGCGAGGCCGATCGAGGAAGAGGGCCGGGACGATTGACAAAGGTAATGAAGGTTGACCTGAGGCACAATGGATTGGACCTATGCAGTGCGGGTTCTTCCCTCTGGCTGGCTTCGACCACGCGCAAGACTGGCCCGATTAGCAAGAGTGTACGCATCGGCCTGACGCATGGAGCGAACCGTGTACTTCGCTTCTATGAACGCGGAAATGAATACATAAGCGGCCCCAAGAGATTGAGCAATGCCTTCTAATCTCCAGGTACATTTATTCGGCCTGCCCAATGTCATTGCAACCTCGCTGAACATAGTCTTATGTGGCATCAATCCCGGCATGCGGTCGCCTAGCGGCGGACTCCACTTCGCGAGTCGCAGTGACCGCTTTTTGCTTGTGCTTCACCGCGCGGGCTTTTCCCCCAGGCAACTGAAACCGCGAGACGCTCGCCTTTTGCTCGACCATGGTTGTGGAATCACCTCCCCTGTGGCCAGGCCCACGGTCAGTGCCACAAGCGTCCGTCGTGCCATGCCGACTACGTCGCTGCTCGTCCTGTCGTCGAGCCCAAAATCGCGAAGTATGAGCCCAGATTCCTCGCCTTCCTGGGGAAGACCGCGCTTTCCGCGTTTCTGAACCGGCGCGCCCTTTCGTGGGGGCTACAGCCATCTATACTCGGCGGGTCTGCGATCCGGGTCTTACCCAATCCGAGCGGCCTGAATCGCGTATTCACTATCGGCAGGTTGACGGATGCCTAACGACAACCATTCGAAGCCGCGTCGGTCAGCGATCGATAAGTGCGGCGGTTGTGGATCCGCTCGTCACCAGTTTCCTGGTGGCCGGTCCGGAATCTTCGCGCAAAACAATTGCGGGGTGGCCCCAGCGCAGTCCATCATCCCCCCATCCCTCACTCCATCCGCTGAACCCATTGGGTCCGCCACAGCGGCGCCTCGAAGGGGTCTGCGAAATACTGCGTCTCGTGTATGACCTTGCCGTTGCGCATCTCCATGATGCTCACCGTATACGCTGACCGTCCCTGGTAGAGGATCGTGTATTCCGTGATCCAGAGTTCACCGTTCCCAAGAATTCGCTTGACCTTGAATCCTGACGGCTTGCCGGGATGATGACTCCGCAGAGCCTGCAAATTGCTTCGACCAAGGATTCGCTCGCCTGACTGGGGATAATCGCAGATAGCGTTGTCATCGTAAATTTCGTGTTCTGCGTTTGCATCTCCCGCTGCCGACGCGCGCCAATGCGCGTCCAGCGCTTCTCGGATTTGCGCCTCTCGCATAGAACCCTCCATGTTTCGTCTGCCTTTGTCTTGAGATAACTCGTGGAATGAAACCCTGGCTGCCTGGTATTCAACACATCATTGAGCCCCTGTCCCACCGGTTTCTGACGTGTCCGCCCATGGAAGCCACACCTGAAAGCGAGTGTCGCCCGGTTGCGAGGTCACTTGAAGAGTGCCGCCAAGCTTCCTGACAATTGTCTGTACGGTGCTCAGCCCCAGGCCCGTTCCTTCACCAACACCTTTCGTCGTGAAAAAAGGATCAAAGATATAGGGTCTGATCTCGGGAGGGATGCCGGGGCCGTTGTCGCCAATTTCAACCACCACATTGTCGCCCTCGCGGAACGTTCGCACGCGGAGCTCGCCCTGACCCTGCAGGGCGTCAATGCCGTTTTCGATGAGGTTGGTCCACACCTGATTTAGTTCGGTGCCTACCGTGTTCACCAGGAGCGGCACCGGTTCATAGTTGCGCTGTACCGTGATGGTCGTTTGCAGGCTGTAGACCAGCGTGTCCAGCGTGGTCTCAATGCTGCGCACGACATCAACATTCTGCACGGGCCCCTGATCCATATTGGTATATTCCTTGATCGTCCGCACCTGCTTCGATATCCGGCCTGCGCTGTGTTCGATTGTCCTGAGCAGCGTCGATAACTCCGCAGAGGTTGCGATTTTCAATAGAGCAGTACGAGCCGTGCGAGGATCGAACTGATCCAGAAGAGAGGTGAGCGTCTCCGGAGACATGGCGGAGTTTGCCAGGGAGGCCGACAGCTCCCATGAGTCAGCAATGCCGTAACTCCGAAGGATGGAGTCCAGCGTCTCTTCCAAATCGCTGAGTGCGAGTCCTTCCGCTGGGTTCACAGTCAAAAGCAGCGAGGCTTCGACTTCTTCGATTCTGGACTTGTCTGCGTCATCCAGCGGGCACCGCCATAGTTCTGACGTTGCACTTCGGAATCGCTCTAGCGTGCCACGCATTTGATCGCTCGCCCGCTTTGCTGCCGATGCAGGGTTATTCAATTCGTGAGCAAGCCCAGCTGACAATCTACCCAACGAGACTAAACGGTCACGTTGCTGCTCGATGCGCGTTCCTTCACGAATTCTGTCCGACATCATGGCGACCAATCTGGTCGTCAGTTCCGGCATTCGCTGGATCAGGTCCGGAAAGAGAACGGACGGAAACTTGACAAGACGGCCATCCGTAACGGCTCGTCCGCTCACCGTGAACCGTCTCATTCTGGAGAAAGGAAACACCCCACTGACGTCACCCGCTTGCGCCGGAAGTGAAACCGTATCGCCACCGAACTCCCCTCTCCACTGAAAGAGCCCTTCAAGAAAAACAAACATCCAGTCTGCCGGATCGCCTTGTCGGACGAAGGCTTCCCCGGCACGCAGAGAAACCTCCTCCAGATGGCCCAGAAACCACTCAATCTGGCCCTCCGGCAGATCCGAGAATGCCTTGACACTCCGCAATTCAACCGCACTGATCAATCAACTGCCTTTCGCATTTGCTTTCCTGTGGAGCACGTCGATCGGCGGCACGGGCGGTCCGCTGCGTGGAAAACAGACGGCTTCTGCAAAACCCGCGCACACCAGGTGAGCGAGAATCGTGCGCTGATCCCAACCTTCAAACGCGGTCCCATGCACTTCTGCGTAGTCAATCTCAATGCGTTTCTCCAAGTCCTGAGCAATATGCTCGAAGAACACTTCTTTCGTCTTCAATTGGTAGAAGGCCGCATCGATAAGATTCACGCCCAGGATGCCGACAGCCTCTTGCTCGAGGGGGTTGGAAGGTTCTCGCAGGTTGATATGGAGAAGGATGTCGTTCGGTTGGCCGCCAGGTTGCAGCTGGAACCGCAGGCCCATCCAACCGTGAAGCTCATTTGTTCCGGCGTAGTTGCGGGCGGAAATGGTATCAACAAACGAAAAGAACCGAGTATTCGATCCGCGACTCTTGTTCAACTGGTTGATCAGTTGGGCCCATTCGCTATCCAACATAGCCTGAAGGCGTTCTCCGGAAACGTAGCGCGCGCCAGCACCGTACAAGTCGTCGCTGACTTCCTTGTCATACGCCGAGATCGATTTGGCAACTGTCCCAGAGGCTCCTCCGACAACCATGAACCAGCGCACGACTTCCTGGCCGGCGCCTATCTCGGCAAAGGAGCCGTAACTGGTCGGATCGAGATTGATGCGGAGCGCCTTCTGATGCGTCGTGACCTTGTCCGTGGATGCCATGGAACATTCTCCTCACTGCCTGGGTGATTGCCATCTCATCGTTGGTGGCGAAACGTGCATCGCGAACATCGAGCGTTCCCATCATCGGACCTCGAATGGAGGAACATCGTCTCATCTCAGGTCTATCCCTGGAGATCACTAAACTTGGCATGCATCAAGCGTTGGGCGATCGTGAAGATCATCGCCGTGGAGACGCCGAACATCAGCGCTCCATCGGCCGCTTCCAACGGTCCCAAGAGCTTCCACGACGGCGTCATGATCAAGTCGCCATAACCCAAAGTCGTGTAGTTGACCGCTGAATGGTAGTACGCGAGTTCGACGGATTTGAATTCTCCGCAGAGGACGAATAAGGCAGCCCACAAGGCAATTTCAGCCAAGTGCGCAACAAATGCGATGGATATCGTCAGCACAAATATTCCGAGATTGACCCAGACTCGCGATCCTACCAGCCCCAGTCTCCTCTCCCGGCGAAATAAACGTACTGAAGCCCCTAATGCCACGGAGTGAATCAGGATCGTGCATAGAGCAGCGATAGAGCCCACCACCATCGGGAGCAAAACAGCGACTTGATCGTTGCGCATCATCCTAATTGCCAGGCTTCCGACCGTCATCCCCTCGTTTGTCCGCCCCGTCAACCCCATCTGTGCTCGTCACCGGCGGCTCCCGCGGTCGATTAAGCGACTATGAATGGCGACCAGCGTCTAAGTGATTCGCACAAAAGGCAAACTATGACGAACATCGTGTTGCAATTCTTCGAAAATGTGGCCGCCCACCCGGAAGAGATGACTCGATCACATCAGAAGCTGACTTAAGAAACAATTGGACGATGGTATTGGACCTTTGGTCTCGAACTTCCTGTCCTCACTAATTGAACCCGTCTGCTTCACCCTTCAACCTGGTCCTGGCCGATACGAAGGTATCGATCGATACCTTCGTCTGATAGCGAATTCGAAGACTTCGCTCGAAACTCGCAAGTGGTGGAGGGCCAGGCCGACCGGCGTCGCCAAAAACCCAGGGCACTCCAAGATCTATCGCCGCCACCCATTGGATCGTCCGTCGCTTGATCAATCAGCAGCGGCACAAGGCGCGCTGCAGGCGGCGAAGCAAGGCCCGGCGAACGCCAAGAGAGGAGTTGAGATGCGGCTTCGAACCGGGGCTATAGCGATGCTGCTGGGTGCCCTCCAGTATGGCGGGCTCACCGCTCCTGCGCAGTACAGCTCGCCCGCTACCCCATCGCCGTATAACCCCATCGCCCTGGCTGACGTTACAGGGGCGCCGCGAACTGCCGTTCAGGCCGGACAAACTCGCTCCCAATCCCTGTCGCAAAATCCTTACCTCGGCGGAATTCCTGCCGGACAACTCAGCGCAACGCCTGTGCAGCTTTCGCTCGAAGACGCAGTCGCGCTCGGGCTCAAGCAGAATCTCGGCGGAGTGTTGGCCACGGATGCCGTCATTGATGCCCGTGGAGAGAAATGGCAGGCGCTGAGCGACTTGCTTCCCAATGTTGTCACCGATTCCGGTTTCGGAATCCACCAAATCGCTCTGAAGGCGCAAATCGGGCTATCTATTCGTGGTGTGCCTCCGATCGTCGGGCCCTTCGGCTATTTCGACTCGCGAGCCTATCTCAGGCAGTCGGTGTTCGATTGGTCAGCGATCGAACGAACGCGATCGTCTCAAGCGCAGCTGAAGGCGGCCGAGTTCAGTTCCAAGGATGGCCGCGAGCTTGTCGTGCTTGTGGTTGTCTCGAACTACCTGCTGGCAATCGCCGACCAATCCGAAGTTGAGTCAGCCACATCGCAACGAGATACCGCCAAAGCTCTCCTTCAGCAGGCATCGGATCAGAAAACTGCGGGCCTTGCATCCGCGGTGGACCTTCTGCGTTCCCAGGTGCAACTCCAGTCGCGGGAGCAGAAACTGATTAGCGCGCGGGTGAATTTGGCCAAGCAGAAATTGGTTTTGGCGCGGGCAGTCGGACTTCCCCTGGGCCAGCAGTTCGAGATAACGACCCAAGTCCCTTACCAGGATCTGTCGCATTCGAGTCTCGATGAAACGATCCAAAGCGCTTACAAGACTCGCGCCGATTTTCAGAGTCAGATGAATCGAGTGCGATCCGCAGAGCTCACGAAAAAAGCAGCATCTGCCGAGCGCTATCCCTCGTTAGGTGCGGAAGCCGACTACGGACTCTCTGGAGTGAACCCCGGCTCGTCCCACGGCACCGTGGATGCGGCTGCCACTCTCCGCATTCCCATTTTTCAAGGTGGAAGAGTGCACGGAGATGTGCTCCGGGCCGACGCCTCGCTCACCGAGGAAAAACAGCGGCTGGAAGACCTGCGAGCCCGGATCGATCAGGAGGTTCGCGACGCCTATCTCGATCTGGAAGCGGCTGCGCAAGAAGTGTCGGTCGAGAAAAGCGCAATAACGCTGGCCACCCAGACCCTGGAACAATCCCGCGATCGGTTCAATTCAGGAGTTACAGACAACGTGGAAGTCGTTCAAGCGCAGGATGCCCTCGCACTCGCAAACGATGCCTACATTGGCAGTCTCTATACCTACAACTCAGCCAAAATATCTCTCGCGAGAGCGGCCGGCGTCGCAGAATCCCGATACTCGGAATATCTGAGGGGAAATTGAGTATGTCTGAACAGAATCAAGCAACGAATCCGCACCAAGCGACACCGTCAGCCCGAAACGAGCCATCAGATCGTGCCGGCGCAGTCGACCCGCCAACGTCACCTTATCCGAGGAGGCGCTCGTACAAGCGTTGGATACTCCTCGCCTCGCTCGTTGTCCTCATCGTCGGGGGCGCATTTCTCTGGCACTATCTCTCGGGCTTCGAATCCACCGACGATGCGCAGGTAGACGTCCATCTTTACCCTGTCAGCGCGCGAATTTCCGGGTACATCCAGAAGGTCGACGTGGACGACAACCAGTGGGTCAATGAAGGTTCCACGCTCGTGGAAATCGACCCCAAAGACTACCAAGTTGCATTGGCCAGAGCCCAGGCAACACTCGACACTTCAGAAGCAACAGCCAAGAGCTCGGATATCGACGTGCCGGTATCTTCCGTCGACACATCGAGCCAATTGAAATTCACGTCCTCGGATATTCAGAATGCGCAAGCCGCAATCCAGGCAGCAGAAAAGCGAGCCGTTGCCGCCCACGCGCGCGTTTTAGAGGCTCAAGCCGAAAACGTGAAGGCTCAGGATGACGTCACCCGCTATCACTTGCTGCTCGCGAAAGAGGAGGTGCCGAAGCAAGTCTACGACCATGCCTACGCCTCCGCAGCAACGGATGTCGCCGCTATCGCTGCCGCGGAAGCAGACGAGGCCGCAGCGCAACAAGCCGTTCAAGAAGCCCACAGCCGTTTGGCTGAGGCTGAGGCCCGCTACGAAGACGCGCAAGCCGGTCCGGAACGCGTGAACTCAACCCGTGCGAAAGCTCTCTCGGCCGCCGCCGATGTAAAGCAGAAAATGGCTGCCGTCGAGCAGGCGCAGCTGAATCTGGGATACACCAAAATCCTTGCGCCTGTAACCGGTGAGGTCACTAAAAAGGTTGTCGTTGGACTCAACGTCGACCCAGGTGAGCAGATGCTCACCGTGGTCCCGCTGGATCAAGTGTGGATTACCGCAAATTTCAAGGAAACCCAGCTCAAGCACATGCGAGTCGGTCAGAAGGCACAGATTGAGCTCGACTCAAATGGCCACACATACAACGCTCACATCGACAGCATTGCCGGGGCAACCGGCCCCATCTTCAGCTTGTTGCCTCCCGAAAACGCGACCGGTAATTACGTCAAGATTGTCCAGCGAGTTCCAGTCAAGATCGTTCTCGATCCGGGCGAGAATCGCGATCACCAGCTTCGGCCCGGAATGAACGTCGAAGCCAAGGTATATCTGCGATGAGCTCGGCAGCAGTCAGTTTATCAGCCGCGCAGGACTTCTCTCGCCCGCGTGTGAATCCGTGGCTCATCGGCATCACCGTGTCCATGGCCGCGTTCCTTGAAGTGCTGGATACAAGCGTGGCCAATGTTGCCTTGCCCTATATCGCGGGGGACCTGGGCGCCAGCTACGATGACAGCACGTGGGTGCTCACCTCGTACCTTGCTGCGAATGCGATTGTGCTTCCTGTGAGCGGATGGCTCGCAGAATTCATCGGGCGCAAGCGATATTTCCTGCTCTCACTCATCGTCTTCACGGTAAGCTCGCTCCTATGTGGCTTCGCGCCCAATCTCCCCCTCCTGCTGATCTTTCGCGCGCTGCAAGGGATCGGGGGGGGCGGGCTGCAGCCGATGGCGCAGGCAATCCTCAACGACACGTTTCCCCCTGAACAACGCGGCTCGGCCTTTGCCCTCTATGGGATTACCGCGGTTCTTGCGCCCACGGTCGGTCCCATGCTGGGCGGGTGGATTACAGACAACTATTCCTGGCGTTGGATCTTCTTCATCAAGCTCCCAATCGCTCTCCTGGCGCTGTACATGACCTATACGCTGGTGCAAGAGAAGCCCTCCGCCGGTCGCGTCAAGAACGGCGGCATTCGCGTGGACTACATCGGAATTGCGTTTCTCACGCTGGGTGTTGCCTCTCTCCAGGTCGTACTCGATAAAGGCCAGGAGGATGACTGGTTCGGTTCCCAGTTCATCCTTACGCTTGCCATCACCGCAGCGGTTTGCTTGTTGGCTCTCGTCATTTGGGAGTGGTATCGCAAGGATCCCATCATCGACGTCCGCATGTTCAAGAGCTTCAATTTCGCGGCAGCCAACCTGATGATGTTCATGATGGGCGTCATGCTTTTCAGCACCTTGGTGCTCATTCCTGAATTCCTGCAGACACTGTTGGGCTACACCGCGGAGCTTGCAGGTCTTGTATTGTCTGCGAGTGGATTCATCCTGCTCATGATGATGCCAGTCGTAGGGCGCCTCACCTCGAAGGTTCAAGCGCGCTTTTTAATTGCCGCAGGTTGGTTGTGTCTCGCCATCGGTTTATTCTATTCCGCTTATAGAATCGACTTATTCATCAGTTTTAACTTCGCAATGTGGCTGCGCTGCGCGCAGGTAATCGGCATCGGCTTCTTGTTTGTTCCAATTACAGCCGCCGGTTATATCGGTCTCCCCCCAGACAAGGGAAACAGCGTCTCGGGTATGGTGAATTTCATGCGTAACATTGGCAGCAGTATCGGCACTTCAATCGTAACAACGATGATCGCCCGGCGCTCGCAATATCACCAGCAAATCCTGGTTAGTCATATCGCGCCGGATATACCGGCGTTTCGGGGGACGCTCCACGGCTTGACAAGTACTATCAAGCACTCCGGACTCGGCGCCGTGGATGCACACGATCAGGCAATTGCCAGGGTTTACGCCCTGGTGAATCAACAGGCTCATACACTCTCATTCATGGATACATTCTGGGTCCTGGCCGTGCTTTGCGCCATTATGTTCGTTCTTGCGTTCTTCTTGAAGAAAAATGATCCAGGAGCGGGTGGAGATATCGCCGTTGGGTGAGGACAAACGCAATGGTTCACGCTGTCACAATTGAGCGCGAGTTCGGCTGCGGAGCATCCGAAATTGCCAGTTTAGTCGCCAGCCGCCTTGGATGGAGCCTATGGGACGAACGGTTGACGCAGGAGATCGCGCGACTGACGGAAAGCACTCCCGAGGCAGTTGAGCGGAGAGAATGGCGAAGGGATCCGGTCGTATACCGGGTGTTCATGGATTTTCTTCGGGGCGCGTTTGAGGGAGGCTTGCCGCCCACTAACCGCTTGCATTTGCTGGATGCACGCCGGATCGCCGCTGTTTCCGAAATAGCGGTCAAGACCGCTTTCTCCAGCGGTCCGTCGGTGATCGTCGGCCGAGGTGCACAGTATTTCCTGCGCAATCGCAACGACGTCTTCCACGTGTTCCTCTACGCATCGCGCGATCATAAGATCCGCAAGCTGATCTCCGGCGGCGCAACCGAGAACCAGGCAATCGAGCAAGTCGACACAACCGACCAGGCGCGGGCTGCATTCGTCCGACAGTATCTAAGGCTGAAGTGGCCCGAACCCCACTTGTATCACGCAATGTTCAATACCGAGATGGGCGAGCCTACCACGGCCGCAATGCTTCTTCAGTGCGTCAAGCAGTTTGAGGACGACAAATGAAATGCCCGCCTTGCAGCAAGCAGATTCTTCCTTGAGTAGTTATCTCAAAACGAAATAGCGCCTCCGGTACCAACCGTTCAAATACCGCTGGAGCGTAGGCAGTCGGCCGAACAAGTGACCAACGGCTCCTTTTGCGACGTGCAGCACGCGAAGTTCTGATTCCCGTGCCGGGAGAAACCAGTGGCGCCGAGAGTGTCGTGCATAGCCGCCAAAACAGCAAACTGTGCCAGCTCCAAGCGAATCCCTCAGCCTTTGACCAGCGCTCCCGCCTGCTCTCCAAGGTCCGGAATCACGCGACCGAACCCGCGTTCTGTGCAGCGACAAAGAGGGTGCACCGTACACTGAAGAAGTGCCGCCTATCCTGAATGCACAGAACATCTCCAAACAATTCGGCGCCAAACCTTTGTTGAAGGGCATATTCTTCGCGGTACATGAGGGTGATCGGATCGGTCTCATCGGACCGAATGGGGCCGGGAAGTCCACACTTTTGGCCATGCTTGCCGGCGAGCAGCAACCCGACATCGGTGAAGTCGCCTTCCGCAGGCGCGCTCGCATTGGCTATGTGCGTCAAATTTCGGAATATGAACCCGGAATCACGGTTCGCAGCGCAATCGAAGCAGCAATGACCCATGCGGCCGTGCCGGAAAACGAACGCGAGCAGCGCCTGCGCGAAACACTGGGTCGAGCCGGCTTTGCGGATTACGCGGGATCAGCCGGCCCCAGCATGGATGCCGAAGCCGCCAGCCTCAGCGGAGGTTGGCGCAAGCGACTGGCAATCGCCGAAGCCCTCGTCGTCAAGCCGGACGTCTTGTTGCTCGACGAGCCAACCAATCATCTTGACCTCGAAGGCATTGAGTGGCTGGAAGGTCTGCTCGAAGCGGCCAATTTCGCGTTTATCGTGGTTGCGCACGATCGATACTTCCTTGAGAATGTCGCGACCGAAGTCGTCGAGCTGAACCGCATCTACAGCGATGGGCTGCTGCGTTTGAAGGGCAGCTACTCGAAGTTTCTCGAAGGCCGCGAGGCATGGCTTGACTCGGAGCAGCACGCGCAGAAAGGCCTGCGCAATCGCGTGCGGACTGAGATTGAGTGGCTGCGCCGCGGCCCCAAGGCCCGTGCCACCAAGGCCAAGGCACGCATCGATCATGCGCACGAGCTGATTGCGCGTCTCGAAGATTCAGAGGCGCGCAGTCGCGTAGCGACCGCGGGAATCAGCTTCGAGTCGACGAGTCGACAGACCAAGCGCCTCATCGCTCTGGACGGGGTCACGGTCGAATTGGGTGGCCGGAAGATCCTCCGCGACGTCACCATCGGCCTGAACAATGGCATGAAACTTGGCCTGGTGGGCCCGAACGGAGCGGGGAAGACAACTCTTTTGCGCGCAATGACCGGCGAACTCGAGGCAAGTGCGGGAACCGTCTGGCGTGCCGCAATGCTGCGCATTGTCTATTTCTCCCAGATGCGCGAGATCGATGGCAATCTTACTCTGCGCCGTGCCCTTGCGCCCGATTCCGATTCTGTCGTGTACATGGACCGGCTTGTGCATGTCGCCAGCTACGCGGCCAGGTTTCTCTTTACGGGAGAACAACTGAACCAGCCGGTCGACCGGCTGAGTGGAGGTGAGCGCGCACGCGTATTGATCGCGCGACTGATGCTGGAACCTGCCGACGTCCTCATTCTGGATGAGCCGACAAACGACCTTGACATTCCCACGCTGGAGACTCTGGAAGAAGCGCTTCTCGATTTCTCCGGCGCGTTGGTCCTTGTAACGCACGACCGATATCTGCTGGACCGGGTGACCAACTTGGTGGTTGGGTTGGATTGCCGTGGGAACGCCGAGATGTTCGCCGACTACACCCAGTGGGAGGAATGGCGAGCCGAGGGTGGCAAAGCAGGAGGCGAGAGGGGCGCAGCTGGTGCCACGAAGGAGCCGCGGCAGATTGCCGCGCCAGCCTCAAAAAAGAAGCTCTCCTACATCGATCAACGTGAGTATGACGGCATCGAAGCCCTGATCGAAACTGCCGATGCCAGGCTCCAGGCTGTTCGCAAGCGCATCGACGATCCAGCGGTTGCGACCGACGCGAAAGCACTGACCGAAGCATTGGCGGAGTTGGAATCGGCGCAGAAGGAGCATGACGCCATTTATGAGCGCTGGGCAATACTTACAGAAAAGATAGAGGGCTGACGAGATGAAGTACTTCTGAAAGGCTCGCGTTCCTGGACTAAGTTTGCCGGTCGGCGATCAGCGACGACATTAACAATGATGAGTTTTCATAGCTAATTGCTGTGCCGCGATTGCTTTCGTTGGAAAGCGTCTCGTGCTGCCTGCTTCTCGTAGCGGTCATCTTGCGTGGAGAGATTCATGGTCGTGCGGATGTTTTGTGCCAAGAAAACACTCGTAAGTCTTCTTTTTTCTATGGCGTGGACGACGGGGCTCGAACCCGCGACCTCTGCCGTGACAGGGCACCACCATTAGATTTTTCAACGACTTACAAACACCGCGGGGACTGCCTAAGTACGCGGAAGTCGTAGAAGTCAGCATCAACTGTGGGTTGGACTGTGGGTTGGAACCCACCTGCAAGATACGTGCCCTTTATTTTCGTTTCTGCTTCCAGATACCGCGGCATATCAGGCAAATCATTCGACACAAGCATATATGACTAGTATATTAGTCACATGTTGTCCTTGGCACTACTTGCCGAGCAAATCGCTTCTAAGCGCAAATCGCTGGGTCTAAGCCAGGCTGCGCTTGCCAAAAAGGCGCGAGTCGGGCGAACTACCCTCGACGCACTGGAAAACGCACGCCTGGGCGAACTGGGATATTCCAAGATTACTAATATTCTCTCGGCACTTGGGCTGGAGTTAAAGCTGCAGGAAACGAGCACCCGCCGCCCGACGCTTGACGAACTGATGGAAGAGGAACGCGATGCTCAAGGTCTGGACCGACGCCGCTGAGGCTGGCCTGCTCGACCGTCACGGAACGCGCGGCAGCAGCTTTGTCTATTTGCCCGACGTTCCGCCGGCGCACGCCGTATCCGTCTCCATGCCGGTGCGCCTGCCCTCCTGGAACGTGCAGTTCGGACTTCCTCCAATCTTCGAGATGAACTTGCCTGAAGGCGTGTTGCGCGAAAGGCTGCGCCTCGCATTCGCCAAGGTCACCGGCACCTTCGACGAGTTTGACCTGCTGCGCATCGTCGGTCGATCGCAGGTCGGACGCCTCCGCTACACGGGCCCTAAGGAACAGCTGCAGGAGGACGTGCCCTTTCAGTCCGTCAATGAAATCCTCGCGCAGCGTCGTGACGGTGATCTATTCCGCTACCTCATCGACAAATTCGCCGCGTTCTCCGGCATCAGCGGCGTACAGCCAAAGGTTCTAGTGCGCGACGAAGGCGCGTCCGCCACACTCAGCAAGGCGTCACACCGAATCTCTCAGAGCTACCGGGGAGCGACGCACATCGTGAAGTTCTGGGAACAGAACGAATACCCGCAGCTCGCGGCCAACGAGTTCTTTTGCCTCAAGGTCGCGGAGAAATGCGGCCTCGATGTCCCGCCCTATCAATTGGCCGAAAACGCACTGGCTCTAGTCATTGACCGCTTTGACCTGCGTTCCGACGGCACCTACCGGGGATTTGAGGATTTCTGTGTGCTCAATGCCCGCCGCACCGATGAGAAATATCGCGGCAGCTACGAGACCTCAATCGTGAGGCGCTTTGCGGAGTTCGCGAACTCTTCGCATGTGGGCGAAGACCTGGAGAGGCTTTTCACCCTCATCGCCATCAACTGCGCACTGCGCAATGGCGATGCACACTTGAAGAATTTCGGGATCGTCTACGACGATGTTCTGGGTGAAGCAAGGCTCGCCCCTGTCTACGATCTCGTGACCACTTCTGTCTATCTGCCCAAAGACAGCATGGCGCTCACCCTCAACGGCTCGACCAAATGGGCGAGCGCGAAAGAACTACAGCGCATGGGCGAAACGCGCATCGGAAGCTCCCCTGCCCGCGTCCGTGAAATACTCGAACGCATCAACGGCGCGGTGGCCGGCACCTCCGAGGAACTCCGAGCCTACATCAAGGACCACCCAGAATTTGAGGACATCGGCAATCGCATGCTCCAGCAATGGGAGCAAGGTGTCGCGGTTTCCCTCAAGGCGGCCTGAGCGGATCACATCTCTCTGCCGCTCTTGCAGTCCAATTGAGTTTCGTTAATCCCAATTAACTTCTTTTGGAATGTATGGCGGGGACGACGGGGCTCGAACCCGCGACCTCTGCGGTAATAGCGAAAAGGAAGATCGTAACTTACAGAAAACAAGCGTCACGGATCGCTTCTTTTGGCGCTGTAAGGAACGATCGGGAACCGTTATCGAACCCATATCAAACCCACGACCTCTGCCCTGTAGACCTCTGCCCAAACCTTTGCCTTCTGCGGTTCCTCGATGGAGACAAAGTGTCCTCAACAAGGGCCGAAGACTTGGAAGTTGCCCAGCCTCAAAACCGCAGCTTTCTTCTATTGATCGGCAATGCGGATTGCGGGGGCGGCAATATGCCTCAGGAGCTCCGAACACGCTAGGATGGCTATGGTCGGCCACGTGGACCGAACCGGGCGAAGATCTAAGGCGACCGCAGGGCTGACGGCCGCAGTTACCAGGCAAGATCAGTGTGGGAAATGAATGAATGAATGAATGAATGAATGAATTGCTTTCGTCAGCTTAACTGCCTCTCAACCTGTGCCGCGACGGGGCAGAGCTGAACGAGCTTGCCTTTCAGTCCAGTCCTGCGCAGCGGTGTGCGATTTTGCCAATCGTTCAGGCGTAGACCGTTTCGCCATGAACGGCGTAAGAGCTGTGTTCGGTCCACACCTTTCCGATTCCTCTTGGACTCAAACGCAACGAAGCCGATCCCCTCGCCTCGAAATGCATTCGCTGCGATACCTGCGACGGCTATCCCTGCCTCGTTCACGCCAAGTCCGATGCCGACATCAACTGCATCCGGCAGATCATGCACCTGCCCAATGTCACCCTGATGACGAACTCCCGCGCTACCCGCCTTCTTACCAACAGCACTGGCACCGCAGTTACTGCGGTCGAGGTCATCCACTCGGGTTCCGGTAAGCCTTACGGCTCTGCGCCCGAACCTGCCGAAAGCAATGCTCCTCTGGCATCGAAGAACGGTAGCACCGCGATTTATACCGCAGGCCTTTCGCCGTATGCGCCGGCGCTATCAACTCCGCGGTGATCCTCCTCGCCTCCGCCAATGACAAGTACCCTGCGTCTAGCGAACCGCTCCGATCAGGTTGGCCGCAACTTCATGTATCACCAGGCGGACGCGCTGCTCGCCATTTCAACCGACCGCAACGAGGATAGTTACACCAAGACATGGGGCACGAATGACTTCTACTTAAAGGATTCCGATCCTGCTTATCCTTTTCCGCTCGGGCAGGTGCAGCCCGTCGGCAGTTTCCACTTCGAGATGATGAAGGGCGATGCCCCATCACTCACTCCCAGCTTCGTTCTGGAAGGAATGAAACACCACGCCGTCCCCTGGTGGCTCACAACGGAAGATCTTCCCGATCCGTACAATCGCGTCACACTCCGCAACACCACCCCACTCTCGGTAGAAAGCCGGCAGCCCGGCCTCGTCGGCGCCCATCCATCCGGAGACACTGGCCGTACCAACGAATCCGAGCCGGTGACGGACGCCACACCGAGGAGGATTCAACTCTCTTACACGCCAAACAATGTTGAGTCGTTCAATCGCCTGAAAGACCGCTGGGTCGACGTTCTGAAGAGGGCTGGCCACGCAACTACTTCCGTCCCGCTCCACGCCTATTTCAAGAAACGTATCCCTATCGAGGGCGTGGGGCATCAGAACGGCACCTGCCGCATGGGCAACGATCCTGCCAGCAGCGTCCTTGATCCGCATTGCAAGGCCCACGATCTCGACAACCTCTATGTTGTCGATGCTTCCTGTTTTGTCTCGGCGAGTGCGGTCAATCCATCGCTGACGATCATTGCCAACGCAATACGGATTGCGGACCATCTGCTGGCAGAACGACTGAGGTAAATAAGGCTAGAGCTGACACTACTCCTGTGCACGCGCGATTTCAGCAGTGAGAGTCGTTGGGGACGTCGCCAGATTTTTCACATTCTCGGCATCCATGATCTTGTTTGTGTACTCAATGGTCAGGTCGGCATGGCCTCCCCAGCCGAATCGCGGCAACGCTGTGGTTGCGGGCGGGAAGCCAGAAGTCGCTTTCCTTCGTGTACACCTCATCGATGTCTGCTTTCCGCGTCCAGAAAGACGGGAGCTTCGTAGGCTCTGCCTTCAGCCGCACAACGGCAAAGTCTCCCGCATCGACCCAGATTCGACCGTGATAGAGAAACTTCTCCTTCCTCCTGGGTTTTACTTCCAGGACATAGGCCTCGCCGGAAAACCTATTTTCGTTTCCTATCAGCGCGAAACGATAGTTGGCATCCGTCAGCGCAGATTGCTGTTCAATCTCCGGATTGGATTCTTCCCTTTCCGCTTCCAGGAGCTTCTTCAATACCTTGTCGCTAATCAGTTTGGAACCCGTCTCCGACTGAATGACGAACTCCTTCTTGCCTGGGGACCGATAGGTCACGTCCACCACTATCTCGGCGCTTCTCGTTCCGAAAAACCCGTGGTATTCGACCCGATATGTTCTGGTCGCATGGTATGCATGAAGCGCCTGATCTCGATGAAGGTTCATCAGGGCAAGGTTGTGTATCACTTGCTCCGCGGTAAGCGGAACCTGACCAGGAAGGCTTGATGCATCCGCTTGCTGAGCGCCTGCGGGTTGCCGCAATATCGTCGGGACCACGAGCGACAGAATGCCGAATGCTGCACAGAATCCTCTTAGTCCGTATCGATGCACGATTTTCGGACTTTTGCGGTTTCATGGCGAACCCTTCCTCGCGATCGCGTGCGGCGAAAACCTGACACGACAAGTATCAGATCTGCCATCCCCAAGTGCTGGTCAGTTTTGATCGCTGTTACTCGTAAGCGCACTCGTCAGTCATCGCCTGGGATACTCCTTGGCATCGCAACCTCGCTCACCCATCTCTCTCAATGAGTTCCTTACCCGGTTCCATCTCGCGGCCGAGCAAGGTGAGCACTATTGACCGGAACGGCAAGGGCTTGCGTCGGTAGACTTCGTTGAAATGGAGAGCTGCACCGCTGATGAGTGGGCAACTCTTACGATTGCGTGGCTGAAAACCGGACGTGGACAGATGGAGATTCTGCTCAAGAGGGTTTATGAAGAACCTAGCAACGCTGACGGTTTTCGCGTCCTCGTTGACCGGCTGTGGCCACGTCGCAAGAAGAAGGCCGATTTGCGCCTGAATGGCTGGGTGAAGCAGATCGCACCCAGCACCAAGCTAAGGAAGTGGTTTGATCACGATCCGAAGCGCTGGCTGGAATTCTGCAAGCGGTACAAAGTCGAGCTAAAAAATCCAGAATCGAAAAAGACAATTGCCGACATCGTGCACGCTGCACAAAAGTATTCCGCGATCACTTGATCTACGCAGCGAAGGATACAGAACACAATGAAGCGGTCGTACTTCGAACTCTCTTCAAAAGGAAGGCGGAAGCATGACGATTCCACTTGTAGCAGATGACGGGACGATGACAGCTGAACTTGCGCAATTTGACCTGGCACATGAAATGGCCGAGTTCGAGCATCACAAACCGTGGCCCAAAGGGATTCGTTCCAAGACTCTCTTCAAAAAGAAGGACTTAAGGGTTGTTCTGATTTGCATGGAAGCCGCCGCCAGAATAGAAGAACACCATGCAGACGGCACAAGCTCGGTCCAGGTGTTGAAGGGCACCCTCCGTTACAAGACACAAGGGCAAATATATGACCTGCAAACTGGAAGTCTCCTAGCTCTTGGCGCTTCGATCAAGCACGACGTTGAAGCGGTCGTTGAATCTGGATTTCTCCTGACCATCTCCTGGCCAGATAATCAGGCCTTGCTCGCCATGCCGCATCGTGGCTACGGCACCTAATCATCGTTACAGGCTGAGACTCATCGACGTGTCTCAGGAGCCGCTCAATGATTTCGTTCGACGCGGCACATGCTGCCGTTCATTACCCATCTGATCGGCGGTTTCGCATTTGGATACGGCCCTCGATCCTCATTGCCACAGCGACGTTGGTGACTGTGCCTGTGCTTGCTGCCTGGATTGAGGTTCTACTTGTTGGACTCCCTCATATTCCGCCCGTCCCCCAGATCCTTCCCAACAATTTCGCCGGTCCGCATGGTTTTCCGGTGTGGGTTCGGTATTGCCACTTTTTCAACTTCCTTTTTGTTACGATGCTTATCCGAAGCGGCTTGTCGATTCTCGCCGATCATCCTCGCCTCTACTTCAACAATCACTGCACACCGGGTAGCGAGTGGATTCGGCTTACCCCGATCACGGTTCCGACAGATCGCGTCTGGACCGCGAAGGACGATGCGCGATACGTTTCGCCCCTCATTGCCACTCCTGGCTACCGGCATACCATTGGCCTGGCCCGGTGTTGGCACTTTCTCAACGTCTACGGCTTCATTATCACGGGATTCTTCTTTGTCATCATGCTCTTCGATACCGAGCAGTGGCGGCGACTCGTACCCCAATCGCCGCTGGTGCTGCTGCAGGCCTGGAACACCTGGGTACACTACGCGACTTTCCACCTGCCGGCTGAGCTCAATGGATTTTACGGCTACAACGCGCTGCAGCAGATCGCCTATTTCTGCGTCGTCTTTGTTTTCGGCCCAACGGCAATCCTCACCGGTATCGCCATGTCGCCGGCGGCCGTCAATCACTTTCACTGGTATGCGAAGCTGTTTGGCGGCAGGCAATCCGCGCGCTCTGTTCACTTCCTCACGATGCTCAGTTTCTTTGCCTTCATCGTCGTACATGTGACGTTGATCGTGATGACCGGCTTTGTTCGCAACATGAATCACATCGTGATGGGCACCGACGATCTGAACCACCGGGGAATGATCCTCGGCTTCGTTGGCATTGGTGTTGTCGCACTCTCGTGGGTTGCAGCGCA
>DATDIQ010000011.1:0-168149 GCA_036520995.1 Occallatibacter sp.
TCAGGATCTTCGGAACGTGCCGCCCGATCAACGGCAGACGGTGCTGAACTCCGCGCGTTATCAGAACGCCTTCAGCCCCGAAGAGCGCGGAATTTTGAGCAATATGCTCAGCGTCGAGCCCTATCAGCCGCCGCGGTAACGCTCTCTTCTCTCATCTGAAATTTGCTCAGCGCAGAATGAGACGCAGTCTGAATCATGCTTCGTTTCCCCGCGACACTCAGACACTGTGATCTGCGAAGCTCCGCCTGGCAGCGGATTCTATCGAGGATTTCTCCTGCCCGGGCAATGAACGCGGCACAAATGCTGCCGAGAGCCCGTAGAGCAAGAGCGCCAGTATTCCCAGGATTGGTGTGCCCCCAATCATCACAAGGTTCTCCAGGGAGCCGCCGACCACTGCGCCGAGGAGATTGATTCCAAGCGCCTGCGAAGGGCTAATCACGTCTCGAAAACTTCGTGAAAAGATGAGGCCCGAGAAGAACACCGGGAGGCCTGCGAGTGTCGCCGGTACGACAACTCTCCAAATGGCAGGAAGACCCGCGAAGAGGGAGTAAGGCAGGAACATACTCGTAATGAGAACAAGAAACAGGAAGACATAGGCAACGATTCTGGAAACGGGTCTAAACAGCACAAACGTGTTTGCCAGCAGCCCCATGCCCAGGAACGAAATAATGACGACGGAATTCACGATCCACGTAGAACCAAACAGCAGTGACAGTTCTGTCACTCCCTTCGTTTCCAGCAGCATGAATCCGGCGCCTAGAAAAAACAGATGAAGACCCTGCCGGCTTGCGAGGCTCTTAAGCGGAACCTGCTTCTGCACCGCTGACGCCGCGAAATAGAGGATCAATGCCAGAACACTCCACATCGCAAAGGGAATGGTTCGAGATCGGAGATAGAGAAATGGCCATTGATCCGTGGCGAGAATCGCATGTGCGGGACGTGCTTTCAATTCTCCGCTGATTTCAGGAAAGTCCGAGTCTAGCGTGGGATCGGCGGTCCTGCCTTCCACAAACAAGACGCCCGCCATTTCATTTTTCTTGTAGTAGGCCAGCGGCGGCGTGCCAAACGCGCTCGTTAATGTCGCGAACAAACGGTCGCTGACAAAAGAATCTCCCGTTCCGAACCCCAGAACCAGCACTCCATCTTTCTGAAGGAGCTTTCGAGCTTCTTTGAAGCTCTCCAGCGTGTACACATAGTTGTCCAGCCGAATCGAAGAGAGACCAGACAGCAGCGTATGAGAATCCAGATACCCGAAGACGATGAGGTCGTATTTCTGGTCGGCCTTCTTGAAGAAAGCTCGCGCGTCATCCACGTAAACGGTGACTTTGGCCGAATCGTATGGATGCTCCGGATGGAACTTCCGGCCCAGTGACACGATGAACGGATCAATCTCCACTGCATCTACATGCGCCGCACCGTGGCGCAGAGCCGAGGCGACGTCATTTCCCGTGCCCGCACCAACAATGAGCACGCGTCCTGGATTAGGAGCGAACCGATAAGGTAACTCATAGATTGGCCGTCCATAATGATTGGGCTCAGCGGTCGGTTCGCGCGCAGTGAACTCTTTCGAAAGATCGAGAATCACCTGGTGATAGTCATGATTCACATCAATCAAGTAGGCCGCAGTGCGAGGCCATCCTGGCGGCGGGGCGAGTGCTGTGACCGTGATCCGATAATAAGGCGACCAGTAGGTCTGACTCTGCGAAGAAAATGCGCAGGCACATGTGACCAATACAAAGATGGGGACTGCCCAGCGTTGACGCAAGAAGAATGGAACCAGAGTTAGGAGCCCAAAGCCGACCCAGACTACTGGCGGCAACCCCAGAATTGAGAGGAGTGTGAAGACCAGGATCCCTGCGAAGCTCCCTCCCAGATTCACACCATATCCCTGAAGCGGTGGAAACTCTGCCAGGCACTCTCCAACCAGTCCGCCTAGCACCGAGAAGAACGCCACCACCAGCCAAAGGATTCCTGGAACAACGACGAGGTAGATGACAAACATCAGGATCAGCCAGGGAATAAACCATCGGCCATCCGGCGCGATCGGCTGGATCCCCCACATCACGTAGTCCGAGCTCGGGATTGGGAGATGCGTCAGCCTTAGAACGGTCGCGTATGTAATGAGAAGGAAGAGCGCACCTGCGATGAGTGGGAACAGTCGTTTGATGGTTTTTGGAGGACCGCCAAGAATCATCCCAAATCCGATTCCGAAGAAGCTGGCGATCAAGGCCATGTTCTTGAAATAAGCAAAGACCCGGATTTCAGTCGAAAGATAACGGATGATGGTGAGTTCGAAATAGAGCGCAGCAAAACTCGCGATGAAGAGCGGCAAAAGCTTTCGAATGGACCAGCTTGGGCTGTTGGTGGATAACTCGATCTCTTGAGCTTCTGGTTTCAAAGTGGCCCCCTAAGTCCGGAGGCCAGGCTTGCCTTCCGCACTCATTCAGCTATACAAACGTCAACCGTGCGAAATGCAGGAACGGTTGGAACATCGAATATTTAGGACACGTAAAGTTGCTCGATTCTACCACCGGCGAGATGCGAAACCTCGCTTTTGTTCCGTGAAGATCGCCTGAAAAGTCGCGAAGTCGGCCGTCGTCTCCGAGGCCCCCATTCTCGGCGCATGGGCGGCCTGGGTGAGCTTGATGTTCGTCTTGAGCCGTATATCCGGTGACGATGCCCCAACTTGCACCTCAAACGTCCCCGGATCCGCCTGCCAGCCTTTCGTCGCTGGATTCCAATAAGAAGCGACGCCCGGTCCAGGCTGAACTCAACCGTCTTCGCTTCGCCCGGCTTCAATTCGACACGACGAAAGCCTTCAGTTCATGCGCGGGCCGATCGATTTTTGCGTGACCGTCGTGCACGTAAAGTTCGACAACTTCGGCCCCATCGCGACTGCCCGAATTGCGAATGTTTACAGTGAAATTCCACGCCGGCTCCTTGCCTGCAAATTCGATCTTGTGCAGTTTGAGATCGCTGTAGTCAAACTTCGTATAGCTCAGCCCATACCCAAATGGAAACTGCGGCTCCACATTCTTTGTGTCGTAGTAGCGATAGCCGACGTAGATCTCCTCAGCGTAGTTCACTTCGAGATCCTTGCCGGGATAATTGGTCACGGCCGGATTATCTTCGTGGCGTTTCGGCAGCGTCACCGGCAGTTTGCCCGAAGGGTCTGCATCGCCAAACAGAATGGCCGCCAGCGCATGCCCACCTTCCTGCCCTCCGTACCACATGTCCACGCGCGCCGGTGTCTGGTCGATCCACCTTGTCATCGTGACCGGGTCGCCCGTGTTCAGAACGACAATCGTGTGCGGATTGGCCTTCTCCACCGCCGCAATCAGCTCATCCTGCCCTGCCGGCAGATCCATCGTCTTCACGTCGAAGCCTTCTGACTCGAGCTTGTTGTACCGCCCCACCACGACCACCGCCACATCGGCGCTCGCTGCGGCCTCTGTCGCATCCTGCAACGCCTTTGCGTGTTCTTCCGAACTGTCCTGCGCGGCATCTTCCCACTCCATGCCTACGCCCAGGGAGTAGCTCACAGCGATCCCGTTTTTCGCGGTCCGTTCCTTGATCCCATCCAGCGGCGAAACCGCGTATTTCGGCCGTACCATCGAGCTACCTCCGCCGCCCGTCCGCGCCACCGCTGCATTCGGACCGATCACGGCAATCGAATGGATCTTCGTTGCATCCAACGGCAGCAGCCCGCCCGCATTCTTCAGCAGCACGATACCTTCGGTTGCGCCCTGCAGCGCCACGGCCTGCTCCTGCGGCGTATCCACGTCCCCTCCACCCAGGTGCGGATGATCGAAGATCCCGCTCTCGAAGATCACGCGCAGGATGCGACGGACGTTGTCGTCAATCGCCGACTCCTTGATCTTGCCCGATTTGACCGCGGCTAAAACCTTCTCCGCCACGAGCCAGCCATCGCCATTCCCCGAGGCCTGGGTGCGTGGGTTTGCGATCCAGTTCACCATCGGCGGCCCACCGGGCATCTCCAGGTCCATGCCCGCGTTGATCGTGGGAGCAGTCGAGTAGGTGCTGCCCCAGTCGGAGACCACGAACCCCTTGAAGCCGAACTCCTTCTTCAGCACGGTGTCGAGCAGGTAGTCATTCTCGCCGCAATGCACTCCGTTCACCTTGTTGTAGGCCGACATCACGTTCCACACGCCGCCCTGTTGAACAGCAGCCTTGAACGCCGGAAGATAGATCTCGTGCAGTGTGCGCTCGTCGATCGTCGCGTTCACGCGGTGCCGCTCATATTCTTCGTTGTTCGCGGCAAAGTGTTTGACCGAAGGAATCACACCCTCGCCCTGCACGCCCCTGATATATGCCACGCCAAGCTGTCCCGCAAGATAAGGGTCTTCGCCGTAGCCCTCGAAATTGCGTCCCCACAGGGGTTGGCGATTGATATTGACCGTCGGCCCTAGAATCATGTCGCGGCCCAGCGCTTTCACCTCCTGCGCGATTGCCTGGCCTTCTCGCTGCACCAGGTCTGTATCCCACGTCGCAGCCATCGCCACGCCCGAAGGAAACGCCGTGGTCTCCACTTTCGCGGGCGCATTGGTCGAACTGGTGAGGGCCGAGCTACCCGCCCACGACCGCACGCCCATGGGCCCATCGGCCATCTTGATCGCCGGAATGCCGAGCCGGTCAATCGGCGCCGACTCCATCCAACCCGAGCCTGAAAGCATGGTGGCTTTTTCTTCGAGCGTCATCCGCTTCAGCAGGTCGGCGACGCGCTGCTCCACGGGCAGCCCCGCATTCTTATATGGAGCATCCTGGGGCGCCGCGGAAGCGGCATCGTTCTGGGCCCCAAGGCCGCGCGCCGCGATCAACCCGGCAAAGACCGCCGAGGCAAACGACAGGCGGAAGCAAAACACTGAAAGACGCATGGGAGAAGCTCCTGGGGCAGACAGACGGCCTGCGCGAAATTCGCAGCAATACTAGCCCACGGGCGATGCCTTCGCCAACTGGAATCTACAGCGATAAAACGTTTGAGCTTGAGTCTGGTCGAATGGCGTCAGCTTCTGTCGAGGTTGAGCGGTAGCGCGCCCATCTCGCTCTCGTCTTCGCGCGCGATCAGGAGCCAGCCGGCGCTGATGATGATCAGTAGCAGTCCCAGACCGGAACGCAAGCTGAGCGAGGGCCGCAGCAGGATCAATCCGGCGACGTTGACGATGAGCGGCGCCACGACAAAGCGGGTTGTCATGCGCACCGCCGACATGCGGCGCATGAGCCAGAACAGAAGCAGGAGTGCAGGCAACTCCACCGCAGCCGACCATGCCAACTCGGTTCGCTGCACGGCAGCATCCCATTGCACGCGTTCGGTGAACACGCTCGCGACCGCGAATACCGCTGCGGAACTGCCGCCGGCGATCGCGGCGACAGTCGAGGCTGACCGGCGTGGAAGATCCGATACGAAGCGCACCGCCCAGCAGTTCGCTGCCGCGATGCAGACCACGGCAAGAATGATCGCGAGGAACCCTCCAGCTGCATCCAGTGTCTGCGGCGTCCACAAGGGAAACAAACCCAGGGTGCCGATCACGCAGCCCAGTGCCGCCAGCAGTCCGCCTTTGCTCTGCGATTCCGTGAGCCGGCCCAGGTAGGGTTCAAAGGCCACGGCGAAGACCGGCGTGAGCGAATACAGCGCCACGCGGGTCAGCTCGGGAACCGTCGAATCCGAGAGCGCGCCGAGGGCGGCTGGAGCCACAAACAAGCCCAGGCCGATCAAGAGACAGTCCCAAATCTGCCGGCCGCGCGGCCACGCCGCCCGGCGGATCGTGGCGAAAAGCGCGGCGACCGCTGACAGCAACCCAAGATTCATGGCCTCGCGGGCAAATGGCGGCAATCGGAGTGCGGCCGAAGGAGCGAACTCTTCGCGGAGCGAATCGAGCGACCAGAAAAAGCACAGCAGCAACAGCCCCGCCATCGGAATGACGTCGCGGACCCTTCTTCCTTGCTGCGCGCTCATAGTCTTGTTGAAACCATAGCTGCCATGGCCCGTGCCTGCAACTTGCGCGCCGGGGTTCTCCTTGCGGTAGTAGGCTGCTCTGGTCCACGACCCCGCCCCCGGAGCCGATCCATCGCTCATTTACAATGGGTCTTGGGCCAAGGCCGATCCTTTTGCGTCGAGAAACGCAAGCACAGCAAGGAGTTCTTCTTCTATGGCGATTCCCGCCACCCAGTTGCGTCCGGGCATGATTATCAAGCACAACGACAATCTTCACCTGGTTTTCAAGGTCGAGCACCGCACCCCGGGCAATCTGCGCGCTTTCATCCAGGCCAAGTTGCGCAACCTCAAGTCGGGGGCCATGTTCGAGCATCGCTTCCGGTCTGCGGATGCAATCGAGAAGGTGGTTGTGGATGAAGTGGCCATGGAGTTCCTGTACAACGACGGCGACGACTACTACTTCATGAACCCCGTCGACTACGAGCAGACCGTCCTCAAGGGCTCCACACTGGGCGATGCGGTGGAATATTTGACGCCGAATCTGCAGATTCGGGTGAGCTATCACGACGCGCACCCGGTGGGCATCGAACTGCCGTCCTCTGTAGAACTCACCGTTGTCGAGACCGAGCCGGGACTCAAATCGGCAACCGCCTCCAGCGTAACCAAGCCCGCGAAGACTGAAACGGGCCTCGTGGTCCAGGTTCCAGCCTTTATCAATGAAGGCGAAAAGATCCGGGTCGATACCAGCGAAGGCGCTTATTTGAGCCGGGCGTAATCCCTCAGATTCCCAGGTCGTCTCGTCCCCAGGCCTGCGATTCTCACCGCCCCGCAACATTTGTCACATTTCGCCGATTTTCCGAATTCTGCTTGAATGATCGCAGTCGTTCTGTGTTACAGTCAGTAACACTATGACGGATACCCCTCTGCCGGACCACGATCCCGCCGAGCTCGGCGAACTCGAACGCGACATCCTCTCCATCGTCTGGCGGCTCGGGCAGGTTACGGCCGAGCAAGTCCGCGAGGAACTCAATCGCCCCCTGAAAGACTCCACGGTGCGCACGGTCCTGCGCCGGCTCGAGGAAAAGGGCTATGTCATGCACGCGGTCGACGACCGCACCTTTATCTATCAACCTGCCGAGTCGCGCCAACGGGTGGCAGGGCGCGCCGCCAAGCGTATCGTCGACTGGTTCTGCGAGGGCTCGGTCGAAGCCCTGCTCGTCGGCATGGTCGATTCCAAGATGCTCGACCGCGCCGAACTGCAAAGACTCGCGGAGCGCATTGCCGCAGCACAAAAGAACGCTTCCTCCGCAAAAAAGGAGACACGGTCATGATTGATCTGATGGTCGAAGCAGCTCTCCGTTCTCTGCTGGTCGCGGTTGCCGTTTGGGCAGGACTCAGGGCCTTTCGCGTGCGCAATGTGCTCGCCCAAAAGGCATGCTGGGGATTGGTGCTGGCATCTTCGTTGTTGATGCCGTTCCTGGTCCGCTGGGCGGCCCGCTGGCAAGTTACACAGAACGGCGCGGCCCTCATTCTTCCCCTGCAGCCGCTCCCGTGGTTTCAGACGGCGCAACTGTCCAGCGCCGTAGCGTCTTCAACGGCGCCGGTTCCCGTAAAGGACGCATCTGCTTCGGCGCCGATCCAAGCATCTGCTGCATTCTATCGTCCCCAACGGCGCACGCATCACGCCAAGCCTGTCGAAGCGGAGTCCGCCGCCCTCACAACGTCGTCGCTCTCGGTCTCAGGATTCACAGGCGATGAGCCCGCGGCGCACGCGTTCGCCGCGCCGCAGCCAACTCCAGTCCAGCCCCTTTCCATCGCTCGGATTGCGTGGATGGTCTATTTCGCGGTTGCCGGCGCATGGCTGATCCGCCTCCTTTATGGTCTCGCCTGTTCCTTGATGCTCTGGTCAAACGCCGGACCCGTTCCAGCGGCCGTTGCAGCCGAGTTTGCTGCCGGCGTTCCTCTGCGTTCGAGTCGCGCCGTAGCCTCTCCGGTCACCATCGGCTCCGGCGTTGTCCTGCCCCACGACTATATCCAGTGGGATCGCGCGAAACTGCGCATCGTGCTGGCCCACGAGCGCTCTCACATTCGCCAGGGCGATTTCTACCTGCAGCTTCTCGCCGCGTTTTATGCGGCCGTCGTCTGGTTCAGTCCGCTCGGCTGGTGGCTCAAACGTGAATTGTCTGATCTGGCCGAAACCATCAGCGATCGCGCCGGGCTCGAGCAGGCAGCCAGCCTCTCGTCGTATGCACAAATCCTTCTCGAATTCGCGGCCGCGCCGCGCCCTACACCCGTTGGAGTTGCCATGGCTCGTCCTGGAAGTCTCTCCCGCCGCATCGAGCGGCTGCTGAATGACAGCGCGTTCGCCCAGGCTTTCGCCGGCGGACGTCGTCGCGTTCTGGTTGCGGTTGTTCTGGTCCCCGTAGCGCTCTATGTGGCCACTGCGATGGTGAGGGTGCAAGCTGCCCAGCAGATCCCCGCCGCACAGCCGGCTCCCGCTTCTGAACCCGCGCCAGCCGCTCCATCATCTCCCGCCGCGCAACCTGCGCAGGCGGCCGAAGTGGCGCCTATCGAGGGACAGGCGAACCCGCCAGAGGCGATCACGGCTACGCCCGAGGTCCAGCCAGGGATCGACGTGGGTACCGACGGCCCGGTCGCTCCCGACGTCGTCGGTCCCATCGTGATTGCGCCCAATGTGCGTGTACGCGTGGCTCCCGTCGTGCCGATAGCTCCCGCGGCGCCGATCGTGCGCGTTGCGCCTATGATCCACGTGAGCCCTATCATTCCAGTGGTTCCCACGATGAGGGTCGCGCCAATGATGCCTGTGATTCCGATGTTCGCAATCCACATGGCGCCCGGGATCGCTCTTGGACAGGCTTTCGCCTTTGCGCAGGACAACAAAGTCTACGGAGATGAATCCGAATACCATTTCTTCCACAATGGCGAGTCCTACGCCATCATTCGTGGCGATCGCCGCGAGTCAATGAACTTTTCGGGCGACCTGCACACCTCTGACATTGACAAGGCGCGAAAACTTGCCCACGGCGACTTCCTCTGGTTCGCGCACGATGGCAAGTCCTACTTCGTCGATGACGCCGCGACCCTGCAAAAAATCGAAGACATGTACAAGCCGATGGACGAACTGGGCAAGCAACAAGAAGTTCTCGGCAAGCGACAGGAAGAACTGGGCAAGCAGCAGGAAGCCCTGGGGCGCCAGCAGGAGCAAGCCAGCGTGCCCACTCCCGATCTGCGCAGAGAAATGGCCGAAATCACCGATGCGATGTCGAAGCTGCAAGACAAGATGGGCAAGAGCATTACGCAGGATGAGTTAAGCGACCTGCAGAATAAGCTTGGCGAATTGCAAGGCAGGCTCGGCGAAATCCAGGGCGAGATCGGCGGCAAGCAAGGCGAGTTCGGCAGGCAGCAGGGCCAGCTTGGCGAGCAGCAGGGAAGACTCGGTGCCGAGCAGGGACGCCTCGGCGCGGAGCAGGGAAGATTGGCCATGAAGGCCGACCAGGCGGTCCGCGGAATCATCCTCGAGAGCCTGCACAATGGTAAAGCGCGCCCCGTCGAATAGCGCCGTTGGCCCTCACATCTTCAGATGGGCGCACCCCATTGCCTGACATGTATTCTAGGTCTTGCGCCGGGAAGGAAGAACTTCTCGAAGCGGAGATTCCGTATGCCGATTTCAACCCGCATTGCCGTGGCGGCGCACAGCTTCAACCAGAACGCGATGTTCCTCAAGCAAGCAATCGCAGGACTGGCGGACGATGAGTGGGTCCGTCGCCCCAACGACCACAGCAACCACATGCTCTGGATCGTGGGCCACGTAGCATGGGCACGCACCATGCTCCTGACGCGGCTGCAGGCCCCGTGGACGACTCCGTGGATGACTCTCTATGCGCGGGGCGCCAAATGCGTGGAGTCGCCTGAGTGCCCCAGTCCTTCGGTCGCGCTGGACGCATGGAGTGAAACCTGCACGCGTCTCAACGCCGCGATGGATGCGGCATCGGAAGAGCTGCTGGATACTCCGGCGACGCAGGGCCCGCCCAGCCCAGACGGCAAGCTTTCCGGTATCGTGAACTTCCTCGCGTTTCACGAGACCTATCACGTGGGGCAGACCGCGTATCTGCGCGGGTGGCTCGGTCACACCGGCCCGATGGGCTGAATCCAGCGCTTTGGCGACCGCACTTTCGGCGCAGGGCCGAATCCTATAGCTGCACAACCCTCGCTTCGAGCAGAGACTCGATCGCGCCGAGCGCCTCAAGCACCTTGGGCGCCACCGGCGGATCGACCTGCACCACGGCGAGCGCCTTCACCGGTTTTGCGCCCGCACGCTCGCGGCCCAGCGCAAAGTTGGCGATGTTTACGCCCTCCTCGCCGAGCGTCGTGCCGATACGGCCAATGACACCGGGCACGTCGAGATTGCGGCACACAAGCAGCGTGCCCTCGAGCGGCGCTTCAATATCAATGCCGTCGAATTCGAGCAAACGCGGCTGTTCGCCGTGAATCACGGTTGCGGTAGCGTGGCGCGCGCCCGTCGCCGCGTGCAGCTCAATCGAAAGCACCGTCGCCGCTCCACCGCGATGGCTTTCGCGCTTGTCTTCGTGCACGCGGATGCCCCGTTCCTGCGCCACGGCGGCGGCGTTGATCCGGTTCACATTTTCAGAGCCTTGCAGCAAGCCTTCAATCGCGGCGTTGCGCACGAGTTCGGTCTTGGCGTCGACCAGCGCACCACCATAGATCAGGTGAATCGCATCGATCGCGGTGTTTCCGGTCTGCGCAAGAAACGAGCCAAGGCGCCCGGCAAGATCGATGTAGGGCGCGAGCTGCAGGTATTCTTCGTGGCTCAGCGAGGGCAGGTTGACCGCGTTCTGCACCACGCCGAGTTTCAAGTATTCGCGCACCTGCATCGCGATCTGGATGCCGACGGCTTCCTGCGCTTCCGCCGTCGAACCCGCGATGTGCGGCGTGAGAATCACGTTGTCCAGACCAAAGTACGGCGAGTTTTTTGGCGGCTCTTCGCTGAAAACATCCAGTGCCGCGCCCGCCACCTGCCCCGACTTGAGCGCCTCCACGAGTGCCGCATCTTCTACCAGCTCGCCGCGCGCGCAATTCACGATGCGCACGCCCTTCTTCATGGCCGCCAGGTTCTTCGCGTTCACGATACCCTGCGTTTGCGGGGTGAGCCCGACATGGAGCGTGAGATAGTCCGCCTTGGCGAAGAGCTGGTCCATAGGCAAAAGCAGAATGCCGTTCTCTCGCGCCACGGCAGCCGAAACAAACGGATCGCTGCCGACAATCTCCAGGCCGAAGCCGCGTGCGCGGCGCGCTACTTCAAGACCGATGCGGCCCAGGCCCAGAATGCCGAGCGTCTTTCCGCGCAGCTCCGAACCTTGCAGGCTCTTCTTCTCCCATTTTCCCGCGTGCATGGTGGAGTTTGCGGCGGGCACCTTGCGCGCCAGCGCGAGCATCAGCCCAAGGGTCAATTCGGCCACGGCTACGGCGTTCGCGCCCGGCGTATTCATCACCACGATGCCGCGACGCGTGGCTGCTTCGGCATCGATGTTGTCCACGCCCACGCCGGCGCGCCCAATCACGCGCAGCTTGGGCGCTTTGGCCATCAAGGCGTCGTCCACTTGAACGGCTGAGCGCACCACCAGCGCATCGGCATCTGCAAGCGCGGCAGGTAATCCATCGGGCAGTTTGTCGTGCGTCAGCACTTCCCAACCCGGTTCGGCAGCAAAAACGGCCAGCGTTGCGGGAGAAACTTTCTCGGCCAAAACAATCTTCATCGCGTCACTCCTCTGGTGCTGCGTGGATGTGTACTCGTCAAAGCGGATGCCGTTCTGCTCGCAGAAGAGCTCGAACATCCGCACCACCGCCGCATGCGGCTTGCCCTCGCCACGCTCGTACTTGGTGAGCGAGTTGGGATGGACGCCCAGCTTCTCAGCCATCTGGTATTGGAAGAGATCGAGCTGTCGTCGCGCGATGAGCAGCTTTTCTCCAAAGGTCAGTTCCGGCATGTTTCCTCTTAAGCGGTGTTAGCGGTGAGCGGAGCTGGCAGAATCAAGCGTGCGCCATGGTCGTTACTAACTCCGCTAACGCGGCTGCGCAGCCGCTTCCGCGTAGACCTTCTGCGCCGCAGCGACTGCCTTGCCATACTCCACGGGCAGACCCAGCGTGTCTTTCGCGATGTGCTCCATCGCGCCCAGCAGCGCGACCGTATCGAGGTAGTCGAAGAAGCCCAGATGCGCGACCCGGAAGATCTTGCCCTGCATCTCGCCCTGTCCATTCGCAGTCACCAGCGCAAATTTGGCCTTGAGCGTCTTGACCACATCACCCGAGTTCATGCCTTCGGGCACCGCAACCGCAGTCGCCGCCGCGGCCGGAGCCGACGGCGCAAAGAGCGTGAACCCCAGTGCAACCAGCCCTGCACGTGTTGCCGCGGCATTCGTCTGCGCATTGTCCACCAGCGCGATGCGGCCCTTCTCGAGATCGCCGCCCGCCTGCCCTGCAATATAGTCGAGCGCCGCGCCGAGACCCGCCACCAGCGCCACGGCCGGCGTATAAGCGCTTTCGCCCTTCACTGCGTTCTTGCGCTCCTTGCGCAGGTCAAAGTAGTAGCGCGGATTCTTCGCCTTCTCCATTGCCGCCCATGCCTTCTCGCTCACGCTCAGATACGCAAGTCCAGGCGGAATCATCACCGCTTTTTGCGACCCGCCGATCAGCACATCAATGCCCCAGCCATCCACATCGAAATGTGTGGTGCCGAGTCCGGTGATTCCGTCGACAACCAGCTGCGCTTCTGGAGTCGCTTGCTTGATCAGCCCGGCGATCGCTTCCACGTCGTGGCGGACACACGTCGAAGTCTCGGTGGCCTGCATGTAGACAGCCTTGTGTTCCGGCTTCAGCGCCGCGCGAATCGCGTCGAGTTTGAAGGTCTCGCCGTAAGGCACCTTCACGAGGTCCACGACGCAGCCGAACGCCTTTGCTAGGTCGACCCAGCGCTCGCCAAACTTGCCGGCCGTCAGCACCAGGACCTGGTCGCCCGGCGAAGTCAGATTCGAGACCGACGCCTCCATCGCGCCGGTGCCCGATGAGGACAGCAGCAACACATCGTTCTTGGTGCCCACGAACACCTTCAGCTGCGCCAGCACCTTCTGATAGAGCGCGCGGAACTCGGGAGTGCGGTGGTGCATATCCGCGGCGGCCATCGCGAACTGGGCAGCCGGTAGCAGGGGAGTCGGACCGGGCGTATAAAGGCGGGCTTTGCGAATCATGGTTCCCTCGTTTTCCTGGCAGGCTCATCGGCTTGTAGGAAATCACAGAATACACAAATCTGTGACTTTTGTGGGCTTCGTCCGCTTGTGGGAAAATGGCGCGAGTCGAGTCGTTTGGAATTGAACGATCTTTATCTCGCTCATTTAATGATTGTTATGGAAATAGGCGGGCCGGGAGAGTGCTGCTCCCCCAGCCCACAATATTCTTGTCGAGGCTCAACGATGTCCGCCTCCTCCACCATGGACGCCGCCACCCATTCCGCCGTGGAAGCCTTCGCCATGGAACCCGCCCGCGACTCCGGCACTCCCACGAAAGCCGGCTCCGCCGTGGAAGCCACCCCTGGGAGCTGGATGGTGACCTGGTTCGCCCACTCGGCCAATGCTCTTGTGGCCATAGAACCGCCCACCATACCAACCACCGCCATACCAACCACCCCAGCCAAAGGGATAGAAGCCCCAGCCGAACGGGCTATAGAACGGACCGCCGCCGATGAAGGTGTAGTCCCACATGGATGGGTCCCAATACCAGCCAGGGACGAACCCCGGGCCCCCCGCATACTCGCCCGCGATCTGGTTGTTCGCTTCGGCAAGATACTGCGAGCGCAGGCTGTTCCAGTTGTAGAGGTCGTCCCTGGCCGCATTGACGTCGAAGCCGGCTGGTTTCTCTTTCACCAGCGGCTTGTCGTTCGGGCCCGCTACCAGTGCCAATTCGTGATGCGACTTCACGACCTTGTACTTTCCATCGCCTATTTCCACCGCGGCCTTCCCGTCGAACACCATTGCGGTGGGCTGATCGGCGTTGAACTCGTAGTATCCGTTTTTCAGCAGCTGTGTGGTTACGCCCGCATCCTCGATGTCCAGATTATTTTCCGGATGAACCTCATCGACTTCGATCCCGGCGCGGCCGTGCTCCAACTCCACCTGCGTATGCGTCAGGTCCGGCGAAATCATCTTCACCGTGCTGTTGTCGTCCAACCGCAGAAACACGCCCGGCGTAAGCAGGATCTCCGCCTTACCCTGCGCAGTGGTCAACTCCTGGCCCGGATTCAGGTCCACATCCCCTACACTTTTATCCGAGACTTGCTGCCCGTCGAGTGATGCAGCACCTTCGACATAGTTCACCGTGCCGGGTCGCGCCACGTTGGCTCCAAACGCAGCCGGAGCCAGCACTATGGCAGCAATAGCAAGCGCAATCGTTCCAAACTTAGGCATGATCATTGCTTTTCCACTCCCGCTTGTACAAATGCGACTTGCATTGCAAAGTTCCGGGTGCGCGCATGATTGGATTGCGCCTGCTCAAAACAAAGTGGACGCGCGTTTGCATCTTTTGCCGGCGTCGTTCATCCTCCAACTGTTGCGCTCGATCTCTTCGAGCAAATTCCGCCCGTCGAAATGGACACCCCCATAGCATTGCTCAGCGGAAGAGTTGTCTCAGGGATGGGCAATTTCTCGTTCTGGATCGAGAAACTTCACGAGCACTACCTGCGCAAAACGGGCATGGCGCTCTATCCCGGCACGCTCAACATCGAGCTTGATCAGCCCTATACTCGGCCGAAGCAGGTGATCCGCCTCGAAGGCTCGGAATACGGAGGCGCCGTTTCTGTGAATCTGGTGCCATGCTCGATCGAGGGAAGACCTGCGTTTGTCTTGCGAACCGACGCCAACGAACAAGGCCGCGGTCATCACCCCAAAACGATTCTTGAGATAGCCACCGATGTGCGCCTGCGAGACGCGCTCCATCTCCAGGACGGCGATCAGGTCAAGATCGAGATTTCCGACTCATTCGACCCAGAGCGCTCAACCAGTTCCTGAAGCTTCGGTCGTCGTTTGACGCGAGCGGAACCGCCCGCTCCGCTCCGATACAATCGAAGCTTTGGAGAGAGACTCATGATCGATCCAGGCGCGCTTGCTGCCCACATTTCGCAACAGACAGTCGCCGCCATGAAGGCGCGCGATGCCGAGCGCACCGGCACCCTGCGCCTAATCAAGGCCGCGCTGATGAACAAGGCCCTCGAGAAGAATGCTTCGCTTACGCCTGCGGAAGAGCAGCAGACACTGACGACGATGATCAAACAGCGTCGCGACTCGATCGAGCAATTTACCAAGGGCAATCGTCCTGAACTCGCCGCGAAAGAGGCTGCCGAGATTGTCATCATCGAAGAGTTTTTGCCCAAAGTGCTCGATGAGGCAGGCCTCAAAGCGCTGGTCGTCGAGGCAGTTGCGGAGCACGCCGCCGCCAGTGGTCATGCGCCTACGGCGAAGGACATGGGACCGGTGATCAAAGCTGTGCAGGCGAAGATCCAGGCCAAGGGGTTGCGCGCTGAAGGCCGCATTGTCAGCGAGCAGGTGAAGCAGGCGCTGGCCGGTTAACTGGACCCCTAAGCGTCCCGCGCAACAAACAGGCGCGCATCTATATTTTTCGTGAAACCCGGATGAATTCAAGCGTTCCCGCGCTTCGGCTTCGCGTCGATGCGGCGCGGACGCGCTTCGTGCAATTCGTGGTAAAGCTCATCCACTTTCACCTTCGCTTTTGCGAGCCCTCTTCGGCCGGCTGCCGTGATCGTATAGAGCCTTCGCCGCCGGCCCTGCACGCGCGCCGATGTGGACTTCAGGAGTCTCGCGCGCTCCAGGCCATGCAGAAGCGGATAGAGCGTTCCGGGTCCGATCCGATAGCCATGATGCTCCAACTCCTTCATCATGGCCAGGCCGAAGATCGGCTCGTGCCTGGCGTGAAGCAGCACATGCGCCCGTATCAGCCCGTAAAAGAGTTCCCGTCCATGCCCCGTCACACATTTCACTATACCTCCGTTTTGGCTATGTCTTGACTCTTATCGAACTTCGATATAACGTCGGCAACAGGATGCCGCCTTCGGCGTCTACGCAAGGTTCTTCCGCGCAAAGGAATTCTCGATGAAGTTTCTTCGTGCCTGCTCGAGGATCGTGTGGCTCTTCGGCCTTTGTGCCGGCACATCCAGGGTGCTCGCGCAGGGGCCCCCGTTTCAGGTTGACGATCCGGTTCCGGTCGACTTTCACCACTACGAGTTCTACATCTTTGGCAGCGCCGACGGCACGCCCGCCGAGATGGACTTCACAGGACCGGCTTTTGAATTCAACTGGGGCGCGGTGCCCCGCGTTCAACTGCACGCCATCCTTCCCTGGGGTGGAATTTACCCCTCGAACAATCCCATCTATCTTCCAGGAGGCGCGGGCCCCAGCGCCATTGGCCTTACCGACATGGAACTCGGCGTCAAACTGGCGATCTTGAAGGAAACGAAGACCACGCCGCAAATCGGCACCTTCACCATGTTCGAGATGCCAACGGGCAACTTCGACAAGGGGCTTGGCGTGGGCCACGTCTGGTACCGGCTTCCGGTGTGGCTGCAGAAGAACGAAGGCAAGTGGCTCTTCGACGGTGGAGCAGGCGAAACCGTCGTGCCCCAAACCGGCTATCACGATTTCCCTTACGGTGGTTTTCTGCTGAAGCGCGAGATGAGTGAGCGGTTCGAACTCGCAGGCGAGGTTTTCTCACACGGGGGCGAGGGCTTTGCCGCAGCGCAAACCGAGGCTTCCACCATGATCGACATGGGGGGCTACTGGCACTTGAAGAAGGAACCCGACACCGAATTTCTTTTTGCCTACGGCCATTCCATTGCCGGACAAACGGAGAACTATGCCTACGCCGGCCTCTACTGGACCTGGGGCAAGGACACCAAGGCGCCCGGCGACAAGGGCGCGGCGGATGAAAAGGCATCCTTGCGCGATGCCATGTTTTCGCGCCAGGCAATAAAGCGCGCGTTCTAAACCGGACAGAAAGGGAGACCGAGCCATGGAAATCACTATGCGCGGCCTATGGACCATGATCCACGGCATGGGCTTTGGCGCCTTATACCTGATGGCCTGCTCTCGCCTTTATCGAGCTTTGTCGCCGTTATGCGCCGGGCGACCTTTCCCCGGTGAAAGAACTCGACGAAAATTTCCTTCGCCTTTGGCTCATCGCCATGGCAGCGCTCGCGTGGCTTGCCGTGCTCAGCGGCACCTACATCGTCTATCCGTGGTATCGGGCCGTGCCTCCGACGGGCGCGGTCAATCTCTCCGCATTCCCGCAGCGCCTCTTGTTATCCAGCCCAGCCACCCGCGGCTGGCACGCAATCGGCATGGAGTGGAAAGAGCACGTAGCGTGGTTGGTTCCGATTTCGATCACCATGGCCGCCGTCGTCTTCAGCCGCTATCGCCGCAACCTGAAGAACAAGCCCGAACTGCGTGCGACGGTTCTCACCTTCATCCTGGTTTCGTTTTTCACCGCGGGGATCGCTGGATTCTTCGGCGCTCTGCTCAACAAGCATGCACCCGTCGACGGCGGTGCCGCGGTTCGCATCATCGGTGGTACGCAGTGAACGGCCGTGAAGAACTCCCCGTGATGGACCTGCCCAACGGTCCCGGCGCGGCTGCCGTTCTGTCCGCTGGCATCGGCTGCTCTCTCGTTGCGGTATTGGCCATCGCAGCGGACAAATCTTCGGTCATCAAATACCTGATGAATTTCTATCCGCCAACCGGCCCCCTCTCCGGCGTGACCACAACCACTATCGTCGTCTGGCTGATCTGCTGGTTCGCATTGCAATGTCTCTGGCGCAAACGCAATCTTCCCCTCGCGCGCATTCGGGCGATCGCAGTAGGTTTGCTGATAGTCAGCGTCCTGCTTACATTTCCGCCAATCGTCGATCTCTTTTGAGGCGAAGCCCTCCTCGACCACATCGCGACAAATAAAAAATGCCGGAGCAGGATTTTCCTGCCCCGGCGTCTCGGCTGCGCTTGTCAGACAGCCTTAATCCATGTCGTCCACGTAGTGACCCACGAGCACCGTGTCCCCCGAGGTCGGGTCCTTCAACAGCAGCCCAACCACGCGCACATTGGCGCCATCGGTAATGTTCGAGAATCCCGTCCATCCATCGCGGAACAAGCAGTTGTCGGCGAGGTAGACCGTCACGGTTTGCGGGACCAGCACTCCAGCAAATCCATTGATCTGCATCTGGAAACTGCCCGTGTTGGAGTTTTCACTACCCGCCACGACCGTGCCGTTGAAGCCCCAGTCGCGGAGCATCACCCGTTTCACAGTCACCGAAGAAGCGTCGGCCGCGCCCGACGCCGCACCGCCCACCGCAATATGCTGGCCGGCAAGCAGCCCGCTGGGGTTGAAGAGGAATTGTGCCAGCGGTCCATGCATCCAGTAGATAGAGAACTTTTCATTTCCTGTCAGGTCGATGGTCGCGATGTTTCCGTCTGTCACGCCTGTATTGGCCGGCAGCGTGCCACGCACATAGAGATCAAAGCTGGTGGCGGGGCCCGAAGACGGCGTCACATACGTGAGTTGACCCGCTGCGTAGAAGCCGCTGTCCGAGATCACAGCGACTTCGTCCCCATCGATGGTGGCATCGGCCCGATCGAGCGTTCCAGAGATCTGCACGATGCTGTTCGAGTTCAGGCTGCTGAGGGTTGCGCTGCCATCCCACTCGGTCGATCCGCTCACGTTCACCGTGAACTGCCTTCCGTGCGGCCCTTGAATCACGAAGCTCTGCGCCGTGGTGTTGGTGCTGATGACCGCGGCGTCGAACTCGTCAATATACGCGCCCGGATCGCTGTTGTTGACCGCCTTCACGTTGAAGGTCGGATTCACCATGCCCGTGATGTTGCCGTTCGAGTCCACCACGATGGACTTGCGCAGATTGAAGTCCATGTGTAAGCCGACCGGCGCACCGGCTTGCGCCACGATCATGGGGTTCGTCAGCGGATAGGTCAGCGTCGAGGAGGAAAGAGTCGCCGCCTCGGTGGTGAGGGTCGGCGGCGGTGTGGTGGTGTCGAGGTAGCCGAGGGTGGCTGAGCCTAGTGTGATCGATACACAGTTGTAGGTGCCGGCAGCCACGTCGTTCATGTCGATCAGCGTCTGCAATCCGTTGAAGCGTGCAAAGTCAACGGTGGGTGTGCCGCTTACCAGCGAGACACCTGTGCCGCTGCAATCATTCGACGTGAATGCCTGCACACTCGATAGCATGACCGAGAACGACGTCACACTCGCCATGGGCGCATCGGTGCCTACCACGAACGAAGATCCTGTCGGCGTGCTCGAGTCAGTTGAGGGGGAGCTGTTGGTGGTCACTCCCGCGCAGCCTGCCACCAGGAGCGAGCCAACGGTGATTGCGAGGAGCGAAGGGCTAAATGTTCTTTCGCACAATGTAATGGGCATCTCAGATCCATCGCTTTCTGCGGATGTCCGTGGCCTCCACGGAATCATCGCTGGAATGGTCACACGACAAGTACACGAATCCAATTCGTTTTTCAGGAGCGGTGCTCCTCTGCTCTTTTTCGTGGAAACGCCACAAAGGCCGGGATCGGGCCTGCTGGAATTTCAACCGTTAAAGATCCCGGAGTGGCGGACTTCGCGAACTTCGGCTTTAGGAAAATCGAACCTCGAAAAGAATTGTGTGCAGACTTGCTTATGTGCCTTCGCTAACCTTCAACCCTTCTCTGCGTCGGATAGTTGCGGAGCGATGCAGGATTTTTTCGCGCGCCTGTTACAGCCGTAATGTGTTTACCTGATTATTCGTCTATTCCCCTCAAATTAAGCGCAACACGTCATCCCCGCAGGGCAGCTCGCCGTCTATCTAAAAATCTCCGTACAGGTTCATCCCGTTCCAGGCCAATCGCCACATCGTAGGCGTGGCGTGCTGCTTCAATATTTCCTGTGCGCGCGAGCAACTCCGCACGCGCGGCCCACCAAGGCTGATATTCGCCAAGACGCGGATCGGCCGCCACCTCCTCGAGACCAGCGAGGCCCGCGACTGGACCATCTTTCTCGGCGATCGCCAATGCGCGATTGAGGGCCACCACCGGCGAAGGCGAAAACGCCATCAGCGCATCGTAGAGCTCAACGACTTCGCTCCAGTTTGCTCTACCTGTCATGCGCCTCGCCGTGTGCGCCGATTGAATGGCAGCTTCCAATTGATAGCGCCCCAGCATGTGCAATGAACTCGCATTCCGCAGCAGCGCCTCCGCTTCTTGAATCATCGCTGCATTCCATTCTTCGGTTCGCTGCTGCCCCATCGGCACAAACTCCCCATCCGCGTCG
The DNA here is from genome assembly GCA_036520995.1 of Occallatibacter sp. Classification (GTDB taxonomy): domain Bacteria; phylum Acidobacteriota; class Terriglobia; order Terriglobales; family Acidobacteriaceae; genus Telmatobacter. Next base: position 20,357 of record DATDIQ010000011.1, read on the forward strand.
CGGCGGGCGCGATGCCGCGACTCGGCAAAGAGCATGAGGGCCAGCAAGCCCATGGCATCCGGCTCGCCAGGCAACAACTCCGTAACCAGCTTGCACAGGTAGATCGCTTCTTCGGCGAGATCGCGGCGCGCCACATCCGTTCCCGAGGCATCGATCCATCCCTCTGAGAACGCCGCATAGATCGCATCGAGTACGGCTCTAAGGCGTTCGCGCAATTCCTCGGGCTCGGGAATGCGCAAGGGAATGCCGGCCTGGCGAATTTTCTGCTTGGCGCGAACCAGCCGCTGACCCATGGTCGCGGGAGAAATAAGGAAGGCCGATGCAATGCGTGCGGCGTCGAGGCCGAGCACAGCCTGCAGCATCAGCGGCGCGCGAATGCCTGGGTCGATCGACGGATGCGCGCACGCAAACAAAAGGCCCAGGCGCTTGTCTGGAAACTCCCTCTCCGTCCACGCAGCGCTCAGGCCCTCGGCGATGCCATCGATTGCGTCCGAGCCGGCTTCGCGTCGCTGCCCCCGCACCGCATCCAGAAACTTGCGCCGCGCCACGGTCAGCAGCCATGCCTCCGGGTTGTCCGGGCAGCCCTTCTGCGGCCAGTCGGCGAGCGCGGCCGTGAAGGATTCGGCCAGCGCGTCTTCGGCGGCATCCACATCGTGCGTGTGTGCCGCCAGAAACGCGACCAGCTTGCCGTAGCTGCGGCGGGCAACGGCGTCGGCCGTGCTGCGGGCCTCCGCGCATCCTTCGTTCAGCGTCATTTGTTGTTGCTCGACATCTCCCAGACGGCGCGCACTTCGACCACGCCGTGGTGCGCACCGGGGCATCGGCCGGCCCAGGCCAGAGCCGCGTCGAGATCGGCCGCCTCGATCAGGTAGTAGCCGGCCAACTGCTCTTTGGAGTCGGCAAACGGCCCATCGAGGATCTGCGCCTTCCCGTTGGTTGTGCGCAAGGTGGTAGCCGATGCGCTCGGCTGCAGCCGATTCGACCCCTTCAGGACGCCGGCTGTCTTCAGAGCCTCGGTATAGGCCGCATACGCCGCCACACCCTGCTCCTGCTCTTGCTTCGTCATCTTGGGCCAGGCGCTCTCGTCCTGGTACAACGCGAATAGATATTGCATCGAAACCCTCCGGTTGGATGTGCGAGCGATTCTGCCCGCCACCAGGATGACGCCCAGTCCCAATTCAATTCGACAGTCTTTGCAGTTTTTTCGGAAAGAATTTTCGCCCGCGCCGCCGCACTTCGCGTGTGCGGCGCAATCCGAATGAAATCCAAGAACGATTGACGGAAATCAAAACGGGTCCCGCGCACTTCGCACGCCTGCCGTCTAATAGAGACGAAGATCGCCCTCGCCGACCGGCGTAAGCTTCAATAGGCCCAACTCTCCGGCCAAACGCTCCAGCTTCGTCCGCGTAGCCGCCGCGGGAGTCACCAAAGGCAAGCGGAGCACGTCGGTGGTGCGCCCCATCAAATTCAGCACCGTTTTAACCGGCCCCGGGTTGGACTCCCAGAAATTCGCCTCAAATAGCCGTCCATATTGATGCTCGAGGTCGCGAGCCGTCGCCCAGTCGTTGCCGAGCGCGGCGCGGATCATCCGTGCCATTTCTGCAGGAGCTTCGTTCGCCGCGACACTGATGAGTCCCTGGGCTCCAATGCCGATGGTGGCTAGCGCCAGATTGTCATCGCCTGAAAAAACCTTGAATCGCGGTGCCAGCGAGTGAACGATGGCTGCAATCTGCGACAGCTTTCCGCTGGCTTCTTTAATGGCCTCGATGTGCGGGGCCGCCTCAACCAGTCGAACCACGGTCTCCGGCTCGAGGTTCGCTGCCGTGCGCCCGGGCACGTTGTAAAGGCAGACCGGGATCGGCTCGACCGCCCGCGCGAGCGCAAGGAAATGCTGGAACTGGCCTTCCTGGGTGGGCTTGTTGTAGTACGGATTGGCGGAGAGAATGCAATCCACTCCGCGGACCTCGCGCAAGCGCTCTGCCAGCCGCAGCAAGGTTCGAGTCGAGTTGTGCGTGCAACCCGCCCACACCGGCACGCGGCCCCGGGTTGCATCCACCACGATGCGGATCGCGTCGAGCCATTCCTCCTCATCGAGAGTTGCTGCTTCGCCGGTCGAGCCGCAGGCCACCAGAAAATCGATGCCCGCGTCCACCTGCCAGTCCACCAGCGCCCGCAGCGCGTGCTCATCGATCGAGTTTGCCGCGTCTGCCCGAAAAGGCGTAACGAGGGCCGTGCCACATCCGCGTGTTTCCATCACAGAAAAGTGTACAAGGGAATCGCGCGCTCCGAATAGCCACGTCGCATCGGCGATTTGCACCATGCCGTGGAAAACCGCGGACCAAACGCTATAAGCCGCCCGATTGCCCCATCGGTCGATCGTCAGATTCCAGCATCGACATCAGGTGCAGCGCATGGTATCGGCCGTCCCGGCGCGCGGCGTCGCGCATCACGCCCTCGTAAACGAACCCGAGGCTTTCATATAGGTGCCGCGCCCGGGCATTGTCCTCATAGACGTCGAGAAACAGACGGTGCGCCTTCAGCTCTTCAAAGACAATCCGGATCGTTTCCCCCAGCAGCCTGCGCCCCAGACCCTGGCCTGGCGCGTTGACTACGATTCGCTTCAGCTCGATCGAGCCCGACTCCTCGCTGAGGCCGCGCAGGATCACATACGCTTGCAGATCGCCGGATTCCGTCTCACTCACCAAATAGCGGGCATCGCCACCAGCCAGAGTGGCGCGATGTCGTTCCTCGCTCCATTGGCCCACAAAAGCACGCGCCGAGGGGTCGCCCTCAAGGGCCAGAATGCCGGGAATATCGCTGACGAGCGCTGCTCGCAGAAGCATGGCTCTCAGGGTAGCGGATCGGGTCTGCGGCCAATCCCGGTTTGCGGCGCGGAAGGAACCTGCAAGCTCTTTGCCCGAATAGCTGCCCGCAACGATCCCGCCAAAGAGTCCCGCAAGTTTTCCCATTTTGGGCTTGATGACGAAAGGCATGTCCTATCCCACAGACGGGTAGTTCCATCGACCCCGAAAAGGCGTATACCATTTGCTAACAGTAACTTCTGGTTCGTCGATTTCCGTCGGTTTCGAATCGTACGGGGCACCGCGAGTGTACTGATTTGAATAAATAGAACTTAGCCTGCAGTTCCGATTAGAGAGACGCGCAGGCAGATGTCCTTTTTTCCCAGGTCTCTAACGATGAATCCCGTGGCGCGGCGAGGGTATGCCAGGGCGCGCGGGTGCCTGTGTTTTGGTTTTGCATTCTCCGTGATCTGTCTATGGCGGCGCGTAAGACCGGATGGGTTGCTGAGAAGGATTTTTCTACACATCGGCAAGAAGGACCTTGAGAACCTATGAGCCGTAACGCTGAAGTGTCGACCAGCATTCAAGACCCCTCCTCCCCTGAACTCACCGGCTCAGCGCGGATGACGGTGGCCGTGATCGGCCCCAACGCTGCCCACCGCAAAGTGGTGTCGAAAGCCTTGGCGGGGTCGGAGACGCGCGCCGTGCGCGAGTTCATCGACTATCCGGCTAAGCTGACTGACATTCAGCGCCTGATGGAACAGCAACGCTTCGACGTCGTGATGATCGACGTCGATAGTGACCAGAGCTATGCCCTGCAGGTGGTCCAGAAGTTTGCCGCTATCGAGAACGTCATGGTAATGGTCTACTCGATGCGCAATGACCAGGCCTTGCTGCGCAGCTGTCTTGAAGCCGGAGCCCGCGATTTTCTGCCCCTTCCCGCCGAGGCCGTTGCCGAAGCGGAACGCTCGTTGCCGCCGGCTCCGCCAGACTCTGTTCGTCCTCCTCAAGCACCAATACCTGTTCAATCTGCGTCGGTTGAAGCAGCGCGACCGATCGCGCCGCCCGATATTCTAAAGATCCCTGCCCCGCCCGCCCCCGAAGCGCCACGCCCCGTTCCTTTCGCTGAGTTGGTGCGGCCGGCGCCCTCGCCGATGCCCGACATCCTGAAGTCGCCCGCACCGGATCCGCAGCGGCCGGTCCCGCCCGTCGCTGACTTTGGGCGACAGGCTCCGGCGCCCATGCCGGACATTCTGAAAGCAACCCCTTCGAATGTGCAGGAAATTACAAAAGCGCCCTCCTCCGCAGTTGAGAGCTTCTATCGCGCGCCGATGGATCTTCCGGAGTCGAGCCGGTCCTTGGACCTGAGCGCAAGACCTGCCGGCCTGCCTTCTTCCGAACTGCGCACAAGCCCCGCCGCATACGATTTCAGCACTTCGATCGAGCCGCCAGCGGTCCTTCGGCCGCAGCCCGTCGCTCCACCTGCCAATGCACCGGCATCCGACCCCACCGCGGCCGATTTCGCGGCCTGGGACAATGCATGGATCCGCGCCGCGCAACCGGCTGCAGGCAACGCCACGGAATCGAAGCGGCCGGGCGACATGCCGACGGCCAAAGCGAAGACGGGCCGTCTGCTGGGCGCCACGCCGAAAACAGCTCCCGCACCCCTTCCTGTCGAGAAGGCGCAGCCCGCAGAGGTCCCGACTTTTCGTGCAGTCGATTCCAGCGAAACGGCATCGCAAGGTCCCGACTGGAAGAAGTGGGGATTGATCGCTGCGGTCCCCGTGGTGCTGGTTGTGATTGGGTCGCTGATCTTCATGCGTCCATCCCATCCGGCGGCGACCGTAGAGCCGCAGGCCCAGGCGCCGGTCCAGGAATCATCGGCGGTCAACACCACGACACCGGCTCCTTCGGCTCCCGTGACTGCCAAACCCAGTCCAGCAGCGATGGCCGTCACCCCCTCGCCTGAAACTTCCGCACCCGTTAGAACGGTCTCTCCCGCCATGATGGATGCTCAACTCTCGGCGCCTTCGCGGATTGCGGGCACCATGAAGAAGCCTGTCTCTATCGAGGAAGCTCCGCCCAGTGGTTTTACCACCGGTGGGATCGATGGCGGCGCAGCGATGCCTTCTGCGGTTTTCGGCAATCAGGAAAAGGTGCGAATCGTGCCCGGCGTCTCCGCGATCTCGGCTGGCGTCGCCGAAGGCATGCTCCTGCACAAAACCTCGCCGGTGTATCCGCAGTTCGCCAAAGAAGCGCACATGAGCGGTACGGTCGTTCTGGCAGCCAATATCACGCCCAGCGGCATGATTGAAGGCCTTCACGTGATCAGTGGTCCCGAGGTCTTTCGCGGGCCCGCACTCGATGCAGTCAGAACCTGGCGCTATCGGCCTTACAAGCTGAATAACCAGCCTGTCGAAGTGCAAACCACGATCCGGCTGATCTTCTCGCTCGACCAGCGCTAGCTAGGCGGGCAGAGAAACAGGAAGGGCAGGCTGGGAATCCCAGTCTGTCCTTAAGTTTTCAACCCGAATTCTTTCCACCCAACTCAATGGTGCCCGGACGAAGCCCCTGCGTGGCTTGCTGCCGGCGCCGATACCGAAGGACTCGACATCGGAGCGCTGTTGCCCGCCGACCGTGAGGCGGCCGCTTGCCCTCCGAATTGCCCGTTCCCCATTGACGATGGCGCACTTCCGCGATGAATCGAAACAGGCCCAGCCGAAGCGTTCATGGCACGCCCGGCATTCATGGGCTGCGCCGGAGCGCTCATGTAAACATGCGTGGTCGAGAATCCACGTTCCGCGGCCTGCTGCGAAAGCTTATTGAGCTTGCCCAGCGTGTCGCGCGGAACACCCAGGCCCGCGGAATCGCGCCGGAAGACGAAGGACTCCGGCGACGCCACTTCCGAACGGACCAGGGGCTTCATATTCACCGGCACAAGCGTGGACTGTCCCTTGCTCGGCAAGGTGGCTGGCGGATGGAAGCGGACAGGCCCGGTTGCCCCTCCACCATTCATCGCCACATTGTTCAATCCGTTCCACGTCCCACCCGGCCGCCATCCCCACCCCGTGCCGGGGCAGAACGACCAGGACCCGTAGTGATAGGGGGTCCAGCCCCACGGATAGGGGGAAACCCACGAGTATCCGGCGCCGGGGTAAAACGCCCAGGCTCCATTGGAATATGGATCCCAGCTCGCGCTCGCGAAATAGGGCTGCCACATCGTGCCGCAGCTGCCTGCATTGAGAAAGTTGCCGTAGTACATCATGTCGTTCAAGCCGTAGGCATACGGTGTACTCGAGAGTGCACCCATTGCTGCGGTGCGCGCATGATAGCCGGTGGAGTCCTTGTCCCAGCTGTCGTAGGTTTCGGCGGAAATCTGCCGTTCGACAGTGGGCTGGGGCTGGCTCTGGTCCACCAGGTGAAAGAGCACAGTCTGTTTGCGCTCAATTTTGGTGGAACCGCCGGGACCCTCGACCTGTGCCGAACCATCGAAGACGGCCAGCCTGGCAGCGGCATCGTCGTCGTCCAGGCGGATATGACTCCCCGGTGGCAGAACGGCGCTCTGCTTGTCAAAAGCCAGGTTGAATTCGTTGCTGTTCTTTGCCTTCACCAGACTCACGTAAGCCGTTCCACGCAGCAGACGCACCGTCGAGAGGGTCGCTCCCTGGGCGTTGCGTTCCAGACGTAGGAATTCCACTACCGAGTTGGGAGCCAGGCGCAGCGTGCTGTTGTCTTCGAATTCCACTTCGGCCACGCCCTGGTCAGTCCGCAGGCGATTGTTTTCTACAATGGGCAGATTTGCCATCGCCGCCTCGAATCCGTTTCCCGTGGAACGGTCCAATTGAACCGCGCCGCGGACTTCGCTGAGACGCACGATGCGGATCTTCGAATTGCCAGGACTGGCCGGGGTTGCTTCTGTGGTTTGCGCGGTGAGGGTTGAAGCAAGCAGCAGAGCGGAGAGAAGGGCTGTTGCGGCAGATGCGGATCTCGAAATCATGTCCGCCTCCTTTGCATGTTGCGAGCCGATAAAACAGTGACCGGCGCGAATCGGTCTGGCCGGGGAGCGCGATGTGGAACCCATGCTAGCACGGAAGTTCCTTGCTGTATGCGGTTATCTTTGCAAGCCAATCGGCTCCGCGCGATCCCTCGAAAGGCTGGACCCGGAAGTGGATCGACGCACCTCCACGAGGAAGCAGAGAGCAGGCACAAAGAGCAGCGTAGAAAGGAAATAGCGCGATTCAAAGTTCGGAACCATGAGAAAGAGCAAGAATGCGGCCGAGAGGGCAGCGAAAGAGATTGCCGCCGCAAGACTCCGACGCCGCAACGCGAAAAGCTGAAGGGCACAAGTGAGCAGGGGGAAACTCAGTAGCGGGTTCGTAAACGAAAGCTCTTGAACCGCATGTTTCAACGCGCCCAGATACACGCTGGGGGTGAGTACAAGATTGACACCGGCAGGTGCGGTCAGTTCCTGGACGCAGCTGTGAGAAAAAAGCACGCTGTAGGGATAGCCATTGCGCGCGATGAAGCAATCGCTCGCCACGGCAAAAACCGCAAGGCCGCCTGCCCACATCCAATGCAGATGCCGTGTCGCGAGCAGTGCGCAAAGCACGAATCCGGCAAGCAGGATGGTTTCCGGTCGAATCCAGAGATTCGCGAGCAAGAGTGCCAGGCCAAGGGCGGTGCTTTGCGTTTCCACGATCGCGAAGGCGCCGGCCACCGCGATCGCGATCGCCAGCATATCCGGACTTGTCCAGCGCACCAGCTGTAAAACCGTGGGATTCAGTATCAGGATAGCCGTGAACGCCGTCGCCGGGCCGTCCGGATAGGCGCGCCGCAGCCATGTAAACACAGTCCATCCCAGCGCACAAAAGGAGAGTCCCGAGAGCACCGCGCCGGTGCGCCAGCCGAGCCCTGCGTCTCTGCCCCAAGTGAGCAGGGCGACATAAAGCGGCTTCACCGCATAGAAAGGCAGTTGCTGCGCGAAGTGATTGGGATGGGTGCGCAGGTCGTCGCGATAAGGGTTCCCGACATTCTCGGGATCGCGATCCAGGAATGCCATTCCCGCCGCATGCAGTGCAACATCGTCGCGGGTCGGCATCGTCAACGCGGTGTAAAACGCTCCGTCGTAGTTGCTCTTGGGCCACGCAATCGCTAGGCCGGCAACCATGGCCATCAACACAAGGATGCAAACCGGCCAAGGGTTCCATCGCCGCACGTACTGCGCGCGTGCTCGACGAATCGCCTTGGTCGAGACTTCATCGGGATTTGCTACGGAAGAGAGAACCGGCATGTGCGTCCCCGCGCTTGCCGACCAGGCGCCGTTTCCGGCGCGCCTGCCGCGCAACCCTGGCGGACGCAGTTCAGGTTAGTCTGACCGCCAGTAGCTGTCTGGAATCGCCGTCACACGATCTTCGTGTTAAAGCTGACCGAAGATCTCGCGGAACTCCCAAACGCCCGACTGATCGTGAACCCATTCGGCCCCGCGCACCGCTCCCAGCGCAAACCCCCGTCGGGAAAAGGCATCGTGCCGCAGTTCGAGCACGTCGTGCTCGCTCGTCGCGGTGACCACGTGTTCGCCCTTGGCATCGCCCAGCCGTTCTGAAGCAATCGGAACCTCTGCGCCGGGCCGCACCGAGTGAATGATCTCCCGCAGAGTGATGGCTGTGCCCGACGGCGCGTCCACCTTGGTCGTGTGGTGAGTCTCGCGAATCGAGAAGCGGTAGTCTTCGAGCCGGGCAAGCTCCGCCGTCAGCCGGAACAGCTTCTGCACGCCGATGGAGAAGTTGCTGCCGTAGAGCAGGGCCCCTCCGCGCTTCGCGGCCAGCGCCTTCAACTCGGGGAGCTGTGCATACCAGCCGGTGGTGCCGACCACGATGCGGCATCCCAGCGAGAGAACCGCGCGGATGTTTTCCTGGGCTGCCTCGGGGGCGGTGAAGTCGATCACGACGTCGACCCCCGCAAGATTGGGCGCTGTCAGCGCCGAGGCGTGTTCATTCTCGAGGATGTCGTAGGCGCGCACGCCATGGCCTCGCTCGCGAGCCACTTCGGCCACCAGGGTTCCCGTTTTGCCTTTACCGAGGACGAGGAAGAGCATATTGAAATCAGCTCCTAGCTGCTAGCTCCTGGCTCCTGGCCGGGAGTTGCGATCGAAGTTGCAGAACACACAGATATGGTGCGCCCAACAAAAGATGTTCGGCATTGAGACAGCGACAGGCTAACACCTAGGAGCTGGAGGCTAGAAGCTGCTGTTTGCGCGCCTCGACGTCGAAAATGGACGGGTCGGGCTTCTGGAAGAATGCCGCGTGCAATGATCGCACCGCCTCATCGGCATCCTCCTCTTCAATCATGAAGCTCATGTTGATTTCGCTTGCCCCTTGCGAAATCATCCGCACATTGATGTGCCGGATGGCCGCGAAGACCTGCGCCGCCATGCCGCTCTGGCCGCGAATATCTTCGCCCACCATGCAGACCAGCGCCTTTTTGCCCTCATATTTCACGTCGGCCAGCTTGCTCAGATCGGCGGCGATCAACGGCAGCCTGTCATTCGAATCGACCGTGAGCGACACCGAGACTTCGCTGGTCGAAACCATATCGATAGGAGTCTGGTGTTTGTCGAAGATGGTAAAGATCTCTTTCAGATAGCCGTGCGTCATCAGCATGCGGCTCGCGACCACGTCGATAATGCTCAGCTTCTTCTTCACCGCGATCGACTTGAACGGGCTCTTGCAATGCGGCGCGACCGAGACGATGCGCGTACCTTCATTGTTCGGGTTCTTGCTGTTGAGCACCAGCACGGGAATACTCTTCTTCACGGCGGGCAGAATGGTGGCCGGGTGCAGAACCTTGGCGCCGAAGTAGGCCAGCTCCGCCGCTTCTTCAAAGCTGATGACCTTCACCCGCAACGCGTCGGAACAGACTCGCGGATCGCAGGTCATGATGCCGTCCACATCGGTCCAGATTTCGATGGACTCTGCAGCCATGGCCCCGCCCACCAGCGCACCCGTGAAATCGGAGCCCCCGCGGCCCAGCGTGGTCGTGATGCCGTCTTCGTTCGAGGCGATGAATCCGCCCATCACCGGAACCTTGCTCCCATCCACGAGAGGGCGCAGCTTCTCGGCGGCGCGCTTTTCAATCAAAACGTCCTGCGGCACGGCCTTCTGGAACTGCGAATCGGTGACGATGATGTCGCGCGCGTCGACATGGGCCGCATCGATCCCGCGGTCACGAAAAGCGGCGGCGACCATCCGGCTCGAAATGCGTTCCCCGTAGCTGACCACAAGGTCTGAGATCCGCGGCGTGAGCTCGAGAATCGCGGCCAGCCCGCGCAGAATCTCGTCCAGCGCATCGAACTTCTGGTCGATCAGCGTGAGGAGCGCGGCCGAGTCCTTCACCAGCTCGCAGGCCGTGTCGCGATGGCGGCAGCGCAGTCGCGAGCTGATGGCCAGCGCTCCGGTACGGTCGCCCGTCGACGCGGCGGAGGCGGCGCGCAGCAGCTGATCGGTGACTTTGGCCAGGGCGCTCACCACCACCACCGGCTTTTTGCCAAGGGCAATGCGGCCGGCAACGATCTTTGCCGTGCGCGCAATCGCGGCAGAGTCCTCCACCGACGTGCCGCCGAATTTCATCACCACGATGCTCATGGGGGATTCCGTCTTCGTTGCGTGGTTCAGGCGTGTGCGGCTTCGCCAACCGGATCCAGCTTGCCGAGACTCGCCAGCATCTCGGCGTTCAAGATCGTCGCTCCGGCAGCACCGCGGACCGTGTTGTGCGACAAAAGAACAAACTTCCAATCGAGCAGGTTGCATGGACGCAGACGGCCCACCGCCACCGCCATGCCGTTCTCGCGATTGCGGTCGAGCCGCGGCTGCGGACGGTCCGGCTGCCCGGCAAACTGTACAGGCTGCTGCGGCGCGAAGGGCAGGTCTTTCCCCGCCAGCGGCTTGTACTGACCCCAGGCAGCACGAATCTCGTCTGCCGTCGCTTTCCTTGTCAATTGAATGGACACGCACTCGGTGTGGCCATCGACCACCGGCACGCGGTTGCAATGCGCCGTAATCCTTGCACGAAGCGGAGCCACATGACTGCCTTCGAGTTTGCCCAGAAGCTTCAGCGTCTCGGCTTCCATCTTCTCTTCTTCGCCGCCGATGTAGGGCACCACGTTGTCGAGAATGTCCATCGAGGCAACGCCGGGATACCCCGCTCCCGAGACGGCCTGCATCGTAGTGACAAAAATCCTCTCGATGCCGAAGCGCTCCTCGATCGGCTTCAGTGCCATCACCAGTCCAATGGTCGAGCAGTTGGGGTTCGTGACCACGTAGCCGCCCGACTGCTTGCGCCAGGGCTGCTCCTCGATCAGGTGCAGATGTTCCGCGTTCACCTCTGGAATCACCAGCGGCACATTCGGAGCCATGCGCAGGGCGCTGGAGTTTGAAATCACCGCGCAGCCGGCGGCGGCAAACTTGGGCTCCATCTCGCGCGCAATTGCGGCGTCCACTGAGGCAAAGATGATCCTTGGCGCGCCTTCAGGCTCGGCCGGCGACACCGTCATCTTGGCGATTCGCTCGGGCAGCGGCGTATCGAGACGCCACCTCGCGGCTTCGCCATACGGTTTGCCGCTCGACCGGTCGCTGGCCGCCAGCCAGGTGATCTGGAACCAGGGATGGTTCTCTAGTAATTGGATGTAGCGCTGACCGACCATTCCGGTGGCGCCGAGGATGCCGATGGAGTGCTTGGTTTGCATGATCGTGAACACTCCAGTGTACCTGAATCGAGGCCAGTCCTCGCGAGACGAGGGTCGTGCGCCGCCTTCCGACCGGCCGCCTTCTTACCCGCCAGGTCGGACCGGTTTCGCCGCCAGATCGCCGGCTACCGTCGTCCACTCGCGCACGTACCAACGCTTTACGACGCCGTTGGCCACGTACGGATCGGCCTCCGCAAACGCCTCGGCCACCGCGGGTGAGTCGCCCTTGAAGAGCAGAATGGCCTGATCCGTGGGATTGGCCAGAGCCCCGCCGAGAATGAACTCCCCCCGTCCGTGCGCCCTCCACGCCAGCCCCAGATGCGCGTCGCGAAACTCAGCGCGCCGTGCAATATAGTCATCCACCAATTCGTAAAACAGCAGATAGTGCTTCATCGATTCTCCCGCCGCATCTATTTCTTGCCTTTGCGGCTCTCCAGCAGGCCCTCGAGCTCTTCCTTAAATTCACGCACGTCTTTGAAGTCGCGATAGACCGAAGCGAAACGGATATAGGCCACGGTATCGAGGCCTTTGAGGTGCTGCATGATCAGCTCCCCGACTTCACTGGTGGTGCGCTCGCGCTCCGGCGCGTCGATCAAGTAGCTCTCGGTGGCATCGACGATCTTCTCAAGCTGGCCCGACGAAACCGGCCGCTTCTCGCAGGCGCGCAGCAGGCCCCGCAGAATCTTCTCGCGGTCGAAGCGCTCGCGGCGCCCATCCTTTTTCACCACCATGTAGGGGATCTCATCGATGCGCTCGTAGGTGGTGAAGCGGCGGTTGCACTTTTCGCACTCGCGCCGGCGCCGGATTGAATCGGCTTCTTTGCTCTCGCGCGAGTCGACCACGCGATCTTGTAAAAAGCCGCAGTAAGGGCACTTCATGCTGAATCGAATTCTACGGTATGGATCGCGCGCGCGGGCTTCAGCCCAGGAACTCCGCGATCGCCTGCACCACCGTTTCCTGCTCATCGGCGCGGATCTCAGGGAAAATCGGCAGCGCCAGCACTTCGCGTGCGGCGCGTTCGGCTTCGGGGAAGCCGCCTTCCGCGTAGCCCATGCCCTGCAAAGCTTCCTGCAGGTGCAGGGGCACGGGATAATAAATCTCCGAGCCGATTTTGCGTTCGGCAAGAAACGCGCGCAGCGCATCGCGGCGCACGGTGCGAATCACGTACTGGTGCCAGACGTGTTTGGCGCTGCGCGCTGTTTGCGGCAGCACGATGGCATGCGTGGGGTAGGGCCCAGCCTCCGCCAGCCCGGCAGCGCGAAACAAAGTGTCGTAGCGCCGGGCGGCAACGGCGCGCGCTTCATTCCATCCGCCGATATATTTGAGCTTGATCTCGAGAATGGCCGCCTGGAATCCGTCGAGGCGCGCATTCCATCCCACCTCGTCATGGTAGTATCGGCGGCGCATGCCGTGCTGGCGCAACATGCGGGCGCGCTCGGCGAACTCCTCGGAATGCGTGGCGACCATGCCGGCGTCGCCTGCGGCGCTGAGGTTTTTGGTGGGATAAAAGCTGAAGGCCGCGATCTGCCCCAGGGTACCGGCTTTTATGCCGTTCCACTCAGCGCCCCAGGCCTGGGCAGCATCCTCAATCAGCGTCAGCCCAAATTCCTCGCCGAGCCGCGCGAAAGCATCCCAGGCAGCGCACTGACCGTAGAGATGAACCGGCAGGATGGCCCGGATGGTTGCGCCGTGTGGCCCTTCGAGAGCCTCTTCGGCCGCAGCAGGATCCAGATTGAAGGTGACCGGGTCGATGTCAGCCAGGACGGGACGGGCCCCCGCGCGCAGGATCGAGCTGACCGAGGCAAAGAAGCTGAAGGGAGTCGTGAGGACGGCCGGGATGGGTTCCTTGTCCGCGGGGTCGGTGAGCCGGAAGGGCTTTGCGGAGCCAATTTTTGCCGAAGCGAGGGCCAACCACAGCGCATCTGTGCCTGAGGCGCATCCAACGGCATGGGCCACGCCGAGTTCGCGGGCCGCAGCGCGTTCGAAGGAGGACACGGGTTCGCCGAGGATAAACTGTTGAGTTTCCAGCACATGCCCAAGAGCTTGCAGCAGTTCCCGATGCAAAGGCTGGTATTGCCGCTGAAGGTCGAGCATGGGAACAGGCTGGGAAGCCGGCGTTCGAGACACAGGGGTTAAAGCGGGGTCTTGCACGCACCCATGGTAACGCCGGAAGGAATGGTGCGTCCTATCTTGAACCGTGGTGACTCTTAGTTGGTCACAGACGTGACCGGCGGAGTTGAAAAGGCCGGTGAACCTCGCTATTGTTGACACATTGCGGGGCTTGGCGGACCCGGGACTTCCGGTGCCGCGCCCGTGGACTTGTATTTTCACCGAGGTGCCGATTTGGCACCCCACATTCTGACTTCAATGGAAAGCAGGAGATCGGCAAATGGAAAACAAGCCGGCACAAAACATTCAGGACACCTTCCTGAATACCGTTCGCAAAGACAAGACACCGATTACGATTTATCTGGTCAGCGGCGTCAAGCTCACCGGAAAAATCCGATCCTTTGACAAGTACTCGGTGTTGCTTGAGAACAACAGCCAGGAGCAGTTGATTTTCAAGCACGCCATTTCCACCGTGGTCAGCAACCGGAGTGTGCTCCACACTGAGCATCGTCCGGGTGTAGCGCACGCCGGGTTAGGCCCGTCTGCGGTGCCGGCCCCGACGCCGACTGTGGCTACGGCGGAACAGCGATAGGCCCCATTGGCAGCAGTCCGAGATCATGTGAGCTTACGCCCCGTGACCGCAAAGGCCGGACGGCTGGGCACAGTGTCTCCGCTGCACAAGGATGCTGCAGGTCCCGACTCCTCGGTTGGATCGCGGGAACGCGCCGTGCTGGTCGGGGTCGACTTCACGGTCCGTTCGGCGAAAGTCCGATCGGAGCGGGCGGCGGCGCGTTTGGCTGCCTCTCCATCACATGACAATGTGCCTTCCATCGAGGCTTCGGCTGAACTCGATCGGTTTGCGCCCGGCTTTGGCACCGAGGAGTCGCTCGAGGAGTTTCGCGAGCTGGTGACAAGCGCCGGCGGCGAGGTTGCGGCGGAGTTGCTGCAGCGGCGTCCGCGGCCCGATCCCGCCACGCTGGTAGGCGCCGGCAAGGTAGAAGAGATTGCCGGGGTGGCCGCTTCGACCGATGCCGCCCTGGTGCTCTTCGATCACGACCTTTCGCCAACGCAGTTGCGCAACCTCGAGGCGGCGCTTCCGTGCCGTGTGCTCGATCGAACCCAGTTGATCCTCGATATCTTTGCGCGCCATGCACGCACCCGCGAAGGCCAGTTGCAGGTGGAGCTGGCGCAGCTCGAATACATGCTGCCGCGCCTCGCGGGCCGAGGCAAATCCATGTCGCAGCTCGGTGGAGGCATCGGTACCCGCGGACCCGGCGAAACGCAGCTCGAAACCGATCGCCGCAAGATCCAGCGCCGCATTGACCAGCTCAAGATCGATCTCGAGTCGGTGCGCCGCGTGCGCCGCCAGCAGCGCCAGCGCCGCGAATCGGTCCCCGTGCCCACGGTCGCGCTGGTCGGCTACACCAACGCCGGCAAAAGCACGCTCTTCAATCGACTCACAGGCGCACACGTGTTGCAGTCGTCGCGGATGTTTGCCACCCTCGATCCGAAGCTGCGTGCTATCGAATTGCCCACCCGCCGCAAAGTCCTGCTGTCCGACACGGTGGGATTCATTCGCAATCTGCCCCATACGCTGGTCACCAGCTTTCGTGCCACGCTCGAAGAAGTGGAACAAGCTGAGGTGCTGCTTCATGTGCGCGACGCGGCTTCGCACTATGGCGAGGAACAGAAGGCGCAAGTCGAAAAGGTGCTCGCCGAACTGGGCGCCCTCGACAAGCCACGCATTGAAGTCCTGAACAAGATCGACCTGCTCAACGAAGCGGAGCGCGAGGCGCTCATCGCCCGCACGGCACCCAGTCCCAAGCGCGACGGTCTAAAGGGTGCTGGTCCCAGGGGTGAATGTCAGGTAGCGCTCTCGGCCCACACGGGCGAGGGGATCGACGCACTCATCGCCGCAATCGACCGCGTTCTCGTCTCCGACCCGGTGATCGATGCGGAACTGTGCGTTCCGCAACAGGAAGGCGCCGTGCTGGCCTCGATTGAAGCCGGCATGGTGGTGCATCGCCGCAGCTATGAGGGCAACATGGTGCGCCTCGCCGTCACCGGTCCGGCCTCGCTGCTGGGGCGGCTGCGCGCATATCGCGTCCGCGAAGGGCACCCGCGTGCAAACGAACTTGCCCACGAGGTTGCACCTTGACGAGCGATCGCGTTCCCTCCATCACGACGCTTTCGTCGCGCGAAGTCTATCGCAATCGCTGGATGCGCCTGCGCGAAGACGAAATCATGCGCTCCAACGGGCAAAAGGGAATTTACAGCGTCGCCGAGAAGGAAGACGCGGCGATTATCCTGCCCATCGACAACGGCCAAATATGGCTGGTGGAGCAGTTTCGCTACACCATTCAACAGCGCGCGCTCGAATTGCCGCAAGGCAGTTGGGAGCAGACGGCTGCCGATCCCGAAGAGCTGGCGCGCGGCGAGTTGCGCGAAGAGACAGGCCTGCATGCCGCGCGGATGATCCGCCTGGGCATGTTGTGGATTGCGTACGGATTCACGCGCCAGAAACAGCATGTGTTTCTCGCCACCGGCTTGACGCAGAAAGACACCGATCGCGACGCCGAAGAGCACGATCTCGCGGTCCACAGCGTCCCCATCGAAGAATTTGAGCGCCTGATGCGCGAAGGGACGATCGCCGACGCCTCCACCGTCGCGGCGTGGGGACTCTACCAGCTCTGGAAGGCGCAGCAGGCGCCCTCCGCCCGCTGACGCCCCCCATACTGACGCCCTCCTATCTTGTTGCCTCAGGTCGGCTGCGTTTCTGAGCGCTGAAAGTATCGATCCGCCGCAGCGTTGAAGAGAAGCCATGCGATCGCTATGCAAAGCAGGCCGTGCACTGCCATTTCACGCACCGAGTGCAGCGCGCTCAACAGCACGTGAAACGCGATCCACGCGAGTGCCAGCCAGCGCGCCCAGTTGTTCCCGCGCCACAAAAACACTCCAGCCACGACCGCCAGGAGCTCGGTAAGCTCGATCATCGGGGCGTCGCCGTGGCCGGCAAGCAGTTCGCGGAAGTGTGCCGCAAAGCCGAGAACGCCGACGGCCACATAGAGGCCGGCAACGACGAGAACAGAAACAGGACGCTTGTTCGCGGTCATGGCAACACCTCCAGCACGGCTTCGCTCGGCTCCAGTTTTTCGGCGTGTTCCGGCACGGTGGCTCCGGCATCGAGCAGCGCTTGCACCGTGCCCACATAATCGCCGGTGTCGCGATGCCATCCATTGCCTGATCCGTAAATTGCCCAGGAGAGCGCGGTGCCCTCATACTCAATCGACTTCATTTCAAGATCGGGATGGAAGAGCAAAATCGTGCGCGCCATCTCCGCATTGCCGTGGAAGCCCGCCCAGTGCAGCGCCGTGCCGCCCGCATCGCCGCGCGTATTCACGGGCCAGCCCGCCTCGAGCATCAGACGGACTGCCGGCACATTGTTGTCCTGAGCCGCATTGGGCAGCTTGCGCAGGTCTTCTTCTGAAATGCTCTCGACGGCACGCGGATTCTTCTTGAGGAAGGCGCGAAACACATCTTCGTCGCCCAGCTCGCAGGCCAGCGCGAACTTCAGATTCTCGGGCGTGCGCTCCATCAGGAACTGAAAGACATCTTCGCGGCCGAAGGTCCGCGCCACAGAGTGCGGGGTACGATTCCAACCGAGCTGCCAGATGTAGATGGTTCCGCCCGCCTTCGGGTTCTGTCGGGGAAACCAATCCCACGAGACATTCATGCGAATGCTCGCAGGATCGCGGTCCAGATGCTGCCGTACCCGATCGAGGTCGCCCAGTGCCGATGCCATCAGTATGTCGGTGGTGCATCCGCGTGCGACCAGGAAGCGGGCCACGTCCTGCCGTTCGTGCGGATAGTGGCGCTTCTGGTCGACGCGCAGCATGTATTGCGCCGGGGTCGATTCGTGGTCGATGTCGCGGGCATCGATGTCGGCGCCGTGATCGAGCAGAAACCGCGCAATCTCGACGGTCGACGCGAAGTGAAGCGGCGTTTGTCCATCGCCACCCCGCGCATGCACCGCCTCTGGATCGCCGGCGACGATCTGTTCGAGCTTGTCGAGGAAGCCGAGCCGTGCCGCAGCATGCGCATCGAGCAGGGCGCCGCGTTCCATCAAAAAATCCACCAGGCCCGGCTCGCAATCGTCGAGCACGCCGAATCCTCCCGCCCACCAGTCGGTGCGTTTGTTGATGTCGGCGCCCGCCCCTAACAGCACATCGATCGTAGGTCGATCGCCGCGCTGCACAGCGGCAAACAGGGCCTGCGCACCGAAGCTGTAGTTGGGCAGAGGTTCGTTGATTTTCTCATGCAGTTCAGGATGGCGCTGGAGCAGCACACCGACACGCGCGGCATCCATGGCCAGTACAGCGGCCGTGAGCGCCTCGAAGGGTGTCATCCCCAGCGATTCGACATGGACTTTCAACGCGGCCCAGTTGGCGAAGCCGTATTCCTTGGCCAACGCATGCTGCGCCTGGGCCAGCTTCGCGCCGGGCATGCTGCCAAGCAATTCCTTGGCTTGTTTCTTGAGATGTTGCAGGTTGGGTTTTTCAGGCAGACGACGAGACATACACTCCTCCTTCTATAGCCCGGCGTCCGCATGTGCGGGCAGAAGAGAAGTCAATGCTCGGCGTTCAGAAACGATACAGGCGGGATCTTCCCTTTCCGCGGACCGGATGCAACCTGCTTTGCAGGGACAGTGTAGCAAACCCGTTCGCGAAGCGCGCGCCGGATCGGCAGAATGCGGATAGGTCGCGGGCTCATTGCTCGGCGTAATAGAACGGGGTGGTCCGCACGGTGAATCCGGGCCTGTCCACCTTGACCGCGAGCGCGTGGAACTCGCCGTAGTTCGCCGCGGGCGGAAAGTCAAAGGAGAGCCGGTAATAGGAATCGGCATCGGCCATGCAGGTATGAATCTGGTCTCCCAGTTTCCAGACGCTGCTCAGGATGCGGCCGCCGGTCTGGTGGGCCAGCGCGTGCAAGCCCAGGTTGCCCGCTCTTGCCTCGTTCTCATCTGAGACTCCGGCAAAAAACGCGACGTCCCGCGTGTCGCGCTGCTCCGGTTCCGGGGAGTTGTCGGGAGAAGCGAGCGCATCGATGGTGATGTGCGCCTCGCGCAGCGCCGTCGAAATACCGACGAGCTGCGTAAAGAAGTTGCGCGCCAGGTCTTGGCTGTCCGCACGAAATTCGCGATTGGTGAGCAGCGGCCATCCGGGACCGAACCAAAGCACAAGCAGCGGGCCCGTGCCGTCGGCGTGCTCACTGGCAAACATCGTCAGCGCGGTCACTGACGATATAAAGCGCTGGTTCATGCAATCCAAAGCATCGGGCGAAAGTCCGTGGACGGTGCCGATGCCGACAAGCCATGGAACCCGCGGCGCTTCGAGCTGTTGCTCCGACTCCACGCAACCCGTCGACCGAAGTCGCGCGGCGCGTACCTTGAGATTCCCAAGCAGGATACTGCGATCCGACGTAGGCGCATCCACATCGATTGAAGAGCCATAGAGCACGCCGATGGAAACGGGATACGCAAGCGTTGAGTCTTCCGCACGCAGGACTTGCTCGATCGTGCGCGCGAACGATTGCAGCTGGCGCGTGGAACTGTTCACGGTATCGAGGACCAGCAGGATCGTTGCCGTGGAACCGCTCGAATCGCTTGCGGCCGATTGAAAGGATGTCACGATGCGCGCCTGCTCGTTGTCCAGTACGGTGAAGTCTGCGGCGTGCAGGTTGCTTGCTGGGCGGCCCGCCGCATCGGCCACCTGCACGGTCAACTCGAATCGATGTTGCGCGCGAAATCGCTGCTCCCGTTCGTCCGCTGTGCGGGGAATCAAAGGCGACGCATGCGCGGTGGGAGAAGTTTCGGTTTGCGACTGCGCCGGCATCCGCGGTGCGCCCCGCAGGCACAAAACCACAACCGCCATCCCTGCAACAAGCGCGCTGAACCCACTGGCCCGCGGCAATCGACTCTCCCTGCCGGCTGCTTCTCCGGCTCCTCGACTACTCTATCGCTGAGACGGTCGCTGCGCACCACTCGTTAGGGAGAAATCGATACCCAGGCACCGGGAGAAAAAGAAGCTTCGTCGCAGCAGGGAGAGAAAATAGAACTGCGATGAGAACGGAATTACTGCGATTCAATGGTGCAGTCCAAAGGGACCCTGCCATCGACGTGTGGATGAAGGCGCATGCCGGCCCATTGGGAGATCTCGCACACCAGTGGTTTGAGGTGATGCGCCAATGCGGCGACGAAGTTCGTGAACTCGTGCAGGACGGCTGCCCCGTTGCCTGCCTGGGCGATGCGCCCTTCGGCTACGTCAACGTCTTCACGTCGCATGTCAACCTGGGGTTCTTTCAGGGGGCAGGGCTTCCGGATCCAGGCCGCTTCCTGCAAGGCAACGGCAAATTCATGCGTCATGTGAAGCTGCGCCCGGGAGCGGAGCCAGACGCTACCGCGTTACGCCGGCTGATCGCCGCGGCCTACGCGGATATCAAAGCGCGCGTCGAAAACGGCTGACGTGCTCGGGATACGCAGCGCGCTGCGGACACGGGCTGCCAATCGAGGAGGCGTCTACGGCCGGTCTTCGACCGGGGACCAGTGGCAGGGATAATCGGGGCCGATGTATTCGGCGCGCGGCCGGATCAAACGGTTGTCGTCGAGCTGTTCGATCACGTGCGCGCTCCATCCCGCGATGCGGCTCAGGGCAAAGATCGGCGTGTACAGATCGATGTCGATGCCGAGGGTGTTGTAGGTCGAGGCGGAATAAAAATCCACATTGGCATTCAACTTCTTCTCGCCCTTGATATAGAGCTCGATCGCGCGCGACATCTCGTACCACTTCGGCTGCCCGGAATCTTTGCCCAGCTGCTCGCTCATGCGGCGCAGGTGAGTGGCGCGCGGATCTTCGGTCTTGTAGACACGATGGCCGAAACCCGAAATCTTCTGCTTGGCGGCCAGCATGTTCTTCACGTATTCCACGGGATCGGCGCCGGCCTTATCGATCGCTAGAAGCAGCCGCATCACGCCTTCGTTGGCGCCGCCGTGCAGCGGCCCTTTCAGCGCCCCAATGGCGCCGGTGATCGCGGAGTGAATGTCTGAGAGCGTGGCGGCGATGACGCGGGCAGCGAAGGTGGAAGCGTTCAGTTCGTGGTCGGCGTGAAGAATGAGCGCAATGTCGAGCGTCCGGGTGGCCGTTTCGGAAGGCTTGGCGCCATTGAGCATCCACAGAAAATTTCCGGCGTGAGAAAGAGAGCGATCCGGTGGAACGATTTCTTTGCCTTTGCGGATGCGATCGTAAATGGCTACGATCATGGCGATCTGTGCGGTCAGATTGTAACTTTTGCGGACATTGGCGTCGTGGGAGTTGTCTTTTTCGTCGGCGTCATAAAAGCTGAGCGCCGACACCCCGGTTCGCAGGACCTCCATCGGCGTGGCGGTCGAGGGAAAGCTGCGCAGCAGGTCGATGATGCGCTGGTCGAGAGAGCGGGAGAGAGCAAGCTGGGATTGAAATTCGCGTAACTCGAACTGGCTGGGCAGGTGGCCGTTCCACAGGAGGTAGGTCGTCTCCTCGAAGGTGGATTTTTCGGCGAGCTCATGAATATCGATGCCCCGGTAGGCGAGCACACCGGCATCGCCATCGATCCAGCAAATGCCCGAGTTGGCGGCAACAATCCCTTCCAAACCCTTTCCAGCGACTGCAGTCGACATGACTCTTGAACTCCCTTTTTTGATTCTTCGTCTAAGTGAAATATGGGCAGTCCGGCGGTCGAAGGACGCCGAATGCGCAAAGTGCAGCAAAGTCCTTTATAGCCCAGCGATTCAATGCTTGTCACGGCGGAGCGTTGCGAGGCGCGCGCATCGTGGAACATCAATCTTCGGTCACGGCCTAAAGGGCTTATCTTGTCGCGCCAAGCGAGGTTTTCAGACTATAGTGGTGCAATCCCCGGAGGTATGAACGGCGTTTCCTCCAGATCGCCTTACGGTTGCCTACCCACCCAGGCAGGAAGCCGGAGACTCTTCTGAGGCAATTCCGCATTGACTCGAAACGGGATAGGATTGCGCCATCGCCTCACACGCGGCCCCGACCTGTGGGCCCATTGAGCAGGAGGAAAGGGAACCAATGAGTGACGAACTTGAGAACGCCCCGAGAACCTATTCCGGCGCGTTGTTGGCGGTGATCGGCGCCGCGCTGGTCGCCGCAATTGGCGGGTTGATCTGGACCTATACGTTGAACGGCCGGATTACGCACCAGGAAGCGGCGCTGAACGAGGCGAACGGCAGAAACGTGAAACTCGCCGCCGAGCTCCGCGAGACCAATGCACGCCTCACGGTAGCCACCGACGAACTCGGCAAGTCGCTGGGGCTCACCCAGCGCCAGCTCGACGAGCGGGCCCAGCAGCTGATCGCGCGCGAGCAGGCCGACAGCCGCCGGCTTGAAACAGCGCAGAAGGCTACCGCGCAGCAGGTAACTGGAATCTCGACCGATCTGACCAGCGTGAAGACCGACGTGGGCGGCGTGAGAACGGATCTCGGCAAGACACAGACCGACCTGCAGGGCGCCCTTTCCCAGCTGACGTCGATGAAAGGCGACCTGAGCGACCACTCGAGCCTGATCGCGCGCAACGCGCAGGAGCTCGATGTTCTGAAGCATCGGGGCGATCGCAACTATTATGAGTTCACGCTCGCGAAGGGCCAGAAGAAGCCGGTGGGCACCGTGAGCCTCGAACTCAAGAAAGCCGACCAGAAGAAGAGCCGGTTCACCCTCGTGGTCTATGCCGACGATCGCAGCTACGAAAAGAAGGATCGCAACGTGGACGAGCCTCTGCAGTTCTACAGCGGCAAAGACCCGGCACTCTATGAGATTGTGATCAACACGATTGGCTCGAAAAACCAGATCTCGGGCTATCTTTCCACGCCCAAGACGGCGCCCGCGCCGCCGACAGCCCCTAGCGGTCAGTAACGGCGCCAGTGGCGCCAATCTTCACGTTCGGCTGATAGCGGAATCCAAAGCCGTAATCCAGCGCCTTGCGTGCATCCCACTGTTCCTTGGCCATGCGGAAGGAGGAGACGAAGGTCCCCTCCACCGTCTGCCCTGCCTCGATCGTCATCTCGGGATTGAGCGGCGCGCTGTGCCACTTGGCCAGATCGGGATAGGCCAGGAAGATGCGTTCGTATTGCGAGGCCGTGGTGGCGAAGCTCGAGTCGACACTGCCGTCGGGCAGCGTCACGTTGGTCATGATTTGGTGCAGAAAGATCGGCCCCTTGCTCTGGTTGTGAAGCCGCACATGCGTGAAGACTAGTACCTGGTCAAAGGTGCTCTGCGACATCCCCGCGCCATTGGCATCGAAGGCCGGCGTGACCTCGTGCATGGGATGGGCCCAAACCTCAACGATCTCGCCGCTTGCCACCGGCGGCTTGTCGCCGGCAATCACGTAGATCGCGATCACGATCGACACCACCACCGCGGCGGCAATGCTTGCCCAGATGATATGGCTGGTGCCCTTGGTATACGACTCGCCGCGGGCAGCGTCGTCGATCTCGCCCTGGGATTCCTGACGAAGCAGACTCATGGGCCCTTATCTTATCCCGGCACGAGCGCAGTGGGCCATGAATTCCTGCGCTGGCTGTCTTGGGGCGCGTGGAGAGCAGCCGCCCCTTCCAGGAATGGACGGCCTGAAACGGCGCGGAGCGGACTTTCTTCCCGTGAGCCCTGATTCTTACGGCCGCGCTTTGAGTCCCGCCAGAAACTCCGCTGGCCCCCGCGTATTCAACACGTCCTCGGGGCCGAGCCAGGCACGGCGCAGCTGCCGCACGCCGAACGTCATCTTGTCCATGTCGCGCAGATCGTGGGCGTCGGTGTTGATCACAATCTTGCAGCCAAGCTCTTTCGCCAGCCGCAGGTCGCGATCGCTCAGGTCGAGCCGTTCCGGCGCGGCATTGTGCTCCACGGCCACGCCGAGCTCCCCAGCACGGCGCAGCACCGCGCCGATGTCGAATGCGTAGGGTTCGCGACGCAGTAACATACGTCCCGTCGGGTGCCCAAGCATGCGCGTATACGGATTCTCGACCGCGCGCAACAGGCGAGCCGTCATCTCGTCGCGTCCCTGTTCGAGCCGCGTGTGTACGCTGGCGACTACCACATCCATCTGCGCCAGCACCTCGTCGTCGAGATCGAGCGCGCCGTCGGCAAGAATGTCGACCTCGATGCCGGAGAAGACGCGGATGCGGCCCTCCATCTGCTTGTCCACTTCCTTGATTCGCTGGATGTGCTCGAGGGCACGCTTCTCATCGAGGCCGTTGACCATGGCCAGGTTCTTCGAGTGATCGGTGATGGCGAGGTACCGGTAGCCGTGGGTCAGAGCGCCTTCGGCCATCTCGCGAATCGAGTTGTGCCCGTCAGTCTCCGCGGTGTGCATGTGCACGTCGCCGCGAATGTCGCCGAGCTCGATGAGGTCGGGCAGGGAATGATTCGCAGCAGCTTCGATCTCGCCCAGGTTCTCGCGCATCTCGGGCGGCATCCAGTCCATCGCGAGCGCGGCATAAATCTCTTCTTCCGTTGCCGCCGCCACCGTCGACCCATCGTCGAGACGCGCCAGCGACCATTCGCTCAGCGTGTAGCCCATCTTGAGTGCGCGCTGCCGCAGTGACACATTGTGTGCCTTCGAGCCAGTGAAATATTGCAGTGCCGCGCCGTACGACTCCGAGGGCAGCAGCCGCACATCCACCTGCAGGCTGTTGGCGAGATAAAAGCTGACCTTGTTCTCCCCTTTGGCGATCATGCTGGCGATGCCGGGATAGGCCGCCACGTATTCGACCGCCGCGCTCGAGCTTTCCGGCCGGCATGCCGGGCCGGTCACCAGCAGATCGAGATCGCCTGCGGTTTCGCGCCCGCGGCGCAGCGAGCCTGCTGGCGTTACGCGATCGATGCCGTCAAAGGCCAGCAGGTAGGTGGAAACCCGCTCCGCCGATTCTTCGGCTTCGTCGATCCTGAAGCGCCCCGCGCTGCGCCGATAGTCCTCGATGCCCTTCTTCAGCTTTTCAAGCTGCTTGGCGCCCATCCGCGGAAGCTTGGCCAGGCGTCCATCCTCGATCGCGGCGGCAAGCTGATCGATGCCGGTGATCTGCGCAGCCGACCAGAAAAGCGCGATGGTCTTTGGCCCCATCCCTGGAAGTTTGAGGAGCTCTAGAATCCCAGTCCCATATTTCGCCACGAGCTGATCGCGCTGCGGCAGCGATCCTGTCGCGGCGATGGATTGAATGTTGGCGGCCATGCTCTTGCCGATGCCGGGAATCTCGAGCAGGCGCTCGGTTTCCCCGACCACCGAAATCAGATCCACCGTGGTTTGCTCGGCGGCCTCAGCTGCGCGACGGTAGCTGAGCGTGCGAAAGGTATCTGCGCCCTCGATCGACATCAGGTCGGCGGTCTCGGCCAGCAGCCTCGCGATGGTCGCGTTCTCCATGGGAACCAGTATCCACGATTGTGCGCAATACCGAACGCAGATCGATTGACACGCTGCTGCGCTTCATGGCCCGTGCGAATCTTCTGGGATCCGCTCAGATTGTGATAGAAGGCTGGGCCCTGGGCACAAACATCCTGCACCACGCGCGTGGTGACTAAGTTACGTCGTATGAAAGCTACAGCAGGTCCAATGTTTCCAAGAGCTAAAACCTTGGAAACACCGCCGGCTACGCTGCAGTGTGAGCCGCAGCTTCTCGTTGCCGGACGACTCCGTCTGCCTGGGGGCCTTTCTGGCCTTGGACGATATCGAACTCTACATCATCGCCCTCCTTCAGCGTCTTGTAGCCGTCCAACTGGATTGCCGAGTAATGGACGAACACATCGGCGCCGTCATCGCGACCGATGAATCCGTAGCCCTTGGCGTTGTTGAACCACTTCACTTTGCCTTTGTACTGAGCCACAGGCTTTTGCCTTCCTTACAAATTGTGGAATTGCGGCGAGCGAAGGGTTGGGGGGACGCTCACCGTATGCTTCTTATGACGAGGAAAGATCGTGAAAGGTTGATTGAAATTTGCCGGGAGCAGTTCATAAAGTGAGACAGAATCTTCACGTCTCATTCACTTCTGGCGAAATCATTGATTCCACATATAGATGAAGTGAAAGGGGACCTCTATTTCTTGCGGTTTTTTGCGATTTGACGTGCATACAGAAGGACACCGGTCAGCGTTTTTCCATCCAGAATGACACCCTTCTCAATCATGCGGAGAACGTCCGAAAGTTTCACCAGGCGCAGTTCGATTTCCTCGTCCTCTTCAGGATGCGCGTTGCCGGGTATGAGACCTTCGGCAAGAAACACACGCATCGATTCGCCGAGGAATCCGGGGCTGGCATAGTACTCGACCAGTGGCTGCCACTTCTTGGCCCGGTAGCCGGTCTCCTCCTCCAGTTCGCGCTTTGCGCCTTCGAGCGGCTCTTCTGCAGCCTCGAGTTTGCCGGCCGGCAGCTCCCACAGGAACTGATTTGCGGCGTGGCGATATTGCCGCTCGATCACCACCCAGGGGTCCTTCTTGCTCTTGGAGTTGTCGAGCGCCAGGATCACGACACTGCCATTGTGGCGAATCACATCGCGCTCGCTGTGTTTTCCGCCAGGCTCGATCAGCTTGTCGTGCCGCACCTTGAACAGCGGGCACTCGAAGACAACTCGCGAACTGGTAAGCTCGGCCGTTTCGACCAGCTGCTTCTTCGGAGCCTTCGTTTTGGGGACGATGCGCGGTTTTTGGCGGGATTTCGCAGACTTGGACGCATTCGGCTTCTTCGGCATGTGCGGCGGTCTCCTGGTTGCTGAGTCAAGGTTAGGATACGGCACGTCCTGGGCCGTTCGTCCCAATGCTTGTGCATCGGGAGCGCCTGCCGTGGCATCCTTAACACAACCGGTTCCATACGAGTCCAAGCGGGCTCCTTTTGAGTCCAACGAACGGGGACGTGAACGCGTTGCACCTCGCAGACTGTCATCCGATTGCCGTCGCGCCGGGAATGAGCCGCCTGTATGCGGACTTCTGCGCCGGAGAACCGGCGGTGGCGCCCTTCTTTGGATCCGTTCCTCCGCACGCCAACTGGCAAACTCGGCCTGCCCGCCCCGCGCGTTGGGCGGAACTGGTCGAGATACTCGCCACGCAGAATCCCGCGTCTCCTGCCGCCCCGGCGCTCGATGCCCTGCGCGCTGGAGCCGGCATCGTCGTCACCGGGCAGCAGGTGGGTCTCTTCGGCGGACCGCTCTTCACTCCGTTGAAGGCAGCCACCGCTCTCGCCCGCGCACGCCAGGCCACTGCGGCAGGTAAGCCCCATACGGCTGTGTTTTGGCTTGCGACAGAAGATCACGATTTCGCCGAGATCAACCACGTTACCTTCCCTTCGCGCCGCGAGCTGAGGAAACTGGTGTATGAAAAAGAGCCGCCGGCTCCCGTGCCGGTGGGCGGCGCCGTGCTCGACGAGACCATTACGCCGTTGATGGAGCAAGCGTGGGAGCTGGTCGGTTACTCCGACGCGATGGAGACGCTGGCAGCCGCCTACAAACCCGGCCGCACCTTCGCGCAGGGATTTGCTGAGTTTTATGCGAGAGTTTTTGCTGCCCAGGGATTGATCATTCTCGACGCGGGCTCACGCGCCGTCCATCGGATGGGCGCGCCCGTGCTGCGTGCGGGGGTGGAGCGTGCCGACGAACTGCACGCCGCGCTTGTCGAGCGCAACCAGGCGCTGGTCGAGGCCGGCTATCACGCCCAGGTTGCCGTCGCGCCGCAATCGAGCCTGCTCTTCCTGATCGACGAAAAGAATGGCGCGCGCGTGGCCTTGAAGCGGATGCCCTCCAGTGCTACCGAGCCGAAAGGGTTGTGGCAGGCAGGCCGCGACCGTTACTCAACCGAAGACCTGCTTGGCATTCTCGACGCCGCGCCGGAACGCATTTCGCCGGCTGCGCTACTGCGTCCCGTTTTCCAGGATCTGCTGTTGGGCACATCGCTCACCATCGGCGGACCTGCGGAGATCGCCTACTTCGCGCAGTCGGCCGTGTTGTTCGAGAAGATTCTTGGCCGTATCACGCCCGCCGAATCGCGCTTCTCCGCCACCTTGATTGAGCCGCAAATCGGCGAGCTGCTGCGCAAGCACGACCTGACCCTCGATCGTATCTTTCCCGAGACCGCCGATTCGCTCGCGCATCGCCTCGCCGCCCGCGCCATGCCCATCGAAGGCAAGCGCAAATTGAGTGCTGCCGGCAACGCGCTCGACGGCGAGATGGAGCCGCTGCTTGCCTGGATGCGCTCGCTCGATGCAGGGCTGGGTCGCTCGGCTGAGACTGCAGCGAGCAAGATGCGCTACCAGATGAACCGGCTGCGCCGCCTGGCGGCGAACTTTCAGCTGCAGCGCGAAGAGTCGCTCAAGCGCCATGCCGACGCAATGATGCGCGCGCTCTACCCCGGCGGCGTGTTGCAGGAACGGCTGCACGGCGCTGCCTACTACTTCGCGCGCTACGGCTTCGAATTGGCCGAGCGCCTGACGGTGCAGGCGATGGACAACTGTACCGGCCACACTGCGATCTGGCTATGAGAGAAAGGGATCAGGGACGAGGATCATCAGTCTAGTTCGGCGATGGCCGCTCGATGTGATCGATCACCAGCACGTCCAATGGCTCCTTGCTGGGAACCAGTTTCAGTCCAAGCTCCTCTTCCAAGGCTGTGAAGATCGACGGTCCCGCTTCGGTGTCTGCTGCGGCGCGCACGTTCTCCGGCGTCCACTTCACCTCAAAGTCGAACTTCTTTCCCTCAAGCCCGGTCTTATCCACAATCAAGCGGCCCACCTCTCCCGAGAATGCAGCCACAATGCTTTCGGTTGACTGTGCGTTTGCTGTCATGTTGCTGCTGCTCATCGATTCACCGGCGTTAATTTCATCTGCCGCCGCTTCCTTCATCTTGAGTCCGCCCCTGGCGATCACCAGGTCGTATACCGGCATCTCCCGTGTCTCGCGATGAAATTTGAGTTGGCAGCGATCGACCAGTAAGGATTGCAGCATCAGGTTTTGCTGCTTCCGTCGCTCCTTGATGGTGAGCTTTTTCCACGCCTCGGCGGTGTCCGCGCCCACCTTTGCCTCGATATCGTATGGATCCGAATTCACCCACGCCGGCAATCCCACGATCTGGTTGTTCATAGGGACTCCGTATGCGTCATGAATCAGCGGAGAGATCGGCATATTCGTCCACCGGAAGCCATCCCGCATCGATTGCACCTCGCCGCCGAGGTTCGATGACTTGTCGGGCCTGATCGACACCACTTCATAGGTCGGCGCTTTCGCGTTAGGGTTAGCGGGCGCCGGCGCGCTTGACTGTCCCAAAGCGGAAATGCCACCTGAGGTCAAGCAAACAACGACCACTGTTCGGATGCGAAGCACACCTGATTCTAAGGCTCGGCTGTGCGTAAGTCGCCGACAGCTTCGAGTCCAAAAGCCATAGGTAAACCATGGCGTGTGCTTGATGTTGCCGGAACGGCAATTGCCGGGTTGGTCCACCACACAGCCAGATCCAAAAGAATCCGCACAAGGCTCTCTCCCCTACCGTGACCACAATCACGGCGACGTTCTTTCATGCGTGGCTAGAATCAGCAGGCGTATTTCAAAGCGAGAAGACAACTGCAACTGCATCAATGATTCGACATCGTCCTGCGGTTATTTTTCTTGTGAATCCGTTCGAATCGATGGTAAGGGTGTCTTGCTATGTCGTGTATTGCAATAGGGTTATCACCTTCTGGTTGGCTGTCTTCATCTGTCGATTCGGTATCTTCTAAATGACTTAGAGCCTTACGCCAACGAAGTTTTAGAGAGCTCACATGTCAGAAATCGCGCTCAGCATGGAACATGTCTACAAAAAGTTCCGCAAGGGAGAGACATACAACTCGCTCCGCGATCTCCTGCCTGCTTTGACAGGAAAGGTCTTTCGCAGACATGAGTTGGACGCCAAAGATCGGCGCGAATTCTGGGCGCTGCAAGATATTTCATTCGCGGTGAAGCGTGGGGAAGCCTTGGGGATCATCGGACACAACGGAGCAGGAAAGAGTACTGCGCTGAAGATCCTTAGTCGCATCATGAAACCGACCCGTGGTCGAATGATCGTGAACGGCAGGCTTTCGGCATTAATTGAGGTGGCCGCTGGTTTTCATCCCGATCTTACCGGAATGGAGAACATCTTCCTTCATGGAACGATTCTGGGAATGAGCAAGAGCGAGATTCAATCGAAGCTGGATCAGATCATTGCGTTCTCTGGGATTGAAGAGTTTATCGATACTCCGGTGAAGCGCTATTCTTCGGGAATGTATGCGCGACTCGGCTTTGCTGTGGCCGCCCATGTTGATCCCGAAATTCTTGTTGTCGATGAAGTTCTCAGCGTCGGCGACTATCTCTTTCAGCAAAAATGCATCGAGCGTATTCGGTCTGTGATTGCAGGCGGTACAACCGTTCTCTTTGTTTCGCACAATCTGAAATCCGTAGCTGAGATCTGCCAGCGTGCAATGCTTCTCGAGCACGGTAAAGTGCTAACGATTGATGAAACGGATGTGGTTGCCCGAAGGTATCTTGGCACGTTGGCTGAAGCGGACGAAGGCGAAAAACCGGTTTATCTCTCGAGGGTCGCGATTCGCGACTGGATCGGAGAACAGACCGTCTTCGAATCTGGCCAGACTGCATGGGTGGATATCGAGGTCGTGGCTCGGCAAGCCACAGACCGACTCGCAGTCGTGATATGGTTTTCCGACGAAACGCAATACGAAATCTTCAATACGTCCACGGAACGTCTCGGTTTCAAGCAGATTTCCTTGAGCGCGGGCGGTTCTTATCGCTGCACATTTGAAATACGCCTCAATATGGCGCATGGCGCATTTCATCTCGGTGCAGACGTATATCGCTATAGCCACCAAAAGAGCTTCGACCGCCATAATCATGCTGCGACAATATTCATTGGCCCTTGCAGCGCAGTGCGGGGAGTGGCGAACTGTTTTCCCAGGCTTGTGGTTTCAGAAACAGTCGGCACATGCTCTGAGATCTGCATCGTGTGACGCGGTCGGTTGCAAGATTCGCTCCGGTTATTGATTCCGAACTAACCACTGTCTGCCTTCCCGTCAACGGGGATACCAGCGTGCGATAAGGCTCCCGGTCTCATCCACAATCCCTCAATAACCCAAATTCAGTGCAACTCTGATATTGGGTTCTTCGGCTAAGATCTGCCGCTGCGGTGCGGGCGGAGCCATACAAGGCTCATCGCTCCAGGACGCTACTTCTTCGGCCGCGATTCCGGCGGCACGAGTCCCGAAGTGCGGTAGTAGACGACCAGTTGCCCGTAATGTTCGCCGGCGTGCTCGATGGAGCCCCATGCGCCGTCAGAGAAACGCGTCAGCTGATTGCTGAACGGGTCGGCGAACAGATCGCTCATCCCGCGGTCGCCTTTCGACTTGATCAGCGCCGCGCCGTCCGCAAACGACTTTTTCACATAGTCGACAACCGCAGCCTTGGTTGGAAAGTCGGCACGCTTTATGTCTGAAGGAGGCTTGGCGCCCTTCGCGGCTTCGATAAAGAAGTTGAGGTTAACCGAGACGTGCAGCAACTGCTCGGCGAACGAACGTTGCGCAGGGTTCGGCTTGAAATCGTATTTATCTTCTGGAAAGTCTTCCGCCATTGCGGTCAGCTTGCGGCCGATATCGTTCCAGTTGTCCAAGAGGACCTTCGACGGGCGGTCGGCGGCCTTCGGCGCGAGTGGCGCTTTCGGTGCATCCTGAGCACGCGCAGTCTGAATCAACAGAGCAACCGCAAACACAACGGCGAAATTCTTCGCGAGAGTTCTCATGGGATTTCTCCTTTGACTTCGAGGAACGGAAAAGCGATAGCGTTTTTTGCGAACCGCAGGCCTGCCGCGAAGACCTTCTTCTCACCCTGAAACCCGACTGATCCCTGAGTTCTGGCGCCTGATCCCCGATCTCTGTTCTGTGATCCCCTGGTCCTGCCTTCTATAATCGCCGCGGACAGAAAATGGAGTGTGCATGAAGCGGTTCTTTTTTCTCGTGGTCTGCAGCATGGTCTTCTGCGTGGGCGCGCAGGCGCAGATGCACGAGCCTCCGCCGCCCTGCGGCACGCCCGGCCAGGACAATGCGTTTCTCGGCATTCACACCATTCGCCTGTGGCCGGGTCCAGCGCCCCAGGCCAAGGGCGACACTTGCCAGGACATTCCCACTCTAACCATCTTTGAGCCGCATCACGGCACCGAGAACGGCTCGGCGGTGATCATTTTGCCTGGCGGCTCCTATCGCAACCTGGCGTCGAATCTCGAAGGGCGCCAGTATGCCGACTGGTTCACGGCACGCGGCTTTCGCGCTTTCGTTTTGCAATATCGCCTCACGTCGAATGGCTATGTGCTGCCCGTGCCGCTGCTCGATGCGCGCCGCGCCATCCGGCTGGTGCGGTCGCGCGCGCGGGACTACTCCATCGACCCACAGCGCATTGTCCTCATCGGCTCTTCCGCAGGCGGACATCTGGCCGCGCTCGCCGGCACGCAATTCGTGCCCGGCAACCCCGATGCCGAAGATCCCACCGAGCGCGTCTCGAGCCGCCCCGACTATCTCGTGCTCGTCTACCCCTGGATCGGCGCCATCACCAAAGACACCTCGCACCTGAGCTACTGCAAGGAATTCAACTTAATGGACCAGTGTGATGCACTGGCGAAGGCGTACTCCCCTGACCTGTTTGTAACAGCGCAAACGCCGCCGACCTTCTGGTACCACACCTTCAACGATCAGACCGTTCCCGTGGAGCAGGGTCTTCGCTTCTACGAGGCGCTGGTCAAGGCAGGTGTCTCGGCAGAAGCGCACGTTTTCCGCAATGGCGCCCACGGCAGCGGCCTGGGCAAAGGCGATCCCGCCCTCGACCAGTGGCCGGGCCTGCTCGAAACGTGGCTGCGTGCCCAGGGATTGCTGACGAAAGACGAATCGGTGACTCCGCCGAAGTAGGCCTTCCTCACCAATCCAACGAAGCAGGGGCCCCCGGCAGCTTTCCTCGCGTTAGGGTTGCGGTTGAGACTGCGGAGGTCCCTGGTCGGGCGCGCCTTGCCCCGGTCCGCCGCGGCCGCGGCGCCCCCGCTCCTGCATTGCTTCGAACTTCTGCTTCTGCTGGTCGTTCAGCGCTGCTTCAATCTTCGTCTGCGAGTCCTGCCGGATCGACTGCATCTTCGCGCGGCGATCCTCGCGCGAAAGCGATTGATCCTGGAAAAGCGCTTCCACCTTCTGCTGACGGTCGACAAGCAGAGGCTTGATCTGGCCCTGCTGATCCGCGCTCAGTCCGAGCTCTCTCGTCATGTGCTCGAGTTGCCGGTTGGGGTCCATGCGCATGGCACCGCGGCCCGCCTGGCCTTGTTCCGGCGCGGGTGCTGAGTTGTCCTGGGCCGTCGCGCTGCCCGCAGTTCCTGCTGCGAGCAATCCGCCCAGCACGAGAGTAAAAAGTGTGTTTCGCATGAGATGATTTTCCTCCGTTTTCGTTTTGAGGTACCGCCGCAAACACCGCTGTGGGCTGCGGCGCAGGGAATGCTGAATCCAACAATGTTTCGTCGCGGGTGTGCCTCCGCAGCACCCGTTTCAACGACTATTGCTTCCGCTGAAAACTTCTCCGAATCCGCATCTGGTTCCTCGAATTCTCCCCGCTCGAAATCCGCGAGGGCTGCCGATCAAGGAGGTAGACGGAAAACCGCGCAGAGGGATGCATGCAACGAAAAAAGAGTGGCTGAAAAGTAAGAAGCGGACAGCCGATTGGGGAGTGGAGAGGCATCCCGGAGTCGACTGCCCGCTGGACCCTGAACCGGGTCTAGGTGGTACCTTTAAGTCTAGGCCTGTTATGGGGGAAAGCAAGGGTTTTTTTCAGTAAAGTTTTCTCGTCGTGACACCTGTCACAGGACCCCCGGTTATCGGCCTCTTCGCGTTGACTTGCACGTTCCCGCCTGATACAAAAAGGTGTTCCACGAGCAATAGAAATTCACTCTTTGACCGCCCTGCTGTTTCGGTGCCTGAATGCAAGAAATCTTCCAACAACTTCAGGGGCTCTTTATCGGGGCCATCCCCACCTCCCTGTTGTTTATCGTGCTGGTCCTGGCTTATCAGTTCCTGATGCACCGGCCCCTGACGGCCGCGTTAAAGGAGCGCCGGGCCCACACCGAAGGCGCCGTGGAAGATGCCCACAGGGCGATCGCCGATGCCGAACGGCGCGCAGCGGAATATGCGGCGAAACTTCGCCAGGCCCGGACTGAGGTTTTCAAGGCCCGCGAGGAGCGCATCAAACAGTGGAACGCCGAGCGCGACGCCGCTCTCGATACCGCCCGCAAAGCTGCTGGAGCACGCGTAAGCCAGGCACGTACCGAGTTGCAAGCGCAGGCAGCGCAGGCTCGCAATGCAGTCCAGGGTTCGATCGCTGAACTTGCGCATCGGGTGGTTCGCGCGGTGCTGCCCGCGCCTGCCGGGGGTTCTCGTTGAAACAACTGTCGCTGGCCTCGCGCCCTCGGGTCCAATTTTCCCCATTCATTCTTTTGGCCGCACTGGTAATTGGAACGGCAGCAATGCCCGCGCGCGCCGTCGCCGCGCAGCAGCCCGCGCGCACGGCCCAAAGTTCCGGCGGTTCCAACGGCGCCGATGCCATCATCGGCAAGTCAGGCGCCAACGAAACGGCCGCCGAAGACGAAAACATCTACCGGCACACGCCCCTGGTGCAGTCGCTCGCCAAAATCTTTCACCTCGACGTCGAAACCACGGCGCGCCTCTTCGAATTCATTAATTTCGCCATCATCGCTCTCGCTCTTCTTATTCCGCTGGCGCGTTTCTTGCCCAAATTGTTGCGCAAGCGTTCGCAAACTCTGAAGCACGATTTGGAGTCGGCGCGCAAAATGACCGCCGATGCCGGGTCACGGTTGAGCGCCATTGAAGCCAAGATGGCCGGGCTCGATCGCGAAATTGCTCAGATGCGCGCACAGGTGGAAGAAGAAGCCAAGAACGACGAAGCGCGCATCAAGGCCACGATTGAAGAAGAAAGCGGACGCATTGTTGCCGCAGCGGAACAGGAGATCGCCATGGCTGCAACCCAAGCCAAGCGCGGGCTGCGCCACTTCGCCGCAGACCTTGCCATCGAGCAGGCGGCCAGGCAGCTGGTGCTGACACCCGAGGCTGACCGCGCTCTGATTGCGGAGTTTGTAGGCGACGCGAGCCGCAACGGCGCAGGGGAGGGTAAGAATTAAATGGCCGCTTTTGTCTCCCGCTATGCGCGTGCCTTTCTCGATGTGGTCACATCGGCGCGTTTGGATGTCTCCGCCATCGACCGTCAGCTCACCGACTTTGAGGCCACTTGGGACGGCAGCCCGGAGTTGCAGACATTCTTTGAGAATCCGGCCGTGGCCGCGCTGCAGAAAGTGGCGATTCTCGACAAACTTAACGCCCGCCTCGGCCTGCAGAAGGAGCTGCGCAACCTGATCGCTGTGCTCATCAATCATGATCGCATCGGCCACGTGCGCGAAGTCGCGGCGGCCTATCGCACGCTGCTGCGCGAACGAATGGGGATTCGCCAGGCGGAGATTGTGACGGCCCGCGAGCTCAGCGGCGACGAACAGAAAACATTGATCGAAGGCGTGGGAAAGCTCGCCGGGGCGCGCGTCGAGCCCGTCTTCAAGCTCGACAAATCGATCCTCGGCGGTGCCGTGGTGCGCATCGGCTCCACCATTTACGACGGCTCCGTGCGCGGCCGCCTGGAGCGGCTCAGGGAAGCATTGGTGGCGGGATAAAAGAAGCACGGAACACGACCAGGGATCAGAGACAAAAGTTCCTGGCGAGTAAAAAGTTCAGAAGTTTGAAATTGGAATCGGGAGTGGGTGCGCAAGGGCTGAAGATCGGATCATCGCGGAGTGAACGCGAAAACTGATCGCTGAACCCTGACCCGCGATCCCTGAGGAAAGCACAATGGCTCAGATCAAGGCAGACGAGATTACACAACTTCTTCGCGAGCAGATCGCGAACTACGACTCCAAGGTGCAGGTCGACGAAGTCGGCACCATTACGTCGCTGGGCGACGGTATCGCGCGCCTTCACGGCCTCGACAAAGTCATGGCCGGCGAACTGCTCAGCTTTCCCCACGGCATTGCGGGACTGGCGCTGAGCCTCGAAGAAGATCAGGTGGGCGCCGTCGTGCTCGGCGACTACACCGAGATTCGCGAGGGCGACGAGGTCAAGCGCACCGGCAAGATTCTTTCCGTCCCGGTCGGCGACGCCATGATCGGCCGCGTGGTCGATGCGCTCGGTCAGCCAATCGACGATAAAGGTCCCATCGCGACCAAAGATTCGCTCCCCGTCGAGCGCCTGGCTCCCGGAATCATCGATCGCCAGCCGGTGCGCGAACCCATGGCCACAGGGCTCAAGGCCATCGATGCCATGATCCCCATCGGCCGCGGTCAGCGCGAGCTGATCATCGGCGATCGCCAGACCGGCAAGACCGCGGTGCTGCTTGACACCATCATCAACAACGCGAAAAACGACCTGATCTGCATCTACTGCGCCATCGGGCAGAAGCGCTCGTCGATCGCGCAGGTGGTGCAGACACTGACCGAAGCCGGCGCCATGGGCCATACCATCGTCGTTGCGGCATCGGCCTCCGAGCCGGCGCCCATGCTTTACCTCGCGCCCTATGCCGCCACCGCGATTGGCGAGTACTTCCGCGACAACGGCCGCCACGCATTGGTCATGTACGACGATCTATCCAAGCATGCCATGGCCTACCGCGAGATTTCGCTGCTGCTGCGCCGGCCTCCGGGACGCGAAGCCTACCCCGGCGACGTGTTTTATCTTCACTCGCGGCTGCTCGAGCGCTCTTCGAAGCTGAGCGACAAGCGGGGCGGCGGATCGCTCACGGCATTGCCGGTCATTGAAACCCAGGCGGGCGATGTCTCGGCCTACATCCCCACCAACGTCATCTCCATCACCGACGGCCAGATCTTTTTGGAGACGGACCTCTTCAACTCCGGTATCCGTCCCGCCGTCAACGTTGGCCTTTCTGTTTCCCGCGTCGGCTTCTCGGCCGCCATCAAGGCTGTGAAACAGGTCGGTTCCACGCTGAAGCTGGACCTGGCGCAATACCGGGAGCTTGCCGCCTTTGCGCAGTTCGGTTCCGATCTCGATCCTCTGACCCAGAAGCAATTGAACCGCGGCCAGCGCCTGACCGAGCTGCTCAAGCAGCCGCAGTTCCATCCGCTCACCTGGCAACAGCAGGCCATCGTGCTCTTCGCGGGTACGCAGGGCTATCTCGACGACTTGAAGGTTGCCGACATTCGCGCCTTCGAAGACGGCTTGCACAAATACTTTGCGTCCGCGCAGTCGGCCTTGCTCGCCGACCTGACCAACAAAAAGCAGCTTGACGATGACGTGCGCAACCGCCTGCATGCGGCGCTCAAAGAATTCAAGGCCGGCTTCGCTCCGGAAAAGACGGAAGCGGTGACGGCCTGAAAGAAGTTCGCAGTTCTGAGTTCTTTAGTTGCAGCATTGCTAAGAGATTTTGAGAGCTCAAACGACGAACTTCAGACTATGAACTACGAACAATGAACTGAGAACTCGTCAATGGCAAACGTCCTCGATCTACGACGGCGCATCCGCAGCGTGAAGAACACGCGCCAGATCACCAAGGCCATGAAGATGGTGGCTGCGGCCAAGCTGCGCCGCGCCCAGGAGCGCGCCCTGGCCGCGCGGCCCTACGCCAGGATGATCACCAGCGTCCTCGAATCGCTGGTTCGCCGCGTCGACATCTTCGACGAAGAAACCGGCAATCTGCGCCATCCGCTCTTCATTACGCGGCCCGAGAAGCGCGTCCTGCTGGTCGTGGTCAGCGGCGACAAGGGCTTTGCCGGCGCTTTCAACGCCAACATCCTTAAGATCGCTTACCAGTTCATCGGCGGCAACACCGACAAAGAGATTGACATTGAAGCCGTGGGCCGCAAAGGTCGCGACCAGACGCGCCGCCGCTATCCCACCGCGCTCTATACCGAGACCAAGGACGCCGAAGGCCACACTCATAAGACGCGCGAGCGTAAAGGCAAGATCGAAGTCACCGGCGATCATCCCGGCATGCTTGAGAAGCTCGAAACCGGGCGCGTCTACGATCTGGCCCGCGACATCATCGCCCGCTACATTCACGAAGAGATCGATTCAGCCTACATCGTCTACAACGAATTCAAGTCGGTCATCGCGCAACGCTTGGTCGTCGAGCAGCTCTTGCCGCTCATCAAGATCGGCAGCCCGCGTGTGGCCGGCGCCGTCGAACCCACGGCCGAAGAGAAGGAGCGCGCCGCCGAAGCCGCGCGCAGCGCAGGCATTGAGCTCGAGCCGGCCGACACCCATGAGGCCGAAGAAGAGGCCAAGAAATTCGGCACCGCCGAAGTCGACTACATCTACGAGCAGCCCGCAGAAGAGCTTTTTGCAGGCCTGATCCCGCAGTATGTATTCGCCATGTTGTTTCACGCCATGGCCGAGTCGGTGGCGGCCGAGCAGGCAGCCCGCATGACGGCGATGGATTCGGCGACCAACAACGCATCCGACATGATCGACTCGCTCACGCTCACGATGAATCGCGTGCGCCAGGCGGCAATCACCAAGGAAATTATTGAAATTGTCAGCGGCGCCGCCGCTGTCTAGCACTTCGGAAGGCAGATATGGCAGAAAACATCGGCAAGGTAATTCAGATTTCCGGTCCCGCGGTTGACGTGCAGTTTGAAGAGGCGACGATGCCGCCGATCTACCAGGCGCTGCGCGTGACCAGCGACGGCTTTACCGTTCCCACGCCTATCAGCGTGATCCTGGAGGTGCAACAGCACCTGGGCGAAGGCCGCGTGCGCACCGTCGCCATGGAAGCCACCGACGGCATGGTGCGCGGCATGAAGGCCATCGATCTCGGCGGACCGATTCGCGTGCCGGTGGGCAAGGAGACGCTGGGCCGCGTCATCAACGTCATCGGGGAGCCGGTGGATGAACTGGGTCCGGTGGGCGAGAAGTCGCGCATGCCGATTCATCGGCCCGCGCCGCTGTTTGACGAGCAGTCGACGCACGAGGAGATGTTCGAGACCGGCATCAAGGTGATCGACCTGATCCAACCGTTTTTGAAGGGCGGCAAGATCGGCCTTTTCGGCGGCGCCGGCGTAGGCAAGACGGTTGTGATTCAGGAACTGATCACCAACGTGGCCACCAAGCACGGCGGCTTCTCGGTGTTTGCAGGCGTGGGCGAGCGCACCCGCGAGGGCAACGACCTGTGGCTCGAAATGACCGAGAGCGGCGTGATCAAACCCGGCAAGTGGCAGGAGTCGAAGTGCGCCCTCGTCTTCGGACAGATGACCGAACCGCCTGGAGCGCGTCTGCGTGTAGCGTTGACCGGCCTTACCGTCGCCGAGTACTTCCGCGACGTGGAAGGCGCGGATACGCTGCTGTTTATCGACAACATTTTCCGCTTCACGCAGGCCGGCTCTGAAGTATCGACACTCTTGGGCCGCATGCCTTCCGCCGTGGGCTACCAGCCGAACCTCGCCACCGAAATGGGTGAACTGCAGGAGCGCATCACTTCGACCAGCAAGGGTTCCGTCACCTCAGTGCAGGCTGTCTACGTGCCGGCCGACGACTTGACCGACCCGGCGCCGGCCACAACCTTTGCCCACCTCGATGCGACCACTGTGTTGAGCCGTCCTCTGTCGGAACTCGGCATCTACCCAGCCGTCGATCCGCTCGGATCCACCTCGCGCATTCTGGCTGCGCGCGTCGTGGGCGACGAGCACTACAACGTGGCGCAAGGCGTCAAGCGCATTTTGCAGCGCTACAAGGATCTGCAGGACATCATCGCGATTCTGGGCATCGACGAGCTCTCTGAAGAAGACAAGCTCACCGTGGCGCGCGCCCGCAAGGTGCAGAAGTTCCTCTCGCAGCCCTTCCATGTGGCCGAGCAGTTCACCGGCATCCCCGGCAAATATGTCAAGATCGCCGACACCGTGCGCAGCTTCAAGGGCATCATCGAGGGTAAATACGACGACGTGCCCGAGCAGGCGTTCTATATGCAGGGCGCGATCGAAGACGTCCTGAAGAAGGCCGAAGAGTTGAAGGCAACGGTGTAGCAAGCGAGCTGCTAGCCGCTGGCTTCTGGCCTCTAGCTAGGAGCTGAAAGCTAGGAGCTAGGAGCCAAACAATGGCGGACGCAACAACCAATCAACTCCGTGTACGGCTGGTGACGCCCGAGCGTGTGCTCTTTGAGACGCTGGCCGATTCGGTTGATCTGCCCGGCAAAACCGGCTGCTTTGAGCCCCTCTACGGGCACGCGCCGCTCGTGTCGCTCCTCGGCGCGGGTGACGTCATCGTCCACGGCGGCGAGCAGGACGGCCAGCGCTACAACGTCAATTGGGGGTTCGTCGAAGTTCTCCCCGACCGCGTCACGATTCTCGCCAACGACGCTTTGAAGCCCGACGAGATTGACCTTCCACGTGCGGAAAAGCAGTTGCAGCGCGGCGAACAGGAATGGAAGGAAGCCGGCGAAAGCGAAGACGCCTATACCGAGGCGTTGCGCGTGATCACAGAGGCCGAAGCCAAAATCGCGTCGGCCGGCGCGAAGGTCGCGCACTAATCCGCAGATCCGCCCGCCAGGGGAACTGGTGACTCCCGCACCCTGGGCAACCGCTGCGTTCAGCGCCTACAATGCAAGGTGTCATGGCCAATGGCAAAGACAAGACATTCGAAGTGGCGTGCCCCGATTGCGGGGCCATGCTCCTGATCGACGCGGCAACCGGACACCTGGTTAGTCACACCCCGGCGCCGCGCAAGCGAACGTTTGAGGATCTGGAAGCGGCCGCCAAAGCGATGCGCGAACGCGGTGAGCGCGCCGAGTCCATCTTTCGTCAATCGGTCGACGCCGAAAAGAACAAGGACGACCTGCTCGAAAAGAAATTTGCAGAGGCGCTGCGCAAGGCCAAGGACGCGCCCGAAGGCAAGCCGCTCCGCGAGTTTGATCTCGACTGACCGGCCTCGCCGCCGCGATTTTTGAATTTTGACCCCTTTTTCCTCAGTGACTCGTTGCCTGCATCGAATCGTTCATGCCGCATAATGATCGATGAATCTGACCCACCTAAGGAGCTATGTATGGGCATCGTGTCTATCCCGAAACGCAAAATTCCTGCATCCCCGGCGACTGATCCGCTGCCACCCGCCGCCCGCGATTGGGTCGATCTTGCTGCGGGTGGATCGCTGGTGGCAGGTGGACTTCTGCTTCTCACCGGGCAGCGCCGCGCCGGGCTTGTCTTTTCAGTGGCAGGCGCTGCGCTTACACTGCTCGGCCAACAACAAGAGGTCCGTGCCTGGTGGGAGCAGTTCCCCGGATACGTCGATCGCGTGCAAAACCTGATCGGCCGCATGCAGAGCTCGATGGACGACCTCTCTGCGACGCGCGACAGTCTGCACGAGGCGCTGACCGGCACCGGAAAGTAGCCGCCGGCAGCTAGATCCCCAATTGGCCGCGCCCCGCTTCGCTGATGCGGTGGGGCGTCCATTTTGGCTCCCACACCAGGTCCACTGCAACCTTGCTGATGTCGGGAATGCCCAGCAGCCGGTTGTGTACTTGCTCGAAGATCAGCCCGCTGGCCGGGCATTGCGGCGTGGTCAGCGTCATCCTCACCTTGACCCACTGGCGCGGCCACGCGGGCGTCGAGTCGGGATCCGGTCCCGTCTCCACGGCATAGATCAGGCCCAGATCCACGAGATTCAGCTTCACCTCGGGATCGAAGCAATCGCGCAGCGCAGTCAGAATGTCAGATTCAGAAAG
Organism: Occallatibacter sp.; assembly: GCA_036520995.1. GTDB lineage: Bacteria > Acidobacteriota > Terriglobia > Terriglobales > Acidobacteriaceae > Telmatobacter. The sequence continues at coordinate 61,853 of DATDIQ010000011.1, forward strand.
CATCAGAGGCAGTCTTTGTGGCCAGGAGCTAGCAACTCTCCCTAGTTCTTCCGTTCCACCAGGTACCGCGCCACCGACTTGAGCCCATCGGCGCGGTTCCCGTAAGGCGCGAGCGCTGCAAAGGCCTCATCGATCAGTGCGGCCGCGTCGCGGCGGCTCTGGTCAATGCCGAACACCGCGGGCCACGTCGCCTTTTGGGTCGCCTCGTCCTTGCCGGCCGTCTTGCCCAGGTGCGCGGAATCTACTGTCATGTCGAGCACATCGTCGACGATCTGAAACGCCAATCCCGCCTTCCGACCAAATAAATCCAGCCGCGCAGCGTCATCGGCAGTGGCGCCCGCATATACGCCGCCGGCGACGACACTCACACGAATCAAGGCGCCGGTCTTGGCCCGGTGAATGGCTTCCACCAGCTCCGGCGTGGGCTTCAGATGCTCGCTTTCAAGATCCAGCACCTGGCCGCCGATCATGCCGTCCACTGTGCCCACAGCGTTTGCGATCAGTCCGATAATCTGCACGACGGCTGCCGGCGGAGCCTCGAGACCCGCCAGCACTTCAAAGGCGCGCGTCTGCAGTGCGTCGCCGGCCAGAATCGCAATCGCTTCGCTGAAGACCTTGTGGCAAGTCGGCTTGCCCCGTCGCAAATCGTCGTTGTCGAGCGCGGGCAGGTCGTCATGGATCAGCGAATAGGTATGCAGCATCTCGATGGCCGCGCCCAGTCGCCCAATGCCGCGCGGAAGCTCTCCAGCGATGGTCGCCGCGGCCTGCATCACCAACACCGGCCGCAGGCGCTTGCCCCCTGCAAAGGTTGAGTGGCGCATCGCGCCGTGAATCGACGCGGGAATCACATCGGTGCCGGGAATCAGCGCTTCCAGCGCCCTGTCTGTGAGCTCCGCGCCCTCCTGAATCAGCGATTTAACGTCGGTCGGCATGCAACTTCATGATACCTGAGGCGGTATGGGCGTTCGCCCCGCCCTCCACAACGCAACAATCGCGGCGAGCGCAAGCAAGCCCAGCCACCGGCCTGCCCATACGTCTGGCGTCGTGGCCCAATCCACCCTCACCACAACCGGCCCCTGCGGAATTGGCACTGCCATCAGTCCGTAGTTCTCTTCGCGCGCTGCAGAGGTTCTCCGGCCATTGACCGTCAAACGCCATGCAGGAAAACTGCGCAGCCGCAGAATCAGGAAGCCCGCACGATCCGCGGTCCCCATCACAATCTTGTGCTCCGGCTGGTCAGACACCCGCGAAAACTTCCCTTCGCATGCAAAGGCTCTGCCGTTTTGTTTTTGATCCTGCCCCGCCGCGGCCTCGGTATCACCCAGCGCACTCACTTCACAGTCGCCTGGCACATTGGGGTCCAACAGCGCATGGCGAATCCCCGGTGGCGCGTACTCCGGTTTGCCGAGCAGTCCGTAGGTCTGCTCCACCGACAAGATCGTCGCATCGGCTCCCCGGCAATCTTCATTACAAATGCCCCACGTCCCGCCGCTGACGAGGAAGAAGAGGATCGCGCAGCCGGCGAGGATCGGAACTCTCCCGCGCAGGGGAGTCACCCAGACCGCGGCCGCGAAGAAAACGGCAACTGGAGCGTTCATCAGCACCAGCCAGCGCCAGGGGAACTGAAGGAACCGCAGTCCTGGCAGAGTCCTCCACAACGGCTCAGAGACCGGAAGCTGCATCAGCAAAACTGCGACCGGGATGAGCGCCAGCGGAATCCACCAGGCGCGCCCCGCGCGGAGCACGCCGCGCTTCCACAGCACCAACAGCATCGCCATCGCGATGCTGCACATGATCACAGCAAGCCACGAGTGAAGATCCACCGTCGTGTCATAGTGCGTCCATGCTGGATCGCCGTGCGAGTGAAAGAGCCATCCGTTCTCGAACACATACTCGCGCTCGCTGATCGCAGCACCGAAATTGGCCCAGCCGCGCTCTCCGAGGGCCGGCACTAGATAAACGGCTGCCAACGCTGCGCCAAGCGCGGAGGCGAACGCGGCACGCCCGACCGGCAACCACGATCTCTCCATGCCCGCGGTGACGAGACCCGTAGCGGCCAGCAGGAAACTCGCCATGATGCCGAGCGGTCCGTTGGTCAGCCAGATGCCGGCTACCACCAGGGCCAGCGGCGCCGCGCCCTCAAGCACGCGCGCCAGCCGCGTTCCGCCCGGTGAACGATCACGCAGCTGGAACAGCAGCAGAAGCGGAATCCAGAAGCCGCCGGCAAGCTCCCCAAAATCACTGCGCGTGTAGACGTCCACCAGCATGTTGCCGAGAAAGATGGAGGCGCATCCAGCAAGCGTAGCGGGCCCATCGGAAAGTCTGTGGCGCGCGAGAGCTCGGGTTGTGAAGCCCGTGGCGGCCAGCAGGAGATAGACCAGCGCAACCGAAACCTCGCGCCAGGGCATCACCATCCCCAACAGCGCGCCAGCCATCCACGTGAGCGGCGGGTAAAACACAAAGCGCGGCTCCCCCGCGCCGAAGTTCGGTCCACTGGCCCAATGCGGATACAAAATGCCTGCAAGCATGCTGCGTTGCGCCTCGATCCACGACACAAAATGAAACGAGAAATCCGCCCCGCACGACGGCCCCATTTGCACCAGCGGCCACGCCGCCAGGCCAGCTGCCGCGAGAATCACCACCGGCCCCGCGAATCGCGTCAGGGGGCGCCGGCTCTCTTCTCGGATTCTGCGCGACTTGTTTTTCCGGCTCATTGGCGAGGATTGGGGAATCGATCCGTGTCTCTGCGGAACGCCTCTCGATCCGCACTAGAATTCCGCTGGGAAAGAGGCTTTCCAACCCATCCTATGCGAGGGTCCACGTGCCGCCGTTCGAACCACCCCAACCCTACGAGCAGCCCCAGCGCTGCCGCGCTCATCCGCCAGCCCACCTGCACATCGCGCGTCGTGGTCCAGTCCACCGTGACGCGATCATGCCCGGCGCTGACAGGTACGGCGATCAGCCCGTCGGCCCGCTGTAGCAAATCTGCCACCGGACTGCCATTCACTCGCACGCGCCAGGCCGGATACCTGCGCAGCCTGAGAATCAGGGAACCGTCGTATGGAAGGTCGGCGTCCACGCGCAGATGCTCGGCCGAAGGCTCGCGCTCCGGGGAGGTCGCAAACGTCTGCGCGCAACTGTGCTCATCGGGGCTCCATGCCGGTGCTTCGCCGTCCGAGCTCTGTCCCAACGCCGTGGCGGCCGACGCCGCAAGGCATGCTTCCGGCAGCCCCGTGGCCACAAGCGAGTCGTCGGCGCCCAGTGGCGCATACTCGTCCGTGCCCTCAAAGCCCGTCCCAGCGCGATAGACGCTCAGCATGCCCGCGACTGCATCGTCATCGTCGCAAACCTGGAAGAAGGTGAAGCCGGCGAACGCCGTCGCGACGCCAAAGATCGCGACGCATGCAGCAATGACCGCAACCCGCCAGCGCTTCCGCGAAACCCAGAGAGAGCCTGCGAAAAAGATGCCCATCGGCGCTTCGAGCACGACCAGCCATCGCCAGGGAAACTGCAAGTAGCGCATCTTCGGTAGCAGGTTCCACAGCGGATGCGACACAGGGAACTGCAGCAGCAGCACGCCGAGCGGAATTGCCGCGAGCGCAATCCACCATCTGCTCTTGCCGCGAAAACGGTGCCGCGCCCAGCACACCAGCGCACCAGAAACCGCAACCGCAAGCATGGTGGTCGCGATCGCAGAGGCCTTCGACAGCTCGAGATCGTGCAGTGCCATCGATGGATCAGCATGGCGCGCGAACAGCCAATTGTTCTCCACCTGGTAGCCGGGATCGTCGATGGCCTGACCAATGTCAACCCAGCGCTGTTCCACCGTGGCCGGCACAAGATAAAACGACGCCAGCCCCAGACCCAGCAGCATAGCCGCACTCGCACGCACCAAAGGCGCTCCGCTGCGGCGCAGGCCTGCAAGCATGAGCGCCATCGCCGCCAGCAGATAACTTGCCATTACACCCAACGGCGCATTCGAGAGCCACGCGCCTGCCACTACGAGACCAAGCAGAGCCGCCGACCCATCAAATGCGCGATTCCACCCATGCGCATGCGGCTGCCGGTCGCGCAAAATCAGCAGAAGCAAAAGCGGGATCCAGAAGCCACCCATCAGCTCGCCAAAATCCGAGCGCTCGTACGCCGTGAACAGGGCGTAGCCCGAAAACAGGGCGGCGCATCCCGCCAGCGTCGCCGGCCCTTCGCTCAAGGCCTGCCTGGCCAGTGCGCGCGTGGCCAGCCCCGCTCCCGCAAGGCAGAGATACACCATCGCGATGGGGACAGAGGCCCAGCGCATCACGAAGCCCAGCGCTGCGCCTAGCATCCACGAGAGCGGCGGATAGAAGATGAAACGAGGTTCGCCGGCTCCGAAGTTCGCGCTCGGCGACCAGCGCGGGTACAGGATTCCTTCGCGCCAACTCTGCTGTGCGTCGAGCCACGAGACCAGGTGAAAATCGAAATCGTGGCCGCACGAATCCCCCTGGAAGATTTGCGGTGCGATTGCGACCAGAGCTGCAACCAGAATCACCGCCGGTCCAACCAACCGCGTCCAAGTACGCCCCCCCGAGAGTTCGGCGGGAATGGACGATCCCTGATCCGCGATTCCGGCTTCCGTCATGGCACCAGCCGCAGCGTGTGGCTTGTCTGGGCCGCGATCGCCGCGTCGCTGAACGGCATCGTGAACGTCGTGCCACCGTAGTAGTCGTTCCACTGGTCGCGGAAGTAGGGGCTTAACGGATTGCCGCTCTCACCCAGCACGATGTTTTCCGTCGAAGCGTCCACGTTGCTCCAATCCATCGTGAAACGCTGCGATGGGCCAAAGGCGCGCCCGGCCTGCTTCACAGTGACCGTATCGCCGCTCAACGGTTGTGCGCCGGTCCCCGCGACGCGGCCCACGATGGGCAGAAAGCTGGCCAGCGGATGCTCCAGATCGATGACGTGCCAGCTTCCGTAGCCCCAGCGGCTCACATCCGCAGGTGCTTTGCCCGTCTCCATGCCGCGCTGCACGGCAGCCGCCAGAAACGCGTCCCAGTCCTTATACCCGGGCGGAAGCCAGTCGGCGCTGGCATGCATCACAATCTCTTCGAGTGCAAAGTTCGACTCGGACCATTGATACTGCTCGGCCAGATCGCCAAGCTTTGGCTCCAACAGCATGGGCCGCAGCGCTTCGCGCGTGCGCGTCACAATCGAGGCTGCCGCCGAGTCCGTGCTCAGCCGCCCATCCCAGCTGCGCATCAGGTCGGCGGCTTTACGCAGGCGGTCGTCGGTTCCTGCAGCGTGGTCGATGGCGTACGCAAAGCGATCTCCCAGTTCCTGGTCCACCTCGCTGTAGACATCGGTTTGCACGGCCAGCATGTCTTTGGGCGCGAGGCCGTCGCGCCCTTGCAGCACCTTGTAGATGCGCTCGGTGCGATACGGGTCGGCCCACTCCAGCGTCAGCGGATAGGGCGACTTGTCCGTGGTCACGCGCGAATTCGCCGTCGCCAGAAATCCCGAGGGCGGATCGGCCGCATTCGGCAAATCGTCAAAGGGAATGTAGCCTTGCCACTCGTGCGCCGCATCCGCGATCGGCACCCCCACCAGCCCCGCCGGACGCATCGGGACGCGCCCCACCGCGTGATAGGCGATGTGTCCCTGGTCGTCATCGTAGACCACGTTCAGTGTCGGAGTAGCCCACGTGCTCAGCGCCTTGGTCGCGTCGGCACAGCTGGCGGCCGTGTCGAGCTCGTAGATCGGCAGTACATTCATCGACGCGTCATAGATCGTCCACTTCAGCGCGATGGGCCGCTTCTCGCGCGTGAAGATCGGATTGAGCAACGGGCCGTGCGCCGTCGATTGCAAATCGACGGTGACATCCGGCTGCCCGTGCACCGCGATCGCTTCGTGATCGATGCGGAGCGGCTTCCAGCTTCCGTCCACGTCTTGATAATTGCCTTTCCCGTCTAGCTTCTCCACGTAGAGATCCTGGACATCTGCATAAAGCGCTGTGTAGCCCCACGCCACGTGCTCATTGTGGCCCGCAATCACGAACGGAACTCCCACGAGCGTTACACCGGTAGCGTGAAATCCAGGCGCGTGCAGGTCGGCCATGTACCAGATATTCGGCACCGTCAGCGAGAGGTGCATATCGTTCGAGAGCAGCGGCTTTCCGCTGCCCGTATGCGCGCCCGCAATCACCCACTCGTTCGATCCCGGCGTGCAGCCCTCGCATGAAGTCGATCGCAATAGAGCGTGCAGGGCGCGCAGATCTTCGTGCGGAAGGAGCAAGGTCTGAGTCCGGTCGTCATCCTCATCGTCGTTTTTCGAGGGCGGAATGGGATGCGGCTGTGTCAGGTCGATCACTTCCCCCGTCGGCGGATGATCCCGCCACGACCCGACTGGGTAAAAATCACTCTCCAGCTTCGCGTTGTGCAGCTTGGCGGCAATCTGCTCGCGCGCCAGCTTCACGTCCCAATGGTTGTCGAGCGTCTCAGCCATCATGCTGACGCCGATGCTGAGGGAGTCGGCCCCGGTCCACGATTTGGGCTTGTAGCGCAGCAGCGCGAACTCCGGGGGAAGGGAATCGGGGTGCTGCGCGATGAAGAGATTCACCCCGCGCGCATAGGCATCGAGCCGCGCACGTGCTGCCGGATCGAGATGTGCATAGATGCGCCTCGCCGTGTTGCGGAACTGAAAGACGCGCTGCGCCAGGTCATGCTTCACCAACCCGCGGCCCAGCACCTCGGCCAGTTCGCCGTTCGCGCTGCGCCGCAGAACGTCCATCTGCCAGAGCCGGTCCTGCGCTGTCACGTAGCCCTGCGCGAAAAACAGACCCTGCTCGTTCGCTGCATCGATGTGCGGCACGCCATGCGCATCGCGCCGCACCGTCACCGGAGCCGACAGGCCCGCAAGATGCAGGTCTCCATCCAGCTGCGGCAGGGCAGCTTTTGTCACCGAGCGCAGCCACAGCACTCCCCCGATGGCCGCAATCAGGAGCAGCAAGACGATCCCGCCCGCACAATACGCAAGAGCGCGCATCCCGCTGCGTCTGCGGCGCACAGGCCGGGTTGCCGCGGGCGAGAGAACAGGCTGAGTTTCGCCTTCAGTGTCGGGCATCGGGTCACGAACAGGATACCGCTGCGCTCTTGTTCCCTCGTCAAGGCCGTCCGCATTGTGCGCATCGAGCCCATTCAAGAGCAACGGGCCGGCGCTCAGGCGAGAGTTGCCGTCGTCCTGCGGCGACGCCCGTAGACCACCAACAGCACCACCAACAACAGTGCAATCGTCGGAACTACCAGCAGGCTGCCTTCCGGCCCGTCGGTGCCCCCGCTCCACAAGGCGTTGCCGCCCGCGATAGATGTGAACAGGTGGCGCCGCGCAGGGAATCCGCTGTCGGGCGTGCCGTAAAAAAATGTCTCCGCCCAATCCCAAGCGCAGTGGCAACCGATAGCCCACCACGCTGACCCCGTGACCCGCACGCTGACGCAGAAGGCGAAACCGATCAGCGACGCGGCAAAGATGCCGATCCAGTTTTCGCCGTTGTTGCCGGTGTGGTAGTAGCCGAAGGCCGTCGACGTGGCCCAAGCAGCCTGCCAGAAACTCGAACCCGCCCGGCGCGCCCGATGCAGCAGCCAGCAGGGAACCATGCCGAGTCCTGCAATCAGATACACACCTTGGCTGCCTTTGGGGTCGCTATTCAGTTGCACCAGCGCGCACAGCGTTGCGACCGCGGCCAGCGCCCACCAGAAATTAATGCCTCGCGTCAGGGTGAACTGCAGATAGCAGCGAAAGCTGCCTTCCTCAAACAAGCCGACCAGCAAAAATGCGACCGCCCATACGCCGCCGAACTTCAGCGCCTGCACACCGCTCAACGAAGTGCGGCCAACGTGCATCCACCCGCCGAGCCCGAGCGCCGCGACAAGCAGCGAGAGTGCAGCAAATCCGGCCGCCACGCCGCCCCAGAAATGCCGTGCGCGTCGCGCATCGGCCAGGTTGTACTCCGCAATCTGTCGATGCTCCACGCGCGCCATGAAGACAACCAGGATGACCAGGATCAGGAAGGGGATGAACTCGGTGACCACCACCCGGGATGGCGAGAAGACGGCATCGGCCAGCGACGGATCGAGGGTGACTGCGATGGTGTCAAAGACTGGCGTGAACAGATAGTAGAGACTCACAAACAGCAACGTCGACCAGCCCGCACGCAGTCCATGCGGCCCCAACAGAGCCCACGGCACGTCGTGCGGACCCTCCTCCAAAGCCGGTGCAGGATCGGGGTGGAACGGAACCGGCGCTTCTTCCTGCGCCACAGGGCGCGACTCATGCGGTCGACGGGGCTGTATCGTGGGCTCCATGCAGGCTCCTCGACCTGGACCGGATTCTCCTGGGAGAATTCTACTGAAAGTCGTCGAAGGTGAGAAAAGGGCTCCGTCTTCCGCAGGACCCTCCTCTCCTGTGCCCGTGCCTCCGCGCCTTGACACTTTGGGCCCGGCCCTTGATGCTTAAACTTCCGGTTTCTCCGGATTTTGCACTACGGAGCGATGCATTTTGCAAGTGCGCGTGTTCTACCACGACAAGTGTTTTGACGGAGCATGCTCAGCTTCGCTCTTTACTCGCTTTCATCGCGAATGCATCGCGAAGGGCGCCGCCTACTCGTATCACGGGCTGGTGCATCGCGCCGGCGCGCTCTTCGATGAGAGCGAATTTACCGGCGACGAGAACGCGATCGTCGATTTCAAATACTCGGCATCGCCCAGAATTACCTGGTGGTTCGATCACCACCTGTCAGCGTTTCTCACCCCCGCCGACCACGAGCACTATCAGGCCTGCCTGCGTGATCCCCACTGCGCAGCGCGCAAGTTCTTCGATTCCACCTACACGTCGTGCACCAAGTTCCTGGCCCACATCGGCGCTACCAAGTTCGGCTTCAATACCGCACCAATGGCCGACATGATTCACTGGGCCAACATCGTCGACGGCGCGCAATATGAGAGCCCCGACGCCGCGGTGGAGATGGCTGCTCCGGCCATGAAGCTGACTCTCATCATCGAGTCGACCCAGGACCCGGCGTTCATCCCGCGCCTCATCCCGCTGCTTACCGAGATGCCGCTCGCCGACGTGCTCGCACAGCCCTTCGTCGCCGATCTGCTGCCGCCGCTGCTCGAGCGTCATCAGCAAGCCATCGAGCTTATCCGCGAGCGTAGCGAAGCGAAAGACGGCACCATCTTCTTCGACATCACCGACCATCCGCTCGAAGGCTTCAACAAGTTCATCCCTTACTACCTGCACCCGCGGGCCACTTACTCCATCGGCCTGTCTAAGTCGAGCTTCCGCACCAAGGTCGCCGTCGGCTCCAATCCGTGGACCAAGGCCGATCCGTCGAAGATGGTTAATCTTGCCGCCATCTGCGAGCGCTACGGAGGCGGAGGTCACGCGCGCGTGGGAGCGATCAGCTTCCCGCCGGACCAGGCCGACCAGGCACGCCAGGCTGCCGCGGAGATTGTGGCTGAGCTGCGCGCCAAGAACCCTCTCTAACCCGGACCGATGACTCAAGTGATCCGGGTCCGTCCCGAGCCGGCGACACGGCCGATCCTGCACCTGTTTGCCTACGGAACTCTCCAGCCGGGACTGGTGCCGCCGGCAATTGCTTCGGCCGCTGCGCGACTGCGTCCGCTCGGCGAGGGATACATGTTCGGAAAGCTCTATGACCTGGGTGCATACCCGGCGGCAGTGATTGACCCAGCCTCGGCTTGGATCTTCTACGGAACGGTGTTTGAGCTGCCCGAAGACCCCGGCGTCCTGCGCGCGCTCGACGCCTACGAGGGAGATGACTTCGTCCGCATCGCTCAGCTGGTTACGTTGACCGCAGGTCGAGTGCTCGATTGTTGGGTCTACGATTACAAAGGCACGCCCAGCGAAGATCGATTCATCGCAAGCCGTCGCTGGACGGGGCCGCGCCGCCCTTGAAAAAAGGTTTGGGTTAGACCTTCTCTTTCAGGCTCGGCCAGTCGGGCCGGCGGTGCTGCAGAAAGGCCTGCACGCCTTCCTTGAAGTCCTCGGTCGAGCGCTGCTGCGCGTTGGCATCAATCGCGTCGGCCAGTTCCTCATCGAGGCGCCTCTGCGCATGCTTGGCCAGCAGCTGCTTCACCGATTGCATCGCCTGCGGGCTGTTTTGCAGCAGCGACTGCGCTAGCGCCTTCGCCGTGCATAGCAGCTGGTCCGCGGTCACAATCTGCGTCACCAGGCCCAGCGTGAGAGCCTCCTGTGCCTTGATCAGGCGCCCCGTCAGCAGCAGGTCGCGCGTGTGCTTCTCCCCCACCTGCCGCAGCAGAAACGATGCCACGATGGCCGGCACAAAGCCGATGCGCACCTCGGTATAGCCGAACTTCGCCTCGGGCACAGCAAGTGTGAAGTCGGCAATCGTTGCCAGCCCCATGCCGCCGGCAATTGCTGGTCCGTTCACGGCGGCGATGACGGGCTTGGGAAAGTCATAGAGCGCGCGCAGCACCCGGGCAACATTCTCCGAGTCGCGACGGTTCTCTTCCGGAGTGCGCGCCGAGATTGTCGCCAGGTGATCCAGGTCGAGACCCGAACAGAAGGCCGAGCCGCTCCCGGTCAGGATCAGAACGCCACAGCTGCACTCGGCTGCTTCCTGCAAGGCGATCGTCAGTTCCTCGATCACCTCGGGGCTCAGAGCGTTGCGTTTTTCGGGCCGATTCAGCGTCAGCGTTCGTACGCCATGGTCAGTCTCAGCAAGAATGGTCTTGAAGCGCGTCATGGGAGCCTCTTCGTGAACGGGCGGCAGTGCCCGCAGCGTCAGCAGCGAAGCCTATCGTAGCGCAAAACGAATTCCACAGGCACGTGACGGCCGGCACGGGGCGCGAAATACAGGGGGACTCGCATGGTACGAGGCCCATGGCACACTGGGAGCCAACATGCTGATTGAGCTTTGGGAGAGACTGCGGGGCTACCACAAGTGGGTGCGGACCAATGCTGTGGTTTGCCGTTCCGGAGCCGAGCGCATTGAACATAGCGGTCGATACGGCCCTTACTATACGACTGAAGCCGGCGACGTCATCGAGTGGACAGATCCGACAGGCGAGAAGCAGTATGCGGACTTCAATGCCCCGGAGAGCTCGAAGCTTTTCCAGCTGGTCGCCGGGGACACAGTCGAGATTCGATTCAACCCTGCGAAGCCCGACGAGTTTTACTATCGCGACCTCTTGCGGCTGAGGGTTCGACAGGCCGTAGTTGGAACGTCAACGGTGGTTCTTGTTTTGACGGTGTACGGTCTGATGATTTGGGCGCGAATGCATTGACGTTGTCCCGAGTGCGGTCACCGGGTAATGGAGCTACCCCGAATTCTTGTTGGCGCGGAGCTTTACCGACAGGACACCATCTGCTTCACAGTCCAATCTCCCCCGCGCGTTTTTTCATCGCCGCCAAACAAAACCCAATGTGCGCGTCGAGATCCACACCCAGCTCCGCGGCGCCCGTAACCACGTCCTCCCGATTCACGCCACGCGCGAAGGCCTTGTCCTTCATCTTTTTCCGCACGCTTGCCACTTCCACATCGGCGATCGCCTTGGTGGGCTTCACCAGCGCGCATGCGGTCAGGAACCCCGCCAGCTCATCGCACGCAAAAAGCGCCTTGTCGAGATGCGTCACGCGCGGCACCCCCGAGTATTGCGCGTGTCCCAGAATCGCCGTGCGCATCTCTTGCGGCCAGCCTTGCTTCTCCAACTCGCGCACGCCCACAAACGGATGCTCTTCCTTGGTCGGGTGGCGCTCGTAGTCGAAGTCGTGCAGCAGCGCCGTCGTCGCATACAGCTCCAAAAACTTCTTGTGCTCCTCACCGGTAAGGCCCAGCCGATCGGCCTCCGCCTCTCCACATGCAGAAACGCAGATCTCCACCGCGCGCGCGTGCTTGCGCAGGCTGTCACTCTGGGTCCATTCCGTCAGCAGTTGCCATGCCTCGTCGCGCCCAAAGTGACGCATGTCGTTCGCAGTGGATTCTGACAAATTTTCCTCCCTGTTGCTGCTTTTGGTTCGCGAGTCTCCGAGTTTCGCAGGATATGATAGGGAAATCGTCGGATTGCCCCTAAATTTGTACTTGACAATTATGGTTCATTCCCCCCAAAGTATCACCAATCACGGTGCAAAAACGCACCGCGGAGACCATGCTCTGGCACTCCGCAACCAAACGATGGCCACCACCCTTGTGAGTGTGGAAACGAGAGAAGTTCTGCGCTGCGACAACTGCAGCCTGGTGCAGTACAGAACCAGCAACTCTCTCTGCAGAAAGTGCCGGCGGCCCCTTGACATCGAGGAGCCAGCACCCCTGACCCCCCAACTCGTCACTGCCCAGTCGGCCGTATCCACCACCGAGGCCGGTCTGCAGGTAGCGGGACAGGTGCGCGAGATTCGCCGGGCGCGTCACTTGAGCCAGCGTCAGCTCGCCGGTCGCATGCAGGTGCCTCGCACCTACATCTCGAAGATCGAGAATGGCAAGGCAATCCCAACCCTCGGTTCGCTCGAGCGATTGGCAAATGCTCTCGAAGTCGAGGTCAGCCAGCTGGTGCGCGACTCGCGTAGCCGCCGCGAAGAAGAAGTGGCTGCAATCTTTGCCGACCCTTTCCTGGCCGAGATTGCCGCGCTGTTGCCGCACCTCGATCCGTTGCATCGCACACTGATCTCCGGCTCGCTGCGCGACATGGCTACGGGCCGGCGCCGCACAGCCTAGTTCATGCCGACACCCTCCCGTCGCCGCGCAGGCGGCTGGTTGCCTGTGTGTCTGCCGCGAAAGTGGTAGAACCTGGCCTCGGCGTTTGCGGCACGTCTGCGCATGTGCTAGGTTCGATGGTGCCGACCATTTGTCTGGGCGAAAGGGAATGCACACTTCCCAAGGCAAGAAAACGGTTCTCGCTGCACTTCAACCGCGGTCCGTGCTGAGCGTTTGTGACGGAAACGTCACTGAAAATGGATCGAGAAGCTTAGGAAGATAGAAGAGAACCGCAAGCGGCTTTCTCTACGGGATTGGCGTTGTCAAACGCCGCTCTTCTTCGTCGATGCTCTTGAGCGCCGGCCCAGAAGCCGCAGGAGCATAAAGAGGCGATTTCGTTGCAACTCTCTGGCACGCTGCGTATCGATGAGCTCTCTACGGACGAGCGAGCGATCTATGCAACCCTCAAGCCCGAGCGCCTTCCCGACCACGTCGCCATCATCATGGACGGCAACGGCCGCTGGGCCGGCCACCGCTCACTCAAGCGCTTCCTCGGCCACCAGCAGGGTGCAAAGAGCGTCCAGCTCGTCACCGAGACTGCCTCACGCATCGGCTTGCCCTGGCTCACGCTCTATGCCTTCTCACTCGAGAACAACCTGCGCCGCCCCAAGGCCGAAGTCAACTTCCTCATGCGCCTCCTCAAGAGCTATCTCGAGTCCAATGTGCAGCGCATGATGGACAACAACGTGCGCATCCGTTACATCGGGCGCACCCACGAGTTGCCTTCCGAAGTTCAGGACCGGATGAGCTGGGCCGAAGATGCTACCGCCCGCAACACCGGCACCACGCTCACCCTCGCGCTCAACTACGGCGCGCGTTCCGAGATGGTCGACGCCTTCCGCGCTCTGGCCCTCGAGATGCGCTCGAAGCACCTCGCCCCCGACCGCATCAGCGAAGAAGATATTCATCGCCATCTCTACACCGCCCACATGCCCGATCCCGATCTGCTGATCCGCACTTCCGGCGAGATGCGCGTGTCGAACTACCTGCTATGGCAGATCGCCTATACCGAAATCTTCGTCACCGACCGCCTCTGGCCCGACTTTCGCGGTATCCATCTGCTAGAAGCCATCGCTGCCTTCCAGCGGCGCGAGCGGCGCTTCGGCGGCATCGGCGAAAGCTGCGGTGAGGTCGAAGAAGACCCCGAACGCATGAAAATCGCCGCGGGCTGAGGCTTTCAAGATTCACAAGATCGTGTTGAAATCGGCAATGAAATGAATGCCCGGCACGTCGAGCTTGATGAGCTGCTTGTCTCCCGTCAGAAACAGGTCGATTCCCGCCGATGCGGCGCAGGCCAGATGAATGCTGTCGGCGACTTTGAGCCTTTGCCTGGATCGCAGAGTGGCGAAGGGAGCGACAGCTCCAGCGTCGAACGGCAGATAGGAAAAGCCAATCTCCTTCAGCACTTCCTGAACCACATGCGTCTTTGCTGGGGTGCTTGCTTTTTCCGCACCCACCAGAATCTCTCCGAGCGCGAAGTAGCTGGTGAAGAGCAGGTCGTTGCGGCGGAAAGAACGCTCAAGAAGCTCTTGCGCGCGTGGCGCAAAAACGGGGTGATCTTCGAGCAAATAGATGGCGATCATGCTATCCCAGAAGATCCGGCTCATCGCACATCTTCCTCGTCATAGCCCCGCACCCAGCGCAAGAACGCTTCGCCTCCCCCGTATTGCGCCAGTTCCTCTTTCAGCAGTCCGCGCAGCTTTCCGCCGAGCCTTCGCGCCCGCGCCTCCGACGTTTCGACAGCAGGGTCTTTCCCTTCGCCTGTTGACTCGGCAATGTCTGCAGCTCGTTCCGATCCGGATCCTGCCGCCCGATACCGATACACGACGGTTGTGCTCATCTTCGATGGGGGACCATCGATTCCTTCAATCTCAATTCCGTTCTCGCGCAGGAATTCCCTCTTGCGGAGAGCACTGCACACTTGCGGGATGTTCCCGGCGGGAAATCCCTCGGCAACCAAGTCTCGGAGCACATCGCGTACAGCGACCGTGAATTGGCGCTTCCCCCCGCGTAAAGCCGGCAACACATATTTCTGAGCTGCGAGCGCTCGGACCCTCTCACTTGAACCAGGCATGTCGGCCCTCCGAATCATCCATGTGAGAATCTAATCTCTGAGAATCTTGATTGTCAAGACAGACAAACAGACAGTATATAGAAAAACCCAGATATGCTGTAGCCAACTCGCAGAGCCCACACGATATCCTTCGTGCATGATTGAGACGCTCGCGATCTCCGGCTACCGCTCCATTCGCAATCTCGTGTTGCCTATGGGCCGGCTGAACCTGGTCACGGGCGCCAACGGAACCGGCAAATCGAGTCTTTATCGTGCGCTGCGGCTGCTGGCCGATGCTGCGCTCAACACCGTGGTCGCATCGCTGGCGCGGGAAGGTGGCTTGCCCTCGACCCTCTGGGCCGGGCCCGAGACCATCGCTCGCAGTGTCCGGCTCGGCGAGCATCCAGTGCAGGGAACGCCGCGGCAGAAAGTCGTGAGCCTCAAGCTTGGCTTTGCCGCCGATCCTTTCAGCTATTGCATCGACCTCGGCTATCCGCCGCCGGCGCAAACGGCGTTCCCGCTCGATCCGGCCATCAAGCGCGAGTGCATCTGGCACGGGGGCGTCTATCGCCGCGCCGCCGTCCTTGTGGACCGCGCCAACCGTCTTGTGCAGCTTGCTCCAGCCAAGACCTCGAAGCACGAAGAGCCCCTGATCTTGACCCGGGAACTCAGCTCTACCGACAGCATGCTGGCCAGCATCGCCGACCCGCAGCGCGCTCCGGAGATGCTGGTGGTGCGCGAATCCGTTCGCGGCTGGCGCTTCTACGAGGGTTTCCGCACTGACCAGGACGCCCCGGTGCGCATTCCGCAAGTCGGCACATTCACGCCCGTTCTGAGCGACGAAGGTACCGACCTTGCAGCGGCACTCGAGACGATTCGCCTCTTCGGCGATCGAGCGGCCCTCGATCGGACCGTCGACGACGCATTCCCCGGAAGCCGACTCGCCGTCTCTGAGCACGGCGGGCGTTTTGAGGTAGAGCTTGCGCAACACGGCCTGCTTCGCCAGCTTTCTGTCGCCGAGCTTTCCGACGGCACCCTGCGCTTTCTTCTGTGGACCGCCGCTCTGCTCACGCCGCGGCCGCCGGAGTTGATGGTCCTCAACGAGCCAGAGACAAGCCTGCATCCCGACCTGCTCCCGGCGCTCGCCCGCCTGATCATCTTTGCTGCGTCGCGCACGCAGATTGTCGTGGTCTCGCACGCCCAGCCGCTCATCCAGGCGCTCGCGCAGAACGACGGCTGCAATCGTCTCCACCTCGAAAAGTCCTTCGGCGAAACCACGCTTGCCGGCCAAACCAAATTCAACACCCCCAAGTGGGAGTGGCCGGCGCGTTGACGGCTCCCGCGCCTCTCGCCACGCGGTGTCAAGATGGCTTTGGCGCTTCCCACGTGCCTCTGGAGTCCGTTCTCGCCTTTGCCGCGGTGTATCCTCATCCCTGCATGCGTCGAATCCTAACTGCTTTGGTTCTGGCGCCCCTGGCGCTGGCCCTGGTCTTTCTCGGGCCGAAATGGCTCATCGCCCTCGCCACCGCCATGATCGCGGTCCTCGCCGGCTGGGAGTTCCTCGGGCTCGCGGAGAAATGCGGCGCCAAGCCACCACGCATCGCCGTGGCCGCCTCGCTTGCTGTGTTGTTCGCGGTGAACTACGAGGCGCCCGATCAGACGCTCGTGCTCTTCTCCGGCCTCTGTCTCATCCTGCTGGTCTATTGCGCCTTCCGCTCACCGGTCGAGCGTGTCCTTATGGACTCAACGGCATCGATCTTCGCCCTCGCCTATACCGGGCTCACGCTGCTCGCCATCCCCACGCTGCGCGAACAGTCCAACGGACCAACCCTCGTAGTGTTCCTTCTGCTCAACGTGTGGGCGGGCGACATTACCGCGCTCTACGTCGGCCGCATGTGGGGCCATCGCAAACTTGCCCCCGCCATCAGCCCCAACAAGACCTGGGCGGGAGCCATCGGTTCCGTCATCGGCAGCCTCGCTGTCACCGGAGCCTTGTTCTGGCTTGCCTCCGAGCTTGCCCAGTGGAACTTCGTCAAGCTTTCCTTTGCCGAAGAAGAATGGTGGTACTGGCTCATCATGGCCGTGATAGTCAATGTAGCCGCACAGGTTGGCGATCTCGCCGAGTCGGCGCTCAAGCGCTCCGCCGGCATGAAAGATTCCGGTAGCCTCCTGCCCGGGCACGGCGGTGTCCTCGATCGGATTGACGCACTCCTCCTGGCCGCGCCGGTTCTGTGGTACGCGCAAATCATGCACTAGAATCGCGCTGACCGCACCAACCCATCCGGCACAACCGTTCAGGCGATAATTAGGGAGCAGAGGCTCACATTCGACTTTGAAACGACTTGCCATTCTCGGCTCGACCGGATCCATCGGGCAAAGCACCCTCTCCATCGTGGAGCAGTTTCCCGAGCGCTACGCTGTCGCTTCACTTGCCGCCGGGCGCAACGTCGACGAAGCCTTCGCACAGGCTGTTCGCTGGCGACCGGAAATCATCTCTCTCGCCACCGAACCGCTGGCCGACGCACTCACGAAGCGTCTGCGCGAGGCAGGCATGTCGGGCATCGAGATCGTGCACGGCACCGAAGGCACTGTTGCCTGCGCCACATACAAGCACGCCGATTTTGTGGTCTCCGCGATCGTCGGCGTCGCGGGACTCGAAGCCACCCACGCGGCCATCCTCGCCGGAAAGCCCGTCGGCCTCGCCAACAAGGAATGCATGGTTGCCGCCGGCGAGATCCTCACCGCCGTCGCACGCGAGAGCAAAGTCCCCATCTTGCCCATCGACAGCGAACATAACGCGGTGCATCAATGCATGCGAGTCGGCGCCCATGCCGAAGTCAAAACCATCTGGCTCACAGCGTCGGGTGGCCCTTTCCGCCGCCTTCCACTCCAAGATTTCGAGACCGTCACGCCCGAACAGGCCCTCAAGCATCCCACCTGGGTCATGGGACGCCGTATCACCATCGATTCGGCCACCATGCTCAACAAGGGCCTCGAGATCATCGAAGCCTGCCGCCTCTTCGACGTCCCGTCCTCCAAGGTCCGTGTGACCGTGCACCCGCAGTCCACCGTGCATTCGCTGGTCGAATATGTTGACGGCTCCATCCTTGCGCAAATCTCCGTCACCGACATGCGGCTCCCGATCTTGTATGCGCTCGCCTATCCTGAGCGGCCAGCGTCCACACTGACCTTCGATGTAGCCGCGCTCAGTCATCTCGATTTTGAGTCGCCCGACTTTGCACGCTTTCCCTGCCTGCGCCTGGCCTATGAAGCGGCAGAGAAGGGGGGAGTCCACTGCATCGCCCTGAATGCGGCGGACGAGATTGCCGTCGAGGCCTTCCTTGATCGGCGTATCCCGTTTACCGGCATCCCGCGTACAATTGAAAGAGTCCTTGCATCCACCTCCGAAGCGCATCCAACAACCATTGCGGGGGTGCTCGCCGCGGACCGGGAAGCGCGTCAAATGGCTCATGCGTTTACCGCGGCGCCGCACGAGGCGGCCCTATCGAAAGGAATGCGGGCTTAAGGATTTGACTCCAAAGTATGCATGATTTTTTAGTCTCCGCCGTCGCCTTTATCGTTTTGATCGGGATCATGGTGGTGGTCCACGAGTTTGGCCATTTCGCAGTCGCCAAGCTCTGCGGCGTCCGCGTCGAGTCATTCTCCGTGGGCTTCGGGCCGCGCCTTTTCGGGATCAAGCATGGAGACACCGACTACAAGGTGTGCCTATTGCCCCTTGGCGGCTACGTCAAAATGACCGGCGAAACGCCAGACCAGATCAGCGGTTCCGGCAGCAGTTCGGCAGGTGGCGCAGGCGCACTGGCTGAAGGTTTCGCGAACGACCCCGGCTCCTTTACCGCGCATCCGCGCTGGCAGCGCATGCTTATCGGCGTCGCGGGTCCCGCGGCGAACTTCGTCCTGGCCTTCGTGCTCATGGTTCTCTACTTCGGCTGGATCAACGAAGTCCCGAACATCAAGAATGCGACCCTCGAATGGGTCACACCCGGATCGGCCGCGGCCGACGCAGGCCTCCAGCCCGGCGACACATTTCGTCAGTTCGGCAAGGTTGCGCATCCGGACTTTGAGACGTTGCTCGATCTCACCCGCAACAGCTCGGGACAGTCGATCCCGGTGGTCGTTGACCGCAACGGCCAGACCGTGCAGACCGTGCTCCACGTGCCCGACAAGACATCGAAAAACGGCTTTGAGCTCGACGCGACCGGCATGTTCCTCCAGTATGTGCAGGGCCCTGTCGGCGTCGACCAGACTGTTCCTGCAGCGCCTGCCGAGCAAGCCGGACTCAAGGCCGGCGATTCCATTGAGGCGGTCGACGGCCACGCCTTCCACACCGTAGACCCGCTCCTCGACTATCTGCAGGAGGGCGCGGGCAAGCCCGTCACCCTTACCGTCAACCGCAACGGAAAAATCATTCCCCCGATCGTGGTGCACCCGTCCATGCAGGATGCGCAGTGGCGCCTCGGCTTTATGGCCGTTCCGCCCAACGATCCCCCGATGCACCAGCGCCCTTTGGCGCTCGCCGACGCTACAGGTGAAGCGCGCGACTTCTGCGCCGAAAACTCGCTCCTAATCGTCGATGTGCTGCGCAAGCTCATCACCCGCCAGGCTTCCGTGAAGCAGCTCGCCGGCCCCGTGGGCATTGCGCATGCCGCAGGCCAGGCAGCCGAAACCAAGTACTGGGCCCCGAAATTCGGCCTCGCCGCCGGCATCAGCCTCAACCTCGGCATCCTCAACCTGCTCCCGTTCCCCATCCTCGACGGCGGGCTCATCTTGCTGCTCTTGATCGAGAGCGTGATGCGCCACGACATCAACATGGTGGTCAAAGAACGCATCTACCAGGCTGCGTTTGTCGTCCTGGTCATGTTCTTCGTCTATGTCAGCTTCAACGACGTGGCCAAGCTTTCCGTCTTCAGCAAAATGAAACCGTGAGCGCGCCGCGCATCGCCTCCAGAGAGAACAGGGAATGACCTCCATCACCCATCAGGTGCGCGTGCGCTATGCCGAAACCGACCAGATGGGCATCGTCTACTACGCCAACTACCTCGTCTGGTTTGAACTCGGCCGCGTGGAACTGCTTCGCTCGCTCGGCCTCGCCTACAGCCAGCTCGAGAAAGAACACGAGTGCATTCTGCCCGTCGTTGAAGCTACCTGCCGCTACAAAGCTCCCGCACGCTATGACGACGAAATCCTGATCGAGACCCGGCCCTCGCTCCTACGCAACTCGGTGCTCAAGTTTTCCTACCGCATCTTGCGCAAACCTTCCCGAGAAGGGGAAGAGCAGAAGCTCCTTGCCGAAGGCGAAACGGTGCACGTGGTTTGCGACGACCAGCTCAACAAGAAGCCGCTCCCCTCTCACTATGCCGATGCGCTGCGCGCTCTGATGGAAGAGTAGCGGAACGACGGCCGCGCCACGCTTCTCAATTCCAGGTCAATCACAGATTCGCCGCCAACGCCTCGATCGTACCGGAGTCCTTGCGACCGTTGCACTCCACGCACGTCGTCCGTAGATTTTCCTCGCCGTCCCCGCCGTCTGCTTTCACGCGTTCCAGTGTCGCCGTGAAACGCGTCAGCTGCTTGCCACAACGGCGGCACATGTAGCCGTCGCGCTCAAAGACACGCCTGCGCGTGGCATGCGCCTTGTCTTTGGCTTTTTCCGCATCCGAAGCTGGAAACATCAATTCCGTTTCGACCGCCGTGCGCTCGACGCGGAATTTGCGGCACGCTTCGATCTCGTCGGGAATCAGCACGCGGTATTGCGTGCCGTGCCGGTTCGTCTCGCCCTCTTTGCGGATCGCGCCCACCTGCTCCAGCGCTCGCAATGTCTCCTGCACCTTGCCCAGTGAGACGGCGTTCTCTTCGGCCTGCGAATACGACGAGCGCACCACGGCCCGTTGCAGCCCGCGCGTGCTCACGCGCAACAGGGGATTGCCGTCCTTGGCAATCGAATGCCGGAAAAGAAACCAGTAGAACGCCGCATCGTAAGGTGTCAGCAACGGCTGCAGGTCGTCAACAATTTCTTGCACGATCTCGGGCAGCTCGAGAGCAGAGAAGCCCCAATCGCTCGCAAGCGGGCCATCGGCCTGGCTTTCGAGCTCGCTCAGAAGCTGGCGAATCTTCTCGATGCGCGCATTCATTGCTCAGCATTTTACGCCCTCGCAACCATCTAAGCCCGGCGTGCGGCGGCGCCGCGAATGGCCCATCTCCCTACGACGTGCCTCAACGAAATGCAAGGTTACGAATCGCACCCTTTCGCCGGCGACAGGCACGCGCCACGGAGTTTGCCCGGCATCTAAAATGAGAAGACGCCCCCGCGCGTTCAGCACCGTCGAGGTTTCATGATCCCTGGGGGAACGACACCGTGGAGGACGATCCGAGCCTCCGGTGATGTGATCGAATCACGAGGCAGGAGCGCACCGCAGTTTCCTGCTCCGCTCAACCTCTCCTGAATCACTGCCTACCTCGTTGCCGGTCCCGTGCGCGGAGAAACGTTCGCAAGGAGTAAACCGTATGCCATTTCGTTCCACTGCTCTCATTGCCGCTGTCACCCTGTCCGTAGTTCTCAGCCTCGGCGGATGCAAATCGAATAACAACCAGCCGGCAGCCACCTCATCGCAGCCGGCCTCGACAAGCGGCCAGCCCGCGGCGTCCAGTGGGCAGCCGGCTGCAGCGTCTGGGGGAGTGGTCGCTCCTGGCCAACAGGCTGCGGCGCCTGCGCCTCCGCCCCCGCCGGCGGTCGTCGATCTGCCCGGCGGAACCGAGCTGCCGGTGCACCTCGATGCCGACCTCGGTTCGGCGATTTCGCATCCGGGTGACACCTTCACGGCAACCATCGCCGACGACGTGCTGGCGCATGGCAAGGTCGTCATTCCGCGTGGCGCGCGCGCCGAGGGCACAGTCGTCGATGCCAAGCCGCTCGGTCACTTCAAGGGCGGAGCACTTCTCTCCGTGCGCCTGGATCGCGTCCACACGCGCTGGGGCGGCTACCCCGTCTCCACCAGCTCCATTGCGCGTGTCGAGAAAGGCAAGGGCAAACGTTCTACAGGCTTCATCGGCGGCGGTGCGGCCTTCGGCGCTCTCATCGGCGGACTCGCGGGCGGCGGCAAGGGTGCAGCCATCGGCGCGCTGGCAGGCGGCGGTGCGGGTACGGCAGGAACAGCCTTCACCGGCAACAAGCAGATCGTGCTGCCCGCGGAAACCCTGTTGACCTTCAGGCTGGAGCACTCGGTGCACATCACCGAGGAGGCGCCCCAGCAGCCGGGCCTTCAGCAGCGCTGAAGAACTCTAGCATCAGCCAAGGACTACGGCCAGCGCAAAGCCGTCGTAGCCCTTGCTGCCCACCGTCTGCAACACTGTCGCAGCCAGGCGTGGTTCGGCGGCCACTAAATCTGTGAAGCGCCGTACCCCCTGAATGTGCGGATCGGGATTGTCTGGCTCGACCACTCTGCCCTCGCGGACCACATTGTCGCTCACCAGCACCGTCCCGGGCCGCGTGAGCTTCAGCGACAAGTCGAGGTACTCGGGATAACCGGATTTGTCCGCGTCGATGAAGATGAGGTCGAACGGCGCGGCATGCTCGGCCACCATCGCCCGCAGCAGATCGGCCGCCCGGCCGACGCGCAAGTCGACGCGATCCATCATCCCGCCGCGTTCCAGATTCGCTCGAGCAATTGCAGCGTGCTTCTCTTCGAGTTCCAGCGTAACCACAACGCCGCCGGCCGCGAGCGCGCGCGCCAGCCAAAGTGTGCTGTAGCCGCCCAGTGTGCCCAGTTCCAGAATCCGGCGCGCTCCAGTGATGCGCACCAGCAACTCCAGAAACTTGCCCTGCAGCGGCGTCACGTCGATCGCCGGCAGTTCCGCTTGGCGATTCGCCTCGAGCGCGGCGTCGAGCGCCGCATCCGGCGTGATCAGCCGCTCGCTAAAATAGCGATCGACGTCGGCCCACAGTTCTTGAGGTTTGTTTGTCATCCCGTGGAGAGATTACTTTTCCCGCGCAACCACAAAGTCGGGAACCCAGAGCAGCGCCCGCTTGAACTCCGAGTCCGGCATCGAGGCCAGTGCCTGGCGCGACTGTTCGGCATAATGGTCGGCAGTCGCCCTCGCGTATTCCACCGAGCCGTTGCGCACCAGGATTTCCTGGATTCGCTCGCGGCTTACATGTTCGAAACTACGATCGTCCAATACGCGTTGAATCATCTGCCGGTCGCGCGCCGTGCCATGGTCGATGGAGTGGATAACCGGCAACGTGGCCTTGCCTTCGCGCAGATCGCTGGCCACCGGCTTGCCCAAAACCTCTTCCGTGCCTGTCAGGTCGAGTACGTCGTCCACAATCTGGAAACTCAGCCCCACGGCGCGTCCGTAGGCGGCCAGGTTGTTCTCCTGCGCTTCCGTTGCCTCGGCCAGCACCGCGCCCAGCCGCATCGACGTCGAAAAGAGGCAGGCCGTCTTGCGAAAGATCAAATCGTAGTATTCAGCTTCCGAGACCGCTTTGCCGAGGCGCTGGATCTGCAGTAGCTCACCCTCGACCATCTGCTGCGTGAGCCCGATCAGCAAATCCAAAACGCGCAGGTTCCGCTCTTCCAGCGCCACCCGAAATGCCTGCATGTAGAGCCAGTCGCCCGCCAGAACGCATTTTTCGTTGCCCCACGTGGTGTTCGGCGAGGGCCGCCCGCGGCGTGTCTGCGCTCCGTCGATAATGTCGTCGTGCACCAGCGTTGCGGTGTGCACCATCTCCACCACGGCGCCAAGCCGAATCGCGCTTGGGCCGAAGTAATCGAGCATATGCGCCGACAGTAGAAGCAGCGACGGTCGAATCCGCTTGCCGCCGCCCTCGCGCAGATACTCAGCAATTTCGGTAATGGTGCTGACGCTGGAAGCGGCGTCGCGGCCGAGTTCCTGCTCGATGGCCACGAGGTCTTCCCGCAGCAGCTCAAAGACCTCGCGTGCCGTTGCTATCGCCAGAGTGCTCAATCGAGTTGGTTCTCGCGCTTTCTGCTCCCGTGCTGAACCACTTTGCGGGCGCCTCGCGCCCCTGGGCCCGCCGGGGAGTCTTCTTAGTTCGTGCGATAGTTCGTAAACGTCAATTCCAGGCCGAAATCTTTGCCGCGCAGGGTAGCGATAATCGCTTGCAGATCGTCGCGATCTTTGCCGGCTATCCTCACAGTATCGCCCTGAATGCTGGCCTGCACCTTCTTTTTTGAGTCCTTGACGATGCGTACAATCTCTTTGGCCTTATCGGCCGGAATGCCCTGTTGCAGGTTGATTTTCTGCCGCACGCTCTGCCCGGCAGCAGGCTCCACCTTTTCATAGGTCAGATTCTTCAGCGAAACCCCGCGTTTCACCAATTTCTGCCCCAGGATCTGCTTCACAGCCTCCAGCTTGTACTCATTCGCCGAGGCCAGCTGAATGCTTTCGCTGCCTTCGAGGTTGATCTCCGAGTGCGAATCTTTCAGGTCGAAGCGCTGGTGGATCTCCTTGAGCGCCTGGTCAATGGCGTTGCGGACCTCCTGGAGATCGATTTTGCTGACGATGTCGAATGAATTGTCCTGAGCCATGTTTCCCTCGATCCGGCCGCGAGCCACGTGCCCCGCCTGGGTAGGGGGCGCTCTTCTAGTGTCCCATGGCAGGCCGCAAGCCGAATAGCTGGTGGAAATTCCGGGTCGTCGCCGCCGCAATCTCCTCCACCGAAACACCCAGAACCCCAGCCAGAGTCTCCGCGGTGCGGACCACGAAGGCCGGCTCATTCCGCTTGCCGCGATCGGGCGCCGGCGCGAGCCATGGGGCGTCCGTTTCCACGAGTACTCGATCCAAGGGCAATTTGGCTGCCACGTCGCGCAGGGGCTG
Organism: Occallatibacter sp.; assembly: GCA_036520995.1. GTDB lineage: Bacteria > Acidobacteriota > Terriglobia > Terriglobales > Acidobacteriaceae > Telmatobacter. The sequence continues at coordinate 86,524 of DATDIQ010000011.1, forward strand.
CGCCTTGGGGTAGGTCAGGTTACCCGCAAACGAGATCAGGAAGCCCAAATCGAGCGAGCGCCGTGCCTCCTGCCAGCCGCCGCCGAAGCAATGCATGATGCCGCCCAGGCCTGTCTGCCGCCAATGTGTCTCGAGAATCGGGAAGAGATTGTCCCACGCGTCGACGGATTCGTCGCTCCCGCGGCAGTGGATCAGGATCGGCCGCTTGCGTGCCGCCGCAATCTCAAGTTGGCGAATGAGGCCCGCTTTCTGCACGTCGTGCGAAGCACCTTCGTGGTAGTAGTCGAGCCCGATCTCGCCGCAGGCAATCACTTCGGGCTCGGCCAACAGGCCGTCCAGCTTGGCCAGAGCTGCGTCGTTCGCTTCCGACGTGTTGTGCGGATAGATGCCGGCGCTCGCGTAGAGCCGCGGCATACCCGCCTGCCCGTTGAATTCGCGGCAAAGGTCGCGGGCCTGGTGCATCTCAGCCGGGCCTTCGCCGATGCCAATCGAAAGCACCGTACCTATCCCCGCCTCGGCCGCGCGCGCCAGCATGGCGAAGCGGTCTTCGGCGTAGCGCTCGCTGTCGAGATGCGCGTGGGAATCAATCAGCAAAAACATCTCCAGTTTTTCGTTCGTGCGTCCGCTGCTTCTAACTCTGCTCCATCCAATGGTTATTTCAGCCGAGCGCCCAGCGGCACTTCTTCGAGGAACCCGGCCAGCACCGGCGCGCCATCGGGCAGAGACGCAGCCAGCAACATGCCGTTTGACTCCAGGCCTCGCATCTTGCGCGGAGCCAGATTGGCCACGATCACGATCTTGCGGCCAATCAGCTTTTCGGGCGAATAGTGCTCCGCAATGCCCGCCAGAATCTGCCGCTTCTCATAGCCGAGGTCCACCTCGAGCCGCAGCAGCTTATCTGCCTTGGGAATGCGCTCGGCCACCAGCACCTGCGCCACGCGCAACTCCACTTTGCCAAAGTCGTCGATCGCGATGGTCGGAGACGATCCACCCGGGGCCGCCACCTGCGGTGGGCTCAAGGTTCCCGAAGTTTCAGATTGAACCGTCTGCAACGGCGGCGCCTGCGGGGATACTTCTGAAGTCGTCGGTTGCACTGGCGTCGAACTCAGCCGGCTGCTTGTCAGATCGGCTGGAACCTGGTGCACCTTGGCCGTCTCCACCGGCGTCTCTGGATTGTGCGAAGCCGCCGTCGTGGGCGTCAACGATTCTCTCTCCCGTCCAGCCTTGTCCTCCGCTGGCTGCACCGAAGCCACCGATGGCGACGCCGTGGGCGGCGCGGGCTTGGCCCGTTCACTCTTGTCCGATGACTCGCTCGCCGCTTCAATCGCCGTGCGATTGTTTTCGTCTTCCAGATTTTGCATACGCTCGATTGCGTCCTTTTCCGCGCGCGGAAACAACGGCGCAGGTTCGCTGAACTTTGTTCCGGCTTTCAATCCGCCCCACTGCACATCGGTGAGGAAGGCTCGCTTCGCCGCCTCGCCAATCTCCCCCAGCCCAAGCTGCCGCCAGACCTTCGCTGCAGCGTCCGGCAGGATCGGATACACCAGCGCCGTTATGATGCGGATCGCCTCGCCTGCTGTTGCCAGCACACGCGCCTGAAGCAGTTGATGCTCTGCTTCGGAGCGGTCGGCAGGCTTCTTCCACGGCGCATGCGCTGTCAGATAACCGTCCGTTTCGGCGATCAGCAGCCACAGACTCTTCAGTGCCTCAGAAAAATTCAGCGCGTCAAACGCCGGTCCAAACTCGCCAATCACGCGCGTCGCATGCTCGCGGAGCGCTGCCTCTGCGCCTGTCTCCGGTCCGGCCTGCGGCACAACCCCGCCAAAATACTTGTGGACCATGTTGACCACGCGGCTCACCAGGTTCCCATAGCCATTGGCCAGGTCGCCGTTATATCGCTGGACTAAGGCGTCGAACGAAAAATTGCCGTCCTGCCCAAAGGGAATCTCGCGCAGCAAGAAGTAGCGCAAGGCATCCGCGCCCAAAACTGTGTCAACGGTTTCGGCACGCACGATGTTCCCACGCGACTTCGACATCTTCCCCTGGTCGAAGAGCAACCACCCGTTGGCGCGCACCGAACGCGGCACGGGAATCCCCGCTGCCATCAGGAACGCGGGCCAGTACACGCAATGAAACCGGCTGATTTCTTTTCCGATCAAGTGAATGTCCGCAGGCCAGAACTTCTTGAACTTCTCCTGCTCCGCCGGGTCGTCCGATCCATACCCGATCGCTGTAATGTAGTTGGCCAGCGCATCGAGCCATACATAGATGACTTGTTTTTCGTCATCCGGAACCGGAATGCCCCATGTGAAGCTCGCGCGACTTACCGACAGGTCTTTCAGTCCGCTGCGCACAAACGACACGACCTCACGTCTCGTCGACTCCGGCTGAATGAACTCCGGGTTGGCCTCGTAGAACTCCAGCAGCTTGCGTTCAAACGCCGACAGTTTGAAGAAGTAGTTTTCTTCGCTCACCGTCTCCGTGATGCGTCCGCAATCGGGGCACGGCGCACCCGGTGGCACATCGACCCACGCCTCGTCGGACACGCAATATTGGCCCGTGTACGAGCCTTTGTAGATGAATCCTTTATCGCGAAGGACCGCAAACAGTTTCTGCGTGCCCCGGATGTGGCGCGGTTCCGTGGTGCGAATAAAGTCGTCGTAGGTGAGCCCCAGCCGGTCCCACAAGCCGCGAAACTCGGCGGCGATCGCCGTTGCAAACTCCTGCGGCGTGCGGTCCGCCTGCTTTGCACTGCGTTCGATCTTCTGCCCGTGCTCGTCTGTGCCCGTCAGGAACCACGTCTCGATGCCCAGGGCGCGCTTCCGCCGCGCAATGGCGTCGCACACAATCGTCGAGTAGGCGTGACCCAGGTGCGGCCGCGCGTTCACGTAGTAGATCGGCGTGGTGAGATAGAAACGGCTTGCGCTCGAAGTAGGATTGGCCATGGAAGGTTCGTTGCTTCGGCTTCCAACCTGTCTGCGGCCAAAGCCTGAAGGAAAGTTTCTCCTCCATCTTACGGCATCGGCCCACTGATCCCGCCGACTTGCCGCGGCGGTTTTGCCCCACCGCAGATGATAGAATCGCCTTGAAAATCAAGGATTTTGAGGCCCTCCCGCGTGTACCTGGAACTGAAATGCCGGCTCGAAAAAAGCATCCGCGAAGCCCTGAAGACCAAATACGATCTCTCGGTCGAAGCCATCCCTCTCGAGATGCCGCCCGAGTTCAAATTCGGCGAGCTGGCTACGCCCATCGCGCTCCAGCTGGCACGCACGCTGCGCAAATCCCCAAAAGCGATCGCGCAGGAGATCGTCGCGGCGCTTGGCTCCATCGAAGGATTCGCGTCGTTTGAGATTGCCGGCGCCGGCTACATCAATGCGCGCCTCGATCGCGCTGTGGGGCTGCGCAGTGTTGTCGCGGCCGCAGAACATTCGCCGTCCGCGCAGGACAAAGCAGTGGTGGTCGAGCACACCAGCATCAATCCCAACAAGGCCGCGCACGTCGGCCACCTGCGTAACGCCATCCTGGGCGACACCTTCGTCCGCCTTCTGCGCGCTGCGGGCTGCCAGGTCACCGTGCAGAACTACATCGACAACACCGGCGTCCAGGTTGCCGACGTCGTGGTCGGCTTTCTCCATCTTGAGGGCAAATCGCTCGACGACGTCCGCACCCTGATTACCGACAGCGAGAGTCGCTTCGCGCAAAGCGGGCATTTCGCCGATGCCATCGATTACCTGTGCTGGGACCTCTACGCACGCACCTCCGCCTGGTACGAACAAGGCGCCGAAGAGGAAAAGGCCGCGCGCAAAAGCCTGCGCTACGCCACCCTGCACGCCATCGAGCAGGGCGGCAACGAAACCGCCGAGGTGGCCGAACTGATCTCGACCGCGGTGCTTAAGCGCCACCTTCAAACCATGCTGCGACTGGGCATCGAGTACGATTTTCTGCCCCGCGAGAGCGAGATCCTGCACCTCGACTTCTGGGCGCTCGCCTTCGAGCAGTTGAAGAAAACCGGCGTGCTGTACTTCGAGAGCGAAGGCAAGAACAAGGGCTGCTGGGTGATGACGCGCCCCGGCGCAGCCACAGATCCGAACCAAGACCAAGACGGCACGAAGGACATAGACGACGACGCGAAGGTCATCGTGCGTTCCAACGGCACCGTCACTTACGTCGGCAAAGACATTGCCTACCACCTCTGGAAGTTCGGCCTGCTCGGACGCGACTTCGGCTACCAGCGGTTTTACGAGTATCCCGATCACACCTGCTGGATCTCGACAGAGAAGGGCGAGGCCGATCATCCGCGTTTCGGCCATGCGCCTGTCATCTACAACGTGATCGATGCGCGTCAGGCCGATCCGCAGGCCAACGTCATCCAGGCACTGCGAGGCATGGGTCACACCGCCGAGGCCGATCGGTACACCCACTTCAGCTACGAGATGGTCGCGCTCACACCCCGCTGCGCCGAAGAGCTTGGCTACAGTATTGCGGAAGAGGACAAAAAGAAGCCCTACATCGAGGTCAGCGGGCGCAAGGGTTTCGGCGTCAAGGCAGATGACCTGATCGACAAGCTGATCGCCGCCACGCGGGCTGAGGTCGAAGCGCGCCAGACAAGCCGCGACGAAAACGAGCGCCAGAAGATCGCAGAGCAAATCGCTATCGGCGCCCTGCGCTACTTCATGCTCAAGTTCACGCGCAATTCCGTCATCGCTTTCGACTTCAAAGATGCCCTCAGTTTCGAAGGAGAAACCGGCCCCTACTGCCAGTACGCCGTGGTGCGCATCCGCAACATCTTCCGCAAAGGCTCCGTCACGCCGGAATCCGTGCTCACCCAATTCACTGCGATCGATCCCGCGCCCTATCTGGCCGGCGACGACAATGAAGATATCTGGGCGCTCTGGCTGCGTGCGGGCCGGCGCACAGAGATCCTCGAGCAATGCATCGCCACCTCAGAGCCCGCGTATCTGGCCAAGCACGCCTTCCAGCTCGCGCAGGAATTCAACAACTTCTACCACAAGCACCACATCCTCACCGAAGAAGATCCGGCGCGCAAAACCTTCCTGCTCGCCACCGCTGCTGTCGTGCTGCGCGAACTTGTCGCCGTTCTGGGCTGGCTGGGCATCGAGAGCCCCGAGGCGATGTAGCGCATCTCAAAACATGTAGTCAGCGTCACAGAGCCGTCGGGAGGCGCTGGAGTAGAGTGCTCAGCGGTTACGCTGATGACGAACACAGGAACCATGACGCCGACTCTCTTACCCATACACGACATCGCCAGGAAACTCGCACTCCTCCCCGCGGATTACGAAACGCTGGGAGCCTATGGCGCCAAGCTCAAGCTCAACCTGCTCGCGAATCCTGCCTTCCCGGTGCGTGGCAAGGTGATCCTGGTAACGGCCACCACGCCCACTACCCACGGTGAAGGCAAGACCGTGGTCTCCATCGGTCTGGCGCAGGGCCTCGAGCGAATCGGCCGTAAGGCTATCGTCACCTCGCGCGAACCATCGCTCGGTCCGGTCTTCGGCCTCAAGGGCGGAGCCGCGGGCGGAGGACGTTCGCAGGTCGAACCGAGCCAGCAGATCAATTTGCATTTCCATGGCGACTTTCACGCTGTGACGTCGGCCCACAATCTGCTCGCGGCGATGGTCGATTCGCATCTCTTCTTCGGTAACACGCAGGATCTCGATCCCGCCGGAGTTAGCTGGCCGCGCGCGATGGACATGAACGACCGTGCCCTGCGCCGCATTGCGGTGAGCGTTGGCGGCAAGGGCGATGGGGCGGCGCGCGAGACGGGCTTCGTGATCACCGCGGCCTCCGAGATCATGGCGATTCTCGGGCTCGCCACAAGCTCAGAAGATTTGCGTCGCCGTCTCGGAACTGTTGTCATTGGCGCTTCGCGCGCCGGCCAGCCCGTGACGGCAAACGATCTGGGCGCGACCGGCGCCATGATGGCTTTGCTTCACCATGCGATTCTGCCGAATCTTGTCCAGACCACCGAGGGCACACCCGCCCTGGTCCACACCGGGCCCTTCGCCAATATCGCCCATGGCACAAGCTCTGTGCTCTCGCAGCAGATGGGCATTCGTCTCGCCGACTACGTGGTCAACGAATGCGGCTTCGCCGCCGACCTCGGCGCAGAGAAGTTTTTCGATATCGTGATGCAGGTCTCGGGCATCCCGCCAGCGACGGTCGTCTTGGTCGCGACCGTGCAAAGCCTGCGCGCGCAAGGGGAGGGAAGCCTCGAAGCAGGCTTCGCCAATCTCGCCCACCACGTGCGCATGCTGCAAAACTACGGAGCGCCGGTCGTTGTCGCCATCAACCGCTTCCCGTCCGATACGCCTGCCGACCTTGAGGCCATCCGCACCGAATCCGCGCGCCTCGGCGTCGAGTCCGCCATCACCGAAGCATTCGCCAAAGGCGGCCAGGGCTCGACCGAACTGGCTGAAAAGGTTGTTGCGGCCATCGAAGAGCATCCAGCCCCCAACATCCGCCCGCTCTACTCTCCTGAAGACTCGCTCGAACGCAAGATCGCGAAAATCGCGCGCCAGGTCTATGGCGCCGACGACGTAGCCTTTGACGACGCCGCACGCGCCAAGCTCGATCGCTTCACACAGTGGGGCTTCGGTCGCCTCCCGGTCTGCATCGCCAAAACGCAGTACTCCCTCACAGACGATCCCAAGCGCATGGGAGCGCCCACCGGCTGGACATTGCGAATCACGGCTGCTTCGCTGTCAGCTGGCGCGGGTTTCGTCGTCGCCGTGGCAGGCAACATGATGCTCATGCCGGGGCTGCCCAGCCATCCGCGCGCTCTCGACATTGACCTAGACGGCGAGGGAAATCCTGTCGGAGTCTGACTCAGGCCGTCAGTTCAGTCCCGGCATCTCCCAGCAGCGCCGCGATGCAGTCTTCCATCGACACGCGCCGCTGGCTTGGATCGAGTTGCGCGAGCTGGTAGCGCATCTGCAGCACCGCGTTTTCGCGGTTGGCGGAGTTGGCGACCCTTGGGGTCCCGCCGCAGAGCACAATATTCTCCGCGTTCTGAAGCTTGCGGCCCACTTTTTCCTCGATAGCAGCTTTCTGGCTTGGCGAGAGTTCTGCAGATTGCAGGATCATGGCGCTTGCCCTCCGCTGTCTTGAGAAAGTTCGCAGAGATTGCCTGCGTTCGTCGCTTTGCCTTGTCATACAGGAGGAGCGCCCGACAATCAATCAGGATCGTATAAAGAAATGGCGAAAAACAGGCGACTCAATCTGGCTTTTCCGCCCACCGTCTCAGTCGCGCCTCAAAGAGCGCACCCAAGAAGCTCCCTGCCGGCCTACCCCGCGTAGCTTCGCACCCACTCCAGGATGGAGCGCACCGCAACCCCGCTCGGCCCCTTGGCAATGTAGGGCCGGTTCTCGTCGATCCATGCCATGCCTGCAATGTCGAGGTGAATCCAGGGCGTATCCTCGGCGAATGTGTGCAGGAACTCCGCGGCCGTGATCGCCCCGCCATAGCGCCCGCCCGTATTTTTGATGTCGCCGATTTCCGACTTGATCAGCTCGGCATATTCTTCGCCCAGCGGCATCCGCCAGAACTTCTCGCCCGAGACGGCCAGCGCCCCGCTGAACTTCTCATAAGTTGCATCGTCGTTGGCAAACACTCCGGCGTTAATCTGGCCCAGCGCCACTCCAATGGCGCCGGTCAGCGTGGCCGCGTCAATCAGGTGCGTCGCGCCCAGCCGTTTCGCGTAGCTTAGCCCATCGGCCAGCACCAGCCGTCCTTCGGCGTCGGTGTTGATAATGTCGATGGTCTTGCCCGACATGGCTGTCACCACATCGCCCGGCTTATAGGCCTTGCCGTCGGGCATGTTTTCGGCCGCGCACACAATGGCGATCACACGCACCTTGGGCTTGACCTGGGCGATAGCACGCATGGCGCCCAGCATCGCCGCGCCGCCCGCCATGTCGTACTTCATCTTCTCCATGTTGTCGGCCGGCTTGATCGAGATGCCCCCCGTGTCGAAGGTGATGCCTTTGCCCACCAGTCCAAGCATGGGGCCGTCTTTCACGCCCTCGGGCTCATAGCGAACCACAATCAGCGCCGGCGGCTCGGCCGAACCCTGCGCAACGCCCCAGAACGCGCCCATCTTCAGCTCGTGAAGTTTCTCGGTCGAGTCCACGCTGCAGGCCAACCCCAATTCCTTGGCCATCGCCGCGGCGCGCTCTCCTAGAATCGTCGGGGTCAGCTTGTTGCCCGGCTCATTCACCAGCGACCGGGTAAAATTCTGGCACTCGCCCACGATCAGGCCTTCGGCAAACGCGGCTTCCACCGCCTTCTGATCCCCGCCTGCCGGTGCGATTACCGTAAGCGACTGCACGCTCACGTCCTTGCGCTCGCTGCGATAGGTGTCAGCATCGAAGTCGCCCACCAGCGCACCCTCAACCACCGCACGCCCGACCCCTGCGGGGGGCAGACTCTTGGATTCATCCTGAGGAAGCACCAGGGCCAGCTCGCGAATCCCGCGCGGCTTCGTGAAGCGGACAGCGGTTCCCGCCGCATTGCGCACGCTATGGATCGTCGCTTTGGTCTGCTTGCCCAGTCCCACGATCAGCAGTCGCTTGGCCGCCAGCCCCGCGGGCCCGTGCAGCAGCAGCGTTTCATTGGTTCCCGCTTTGAACTCTCCGCTCGACAGCACGGCAGCCGCGGCAGCGATCACCCCGGCATCGGCGGTCAGCAGCATCGGCGTCGGCTTGGCGTCAGGGCCCTTCGCGGCCTGCGTATCGACGGCAAAAACAGCAAGCAATTCGGTGGAGATTCCGCCAGCGTGAGCAAAAGATAAAGTGGTTTTCATCGCTTTTTCAGATTACAGGGCGAGGGCGGTTGGTGGGTGCAGCCTGCGTCTCCAGTCCTGTTCCCTGATCCCTGTTCCCTCGCGACTGACGCCGCTACTGCCCGGTGCGGTGCTTGTTGGCATTGATGGCCGCACGCGCTTCGCGGTCCGCTTCGCGCCGGCGCTCGGTTTCGCGCTTGTCCCAGTCCTGCTTGCCCTTGGCCAGCGCCAGTTCACACTTCACCCGCCCCTTGCGGAAATAAAGCCGCGTGGGGATGAGCGTATGCCCTTTGATCTGCGTCTTTGACTGTAGCTTGCGAACCTCTTCGCGATGCATCAGCAGTTTGCGCGTGCGGGTTTCGTCGTGATTGGCGATGTTGCCGTGCGAATAAGGCCCGATATGCACATTCAGCAGAAACGCTTCCCCATCCTTGATCAACCCGTAGGAGTCTTTCAGGTTGGCCTTTCCCTCGCGGATCGACTTCACCTCGGTCCCGCGCAGCGCCACGCCGGCCTCAAACTTCTCCAGCAGGAAGTAATTGTGGCTGGCAATCCGGTTTTGCACTGCATCGCGCTCGCCCGAAGCAACGGGATCGCGCGGACGCACGGGCTTTTGCGGTCCTGGGCGATCCTGCGGCGTAATTTCGTGGCTGGTCTGGCGCGGCATGGCGAAGCACTCTCGAATCTTCATCGTAGCATCGACGCGGAATCGCGCCCGCAGCGGCCCCAGACGCGCCCGCAACGCCTGCGCATTGCGAAAATCCGCGTATCCGGTGCTCCCGCAGGGCTTTGTTAGAATGAGGCGACGTTGGATGGGTATTGTTTTCACTAGATTTTGCGTCATGGGCAGCCCCAACTGTCCGAAGCGGTTCGCCAACCCCAGCGAGCCCGATTGGACGCCGAGGAGTTCGATGAATCGCCGCGCAGCCGCACCGGGCGCCTTCCGAGGCATCGTCCGTTTTGCGTTGTTCGCTGCTCTGGCCGTCGCCGGCCTGGATGCAGCCTCCCTGCATGCGCAATCGGCAAAGTCCTACTACAAGCAAGGCCAGGCCGCCGAGCAGCGCGAAGACTACGATGGGGCCTTCAGCGCCTACCAGAAGGCCTATTCCATGACCCCCAAGGAGCTGACCTACAAGGCAGCTTATTACCGAGTCCAGCTTCCCGCCGCCGCCGTTCACTTGAAGAGCGGACGCCGGCTCCTGCAGAACGGCGACGAGCAGGGCGCACTCAGCGAGTTTCTCCGCGCCTCCGAGATCGATCCCAGCGACGAGGCCCCGCTGCAGGAGATCGCCAAAGTCCGCGCGCAACACAAAGAGAGAGCGCCCGCGAACATTTCCGGCCTGCCCGAGGCAGCCAGCGAGCAGACCGAGCTCGACACCATGGCTGCGCCGGTGCAGCTCAAGCCGGTCTCCAACGAGCCTCTGACCCTGCACATGGTCGAAGACTCGAAAATTGTCTATCAGGCCGTCGGCAAAGCCGCGGGCGTGAATGTGCTCTTCGACCCCGACTACACAGGCAAGCGCATCCAGGTCGATCTCAACAACGTCTCGCTTGTCGACGCACTGCGCATTGTCGGCACGCTTTCCAACACCTTCTGGCGGCCCGTCACTACCAACACCATCTTCGTTGCCGCCAACTCGCGCTCCAAACGCGCCGAGCTCGACGAAGAAGCCGTGCAGACCTTCTACCTGACCAACGCCTGGCAGCAGAACGATCTCACCGATGTGCAGACTGCCATCCGCAACGTCCTGCCCAATGCGCACGCCTATGGAGTGGCCAGCCAGAACGCCATCGTGATGCGGGGAACGCCCGATGAATTGTTGCTGGCGCAAAAGCTGGTGAACGACCTCGATAAGGCCCGCCCCGAAGTTGTCGTCGATATCGCCGTTCTCGAAGTGAGCAAAAATTGGGAGCGCACGCTGGGCATCGCCTGGCCGCAGAGCGCGGGCGTCGCGCTGCAATCGCCCACCGCCAGCACCAACACAACGTGCCCCACGGGCAGCACCACATGCACGCCCAGCTCCACCTCCAGCAGCCCGACGCTTTTTAGCCTTGCCCATCTCAACTCCAACGATTTTGCGGTCACCATCGGCTCGGCCACCGCCAACGCCCTGCTCACCGACTCCAATACCAAGACCCTCCAGAGTCCGCGCATTCGTTCCACCGACGGGCAAAAAGCCTCCATCAAGATCGGCTCGCGCATCCCCATCGCCACCGGTTCGTTTCAATCGGGCGTAGGTGTCGCCGCGGCCGTCACGCCGTTGGCTGAGACGCAGTTCCAGTACATCGACATCGGCGTCGTCATCGACATGACGCCCACCGTGCACTACAACGGCGATGTGACCATGAAGCTGGCCATCGAGGTCAGCTCCGAAGGCAGCCCCGTCACCATCGAGGGCGTCACCGAGCCCATCATCATCCAGAAGAAAAGCGACCAGACCATCCGCCTCCGCGAAGGCGAAGCCAGCGTCCTCACCGGCATCATCAATAAGCAGGAGATCCAGAGCTGGAGCGGTCTTCCAGGCCTCAGCTCGATTCCGGTTCTCAAATACCTCTTCGGTTCCAAGGACCATCAGATCAGCGACGATGAGATCGTCTTCCTGCTCGTGCCCCACATCGTGCGCTCGCCCGAGTTGACCGCCGCCAATCTGCGTCCCGTCGACACCGGCACCGGACAGACCATCGAGCTTCGCCGCATCTCGAACGATGGGGGCGCCATGAGCATGTCCCCCGTCGCTCCTGCGGTGCCCACGCCCGCCGCGGAGCCGGCGGTCGGCACGGTCCCCGGATCCAGCAGCGCCCAGGCCGCCGCGCCCGAAGCGTTAGCCCAGGTGCGCTCATCGGCCTTGGGCAACGGGCCTCAAAGCCTGCCTCAAGCTGCGCCCAACGCGGCCTCTCCACCCGGTACGCCCGGGCCCGGCAGCTTGCGCCTCTCCATGGTTCCCTCGTCGGGATCCACCGTGGCCACGGGCAGCATGTTCCAGGTGCCTGTCGTGATTACCGGTGCGCACGACATTGCGTCTGTGCCGCTCGAGGTGAAATATGACCCCACCCATCTCGCCCTGGTGAACGTCGGTGACGGCGATTTTCTCGGTCGCGACGGGCAGACCGTCACCTTGATCCATACCGACGATCCAACCGGCGGGTTGATCAAGATCAACACCGCGCGTCCGCCCGGAGCAGCAGGCATGAGCGGCGCCGGAGTCGTGTGCGTCTTAACGTTTCAGGCGAAGTCCGCCGGCCCCACCACGCTCGGCATTACGCGGACCGGCGCGACGACCAGCGCGCAACAACTGGTTCCGGCCGAACTGGGCCAGGCGAATCTTGTGGTGAAGTAGGCAATGGGCGGATGAAAAGCGAACAGCCAAGGCGAAAACGCGGCGAGCGAGGCCTTACGCTGGTCGAGCTGATCGTCACGGTGGCAATCTTGGGGATTCTGGCTTCGGCGGCGGTTCCGGTGGCGCGCTTCAAGGTCAAGCGCGATCGCGAGCGCGAACTGCATCGAGACCTGTGGGAGATGCGCGACGCCATCGACCACTACAAGGATGCGGCCGACCGCGGGGCTTTTCAGACCAAGGTCGACAGCCAGAACTATCCGCCGGATCTCGACACCCTGGTCAACGGTGTCGATGTGCAAGGCAAGAAGGTGCGCTTTCTTCGCCGCATTCCCGCCGATCCCATGACTGGCAAGACCGACTGGGGCATGCGCTCGATGCAGGACGATCCAACGTCGGACTCCTTCGGCGGGCAAAGCGTCTTCGACGTGTATTCCAAGTCGCAGGGCACCGCCCTCGACGGCACTAAGTATGCAGACTGGTAACGAAAAGCAGCGACGAGCCGCCGGTTTTCAGCTGTCAGCCGGCTCGTAGGAAACACTGAGGGCTGAAAGCTAAGGAAACTCGGATTGCCCAAGAGAGAACCCCAATCCGCAGGCTTTACGCTGATGGAGCTGATGATCGTGATGGCGATTATCGGCATCCTCGCCACGCTTGCCGTGCCCAGTTTTATCGGCGCGATGAAGTCGGCCCGCGAAGCCGTGCTGCGCGAAGACCTCCATGTCATGCGCGCCGCCATCGATTCCTACACGATGGATAAGCAGAAAGCGCCCCAATCGCTCGACGATCTGATCCAGAACGGCTACCTGCGAGCGATTCCTGAAGACCCCATGACGCGCAGCCGCGACACGTGGGTCACCGATACCAGCGATACCCTCTCTTCGGTCGATCAGAGCGATCCAGGCATCAACGATGTGCATTCCGGCGCGCAGGATGAGGGCACCGACGGTCAACCGTATTCCTCCTGGTAGCCCTTTCCGCGACCGAGAACACATCACCTCAGTTACTTGACGGCCCGACCGAGGGGAGCTACCTTCGGAGCATCTCTCCAAGCCCTGGGAATGCGGTGCGCATGCGGCGGCCCATTCGCGGGAGACTGCCAGCAAGCAGGGATGCCCAACATGTTCACGTCCGATCGCACGATGAAAACGGTTTTGAGCAGCGCTCTCCTCCACAGACGCGCAGGTGATCGCTCCCGCAGCACGAGGGGGGGGCGCTGCGCAGCTCTTCTGGCGATGTGCGCACTTGGCTGCTCAATCGCTCTGCATGCGCAGGCCGCTGCCACGGCAAAGACGATCATCACCATCAAACTGCGCGACGGAAAGACCGGTCAGGCCGTCGACGCGTCGAATGTGAACGTGCGGTTCAATCATCAGTCTGAAGCCGGCGGCAACTGGGTCGACCAGAAAGAAGACGGCATCATTGAAGTGACCCTGCCCCGCGATGCCAGGGTGATCGCCATTCGCACCACCTACATGAACTCCCTCGAGTACTATGTGAGCTGCGATGTCGCCAAGCAGAAAAACGTCGATGCGGAAACATGGTATCCGGTGGCCGACATTCTCGCGGGAGGGCTCGCCATTCCCAACGATTGCGTCCGCCCGAAAGATGCCGACAAGGTCAAGATCGACCCCAAGCCCGGCGAACTTATCCTCTTCGTGCGGAAACGCAACTGGAAAGAACAAGTCACGGAATAGCCCGCGCATCCAGAAAAACGAGAGAGCCTTGCCTTGGCGGACGAGCCAGATTTTGTGACCGTGCAGAACTCCAGCCTGCAGACCTGGTCCTTCTATGCGCGCCTGATGCAGCTCGGCGCTGCCGCGACTACAGCTCCTGACCCAGGACTCGGTAGCCAGTTCTTCTGGGCCGGCGCGCTCGATGCAACAGGCCGCTCTCTCGTCGTCGCCGCCAACGTTGCTGGTGCAGCTACGCTTGCTGCGGCGAGCCATCCCGACGCGCGGCGCCAGGCCGTGCGCGACGGCATCGTCGATTTCCTCGTCACTTCGCTCGACGAAGCACTGCGCATCCTCAAAAACGAACTCCGCAAACACGCAACGGTCGCTGTCTGCGTAGGCGCGCCGCTTGAAGTTGTGGAGCGCGAGATGGCCGAGCGCGGCGTACAACCGGATTTGTTTCGCGAAGTGGTGACGCGCTCTGACCAGACGTCCGCACTACCGTCGGCGAAAGCCGCCGATCCGGAAATGGATCCGGCGGGTGTTGCCGCACTCGTCGCATGGCGCGTCGATTCCGCCCCGGCTCAGTGGTTGCCGCGTCTTGACACCCTGGCTCTCGATTGCCTCGCCCCTGAGGAACTGGTCGCGCGCCGCTGGGTGCTCCGCGCGAGCCGCTACCTCGGCCGCATCGGCCATGCCGGCCATCTGGTGAGCAGCACGCGCGAGTTTGCTGCGCGCTTTATCGAACGCGTTCGCTCCGAGGCCGCATGCGGCGCCATCAACGTCCGCGGCGAGATCGAAATTACGTGGAAGGGCGCGACCGATCAGATCTTCTTCGGTCCGGACTCTTCCAGCGAATCCAATCCTCAAGGCTGATCGGCCGCGGCCGCTTCGATCCGCTTCCACAGGTCGCCGATGCCGTACTTGGTCTTCGCCGAGACCGCCAGCACATCGTCGAGCTCCAATCCCTTTTTAAGTGCGAGCAGGTTCCGCGTGCGCTCATTCCCGCTCAGCCGATCGGCCTTTGTCGCGACCACGGCGAACGGCCGATCTGCTGCCCGCAGCCAGTCGATCAGTTGCCGATCGCTCGGCTGCGCCGGAATGTTCGAATCGACCAGGCACACGCACAACCGCAGCGTTTCACGGCTCTCAAGATAGGGCTCGATGAACTGCGGCCACTCGGCCGAAATCGACTTGGAGATCTTTGCGTAACCGTACCCCGGCAGATCGGCAAAAGCCAGTTGCGGTCGTTGCCGCGCATCCAGAAGCGCGAAAAAGTTGATGGCGCGCGTGCGCCCCGGCGTCGACGACACCTTCGCCGCCTTGTCCCCGACCAGAGCGTTCAATAAGCTCGATTTCCCCACGTTCGAGCGGCCTAGGAACGCAATCTCCGCCACCGTCGGCGCAGGAAATTGCGAGGCCGACACTGCGGATATTAGAAATTGGGTCGAGTAGCGCATTGCGGTCGGGCCGGCGCGTCGGCTATTGCCGCGCCACCTGCCCGCCGACGACCTCGGACGACGGCGGCACCGCTGCAAGAACTTCAGACCCCTCGGGCATGGGTGTGGGCAGCGGGCTCTCGAGAGCCAACGACAGCACCTCGTCCATCGTGTCTACAAAGTGCAGCTTCATCGAGTTCTTGATGTTGTCCGGCAGCTCCGCCACGTCTTTTTCGTTCGACTTGGGCAGAATCGTCTCAAAGATGCCTGCTCGCAGCGCCGCCAGCAGCTTCTCTTTCAGCCCGCCGATGGGCAACACCTTGCCGCGCAGCGTGATCTCGCCGGTCATGGCGATATCGCGCCGCACCGGAATCTTTGCGAGCGCGCTGGCCAATGCCGTCGCCATCGTGATCCCCGCAGACGGCCCGTCCTTGGGAATCGCGCCCTCGGGCACATGCAGGTGCAGGTCCACGTTGCGATAGAACTCGCGGCTCAATCCTAGCGCCTGCGCCTTACTGCGAATGTAGGCCAGCGCGGCTTGCGCCGACTCCTGCATCACGTCTCCCAGTTGCCCGGTAATCGTCAACTTGCCTTTGCCGTCGAGCACCTGCACTTCGGTGGTGAGAATGCTCCCGCCTACTTCGGTCCACGCCAGGCCGGTCACCAGGCCGACTTCGCTCTTCTCGTGCACCTCGGAATCGCGGAACCTGACCACGCCGAGAAACTCGTTGATGTTGGCGCCGTTCACCTCTTCCTTGTGCTTCGCGCCCTTCTTCACCACGCGGCGAGCCACCTTGCGGCACACGTTGCCGATCTCGCGCTCCAGGTTGCGCACGCCCGCTTCACGCGTGTAGCTGCGAATGATTTCCAAGATCGCATCGTCGGCGAAGACGATGTTTTTTTCACTCAGGCCGGTCTGCTCGCGCTGCTTCTTCACCAGATATTGCCGCGCAATCTCCAGCTTCTCGTGCTCCGTGTAGCCCTGCAGCCGTAGCACTTCCATGCGGTCCTGCAGCGCCGGCGGAATCGTGTGCATCACATTCGCTGTCGCCACAAACAGCACCTGCGACAAATCGTAGTCCACGTCAAGATAGTGATCCTGGAAGGTCGTGTTCTGCTCCGGATCGAGCACCTCGAGCAGTGCCGATGCCGGATCGCCGCGAAAATCCGAGGCCATCTTGTCCACTTCGTCCAGCAGGAATACGGGGTTCTTCGTGCCTGCGCGCTTCATGTGCTGGATGATCTGCCCCGGCAGCGCGCCGATATAGGTGCGCCGGTGGCCGCGAATCTCGGCTTCGTCGCGAACCCCGCCCAGCGAGAGGCGCACAAACTTGCGTCCCGTCGATTTCGCAATCGACATGCCCAGCGACGTCTTGCCCACGCCCGGAGGCCCGACAAAGCAAAGAATCGAACCCTTCGGATTCTTCACCAGCTGCCGCACCGCCAGAAATTCGAGAATGCGCTCCTTGATCTTCTCCAAACCATAGTGATCTTCGTTCAGCACCTTCTCGGCATAGTCAATCGAGCGCGTTTCCTTCGACCTCTTCTTCCACGGCACCGCCAGCAGCCAGTCAATGTAGTTGCGGCTCACCGTCGACTCCGCCGACATCGGCGGCATCGCTTCCAGCTTCTTCAGCTCCTGGACCGCCTTCTCGAGCACATCCTTCGGCATGCCGGCCGATTCAATCTTCTTGCGCAGCTCGTCAAACTCGTTCTTCTCGCCGCGGCCCAGCTCTTTCTGGATCGCCTTGATCTTTTCGTTGAGGTAGTACTCTTTCTGCGCCCGCTCCATTTGCCGCTTCACACGCGACTGGATGTTGCGATCCAGATCCAGCTTTTCAATTTCGATATCGAGCACATCAGCGATGCGCGCCAGCCGTGCCGCCGGATCGAATATCGCGAGCAGCTCCTGCTTCTCTTCCACGCCAATCTGCAAATTCGCCGCAATCGTGTCCGAGAGCTTCGCCGCTTCGTCCATCCGCACCGAGGCGATAATCGTCTCGTAGTTCAGCGACTGCTGCAGCTTCACATACTGCTCAAACAGCGAAGTTACGCGCTGCATCAGCTGCTCCGCCGCCTGGGTCATCTCAAAGTCGGCCTTGCCGGTGCGCACCGTGGCCACAAAAAAGCCGTCGCGATCGTTTACCTCGATTGATTTGGCGCGTTCCACGCCTTCCACAAGCACTTTGATATTGCCATCAGGCATTTTGACGCTCTGCACAATGTTGCAGATCGAGCCCACCTGGTAGATCTCCTTCGCCTTAGGCTCGTCCATCGAAGCGTCATGCTGCGTGGCCAGGAAAATCTTGCGGTCGCCATTCAGCGCTTCTTCCAGAGCGCGCACGCTCGACAGGCGGCCAACCACGAAAGGCGTCATCATGTAAGGGAAAATCACCATGTCCCGTATGGGCATCATGGGCAGCTTGCGGGGCTCGCTCTTTTCGCGCGACGTGGTCATCGGCACACCTTCCGGGAAGCTTCAGAGATTGGACGCGCCAGAAACCCAATGGCTGCTTTGCAGAAACAACGGTTCATCCTCAGATTGTACAGCGAAATTGCGTGTCTCACAGCGTTACCGACATAGCACCAACGGTGCAGCGCGTGGCCCCTCGACGGTGGCAAAAGTGTGTTTCCGCGACCGCGATAAGAGAAGCTCCGCAGCTTGTTGGAGCGAACGCAAACCGCGCTGCCGCGGCTCAGCCCGCTCGGTGCATTCCATTCTCTCGGCTCATAGTCCGCACCTCCGGAAAGTTTGCTGAAGTTCGCCGCGGGCGTAGCCCAGCAGGAAGGCATTCTCTTCAAGTCAGACGCGCGCTTCTTCTGAATGTCAAGGATTACGACGGTGATGGAGGCAGCTGCAAGATGCGCCGAGCCTGACTCGAACCCGGTCTAGAATGGCGACACGGACAGAAAGCTGCCGAAACGAACTCGACAGATCCCCAGCAGCAGAAGCCCGCAAAAATCCATACCTCGGCCTTAGATTTTTTGGCCCGCTTTGCCGATAGATAGATATGCCCCCAATTGACGGAACAGCATCGAGCCCGTATTCCACAGAATCCCCGCAACTTGCGCGCTATGCGGCAAGACAGCCGATCCTCACCGCCGAGGAGAGGGTCTTTGGCTACGAACTCCTTTTCCGCTCCGGGGCAGAGAACCACTTCAGCTGCAGCGATCCCACCGATGCCACCCGCTCGGTAATCGACATGTCGAGCCTGCTGGGTCTCGGAGTCCTCTGCGACAACAGTCACGCCTTCATCAACTGCACCCGCGAAATCCTGTTGAGCGAGTTTATCAGTCTCCTTCCGTCCGAAAACCTTGTCCTCGAAGTGCTCAACACGGTTCCGCCCGACGAAGAAGTCATGCTGGCCTGCAGCCAGCTCAAAAAGACGGGCGTGAAGATCGCGCTCGACGACTACACGGTCGACGACCCGCGCGAGCCGCTCGCCTACTTTGCCGACTTCATCAAGGTCGACCTCAAGCAGAATTCGATGACCGACGCCGGTATCATCGTCGCCAGCCATCGCGCCGTATGCCGCAT
Organism: Occallatibacter sp.; assembly: GCA_036520995.1. GTDB lineage: Bacteria > Acidobacteriota > Terriglobia > Terriglobales > Acidobacteriaceae > Telmatobacter. The sequence goes on from DATDIQ010000011.1 coordinate 105,310, forward strand.
GATTGCCATGAAGGTCGAAACGCGGCAGGACTTTCAGTTCGCCAAGAAGGCCGGCTTCCAGCTCGTGCAGGGCTACTTCTTCCGCCGCCCGCAGATGGTGCGCACCTGGACAGGCTCATCGAACCGCGCTATCCATCTCGCGCTCCTGAACGCCGTGCTCAAAACGGATCTCGATCTCGAGAAGATCGAAGACCTGATCAAGAAAGACGCGACCCTCTGCTTCCGCCTCCTGCGCTACTTGAACTCGCCCATGTTCGGCTTCCGCAGCGAGATCTGCTCGGTGCGCCAGGCGCTCATGATTCTGGGCGAAAACGAAACGCGCCGCTGGTGCCGCCTCGCCGTCACCATCGAGATGGCGCAGAGCCGCACCTCTGACCTCATGCTCGCCGCACTCACGCGAGCGCGCTTCTGCGAGCTACTCGGGCCCAATGTCGTCGATGGCGCCGTAGACCTCTTCCTGCTCGGGCTTCTCTCTATGATGGATGCCATCCTCGAAATCCCCATGACCTCCGTCGTCAGCGCGCTCTCCATCAGCCAGGAAATCAAGCAGGCGTTGCTGCAGAAAGAGTGCAACCTGACGCCGCTCTATCACCTCATGCTGGCCGTCGAAGCCGGCGAATGGTTCACCGTCACCAACCTCTGCGAAGAAATGCATCTCTCCGAGATGCTCGTCTCCGATGCGCAGTGGAAGGCCATGGAGTGGGCGCAGCAGGTCAGCGCCGGCGACCGGTAACCCAGGGGCAATCCTCTGATTTCCTGGGCATGCCCATCGGCCTCACCGGGTCGAACCTGGATCGCATTCCCTGCAATTCCCTCTTCCTCCGCATTTTGCAAGAGCACGACCGGATAAGCGGCCCCACGGATGGGTCGCGCGCGGCGAACTGCGCAAAGTAGACTTGGTTACGTATGCGTGCGCGACCGTTGTTTCCGGATTACCACAGTTTCCCCGGCAAAAGACTGAATGGGAATTCCGCCGGGACGTGGATCGTTGCATAGTCAAGAGACCTGCTCAAAAGGGCTAACGGAGAGTTGTGAGGTGAAGTTTTTGTTTTCTCGTTCCCGTAAGAAAGACATTCCGACCGAGGCCGATCTTGAAGCCAACCGGGCCCGCATTCAGGCAGCCATCGATCGCGCGCTCCAGATGCCCGAGGAAAAAATCGCTCTGCGCGAGGCGGGACTTCCTCAGCTTGCGTTAGCTGTCTCACAACCTGCTGCGGAAATTCCTCCGCGCGCCGTCGAACTCTGCGAGCCCGAGTATGCTCACTCTTTTTTGAAGCAATTCCTTGTGGCCGATCGCGTCGACGAACACGCCGCCTGAGGAATCTCGAAGCCCCGCTTTAGTCTCCGGCGCTCTCCTGCCTTCCCGCAACCCCTTCCTATGCATCCAAGGACAAATGTGTCCTGCCGTGTACTTCACGCAAGCCTTGGTGAAAAGTCCTGCGCCCCCGCCAATCCTTCCGCCCGTTTCTCCGCCGCGGCCAAACCCCACGCCAGGGCCCGAAACCTCCCCACCGCTTCCCGAGCCCATGCCAGATCCGCCAGCCCCGCCCTTGCCCGAGCCGCTACCTGCCTGATTCTTCCCTGGGCAAGCTCCGGGCGGGATTGCCTCCAAGGTGGGGGCCGCTCCGGCAGAGCGAGGCTCGAAAACCGCCCAAAACAATTGCCCCTCCGCCAATAGGCCGGAGGGGCAATTGAACTTCGAAGCATCGGCCCCGTCTATCCGGCCTTCTCCAGCAGGCAAAGCGACAGATCGCGTCGCTCGACCATCTCCCGCGTAATCTCGAGATCCCGCACCCGCTTGTTCGATGGCAGGTGATACATCAGGTCGAGCATCAGCTCTTCGAGAATCATGCGCAGGCCGCGCGCGCCCACCTTGCGGGCCAGCGCCTCGCGGGCAATGGCCGCGGTGGCATCCGTGCTGAAGTGAAGCCGCACATTCTCATATTCCAGCAGCCGCTGATACTGCTTCAGGATCGCGTTGCGCGGCGTAGTCAAGATCTCGATCAGCGCGGGTTCGTCGAGCTCGTCGAGGATGCCCATCACCGGCAGGCGTCCGACAAACTCGGGGATCAGCCCGTACTTGATCAGATCCTGCGGCTCGGTCCTGCGCAGCAGCTCTGTGTCGCGGTGCGAGCGAGTGCTAGCAGCATCCGCCTCGGCGTCCACCGCCTTGAACCCCAGCGCCTTTTTGCCGATGCGACGGCCCACCACGCGCTCCAGCCCCACAAACGCTCCACCGCAGATGAACAAAATGTTCGTCGTGTCGACCGCCGTGAACTCCTGGTGCGGATGCTTCCGGCCGCCTTGCGGAGGCACATTCGCGACCGTGCCTTCCAGAATCTTCAGCAGCGCCTGCTGCACGCCTTCGCCCGAAACATCGCGGGTAATTGAAGGATTCTCATCCTTGCGCCCGATCTTGTCGATTTCGTCGATGTAGATGATGCCCTGCTGCGCACGGTTCACATCGCCGTCGGCAGCCTGCAGCAGCTTCAGGATGATGTTCTCGACGTCCTCGCCCACGTAGCCGGCTTCGGTCAGGGTGGTGGCATCCACGATCGCGAACGGCACGTCCAGCATCTTGGCCAGGGTGTGAGCCAGCAGCGTCTTGCCTGAACCCGTCGGCCCAACCAGCAGAATGTTCGACTTGGCCAGCTCAACTTCGTTGTTGCGCATCCGGTTCATCTGGATCCGCTTGTAGTGGTTGTAGACTGCAACCGCCAGCTTTTTCTTGGTCTGGTCTTGGCCGATCACGAAATCGTCAAGGAAACTCTTTACTTCCTGTGGTTTAGGCAGATGGCCGGCAGTCGTGGCCGGGTGGGCTTCTCCGCGGTCGTCCTCGAGAATCGAGTTGCAGACGGCGACGCATTCGTCGCAGATATAGGCCCGTGGATAGTCGCTGGGCGACGAGATCAGTTTGGCCACGGCGTCCTGCGACTTGTGGCAGAACGAGCACCGTAGCGCTTCTTCGGGTCCCGTGCGCGTTTTCATTATGGACTACCCCCAGATAAGATACCGCGATTCGATTTCCTGTGCCTACATGCCCTAAGTGTCAGATCGAGATGCCCTAGGTGCGCGGGCGATCAATGATTTCGTCGATGATCCCGTATTCCTTGGCCTGTTGGGAGTTCATAATGAAGTCCCGTTCCACATCGTGCTCGATCCGATCCAGCGTCTGCCCCGTATGCCGGGCCATCAGGTTATTGGTAATCTCCCGGATCCGCAGAATCTCCCGGGCATGGATATCGATGTCGGTGGCCTGACCACTCAAGCCCCCCATCGACGGCTGGTGGATCAGAATCCGCGAGTTGGGCAGGGCGAACCGCTTGCCCTTGGTCCCGGCCAGCAGCAAAAATGCCCCCATGCTGGCCGCCTGCCCGATGCAGTAGGTCACCACGTTGTTCCGGATGAACTGCATTGTGTCGTAAATGGCCAGTCCGGCGGTAATCGAACCGCCCGGGGAGTTGATGTAGAGCTGAACGTCCTTTTCCGGGTCCTCGCCCGACAAAAACAGCATCTGGGCCACAATGAGATTGGCCACCTGGTCGTCAATCGGTGTACCGAGGAAGATGATGTTGTCGCGAAGCAGACGCGAGTAAATGTCGTAGGCACGCTCGCCCCGACTCGTCTGCTCAACCACCATGGGAACCAATGCCATGCGGCGTTCGTCTCTCTGTTCCGTCGGGGGGCTGTTTTCCCCCTTACCTTTAAGGGCCGCCTCCCCGGGAGTGGGGTTTCTCCAGACTCGGCAGCGTTCAATTGGGCCTTCTTGCTCTAACCTGGGCAGCCAGATTCAGATTCCCACGCAGTCCTTACGCAGAAAGCCTGTCGTACAGCAGCGTCGCGGTTTTTTCGCGTTTCATTTGTTCCCGGATTCTAGCTAGACCGCCATCCTCCGTCAAACGACCGCGCAGCGTTTCCACCGGTTCTCTCGATTGCAGCGCCGCGAGCTGTACCTCCTGGTCCACCTCTTCTTCGCTGATGCTCACACCCTCTGCATCGGCAATTTTGTCGAGCAGAAGATTGGTCTTCACTTCGGCCAGCGCTCCATCCCGCTGCGCGGCCCGCAGGCGCCCAAAATCCAGCTTGCGCATCTGCTCCGTGTCCATGCCCTGGGCGGCCAGCGCGCGCAGACCGCGTTCCAGACGCGTATCCACCTGGTCCTGCACCAGCGACTCCGGTACCGCGAACGTGTAGCGCTCGTTCAGCGCGGCGAACAGCTTCTCTTTAGTTTCCGCCGCCACGTTGCGGCGCTTGCGGTTGGCCATGTGCTCTCGAACCCGCGTCTCGAGCTCGGCAAGATTCTCATAGCTGCCCAGCTCCTTGGCAAAGTCGTCGTTCAGCTCCGGCACAATCCGCTTCTTGATCGCCTTCACTTCCACGTCATAGGCAACGGTCTTGCCCGCCAGCTTCGGCTCGGCATAATCAGCCGGATAGATGACCTCGGCCTTCAGCGCCTGCCCCGGCTTGGCGCCGCGCAACACCGCGTTGAATGCCTCCACCGTATCCTTGCCGCCAATCTCCACCAGCGCGTCCTGGCCGGCCACGGGCTCTGCGTCCGCCTCGCCGTCGATCACGCCGCTGTAGGAGATCTGCGCCCAGTCGCCATCCACCAGCGCACGGTCTTCCTCCACCGGCTCGACCGTCGCGCGCGACTCGCGCAGCTCCGCCATCTCGCCCTGAAACTCTTCTTCCGTCACTTCTGCCGACGGCTTTTCCACAGTCACATCCTGGTAGCCGTCAATTGTGAAGCTCGGAATGTACTCAAATGTCGCCTTCACGTGCAGCGGCTGACCCTCGTCGATCGTGAGCTCCGTCACCTGGGGCTGGCCCACTGGCCGCACCCCCAGCTCCCGCACCCCCGCATTGAAGCGCGACGGCAACAATCCATCGATCACTTCCTTGCGAATCTCTGTGGCAAACCGCTTCCGCACCACCGACTCGGGTACCTTGCCCGGACGAAAGCCGGGGATGCGCGCGTGCTTCTGATAATTGCGCGTCACAGTGCGAAAGGCCTTCGAGACCTCGTCCGCAGGCACGTCCAGCACCAGCTCGCGCGTGCAATCGGGATTCAGAATCGGGCCATGCGCGTGCTCGTGGCCTTCATGGTCATGACCTTCGTGGTCGTGCGCGGTGTGCGCTCCGGGGGTGTCAGTAGGAGGAACGTTTTCAAGCGTGTCCGTTGAACTCAATGCTTCTGCCTTCCAGGCGCAACCTGCGCCAAATCAAAACACCGCCAACGCTCCGGCGAATCCGCTCCGCGTGGCTCGAGAAACCTTCAGTTCATGGTAAGAGGGATTGCGGGAAGGGTCAAACCGACGCAAAAAAGGTTGTTCCCCCCTTCATGCGGAGGTCACGTTACTCTTCTGGGTCTCAGGGACCAGTTATTCCGGTTCTGAGCCGATCGGCTTGCGCACGTAAGGCAAGAATCTTGGATCGGCCGCGCCGCAACGCATATACGAAGCGCGTGCTTCGGTGAGGCTCAAATGCCCATTCACCGTCAGCCGGATCTCCGAAGCATCGGCGTCCTCCTGACCGTCGTCTTCCCACCAGCACACAGGACACAGTTGCAGCGCATCTGGCGCTTCGAGCGTTCTGCACCCGCAGCAAGGACAGCGATAAAGGAGCGCGGCTTGTTCCATGTGGAAATAGACGGTAATCGGAAAACGCAGATTACCGCCCGCGCAGGCGAGCTTGCATCCACTCATCCACCTGCGCGGCGAAAACCTCATGAGAGACAGATCGCTCTCGCCAGAGAAGACTTCAGGCTACTTGTGCTGGTACGCGCTCACCCAGCTCAAGGTGTCCCGGTGCTCCTTCTCTACCGTCAAGTTGTCGAGAATGTCCCCCGCGCTCGGATTCTGCTTCTCGGCAGCTTCCAGCTCGGAATAGAACTTGTCGATCGATGCGCCATCCGCAAACAGCAAGGCCAGGTTGTACCCGCCCGGCGCGTAGGTATGAATCTCCTGGGCGTCGAAGTTGTACATCAGCAGCGTCCCGTTCGCCACATCCTGATCGAGCATCGGTTTCAACACCGTCTTCACGTGCGCCTCCAGCGCCTCCGCCGCACCGGGCTTGGCCTGCCAGTAGACCACGCGCAGGTATCCCGTGGCTCCATTCGAGGTTTTCCCGCCATGCAGAATCGTGTGCAGGAAATTGTCTTCGTGCTTCGTCGCGGAGATCAATGCCGGCGTTGTCGAAGCGGATCCCGAGATCAGCTCCAGCGTCTTCAGAAGGTTGGCCCGGCTTGTGGCCGTGAACCATTCGGCATGGGTATATCCGCCGTCTTCGTGCACCCGCGTGATCGTGTCGCCCCAGGAGACGAGAGTCCCGTCGGCCACGAGTTTCTGCATCGTGGCGTCATCCTGCTTGTCCTGCTTCTCAAAGTTGGCCCATTCCGCCCGGGGCACAGCCCATTCGGAAACGTAAGTGAAATAGCTCTGATCCTGCGCGCGAGCCGGAATCGACAGAGAGACGGAGCTGAATACAACAGCACAGCCCAAAGATGCAGTCGTGAGAAAACGAGCGAACATGGTCGCCCTCCTTGCCTGGTTGACCAGCGAAGTGTTGCGGGGGAACGATTGTGGGAGAGCCCCACAATACAGGCACTGCATGCGCGAAGCAACTGTGAATTGCGTTTCCGCCCCAGGCAGAGAGACGCGAGCGTGTCCACTCGTGAGATCCGCAGAATCAGAAAGAGCTTCAGGGCTACAATTCCGTCAGGATCGATCGTCGCTTTCCGGCACTTCGTTGACGCTCGATGATCCACAAGGAGAGAACGCGTTGAGCCGCCCCGGATATCTGCCAGTGGTTGTCATGGTCGCTGCCTTCGCGGCCGCGTCCGCCCACGCCGGCGCTGGGAAGCACCTCTTCGTGAACGCATCTTTGTTGAAAGACAGCGACACCACGACGGCGGACATCCCCGATGAACCGCTTGCACTGATCGCGACGGGAGATTTCAACCGTGACGGAATTGCCGATATTGTGGAAACAAGATCGCCCGACCCCCGAAGCTCCAGCCCGTGTTTGCTTACCGTGCGCCTCGGTAAGGCAGATGGAACGTTCGTCAGCGTCCCCTCTCCCAGCTCCATCGGCAGCGATCCCCGCGCGCTCGTCATTGGCGATTTCAATCAAGACGGCAATCCCGACGTGATTGTGGGCGACGGCGATGGTACGCTCCGCGAGTTCCTTGGCGACGGCAGTGGAAACATGATTCCCGCCGGCAGTGTTGCCGCCGTAGGCTCGGTCGCATCCGTCGCGGTCGGCCGCTTTACCCACGATGGAAGCCTCGACCTTGTCGTCTCGGATGTCCAGTCGAACTCCGCTGTCATCTTTCTTGGCGCGAAGAATGGCTCGTTCCGCCAGGCGTGGTCGTTTCAGTTGCCCAGAAGAGGCACGGAATTTCACGTCGCGACTGCGGACTTCAATAAGGATGGAATCTCCGATCTCGTCATCACCAGCGAGGGCAGCGAGGATTACGAAGTAATGCTCGGCAATGGCAACGGCACATTTACCTACGCCCCCAAGCTCAGTCATCTCCGCGATCCCTATTCCTATTGCCCCACCTGACGCCATCCAGTCTCCGTCGCCAGCGTAGAATCGGGCACGGAGGTTTCTCCCGGATGCGTCGCTTGCTTTCTTCGCCTGTTTCTCTCTTCACCCGTGTCCTGCTGCTTGGTAGCCTCGTGCTTTGCTCCCCTGCCTTGCGCGCCCAAACTCCCTCCGGCCCCCTGCGCGTGGCGATTGCCGGCCTCGTCCACGACCACGTCGCCGGATTTCTGGCGCAGTTGCCCCAGCACTCCGACGTGGAATTAGTTGGCATCGCCGAGCCCGATCCCGCCCTGCAGGCGAAATACCAGCAGAAGTATCACCTCGACAACAATCTCTTCTTTAAAGACGTCGCCAGGATGATTGAGCAGCGTCATCCGCAGGCGCTTCTCGTCTACACCTCCATCGCTGACCACCGCCGCATGATCGAAATCGGCGCCCACTACGGCGTCTCCGTCATGGTCGAGAAGCCGCTCACCATTTCGCTCGACGATGCCCTCGCCATCCGCCAGATCGCGCGCGAAAAACACATCCACGTGCTCGTGAACTACGAAACCACCTGGTACTCGAGCAATCGCGCCGCATACGACGAAGTGAAAGAAGGCAAGATCGGCGACATTCGTCGGGTCGTGGTCCACGACGGCCACCAGGGCCCAAAAGAAATCGGCGTTTCTCCGGACTTTTTCAAATGGCTCACCGATCCGCAGCAGAACGGGGCCGGCGCGCTCTACGACTTTGGCTGCTACGGCGTTGATCTCATGACCTGGCTGATGCACGGCGAGACGCCCGAAACCGTTACCGCCGTCGTGAATCACGACAAGCCGCAGATCTATCCCCGCGTTGACGACGACTCGACCATCGTCCTCCAGTATCCTCGCGCGCAAGCCGTTATCCAGGGGTCGTGGAACTGGCCCTTCAGTCGCAAAGACATGGAAGTCTACGGCGCAACCGGTTACGCCATCACCGTCGGCCCAGACAAGATGCGCGTGCGCCATGAGCATGACAGCGACGATCGGTGGCCCAGCCTGCAGCCGCTTCCGACCGACGAAAGCAGCTCACTCAGCTACCTCGCCGCCGTGCTGCGTGGCCAGGTCCACGACCGCGGCGACTTGAGCGCGCTCGACACCAACGTGACCGTGATGCAGATTCTCGATGCCGCGCGCGAATCCGCCCGCACCGGCCGTAGCGTGCGGCTCACGCATCTCGGCGAGTAGCCATCGCAGGATGCAAACCGTCTGGGTATTCTCCCCTGCGACGCCGCGGCCTACGGCACAAACACGTGCAGCCGCACGTGCCACTTCGTGCTCTGCCCAGGCTTCAACGTCACCATCCCCGTGTTCATCGATCCCCACTCTTTGCCAAACGGATCGGCAAAGTTGAACTGGTCTTCGATGGCCACGAACTTCATCGCCGGCGGCGCATACATCTGGATGGTCTTGATCTCCGGCGAAATGCCGACGATATCGACCCCGTAGTGCGCGGCAGGATCGATCACCTTCACCGTGACCGTGCCGTTCTTCCACTCTAGCTTGCTCCAGTTATCGTCGTAGAAGTTGTGCGCCAGCGCCGCGCCGCCGGGTGCCTGCAGATCGTACTGCGTTCCACCGACGGGCTTCAGCTTGCCGGTTGGGAACACATTGTCGTAGTTGTCCACCTCGGCGAGCTGCGACCCGGGAATATGGATCCGTACCTGCGTCCGGTCACCGGAAGGCAGGTTGAAATACGGATGCCACCCGATCGCCATCGGCTCGGCTTCGTTGCCCACATTGTGCGCCACGATGCTCGCGTCAATCGCTTCGGCCGTCAGCGCGATGGTGAAATCGAGGTCGGTCTTCGACAGCCAGTGGCCGCCAAAGTTCGCGGCATGGATCACGCCTGTCACTTCCTGGCCGCCGGGAATGTCTTTCACCCGCACATCGTCGGTCTTCGCCTTCAGGATGAGGCCGTGCATCGCGTGCCGCTCCGCGTCAGCGTTCTTGCCAATATTGTTGGCCGGCAGCGTAATCGTGTGGCCCTCCCACGACGTGGTCAGCGTCTGCCCATCGGCTGAGAGTTTGCCGCGGATGCGGTTGGGGTAGGGAACCAGGAATGCCGCGCCGAGCCGGTAGCCCAGGTCTCCGTTCGGCGTGTCTTTCTCATCCAGCATTTGCTTCGCCGTCGCCAGGTCCGGCGATGCCAGGACATCCACATTCCCTTTGCCGGGAAAGTTCGCGGTGACTTGTATGAGTTCCATGCCGCGCCCGGGCGCCAGCGTCACGCTCGTGAACTCCGGCTTGGTGGTGCTGGCGGCAGAACGCTTCAACGTGACAAGTTTCTGGCCGCCGATCTCGAGGGCCTCTTGCGCCGAACTGGTCATAGCAAAAAGAACTCCCATCAAGAAAAGCAGGGCGATGGAAAAGGCAGTGTATGCGCGGAAGGATTTCTTCATGGCGGTCCATCCCTGAACAAGGCTTCGAATTTTCCGAAACGCGCGCTCCCCGCTGTATGCCTTTAGCCGGCACGGGAAAGCGTATTCCGGAAGCCGCCTCATTCTACGACACACCCTTGAAGCCGGCATACTGGCCAATCGCCGCTCACCTCACGGTATTGACGGCATTGGATGCACTAACATGCATTCCATGCGGGCTGCTGTTTGTTGAGGACAAGCACAAGATTCAGACCTTCTGCGTAGCCCGATTGCCTTGAGGGCGGTCCATGAAGAGCAAAAGCAAACGCGGTTGGGGACTCTGGCTCATCGTCGTCGTCACGGCGCTCGCGGTGCTTTGGGGCCGCCTTGCCCGGCCCCCTCGAGCGCATCGGCGGGTGCCGGCGCCTGTCACCGATCTCGCACGCACCAGCCCGCTGAACCAGCCCGGCGGAGGAGCGGCGCCCGCGGAAGCCTACGACGTCTATTCAGGCCTCTATCGCGATCCAACGCCTGAGCCGCTGGTCTTCGCCGCAGAATCCGTCACCGACATTCCTCAGGTGAATGGCAGTTGCCTCGAGCCCTCTACGCCCGACGAGCACGCGATGGCCGATGCCTTTGTCGACGCCAATCGCCAGAGCCATCTCTGGGAGCCGAAGTTCATCATCCCCGAGGGTTACCAGGTCATCCCGCGCAGCGAAGCCGCCGTCGTCCAATCTTGTCTCGAAACCCACTTTCAGGATGCGGTCCGGTGCGGGCGCTACAAATCTATCGCGCACGTGCGCTTCCTCGGGGTTCCGGGATTCAACACCACGCACACCCAGGCGCTCGTCTCGGTCGTCAAAATGTGCGGCGGCTTCTGCGGCAGCGCCGGCATCTTTGTCGCCGAGAAATCCAGCGGAGCATGGCGTCGCGCCCCGCCAACCGCTTTCACGCGCGAGTGCAGCTGGATGTACTAGGCAGCTGCAGATTCTGACCGACTGCTGCGTTCCTTGACCGTATCTCTCGTTCGTCATAGAACCGGGACCCAACTGAATCCCGTTCGAGTCGAGTATGTTCGGCATCCACCAATCGGGAGTACAAGCGATTGTTCGGGCAGCAACCAATGCGCGATATACAAGCATTGCGAGCCACCTTGTGATTGCGAAAAGCCGGAATTCAACAGTGGTGAGCTGCGATGTGCTGTTCAAGCGCCAATCGCGCTTGCTCCGATTTAACGCGGGCTTCATTTGCGGCGCGGTCCAGCCGTTCGTATTCCTCTCTCGGAGATATGCCAATTCTTTGGTTGAGTTTCGTGACGGACGCCGAAAACTTGCCCGTCGCCGATTCATACTCTGCCGCTAAACGAGCCTTCTCTTCACATGTCATCATTTCGACCTATGCCTTGAAATCTGCCATCCACTCCGAAACCAGCGGGACCTCAGACATCGCCGATTTTACGACCGTCCACGTTGACAGGTGTTGCGGGCGCGGAATAGTTCTCATAAGCCTTCAGTTTGCTCCTTGAACAGTTTGGATGGGAGCTCTACCGAAGCGAGGAGCAGGCTGAAAACGTTTGGGAAATGCAGCATCGAGAGGCTCGATAACTCCGTAATGGATCAAACTTCGGCAGAAGACGCAGCTGGTATCGAGAATCAAGCCGTCAGTTCCGCTGATCGTTTGCGGGAAAGCTCTGAAACAATCCGGGCAAACGATCGTAACAAACTCCCTTCCCGTAATATCATGCCCATTTCTCTGTATCCAAATAGGCTCAGGCATTTCCCGGCTCTGCCGGTTTGCAAATGGCAGACTCTCGATCACCTTCAACAAAGCTGCCACGCCACTGCCTTTCGCGTAGAAAGCATCGGCTGTTACCCCGCAAGGGATCTGGTCTCCGCAGAACGCCCCGCTCATCGCGATTACACGCACAGATGGAAATCGGCGGCGAACCACGGATAGCAATTCAAAACCAGACATGTTCGGCATGTTCAAGTCGGAAAGCAGAATGTCCGGGATCTCCCGGCGCATCTCGATCAATGCTATGAGGCCATCCGACGCATCTCGGACTTGATGCCCAAGTACTCTAAAAACTTGTGCAAGCGATGACCGAACGGGCTCGTCATCTTCAACGATCAGAATCGAAGATTTGAGTTCTGCCATTTCTCGCTCCGATCAAAAACACCGAGAATGGATTCTCCCGGTAGGCGAGTGCTTCATTTGCATTACTTGTCATTTTCGACCTTATCCAGTCTTAGATGGTTTGAAACGGCGCGGAGGGGCATCGGGAACCGAAGGCTTGACCGCATTGTCGGCAGGCATTCGATCGTGGAGTATCACTTTCAGCAGAGACTTGTGTACTCGAATGCGTCCGTTATATTCGACAAAGCCCATCTTGCGAAATCGGTTCATGAAGAAACTAACGCGAGAACGAGTTGTGCCAATCATCTCGGCAAGCGTCTCTTGAGAGATTGCGGGAATTAATGTTTCTGGCTCGCCGGGCTCACCATATTCAGCCATCAGCAACAGAATTCTCGCCAAACGTTTCTCACTGGAATTGAAAAGTTGATCGATCAGGTCAGCCTGGCTTCGCATACTGCGCGCCAAGAGAAACTTTAAGAACAGGTCCGAGAACTGATGTTCCCCGTGCATCACGCGAATCATCTCTTCGCGGCTTAGACTGAGTGCGGAGCAGGAGGTGATGGCGGTGGCAGTCGAGAGACGCAATCCTGGCACTGCCACGAGAGCCTCTTCCCCCACAAAGTCATGCGGTAAGAGTAAAGTGACGGTGGCTTCCTTGCCCGCAGTTGAAACCACGGTGATTTTGGCGCGACCCTTCTGAAGATAGAAAACTGAATCCGCAGGATCCCCTTGTGAAAAAAAAGCCTGTTTGGGCTTCAATTCAACGAGCCTTCGACCAAGCCCGGAGCTAGCGAGGAATGCTGCGAGATCGAACGAGGGAGGAGCAGCGAAGGTCATCCTTAGGCCACCTCTCGGTTCTGGAGCATCGAATGTAGATGTCGTGGGCCACGAACACGGGGATCGCCTACACTCTCGTCGCGTCTATTTTCTAGCGTTCGACGCTGCCAGTCTGTATCGTTTTATACACGTTATGTCGCTTATTGAACATAAATGCCAAGACCACTCCGTTGGACCGCCGCGGCGTCCCTGGAAAAATTAAGGCTGCCCGCCGCGCGTGTTCTTCATATCGACCACCTGTTTGCGCGCATGCAGCGTCTTAATCCATACGAAGCAAGGACGAACGCCATGACGAGAATCGGATCGAATTTATCCCAGGTACTGCCACCGCCATGCAGTTGTGAATAGAACGCGAGTGAAAGATCGATCGCGAGACCAGCATAAATCCACTCAGTCAATCGAGGCACCTTGGGAATCAGAAGGCCCACGCCCCCAAGGATGTGGGTCACGCCAATCAGGGGGACGATATAGAGCGGGTATCCCAGCTGCTGATTGGCGATCCGCCATTCGCCCGGATCGTGGATTAGATACAACCTTCCGAAGTATACCCAGATGAAGGCGACGAGGCCGGTGATTACCATCGCGGCTATTTGAGTTGCTCGACCTGCCCGTGCGGATTTATCGATTGTGTGTTCAGCATTCATATTTAAACGGATCCTTTTCTTGCCGGTTAAATGGTTCTGCAATAAGTCGGCCATGGCCGAGCAAAGGCAGGAACCGCCGGTCGAATACGAAGCCGCCGTGGCCGCGCCTGGCTGTCCCCGCCCTTTAGGGCGCTGATCCTACTCGCCCTGGACCTACGCATGAACGGCGTTCCGTGCGGCCGCAAACACGTCGCGTGCAGACGTTGTGCCCGCTACGTGCTCCGCATCCTTGATTCCAAGGTCCATCCATCCCGCGTTCACGCCCTCAAACATTTCCTCGGCTGGTCCGGTGCGGCCCTTCGGGATGCCGAACTGCTCGAACGCTTCCGCCCACCCTGCACGCGGGACCGCAAAGGCCTTTACGTCGAGTTTCAGGACCTCACCCAATTGCCGCGCCACTTCATCCGCGCTTACCATCGAACCCAGCTCGATCACGCGATGCCCTGACCACGCCGGCCCGGTCAGAAGGGTTGCCACTTCTGCGCCGATGTCGTTTGACGCGACCATTGTCGATTTCCGGTTTGTCGGATTGTAGAAGACAGGTAGTGTTCCGCCCTGGGCGGCCTGTAAACCGTAAAGAAAGTTTTCGAAAAAGCCGCCGGCGCGCACAAATGCGAGCGGAGAGGGCAGGTTGCGAAAACCTTGCTCCAAGAGTGATAAGGCCGTGATCATCCCCACCCCGCTTGTTCTATGCGCGCCCATCGACGAGAGCGCTACCACCCTCGGAGGCACCACCTTGGTCAGCGCCTCGACATAGTTCGCAATCACACCCTTTGCTTCTCTGTAATCAGGCGAGGGTGCCCATACAGCCGGCAACATAACAAACGCGCCCTCCATACCTTTGAGCGCCGCCGCTATCGCTGTCGCATCGTTCCAGTCTCCATCCACCAACTCCACGCCCTGGTCTGCCCACTTCGCTGCTTTCTCGCGATTGCGCACAAGTGCTCGCACCTGTTTGCCTTGCTTCAGCAGATGCCGGGCAGTGGCGCCCCCAACGTTTCCGGTAATGCCCATGACTAAATACATGCTCGTTACTCCTTTTGTCTCGAATTTGGCCGCCCATCCAAATGGCCGACCTGACCATTAGAAGCTGTTCATAACCGTTGGTTGCAAAATAATCAATGGTTATAAAACCGATGGTTATAAATCAACAAATGGTCGAAAAACTAGGCAAAAGAGACTAAGCTATTGAAGTGACATCCACATCGCCAAGTCGCCGGGTAGAACGCAAGGAAAGGCTGCGGGGCGAAATCCTTGCTTCCGCTAGCAAAATGTTCGCCGATCGCGGCTACGAAGCCGTGACTCTTCGCGAGATCGCTAAAGACATCGGCTATACGCATGCCGTCATTTATCAGCATTTCCCCGACAAATGGCACATTCTTGCCGAACTGAGCCGCGAGACGATCGGGCTGATGGTGCAGAACTTCGACGCGATTGCCGCTCAACATCTTTCACCGAAAGAGCGCCTTTTTGCGACTTCACGCGGCTTGATTCAGTTCTGCACTGCCCATCCACAACAGTTTCGCAACGTCTTCTTCGGGCCTGAGAACCGCAACGGCATCCGCGCTGGACAATATATCAACGACATGGGCGCGCCGTTGTTCGGACGCTTCGTGCAGCTCTTCTTCGAGGTTGCCAAGGATGAGGGATTGCCAAATAAGAATGACAAAGTGGTAGCCCACACCTGGTGGTACACGATCTTCGGCCTCGCCACACTCTTTGTTATCCAAGGCGTTGTGCCTGACTTGCCTGACCAGGCTCTCGTGGTCGAGCAAACGATCGCCACGCTTTGGGCGGGCGTCCAGGCTGTTCCGCGATTGCCGAAGAACGCAATCACCAAGCGATCCGCCCGATCCCACGCCTCAAAGCAATAACAGCTTCTCTCTACTGAAGAGTCATTGAGGGTAAGAGTCACGGCTCCCGAGGCTTCTCGATATCTGCCTTCCGGCGCCTCGATTTCGCCCGCGAAAATGCAGGACTGGAGTTGCCACGCATCGCGGGCCTCGCGCGGCGACGTTCCCACCGAGCGCGTGCGACGCTGGCCGCTCTCCCGCCAGTCGAGGTAAGGGGTTCCGCTGGTCCCACGCCGCGGCTTCCCGTCGATGAGGACGAGCTCCGGCTTTGGCCTTCCGTTGACATTGACCATCGGGAAGAATTGCCATTTCCCATTGTGCGAGAGATACTTCTTAAGGTGAGTTTTTCGCCCTGGTTTACTATCCATCACGCATTCGCGCTCGCGCCGGAAGGGCAAATCAAATTGGGGCCGTCGGGGAGGTCTGCTTCCGTGTTTCAGTCCAGCAAAATGGATAGCAAATTGGAGAGTAAGCGACAATCAATCGCATACGTAATTGATTCTAAAAAGCGGGAGTAGTTCAGTGGTAGAACGTCAGCTTCCCAAGCTGAATGTCGCCGGTTCGATCCCGGTCTCCCGCTCCAGATCCTCTCGATCCACTACACCTTCTGCGGATCCTGCTCGATCTTGACCACGAGGCAGGTGACGAATTTGTCGCCTGAAACCAGCATCTGATGGGGCAGCCCAGCCGGCACATGTGCCACGTCCCCGGCCCGCAAGTCCTGCACCAGACCACCCTCCACCGCCGAACCGCGCACCTCGCCCGACGCGATGGTTTTGGCATCAGCGACCGTGCCCCCCGTAAGCAGAGCCGCGCGTCCCTCGAGAACAAAAAACAAATCCTCGAAGCGTGCGTGTTGCTCTGCCCCGCCGTTGCGGCTGCGCACCAGCAGATGAATTGCGTGCTGCGGATACTTCTTCAGCACCTCGCTCGCTGAGCCGTCGCCGAGCCTGGCTAGTTTGCGCAGATGCGCGGCGCGCTCCAGCAGAATGGGCGCCGCCATGTGGTCGAGCGCATCTCCCTTCGATTTGCGTTTGCCCTTTGTCCGTAGAGGCGGCTCGTTCTCCGTGGGCAGCAGCTCCCGCAAGATCGCTTTTGAGAAGTCATCCATGGCTTCGTTCAAACCTCTTTGGCGTTGTTTCGTTCTTTCTCGCTCTCGGCCAGCTTGCGCGCGCGGCGAAAAATGGCCAGAAACATGGCGCGCGTCAGACGGCCCGTATTCGTGTTCTGCAACGAAGGATGAAAGCTGGCAATCACCTGCAGCC
This sequence comes from Occallatibacter sp., assembly GCA_036520995.1. Lineage (GTDB taxonomy): Bacteria > Acidobacteriota > Terriglobia > Terriglobales > Acidobacteriaceae > Telmatobacter. The sequence continues at coordinate 121,976 of DATDIQ010000011.1, forward strand.
CACTCGGCAGCATGTATTCTGCTCCATGTCCAAAATCATAGCCCGAGCGCGAAGCGATGATCCCGGTGCGCAGCGCATGCGCCAGCAGACCATCAAACGCGATGCGTCCCAGGCACACCACCACGCGCAGATTGCGCAACAGGTCCAATTCTTGATCAAGCCATGGAGCACAATTGCGCAGTTCCTCCGTCGTCGGCTTGTTGCCCGGCGGAGCGCAACGCGCAACAGACGTAATCCATAAGTCCGTGAGCCGCATGCCGTCGTCGCGCGAAGTGGCCTTCGGTTGGGACGCAAATCCGGCCTCATAGAGCACCGGATAAAGAAAATCTCCAGACCCATCACCGGTGAACGGCCTTCCGGTCCGATTCGATCCGTGGGCCCCAGGGGCGAGCCCCAGCGCCAACACGCGCGCTGCGGGATCGCCGAACGAAGGCACCGGCCGCCCCCAGTATTCCCACTCGGCGTAGGCTCGCCGTCGCACACGCGCGATCTCGGCAGAGTGGCTGCGCAGGCGCGCGCACCGGTCGCACGTCACGATGCGCGCATTCAGCGCTTCAAGTTGTGTGGTCGCGGAGGGCATAATGAAATTCTATTGGACGGAGCGGTGGCCGCGGGATCGCGCCCCCACTTCGAATTCATGCGATGGCAGCATCGGCGCCCCTCGACGCTGCGGCATCCATAACCTGCGATCGGAGATGAATCGAATGAAACCTGCGAAGCTCTTGCTGCTTGCCGGCGACTTTGTCGAGGACTACGAAATCATGGTTCCTTTTCAGGCCCTGCAGATGGTGGGGCACACGGTCGACGCAGTGTGTCCCGGAAAGAAGAAAGGCGAACAGGTGCGTACCGCAATCCACGACTTTGAAGGCGACCAGACCTACTCTGAGAAGCGCGGTCACAACTTCACACTCAACGCAACTTTCGACGAGGTGAAGGCTGCGAACTACGACGCGCTGGTCATTCCGGGTGGCCGCGCGCCCGAGTATTTGCGCCTCAATGCGCAAGTCCTCGAAATCATTCGCTACTTCGACAAAGCGGGTAAGCCGATCGCAGCCCTCTGTCACGGACCGCAGTTGCTGGCCGCGGCAGGCGTGCTCAAGGGTAAAAAACTGAACGCCTATCCCGCCTGCGCGCCCGAGGTGGAGCTCGCCGGCGGCACCTTTGTGAAGCTCGATTTCAGCGAAGCCTTCGTCGATGGCAAGCTCGTCACCGGTCCTGCGTGGACCGCGCACCCGGCATGGCTCGCCAAATTTCTCGACGTACTCGAAGCGCACCTGGCCCATAAAACTGCGTGAGCAAACGAAAAAAGACGAGCAGCGGGATACGCTCGAACGCTGCAGCTCGACTCAACTCAGCGCCGAGTGAAAGCCTGCTTCTCGGCGCGCACCTGGTGCAGAGGCCGGCCTGTCGTGGCCGTCAGCGATTTTTGCACTTCCGCCAGAATCGATAGCGCAATTGTCGCCGGCGTGTCCGCGCCCAGATCCAGCCCAGTCGGCGCGTTCATCTGAGCAAGCCAACGATCGACCTGATCGCCGATGTCGGCCAGGTGTAACAGCCGGGCCGCTTCGGCCAGCAACTCGCGCGTGCGCCGCTGCGGCCCCAGCACGCCGAGATACGCCAGCGGAAAGTCGAGAGACAGAAGCGACGCCAGCACTTGCGAATCCTGCTCGAGGCTGTGCGTCATCACCACCGCGGCATCCGTGGGCCGCAGAGACAGATACCGCGGAGCAGCTTTCTGCAAATCGCCAATGGGCAGCACCACCACGTGGTCTGCGGTCGGGAATCGCTCGCGCGTGGCCAGGTGCGAACGCCCGTCGGCAATCGCCGTGTACCAGCCCATCGTCTGCGCCAGTTGCAGAAGCGGCATGGCATCGTCACCCGCGCTGAAAATCCAGAGTCCCGTCCGCGCCGGCAGGGAATCGGCAAACACGCGCGTCCCCACCCCCTCAGCGGCGAATGTCTCTTCAAACGATGTATGCGTCTCGAAGGCGCGCGCCGCAACACGCTGCAGCTCCCGCGTCACGATGCCCGAACCCGCGCTGTCCGTTCCGGACTCTTCACCGGCTCTGATCTCCGCGGAGCAATTCGCCGTGCCGGCGAGGGCATGCATGCCAATCTGACGGCCACCGACGACGGTAGCGATCGCAAGCGGCTCGCGCTTTTGAAATGCCTCGTCGAGAGCCGCCAGGAGCGGCCCAGCCGTCTGCCTGCGTTCCAGCAAAAGATACACCACCCCGCCGCAGCCCGATCCATACGGCCGTTCGTCCCCATCGTCCTGTGTGGAGTAGCGCTCTACCACCGGCCCCGACGCCGTGAGCCACCAGGCGCGGCGTGCGACCTCTGCTTCGAGGCATCCGCCGCTCACCGTTCCGGCCCGGCGCCCATCCTGCGTCAGCAACATGCGTGCGCCGGGTTTGCGATAGCTCGACCCCTCGACAGCCACCACCGTGGCCAGCACGTAATCCGCCCCTGCTTTTTCCACTTCGCGCCACAGAGGCAGAATGTTGCCGAGATCGTTCATTCGCTCCTATTCTCGCGCAAAAATGCAGCCTCAGGCCTCTTCGAGCTTCGATTGCAGCAGTTGCTCGATGTGTACCGGCAGCTCCCGAACGCGCACGCCCGTCGCGTGATGCACTGCATCGGTGATCGCCGCAGCCACGCCCGCAAGGCCGATTTCGCCCACGCCCCGCGCGCCGTATTCGCCCATTGCCGGGTCGGGATAGTGAAGGAATGTCACGTCGATGTCGGGCAAATCCGCACATGTTGCCATCAGATAGTCGGCCATGCTGCCGTTGATCGGCTGGCCAGTGCGCGGATCGTGTACCGTCTCCTCCAGCAGTCCCATCCCCACGCCCATCACCACTGCGCCCTCAATCTGGTTCCGTGCCGCCTTGGGATTGATGATGCGGCCCGCGTCGATCACCGTCACCACGCGGCTCACATGCAGCCGCGCGATCTCCGGCTCCCACTCCACCTCGACGAACTGCGCGCCGTACGAGTGCAGCGATACGCCCTTCGCCTTCGGATCTTCCCACGTGGGTTGCGTCTTGCCATCCGCGCTCAATCCGTTCAGGCGCGCCATCGTCAGCAGGTCGGCGAAGTGCATGCCGCTGCCGGGGTCCTGATTCTTGCCATGGATGCGCCCGCCGGTGAAGGCCACGTCTTCCACCTTCGCATTCGCAAAAGGCGAACCCTCTGTTGCGGCGGCTAGCTTCTGCAGTTTCTTGATCGCGCCGTCCGCGCCCGCGGCAATGGCGTTGAGCACCGATCCCGTCACCATCGAGCCGCCCGACATCGGTCCATCGGGAAGCGCGCTGTCCCCAAGAATCACGTCGATGCGATCCAGCGGGATGCCGGTTTTGTCGCTGAGCACCTGCGCAAAAACGGTGTAAGTCCCGGTGCCGATATCCTGGGTGCCGCAGCGCACGCACAATCGCCCGTTGTTGCAGAACTCCACGTTGGCGGTGCATGGAAGCCGCAGCGCCACCCAGCTCGCCCCGGCCAATCCCCAGCCCAGAATCGTGCCGTCTCGCCGCATCGATCCAATGCCTGCCGTGCGCTTTTCCCAGCCGAACTTCTTTGCGCCTGTCTCGAAACACTCCTTCAGGTGCCGCGACGAAAAGGGAATGTTGTTATTCGCCTCATCTTTCTCGGCGTCGTTCATGAGCCGCAGTTGCAGCGGATCCATCTGCAGTTGCTCGGCCAGCTCGTTCATGCCCGATTCCAGCGCATAGAGGCCGGGCACCGCGCCTGGACCGCGCATCCACATCGGCGCCCCCACATTGCGCCGCACCAGCCCGCTTGTCACTTCAAGATTGGCCACGCTGTAGAGATAAGGGGTCGCCTCGCCGCAGCCTTCGTTGAAGTCGTCAAGCTGCGATGTCACGTTGAGATAGTCGTGGCGCAGCGCCAGCAGCTTGCCTTCTTTTGTCGCACCCAGCTTGATGCGTTGCTCCGTCCGCGGACGAAACCCCACCGTCGCAAACATCATGCGCCGATTCAGGCTCAGCTTCACTGGTCGATTCAGCCTGCGCGCCGCTACCGCGGTCATCGCCGTATGCGGCCAGGGGAAAAGTTTTCCGCCGAAGCCGGAGCCGAGAAACCGCGTCACCACGCGAACATTTTCGACCGGCAGCCCCAGCACCTGCGCCATCACTACGCGATGATTCACTACCCCCTGGGTTGTCTCGTAGAGCGTGACGTGATCGCCGTCCCACACCGCAACCGAGGCATGCAACTCGATGGGGTTATGCGTTTCAATCGGCGTGATGTAGGTTTCATCGACTTTGACCGGCGCCGCCGCGAATGCCGCATCGGGGTCTCCGCGTTTCGAAACCGATTTGCGCGGGCCGGCGTAGTCATCGAGCCCTCGCCGCAGGTTCGTTGCCTGTGGCTCATACTCCACCTGCACGGCTGCGGCCGCGGCAGTCGCCTGCTCCAGCGTCTCAGCCACCACCACCGCGACATGCTGGCCCCAGTGGCGAATTACTTCATCTTCAAACGCCGACCGCACTTCGCTGTTGGTGGCGTTGTCGTCGCCGGGAACCGTGCGATAAAGCGGTCCGATGTTGCCGTGATGCAGCACCACCAGTACGCCGGGCATCTGTTCGGCGGCGCTCGCGTCCAGTCGGCGAATACGCCCGCTCGCAATGGCCGCGCCCACAGGTACGGCATGCGCCATGTGCTCAAAGTGATAATCGGCTGCATAGAGCGCAGCCCCGGTGGTCTTCAGAGGACCGTCAATGCGAGGGGTTGCGGTGCCTACAATGTTGGCTGCATGGGAAAGAGTCTGCGACGCCATTGAATTCTCCTACAGTTCGACGATCCGTTGTTTGTTCGGTCCGCGACCCAACAGCGCCCGCCTCGCTGGCTAGGCCGTGGCAAGTTTCAACGCGCGCACCAGGCAGCGCTTCGCCAATTCCACCTTGAAGGCGTTATCGGTGTGCGGTTTCGCCTGTGCCAGCGCAGCCTCCGCGGCTTTTCTAAAAGTCGCAGCATCGGCTGCCTTGCCCATCAAAACGGATTCAGCCTCATGCGAACGCCACGGCTTGGTGCCCACGCCGCCCATCGCCACCCTCACGGAATCAATGTGCCCGCCTTCGACTTTCGCCACCACCGCTGCCGAGGCCAACGCAAACTCGTAGCTTGCCCGATCCCGTAACTTCAGGTAGACCGATTTCGTTCCTTCCACCGGCTTGGGCAGATCCACATACGTCACCAGCTCGCCCGATTCGAGCGCATTCTCAATATTGGGTCTGTCGCCGGGCAGCTTGTGGAACTCGGCAAAGAGGATGCTTCGCTTGCCTTTCGGGCCCTCGACGTGAATCACCGCCTCCAGGGCCGCCATCGCCACGCACATGTCCGAAGGATGCGTAGCAATGCAGTGCTCGCTTGTTCCTAGAATTGCATGGGTGCGATGGAATCCTTCGATCGCCGCGCAGCCGGTTCCCGGCGTCCGCTTGTTGCATCCGTAACCGCCGGGGGTTCCGGCGCTGGGCTCCCGGAAATACGCACAGCGCGTTCGCTGCAGCAGGTTGCCGCCCGTGGTGGCCATGTTGCGCAGCTGCGGCGAAGCACCCGACAAAAGCGCCTGCGACAGCACCGCATAGTGCGCCTTCACCTCGTCGTTCCAGGCAAGGTCCGAGTTGCGCACCAGCGCGCCGATGCGCAATCCGCCATCGGGCAGCTTCTCCACCTTGTCGAGCGGCAGCAAGTTAATGTCGACCAGCCCATGCGGCTTTTCTACGCTGAGCTTCATCAGGTCCACCAGCGTGGTGCCGCCCGCAATGAACTTGCCCGCCGATGCGCCAGCCAGTGCCTTGTCGACGCTGGAGGCCTTGACGTAGCTGAATGTCTGCATGTGTCCTCCTCGTCAGGCTTGCGCTCGCACCCGTTTTACCGCGGCCACAATGTTGGTGTAGGCGCCGCAGCGGCAAATGTTGCCCGCCATGGCTTGCTTGATATCTTCCTCCGACGGTCCGATCGACTCTTTCAGCAACGCTACCGCACTCATAATCTGCCCGCTCGTGCAGTACCCGCACTGGTACCCATCGGTCTCCACAAATGCCGCCTGCATGGCGTGCAGATGATCGGGCTGGCCGATGCCTTCGATCGTCGTAATCTCGTCGCCCTCGTGCATCACCGCGAAGCTCAGGCAGCTGTTCACCCGCCGTCCGTTCACGTGGACCGTGCATGCGCCGCACTGCCCGTGATCGCAGCCCTTCTTCGTCCCAGTGAGGTGCAGACGTTCGCGCAGCGTGTCGAGCAACGTCGCGCGCGTGTCGAGATTGCGCAGCGTGTATTCCTTGCCATTGATGCGGAGTGTCACATTCGCTGTGTCTGCCGTATCGGCCGGCTCTTCCACCGCGGGCGCAATCGCCGGTGCGACCGCAGCCAATGGAGCTGTCCCGGCAAGCAAACCTGTTGCTCCCAAGCCCGACAAAAATGACCGGCGGCTGAAGCGTCCGCCTTTCAGCGCCGCACCCGGCGGCGGCAGCGGCTCCAGCTCCAGCGTCTGCTGGTCGGGCGCAAGTTCTTGCTGAGGCGAGGGCGCATGCAGATCAATGGTGTCTGCCACAGGGACCTCCTCGGGACGAATCCCGTGCAGCCATCCTACCCGACTTCCGCGCGAGATTGGATGGGCGAATCAATACAGGTCAGATTGCCCGACCGCGTCTGGCATGAATTCGGATCGAAACGAAGAGAACCAATCTGATCTGAGCGGAGTTTCTGCCAGGCCTGTCGCGAACCGCCGGAGAAAAGCGGAAGGCGCCAACGAAACTCCATCGTCGCGGCTACCGGTCGACCAGCGTCATTCTCTGCGGGTTGTACCGCTCTCCGGCGATGGCCTCGGGCGCCAACGCCGCGTCGAGCTCCGCCAGTTCCTCGGGATCGAGCCTCAGCTCGGCGGCCGCGATGTTCTCTTCCAGATACGCTCTCCGCTTGGTGCCTGGAATCGGGACGATGTCGCCGCCCTTCGCCAGCAGCCACGCCAGCGCAATCTGCCCAGCCTTCGCTCCCTTTCGCCTTGCAATCTCTTTCACCCGCGTGGCAGCCTGCATATTCGCTTCAAAGTTGTCGCCCTGGAAGCGCGGATCGCCACGCCGAAAATCGTCTGCCGGATACTCCTCTGCACGCTTCGCCGTTCCCGTCAGAAATCCCCGGCCCAGCGGGCTAAAGGCGACAAGCCCAATGCCCAACTCGCGCAGGGCAGGAACGATCTTCGCTTCGAGGTTGCGCTCCCACAGTGAGTACTCGCTTTGCAGGGCAGTCACCGGATGCACCGCGTGCGCCCGCCGAATCGTCTTTTCGCTAGCTTCTGACAGGCCGAAGAAATGCACCTTGCCGGCTTGTACCAGATCCTTTACCGCGCCGGCTACTTCTTCAATCGGCACCCCAGGATCGACGCGATGCTGGTAAAGCAAATCAATATGGTCGGTCTGCAGCCGTTTGAGCGAAGCGTCCACTACTTTCCGAATGTGCGTAGGCCGGCTGTCGACGCCCTCCATCTTGCCGTCCACAATCCGAAAGCCGAACTTCGTGGCCAGCACCGCCTGGTCCCGCCGCCCCTTCAACGCCCGTCCCACCAGCGCTTCGTTCACGAAGGGCCCATACACTTCGGCAGTGTCGAAAAAGTTCAGGCCCAGTTCGAGAGCCCGGTGAATCGTGGCGATCGATTCGCCTTCATCCGCCGGGCCATACGACTGGCTCATCCCCATGCAGCCCAGGCCAATGGCCGAGACCACAAGCCCCTGCGAACCCAATGTGCGGGTCTTCATGCGTTCCTCGCAGAATCTATTTAGCCGACGGACTCCAGTGCGCGATCCTCTTCCCGGTCGGCCACGGCTGGATTCTCGACGCGCGTGCGCTGCTCAATCATTTTGTAGTTCGTGATCTTGTGCGTCAGAAGTGCATGCGCTTTCTGCAACTCCACGATCTGCGCTGCAATCCCCGCCTGGTGGTCTTCCAGAATCTTGCGCCGCTGCAGCGACGTGGCATCGCCCCGCTCCCGCAGCTCGGCATAACGCTGCATCTCACGAATCGGCATACTCGTGGCGCGCATGCAGTGCAGAAAGTGGAGCCAGGCTTCGTCGGCGTCCGAATAGCGCCTGTGACCGTTGCGCGCGCGCCCTACCGGCTGAATCAGCCCCACGCGCTCATAGTAGCGAAGCGTGTGCGCGGTCATTCCGCACCGCTCGGCCATGCTCCGTATCGTGTACCCGGCGTTTTGCATATCCCCACCGTACATCCTGGAGCGCGCTCAAAGTCAATACATGGAAACGTTCCCAACACCCCCTCCAAACCACCTCCACTCGGCCCTTCAAACATGTTGTAACCCACAGGAAACTAGCCATTTATAGTTTTATTTTTCTGGTGCGATTCACTCCATTTGCTTAACAATTCTTAAGAAAACAACCGGGCCTAAAAGGGCGTTTCTCTCGAATTCGATTCGAACCAATGCGGTACCGCGCGAACCCTTATTTGCGCACCCTCCCCGCCTGTGCATCCCGTATGATCGAGAGCGGTGAATGGAATGGTTGCAACCGTCCAGTCTGCCGATCTCGAGGCCTATAGCAGGATGCTCGCCGTCGCGCTCCAGGAAGCGCAGTATGGGCGCGTCGAGGGCGGCATCCCCATCGGCGCCGCGCTTTTCCGCAAAACGGGCGAACTCGTCAGCCGCGGGCACAACCGCCGCGTGCAACACGGCGACCCCAGCCTCCACGCCGAGACCGATGCATTCCGCCGCGCCGGCCGCCAGCGCAGCTACCGCGACATGATCATGGTTACCACGCTCGCCCCATGCTGGTATTGCAGCGGACTCCTGCGCCAGTTCCGCATCGGTACGCTGGTCGTCGGCGAAAGCCGCACTTTTGCCGGGGGCCTCGATTGGCTGCGCGAAAATGGCGTAGAGATCGTCGATCTCGACGACACGGCCTGCCGCGAACTGCTCCAGGGCTTCGTCGCCGAGCACCCTGAGATTTGGAATGAAGACATCGGCGTCGACTGAATCTCGCTTCCGTGGGCTATCTTGAATTGGGACGATGGCGCCCACTGCAGCGAGAGACTTCGTCAAGGGCGGGATTGTGAAAGGGCACGAGTTTACTCGTGCCGAAAGGCGGCCGGAATGAAAGCCGGCTTTAGCCGTTGAGGGATGTTTTCCTTCAATCGCAAGCTCAAGGATCTCGACCTTCCGCGGTGCCTGTCGTGCAAAACCCTGTCGTCTGAAACGGCTGGAAAGAACGCAGTCCAAATTGACAACACGAACCACGGAGGAACCATGCAGCGACGGCAGTTTCTTGCGGCTTCTCTCGCCACTTCGGCGGCAGCCTTGGCACGCGATGTGCACGCACAATCCTCAAACGGGCACGCGCGCGAGTTCTATCAGGTGCGCCGTTATGAGCTCACGTCCGGCCCCCAATCCAAGCTCACCGAGACTTATTTGAGCGACGCGCTCATCCCCGCCCTCACCAAGCTGGGCATGGGCCCCGTTGGCGCCTTCCGTCTCGAGTTCGGACCGGAGACGCCGGTCTATTACGTGCTCATCCCCGGACCCGACGCCGCCGCACTCGCCGAAGTCGACCTGAAGCTCGCGCACGACGACGAATTCCTCAAGGCTGCCGATTCCTTCTGGAGCGCGCCTGCCTCCGCGCCCGCCTTCCAGCGCGTGGAGTATTCCCTGCTCGCGGCCTTTGAAGGCTGGCCGAAGCTCATCCCCCCGGCCGGCGCCGCCACCAAGGCCAAGCGCATCTTCCAGCTCCGCACCTACGAGAGCCCCAGCTATCGCGACCACGTCGTCAAAGTCAAAATGTTCCACTCCGGCGAGTTCGATATCTTCGCCAAGGCGGGATTCCACATGGTCTTCTTCGGCGATACGCTGATCGGCTCGCGCATGCCCAACCTGACCTACATGCTCAGCTTTGCCGACAGTGCCGAACTCGACGCCAAGTGGGACGTTTTCCGCGACGATCCCAACTGGAAGAAACTCTCGGCCGATCCGCAGTTCGCCTTCGAGCCCATCGTCTCAAACATCACCAACCTGCTCTTGAGCCCGTTAAGCGCATCGCAAATCTGACCCGCGCACCTTTCGGCGTGTCCTCCGGGGCGTATGCTCATTGCGCAAACTGCAGCGCGTAACTCGCGGTCGGGTCAATCGCTGCATGCAGGATGCCGAGGGACTTCAACTGCTCGTAACTCGTCTGCCACCGGGCCGCGGTCATGCGGCCCGTCTGCGCGCCGCTGGCATCGCCGCCGGTCACAAAACTGCCCTCCCGAAGCGCCTGCGCCGTGTACGCCTCCTGCGCCGGGTTCAACGCAGGATTGAGCGTGAGCAAATACTTGTTGGTCGCTTCGGGACTCTGTAGATAGGCGTTCCATCCGCGAACGCTGGCGCGTACAAACTTGGCCACCACCTCTGGGTGCTGTGCCGCAAACTCGCGCGAAGTGAATTGCACGCGATATGGATCGTAGCCGGAAGAGCTAATCAGAAATGTACGAATCTCCTCCCCCGCCTGCTTGGCAAAGAACGGCTCGCTGGTGATGAAGATCTGCTGGATGTGCTCCGGATCGGAGAGAAAGCTGGCGATCGAAAGTGTAGTCGGAATCTGCCGCACGTTCTTTAGACCATAGCGGCCGACTACGTACTTGAGCCACGTGGCCCCCGTCTGCGTGGCCACCGTCCGCCCTTCCAGATCCTTGAAGTCGTGTACCGGCGAATCCTTGTGGACCATGATGGCCTGCGGATCGTGCTGCATCGTGGCCGCGATTGCGATCAGCGGAAGCCCATTCGAATCCCACTCGAGAACCTGATCGCTCGATCCGAGTCCAAACTCCGCCTTGCCCGTCGAGACAAGCTGTGCCACGCTGCCGTATTGCGGCAGCGGCACCAGCGTTACGTCCAGCCCCTCGGCCTTGTAGTAGCCCTCCACCAGCGCCGTGTAGAAGCCGCCATGCTCCGGCTGCGGATACCAGTCGAGCTGCAGCTTGACCGGTGTGAGCCCGCTGCTCGACGAGGGCTGCGAGTGGCAGCCCGCGACTGCGAGAGCCGTTGCCGCGCCAATGAATACGACAGAGACACGAATGAATCGAGAAAATCGCAACCCTGACCTCTCTTGATCTGGACTCAATCTATCGCGCTACCGGCTGCGCAGTCGCTGCTCTTCGTTGGGCGCCAAGTTGCGCGGCAACCTGCACAAGAACTTCGTCGTTTCCGCGCGCGGCGGCCAGTTGCATCCCGCCTGAAGAGCAGGGAATCGTCACCACCGGTACACCGGCCAGGCTGAAGGGCGATGTATAGCGCAAGATTCGGGGCCGCGTCAGGCTGTGATCCGCTCCGGCCGCAAGCCGAGCCACAGGCGACGCAGGCATCAGCAGCAGTTCATGCGCTGCAAACAACGCATCGATCCGTTCAACGAATGCCGCATGCCTTTGGCGAAATATCGCGACATCGCCCTCCGGGATCCGCGCGCCCCACTCCAGCCTCTCGCGAATCGCCGCGGGAAAGTGCTCGAAATGGCCGACATGAATGCGCGCCGCTTCCCACGCCTGGATCGGCGCATAGATCTCGAACGAGTCGGCCCACCACGACGAGTCGAAGCTGTTCCTTTGCAGTCCGAGCCCCTGCAGCTGTGCGGCCGTCGCCTGAAGCGATGCCACAATCTCCGGCTCGCAATCCTGCAGAAATGCGTCATCGATCACGGCGAAACGCGTGCAAGCCCTCTCCTTCTTCAAACCCCCGGGCGCAAAAACCTCCGTGAGCAGCGGCGCATCTTCGAGATCGCGAAAAAGCCATCCCATGGTGTCAAACGTCTGCGCCAGGTGTGCGCCGCCGCGCCAGTCGCCACGGCCGTGCGACGCCCGATAGCCCGCCAGGCCGCACAGCGCAGCCGGAGCCCGCACCGATCCGCCCGTATCCGTGCCGATCGCGGCCACGGCCGATCCCTCCAGAACGCTCGCCGCCGCCCCCGACGACGATCCGCCCGTCAGCGCGCCCGCACCGCCTGGCTGCACGCAATCGCCAAACTCCGGGTTCTCGCCCGTGATGCCGTAGGCCAGGGGATGCAGATGCGTCTTTCCGGTAATCACCGCACCCGCCGCGCGTAACTGCTTCACCAGCCATGAGTCCTGTATGGCGACTCCGTTCCGTTGTCGATAAAACTGCACGCCACAACTCGTCGGCGAGCCCGCCAGGTCAAAACAATCCTTCAGCGAGATCGGCAATCCCCACAGCGCCCTGCGGCCGTCTCCAAAGGGACCGCCCTCGCCCCGTGGCATCGCCTCCGCCCGCGCAGCTTCCGCCATGGTCCACGCCGGATCTCGCCAGAGATAGGTGTTGAGGCTCGCGTTTCCGTTGGCTCGCGCCAGGGCCTCCCTCGCCAGGTCGGTGGGATGCACGCTGCCTCCAGCAAGCGCTGCACGCAGCCCGCGAAGCGTCCATGCGGTCGAGCTCATAGAGCGATTGTAGGCGGAGTCTTGCCCGCTCGGCGCCATCCGCATAAAGACCGCATGAGCATCGTGCATTTTTTCCGGCCTTGCGTCCCTCGACCGCATGCTAGCTTCGAGTATGGGGACCGCATCCCGGCTCAACGCAAAACTCAAAGCCTCACATGCACGCGATACGGAGCGCATGCAGGCGCTGATTGCCTTCACCGCCCGTTCGTTACGCACCGCGCATCCCCGTCCCTTCGGCGCCGCCGTCGTTCATACCAGATCCGGCAAGCTCCTTCTCGCGGCTCTCAACAACGTGATGCAGGCCTTCGATCCCAGTGCCCATGCCGAGGTGCGCGCCATTCGCCTCGCCGCAAAATGTCTGAAGAAAGTTTCCCTTGCCGGCTATACCCTTTACTCCACCTGCGAACCGTGCCCCATGTGCATGAGCACCGCGCTCTGGGCCGAGCTCGACCGCGTCGTCTATGGCGCCACCATCGAAGATGCCGGCCGCCACTTCAACCAGATCCAGATCCCCGCCCAGGAGCTCGTGGCGCGCAGCGACATGCCTTGTCTTGTCGAAGGCCCTTTCCTCCGCGATGAGTGCTATGCTCTCTTTACTCACCCCACGATGCTGCGGGCAATTCGTCAACTGCCGACACGCAAGCGTACATAAAAACGCAAGCACCTTCAGCCTTCGGTCGAGGTCGTCGCATGCAGGATGGAGTCGTCGCCGGGCTGTCGAGTATCTTGTCCGACCCCGCCCGCGTCTTGACCGCTCCCGCCGTTCTCGACCGTCTCTCGCACGATTTCTATTGGTACTCGCCTGTTCTGCGCCCCAAGCTCGTTCACAAAACCGGCGACGTTGCCGTGCAACCTGTCAGAGTCGACGAACTCCTGGCCGTCTTGCGCTACGCGGGACGTCATGAGATCCCCGTCACCGTGCGCGGCGCCGGCACCGGCAACTATGGCCAATGCGTCCCCCTCGAAGGCGGAATCGTCCTCGACCTTTCTCTTATGGACAAGCTCGAAGCCATCACCCCCGATGGCGTTGCCGTCTGTCAGCCCGGCCTTCGCCTCGGTGCGCTCGAATCCGAAGCACGCAAGCAGGGCTGGGAACTCCGCATGTATCCCTCCACGCTGGTGAAGGCATCGGTCGGCGGCTTTCTTGCCGGCGGCTCAGGCGGCATCGGCTCCGTCGCTCACGGCGGCCTCCGCGACTTCGACACCGTGCGAGCCTTCGAAGTGGTCACCATGGAAGAAGACCCGCGCATTGTGTTGCACGAAGGCCCAATGGTCCACGAAATCCTGCACGCCTGGGGAACCAATGGCGTCCTCACCCGCATCTGGTTCGCCCTCACCAAGGCCATCGATTGGGTACAGCTCACCATCGCCTTCGATACATACGACCAGGCCTTCACCTTCACCGAATCCATCGCGACCGATCCCGCCTGGACGAAACGTCTCGCCACTGTCTTCGAATGGCCCATCCCGTCCTTTTTCTCGCCGATCAAAAAGCTGATGCGCGATCAGAAATCTCTCGCCCTTCTCATGATCGCCAGCCAACAAACGGATGCATTGGTCAAAGCAGCCACCGCGGCCGGCGGTGAAGTCACCTTCACCGCCGCCTACGAAGGCCCCCGCACCCAGCCCCTGCTCAGCGACTACACATGGAACCACACCACTCTTTGGGCCATGAAAGCCGATCCGGCCTACACCTACCTGCAATGCGGATTTTCGCCCACCGAATGCCGGGACCAGTTCCGCCTGCTCCGCGAGCGCTTTGGCCGCGAAATCCTTTTCCACATCGAATTCATGAAGAACGGCGACGGCATCGTCATCCCCGGCGCCATTCCCATCGTCCGCTTCACCACCGAGGAGCGTCTCAACGACATGATTACCTTTTGCCGCTCCATCGGTGTCTTTGTGGCCAATCCCCACGTAAACTATCTCGAAGACGGCGGCCGCTTCCGCCCCGACAATATTCAGCTTATGGCTAAACAAAAATACGATCCACGCGGGCTTCTCAATCCCGGCAAGATGATCAGCTTTCACAAGCGGGCGGTCGCGCCGTGAAAACCTGGGTTCCCGACCAGCGCAACTTCGCCTATCTCACGTGGAAGCAAGTCGACGCCCTGCCGCGTGAATCCACCCTCCTGGTCCTGCCCACCGCCGCCATCGAGCAGCACGGCCACCATCTGCCCCTGGCCACCGACACCCTCATCAACAACCTCCTCCTCGGCAAAGCGCTGCAACTTGTTCCCGTCGATCTGCCCATCTACGCGCTTCCGCCCGTCTGCTACGGCAAAAGCAACGAGCATCTGGGATTTCCCGGCACCCTCTCCGTCAGCGCGCAGACCTTTCTCTCCGTCGTGCGCGATCTGGGCGCGAGCCTCGCCGCCGGCGGTTTCAAAAAACTCGTCCTCTACAACACCCATGGAGGCAATACGTCCCTGGTCGACGTCCTTGCCCGTGACCTGCGCGCGGAATTCGGCCTCCGTACCTTTTCGCTCTTCGGTTCGCCCGGTGCGGAATTCCCCGGTGTCTCAGACCAGGAACGCACCTACGGTTTCCACGCCGGCGAAATTGAAACCGCGTATCTGCTCCACGCCGCACCCGAGCTCGTGCGCACAGGCGACTACACCAGTAACTACATCGCGCGCGTCGATCAGCCCGAACTGCTCAAACCCGAATCTTCCGCGGCCAACTTTGCATGGCTCACGCGCGACATCGCGCCCAGCGGCGTGCTCGGCGACCCGACACCGGCCACGGCAGAAAATGGCGAGCGCTGGGCCAACGAAGCCGCCGCGCGCATTGCCGAAATTCTCATCGCGATGTTCAACTTTGAACCGAAACACGGAGCGTAGCGATGTCCCTCGTCGACTGCGGCAACGGAGTCCGTCTCGAACGCGGCGTGCGCTGCACGCTCAGCGATGGCGTCACGCTCGTCTCCGACCACTACTACCCCCAAGGCGACGGTCCCTGGCCTACGCTCCTCATGCGTCAGCCCTACGGTCGCGATATCGCGTCGACCGTCGTCTATGCGCATCCCATCTGGTTCGCCCGGCAGGGTTATCACGTCGTTATTCAGGACGTGCGCGGGCGTGGCGACTCTGAAGGCGAGTTCTATCCCTTCCGCAACGAGGCGCGCGATGGCGCCGAAACCATTGCCTGGCTGCGCACGCAGGCTGCATGCAATGGCCGCATCGGCATGTACGGATTCTCGTACCAGGGCGCAACTCAGTTGCTCGCCGCCGCCGAGCAGCCTGAAGGATTGCAATGCATCGCGCCGCACATGACGGCCACCGATCTCTATCACGGCTGGTTCTATCATCAGGGCGCTCTTCGCCTCAACTCCTCACTCGGTTGGGGCATCCAGTTGCTGCGCGAAGACGCGCGGCGACGCGGCTTGCGCGAAGCTGCCGAAAAACTCGAATCCGCCTGGACCAATGTGCGCGCGCAGGCTGCGCAGGTTCCCTATGGCGACCATCCCGCCATCACCGATCCAGCTTTGCCAAGTTATGTGCGTGACTGGTTTGCGCATCGCGAACCAGGCGACTACTGGTCGTCCCTGGACGTCAGCACCCGCATCTCCCAGATTCAAATCCCGGCTCTGCACATTGCCGGCTGGTTCGACACCTATCTCGAGGGCTCCATCGCCGGCTACCTGTCCCTGCGCAAGAATGCCGGCTCTGAATTCGCACGCGAACAGCAGTATCTATTCATCGGCCCCTGGGTCCATCATCCTTGGGGCGACCGCGTCGGCGATTCATATCTCGGACAGGCCGCGAATCTCAACACCGACGAGATCCTCTTGCGCTGGTTCAACCAATGGCTGCGAGACCTCCCCGAGTTTTCCTTCGACGCGCGCATCCGCTATTTCCGGCTGGGCATCAACACCTGGCGCGGTGCCCACGACTGGAACGAAGAATTCAGCACGCTGTTCCTCCGCAGTGCGGGCAACGCCAATGCCCGTGAAGGCGACGGTCGTCTGGCTCTCGCTCCACCCGACAGCGAAGAGCCGCGCGACGTCTTTGTCTACGATCCCGCGGTGCCGGTCATCGCTCCCGGCGGTCCGCTAGCGCTGGGCGGGCCCTTCGATCAGTCCACGCTCGAAATGACAAACAACCTGCTCGCCTATACCTCCGAGCCCGTCGAGCAACCGACTGAAATCTTCGGCCAGCCGCGCGTCAAGCTCTTCGCGTCCACTTCCGCGCCGCAGGCCGATCTCGTCGCCAAGCTTGTTCGCATTACGGCCAACGACCGCGCGGAATTCCTCTGCATCGGCATCGCGCGCAGCGCGTGGCTCTTTCGCGACGCGACCTACGCCGCAGACGAAATCCATGCGTGGGAGTTCACCCTCGAGCCCATCGCCTTTGTGCTAGGCCCGGGCGAGCGCCTGCGCCTCGAAATTGCCAGCTCGGCGTTTCCTCTTTACGACCGCAACCCCTCCACCGACGTGCCGCCACAACGGGTCGACCATTGGACCTGGAAGCGATCGACCCAGCAGATCCTGCACACCGCATCCCACGCCTCCGCGCTCTATCTTCCCGTCAAGGGAGATCCGGGATGGTAGACGCACCCGCGAGCGACATCCCAGAAATCGCGCTGCACCGCGTCACCAAGCGTTTTCGCAATGCGGCTCTTGCCCTCGAAGAAATCTCCATCAACGTCCAGCGTGGCGAGTTCGTCACCTTTATCGGCCCCTCGGGCTGCGGCAAATCCACGCTGCTCAAACTTGTCTCCGGTCTGAGTCCCGCAAGCGACGGAACCGTGCACGTCAATGGAATGACGCCGGCCAATGCGCGAGAAACTATGAGCTTCATCTTTCAAGACGCTACCCTGCTGCCTTGGCGCACCGTCGAGCAAAACGTCGGCCTCGGTCTCGAATTGGAATATGCCGCCCGTCAGGTGCGCCGCGAGCGCGTGGCGCGGATGCTCGACCTCGTGAGCCTGGCGCACGTGGCGCACCGCTATCCGCGCCAACTCTCGGGCGGCATGAAGATGCGCGTTTCCATTGCCCGCGCCTTGGTGAACCGTCCGCGCATTCTTCTCCTCGATGAGCCCTTCGCTGCGCTCGACGAGATGACCCGCGATCGCCTCAATGAAGAGCTGCTGCGTCTCTACGCCGAGCAGAAGTGGACCGTGCTGTTTGTCACCCACTCCGTGGCCGAGGCCGTCTTCCTCTCCTCCCGCATCGTCATACTGGCCGCGCATCCCGGCCGAGTAGCCCATGAAGTGACCGTCGACCTCCCGTGGCCGCGCACCGCCGAGACGCGCGAGTCCCTCGCCTTCGAAGAGCAAGTCATGCGCACGTCACGCCTGCTGCGAGGAGTCTCATGAAGAAGCAAGGGCTCCTCGCGCTCAACGCCATCGTGGTTTTTCTCTGTCTCGTCGGAGTGTGGCAGGGTGTCGTCTGGTTCAATCATCTGCCGCCCTACATCCTGCCTGGTCCAAAGCTCGTCGCGCAGGCCCTGCACGATCGCTACCCCTCGCTGCTCAATTCGTTCTGGATCACTACCGAGGAAGCTGCCGGTGGGCTGATTGCCAGCATCGCGTTCGGCGTCTCGTCGGCCATGATCTTCGCCCAATGGCGCTGGCTGCGACAGACGCTTTACCCCTACACCATCCTTTTGCAGACCGTGCCCATCGTGGCCATCGCGCCGCTCATCATCAACTGGGTCGGTGCCGGCCTCTTCTCCGTCACCGTCGTCACCTTTATCATCTGTCTCGCGCCCATCATCGCCAACACCACCCAGGGCCTGATCGGTGTGGAAGAAAACCTGATCCATCTCTTCATCATGCACAAGGCTTCTTCCGCGCAAATCCTCTTCAAGCTGCGCCTGCCCCACGCCACGCCCAATCTCTTTACCGGCATTCGCATCTCCGCCGGCATCAGTGTCATCGGCGCCATCACCGGAGAGCTCTTCGCTGGCTCCACCCGCGTGGGCGAGGGCGGCCTGGGCTATGCGATTCTTTATGCCAGCAACCAGGTGGAAACCAGTTATCTCTTCGCGCTTGTCGGCGCCGCCACGGTGCTCGGATTCGGTTTCTTTTTCATCGTCATGTTTTTCGAGTGGCTCTTCCTGCACAATTGGCATGAGTCGAGCCGGCCCCAAATGGCCGATTAGGAGTCGCGATGTTGCGCATGGAGTCGGAGACCGGCTGGTGGCTCATCCAGCATCCCGATCACGCCGAGCTGGCGGGTGCCTTCGCCGCCGCCTGGGGCAACGCGATGTTCCGCAATCCTGAGCCGCGTCAGCGTGTCCTCTATGGTATCGCCCGCCACGACGACGGCTGGGCTGCCCGCGATGCGCATCCCGTCATGACACGACAGGGCAAGCCCTCCGCGTTCTCGGTCGAACTGGTCGGCAAATACTCCGCCTTCGAAGAAATCGATATCGCCGACTATCTCGTCGTGCGCGAGCGTGCTGTCCGCATCATCGCCCAGAACGATCCCTACGCAGGCCTGCTAATTGCCTTGCACACCTACAACCTGCTCACCGAACATGCCGATCGGTCCACGATCGCGCCCCAAGGGCTCGCCCTGCTCGACTCATTTCTCGATCGCCAGCGTGCCTACCAGGAAGAACTTCGCAGGGCAATTCAATCCGACTCATCGCTCCTGCCTGAAGAAAAAAGCGAGCAGGCCATCACCGGCCACTTCCGCCTTCTGCAGGCCTGCGACAACCTTTCTTTGCTTGCGTGTGTCGCCTACGGCTCGCCCGCGCACTTGCTCCATCCGCTGCCGCTCAACGATGGAGCCGCCGCCGAAGTCCAGGTCCATCCCCTCGCGCAGCGCCATTTCCAACTTGCCCCCTGGCCATTCGCCGAACGCGAACTGCGCTTCCGATTCCCCGCACGTCACGTCGAGGGGAAAATCTTCCCATCTTCCGCCGCGCTCGATGCAGCCTTCTGCGCCGCCGATCTCCAAAAACTCTCGGTAACTCTGACCGCGTAGTTCTTCGCCGGCCGGCCCGATCGCAGCACAACAAAGAAAAAGGCGGCCCGATCAGAGCCGCCTTTCGCGTGAACGGTTAATCCGCTAGAACTCGAAGCGCAGCGACATCTGAATCTGTCGCGGGCTCCCGATCGTATGGGTCACAACACCGAGAGAACCAGGGCAATTGTAAAAGCCAGTGTTAGTGCCGTTCGGATCGCTCGAGCAATTGTTGCTGGGCAACGCTTGCGTCGGAGCCGATGGGCCGGAATTCAGTGCTTGCGGGAAGGCATTGTAGCCTTGGTTTTGCGAAACTTCGTTGCCCGGCACATCGAAGCTCGTCGTGTTGGTCAGGTTATAGACGTCGAAGGTGTACTTGAAGTTGTACTTCTCTTTCACGCTGAACGTCTTCACGAGCGAAGCGTCTGCGCGCTTCTGGAAAGACTGCCGGAAGATGTTGCGTTGTCCGGTGGTGAATCCCGTCTCATAAGGATCGGAGCTCGGAATCGCACCGCCCAATCCGCCCGCCGGCAGAATGGGCAAGGTGAAGCACGCCGGGTCCAGCGCAGAGGGTGCGCCGGCAGGAGTCCATGCGCCGGAGTGTCCGGTCGTCGCCTTCTTCGCCGAGCAGCCATTGGCCAGTGGAACAATCGGGTTGGTGATCCCGTCCGCCGTCGAATAGAAGATGCTGCCGATCGCACCGGAAAAGTCGATCACGCTATACGGCTGCCCGCTCTGCAGAACCGTCAGACCGATCAACGACCATCCGTCGACCACTTTGCCCGCCAGCGAATTCTTCTTCGCCAGGTCGGGCGCGCGGAAGACGTAGCTGAAGTTCAGCACGTGCGTCCGGTCGAAGTCCGACGAGCCATACGACTCGCGCAGGTTCAGCGGGTTGTTGCCGTTGTAAAAGAGCCCCAGCCCACTCTGCTCGTCCAGCGTGTGCGAATAGGTGTAGGAAAGGCCCACTTGCACATTGTGGCTCATTCGCTTGTCCACATGCGCCTGCAGCGCGTCATAGGCATCCACGCCCGCAGCCTTGTAGGTAATCGATTCGGCCGCATACCCCACGTAGGGCACGCGGAGATCGACGTTGCCGCCCTCGTACGTAGCCAGATAAGGCGATCCATCGTCGAGCGACGCGCCGCCCACGTTGTAGCCATAGCTGTAATTCTGCTGGTAGGGGCCGCCTCCAAGGGTTGGGCTCGACGGCGATGCGATATTGGGTTGGTTGAACGGCACCGGAATCACCTGGTGCCGGCCGCGATTTCCGACATACCCCAGGTCGATGGCCAGGTCGTTGCGAGGCTGCCACTGAATGTCGAACGTGTAGTTGAAGGTGTAGGGCAGCTTATTGGCGCGATCGTATACACCGAGCGAAATTGGCTGGCCAAAATCGTTCACAATCGTGCTGGCATTCGGCAGATAGTTGTTCAGGTCCGAGGCCTTCGGATTATTCGGTGGAGCCAGTAGCGACAGGCCATACGGGTTCTCTAGATCGCCCGCCGCATCCGAAGGCGTGCCGATCTCTGCGCCGCTATCCGGATCCGTTGTGCCGCCACAAGTCGGAATGTAGTAAAGGTAGAGCGACTGCGACCCAACCGGGCAGCTCGACACATTCACAAACGGCAATTGCTGATTCACACCGAAAGGCCCGCCAGTGACAGTGCCGATCGCGTAACCCGGCGAGAAGTAGGTGAACAGTTCGCCGCGATCGTAGTACATGCCGGCGCCCGCGCGGATCACAACCTTGCTGTGAAAGAATCCCGGCTGCCACGCCGTGCCCAGGCGCGGCGCGATGCCCCACTGCCGCCCCGTCAGTGTTGTCGGGCTCACGCCCTTGGTGCCGTTGGCGTTGTTGCCCGCGATCACCAGCCCGGTGTTTTCAATCGCGTCCGATCCCACGTTGTAGCTGTAGAGCGTCGGATCAAAGTTGAAAATGCGGCCGTATTTCTCCGTGAGGCCTCCGTCCCAGTCGTAGCGCGCTCCCGCCGTCAACGAGAGCGAGGGCGTAATCTGCCACTTGTCCTGCAGAAAAGTGCCGAGCTGGTTGGCGCGATAGTAGCGGCTTGCATCGCCCTGCAGGAACGAGCTCACATAGAATCCGCTGGCGCTGCTGCCCGGCGAAACAAAGCCCTGGATCATCTGGCTGAAATCGTCGGTGGCCACCGTGCCTTTGCCGGTCCGCTTGTCGATCGTGTTTAGCTGCGTGAAGCTGTAGCTGGCGCCAAAACTCAACGTGTGTTTGCCCACCATCCAGATCGCCTGTCCTGAGGGCGAGATGCGGTTCTGGAAGACGCCCGTATTTGTTGCCTGTCCTTCCGCGTTGGGCCCGATGTTCAGAATCGCCGTCGAGGTGCCGGCCGGCTGGCTGCTGCCGAGCACGTTGTAAATCGAGACGCCCGGAAAGTACGTCGAACCGAACTCATTGATCGATCCGCTGGGCACCGTGCCGCCGGGAATTGAACTCGGTCCAAACGGCTGCCGATTGTCGCCCCAGATCTTTTCGCGGATGAAGCCGAACGTCTCGCTCGTGCTCAGGTTCGTCTTCACAATGTAGCTGTTGGTTACTGAAAACACCTGCGCGCCTGAGTCGAGATGCTCGTCGAATCCCGGCACGCTCGAGTAGGAGTAAGGCGCAATCGCCGGATCGTGCTGATAGAAATACTTCAGGGCTAGCGTATCTTTCGTCGACGCGTTGTAGTCGATATCCGCCACCGCCATATCCGCTGTAAAGCGTCCCGTGCCCGGCAGAAACGCATTGTCGACGTGCGCCTCCGTGGGTGCAGCTCCGCCCAGCGCGTCATTGGGGATGAGCCACTTGCCCGGCTCTCCCGGCAGCGCCGGCGAGTTGAACAGCGCCAGGGCCGTTGGGTCGACGTTGGCCCCCGCCAGGCTGGTGCCAAATGAATTGTTGGCAAGCGACGCCAGCGCGTCGGCCGAGCGATTGTCGCTCAAGCCCACCGGCACATCGATCACCGAGTCGCCGATCTCCTGATCGGAAACGTGTATGTGCTGGTACGAGAGAAACCCGAACAGCTTGTCCTTCACGATCGGCCCGCCCAGCGTGCCGCCAAGCGTGTAGCGGTGCAACTGCGGATTCTTGTTGTTCGCGGGAATGTCGTTGTCCTGGTTAAAGAAGAATGGCGCCGCGTTCAGCCAGTCGGTCCCGCGGTGATAGTAAACGCCCCCGTGGAAACTATTTGTCCCCGACCCGGTGCTCATGTCGATGTGCGCGCCCGATGTCGAACCCTGTGTCGCGTCATACATCGAGGCATTCACGCGTACTTCCGATAGCGTCTCGGGCGCCGGCGTGGGAATCGCATTCCCGATCGAAAGATAAATCGACGCCAGCGTCTGGATCACGCCGCCCGCGCCCTCGCTTGTCGAAACGCCGGTGCTGTTGATCACGCGCGCCGATGGCACCTGGCTGGTGCTCTTCCCGTTAAACAAATTGCTCGCGTCCACGCCATTCAGCAGAAAACTGTTCGACGTGTCGCGCTGGCCGTTCGACCAGATCGGCGCATTGCCCAGGCCCGAGTTCGCCCCTGTTCCGCCCGACAACTCCGCATTCACGCCGGCCGACTGCGTCGCCAATCCCGTGAAGCTTCCGGTCGAGAGCGGCACCGTGTCAATCTGCGACTTGTCCATCACGTAGCCGTTCGTCGTGTCCACGGCGTTCATCAGCGGCGTCGCATCCACCTCCACCGTCTGGCCCGTCGTCGCGATCTTCAGCTGCGCATTCAGCGTCGCGGTGCGGTTGCCCTGCACCGTGATGTGCGGCGTCTTTTGCGTCTCGAATCCCGTGGCCGCAAAGGTCATCGTGTACGACCCAATCGGCAAATTCACGAATGAATACGACCCCGCTTCGTTGCTCTTAACGATCCGGGTCAGAGAGGTCTGTTCGTCTAAAACCGTCACCGTGGCGTTGGGAATCACGCTGCCCGAAGGATCGCTGACCTCACCGGTAATGCCGCCGAGCGTTTGCTGTGCGAACAGGGCCGCAGGGCACAGCGCAGTGACTGCTGCAATCGCCAGCAGCCGCAGAGACAGAAAGAGTGACGCTTTCATCGAATACCTCAAAGAACGGCCTCAGAAGAAAAGGGATTTCCGCAGAGTCTTTTGAATGTCAAAAAACGCTCAGCTGGTCTGGTATTGCTCTGGAATCGTGGATTCGGCGAAAGAGGGAAAAAAGAAATGCCACCTCAGTGGAGGTGTGCTTGCCTCTTTTCAGCTTGGTGCAACCTGCGGTATGTCCATAGAGTAATCGCTGCGGAATAAATTTCATCTAAAGATTTTCAACCGTCGCCGTCCGGCCGCCGCGTCTGAAAATCACCTAGGCAAAAGCGATACATGCGCCTGCACAATGCGCCAGCCCTCGCTGAACCGGACCCACACCTGGCTCTGCCGGCCGCGGACCGTGGCTTCTCCGGTAACCCGTTCAAATTCCAGCGTGATACTGCCAAAATCGCGACCGAAACTTACAACGTCTAGACGCTTCACGGTACGCGCCAGATTCACCGCCGGACGCGCCTTCCGGAAGGCCTCCAGCTCCGCCGGGCCATACAGGTTTTCGGTCGCGCCAAAGCGCATCACCGGCTCCCCGGCCCAGAACATTTCCACCAGCTTTTCCACATCGTTCGTCACAAAAGCTTGCTCGTAGAGCGCATAAAGCGCCCGCAGCTCCGCGATCACCTCTGGGGCGTTGACTGTCATGCGAGAGAAAAAAGCTCCCGTGCGGGAAGAATCTGTTTGCTCAGCGCGGCGCTTACCGTGTGGACCGGCTCATTGACCACCTGGCTTAATCGCAGCTTCAAGGCCACGCTGCACAGCAGGTAGGCATGAACATCGCTGAAGCCCCAACGACTCGCCAGTAAGTCGATCATCCGATGCGTTGCTGCCCGCGCAGCTTCCGCAAGGTCCGTTCCCGTCTCCACCACCACCCATGCGTCGGCTGTCGAATCCCGAGCCGTGCGCTCACTCGCCTCCACAATCGGTCCGGCCAGCGGCTGTCTCTTGTGCAGCGCAAAGCGCAGAGTCACATCGAGCGGGCACTCGATCCCATTGATGCAAACTTCGCCGTCTCCCTGCCCCGCATGTCCGTCGCCGCAGCTGAAGAGCGCGCCCGCGTTGAAGACCGGAAGATACAGCGTCGAACCGGCGCAAAGCTCCCGCACATCGAGATTGCCGCCGAACGGCCCCGGAGGCCGCGTGCGAAACGAGCCATCCTCGGCGCGCGCAACACCCATCACCCCCAGAAACGGCCGCACCGGCACCACCGCCGGCGCCAGCGACCGCGTCAATTCCCCTTCGAGATACCAGTGAAAGAGGTACGGCTCGCGGAATCTTTCCTTTAGGAACCCCAGGCCTTCGACAACGCTCGACCAGCCCCACCCCGCATGCCGCGTCGCCAGTACATCGATCTGCAACACATCGCCCGGCTCCGCGCCCTCGATCCAGATCGGCCCGCTGAGCGCATGAATCCGCGTGCGATCGATGCGCAGATACTCCGCGGTCGTCATGCCCGGATACACCTGCCCGCCGCTCGCGTCCACGCATTCCACTTGCACCGTGTCTCCCGGTGCAATGCGCAGCCTTGGCTGCAGAGACCGGTCCCACACCGAGTGCGTCGGTTCAGCCGAGAGCGCGTGCTCCGTCATGGCTCTTTCACCCGCACCGTCATTTGCAGCTCGACCAGCGCATTCCGCGGCAGCGCGCTCACCCCCAGGGCCGCCCGCACATGCCGCCCCGCCTCGCCAAACACAGCCACCAGCAGGTCCGATGCGCCGTTGATCACCACTGGAGAATCCGCGAAGCCTTGCGCCGCGTTCACGTAGCCGTTCACCGTCAGAACCTCGGCCACCACATCCAGCGATCCCAGCTCGCGCTTCAGCACCGCAAGCTGCGTCAGTGCGCAGGAACGCGCTGCGGCGTAGCCTTCTTCGATCGTGCGATCCACCCCGGCCGTCCCGGCAATCACGCCCTGCGGTCCTGTCGAAATCGCCCCTGCAAGATACACGATCGCGCCTGCGCGTTTTGCGGAGACATAGTTCCCGCCCGGCGACGGAGCCTCGGGTAACGACAAGCCAAGCGCGGCAAGTTTCTGTTCTGGAGATTCGTTGGGCGACATTTGCCTTCGAGCGTAGCATGGGCGCGCGAAATGCTTCTTGGGATTGGCCGCGGCCCACGGTAGCATGAGCCATGCCGCACTCCCAGCCCATTGCCCGCGCACGCGCGATTCGTCCCGATCTTCCGCTTCCGCCGCGGAGCCGCCGGTGATTACGCGCGCCGCAAAGATCCTGCTGCTCGCCGGAATCGCGCTCTTCTACACCCTCGTCGTCTTCAACAACCTCACCGACTTCGATTCCAACTACCAGTTCGTGCGCCACGTCCTCTCGATGGATTCGACCTTTCCAGGTAATCACGGCATGGGTCGAGCCTTGACTTCGACCCCGCTGCACCTCGCGTTCTATCTCTCCATCATCGCCTGGGAAATCGTCACCGTGGCGCTGCTCTGGTGGGGCGTCGTGAATCTCCTGCGCGCCCTGCGCCGCGCACCCGCGCAATTTCATTCCGCCAAACGTATTGCGGTCATGGCGCTCGCGCTCTCGATGCTCATGTGGCTCGTAGCCTTTCTCTCTGTTGGCGCCGAGTGGTTCCTCATGTGGCAGTCGCGCACATGGAACGGGCAGGAAGCAGCCTTCCGCATGTTCACCGTCGTGGGCGTCGTGCTCCTGATTCTCATCCAGCCCGAAACCGACGCGCAGCCCTGATCGATCAGGAAGCGGCAGACTCTGCGCTCTTCCGCCGCACCCCATACCACGCAATCCCCGCCGCAATGTAGGCGAGATAGAGATATGGAATGCGCGCGTGCGCCGCATCGGCCGCATATTGCAGATCGAAGATCGCAATCAGGATCATCACCACAACCGTGATCCCGCTGATCGCCGCGACCATGTGCGAGTGCTTGCCCATCGCCCGACGCGCAAACGGCAGCGCGACAGCCACCAGCGCATACGCTGTCAAAAATCCGAAGACCGACAGAGACCCCAGCAGGTCATACATCTCCGACCCGTTGAAGCCGCGCAGCTCCATCGCTGCGGTCGAAGCCAGCATCAGTCCCGCCGAGAGCGCGATCGCCGCGCCCGGCGTGCCGTGCCGCGGGCTTGTTTTTTCAAAGAAGCGCGGAATCAGCCGTCCGTGCGCCATCCGCATCAGCACCCGCGCCGCGGCCGTGGTGCACGCCAGAACGCAGGCAAACATGCTGATCAGCGCGCCGCAATCGATCGCCACGCCCAGGGGCGCAATGCCGGCCTTTTCGGCCAGGTGGTGCAGCGGGCTCGTCGATTCGCTCAGCTTCCCCGACTCTCCGCGAAATCCAAGCACCTCGGAGTAGCAGCACAGCATGAAAAACACACCCGCCAGAATCGCGCATTGCAGCACCGCCCGTGGAATCGTATGCAGCGGGTTGCGCGCCTCGCCACCCAGCGTCGTGGCGCTCTCGAATCCAACGAAGCTGAACATCGAGAGCACCAGCGCCGGTCCCAGTGCGGAAAGGGAAGCGCCCTTCAGGTGGAACTGGTCCAGATCGATGTGCAGCCCGAAGCGGACCGGCATCACGGCCAGCACCAGCACGATCAGGCTCACTGAGCCCACTTCGATCCACAGCATCAGTTCTGCTGAGAGCTTCACATCGCGATAAGCGATCCATCCCGCGACTGCGGTAACCAACATGAGCGTCGCCAATCCCGGCGGTGACCAGTGCACAAATTGCAGCGTCAGCAAATTGGCGTAATACAACGCGCCGCCCGCGACCGAGGCCCCGGTCGTGAGATAGGCCAGCAGCAGACCCCACGCGGCGATCACGCCGAAAAACTGCGGCAGCGTGTCGGCCGTATAGCTGTAGAGCGAGCCCGGTGACGCCGAAAGCTTGGCAAAGCGGCTTACGCAAAACCCCACCAGCAGCGTGGCCGCCGTGGCCATCAGGTATACGAACCACGTCGCGTTGCCCGCAAGCGCAAAGACCAGCGGGATCGTCAACGACGGCGAAGTCGTGGGCGCCATCGCCGACACCGATTGCGCCAGCGTCTCAATCGGACCCAGCACCCCGGCGTGCAAGCCGTAGCGTTCCCTCTCCTCACGCTGGGCGTACACTTCGGCTGTCGAAGGCTTCGTGTCCGTCAAGCTTTCTCCCCCGCTGGCTTGTTTCCCGGTTGCCCTAGTCTCGACTGGAACCAACCCGCGCGTCAAGAACTGCGCGCTACACTAATGCCAATGCCCGTTGCCGCGATCATTCTTGCTGCAGGAGCGAGCCGCCGCCTCGGCCGGCCAAAACAACTGATTGGATTCGCCGGCGAAACGCTGCTGGAGCGCGCGCTGCGCCTGGCACGGGAGGCCTGCGCGTCGCCGATCGTGGTCGTCCTCGGCGCCAACTTCGCGCCCATCTGCGCTACCATCCCGTTCAATGAAGCGATACCAGTCTTCAACGAAAAATGGGAACAAGGCATGGCCACTTCCATTCATGCCGGCCTGAACGAAGCCGACGTGCGCGGTCCCGATGCGCAGGGCGCTCTGATCATGACCTGCGATCAGCCGCTCCTTTCCGCCGGCCATCTGCATGCGCTCCTCGAGACATTTGCTGAGAACGCCCACGCCTCGATCGTCGCGTCATCCTACGCAGGGAAGAATGGCGTCCCCGCGATCTTTCCGCGCAATGCCTATACCAAGCTGCATGCGCTGCACGGCGATCATGGCGCGCGTACGCTGCTGGTCAAGCCAACTCACCCGCTGATCGCAATCCCATTTGAAGGCGGCGAACTGGATATCGACCTGCCCTCCGATCTGGCTAAGCTGGAATAGCCGCTATCGCTCCACTGTTGCCTCGATCGTTCCGTGCGGCTCGTCGATCGGCACAAAGATGTGGTTCGGATTTTCCTGACCGAAAGGGCTCAAATCTGCCAGCAGATGATGCAGGTTCGGCATCGTCAGCGTGATCCGCGCGATCTCAGGAGCCGCAGCCAGCGCCGCCTTGCCCATATCAAACAGCGTGTGCTGCACGCTCATGCTCTCGTGTCCGGCAAATTCCTTCAGCAGCGCAGCCACGATTCGCCCTCGAATCTCTGCATACTTCGGCGCCGCAACGCCAAATTCCCAGCGCGCGGTCGCGCGCGTGCCAAGAATCCTGTCCGTTGCCGGCTTCAGCGTCGTCAACCTGTCCTTGATGTACCCCGTGAACGCCGACTTCGTCGTCTTCAATATCGTCAGGCCATCCACTCCGGAAGTCACCTTCCACGGTCCGCCTTGCGCCCGCTCCGCCGCCACCGTTTGCACCTCAGGCCCGCCCACCTTGAACGTCGTTGGCGCGGCCACTCCGTCCACAATCAGGCGTTCCCAATTCTTCTCCCCCACGTCGATGCCCGCCTTGGTCACCTGCGTGTTGTTGTGGAGCAGGTAATCGCCCAACTCCATCGCGAACTCTTCAATCGTCTCCGCCTTCGAATCGCGCGCGATCGAGTAGACCGTGTTCTTCATCGTGTCCGTGGGCAGAATCTTGCTGTTGTCCGCCTTCGTAAAACTCGTTTCGAAGTCGCCCTGCAGCAGCACCTGCACGGTCCACTCGTTGAAGTCGTGCCGGTCCCCCCGCCGCGTAATCCGCGACAGCCGCACTCTCGATTTGCCGTAGCGATTCTCTCCCAGTCGTGCCATGCGTCAGCTTCCTCTATAGGTCGTGTAGCTGTTGTCGCTCAACAGCAGCGGCAGATGATAGTTCGTCTTCCCATCGCACGCAAACGTGATTGAGATTTCAGGATAGATGCTGCTGCGACCCTTGCTCATCAGGTAGGCGCCGGTCTCGAACCGCAGCCGGTAGACCCCTTCCTTTGCATCCGTTGCCAGATCGCGGCATCGCCCATCAGCATCGGTCACGCCGCGGGCTACTTCAACCCACGTGCCCAGCAAGTCGTAGACGCGGCCGGAATCGTTGCGTGCTTCCCATCCGCCGCCCCGTTGTTCTTCGAGCCGCACCGCGACGCCTTCCGCTGGCTTGCCCAGCATCGCGTCCAGCATGTGTGTTGAGATCATGCTCATTGCGTCAACCACTTTCCCAAACGAATCTGCAGGATTTGCCTCTGCTGCTCGGCAGCTTCCCGCAACTCAGCCGCGCGATCGCTCCCCAACCGCGGTTTCAAAATCGCCAGCATCTCCTCGGCGCTCTTTCCCGTCGCACAGACGATGTAAGAAAATCCAAATCGCTGCTCATAGAGTGCATTGCCTTCTGCCAACTCCGTCAGCACATCCTCTTGCGCGCTTGCCACCGAGGCCTGCTCCTGGTTTGACCACGCAGACGATTGTGACGCCGCATGCGTTTTGCGTTCTCCGATCCGCGGATGACAGGCGAACGCCTCCAGCCAATCCGCCTCTCCCATCGTGCTCCACGCCCGATCCGCCGCCTCGCTCAATTCAGCAACGCTCGCGATCGGCCTTCTCGCCACCATCGCTTCGACCCAGCGTTTCGCGCTGCAGCACGCCAGCATCGCATCGCGCGCCTCATCCTCGCCCGCTCCGTTCCACGCATCCAGAACCGCATTCACCCCTCTGCTCCCTCCCTTTGCAGGCAGCGCAAAAACTCCTCGAGCAAATTTGCGCCAACGCCCTTCCGATACGACGCCGTCGAACGAATATCATCGATCGGCTGCCCTTCAGCCAGCAAAGTTTCGCGCGCCGACGCAATCAAAGCGTCCGTCACCGGCTCCCCAACCAGCACGGCTTCAGTCTTCGGCAGCCGCGTGGGAAACGGCGCCAGGCTTGCAGCAGCCAACCGAATCTCCTTCACAACGCCGCTTTCCAGCAAGGCAGTCCCCGCCAGCGCCACCTTCGCAATCGCCATCGCGCGCCGTGTTCCCACCTTGCGCAGATATTGCCGATGCCGCGCAAACCGCCGTGGCAGTCGAATCGCCGCAACCAGCTCATCGGATTCGAGCACGTTCTTCTTATAGCCGCTGTGAAACTGCGCATAGGGAATGACCCGCGTGCCGCGCACCGAAATGAGTTCCAGCTCAGCATCGTAAACCAACAGCGCGGGCGAAGAATCCGCCGCCGGCGACCCGTTCACAAGGTTGCCGCCCACCGTTGCCCGGCTTTGATTCGCAATCGCGCCAATCCAACTCGCTGCCTCGGCCAGCAGCGGAAAATCTGCCGCGACGGTCTCGTCCCGGCGCAGATCGCAAAACGGCACGCACGCGCCAATGCGCAGCGCCTCTGTCGCCTTTTCGATCGATCGCAGATCAGGAATGCCCCACAGGCTCACCAGCTTTGCCGCGTTCAACCTCCCCGCGGCATGCGCCACCATCAGTTCCGTACCGCCCGCAATCGGCGTCCACTCGCCCGGCGCCTCCGCCAGCAAGGCAAGCACGGTTTCCAGGCTTCCGGGTGCAATCAGCTCATGCGCTTCGGCATTACCGCGCATGAGCCGCCTTGTGTGCAGGCTCCGTCGTCTGGGTTGCGGCCGAAAGCACCGAATCGAAGATGCGTTTGAATCCCGTACACCGGCACAGGTTGCCCGCGAGGCCCTCGCGCACTTCGGCTATCGTAGGGTGTGGATTCTGCGCCAGCAGCTGCGTCGCCGCCATCAACATTCCCGGTGTGCAGATGCCGCATTGCGCGCCACCGCAATGGAGAAACGCTTCCTGCAACGGATGCAGCTCTCCATCTTGCGCGAGCCCTTCCACCGTCTCCACGCACGCGCCCTGTGCCTGCAGCACGGGAACAAGACAGCTGTTCACCAACTCGCCATTCATGCGCACCGAGCACGAACCGCATTCACCCTCGCCGCAGCCTTCTTTCGCGCCCGTCAGGCCCAGATCCTCGCGAAGCACATCCAGCAGTCGCTTCATCGGCGCCGCCTGCACACGCCGCGTCTCGCCATTGACCGCCAATTCAATGGTCGGCCACGTTGCGCTCATATCGTGACCGTCTCTTCTACCGGCGCGCGCACCGCAAGCCGCGCAAACAGATCCTCCGGCAGCAGCGGAATCGACGTGAACGAAACCCCAACCGCATCCCGAATCGCATTCAGAATCGCGGGCGCCGGGCCGTCATGCGGCAATTCGCCGATGCCCTTCGCGCCATAAGCGCCATGGACAAACGGAATCTCCACAAACGTCGCATGAATCGGCGGCACATCCTCCGCCGTCGGCATGATGTAGTTGGTCATCTGGTTGTTCGCCATGTGCCCATTCTGCAGCAGCACTTTCTCGTAGAGCGCATAGCCGATGCCCTGCGCGATGCCGCCCTCGATCTGCCCGCCGGCCAGCACCGGGTTCAGCACCCGCCCCACTTCCTGCACCGCCCAAAATTCTTCCACCTCTGCCGAATACGTCACCGTGTCCACGGCCACCTGCGCCACCTGGATCGACCACGCAAACGCGGGATACGCCTCGCCGCGATACTTCTTGTCATCCCAGAAGATCCCGGGCGGCGCTTCGTAACGGCACAAAGAAACCACCTCGCCCTTCGCTCTACGCAGCCGCACGCATGCCGCAAAAAACGCTTCGCGCGCAAAACTCTCGCCTAATCCGGCTCCTTGTTGCAGCGTTGCCACCAGCTGCTTGCAGGCTCGCTCGATCAAGCCACCTACCACCATCGAAGTCCGCGATGCCACCGTCGGTCCGCTGTTCGGCACAACCCCCGTGTCCGGCGGAGCCATCTCCACATCCTCATACTCCACGCCAAGCGCCTCGGCCGCAATCTGCGTGAGAATCGTGTTCGTCCCCTGCCCAAACTCCGTGCTCGACACCAGCACGCGCACCTTGTCCTCTGCAGTTACATCGATGCCTGCAAGCGAATTGAGATACCGTTCCCCCGATCCCGTAAACCCTGACCCGTGATAAAACGCCGCGATCCCCATGCCGCGCTTTACTGGATTTGTTTTGTTCTCCCGCGCAAATTCCCTGCGTTTTGCGGAGTAATTACTCTCTGCCAGCGCGCGATCCAGCAGGTGATCCAGGATCACCGGCTCGCGCATCACCTGCTCTGTTGCCGTCGTGTCGCCGTCGTGCAGAAAATTGCGCCGTCGCAAGTCCACCGGATCCATGCCGATGGCCGCGGCAATCTCATCCATGTGCCGTTCAATCGCAAAGATCGCCTGCGGCGCGCCAAAGCCGCGAAACGCCCCGTAGGGCACCGTGTTCGTGGCCCACGCATGGGAACGCACCCGCACGTTGGGACATACATACGGTCCCGGCGCGTGCAGCGTCGCGCGCGATAGCACGGTCGATGACAGCGTCGAATAGGCGCCGCCGTCCGTGGCAAGGTCGATATCCATGGCCAGCAGCTTCCCGCTCGCATCCACTGCCGTGCGATGCCGAATGCGCGAAGGATGCCTCTTCGTTGTCGCCGCAAGATCCTCCATGCGGTCGTACACCAGCTTCACCGGGTGCCCGCTCTTCATCGCCAGCAGCGCCGCATGCGCGCCAATCGTCGATGGGTAATCCTCCTTGCCGCCAAATGCGCCGCCCGTCTCCGTCTGAATCACGCGCACCTTGTCTTCCGGCAAATCGAAGATAGCCATCAGCGACTTGTGCACGTAAAACGGGCACTGCAGCGAGCCCCACACCGTGACGCCAGTCCCTGCGCTGTATTCGGCAATCATGCCGTTGTTCTCGATGTAGAGATGTTCCTGCGCCCCCGTTCTGTACTCGCCCTCCACGATCCGCGCAGCGCTGGCCCAAGCCGATTCCACATCGCCCTTCTCGAGCGAAAAACTCTTCAGCAGATTGTTCGCGCCCCACACAACCACCTTCTGCCGTTCGCTTTCCTCCATCGTGAAGACCGGGGGCAGCGGCTCGTATTCAATCTTCACTGCGCCAACCGCCTCGCGCACCTTGTGCTTGTCGGGATGCGCCAGCAGCACGATCGCTTCATCGCAATGGTTCACCTTGCCGTCGGCAAGGCACGGCTGATCGGCAAAAATAAGGTGGATGTGATTGTGTCCTGGAATGTCGGCTGCCGTGACGACCGCAAATTCGCTCCAGTCGATGCGCCGATCGAACTCAATGGAACAGATCAACCCGCGGGGAATCGTGCTCCGCACCGTGGCCCCATGCCACATCCCCTCTCGTTCCATGTCGTCCACGTAGCGCGCGCGCCCCATCAGCTTGTCCACACCTTCCTTGCGGTGGACGGGTGCGCCAACGATGCGGGTTTTCGCATGCGCGCTCATGGTTGGGAAAGCCGCGTATCACCCTGCGGGTTGAGGCATAGCATACAACGAAGCAGCCTCCATGCATAGTCGCGGCGCCGTCAAAGCACCGCGAGACCGAATCGAAAGTGACTGGAATCTCGTCAGCATGCCAGCGCCGCCAGCGTCCGCGACAGCACGTGCACGCCCGCGCCGATCCACTCCGGCGAGGCATACTCGTCGGGTCTGTGGCTCACCCCGCCGCGGCAGGGAATGAAGAGCATGGCCACCGGCGCGATCCGCGCCATAAAAAGCGAATCGTGATAGGCGCGGCTCACAATCTTCTTATAGGACTTTCCGGCTGCCTTGGCTGCCGCTTCCAGCGCCGCCACAATCGCGGGATCACACGTCGCCGGAGGGTCCGCATTCACGAGTTCTGTTGCAATGGCCACACCCCGCCCGCTTGCCACTTCGTCGCAGGCGGCAAGCAGGCTATCGAGTACCCGATCGCGCCGCGCCCCATCGATGTCGCGCACATCCGTCTCCAGCCGCACCCGCGAAGGAATGCTGTTGACCGCGCCCGGAAACACCTCGCACACGCCGACCGTGGCCACCGTGTCGATCGCGCCCGTTCCTTTGGCTGATGCTTCCAGCGCCAGAATCAACTCCGCAGCGGCAGTCAGAGCGTCCTTCCGGCCGGGCATCAGCTTTCCGCCGGCGTGGCCGCCTTCCCCCTCAATCAGGATGCGCATGCTCGCCGGCGCCGCAATGTGCGTCACCAGTCCCAGATCGATTCCTTCTTGTTCGAGAAGCGGCCCCTGCTCAATGTGCAGCTCCACAAATTGATGAAACCGGCTCTCGGGCAGGGCAACCGATTCGAGCGTCCCCTTGAACCCTGCGGCCGCGCGCAGTTCCTCGAGGCCATGCCCCTCCTTGTCGCGCAACATTCGCGCCTGCGCCGGCGTCAGCGCATCGGCCATCATGCGGCTGCCCAGGCACCCGATGCCGAAACGCGTCGGCTCTTCGGCAGTAAAAATCACCAGCTCGATCGACCGGAGTGGCTTGAATCCCATCGTCTGTAAAACGCGTATCGCCTCGAGCCCTCCGAGCACGCCCACGCATCCGTCGTACAGTCCAGCGTTGGGAATCGCGTCGATATGCGAGCCGGTGCCCACCGGAGCCAGCCTCGCATCGCTTCCTTGCCAGCGCGCAAAGGTGTTGCCAATTGCGTCCTCGGTGACCGTCAGGCCCGCATCCCCACACAGCTTCTTCACATAGGCGCGCGCGCGCAGATCCGCCTCGCTGAAAACAACCCGAGTCACCACCGGCGGCTCGGCCGCTGAAATCGTCGCCAGCGTCTTCAACTCGTCCATCAATCCGTCGATGTTCAATGCGGGTCGATCGGTCGCCACCTTCACGCTCCCAGCGGATGCCTGCGCCAGTCTTTATAGATGAGATATTTCGCCGGTTTATTTCCCAGCGCGCCAAACCACTGCGGGCAATAGGGCGCCATCCAGATAAAATCACCGGCCTCGACTGGATACCACGAATCGCTGAGCTTGTAGATGCCGCCGCCTTCGAGCATCAACAGCCCATGCTCCATCACGTGAATCTCCACCATGCTCAGCGCTGCGCCGGGGATATAGGTCATGGTGTTCACCGCAAAGTCATACGCATGCCCATCCCGCATCAGCGACCGCACCTGCAAGCCTTCGTCTCCCATCAAGGCCACGGGCGCCACGGCAGCTTCTTCGCCGATCACGATCTGCGGTTCGCCCGCGCCCGCCGCGATCTCGTACGGTTTTTCGATCAGCGCCGCGCGGGCTGCACCCCGCGCCCGCACCGTGTGCGGCGTACCCTGGGGAAGATAAGCGTAGCCTCCCGCCTTCAGCACCGCGGTGCGATCGCCCGCCGTCAATTCCACTTCGCCCGCCAGAACATACATGAATCGCTGCGCCGGCGTCGGCCCCAGCGTTCCGCCTGCGGCAAACTCCGCAGTCATCTGCGTAAACTGCGCGCCCAGCTGCGGCCCTGCGTGCACTACGAACTCCACACCCTCCGCACCCGGCAGCGGCGTGCGCACAAATGTATCGGGTGTTTGCAGCAGATGGTCCGGCTTAAGGCTGCTTCGAGTTGCCCCCAGCTTGTGCAAACGCTACCTCGCTTAGAGATTCTGCCCGATTCTAACCAATCGCGCCCGCCAGCCGTTCGAGAAAACGGCTGCTCACCGCCAGCGCCGCTTCCACATCTTCGTCGCGCACTGCCTCGCCCGGGCTGTGGCTGATGCCGCCCGGACTGCGCAAAAAAAGCATCGCGGCTGGCATGCGCTCCGCTATCACCATCGCATCGTGCCCGGCGCCGCTGTGCATCTGTTTCGCCGCGAATCCCGCGGCCTCGATCGCCTCCGTCATGTATGCGGTCAGGCGTTCGTCCATCGCCACGGCTGGTTGATCCAGCGTGCGCGTCGATTGCAAAGCCAGTTTGCGCCTTCCAGCAATTTTGTCTGCGCTTGCCAGCAGGTCCTCCACAGCGCCCAGCCGCTGCGCATCGTGCGGATGCCGCACGTCCAGCGAAACCCGCACGCTTCCCGCAATCACGTTGTTCGCATTCGGTGTCACGTCCACCTTGCCCACCGTTGCCACAAGCCCGTCGCTCGTCCGCGTCCGTGCTTCCACGGCGCTGATCCACTCTGCAGCACCGGCCAGCGCATCACGGCGCAAGTGCATCGGCGTTGTCCCTGCGTGGTTCGCTTGTCCGGCAAACTCGAGGGTCATTCGCGTCTGCCCCACGATGCCTGTGACCGCCGCGACGCTCAACCCTTCTGCCTCCAGCACCGGCCCCTGCTCAATGTGAATCTCGAGAAACCCGAGCGCGTCTGCTTCGATCGCAGCCGCCGGAATCTGCGTCGGATCGAGTCCGTACGCGCGAATCGCGTCGCCCAGCGTGACGCCCTCCGCATCCTTCAGCCCCAGCAGCACCGGATCAAAACGTCCCGCGACGGCGCGGCTGCCGAGAAAGGGAACGCCGAAACGCACCCCTTCCTCTTCAGAAAACGCGATCACTTCGATCGGCAACCGAAGCCCTCGTTCGCGCGCAATATCCACCAATTCAAGCGCCAGTCCCACGCCCAGCACGCCATCATAGGCGCCCGCATCGGGCACCGTGTCGATGTGCGAACCGACGACCAGGCGCTTTTCCGCGACCCCCTCCGGCCGCCACAGCCCGCGCAGATTTCCTGCCGCGTCTACCTGCACGGTCATCCCCAGCGCTTCCATGCGCGAGCGCAACAGCGCGTGCGCCTCGTGCGTGGGTGGCGTCAGAAACCGGCGCGTCGTGCGCCCTGGTTCCTCAGTCATCGTTGCAATGTGCTGGCATTCCGCAAGTGCGCGGAGAGCGCGTTCTCTCATCGCCGCACCAGCTCCTGGCCGCGTGGCTCTCCGGCAAACTGCCCCTCGTGCCACACCACTTCCCCCCGCAGCCACGTCGCCCGCAACGTTCCCAGCAACTCCATTCCCAGGTACGGCGAAATCTTGTGCCGGAAATGAAGATGCTCAGGCGAAACAGTCCACTGCGCGTCCGGATCGAACACTGCAAAATCCGCATCGGCGCCCACAGCGAGAACGCCCTTGCGACCGCTCAATCCTGCCAGCCGCGCCGGTCCTGCGCCCATCCACTTTGCCAGGCACTCCAGGCCCAGCCCGCGCCGGCTCATTCCCGTCCATAGCACCTGCAGCGCGAGCCCCAGGCTGGCGATGCCGCCCCACGCCTGGTCCCACCGGCCTTCTTCGCGCCGCTTCATCTCCGGCAAACAAGGAGAGTGATCGGTCACCACGAAATCAATGTCCCCCGCCACCAGTGCCTTCCATAGCGCCTCGCGGTTTTCTCGCTCCCGAATCGGCGGCGCGCACTTGAACTCCGTTGCGCCATCAAAAATCTCCTCCGCGGCAAAGTGCAAATACTGGATACACGTCTCCACCGTGATCGGCACTCCCCGCCTGCGCGCATCGGCCAGCAACGGCACTGCCTTCGCGCTCGCCAGATGCACAATATGTACCGGCGTATTGAACTCCTCCGCAAGCCGGATCAGCAGCGCAATCGCCTCTAACTCCGCTTCATCCGGACGCGAAGCAAGATACGTCGCATAGGCGCGCCAATCCGCTCCCGCTGCGTTCAAGCGCGCCGTCGCTTTTTCCAGGGGCCCAGCCACTTCCGCATGCGCCAGCAGCGGCAAGCCCGAGCCGCGCAACTCCTCGAGGGCCAGCCGCAACTCCGCCTCATTCACCCAAGCAAATCCGTCGATGCCCGACTGAATCAGGAAGCACTTTAACCCCGGCACGCCCGCGGCGGCCAACGCCCGTACCGAGCGTGAGCTCCCTCGCACCACCCCGCCCCATGCCGCCCAATCCACCCATGCCTTGCCCTGTGCCGAGGCGCGCTTCTCTTCCAGCGCCTCCACATCGATCGTTTCGGGAACGCAATTCAGCGGCATGTCCACAAGAGTCGTCACGCCGCCCGCCGCGGCAGCGCGCGTAGCCGTCCAAAAACCTTCCCACTCCGTCCGCCCCGGTTCGTTGATGTGCACGTGCGTATCCACGAGTCCCGGCAGCAGCACAAGATCGCCGAAGTCGCGCAACACATCGCCCGCCGGAGCCGCATCCCACGCGCGCATCGCCGCGATGCGCCCCTCGTCGACCACGAGCGTCGCTGGCCGCATCCCCTGCTGCGTTGCAACGCGGGTTGATCGAAAGGCCTGTGCCATACTGTCTTTGACTTTCGCGATTACAGCCGTTCCGCATTGACTGCTATCCGAAGCCTCTCATGTTGAGCCGCATTTTCCTCAGAGAAATGCTGCCCTGCACGAGTTCGAAATGGCGCGTGAACGATGGAACCGCTGACGGGAACAGGGAAGAGCCCGCTTTTCATGTCCAGCCTACCAAATCCAGACTTCCTGCGACGCGCCATCGCCCTCGCCACCGAGAACGTGGTCTCCGGCAAAGGCGGCCCGTTCGCGGCGATCATTGTGCGCGACGAAAAGATCATCGGCGAAGGTGCCAACTCCGTCACCGCGACCAACGATCCAACCGCCCACGGAGAAGTCAACGCCATCCGCGCCGCATGCAAAACCCTCGGCGCCTTCACGCTCGCCGGCTGCCAACTCTACACCAGCTGCGAACCCTGCCCCATGTGTCTCGCCGCGGCATACTGGGCGCGCCTCGATGCGGTTTATTACGGCTGCAGTGCCGCCGATGCCGCGCGTGCCGGTTTCGACGATGCCTTCCTCTATGGCGAATTCCGCAAAGAGCCGGGTGCGCGTCAGCTCCGCTGCCTGCAATGCCTCGCCGACGAAGCCTGGGCCAGCGTCGCCGCCTGGATCGCCGCGCCCAACAAAATCGAGTACTGAGCGCCGCAGCGAACAAAATCTCTCCCGGCTCCGCCCACATCCATCGCACCAACAACCTCGTTGCAGGCGCGCAAAATCGCGCCCTGATTCGTCCGCGCTCGAACAATCCGATTGCTCTAGTCACTTGCGATGCTTTAACGTCTAAGACTCACCCCTTTCCAGGGAGCGGTCATGCCCCGAGTGGTTCGATGTTCCATCATCCAGGCCTCCAACGCTCTGCCGGCCACCGCGCCGCTCGCCGAGCAAAAGAAGGCCATGGTCGAAAAACATCTCGGGCTCATCCGCCAAGCCGCCAGGTCCGGCGCCCAGATCGTCTGCCTCCAGGAGATCTTCAACGGCCCGTACTTTTGTGCCGAGCAATCCGTCCAATGGTATGAGACCACCGAGCGGGTTCCCGACGGTCCCACCGTCACGCTCATGCGATCGCTCGCCAAAGAACTGGGCATCGCCATGATCGTGCCGGTCTATGAAGTTGAACAGGAGGGGATTTTTTATAACACCGCTGCGGTCCTCGACAAAGACGGCAACTACCTCGGCAAATATCGCAAGACGCACATCCCGCATGTGGCGCCCGGGTTCTGGGAGAAGTTTTATTTCCGTCCCGGCAATCTCGGCTACCCCGTCTTCGATCTCGGATTCGCCAAGATCGGCGTCTACATCTGCTACGACCGGCACTTCCCCGAGGGCGCGCGCTGTCTCGGCCTCAACGGCGCCGAGATCGTTTTCAACCCGTCGGCCACCGTGGCCGGGCTCAGCGAATACTTGTGGAAGCTCGAGCAGCCTGCCCATGCCGCGGCCAATGGCTATTTCATCGCCGCCATCAACCGTGTCGGCACTGAGCCACCGTGGAACATCGGCGAGTTCTACGGCTCAAGCTACTTTGCCAATCCCCGCGGCCAGATCATTGCCCAGGCCTCGCGCGACAAAGACGAAGTGCTAACCGCCGACTTGAACCTTGACGAAATTGCCGAAGTCCGCCGCACCTGGCAGTTTTTCCGCGATCGCCGCCCCGATCAATACGGGCCCCTGGTCGCTTTATGAAGCGCGTTCGCAGTGGTCCGTGCGAACGAGAGTTCTGAGGAACAAATGAGCATCGCAACCCTACCCGATGACCCGCAGTTGCGCGAGCGATTCAGCGAGCTGAAGCCGCCTTTGACGCCGCAGGCTGCCACCATCGAGTCCAATCGTTGCCTCTACTGTTTCGACGCGCCCTGCACTTCTGCCTGTCCCACCCACATCGACGTTCCCGGCTTCATTAAGCGCATCGCCTCCGGCAACCTCCGCGGATCGGCGCTGCGCATCCTCGATGCCAACATTCTGGGCGGCAGTTGCTCGCGCGTGTGCCCTGTCGACGTACTGTGCGAAGGCGCGTGCGTCATGCACAAGCAGGGGCGTCATCCCATCCGCATCGCCCAGCTGCAGCGTCATGCCATCGACGCATTCCAAGCCGTCAATGGAGACGTGCCCATCGCCCCCGCCAGGTCCCGCAACCTGCGTGTTGCCTGCATCGGTGCAGGGCCGGCCTCGCTGGCCTGCGCCGCCGAGGTCTGTCGCCAGGGCGCCCACGCCTCTATCATCGAGCGCCGTCCGCTTCCAGGCGGACTCAACACTTATGGCGTGGCCGAGTATAAGCTGCGCGCCATCGAAAGCCTCCACGAGATCGAGATGATTCGCCGCATGGGCGTCGAGTTCCGCTTCGGCGCCGGAATCGAGTCCGCCGAAGATCTCCGCGAACTCGAAGGTGAATTCGACTTCATTTTTCTCGGCATCGGTCTCGGCGCCATGCAGCAGCTCAACGTTCCCGGCGAAGAGGCTGAAGGCGTGATGAACGCGCTCGAACTCATCGCCGGCTACAAGACCGGCCGCATCCGCGAGCTCGCTGGAACCGTCGTTGTCATCGGCGCGGGCAACACCGCCATTGATGCCGCCAACGCCGCGCGCCGTCTTGGCGCTGAAACCGTCTACCTGCTCTACCGCCGCGGCGAGAGCGACATTCCCGCCTTCGACTTTGAGTACGAACACTCCAAGGTCGAAGGCGTCCAGTTCCTCTGGCGTCGCCAACCCACCGCCATCCGCATGGACCCGAACGGCGTGCTCCTGCTCGACACCGTGCAGGTGCGCGAGATCGACAAGACTCTGCTGCCCATTCCCGACTCCAAATTCACCATCGCCTGCCACCTCGTGGTGCCCGCCATTGGTCAGTCGCCCATCACCGATCTCATGCGCGATTACTGCAAGATCGAAGTGCGCGACGGCATGATCGTCACCGACCGCGCCAACGGACGCACCACCAACGGCCGCTACTTTGCCGGCGGCGATTGCGCCAATGGCGGCCGCGAAGTGGTAGACGCCGTTGCCGACGGCAAACGCTCCGCCCTTGCCATGCTCCGGATTGCGGAGGCCGCCTATGTCTGATATTCGCGTGCGCGGCTTCGCCGGCGGCATCGATTCGCCCAATCCTTTTTGGCTCGCTTCGGCTCCGCCCACCAACTGCGGCGAGCAGATCATGCGCGCCTTCGATGCGGGCTGGGGCGGTGCCGTGTGGAAAACCATCGGCGAGCCCGTGACCAATGTCAGCTCACGCTATTCCGCCACCGACTGGAATGGCCTGCGCATCATGGGCTTCAATAATATCGAGCTCATCAGCGATCGCAGCATCCAAGACAATCTCCGCGAGATGGCCGAAGTCAAAAAACGCTACCCCTATCACGCCGTGATCGCCTCGCTCATGGTTGCCTCGAACCCCGAGGCATGGCACGAGATCGTCGCCCGCGCTGAAGATGCCGGCGCCGACGGCCTCGAGCTCAACTTCGGCTGCCCGCACGGCATGAGCGAACGCGGCATGGGTTCAGCCGTCGGCCAGGTGCCCGAATACACCGAGATGATCACCGCGTGGGTCAAAGAGAAAGCCCGCACTCCGGTCCTCGTCAAGCTCACGCCCAACATTACCGACATTCGCACCGTGGCCCGCGCGGCGCGGCGCGGCGGGGCCGACGGTCTCTCCGCAATCAACACCATCAACTCCATCACCGGCATCGATCTCGACACCTTCGTCCCGCGTCCCGATGTCGACGGCAAAAGCTCCCACGGCGGCTACTGCGGCCCTGCGGTCAAGCCCATCGCACTGAATCTGGTTCAGCAGGTCGCGGCCGATCCCGAATCGGTCCTCCCCCTCTCCGGCATTGGCGGTATCGAAACTTGGCGCGATGCCGCTGAATTCATCCTGTTGGGATGCGGCACCGTGCAGGTCTGTACCGCGGTAATGCACTACGGCTACCGCATCGTCGAAGACATGGCCGAAGGGCTGGAGAGCTGGATGCGAACGAAAGGCTTCGGCAAAATCGACGACTTTCGCGGCCTCTCGCTCGATC
Source organism: Occallatibacter sp. (assembly GCA_036520995.1). Lineage (GTDB taxonomy): Bacteria > Acidobacteriota > Terriglobia > Terriglobales > Acidobacteriaceae > Telmatobacter. The sequence goes on from DATDIQ010000011.1 coordinate 164,287, forward strand.
GCATCACCGACTGGAAAAATCTCAACCTCAACTACAAAATCGTCGCGCACATCGACGAGGCGAAGTGCATTGGCTGCGATCTCTGTCACGTGGCCTGCTGGGATGGAGCCCACCAATGCATTCATCTCGACCGCGTCACCGGGCCGGTCAATGGACCTATCGAACTGCACTCAACACCGTCTCAAAATGAGGCGCGCACGCGTTCGTCCATCGCCGTCACGCCGGTCACGCGCAAAGAGCGTGCAGCAGCCAGTTCGCCTCGTGGTCAATACATGACGCCCATCGAGCGCATCCCGCGTGTCGACGAGACCGAGTGCGTGGGCTGCAATCTCTGCTCGCTCGTTTGCCCCGTCGAGCAGTGCATCACCATGGTGCGCGTCGATGCAGGCTTGCCCGCCGAGACCTGGGACGAGCGCACCCACGGCGCAGCCACCGCAACCCAGCCCCACCGCTCCTGACAGCAGGATTCGCGATCGTCGGCAACGTACCGGACCGCCGCAGAACTCCTGATGCCCTTGGTTTGTAACAGGGCACGACTTCAGTCGCGCCGAGAAACGCCATCAATGACGCGGGCTTTAGCCCCTGAGGTTCCTTCAGAGTCAGCAATCGCAACGTGTTCTGCTTGATTGTGCACGGCGCATTTCGCTAACTCCGCGAACAACGCAACTCCGCTCTCTGTGCGGCCGATCGTCTAAAATCCCTCCATGTCCACGGTCCTCATCCAGAACGGAACTGTCGTCAACGCCGACTCCACCGTGCGCGCCGATGTGTTGATCGAGGGCGGCGTGATCAAAGCTGTCCGCCCCAACCTCCCGCCCAACTCCGCATCAACCATCGTCGACGCGACCGGCCTCCTGCTCTTGCCCGGCGGCATCGATGCCCACACGCATCTCGATATGCCCTTCGGCGGGACAAACTCGGCTGATGATTTCCTGACAGGCACGCGCGCCGCAGCCATCGGCGGGACCACCACGATTGTTGATTTCGCCATCCAGGCGCGCGGCACCAAAATGCGTACCGCTCTCGATACCTGGTGGAAGAAGGCCGAGGGCAAGGCCTGCATCGACTATGGCCTCCACATGATCGTGACCGATCTCGGCGACGCCGGCCTCGAAGACATGGACGACATGGTCCGCGAAGGCGTGGCCAGTTTCAAGCTCTTCATGGCCTATCCCAACGTGCTCATGGTCGACGACGCCACCATCTTCAAGGCTATGCGCCAGACGGCCAAAAACGGCGCGTTGATCTGCATGCATGCAGAGAACGGTTCTGTAATCGATGTAATCGTCCAGCAAGCGCTCGCCGAAGGTAAAACCGCGCCCATCTATCACGCGCTCACAAGGCCCACGCGCGCTGAAGCTGAAGCCGTGCATCGCGCCATCGCCCTGGCCGAGATGGCCGGCGTTCCGGTCTACATCGTGCATCTCTCCAGCGAAGACGCGCTCAACCAGGTGCGCGAAGCGCGCGACCGTGGCCTGCCCGCCTTTGCCGAGACCTGCCCGCAGTATCTGCTGCTCTCCATCGAAGACAACATGCAGGACAAAGGCTGGGATGGTGCGAAGTACGTTTTTACGCCGCCGCTGCGCGAAAAAAAGAATCAACCCAAGCTCTGGGAAGGGCTGCGCAAAGACAACCTGCAGGTGGTCTCGACCGACCATTGCCCGTTCTGCTTTGAAGATCAAAAGGCTCTCGGCAAAAATGATTTCACCAAAATTCCTAACGGCGGCCCTGGTATCGAAAATCGACTACAGCTCCTGCACCATCACGGGGTGGGCAAAGGCAATTTTTCCTTGAATCGATTTGTCGAGCTCGTCTCGACCGCGCCAGCGCGGATCTTCGGCATGTATCCGAAGAAGGGTGCGATCAAGCCGGGCAGCGACGCCGACATCGCGCTCTGGGATCCGCTCGCCGCGCATACCATCTCAGCGGCCACGCACCACATGCGCGTCGATTACTCCATGTTTGAGGGATTCAAGGTGAAGGGAAACGCACGCGACGTCTATTCCCATGGCGAGCTGATCGTCTCGAAGGGCGAGTTCATCGGCACGCCCGGTCGCGGCCAATATCTGCGCCGCGCCGCTCGCGGCGGCGCGTGGAAATAATCATTTCATCTTTGTGCGGGCCTCGGTACATTCAAGAGAAATCACGGCGCCTTGCGCACTGCACGATGCCGCTGACTCGCTGACTTGTCGACTCGCTGTTCAAGGAGCTGCGTTGTCCGTCGTCGATCCATCTCTCTCCAACAACGACCTCCTCCCCACCACGCCCGCACAGCGCACCTGGACGATGTACAACTACATCGCGCTGTGGTTCTCCATGTCGATGGAGATCACGACCTATCAGCTGGCCTCCTCACTCATCGCTAAGGGCATGGATTGGAAGCAGGCCGTCGGCACGGTGCTGCTCGGCAATCTGATTGTCTTGGTTCCCATGCTGCTCAATGCGCATGCGGGCGCCAAGTACGGCATTCCGTTTCCAGTCTTTATTCGCGCACCGTTTGGCGTGCGCGGCGCCAATCTGCCTGCGCTCCTTCGCGCCATTGTCGCGTGCGGTTGGTTCGGCATCCAGTCATGGATTGGCGGACAGGCAATCGATTCCATGCTTGTCGTCATCTGGCCATCCCTCGCGGGCAACAGCGGCGTGCTGTGGACGAGCTTCCTTCTCTTCTGGCTGCTGAATATGGTCGTGGTCTGGCGCGGCGTCGAATCGATTCGCCACCTGCAAGCCTTCGGCGCGCCGTTCATGTTCATCATGGCCGCGCTGCTGCTGATCTGGGTGCGCGCGAAAGCCGGCAGCTTCGGCACCATGCTTTCGACGCCAAGCCAGTTCCATTCGACCGGCGCATTTCTCGCGGTGTTTTTTCCCTCGCTCACGGCCATGGTCGGCTACTGGGCAACCCTGGCGCTGAACATTCCTGACTTCACGCGCTACTCCAAATCGCAGCACGCGCAATCGTGGGGACAAGCCTTCGGCCTGCCGGTGGCCATGACGCTCTACACCTTCGTCGGCATCTCGGTGACGTCCGCTTCGGCGGTGCTCTTTGGACATCCGATCTGGAATCCCATTCAACTGATCGGAGCCTTTCATCAACCGGTGGTCGCGTTCGTTGCCCTCATTGCCATCCTGATTGCCACGCTCAACGTGAACATCGGCGCGAATGTGGTATCGCCATCGAACGATTTTTCGAACCTCTATCCACGCCTGATCAGCTTCCGCACCGGCGGATTGATCACCGGATTTCTCGGACTGGCGATGTGTCCATGGAAGCTGCTGGCCACGCCGGATGCCTACATCTTTGGCTGGTTGGTTGGTTACTCGGGCCTGCTTGGACCGGTCGCCGGAATTATGGTTTCTGACTATTTTTTAATTCGCAAAACTGAGCTCGATGTGAACTCCCTCTATCACCGCGAAGGCGTCTATCACTATACAAAGGGTGTCAATCCGCGTGCTGTTGTGGCCTTGGTGCTGGGCGTCGGGGTTGCGCTGATTGGGCTTGCGGTGGCGCCGCTGCATTTTCTCTATGACTATGCCTGGTTCGTCGGCTTCTTTGTGGCCGGAATTGTGTATGTGGTGTTGATGCGGCTGGCCGCACCTGAGGGCATTGGGCGGGCCGTCGTAGACAGCAATGCCGGCCTTTCGAGCTAGGCACTCCGTCAAAAATTGTTCCACGTGGAACAATTGTACTGGCCGATACATGTGTTCGTTTGCGGTGCGGAGAATATCGCGATTTGTGAGACACGCGGCCAACCCACACATCGTTCAGCGTCTTCTCAATTCACCCGGGAAAAGTGTCAAGTGATTCGGGCCGGCCTGCCCCATTTCCGAGGCAGGGGGAGGGGGGAGGGTAGAGGCGCGGGGGGGGG
>DATDIQ010000012.1:0-204942 GCA_036520995.1 Occallatibacter sp.
CTTCACAATGCGCGAAATCTTGCGGGATTTGCAGCGTGGGCACATAATCTCGTCAGGCCAGCGAAGCGCCTCAAGGTATTCGCGGCACTTCTTCTCACTACCGAATTCTTCAATCAGGGTGCAGAGATTAACGGAGCCTTCCATGACTAAGCCCTCCACTTCTTTCAAACATCCGCGTCACATGACCACGGATGAGGCCATCTCCCACTTGTTCCATCCCAAAGTTGTGGAGCACTTGAAAGAACAGAAGAAGGAAACCAAAACACGGCCACAGAAAAAGAGTACCTGAGATGAAACCTTGCGTCAAGTATATAATCCTGCCTGGTTGATCTTTCTTGAAGAAAATACGGGGCGGCACCGCGGCCCCTTCTCGCTCAGGTAAACGTGCGGCCGGGTGCCAAGCTGCTTGCGATCCGTGCAGGCATCGAGTGTCGGGTTCTGGAGTCCAGGCGCAGAGGTTGCCGCGGAAAGTGTCCCTCCGTGGCCAGAGCCCGCTCTTAAAGTGATGGCTTGATCGGGACGACTGAAGCTTGCCCCGTCACAGACCCCATTGTTCGCCGACGAGTCAGCCGGCGACTGCGACTTCGGGCAGGGAGTCTTTCTTGCGGCGTTTCCGATCGTACATTGCCTGGTCTGCCCTAGCGAGCAGCTCTTTCAGCGTATCGAAGCGAAACATCGAGGATGTGGCGTGGCCGATGCTCAGGCTCAGCGGGAAGGGCTGCGATGGTTCGCAGGATCGCGCCGCGGCTGCATCGTGCAATCGCTGCGCAGCCGCTGCGATGGCCTCGTGATTGAATTGGCCGGCGACTGCGAACTCGTCGCCGCCGATGCGGGCGATCACGTCGGCATCGCGGAAGGTTGTGTCAAGAAGCTTCGCGGCCTCAGCAAGAGAAGCTGAGCCGATGTTGTGTCCCAGCTCGTCGTTGATGCGCTTCAGGTCGTCGACATCAATAAAGAGGACGGAAAATGGCAACTCGGCGCGTTGGGCGAGGCGCAGAGATTGTCCAGCAAGCAGATTGAAGCCGCGCACATTGTAGAGGCCCGTGAGTTCGTCACGCAGCGTCAGATCCTTGATTTCAGATTCCAGTTTATTGAGATGGCGGACGAGCAGGAACAGTAGACCGAAGGACACAGCAGTACCCACAGACGCGAGGATCGCCATGGCATAGTGCGGCGGAATAAAGTGCGCATTGAGAACGCGGGCGCGGGCTGCTTCGCGGGCCATGGGAAAGAACACAAGGATGGGTGTAGCGATCCGGGCGAGCTTTCCGCCGATACCTGGGCCGAGAAAGATCGAGAACGCTCCGCGCTCGGCCTGGCGGAAAGCGAGTGCCACTGCCAGCAGCACGAGGCAGACGAGCGTTGCAAGCGAGGGCAGGCCAATCGTCGAAGACCCCGGGATCTCGAGCGAGGTGTAAATGACCTCGGCAGCGAGAATCAAAACGACCAGGCAGAGAGCGACGGTTGCCAGATCCGCGATACGAATGAGTGCGCGGGAACGAGACTTGGCTAGGAAAAGGACAGTGGCAATGAGGAGCAGGGCAATACCGGGAATCAGCCCTGTGTGATGGATGAGAAAGGTCTGCAGCCCGGGTTGATAAGAAACGTCACTGGGCGCGGAAGCCTCAACCGTCGAGACCAGCGCCGATGCGCCGGCAAAGAGGGCGAAGATCCTGCTAAGACCGTACAAGGGAGTCGATCCGTCTGCGTCGAGAAGAAAGAGACTGGAGACCGAAAACAGGACCGCGAGCGCGAAAAAGGATTGCAGCGCGGAGAAACTCGCCGGGAAGATGCGTCCAAGGGCCGGGAGCATGTGCCCGCAAAGCCCGAGAACGGCAATCTGGACAACGAGAGCGAGGCACACCTGCTCCACGAAGAATAGTCGCTGGAGCAAGTCGGGATCAGGGTGAATCGAACTGACGGATATGGCTCGATAATGCATTGTGCAAGCAACCGGTGATCAAGGGAATTCCGGCTTGCGGGCCCTTTGAACTTGAATGGTTTATACCAAGAATGCGGCGCCGGGACTATGCAACTTTTGTACCGGTCGCCGTATCAGTTCTCGGGCATGGGCGGGATCGGGACGTCACTTAAGTCACGGTTTGGAGGCGCGGTGCGCAAGGTTGGCCACTTGCGAGCCATGCATGCGCTGCCGGATCGCATTGCGCTATACTTGCCCGGATCACGTTCACGGCAGAATGACATCCTATAGCCCCCTCACCACCATCAATGACCTTTTCCTGCGCGTTGCTTCGGCGGCGAATCCTCGAGCCGTGCTGTGGCAGGATGAGTTTGGCCAATGGCAGCCGATTTCGTCGGACCAGATTTACCAGCGGGTGCGGAAGCTGGGGAAGACGTTTCTGGAGTGGGGCGCCTCCAAGGGCGACCGCATTGCACTGGTCAGCGAGAATCGCTGGGAATGGGCGATTACCGATTTTGCGGCCCTCGCGATTGGGGCCGTGGATGTGCCGATCTATCCCACGCTCACCGGCGAGCAGATGGCGGTGCTTCTGCAGGATGCCGATTGCAGGATTGCCGTTGTTTCAACGCGGCAGCAATTTGACAAACTGAATGCGGTGCGGTCGCAGACTCCTTTGCAGCGCGTCCTCCTGATGGATTCTGCCGCAGCGCCGGCCTCGGGTGCGATCGCCATGAGCGAGGTGCTGGCGGGAGCCGATGCGCGGGGCAGCGAGCGCGACGCGGCCTTCGATGCCCTGGTGCGTTCGGCGCAGCCCAAGGATCTGGCCACGCTGATCTATACATCTGGAACGACGGGCGAGCCGAAGGGCGTGATGCTGACGCACGGCAACGTGGCCGCGAACCAGAACTACTGCGCCTCAGATTTTGATTTCAACGCCACCGACACCTGCATTTCATTCCTGCCGCTTTCGCACATTACCGCGCGGGCGCTGGACTACGTGATGTACGGGCGTGGGGCCCAGGTGGCCTACTGCGCACAGTTCGACAAGCTGCCCCAGGCGATGCGCGAGGTGCGGCCCACAGTCATTGTGGGCGTGCCCCGCGTCTACGAGAAGATCCGGCAAGCTGTGGAGCAGAAGTCGTCAGGGTCCTCCGTAAAGAAGAAGATGCTGGCGTGGGCGCTGCGCACGGGCGGGAATCATCGCGACATTGTGTATGCCGGGGGGAAGCCTTCGTCGGTTGGCTGGAAGCTGGCCAGCAAGCTTGTTTACAGCAAAGTGCGCCAGGCTTTCGGCGGGCGGGTGCGCTATTTTGTCTCGGGCGGGGCGCCGCTGGGGATCGATACGGCGAAATGGTTCGCCGAAGCAGGCATCGCGGTGTGGGAGGGGTATGGACTGACGGAGACCTCTCCTGTGATTGCACTGAACTCGCCGCTGAATCAGCGGATGGGCTCTGTCGGCAAGCCGATCTTGAATGTGGAGCTGAAATTTGCCGAGGACGGCGAACTCCTGGTGCGCGGGGCGTCGATCTTTCTAGGGTATTGGCAGAAGCCGGCGGCCACCGCGGAGTGCATCGATCAAGATGGCTGGTTCATGACCGGCGACATCGCGCACCTCGACGATGACCGCTTTCTCTACATCACCGACCGCAAGAAGGAGCTGCTCAAGACGTCGGGTGGCAAACTGGTTGCGCCGCAGCCCATCGAAAACAAGTTGAAAAACAGCGTGCTCGTGGGCCAGGTGGCGCTGGTGGGTGACAAGCACAAATTCATCTCGGCGCTCATCTCGCCGAATTTTGCCGCACTTGAAGGTGTGGCGAAGCAGCAGGGCATCGAGGCGAATACGCGCGCCGAACTGGTAGCCGACGGCCGCGTGGTTGCTCTTTACAGCGAGATCGTGCGCACCGTCAACGGCGGTCTGGCCAACTTCGAAACCATCAAGCGGTTTCGGCTGGTGGCGGAAGAATGGGCGCAGGAGTCGGGCGAGCTGACCCCTTCGATGAAGCTCAAGCGTCGTGTGATTCTGGAGAAGTACGCGGCGCTGGTCGTCGCACTCTACGCCGACGAAGCAACCGCACGCGCCGAATAGGGGGCCGCGGGTGGGCGAGTTCGCGCCGCAGGAGCACGCGCTTGGTCCACATGCTCTGCATAGCGCGGAAGAAGGGCGCACCCCAGGCGCCCATGGCAAGAACTGCTCCGAAAAGAATGACCGCATCGATGCTGAGGCGTCCGGCACTGGACCAATAGGCATCCGGTTCGAGGTTGAGCCAGAGAGCAAACTCGTCGAGCGTCAGCGCCGCGCCCACTCCATAACTCACCGACATGAGCCGGCTGAGAAAGATGGAAGTCGGCGAGTGGGAGCGACCAAGATCGAGTAGCCAGCCATAGCCCACGAATAAGAGGATGAGGATTCCCCAAACGAGGTGGTGGATGTGGCGTCCGCGCACCATGACCCACTCGAAAGGCCCATGCTGGTGAATCACGAGGCTGACCAGAAGGCGCACGCCGAGGAAAGTGATGAGGAACGACACCGAGGCAATGAACATGCGGCGGCGCGGCCGGTCGGGAATCGAGGAGCGGATGAGGAAGCCCAGCCGGGTAAGCTGCAGAAGGACCAGCAGGACGACAACGACGAGGCTGGCGAAAACGAGAAGGATCAGCGCTCCCGTTCCGGGCATACCTTATTGAAGCACCCGTGGCTTCTTTCCTGACAAGAAATTGCGTTTGCGTCGCGCCGACTCCCGTGAGGGTGATCACGATTCCCCTTTACAGCGCCGGGGTACACTGATAAAGGTTTCAGGTCCGCGACGTCAGCAGATCTGGTCCGCAATCCAGGGAGCAAGATCCCCGGTCGGCCTCAGGGGGCCAAGAACCTTCGATCAGGAGATTTGCATGCGAGTTGCTTTGTTGACCGGCGGCGGCGATTGTCCCGGCTTGAATGCAGTGATTTACGCTGCGGTGCGGAAAGGGATACAAACCTACGGCGACGAATTCATCGGCTTTCTGAATGGCTGGCGCGGCGTACTCGACAATTGCTGGATTCCGCTCACGCTCGAAAGCACCGACGGAATTCAGCTGCGGGGCGGGACGATTTTGCATTCCTCGCGGACCAACGTGAAGAAGATTCCCGGCGGCATCGATAAAGTGCGCGAGGTGCTGAAGCTCAACAAGATCGATGCCCTGATCGCGCTGGGCGGGGACGATACACAGTCAGTGACGCTGTTTTTGAGCGAAAACGGCGTGGCCAGTGTGGGGGTTCCCAAGACGATTGACAACGATATCAACGGCACCGATCAGACATTCGGCTTCGATACGGCGGTCTCGATCGCGACCGAGGCAGTCGATCGCATCCATACCACGGCGGACTCGCATAACCGCGTAGTGGTGGTGGAGGTGATGGGACGCGACGCGGGCTGGATTGCCTACGCCTCGGGAATTGCCGGCGGGGCGCACGTCATCCTGGTCCCCGAGCGCGAGATCGACATCGACCATGTGTGCGCGCTGCTGAAATACAACTACGATCACGGCAAGCACTACGGCGTGGTGGTCGTGGCAGAGGGCTGCCATCTGCCCGAAGTGGGCCAGGTGACCGGCTCAGCCGAGGTGGACTCGTTTGGCCATGCACGCCTCTCGGGCATTGGCGAAGCCTTGGCGGACCTGATTGAAAAGAAGACCGGCTTCGAGACGCGCTCAGTGAACCTGGGACACACACAGCGCGGCGGCGTGCCGACCGCGTTTGATCGCCTGCTGGGCCAGCGCTATGGTCTGCACGCCATCGACATGGTGCATGAGAAAAAGTGGGGACGCATCGCGGTCCTTCACGGCATCGAAATTACCGACATCACAATCAAGGAAGCGATTGCGACGAATCGCCGACTGGATGAGCGATTCTTCAACGTGATTCGCGATCTGGAGGCGAAGGTCTAAAGCTTCGATCTTCAGTGAACTCACTGAACGAGCCACCCAGGTTGGGTGGCTCTTCGTTTTCAGGTTTCCGAAATTGCCATGCGCTATCGCCTCTATCACCCCGCCGACTTCGCGGCACTCTACGCCATAGAAGAGGTGTGTTTTGAGCCGCCTTTCCGCTTCGGACGGTTGTACATGCGTGGTCTGGTGAATGCACGGCACAGCGCCACATGGATCGCAGAAGACGGCGGCAGGATGGCAGGTTTTGCGATTGTGGAGTGGACTGCGCGAGGCAAGACGGTCAGCGCGTATCTCCAAACCATCGAAGTGCTGCCGGAGTTTCGCGTGCAAGGCGTGGGGCAAGAGCTCTTGGCGCGCACGGAGTACTCGGCGCGCAAAGCAGACGCGCTTGTTCTGTGGCTGCACGTGGACGAATCGAATGCCGCCGCGATCCGGCTCTACGAGAGGCAAGGATTCACGGCGGCCGGCAAAGAAGAGCACTACTACGCGGAGGGCCGGGGCGCGCTGCTCTACCGCAAGGAGCTCACGGAATAAGCAGCCCACCCCGCAGGTACGGAGCTACTCTCCCGTCTTGGCGTCGCTTTGCGTGTCCCGGATGAATGCGGCGACCCGGTCATGGAGCAGTTTCAAGCTTTCGTCGCGCACGTAGACCATGTGTCCTGACTCGTACCAGGAATACTGGATGTTCTTTGCCAGCGATGTCGGGATGGGCAGATGCTTCTCTTCATATTCGGCGGCGTAGAACGGCGTGGCCAGGTCGTAGTAGCCGCCGTTCACCATCACTTTCAGCTTGGGATTGGTCTTCATCGCGTTGGCGAGATCGTTGGCCACGTTGAGTTCGATCGGATTGCCGTGGTGGACGAGGTCCCATTGGTACGAGCCAAAGAGCGCCTCGGGCAGATAGGTCTGGCCCTCACCAAACTTGAGAGTTCTGCGCACGTAGTCGTTGAAGAGCGAGACGTAGGCCGACGAAATGGCCGAACTCTGCGGATCGTATTCAGCATTTTCGCTGAGAGGATTGAGTGAAGGACCGGAGAACCGCGTGTCCAGCCGGCCGGTGGTCAGGTCCTGGTCGTCCTGCAACGTCTTTTCGAACTGACCGCCGGCGACGCGGAGGTTCGCCTTGATGAGGTAGTCGACGGGAAGCCCGATGTAGTCGTGGAGCTTCTCGGCCACCTGCCGTTTTTCGCTGTCGCTCACGTCGGTGCCGAGCGCGAGAGCATGCGCATAGGGCCCCATGGCGAAGTCTTCAACTTCCTTCAGGAACGGCTCGAGCGCGGGTGGCTGTTGCGGAAGCTTCTTGTGATACCACGCCGTCGCCGCGTAGGTAGGCAGGGCCAGCTCGTAGGGAAGATCGATGCCAGGGTTTTCGTGAGGCTGGTCGATATCGGTGGTGAAGTTGAAGATCTGCGAGAGCAGGATCACGCCGTTCAAGTCGACGCTGTGGTCATTTTCAAGCACGTTGGCCAGCACGGCAGAGCGGGTGGTGCCGTAGCTTTCGCCAAAGATGTATTTTGGCGAATTCCAGCGGCCGAATTTGGTGATGAAGCGGGTAATGAACCGCGCAAAAGCGTTCGCGTCTTCATCCACGCCCCAAAACGCTTTGTCGGCATCCTTGCCGACGAGCCGGCCGAAGCCAGTTCCAGGCATGTCGATAAAGACGAGATCGCTCACGTCGAGCAGGGAATTCGCATTGTCGGTCAGCTTGTAGGGGGCAGCGGGCAGATGCTGATCGCCGCCGGTGACGACATGCTTGGGGCCGAGCGAACCCATGTGCAGCCACACCGTAGAGCTTCCCGGTCCGCCGTTATAGAAGAACGTGATGGGGCGGTCTTCGGGCTTGGCGTCTTTCTTGAAGTAGGCAACATAGAACATCTGCGCCACTGCCGGCTCGTCTTTCGGCTCCTTCGGGGCCGACAGCGCGAGCTCGCTCCCTGCCTCCGGTTTGCCATTCACATCGAGCTGCGCATCCTGTGTATCACTGGAGCCGACGGTGAGGATGCCGGCTACTGCGTTATAGGCGATGTGCTGGCCGTTGAGGTCAATGGAGCCTTGCGTGGTTGATTCTGCCAAGGGTGTCTTTTCCGGCGCCTTGTCAGCGGCAGCAGGCTTGGTGGTGGGAGCATCGTCCTCAGAATGGGCGAGGGCACTCAGTGTGCACAGGGAAACTGCCAGAGCAGCACCCGCCAGGCAACGAAAATGAAGCATGCGCAACTCTCTCCGGAATGTGGGGTAGGTACGAACGGCCAGTATATCGTTCGCAAGGCGCACCGAGACGCGAAAGGTGACGAACGCGGCGGCGGATGCGGTGAAGCGAGGCACATGCCGCGGGATTAAGCGGCGGCCTGCTGGTCCTGCGATCGTCCGCCGCCTCAAGCCTTGTTTTAGCGTTACTTCTGCGGTTTCTCGAAAGGCTGCTTGTCGGTGATGCGGGGGCGGTTCTCTGCCTGGAGTTGCTTGCTCACCGCTTCTACCTCACGAAAGACGCGGAGCAGGTTGCCGCCGAGAATCTTGCGGCAGTCTTCTGCGGAGTAGCCACGCTCCATCAGGGCTGCAGTAATCTTGGGCAGGTCGGCAGGTGAGTCGATGCCCTCGGGGAGCTGCCCGTTGACGCCATCGAAGTCCGAACCGAGGCCGACGTGATCGACGCCCGCCACTTTCGCGATGTGGTCAATGTGGTCGATGAGCAGGGAGAGCGGTGGGCGCGGAATGCGGTCGGCAAACTGGCGCTGCAGTTTGTCGATCGCAGCCTGCGGAGCTTCTTTGCCTTCGGCCTTGTACTTGTCCTTGAGCGCCTGAACGGCTTTGTCCATTTCGGGCTTAATGGCTTTCTGCGCGTCGCGATAGGTTTGGGAGATGAATGCTGAGTAGAAATTGACCTGGACGACGCCGCCCTTGGAGTTAGGGCCGCCGGAATTGGCCACGGCGCGAAGCATGTCGTCGGTCATGTTGCGCGGGGAATCGCAAAGGGCACGCGCCGCGGAGTGCGAGGCAATCACGGGGGCGCGCGAGATGACAAGGGTGCGATAGAAGGTGCGGTCGGAAACATGCGAGATGTCGACCATCATGCCAAGTCGGTTCATCTCGTAGACCACGTCTTTGCCAAACTCGGTGAGGCCTTCCTTGGTGTGCGGCACGGTAGCATCGTCGATGTCGCCTGACGAGTCGGCCCAGCCGTTGGAGTTGGCCCATGTCAGGGTCATGTAACGCACCCCGAGTGCGTAGTAGTCGCGCAACAAGGCAAGCGAGCCTTCAATGGAGTGGCCGCCTTCGATCCCCATCAGGATGGCCAGCTTGTGCTCTCGATGGGCCAGCTCGATGCCTTCCGGCGTGGCGACAAACATGAGCTGGTCCGGATGGCGCGCCACCTGCTGCTTGACCGCATCAATCAGGATGAGCGTACGCTGCGCGAAGTGGCCCTTGTTCTGTTCGGGATCGACCCAGATGGAGAAAAACTCGGCGCCGAGATTGCCTTTGCGGGCTGATTCGAGATTGAAGTTGCCGGTGCCGAGAGGGTCGCTCAGATCGAAGTTTTCGTCGACGAAGCGCTGCGGGGTGTCGGCGTGGGTATCGATGACAATGGCAGATCTCTGCACCGCGTCGGCGGTGAGTTTTGTAGGAGTCATTTTGGTCGCTGAGGAAGTAGGAGTTTGTGCAAGAAAGGGCGTCGCAATCGCGAGGAGAACGAGAGCGGATAAAGCAGGGAAGGCGCGGGTCCGCATAGGCTTGCGATGAGTGTATACCGCCGAAGCCCAGTGTCGCTGTTGCATGCGAGGCAAGCCCTGCGCAATGCTGTCCGGGTTTCCATCCGAGATAAACGGAAATCCCGACAGCATCGCGTTTCGCTGAAAGGAGCGGAGAGGATCAGCGATGGTGGTTGGCGGCGATCGCGGCAGCCTTGAGCTCGCGATTTGCCTGGTCGAGCAGATCCTTGGCGCGCTGGGCATGGCCGTCCATGTCCCACTCGTTGGCCTGCTGCGCGGCAACGATGCGGCTATAGGCCTGATCGACCAGACGCTGGGCGGCCATGATGTTGGGATGACGGCGGCCGACGTTTTCTTGCGGCGGACCCTGCGCGATGGTAACCCCGCCGGCGATGAGGCCAAGGCCCAGCAAACTCCCGAAGACAAATCTGCGCGTGTTTTTCATAGGGAACGTCCTCCGCACGACAACGTAGCAGAAAAAGGTGAATGCAAGGCAACAAGAATCGCAACGAAAGACTGGAACAGCTGTGGAAAGATCTACAAATTCACCGGTGTGCCACCCCAGGCCGTCGGATCCACGTCGGCGAGGGTCTGCGTGAAGTCCCAGCGATGACCGAAAAAGTCCTCTGCATTGTATTGGCGTTCGCCGTACATATGGTCCACGGGCTCGGTGAGAATGGTGGCGCCGTTTTGCCGGGCCCGTTCGCAGTGCGCCAGGGCATCCTCGATGCGGACCTGGGTGATGTGCGAGCGCTCGGGAACCACGTTGCCCTCGGCGATGGTGAAGCACCCGTCGCCGGCCTTCATTTGGATGCGATGGTTGGCAATGCGCAAGCGCACGGTAAAGCCAAAGGCCTTCGATAGCCACTCGGCTGCGACGCCAGGGTCGGGGTAAATGAGCACGGGGATGACGGTGCACGGAGGTACGGAGCGATTGGAGCGCATGACGGCACTTTATCACCGAAACGGCATGCTTTTTCTGAGTGCATTCGAGGCGAGTCGGGATAGAATCGCGGACGTTTCCAAAGGCCCAGAAGATAGCTGCGGAGGACAGACTCGATGACCAGATTCGTGAAAGGTATTTCACGGACGGCTGCCTTGTGGGCGTTAGCGTGGGGCGCGCCCGGCGCACGAGCAGCAACCGCTCCGGCGTATCCCTGCTCGTTGCTGCCGGCGGCTACCGTGATCAAGACGGCCGGTGCGTCCTTTGGCGCGCCGCGCTCGAGCGTAGCGCCGAGGGCCTTTGCCCACACGGTGCAGGGAACCGATTGCAACTATGTGGGAGGGAGCGGTAAATATCTCCTGTTTCGCATCTGCTTCGATCCGTCGGCCGGGGATGCGACCACGCGGTTCGCCAAGCTGAGGATGTTTTACAGCCCGTCTACGCCAGTTTCCGGCGTTGGAGACGACGCCTACCTCGATGCAAAGGGCGCGCTCCACGCGCTAAAGGGCATTGTCCGCTATCGTGAAATGGGCCAGGGCCACGAGGCGCCGACCAAAGCGCTGGGCGCACTTGTGGCTGGCGAGTTGTAGGGCGAAACGGGGAGAACGGACTCAGTGCTTGTCGAGCAGGGCGATGACTTTGTATGTTTCCGACTCTGTCTTGCGACCATCCAGGCTGACCGGCCACTTGAGCTTGGCGTGCTGGCCATTGAAGTCGGCTTCGACATGCTCGACCAGAGGCATCGCGCAACTGCGGCGGTTCAGGTAGTTCCCTCGCGTGGAATATCTGTTGAGGCAGTTGACGACGGCCACTTTGCCATTGGGCAGCAAGAGAGAAAGAGTGGTGCCGCTGACGTGGAGAGTGGGCTGGCCGGGCGCGGCAGGTTGCACTGGGCCGGAGCAGGCGGGGTTGGCGATGTCGGCGGCGCAATCGACCAAACCGTCTGGAACCGTGCCGGCGCTGTCTGGGATGAGCGCGGAATAGTTGTTGTCGCTGTTCTGCCGGTAGAGCACGGTCGCTTCCAGCTTCTGCGCCAAGACCGCGCTCGCGCACGAGGCCAAACAGCAAATCGCTACGGCGATCCCCACACTTTTGGGTATGCTCATCCAGATTTCCTCTATTTATGTGTGTATCTGTTTTTCAAAGTCTACGTGGGCTTGGGGGCAACGAACGGCGAGAAGGTAGGGTGTGTCTATCCGAGGTAACATGGCGAGACTCGGTGCCTGTTGGGGCTTCAAACTCAGCAGGATGCGGCTTGAACGCCTCCGGGCTCTGCGGCTCCGCACCGGCTCTCGCCGCCGGAGTTTGTTTGTCCCGGGCCCTCGATGCCTATGTCCGGGCGGCCAATTTCATGCGGCGGACACCCGGTAACACGATGCTTTCACTCGGAGATGTTGAGCGCGATTCCCAAATGACCCGGATAGCGGCGATTGAACAGGTAGTATCCGTCGTCCTGGTAATCCACGTAGACATCGTCGTTCCGATACCAGCTGATTTCCCAGTTTTCGGGGTAAGGGTCCATAAGTGTGAACCAATAGCCCTCGTATTGGAAGCGTGGATTGCCCCCTTCATAGACGAAGGGAAGGCCATAGATGCGGAAGAAATGAGCGCTGCCGTAGTGGTCGCGGAAATAATCATCGGGCACCCGGAAGCCGTGATAGCCACCGCGCTGCTGCCAGGTGTGATGCTCATATTGGTAGTGATTGGCGCGGCGTTCAGGCCAGGCGTGCTCCTGCGCGATTTGCTGCTCGCTCTCCTGTTGCGCCGAACGTTGCATTTGCTTCGATTGTCCGAAATGCCGGCCGTTTTCGCCTGGGGACTGCTTCTGGCTCAGCTGCGGCCTGCGCTGGTCTTGCTGTTGCCCCTGATCGGGTGATCGCTGCGGTTCACCTTGCCGGCCGTGCTGCGGGTTGTCCCCGTCCTGGCGTTTGTCGTGGTCCTGTTGTTTGTCCTGCGGATCCTGACCCTGGGCATAGCCCAACGTGGAGGCTGCGCAGGCCAGGGACAACAGAGAGATCGAGGCGAAGTTCCCAACTCGTTTCATGCGTCGTCCTTCTGCAGATCCGGACCAAATGCTCTCGTTGTTGAAGGCCAATGCGCCGACAGCATTGAAGGCGGCTGGGGGAACGGGTGCTCTCTCCCATGCTACGCGCATTGAGATGCCGGCGCATGGATAGTTGCGGGTGCCTGGTTACTGATGTTTCGCCGATACGCCGAATCCAGATGGGCATGCATTCCGTGCTGAATGTACAGGCCTGAGACGTGGGCGATGCGCCGGAAATGATTTTCACGCACGATATGGACGCAGGTGTATGCTGGGTGCTCCCCACAATCAAAAAGCCCCAGGAGGCAAGTTCCCATGAGGTACAGATTCGTTTCTACGGCCGCTCTCTGTCTTTTTGCAGGTCTCACCTTCAGCGCGACACGCGCTGCGCACGCACAGCAGGAAGCCGGGCAGGTCCACAGCCCGAGCAAATACCTTTACCTGGGCAATGTGGAACTCAAACCCGACCAGTCCGCCGCCTATGCAAAGCTCGAGGGTGAAGAGGTGGAGGCTCTTCGCGCGGCCAATGCTCCGAGTCACTACGTCGCCATGTGGTCGATTACCGGAAGCACGAAGGTTTTGTACATGCATGGCTTCAACTCCTTCGCTGACCTGCAAAAGGGGCACGATGACACCGTGGCCATGTCGAAACTTCAAGACACACTGAAGGCAGACGATGCCGAGGAGAGTGCACTGATCTCGGAGCGACACAGCAGTATCTACTCCTACGAGAAGGACCTCAGCCTCGGTGATCCTATCGATCTTTCAAAGATGCGCTTCATGCGCATCATTCTGTTCCATGTCCGCTCCGGGCATGACCAGGATTGGGAGCATGTGGTGAAGCTCTTCGTCAAAGCCTATGGGTCGAGCATTCCCGAAGCGCGCTGGGCCATGTTCCAGAAGATGTATGGTGTAGGCAGCGATAACACATACATCCTCGTCACTCCTATGGAGTCGCTCTCCACTGTGGACGACATGCACGACGGCAGCAAGAAATTCGCCGATGCGGTGGGCGAAGACCAGCTTCACGCGCTGAGAAGCGGCTTGGATGCCACCGTCGAATCCTCCGAGAGCGATCTCTTTGCATTCGCCGCCAAAATCAGCTACGTGCCGGATTCCTGGATAAGCTCTTCAGCGGAGTTTTGGGGGAAGAAGTAACGCGCGCTCGCTCCTCCATCGGCAACAAGAAGGCCATCCTTGCAGGATGGGCCTTCTTGCCGCCCGCCGCACACTCGACATATCGGGCCCAGCGGGAACCCCGAAGCTATAATCGCCGGCATGCCCCGCTCGATTTTCTGTTTGATGATCCTCTGTGCCGGAACCGTCTATGGCGCGGTGAAGCACGTCCCCATCCGATCGGGTGTGATGTTGAAGCCTCGAGGTGTATACCGCTCGGGTTGAAAGCGCGAAGCCCGTGGAAATCGGCTGGACGGACGTTCAGCCGAAGCGCTGCACCTTGGATTGGGTCCAGATGACTCTCATGAGCGGAACCTATCACCAACATTTCGCGGCGGCAATGGGGGCCACGAGAAACTAAACGCCCACGGATGGAAAAGTCGTAGTCGAATACAAGAACGTGTCGCAGGAGCCGGTCACCCGAGGAGCCAATCAGCGCTTCCGTGAATATCGTACAGGTTTTCCTCAGATTGTTTTGACCGTTGTTTCATCGCATCCAAGCGGTCGTTTTCTTTGGCGACTAGAATCAATCCAGCCATGTCGGAATTCACCCACCTCCATCTCCATACCGAATACTCGCTGCTCGACGGCGCATGCGATGTCCACAAGCTCGCGGATCGCGTCGCCAAGCTGGGCCAGAAGTCCGTGGCCATGACCGATCACGGCAATATCTATGGTGCGGTTCATTTTTTCAATGCGGCCAAGGAGAAGGGTGTCAAGCCGATCCTGGGATGCGAGCTTTATGTCTGCAAGGCCGAGGATCATCGCGCCGAGACACCGAACGACCAGTACAACCACTTGCTGGTTCTGGCGGAGAACGAAGAGGGCTACCGCAGCCTGATCCGCCTGACGAGCGAGGCGAGCCTGCATGGGTTTTATCGCAAGCCGAGAGTCAGTAAGAAGTATCTAGCGGAAAACGCCAAAGGGCTGATCGGATTCTCAGGCTGCCTGAGCGGCGAGCTCTGTGAAGATCTGATCGCTGGCCGCTATGACAAGGCCAAGGCCGTTGCGCAGCAGTATGAGGACATCTTCGGCCGCGGCAATTTTTATCTCGAGATTCAGGACCAGGGGCTGGAGGAGGAGCGAAAGATTCAGGCCGACCTGCTGCGGCTGGAGAAGGAACTCTCGATTCCCCTGGTCTTGACCAACGATTCGCACTACCTGTGCGGGGAAGACTCGCACGCGCACGACGTGATGCTCTGCGTGCAGACGGGCGCAAAGATTCACGATCCGGATCGGTTCCGGTTCGACTCGGATCAGTTCTTCGTCAAGTCCGCCGACGAGATGGCGCGGCTGTTTCCGGATCATCCGGGCGTAATGCAGCGGACTATGGAGATTGCGGAGCGCTGCCACCTGAAGCTGCACAAGGTCGAGAATCCTTTCCCCGAGTTTGCCGTTCCCGAGGGACACACCATCGACAGCTACTTCGAAGAGGTGTGCAAGGAGGGCTTGCGCAAGCGGTTGGATACGGCGGTGCGGCAACTGGAGTTGCGCGGCGTACGGCGCTCGACGCCCGAAGAGTACGAGAAGCGGCTTGCGTACGAGATCGGGATCATCAAGCAGATGAAGTACTCGGGGTATTTCCTCATCGTATGGGACTTCATCAAGTACGCCCGTGACAATGGGATTCCAGTCGGCCCGGGCCGCGGCTCTGCGACGGGATCGCTGGTGGCCTACGCGATGGAGATCACCAACATCGATCCGATGCAGAATGTCCTGCTCTTCGAGCGCTTCCTGAACCCGGAGCGGGTAACGATGCCGGATATCGACGTGGACTTTTGCCAGAACCGGCGTGGAGAAGTGATCGATTACGTGACCCGGAAGTATGGGCGCGAGCAGGTGGCACAGATCATCACGTTTAATACCATGGCCGCGAAAGCGTCGATCAAAGACTGCGGGCGCGCAATGGATATGCCGTATGGCGACGTGGATCGGATTGCGAAGCTGATACCGGCAACGATCGGAATCTCGATTGAGAAGGCCGTTGAGGAAAGCCCAGACCTGCACAAGGCTTATGAAAACGACAGGCAGGTACGCGCGCTGATTGACACCGCCAAGAAGCTTGAGGGTTTGGTGCGCGGGGCCGGCGTTCACGCGTCGGCCGTAGTGATTGCGCCGCGGCCTCTGACTGAACTTGTCCCGCTGAACCGAACCAAGAACGACGAAATTGTGACTGCCTACGACATGAAGGCAGTGGAGAAGATGGGCCTGCTGAAGATGGACTTTCTCGGCCTCGCGACGCTTACGGTTATCACCGATTGCCTGAAGCTGATTGAGCAGACGCGCGGCGAGAAGCTGGACATCGACATGATTCCGTTGGATGACCCGGAAACATTCAAGAAGGTGTTTCACACCGCACTCACATCGGGGATTTTTCAGTTTGAGTCGAGCGGGATGCGGGACATTCTTCGGCGGTACAAGCCCGACACGGTGGAAGAGTTGACGGCGTTGAACGCGCTCTATCGGCCCGGTCCGATGGACATGATCGACGACTTTGTCGAACGCAAGTGGGGACGGCGGAAGGTGGAGTACCTACTGCCGGAGCTCGAGGGAATTCTCAAGGATTCGTTAGGCGTGATTGTGTATCAGGAACAGGTGATGCGCATCGCCAACCTGCTGGCGAGCTACAGCCTGGGCGAGGCCGATCTGTTGCGCCGCGCGATGGGGAAAAAGGATCCCAAGGCGATGGCGGAGCAACGCGATCGATTTACCAACGGAGCTGCGGCGCTAGGGCTTCCGAAGGCGCCGGTGAATGAAATCTTCGACCAGATGGCGAAGTTTTCAGGATACGGGTTCAACAAGTCGCACTCGGCGGCCTATGCGCTGGTCGCCTATCAGACGGCGTATTTGAAGACCCACTATCCGGTGGAATTTATGGCGGCGCTGCTGACGTCGGAAACATCGAAGCCCGAAAACGTCGTCAAGTACATTCAGGAATGCAAAGAGATGAGCATCGGCGTGGAGCCACCGGACGTGCAGCTGTCAGGGGCGCAGTTCACGCCACATGGCGATGCAATCCGCTTTGGCCTGGCGGCAGTGAAAAACGTGGGCGGCAATGCCATCGAATCCATCAAACAGGCGCGCGAAGAACTGGGCGGACGCTTTCGCAGTTTCTGGGAGTTCTGCGAGAAGGTCGATCTACGCGTGATGAACAAGCGCGTGATCGAGTCACTGATCAAGGCGGGCGCGCTCGATTCGCTGGGCAAGCGCGGCCAATTGTTCGCGGCAGTCGACAAGGCGATGGAGCGCGCTCAGAAAGCTCAGCGCGACGAAGCGCACGGACAAACGGGCCTGTTCGGACTGTTCAACGAGGCTCCCGCGCACGGGCATGGCGGCGACGAACTGCCCCATGCCGCGGATTGGGAAGAAGGCGAGCGCCTGGCGAACGAGAAAGAGGTGTTGGGGTTCTTCGTCTCGGGACACCCGCTGGATAAGTATGCGGAGAAGCTGCGCAATTTACCTGGGGTGATTTCGGTAGCCGAGGCGTTAGAGCGCAAGCCGCCGGAGAAGCGCTGGGGGAAGGATGTCGATCCTGCCGATGAGCTTCAGGTGGCGGGAATCATGCATGGCGTGCAGTCCAAAAAAACCAAGCGCGAGGGCAAACTCTACGCGCAGGGGATGCTCGAAGACGCAACCGGCAAGATCGAGTTGATCGCGTTTCCCCGCGATTATGAGCGGCTGGCGGAGCAGCTCAAGATTGAAGCGCCGGTGTTGGTTCGCGGAACGCTCTCGGGCGACGAAGATGCGGCGCCGAAGCTCTCGGTGAGCGCAATCCAGGCTCTGGAAGGGGTCCAGGTGAAACTTCCGAGCGGCATCCGCATTCGCGTAAACCTCGACCGGGTGACGGAACAGGCTTTGGCGGAATTGAAGTCGGCAGCGGACGCCGCGCCGGGGCCGGGAAAGGTGATGCTGCATCTCGAAAAGAAGGGCGAGTATGCGGTGATCCTGGAGCCCGGAGAGATGAAAGTGGCGGCCGACCGCGGCTGGGTGGAGCGCGTGGAGGAACTGGTAGGGAAGGGAACGGTGCAGGTGATGTAGCGAGCCGCAGGGGTTTGCGAGACAGGCCGGGCGAATCTCATGGGAGATTCGCCCGTTGCGTTCTAGCGAAGGAACGCCTCGGTGAGGCCGCCATCGACTGGAATGATGTGGCCCGAGGTGCAGCGCGACTTGGGGCTCGCAAGGAAGAGAATCGCTTCGGCACAATCCGACGGGTCGATTGGCTGGTGCGTCAAAGTGCGTTTCGCATAGAACTCCGCAAGCAGATTGCGCAACTCGTCATCGCTCAGCGAATCCTCGAACGGGATGTTGTATTTGGTTAGCGAGGCTCGCACGCGATCCCGCGGGAACATCGTGGATCCCTTAACGACGGTGGCGGGGCTGATGCCGTTGACCCGGACACGCGGTGAAAGCGTCACGGCCAACTCGCGCACGAGGTGGGACAGCGCTGCCTTGCTCACGTCGTAGGCTTCGCTGCCGCGCTTGGCAACTACGGCGTTGGCTGAACTGGTGAGGACAATGGCGGCCCCGTCGAGATTTTGCGGGATGAAGGTTTTCGCGACTTCATCGGCGAGCAGATAGTTGCCAGTCACGTTGATGTCGAGCGTGGTGGCCCACATCGCGTCGCTGATCACCCCGTCGGACGACGAAGGAAACAGAGCCGCAGTGTTGATAACGATATCGATGCCGCCGAAGGCCGCGATGGTGGCCTGAATGGCCGCGCGGATGGTGTCGCGGTTGCGGATGTCGACCGTGGTCGATGCCACGAATTCTTTCGATGTGACTGTCTTCAACTCCTCGGTCACCCGCGTTGCGCCTGCCTCGTCGCGATCGGCGATCATGATGTGCGCGCCACGGGCTGCAGCTAACAGTGCCACTTCGCGCCCAATACCGCTGCCCCCGCCGACGATCAACGCAACGCGACGGCTGAGCTCTTTTTCCGGCGGCTGCCGACGGATCTTGGCTTCTTCCATGGCCCAATACTCGATGCGGAATGCCTCGATGGCCGGAAGAGCGACGTAATTTGCGTGCGTTTTGAAGCTTGCCGGATCCATGCGTTCGCCACATTGGGGAAGAGAGCCCTTGACTTCCCCTTCGGAAAGCAGGCTCGCGCCCTCCATTACGTGAATGGCATTGGTATAGAACTCGCCGGTGATGCGGGCTTCGGTCTTGTTCTTGCCGAAGCTGAACATGCCGAGTCCGGGAATGAGCACGATGGTCGGATTGGGATCGCGCAAAGCGGGCGAATCGGGTGTAGCGAACTGGTGATAGTAGGCGCGGTATTGCTCGCGGTACGCGGCGAGCGATAAGTCGATCTGCTTCTTCAGCGCGTCGATACCGGCGTTGGCCGCCCAGGGAACAAACAGCGGACGAATCTTGGTGCGAATGAAGTGGTCGGGGCAGCTGGTTCCGAGAAACGCAAGCTCCTTGGCCTGTACCGAATTCACGAACTGAAGGACATCGGGAGCGTCCCTGAAACTCGCGATCCAGCGATTCTGCGTACTGACGCGGCCGCGGAGAAAAGGAGCAATGTCAATCGCCAGGTCGCGACGGTCGGAACGAGCCGGCACAGCTTCTCCGCCGAATCGCACTTCGCTCTTGGCGTGGCGTGCTATGAACTGGCCGATCTGGTCAATGAGCGTGATCGTGTTGAGATAACACTCGCGCTGCGTATGGCCCCAAGTGAAGAGTCCGTGGCCACCGAGAACGATGCCGTCGCAGCGGGGATTATCGGCCACGGCGCGGCGCATCATGAGGCCAAGCTCGAAGCCGGGGCGTTGCCATGGAACCCAAACCAGCGAGTGACTGAATTCGCGGTTGAACTGCTCCATCTTAACTTTGCCATTTGCGGAGGCAGCCAGCGCGATGCCCCAGTCTGGATGCAGGTGATCGACGTGCGGGAAAGGAAGAAAGCCATGCAACGGAGTGTCGATGGAGGCAGCGACCGGATTGTTGCGGAAGGTGCACAGGGGATACATCGCCACGATGTCATCTTCGTGGTCAACTCCCTTGTAACTGCGTTCGAGGGCAAGCAGCTTTTCCTGGTAGAGGGTCGCGAAGCCAGCGCGCTTCATGCTGCCGAGGTCCCCGCCCGAGCCCTTGACCCAGAGAACTTCGACGGACTCCCCCGTGAGGGGATCGGTTTCGCGCACCTTGGAACTGGTATTACCGCCGGCAAAGTTGGTGATCCGCAAGTCGGAGCCGAGCAGGTTGGAGCGATAGCGCAGAAGCTCAGGTTCGTCGAGCTTGGCAGCAACGTTCGCATCCCAGCGATCGTCGAGGAATTGTAGAGTAGGTGAGGCGACTGTCGATTGGGTCATAGGCACCGCCGGATGGGAAAGTTCTGCTTCTCCCTACGATGATATACGGCGGCGAGGCAGGTACCTACTCGCGTCAAATGATCTCGGGCCTGGCTCCTGACGGGCACATTGCGGCGTCCGCGCGCGGGCTTGCGGAGACGGGATCTTTCAGCCCAGATCTCCATTTCGGGTTGAACGCAGGCCAGGGGCATCGTCGTGAACTAGAAGAACGTTGAGGAAGCGGGGCCCGTGGACGCCTTTAATGCGCGTCATTTCAATGTCGGCCGTGGCACTGGGGCCAGAAATATAGGTAGCAAGTGCCGGCGGCTGGGGGCAGCGATCGAAGTATTCAGGCAGAGTCTCGACCACCTGGCTGGTGCGCAGGATACACAGATGCCAATCGGGCAACAGGGTGAGAACACGACGGCCTTCGGCAGCCGAGTGATGCAGAACGATTGTGCCAGAATCGGCGATCCCAGCGAATGCAGCCGTCACCACCCCATCGCAGGCTTCGATCTCAGCGTAACTGAGGTGAGTGTCGATTTTCCAGTTGAACCCGGACACCCGCCAGTCCGACGGAAGCCCCGGAGGCGCCAGGAAGGTGCGATGAGCGCTGGCCCGCAAAGTGGCCTCGATGCAGTCGGGCAGATCGGGGGGCATGCACTCCACTACGTCTGCGTTGTATTCGCGGAGGCGCTCGATCATCAATTCCAGGCAAGCATGACGGTCGAGCTCGCCGCGCCTGATGTAACCGGGGTGCGGGTGCGCATCCGGCTCCGCCGGGATGCCGGCGATTGCCGCACGGACACGATCGAGGATGACCATCTGCGCGGAAGACGGACTGTTCACGGTTTCTCCTTGGCGCGCATCGCCCACCAGTCGCGGAAACTCTGGCGGGGTAGACCGCGCAAGTCGCGAGTCATCGTCCATCGGCCGCCCAGGCTGGGGAGTGCGTGGATCCAGCCATCTTTGCGGGTGAAGGGCCACAGGGCGAGGCGACCGAACCGTTGAGCCCACCGGAAACGCCACGCGCTGGCGAAGACGCCGTTGGCAAGACGCATCGCGATGTACATCAGGTCAAAAGCGCGTGCGGTCCGCGTGCGTTCTTGATCGACTACCTGGGCTCGCAAATCGATGAGCACTTCGGGGATATTGATTTTGACCGGGCACACTTCGTAGCATGCGCCGCAAAGAGACGATGCATACGGCAGTGATTGCGCGTGCTCCAGGTGCATAAGCTGCGGAGTGAGAATGGCGCCGATAGGGCCGCCATAGACCGAACCGTATGCATGGCCGCCGGTTTGCCGGTAAACAGGACAGGTATTCTGGCAGGCCGCGCAGCGGATACAGCGCAAGGTCTGGCGCCCGGTGGGATGCGCAAGAATCGATGAACGCCCGTTGTCGAGAAGCACAAGGTGGAAATTCTGCGGGCCATCGCCGGGGATGACGCCGGTCCAGACGGAGGAATAGGGATTCATGCGCTCGCCGGTGGCGGAGCGCGCCAGCACCTGCAGCAGGACTTCGAGATCTTGGAAGCGCGGGATGACCTTCTCGATGCCGGCCAACGCGATCAGCGTGCGCGGCAAGGTGAGGCACATGCGACCGTTGCCTTCGGACTCGACGATGGTCACGGCGCCCGTTTCGGCGACCAGGAAGTTGGCCCCGCTGATGGCTGCGTCGGCGCTGAGAAACTTGCCACGGAGATAGCTTCGAGCGGCAGCTGTGAGGGCCTCGGGATCGTCGGAGAGATCGGCGCGGCCCATGCGACGGGCGAAGATTTCACGCACCTGGCTGCGATTGACGTGAAGCGCGGGCGCCACGATGTGCGAGGGTTCGTCATCGCCGAGCTGCAGGATCAACTCGGCAAGATCGGTCTCGATCGCATGAATTCCTGCGGATTCGAGCGCAGGATTCAGCTCGATTTCAGCGGAGGTCATGGTCTTGATCTTGATGACCTCGGCGGCTTTCTCGGCCCGCAGAATGTCGATGATGATGCGGCGCGCTTCCTCGCCATCCGCGGCCCAATGCACGTGACCGCCGGCAGCCGTGCAACGCGTTGCGAACTCGGTGAGGTATTGATCGAGGTGAGCAAGCGCTTCGTTTTTGATCGCCGCTGCGGCCGAACGCAATTCCTGCCAGTCAATTTTTTCGACCACGAGGCGTGCCCGCTTGGCTTGGATGACGTCGGTGGCGTGGGCGACATTCTTGCGCAGTTGCGTGTTCCGTAGAATGGGAAGGGCCGCCTCGGGAAATGGAGGTGCCGTACGCGGATCGAGGACGACGCTGTGCGTAGTCTCTCCCCTCATGCGAAGCTCTCCGCGGGAACGGATTCGCTGCTGGCAAGAATCTCGGCCAGGTGGACTGTGCGCATGGCGGCAAATCCCCGGTGGAGCGCGCCGCCCAAATGCATGAGGCAACTGTTGTCGAGGGCAGTGCAATATTCGGCGCGCGTTGAAAGCACGTCCTGCAGCTTGGCCGAGAGCATTGCAGACGAAACCTCGGCATTCTTGATGGAGAATGTTCCGCCAAAACCGCAGCAGCGGTCGAGATTCTCGAGCACGATGAGTTCGAGCCCGCGGACCTTGTTGAGCAGGCGGAAAGGGCGATCTCCGACATGCAGCCCGCGCAGGCCGTGACAGCTGGCGTGATAGGTGACGCGATGGGGAAAGTAGGCGCCCACATCGTCGACGCCAAGACGGTCGGTGAGGAATTCGCTCAACTCGAACACGCGCGGAAGCAGGGCATCGAGATCCTTGCGCTGGCCGTCGCTGCCGAGCTCCTGAAGGAGACCGGGATACTGGTCGCGGATCATGGCGACACAAGATGTGGAGGGGATCACAACCGATTCGGCGTTCTGGTAGAGGCGCACAAAACGCTTGGCCTGCGAGAAGGCCTCTGCGCGGAAACCCGTGTTAGCGTGCATTTGTCCGCAGCAGGTCTGCTCGGGATTGAAGTCAAGCGTAACGCCCAGCCGCTCGAGCAAACGCACCACGGCCCGGCCAGTCTCGGGAAACAGTGTGTCGTTGTAACAGGTAATAAAGAGAGACGCACGCATCGATATTCCGCCAAGTTTGCGAGGTGCTCGGAAGGCTTATGGTATTTGATCGGAAGTTGAGTTGTCGAATGGGAGGGAAGTGCGCGTGCGATGGAGAGGAGATGGCGGGATATGTTCGGGGTAGAGGGCGTGAAGTGTTCAGAAAAAGGCGGGGAGGGCGAACCCTCCCCATTTTCCAGGGGAAGTCACTCAGGGAAACTCACTTCGCAACTTTGTCGAGTTCGAGGTTCAGCTCGAGCACGTTGACACGCGGTTCGCCCAGGAGGCCAAACTGGCGTCCGGTGACGTGTTGCTGGATGAGTTTTCTCACTAGATCCTCGCGAAGGTTGCGGGCCTTAGCGACGCGGTCCGCCTGATAAAACGCGTCATCGGGTGTAATGTCGGGATCGAGACCCGAACCCGAGGTAGTTACGAGATCGATGGGCACCGGCTTGCCGGGATTCTCTTTGGCGAGTTTGTCGATTTCGCCCTGGATGCGCTGAACCAATTTCGCATTCGACTGTGCAAGGTTAGAACCGCCCGACGAGGTGGCGTCGTAGCCATTGCCGGCCGCGGATGGGCGCGGATGGAAATAGCGGTCGGAGGTGAAGCTCTGCGCCAGCAGGCTGGAGCCGATGATCTGGCCATTCTTCAAAATCAGACTTCCCGATGCCTGCCGGGGAAACAACACGGAGGCTACGCCGGTGACCAGGAGCGGGTACGCGAGGCCGAAGAGAAGCGTGGCCAGGATGGTGAACCGAATCGATGTTCCCCAGACCGAGTGTCTGGCGGTCGAAGCGGCCTGGTGGGTGGCAACCGCTGGCAATGTAGATGTGGAATGCACGTTCTTCTCCTCGAGCTATGCCAGATGCATAGCGACGATCAGCACGTCGATCGCCTTGATGCCGATGAATGGGATGATGACCCCGCCCACGCCATAGATTAGAAGGTTGTTGCGAAGCAGGATATCGGCGGCTTTCGGCTCATACTTCACGCCTTTGAGGGCGAGTGGGATGAGCGCTACGATGACGATGGCGTTGAAAATCACTGCCGAAAGAATGGCCGACTGCGGGGAGTGCAGGTACATGATGTTGAGCGCGTTCAACACCGGAAACGCGCCCGCGAACATCGCCGGAATGATGGCGAAGTATTTGGCCACGTCGTTGGCGATGGAAAAGGTGGTGAGCGCGCCGCGCGTCATAAGAAGCTGCTTGCCGATCTCGACAATCTCGATGAGCTTGGTGGGATTCGAGTCGAGGTCAACCATGTTTCCGGCTTCTTTGGCCGCTTGCGTGCCCGAATTCATGGCTACGCCCACATCAGCTTGCGCCAGCGCTGGAGCGTCGTTGGTGCCGTCACCGGTCATGGCCACAAGTTTGCCTTTGCCCTGTTCGCGTTTGATCAGGTCCATCTTGTCTTTGGGCTTGGCTTCGGCGAGAAAGTCGTCCACGCCGGCTTCGCGCGCGATGACGGCTGCAGTTAGCGGGTTGTCGCCGGTGATCATGATGGTGCGGATGCCCATGGCCCGGAGACGCGCGAGGCGATCCTTCAGGCCGCCCTTGACGATGTCTTTGAGATAGATCACGCCCAGAGCCGTGGAGTTTTCAGCCACGACCAGCGGGGTTCCGCCGAGGCGCGCGATCTCTTCCACGTTTTCGCGGACCTTTTTCGGCAGCGACGATCCCTGGTCCTCGAGGAAGCGCGTAATCGCGTCGACAGAGCCTTTACGGATTCGAACGCCGGGGAGATTCACGCCACTCATGCGGGTCTGCGCGGTGAAGGGAACGAATTCGGCATGAATGCCGCCAAGGTCGCGGCCACGCAGGTTATATTTCTCTTTTGCCAGCACGACAATCGACCGGCCCTCCGGCGTCTCATCGGAAAGCGAAGCGAGTTGCGCGGCGTCAGCCAGGCGCTCCGCCGAGACGTCGGGCGCAGAGCGAAACTCCGTCGCCTGTCGGTTGCCGAGAGTGATGGTCCCGGTCTTGTCGAGCAGGAGGGTGTTCACGTCGCCGGCGGCTTCGACGGCGCGGCCACTCATGGCAAGCACGTTGTATTGCACCAGCCGATCCATGCCCGCGATGCCGATGGCCGATAGAAGGCCGCCGATGGTGGTGGGGATCAGACAGACCAGCAGCGAGACCAGGACGAAGATCGTCTGCGGCGATTTCGAGTAAACAGCAAATGGCTGCAGCGTCACGACCGCGAGCAGAAAGACGATGGTCAGGCCGGAGAGAAGGATACTCAGCGCGATCTCGTTGGGCGTCTTTTGGCGGGTGGCACCTTCGACCAGAGCGATCATGCGATCGAGGAATGTCTCGCCGGGGTTCGACGTGATGCGCACCTTGATCCAGTCTGACAGGACTTTCGTGCCGCCCGTAACCGCCGAGCGGTCGCCGCCGGCCTCACGGATCACCGGTGCCGATTCGCCAGTGATCGCCGACTCGTCAACCGAGGCCACGCCTTCGATCACTTCTCCATCGCCCGCGATATAGCTGCCCGCTACGACGTAGATCAGGTCGCCCGCGCGCAACTGGCCGCTCGCCACTTCTTCGAAACTGCCGTCGGTCTTGTAGCGCTTGGCGATGGTTTCGCCCTTGGCCTTGCGCAGCGTGTCGGCCTGCGCCTTGCCGCGGCCTTCGGCCATGGCCTCAGCAAAATTGGCGAACAGCACGGTGAACCAAAGCCACAGCGTGATCTGCAGGTTGAAACCGAATCCGGCGCGATGCGCAACTGTGTTCTCGATGAGCAGGAGCGCGGTGAGCACGCTGCCTACCTCCACCACAAACATCACCGGGTTTTTGATCATCCAGCGCGGATCGAGCTTCTGTACCGAGTCGACCAGCGCCTGGCTCATGATCTGCGTATTCCAGAGACTCTTCTTTTCAGCCATGACAGTTCGTTCCGTCCTTCTTAGAAAAGCTGGCCATGCTGCAGGAGCAGGTGTTCCAGGATCGGTCCCAGGCTCAAGGCAGGGAAGAAAGTGAGCGCGCCGAGAATGAGCACGACGCAAACGAGCAAGACTGTGAAGAGCGGCGTATTGACGGGAAAGGTACCGGGTGACGGCGGGACGCTCTTCTTTGCCGCGAGATTTCCGGCCAGTGCCAGCACCGGAATCATCATCAGGAAGCGACCAATCAACATGTCCCAGCCCATCGCGATGTTGTACCACCAATTCGAGCCGAGACCGGCGAAAGCCGACCCGTTGTTGCCCGCACCAGAGGTAAAGGCGTAGAGGATTTCACTGAATCCGTGGGGTCCGGGGTTGTTGGTTGTTGCCAATCCGACGCTTGGCCAGAGTACAAAGATCGCGGTGAGCGAAAGAATGACCAGGGGGAAGATGAGGACGTAAAGCATCGCCATCTTCACGTCGTAGGATTCGAGCTTCTTGCCGAGGTACTCGGGTGTGCGGCCCACCATGAGCCCGGCGATGAACACCGCCTGCACGACAAAGATGAGCATGCCGTACAGACCGGAGCCGACGCCGCCAAAGATCACCTCGCCGAGCATGATGTTGGTGAGAGGGATCATCCCGCCCAGGGGCGTGAAGCTGTCGTGCATGCCGTTTACAGCGCCGCAACTGGCGTCGGTAGTGATGGTGGCGAAGAGCGAACTGCTGGCAATCCCGAAGCGCACTTCCTTGCCTTCAGTGTTTCCTCCCGGAGCCGTTGCCGTACCTGCCTGCTGCGCGCCGTGGATCAACGGGTGCGGCTGCGATTCGGCCCAGTAGAGGGCAACGAATCCAGCCGAAAAGAGAACGAACATGGCGGCAAACACGGCCCAACCATGCCCCGGTGAGCCGGTCATGCGTCCCAGCGTGAAGGTAAGTCCGGCCGGGATAATGAAGATCGAGAGCATCTGCAGGAAGTTGGAGAAGGGCGTTGGATTCTCATAGGGATGCGCGCTGTTGGCATTGAAGAATCCGCCGCCGTTGGTGCCCAGCATTTTGATCGCTTCCTGCGAGGCCACCGGTCCCTGGCCGATGGTTTGTGCTTGCCCTTCCAGGGTGTGCGCGACCGTGTAGGCATGAAGATTCTGGGGAACTCCCTGGGCGACGAGCAGCAGCGCATAGAGGACGGAAGCTGGGAGAAGGATGTAAAGCAGCGTACGCGTCGTGTCGACCCAGAAATTGCCGATGGTGTTCGCGGTGGTGCGCTTGATGCCGCGCACGAACGCCACAGCAACAACGATGCCGACCGCCGCTGAGAAGAAATTGTGCGTAGCCAGGCCCGCCATTTCGGTGAGATAGCTCATCGTCGTTTCGGGCGTATAGAACTGCCAGTTCGTGTTGGTGGTGAAACTTGCAGCCGTGTTCCACGCCAGATCGGGGCCCACTGCAGCAAGGTGCTGCGGGTTCCATGGAAGGACCGCCTGCAGCCGCTCGATGGCGTAGGTCAGCACCAGGCTGGCCGCGGAAAATCCGAGCATGGCAAAGGCGTATTCGCGCCAGTTCATCTCCCGCTCCGCATCGACGCCGCACAGCTTGTAGGTGAGACGCTCGATAGGACGAAAGACGGGCGTGAGCCAGGTACGTCCTCCTTCGAGAACCCGCGCAAGGTAAATGCCGACAGGGCGCACCGTCAGGATCAGGACGATGGAAAACACTGCGAATTGCAGCCAGCCATTGGCGGTCATCAGAATTTCTCCGGATAGAGCAGGGAAATGGTCAGGTAGGCCAGCAGCAGAATGGAAAGAATCAGCGCAACGCTCGTGATGAGATCCATGGGTTACCTCAGCTTCTGGCACGCCTTGACGTAAAGAAACGCCAGGCCGAAGAAAACCACTGTGAAAAGCAGCATGGTGATGTCTTGCATCAGGAAGCCCTCTCGGGCGCCCGCTTGTCCGCCCTCCGACGTTGATGGTCGAGAGGGAAGCCTGCGCCCAAAAGTGATTCTGGAGGATGCCGCGTAGGGGGGCGAGAAGGGAGTTATAAAGAAAACATAAATTCCGATAGGGTGGAAGACTGCTTCTGCGACTTACTCTTCGTTTCCTATCCAGCCTTCGGGAACGAACCGGTAGCCTACCCAGGGCTCGGTTTGAATGTACTGGCGGCCGGTTTCGTTTTCTAACTTCTTGCGCAACTGGCCGATAAAGACGCGTAGGTACTCCGGCTGATGCGCGGATTGCGCGCCCCACACCGCGGTCAGGAGCGCCCGATGGGTGATGACTTTACCTGCATGGCGTGCCAGATGCAGCAACAGCTCGAATTCCTTCGGCGTGAGATGAACCGGCTTGCCTTGCACCGTAATCGTGTGGGCATTGACGTCAATCACAAAATCCCCGGCTTCGATGGCCGCTGCGATGCGCTCCGGAGCGCGACGCAGATGTGCGCGGACCCGCGCTAAAAGCTCCTGAATGCTGAAAGGCTTGGTGACGTAGTCATCCGCGCCGGCGTCGAGCGCTTCGACCTTCGAGCGTTCGTGATCGCGCACCGAGAGCACCAGGACCGGGGTAGAGGCCGTGGAGCGGATGGACCGGCAAACGTCGACTCCGCTGATTCCCGGCATCATGAGATCGGTAATCACCAGATCGGGGGCCCACTCGCGAAAGACCCTCAACCCTTCTTCGGGATCGTTGGCAGTGCGTACGTCGAAGCTTTGTGCTGTAAGCGCTGCGCGCAAAACCCGCGTAATCGGCGGTTCGTCATCGATGACAAGGATTCTTTCGGACATGCTGTCTTCTTTCGTTCAAGGGCAGCTTACATCATAGGCTGCTCCCGCTATCATTCCCTGTGACACAGCCATGCTCGGAAACTCTCACTTCAAAGGTTGGGTTCGCTGGCTCGGCGCGACAGCGGCGGCGTTTCTGGTTACCCTGGCCATGGCCTGGAGCGGCGCCGATGTAAGCACCGCGGGGCTGGTCTTCCTGGTCGTGGTGGTGTGGGTTGCCACCCAGGCAGGCCTTGCGGTGTCACTTTACATCGCGATTCTCTGCGCGTGCTCGTTTGATTACTTTTTTCTTCCTCCGATTCATCGGTTCACCCTGGCGGGGACGCAGGAATGGGTCGCGATGGTTTCGTTCCTGGCCACCTCAGTGGTTGCCGGGCGTGTGGCAGAGCGAGCCAGGAGCCAGGCACAACATGCCGAGCAACGCCGCGAAGACGTGGACCGGCTCTACTTTCTGAGCCAGGAAATGATGCTCCACGAAACTGCCGCGGGCCTGGTGCGGGCATTGCCGGGGATGATCCAACGGATCTTCGCGCTCCAGGATGTGGTCTTGTATTCCAGCGACGAGGACGCGCTCTTTTCGTCTCTCGCCACGGCCACTGAACTTCCGATGGGGATGCAGGCGATTCTGCACGCCGTGAGCCAAGGATCGAGCCCCACGCTGACGTTGCCCGGAGCCATGACAGCGATGGCGCTGATGGTGGGTGTGCGGCCTGTGGGTGCGCTCGCCTGGCAGCCCGGGAGCTTGTCGCGCGAGGTAGGTACGGCCATCACGGCACAGGTTGCGATTGCGCTCACCCGCGCTGTTGCGATCGAAGCCTCGGCGCGGCTCGAAGCCTCGCGGGAAGGCGAACGGCTGCGGGCCGCCCTGATCGATTCATTGACCCATGAACTGCGCACGCCGCTCACTTCGATTCGTGCCGCAGCCACGACTCTGCGGCAAGGCGAGGGTCTTGACGACGCAGCGCGGCAGGACCTGGCGGCGATTGTCGATGAAGAGAGCGCGCGGCTCGACGCCTTGATCGGCGAAGCAGTCGAAATGGCCGAGATCGACGCGAATGTGCTGCAGGTACACGCCTCGCCGCAACACGCGCGCACCCTGTTGGAGCATGCTGTCGAAAAATCACAAGCGGTCCTGGCGCCGCACCGGGTGGTCCTCGCGGCTGAGGAGCCCGACGACCTGGTCTGGGTCGATCCGCATTTGCTGGAGCGAGTATTTCGCCATTTGATCGAGAATGCCGCGCGTTATTGCCCGTCGGGCAGCCGCATTGCGCTGCGCAGCCGTCGAAGCGGAGATCGGCTGGAATTCAGCGTTGAAGACAATGGGCCGGGCATCGACCCAGTGGATTTGCCGCTGATCTTTGAGAAGTTTTACCGCGGCAAGAAGAGTTCTGACAAGGGGAAAGGAACGGGCATGGGGCTTGCGATTGCGCGTGCCATTGTGGCTGCGCATGGCGGGGGAATCGAGGCGACCAGCTCGCCATCACAAGGGACCATCTTTCGTTTCTGGGTGCCCTTGGTGAAGACGGAAGGCGCACGCACTTCGCCGAGGTGAAGCCCGAGTGGGAATCGCAGACCCATCTACTGTGGCTCGACGCTCCAGTCGCACTCGACGTCGCGATTCGTCTTCGAACTTTCGAGGGCGCATTCCAGCACGCGTGCCGTGCGCCAGGCGTCCACACCTGCGACCGGGGGTTTGCCGTTGCCGAGCAGCGCATCGCGAACGCCCGCGTAGAAAAGCCGGTAGTCGCCAGGAATGGGTTGGACTGTTTGTCTCGCGATGCTGCCGTCCGTATCCACTGCCAGCGTGCCCCAGCGATCGGAGGGTTCCGTTCCCCAGTCTGCAGCCTCGATGCGCGTGATCTTGCCAAGCGCTTCTTCCTGCGGGTCCACTCCCCACTTGCAGTAATTTCCCTTCGTCCCGCGGAGGTGAAAGCGGGGTCGTGGGAGCGTCGACAGACTATTCGCCGCAACGGTTGCGGTGAAGCCCGTGAGGTAATGCAGCCGAATGGTAAAGGAATCGTTGCCACGATCCCCGTCGCGCTCGCGGCGCACCTCGGCTCCCACCGAATCGGGCTCGCCGAAAAGCGCGAGTGTCTGATCCACGATGTGCGTGCCGAGATCCAACAGAGTGCCGCCTTGCGCCGGTTCGTTCTTCCAGGCGCGCGTCGATGCTCCGGGGCGCCAGCGATCCAGGTGCGATGCGAAGTGGACAAGCTGACCGAGTGGTTTCTGATGTAACAAATTTTGAAGCGTCAAAAAATCGCTGTCCCAGCGACGACTATGGAAGGGGATAAACTGCACGCCGATGCCCCCGGCGAGCTCCAGCAGCTGGGTGATTTCGGCAGAAGTGACGGCTGCGGGCTTATCGACCACGACGTTCTTGGCCGACCCCAGAATTCGCAGAGCCACATCGAGGTGCGTGGCGTTCGGCGTCGCCACCACAACGAGCTTGATCGACGAATCGCCCAGCAACTCATCCAGTGTGCGGCAGGTCTTGATGCCGGGATAGCGTTCGGCTGCGTTGTCGGAGTTGCGCTCGACCACGGCAGCGAGCTCGAGGCCTTCGATCGAGGAAATTAGCGGCGCATGAAAGATGCGCCCTGCCATGCCAAAACCTACCAGCCCGACTCGGATCATGCTCTCTCCCTGATCAGATCAGAAGTTTCTGTGCGTCTTGGGGTAATTAGCCTTCGAGTTTATACCGGGTCTCGGCCAATCGATAGAGGCGGCGCCAAACAAGTCGATTCATGGTAACAACCATGAGCGAGATGAAGATGGTGGCCAGCAGCAGAATGGGGAAACGGCCCGAGTCCGTGGCCGCGCTGATCTGGGAGCCCAATCCGATCGTCTGGAGGGTGCGATCGGGCATGCGCGAATACTCGGCGAAGACAGAGGCGTTCCAGGCCCCTCCCGAGGCTGTGACCATGCCGGTGATGAGATAGGGAAAGATGCCGGGAAGGATGAGGCGTGTCCAGCGCTGCCAGCGCGTGAAGCGATAGAGCGAAGCCACCTCGCGCAGGTCGGAGGGAATGGACATTGCCCCGGCGATCACGTTGAAGAGGATGTACCACTGCGTTCCCAGAAGCATCAGGGCAATGGACCCGACGCCCAGCCCGCCGCCCAGTTTAACCAGACCAATGAGAAGAATGGGAAAGAACGCCGTGGCGGGAACGGAGGCCAGGATTTGCGCCAGGGGCTGTACGAAGCGAGCCAGCCGTGGATTGAAGCCGATCGCGACACCAAGAGGGATCGTCCAGAGCGCGGAAATCAAGAGCGAAGCATTCACGCGGAGAAATGTCGCGCCGGCGCCTTCGAGCAGCAGCTGCAACTCGGGCCAGGTGACGGTGCGCAGCATCATGACGGCCTGCAGCGCTCCCCAGCCGACCACGGTGAGCCCCACAACCGCAATTGTCCAAAGAGCAGGCGAGAGCCCCGCGCGTCTGGCGCCGTCGTCGAGAGGCTTCACGATTCGGAAGCGCCTGGAACGCGCGATCCGCTCGTAAATCGGTTCCTCGATGCGGGCCCAAAGTTGACCCGGGAGCGACGTGAACAGCTTCGACCGTCGCAGCAGGGTGAGAATCGGCGAAGTCACCCGTTCGGTCGCCTCGACCTGCTCGAATTTGAATTTGTCGCTCCAGGCGATCAGAGGGCGCCAGACAAGCTGATCGATAGCAACCACGATGAGGATGACGACGGCGAAGCCCGCCACGAGAGCTCGCTCGTCGCCCGAATCGGCGGCGGTCTGCAGATAGCTGCCTAGCCCGGGAAGCTGGAAGTTGCGCGTCCCCATGGTGAACATCTCGCAGGCCATCAGGGCGAACCATCCACCGGCAACCGAGACAATCGAATTCCACACCAGGCCGATGGCGGCATAGGGCATTTCAAGCTGCCAGAAACGCTGCCAGGCCGAGTAGCGGTAGATGCGCGAGGCTTCGAGCATCTCGCGGGGAATGCTCTTAAGCGAGGAGTAGAAGCTGAAAGCGAGGTTCCACACCTGGCCTGTGAAGATGAGCAGAATCACGCCCAGCTCGATGCCCATTTGATGCCCGGGAATGAGCGCCACCATGGCCAACACCACCGGCGGCAAGAAACTGAGCACCGGGATGGACTGCAGGATATCGAGAACCGCGATCATCCAGGCTTCAACCCGTGGATTGTAGGCTGCGGTGTAGCCGTAGGCGACGGCAAAAGTGAGGCTAAGGCAATAGGCGATGGCGATGCGCACCATCGAGAAAAACGCGTAGGCCGGCAGCGCCGTCATTGAGTGCGAGATGGGAACCACCGGCACGGGTTTTCCCATCCAGTACTCGCCGGTGCTGACAAAGGAGAAGAAGACCGCAAGCGCACACGCCGCGACGCCGACGTCGATGATGAAGGGCCACGTGCGCGCCGTGACCAGGGTGCGTGCCAGCGCGTTGAGCTTCACCCGGCATCCTCGTTCGCGGAGGCCTCTTCTTCAAGAGCATCGGGCATCACGAAGCGGCGCCGCGCCGCGTCGAAGTCGAAGAGCTCGGCATAACGGCCCCAGTTGATGGCGGTCTCCATCTGCCGATGCGACTCCTCATCGCTGAACTGCTCGTCGATCATGTCGAGGAAAAACTCTTCGGGAACAGTATGATCGCTCTTGGATTCGAGGGCGCGGCGAATCTGGCGCAGCAGCAGAACATTGCCGAGCGCGGCGTCGCGGAAAAGCTCCTTCTGCCGGAGGATCTCGGAATTGGCGTACTCTGCGCCCGGTTCGGTAATCGAGGCGTCGCCTTCTTCGACTTTGAGGAAGCCGAG
Source organism: Occallatibacter sp. (assembly GCA_036520995.1). GTDB lineage: Bacteria > Acidobacteriota > Terriglobia > Terriglobales > Acidobacteriaceae > Telmatobacter. Next base: position 33,494 of record DATDIQ010000012.1, read on the forward strand.
CAGCTGGGCGGCATCGACGATGGGCAGCAGGTCGTCGATTTCAAAGGCGAGGTCGTCGGCGAGGCGGTAGATGTCGTCGCGGCCGCCTTTGTCGAGCAGCAACTCGAGCAAGCCGGCGATGCCCCCGGGGCGCGCATGGGGCAGCATCTGGTAGCGCATCTGGCGCTGGTCCCGTGGGCGCGGGCCGGGATGCTGGTGATCGGGCACTCCGGCAGGCGCAACGTCGGGACGGGTGAGGACCTTGTAGATGTAGTCGACGAGCTGAGTGAACGGTTCTGCCTTGCGGTCGCGCGGCTGCAGGATCTGCACCCGAAAATCGGTGCGGATATGGCCGGGGTTCCGGCCGAGCACGATGATGCGGTCTGCCAGCAGCACCGCCTCTTCAATGTTATGGGTCACGATGAAGACTGACTTGGTGGGCATGGTCTTCTTGGCCCACAGTTCCAGCAGTTCGCTGCGCAGGTTCTCGGCCGTGAGGACGTCGAGGGCAGAGAAGGGCTCGTCCATGAAGAGCACTTCGGGCTCGACGACAAGGGCACGCGCAAAGCCCACGCGCTGCCGCATGCCGCCGGAGAGCTCTTTGGGGTAGGCAGCCTCGAAGCCGTCCAGACCGACGGTATCCAGCATCTTCAGACTGCGCTCGCGGCGTTCAGCGGGCGGAACGCCCCTGGCCTTGAGCGGAGCTTCGACGTTCTCGAGCACGGTCATCCAGGGGAAAAGGGCGAAGCTCTGGAAGACGATGGAGACGTTGATTTCCGCGTTGCTGATCGGCTTTTCGTGCCAAAAGACCTGGCCGGCCGAGGGCCGCGAGAGCCCGGTGAGCATCCGCAGCATGGTCGATTTGCCTGAGCCGGAGGGGCCCAGGAGCGCAACGATCTCGCCCGGCACGATGCTCAGGTCCGTTGCCGAGATCACCTGGATCCGGTTTTCGCTCGGCTGCTCATAGTATTTCTCAATCTTTTCGGCACGGATAATGGCGTCCGTTTTCACGCCTTCCGCCGGGTTCTGGACGGCCGCTGCCTGCATGCATGAAACTCCGGTTCTCTGTCCGCCTCGCGGCGATGCTGGATGCTGTGTTGCAAGTCTATGATTTCCGGATTTCTGACAGATGAATCCGGAGTGCGGGTGCTCTCTGCGTGCGCCATCGATTTTGCCAGACCAGTCCCCAGACCGAACCCAATGGCCGGGCAGCGGGGCGGATCTGTTCTATTTCTCTTTTTTGCGGTGACCCCGTACAATAGCACTGCTTCGGATGAACCTGTCTTTACCCTGCGGGACAATGGCCGCCGCAGGCCTGGCAGAGCGTATCATGAAGATGTGCCTGTTCCCGTGGCTCCTGCACGACATCTTCCCCAGCCGCCTAGCGCGGCGCGACCGGAGCGGCAATATCATCGCAAGAAGAGCACGCAGCGTCTAGGAGAGTATGCACGAAAATCGTGTCAAACCCAAGGTTCTCGTTGTCGATGATGAACGTGTCATTGCCGATACGCTGGCCATGATCCTCAACCAAAGTGGGTTCGAGGCTCGAGCCGTCTATTCCGGCGAAAAAGCCGTGGAGTTGGCCTCGACGTTCACCCCCGACATGCTCATCACAGACGTCATCATGGCTGACTTGAACGGGATCGACGCGGCCATCATGATTCGCTCCATTTTGCCCAAAATCAAGATCCTGCTTTTCTCCGGCCAGGCAGCCACTGCGGACCTGCTCGAGAAGGCTCGGGCCAAGGGCTACGAGTTCGAGATCCTGGCCAAGCCGGTCCATCCCCAGGATCTGCTGAGTCGCCTGCAGGCCTAGTTCGGTTTTGTTCAGCGACTAGAGGTCGCGGCGCCCTTCAAGAGCGCGCGCCATCGTCACCTCGTCGGCGTATTCGATGTCGCTGCCGGCGGGGACTCCGGTGGCGATCCGTGTGATCCGCACGGGAAAGGCCCGCAAGAGCCCAGCAAGCCAATGCGCCGTGGCCTCACCCTCCAACGTGGGACTGGTGGCCAGGATGATTTCATCCACTTCGCTCTGCTCGACGCGTCGTACCAGTGTGCCGGTCCGCAATTGATCGGGTCCGACGCCATGGAGCGGGGAGAGCGTTCCGTGCAGCACATGGTAGACACCGTTGTAACCGCGCGTGCGTTCCACGGCTTCGATATTCGTGGGCTCCTCGACCACGCAAATTAGGCGCTGATTGCGCGTAGGGCTGGCACAATAGGCGCACGGGTCTATGTCGGTGATGTTGTTGCAGACGGAACAAAGACGCAGGCTGGCTTTGAGTCCGCGCACGGCCTCAGCCAGAGCCACGGCGTCCTCATCGTTCGAGCGCAGGATGTGGAATGCATAGCGCTGGGCCGACTTCGTTCCCACACCAGGCAGCTTCTTGAGTTCATCGATCAGCCGCGCCATCGGCTCGGCATAACGGGCCACGCGCCCCTCCTGAAATACCTAAAGCGTTCGATACACCAGCCCGGTGATGACATCACCGTTGACGAAGCCCTTGCCCCACATGGCATCGAGAGCACTGGTAGGCTTCTTGGCGATGGCCTCTTGCTCGCTTGCGCCGCCGGCCTTCAGAGCGGCCACGCTGTCGCGGATGGTTGACAGCATGTCTCTGTATTTTTGAAGTTGCGCTTTGTCGCCCAACGGCCCGTGCCCCGGAATGATTTTCGTCTTCTGGCCGGCCAAAGCAAGTGCGCTCTCGCTGGCTTTGATCATCCCGCCGATGTTGCCCAGGGTGCTCTCGTCGATAAAGGGGTATGTTCCGTTGAACCAGATATCGCCTACGTGGAGCACATCGGCATCGTGGAAGTGAATGTAGATATCCGTGTCGGTATGCGCGGCGTCGAAATGGGCCAGATCGATCGACTCGCCGTTGTGCCACAGGTGCATGAAGTCGTCGAAGGTGATGGTCGGCCAGGAAGCGACAGGATCGGGCGGCACTGTGATGTGGAAGAAGTTGATCACCTGCGGCGTCGACAATCTTTCACGCGTTTGTTTGTGCGCCAGGATGGCAAACCCCGCAGCATGCATCCCCTCGTTGCCGTCGGTATGGTCGTAGTGCCAGTGCGTATTGATCAATGTGTGCGGCGTATCTTTACTGATGCCGGCGATCGCTGCCAGCACCTTGGGGACCGACGTAGAGAAGCTCGAATCGACGAGGAGATTGCCTTCGCTTCCGGTCTGCAGCGCCATGTTGCCGCCAAATCCCTGCAGCAAATACACGTTGTCAGAAAGCTTCGTCATGGTGATCGGCGTCTGCGCAGCAAGCACGCGACCTTGTGCGATTCGATCGGGGACAGCACCCTGTGCCCGCAGCCATCGTGGTGCAAACGAGGCTGCCGTTGCGGCAGCCGCCAGCGAAACGAAGCTTCTGCGGTTGAGCGCTGTTTGTACCACTCTTCTCCTTCGCGCTTCGGTCACTTAAGTGAGTCCAGGAATCTTGAGCCCACCCAGCAAGCCTTGCACATTCGACTGGATCGCTTCGTCGGCCTTGCGCCCCGCATCGTTGACCGCGGCCACCACCAGGTCCTCGAGCATCTCCACATCTGGCTGGCCGCCGGTGAGGCTGAGGGCCGCAGAGGGCTCAATGTGGATCTTGAGCAGCTGTTTCTTTCCATTCATGGTGACCGTCACCGCGCCGCCCCCTGCCGAACCTTCCACGATGGTCTGCGCCAGCTTGCGCTGAATCTCCTCCTGCATCTGGTTGGCTTGCGAAAGCATCTCGGGAATCTTGAGCGGGTTGATCACGCTTCCTCCTTGCAGCTGCGGATTGGTTATTTGACGCGCAGGTCGACCACGCTGCGAACCTCTGCATGGAAGATTTCTTTGGCACGCTGCACCAGGGGATTCTGGAGAGCATCCTGCTGAACGCTGCCGAGAATGGGCGCCGGTTGAGCCGCTGCGGCGCCATTGGCCGCCCCGGGGACGACAAGAAAGCGCGGCGATGCACCGAGCCTCTGCAGTTCCTGACGGATGATCTTTTCGGCTGCCGCATTCACGGTAAGGCTCAGCATCTTCTTCCTCATCGAGGCAACTTCAATGCGCAAGCCGCTGCCTTCGAGCTCCCACTCTCCCGCGCCCAGCAGCTGTGACGCGGTCACGTGTCCTCCTGTGGCCAGGGCAGCGCAGATGGCGGTGCGGGCGGCTTCTGCCGTCGGAGCATTAGCGACACCGTTTTCGCTTGGAGACGAGGCGTTTTGCGGAATCTTGGCCAACGCACCTTCGGTGATCGTCTCGGCGAATCCTGTGGCCGGGTTCGGCGTTGAGGCAACAGGGAACGGCGTAACGACGCGAGCGGCCGCCGCGGCCGTAGCAGCCTCCGGCGTCGATTCCTTTGCGGCTTCCATTGTGCGCGCGTCCTGCTTGGCGACCGATTGGCTGCTCCTAGCGGAAGAGCCTCCAAACGGAGAGCTCGCCGAACCCGCAGCAGGGACCGAGACGGTTGGCGGAGAGGCAACGGTGGCGCGCGCGACAGGCGGATTTGGACGCGGGCCCGCGGAGGTTGCTGCGCCGCGGGGCGCAGCCGTCCCGGAAACACCGCTCAGCAATTCTTCGAGAGGCAGCAGACGCTGCGCGTGAATCAGCTTGAGCAGCCCGAGTTCAAGATGAAAGCGCTGCTCCTGGCGGTAGTTCAGATCGTCAAAGGTGCGCAGAACAATTTGCAGGTTGCGCGTCAGATCCTCTTCGGTGAAAAGCAGCGCCGACCGAATCGCCCGCGCGCGCTCGTCTGCCGAAATCTGCAGCAACTCGGTTTCTTCGCCGCCGATCTTGGCCATCAGCGCGTTGCGCAAATAGCGCACCATCTGGCGCGCCAGCGACGAGGGGCTGTGCCCGGCATTCAGCAGCACGTTGAGCTGCTCCATTAACTCGACGCTCTGCCCGGCAGCAACCGCTTCAAGCAGGCGCTCGAAGACCGCATTCGGCACCGAGCCCATCAACTCGCGAATCTGCGCTGCAGCGAGAGCCGGGCGGCCGTCTTCAACCGGCGCCGAGGCAATCGCCTGGTCCATGATGGAGAGCGCGTCGCGCATCGATCCGTCGCCAGCCTCGGCAAGAAGAGCGAGTGCCGCGTCTTCCACGTTGACCTGCTCCTGGGCGGCGATGGCCTTGAGCTGTGCGAGGATGTCGTCGAACTTGACGGCGTGAAAACTGAAATGCTGGCAGCGCGAACGAATGGTCTGCGGAATATTCTCGGGCTCGGTGGTTGCCATCATGAAGATGACGTGGGAAGGCGGCTCCTCGAGCGTTTTGAGCAGCGCGTTGAACGCCGCTTCGGTAATCTGGTGCGCTTCGTCAAGGATGTAGATCTTGTGGCGATCCCGTGCCGGCGAGTAGCGGGCCGCTTCGCGCAGCTCGCGAATCTCATCGATACCGCGATTGGTGGCCGCGTCAATTTCGATCACGTCGACCGCGTTGCCCTGGCGAATTTCGACGCACGAGTCGCACTGGCCGCATGGCTCGGGCGTGGGACGGCGCTCCGTACCGATCTGCTCCCGGCAATTGAGCGCCTGGGCCAGGATGCGTGCGATGGTGGTTTTGCCGATGCCGCGATGGCCTGAGAAAATGTAACCATGGGCGATGCGGTTCTGGGTCAGCGCGTTCAGCAGCGTACGCGTGACGTGATCCTGGCCGGCTACGTCGGCAAAGCGTTGCGGACGATATTTCCTGGCCAGAACCTGATAACCCATGCGAATGCGTGCTCCCTCAGCCGCGACAAAATCTCCACGGCAAACCCGAATGGTCTAGGTGCGATTGTATCGTCTGAGGGCAGGGAAGAACGGCTGCTCCCTTGTGGGGAATCTACGCAGAAGGTTTCGGAACGGCCGCCTTGCAGGGGCTCCAGTTGATGACGTGGTAAACGGCGGGCGTTGTGCCTATATTGCGAAAGCCGTGCAGGCTGTTCGACGCGTTGAAGACCACCGAGCCGGGACCAACCTTGATCCAGTTACCGTTCGAGAGCGTTTCGCATTCGCCTTCGCGCAGAATGATCAGCTCTTCGTTGACGTGGCGGTGCGGCGGATGCGATTCCAGGCCCGGATTCAACGTCGACACATGCATCTCGAGTTGATCGAGCGTCGCTGTCGGCCCCTTGCAGAGTGAGCGCACTTCGCCCGTGGCAGTCTTCTTCGGCTTCATCTCCTCCCACTCGAAGACCGTGGGTCCGAGAACCGGCTCGTTCTCTTCGCTATTGGCCAATGCGCTGAATGCGCCAGACAAACCGAGCAAACCCACCACAGCTTCTCTTCTTGAAATTTCCATGGAATATCCTCTCCAGAAATCCAGTGAATGTTCCGCCGGATCGATGTTTTGCCGGCGAGGTGTGCGCTTAGTCTTTTAGCGTAACGAACTTCGTGTTCTTCTGCGCCTTGAGGAAAAGTTCTGCGGCCAGCAGGCATTCTTCCTGGTCCCGCGCAACGTGAGTGCGGTTGAGGGATCTCGATATAGCCATCGGTGCCGAGAATGATGAGGCGCTCATCACCCCAGGTGCCGAGCCCGTGGGGCGTGAACCAATCGAGCCGCACATAGCCCAGGCCGTGATTGCCGCGCAGCGCCATGTCACCGAAATTCTGAAAGCGCGGATGCTCGGGATGCCGCTCGTTCGCAATGTGCGACTCGACGATCTCAGTCTGCGTTGAACCGGTGTAGAAAAGGAACTGATCGACCTGGTGCGAGACACTGTCGCACAGAATGGCGCCGTACTGATCAGGATTCCAGAACTAGTCGGGCTGGACTCCTCCTCCGCCCGCGGCTCATGCCGCACAGGGAAAATTTGATGTGATACTTCGAGGATGCCTCTGAACCTGCAGATTGCACAGCATCTTCGATAACGGCCGTCGTTGCATGCAGAGAATGCGGACCTTGAGGAAGGCCGGCCATCATCGCATTCGAGCCAAAGGTGCACGCCTGCCGCAGAAAATCGCGCCTGCCAAAGAATCCATTGTTCATCCCGGTTCATTTCTTCTGTGTGATCCACGCATCACGCGAATAGCGGCATCCTTTGAATACGCTTGCATCGATGCATTCATCGATCGGTGTGATTGTAGAAGGGGGCAGTGGGTCGGGCGCCATCGCGCTGCGGCAGGTTATGGTTCTGCGAAAAAGTGATCGGACGAAATCTGCACGCGGCGTCCTTCTTCGCACGCAGTGTAGATGGCACGCACCAGTTGCAGGGCGCGGAATCCATCCACCCCGGAGCAGATGGGCGCACGGCCGGTTCTGCACGCCTCGGCGAAGTCGGCGAATTGCCGTTCGAAGGGGGTGAGGGAAATGGCCATCGGGTCCGACGCGCCCGATGCAGTTTTCGTCGCCAGGGGCGCCGGCTCTCCGGTATCGTCCTGTACGTCCCAGGTGGTGAGTTGATCGCCGGTGACGATCGCGGTGCCCTTGCTGCCGTGGATCTCGATGCGTTCCGGCGACCCGGGCCAGAACGACGTGGAGGCCTGAATCACCCCAGTCGCCCCTGATCTATAGCGCACAATCGCGGACACTACATCCTCCGACTCGATCGCGTGCAGAGCGCCGCGTTGCCAGTAGCCGGAGACTTCTTCCACTGCGCCGATCAGGTGAAGCACTAAGTCCACCTGATGAATCGCCTGGCTGATGAGGGCTCCGCCCCCTTCGACCGCCCAACTGCCTTTGATGGGGCGCGCGTAATACGCATCCGAACGAAACCACTTCACGTAGGCGTCGGTCTGCAGGATCCGCCCGAGCCGGCCGGTGGCGATGGTTTTTCTGAGAAAAAGGGTGGCATCATCGAAACGATGCTGGCTGACGACGCCAAGCTGGATACCGGCCGAATGGGCGACATCGATCATCCGACGAGCAGTTTCGAGATCGATAGCCATCGGCTTCTGCACGAGAATGTGCTTGCTTTGTCCGGCGCAGAGCTCGACGGCAGCAAGACGATAGGCGGGAAAGGTGCAAACGTCGACATAGTCCACATCAGGATGGCGACAGAGCTCTTCGGGTGTCTCGACGAATTCCGCGCCCGTGGATACCGCGAATGCCCGGCCGCGCTCTGCGGTGCGGTCAGTGCAGGCAGTGACTTGAAATCCGATGTTGCGATAGGCCTGTGCGTGCTTGCCGGCGATGGCCCCGGTGCCGATGATTCCCACTCTCATAGTTTGATGGCCGCGCTGGACTGGCGGTGCTCATCGATCATACAAAATAGGGCAGGTTGGCTGAATGGCAGGGCCAGTCGAGGTTTGTGGGCGCGTGGCGTCTTAGCGAGTGCAAAACAGAGCTTGAAGCTTTGTAAGAGAGCGATTCCAAAGCTCGCGGTGCCAACGATACTCTCTTTCCGAGAAGAAGCCGGTATGCGCCAGGCACAGCGTGCTCTTCGCGAAAGCCCCGTGGAGGCGGATCAGCACCATTCCTTCGTGCGCGGCTTCCTGATCGCCGGAAGCCTGGGCTTTGCGCCACGTAAAGAACAGCTTGCCGCGGCGGCACACGTGGTAGGCGCCGGTGATGCTGAAGTCGAGGCGATCGGCTGCGTAGTGATCGAGGCGATAATGGTCGTTCGCTTGGGAGGCAATGGTGCGGCAATCCACGTGAGTGCAGGGGAAGGAAAGCCACGTCTCGATATATTCCGGTACGGTCAACGCGTCGAAGATTCTACGGCGATCCGCCGCAACGTCGAGACGCAGGGCAATGCGCCGCTCGCGGCCGCGCGCCTGCACCTTGCGGCTGCGGCTGACATTCTCTTGGGGCGTGAGGATTGCAGTTGCACTCATCCGGCGCCAGACCTCTGTCAGATCGAAAGTGCAACCGGGTGTCCGAACCATCAACGAAGTCGAGGAATGTGACGGCTGCAGTGCATCTGGGACGAATTGCGCGATCGCAAGGAGCAGCCGGACACAGCTCTCGAAGAGAGGAGCCGATCATGTGCTTCAAAGTATGGATTCATGAAATTGTTCGGCAATTCGCTCCACTTCCTCATACACAGGGTGAGATGCAGATGGGTGGGACGAATGGCCGCCTTTGCGCGAGAGATCGCAGAATCGCCCGGGATGCATAGCGGAACGAAAGCACCCCGACTTCAGAAAACTGGATTGATTTAATGATGCAGCCAATCCTGGATGCGGGCACGATAGCTGCGGCTCATGGGGATCTTTTCTCCGCTGATGAGAACGACTGAGGATTCCCCATCGGGCTCGCTGCGTACTTCTTTCACGAATTGCAGATTGACCATCGAGGAGCGATGCACGCGCAGGAACATCTGGGGGTCGAGACGCTTTTCGAGACGCGCCATCGTCTCGCGCAGGAGGTGAGTTTCAGATGCCGTGGAGATGCGCACGTAGTTCTCTTCGGCGCTGATCCAGCGAATGTCCGTCACCGGCAGAAAGAGAATGCGCCCGCGCGACTTGAAGACAATGCGCGAAGTGAATTGGCCGGAATTTGTTGGAGCGCGTTCGGCCGGCACATCCGGCTCGCGGCCCGCGATACGTTCGCGGACCCGTTGCACGGCGGTCCGCAGTCGCTCGCAGGTGAACGGCTTCAGCAGGTAGTCAATGGCGTGAATCTCGAAAGCGCGCACCGCATACAGGTCGTAGGCCGTGGTAAAGACCACGTGCGGCAGCGTCAGGTCTTCGCGCACGGAGAGCGCACCCAGCACGTCGAATCCGTCCATATCGGGCATCCGGATATCGAGAAAGAGAAGCGCCGGGTTTGTTGCACTCACCAGTTGGATGGTCTCGGAAGCTGTCGCGCATTCCCCCACGATTTCAATATCCGGTTCCTCCCGGAGCAATTGGCGGAGTTTTTGGCGCGCCAGCACCTCGTCATCGGCCAGCACAGCACTGATCATCAGGCACCGTACCTTGCCATCGGCTCTGTATGTTGTTCGGAGAACTGAATCGGGAGCCGAATTGTAAGTCTTACGTGTTTCGGATCAACCTCAATCAATGAAAGCGACCAGCTTTCGCCGTAGTGCAGTTTCAAACGATTCCTCACATTCGTGAGGCCCACGCCCTGCCGGTCGGTACGGGGTACTGTAGGCGGAGCGAGGCCCCGACCACTGTTCAGGACGGCAATCAGCATTTGCTTTCCGTCTTTTTGCACCTCGATAGAAAGCACGCCTTCGGAATCAATCTTCGAGAGCCCGTGCGCGAAAGCGTTCTCCACAATCGGCTGCAGGAACATTGCCGGAACAAGCGCATCATGCAACTCCGGATCGATGTGTACAGTCTGCTGGAGTCTTCCCGCATACCTGCGGCCTTGCATGCCAAGGTAGACTTCGATGAACTCGATCTCGTCGTGAAGGGGAATCAGTTGCACGTTGCCGCGCTCCAACGTAATACGCAACAGGCTGCTGAGTTGTTCCAGCATGGTGTCGGCGGCGTCGATGTCAAAACGCATCAGGCTCGAAATGCTGTTCATCGTGTTGAAAAGAAAATGCGGGTTCAGCTGCATCCGCAGCGCGGCCATCCTGGCGTTCACCAGTTGCACTTCGAGCTGCGCCGCAGTTTGCTCCTTCTCGCGGAATTGCCGGTAATACCCCATTCCGCGAAAGAGCAAGAACGCGCTCCAGAAGGTGACCATGCTGTTGGCCACGTCGCTTTCGAGGTTGTATTCCAGCCTCACCCAGTAGGGCATCTGAGACCTATTGGAGGGGACCCCTGGAAACGTGAAGACCCACATCATTTCCACGAGCGTGCAGAAAATAAAGCTGGTGGGCAGGTACTGCACCACGATTCGCAGTACGCTGGCGGTTTGAATGGAGTGGCGAAAAAAGCACCAGAGCATCCAGGTGAGGGAGCCCCACAGGAAATAGAAGAAGCTGTATTCGGCAAACGTCTGCGTCGCCTGGTGCTGAGTGCTCCAGTTGTAGGCCCAACGGCGCATAAAAATCCACTCTTGCAGGGCGAAGAGCAAGCCTACGAGGGTGAAGATTCCGATGTAGATCGCCGGATGCATGAGCATCGGCTCTTTTCCGCTGTTTCCTCGTGCCATCGAGTTTGGTCGTTCACCTTCCACTTTCTCTCATGCCCGGGGGCCTCGCGTGAGTGTTTGTAACTTCTGTGTACGCTTAGTTTGGATTCGTGGCAATCAGGCGGCCCGCCAGCGAGCCGGAATCAGGGCTGGCGAGCGCAAATGCAGGGAACTTCTTCCAGTTCTCGCCACCTTTGTAAATGAACTCGAGCGAGAGAGGATGCAGCGTGTGCCACTCAGCGGCCTGGGCATCGATAGTCGCCGTATCCTGCTGCCCTAACTTGGCCGCCAGGACACTCAGGTCGTTATCCAAGAACTGTGCGGCTGTTCCTCCCTCCAACGACGCGAGACGGAAATGGTAGTAGGCGTTGCGAGCGTCCTGCGGAAGCTGCTTGCCGTCGCGTTCCAGGATGGCGAGCACCGCGGTCGATCTCCAGTAGCCGGCCTTGTCGGCCGCTTGAAGCAGTTTCAATGCCTCATCCGAGGACTTGGCGAGACCTGGCTGATTCACCAGAAGGAGCCCCAGCGCGTGCATCGAGGGCACGAACCCCACGTCGGAGGACTTCTGCAGCAAATCGAGGGCGCGCGCAAGATCAGTCGGTCCGGCGCCGCCTTGAAGCAGCAGACCGCCCAGCGCAAACTCCGCACGTGGTTCATGCAGTTTCACGCCCTTTTCGTACCACCGCATCGCGATCGCCTTGTCCTGGGGGACGCCGATTCCGAGAAGGTAGAGCTCTCCGAGATAACACGCACCCAAGCCGCTTCCTTTTTCCGCAGCCTCATGGAAAAGCTGGATGCCCAGGGGGATATTCCTAGGGACACCGATGCCGCGCAAATAGGCGACACCCAGATTCACCTTCGCGCCTTCTGAACCGCCTGCAGCCGCCAACTGAAACCAATGCACGGCACGCGCCGTATCCATGGGAACTCCGAGCCCGGTTGCATAGAAGTAGCCGATTTGCTTTTGTGCTTCTGGATCGCCGGCATCGGCTGCACGCTCGTACCAGTACGCCGCAAGCTTTTCGTCTTGCGGAACGCCGTGACCGGTGAAATACTGCGCAGCCAGTTCGATTTGTTGCTGAATGGTTCTTGGCTCTGCGGCGCTGCCCGGGGAGGGAATGTCCGCAGCCCTCAGCAGAGGCGTGGCGTAAAAGAGGACGGTCACTCCAAGCAGGGAGGCGAGCGACGCGCTTCGTACATGATCGGGACGGATGCTTTTCATGATCACTCCCGGGTGATGGAATATTCGTTGGGTTGTTCGCGAAAGACTCGAGGAAGCCGGTTGCTCTCTAGACTCTTCTATCTACGCGCTTGTTATCGTGAAGTTCCTGCGCGCACGCTGGGACAAATGCAGAGAACGACCAGTGCGACGCTGCTCCAGGCCGTTTAGTCCTCGGTTTCATGCCGTTCGTCACAAAATCACTTTTCACCGAAAGCGTGCGCACTATGTCGGTTCTGACTGAGGTGGCGAGTGGAGGCGGAGAAAGTGGAAGCGGCGAGTTGAGTTTCCCGCCGCTCGTGAGTCCAAGGCGCTTTCATTTAGAACCGGAGCTTCCCAGCGATCTCGATGCGACGCCGATCGATGCCCGAAAAGACGGAGTTGGTTTGTCCCGCTCCATCGTTATTGAAAAGGGTATTGGCGAAGGATCCGCCAGCTTCAGGGAAATTGCCCTGATCGATATTGATGCCGGGAGTTCCTCGATACTGGTGATTCAGCACGTTGTAGGCAGTGCCACGCGTTTCGAACGAGAATCGGTCGTTGACCTTGAAAGTTTTTACAAGAGCAAGGTTGACCGCATTGATAGCCTGGCCGCGTTGCTGGTTTCTTCCTCCACCAGCGAAGGGAGTTCCGAAATACGCCGCGGAGGTGTCGTCATTCACGATCCAGTGCACATCCTGCCGGGTAATCGGCGCCCCCGAGTAGTAATCGATCAGCCCGCAGTCGGTCGCGGTCGCATCGATGCATTGCCCCACCATATAAATGGGCGCCGTGCGCGTGGCGAGAATCGGACGGCATGTGGTGCCGAACCCGTTCTCAGTGCTCTGGGTTGGATCGCAAAGCAGGCGATCGGCGGCTTCGTTTTCCAGGACCGTGTACGGTTGCCCGCTGGCAAAACGCCAGGTCGGATTCACTTGCCATCCGCCAAGGAGCTTGCTCCCCAGCGTGTTCTGGCTATGGAAGAACGGTACGTCAAAGAGCATGTAGTACGAGGTGAGCTGCGGATAATCCAGGCCGCTGGTGCCGCGTTCGGCATTGTTCAAGTCGAATGGGTTCTGGGCGAAGTCTGTTGTGTTGCCGCCCGCACCTGTCGCGTAAATCTCCGTGACGTTGTCGATACTCTTGCTCCAGGTGTAGCTGAGCCCCGCGGTTACGCCGTGCCAGTGCTCGACCGAGATGCGGGACTGCATGCCGTTGTAGTTCGAGAAGGCGGTGTTGCCCAGAGTGATCACATTGGTGCGGTTGCAATCCACGTAGCCAGCCGTGGCGCCGGGTGAGTTCGCGGTGGTGCAGGGAGTCAGCCCGCTGGGAATGACGTTCTGGAACCCTGCAGCGATGAGCGGGCCCAACGCGGGGTTCCCGTTGCGAGTCTGATAGAGAGCAATACCGTGGTTGCCTAAATAACGAACTTCGGCAACGAGGTGACTGGTGAATGCCTGCTGAATACCAAGGTTCCACTGTTCAGTGTAGGGATTGCGCAGATTCGGATCGGTGTTGGACTCGGCGCGGAAGCCTGGATTGCCGCCAAGAGGCACCTGCGGATTGATGAGGCCGCGAAGCGTCGAAGCCTTGCCGTCCGAGGGAATGCAGTCAGCGCAGGTTTGCAGGTTGGCGAAATTGACGGCCGGCGTACTCTGCGCAATGTTCGAGAACGGATTGTTGAACGTGGCGTCGTAGCCGATGTGGAAGCCGCCGCGGATGACGGTATCGCTGCGGCTGTGCCACGCCGGTTGCCATGCAAATCCAACCACCGGGCCAAAGTTATGTTTGACGATGGGCAGCGACTGCACCGTGCGCAGGCTCAGGGGCAGCGAAGTGTCCCAGAAAGCCGTAGACGGGTTCGATTCGCGCTTGACCGTGATGTCGTGCATGCCATTGATCGGCTCGCTCTGTAGCTCGTAACGCAAACCGAACGACAAGGTCAGCGACGGCTGTGCCTTGAAATCGTCCTGGAAGTAGAGCGCACCGGCGTTGTAGGTGAGCGGATAGATCGATGGGCCTTCGGCGTATTGCGTCAGCTCCGGATTGCTCTGAATGAAGTCGTCCATGCTGGCAAAGGTGAAAGAGCCATTCAGGTTGGGTACGCCATAGTCAGTTTCAGGGAAGTGGTTGTACTCGCCACCGAACTTGATGCTGTGGCGACCCCGCTGCCACGTCGCGTTGTCCTGGATCTGCGAGCTCTCGACAAGACGTCCCTGCGGCCAGAAATCGTTCAACTCACCGAGCGAAAGATCGGTAGAGTCGGCGAAGCCTACGCGAATGGGGCAGCCTGAGAGGATGTTTGCATCGGTGCAGTTGGAGAAGCCGCCGGCTTCAAAGGTGCTGGTGGCATGTGAGTAGCTGTAGCGCATCTGGTTGAGGAGCCGATCATTGAAGGTATGGCTCCAGTCGACCCCGGCGAAGTGGCTCACGCCGCCCACATTCACAAAGCTGCCGGTCACCGCTTCAGAAGGCGCGAAATAGTTGAAATTGTAAGTGAAGGATTTCTGGTAGATGTAGCGGCCGAAGATGCGATCATGCGCAGTGAGTTGGTAGTCGATGCGGCCCATAGCCTCGTCATCATTGAAGGGGGAGGGCACGGTGCGGCGGGCTGTCGCGACCTCGATCGGCACGCCCAGCACCGTCTCCGTGGTCGGTCCGCTGAAGGTGAGGTTCCCGGTTTTCACCGATGCCGGCCCAATGGCAGCCAGCGCCCCCACCGCAGAGTTGTTCGGGAAGGCGCCTTCGAGTTCCTGGATTCCGGTTGCGTCGGGCGTCATGAACGGAGCCGATGAGGAAGGGCTCGCGCCGGTGCGCGTGTGTTCGAAGTTGCCGGATCCGAAGAACCACAGACGATCGTGCTTGATGGGACCGCCGGCGGTTCCACCCCAACGGTTGTCGACAAAACGCGGAATCGACGGCGGGGTGCAGCCTGTCGAGGAGCTCACACCGGGCGGGCAATAACCCAGCACAGGGCTCTTTTCCTGGTTGGCGAGCGAATCGGCCCAGCTGCCGTTGTAGAACTCGTAGGCCGTTCCGTGGAGTTGGTTCGTGCCGGCCTTGGTGACATAGTTGACGACGGCGCCGCTATTGCGGCCGTACTCGGCGCTCTCGCCGGTGATGACCTCCACTTCCGCAATCGCATCTGCGTTGCCAAAGAAAACATTGGGACCGCCGATATTCGTATCGTTGTTTGCCTGACCATCCAGCTGGAAGTTGTTGTTGCGATCGCGAACACCGTTGGCTGAGAATTCAGCGCCGTTGTTGTTGGTGAAGATATTGCCTCCCGACGGCGCCACGCCGGGCAGGAACAACGCAACCACGTCGAAGCCATTGCCGATCGGGAGATTCTCGGTCTTCTCGCTGTCAAACTCCTGGCTGATTTGCACTGAGTCCGGCTGCAGAATTGCGGCTGCGGCTTCGACGACCACTGCTTCGGATGCTCCGAGCTTGAGAGTGAGGGGGCCGAGGGGCGTCGCCGTCCCGGTCTGCACAGTCACATTCTCAATATGCAAGGCAACAAAGCCGGACGCTTCCACGGTGACGACATACTTGCCCACGGGCAAGCCGGGCAGGTGGAACCCCCCGGTGCCATTTGTCTGGCTTCTAAAGTTCGAGTTCGTGCCGGACTCTACAGCGGTGACCGTAGCTCCCGGAATGACGGCGGCACTCGGATCCTGTACGGTGCCGTCGATGGAGCCCGTGACAATCCCCTGGCTGAGGCCAGGACGAGTTGCAAGGCATAAGGCGAACACAAACGATGCTTGCGCAATCCAACGACAGATTCTGTACATGATC
Organism: Occallatibacter sp.; assembly: GCA_036520995.1. Lineage (GTDB taxonomy): Bacteria > Acidobacteriota > Terriglobia > Terriglobales > Acidobacteriaceae > Telmatobacter. The sequence continues at coordinate 49,405 of DATDIQ010000012.1, forward strand.
CGCTCCATTGCAGGGGATACAAGCTCTGGAGCGGAGCGTGCATGCGCGCATCCAATCGCGGGTCATCGCAAGGGGAAGTGACAGGCCGTCAAATGGAGTGACCGACGGCGGTTCGCACGGGAGGAAGCTCGCCCGTTTGAGGCAGAAGAGAACCGACACAACCGGCGCCGGGCGGCGAACTTCCGCGAAGCGGAACATGCACGCGGTCGGGTATGAAATTCCACAATCAGGGACCAAGCGCCTGAATTTCGCTGCGGACGGCCTCGCCGAGGGTTCTGCAGCCGGAGACGCGGCGCAATTGAAGCAACCCCCTATGGATTTCTGGATCAACGATCTGGGACAAACACGGGGCCTTGCGCGGTCAACAGCGGTTTGCAGGGATGGTGTCCGAAATCGGACGGATGCTCGTGAAATCGAACAGTCGCCGCTGCACTTTCAAGAAAAGGCAACCGGTAAGGTATTGATTCTGCAATCCGTCTCGTCACAGCGGCAATGGCAGCGCGCTTGCGAAGCAGGAGAGGGAGAAGTCTTGGTTACGACATTCGGGCCGGTTCACACCAACCACGGAGAAGGCACAGTGATCCACACACTTTTAATCGAAGACGAATTGCTCGCACGGCGCAAACTACGGCAACTCCTGAGCAAGGAACCGGAGATCGAAATTGTAGGAGAAGCCGCCTCGGCTTCCGAAGCCTTGGAGGCGATCAAGGAGCTTGCACCCCAATTGCTCTTTCTCGATGTGCGTATGCCCGGAATGGGGGGCCTCGAAATGATCGACGAGCTCTCGGCCGAAGACGGTGCCGCGGTTCCGCACATGATCTTCACAACGGCCTACGATCACTATGCCCTGCGCGCGTTCGAGCTGCATGCGGTCGATTATTTGCTCAAGCCGTTCACGCAGGAGCGACTCCACTCGGCGGTGGAGCGCGCGCGCGACCAGATCGCGATTTCCGCGAAATCGTCGTGCAGGCCGCAAGCACGCGCCGTCAACCGCGACGGCTACACCTCGCGCATTGTCTTCAAATCGCGCGGGCGCATTCTTTTTCTTCCGGTGACGGATATCCGCTGGATCGGCGCGGAAGAGAATTATGTCCGCATCTGTACCGAAAAGGAATCGCACCTGCTGCGCGAGACAATGAGCGGCCTGGAGCAGAAGCTCGATCCCCAGATGTTTCTCCGGGTGCACCGTTCGGCGATCGTAAATCTGCAGTTTGTGAAGGAAGTGCGCACGGAATCGCAGGGCGACTTCGTTGTCTATCTCGTTAACGGACAGCGGCTATCGATGAGCCGGAGTTATCATTCGCGGCTCGGCGACCTGCTGGCGCGCCGGTAAGGTCGGCTGCCTTCCGTGGGGAGGACCGCGGACGGCGCTTCTTACTTTTTTTCGCGACCCGGCGGACCGTCTTCTTCCGCTGGGCGGCTTTGCTCCTTTGGGCGGCTTTGCGCGCTGCTGCCTTACGTCGGCGAGTTTCCTCTTCCGAATACATTGTTCCGCGGCAGGTCGCGGCCCCGCAGTTGCAGACTGCTTCGTCTTCGTCCCCGTCGTAGAGGCAGTAGTCGTAGGTGATCTCTTCGCCCGGAGCGATGGTGCGGATGGCCCTGATCCAGACACGACCGTTTCTTTCGTCCGTCTCGCAATTTGGATCGCAGCTATGATTGATGAACATGGCCATGCAGTGGCCATCGATCACGATTGACCCATCACCCAGTCCAAACAGATAGGTGATGGGGAGATCGTCATAGCAGGCGTCTGCCTCCGCCTTGGTCAGCCGCGGGCCTGTATATTCGGCGACCCTGGCCCCTTTGCGGATGGCTGAGGTGGCGTAGCAGCCGGCAGCATGAATGGCGGATGAGCGGATAATGAGTCCCATTCGATATGCGATGCAGTCCCTGAGAACTTGAGTTCGTTCTGCTTCGCATCCTACCATTTGAAGGGGCAATGGAAAACTGGAACCCAACAAGGATCGTTCGAATTGTTGCAACCGCACTGGCAGTCGTCTGTTGGAGTGCGATGACGTGGTGCATGCAGGCACAATCGAATGCTGCGCCGCAGAGTCCGCCGAGCAGCGCCGCACCTTCCTCGGGCGCTCAAAAGCCGCAAGCCAATCCATTTCCCGACGACACGAACACGGTGCCGGTGCTGCCTTCAAACGACGCGTCGTCGCCGCCGGCAGACGACTCCTATGGGGGTGCGCTCCCGCCCATGCCGGGCGCCGACGGCGATCCGGTAAAAAGTCCGGACGACGCGTCGTCCAGCGCGGAAGGCTCCGATGCCAGTTCCAGCAGCGCTGGACTTGACAATCTGCTGAAGCCGCCGCCCGACGAAGACAAGGGAAAACATCGGAAGCACGACGAGACCGAGGCAACTCACACTGAGAGCGCGAAAGAAGATGAAAGCGTCGGCAGCTACTACCTGAGCCAGAAAAACTGGCGGGCAGCGCTGTCGCGCTTTGAGTCCGCCCTAGTGCTCGATCCTGAGAATCCTGACGTCTATTGGGGTTTGGCTGAGTCGCAGCGGAATCTCGGCAGCTATGGCAGCGCCAAGGCGAACTACCTGAAGGTGATGGAATACGATCCGGAATCCAAGCACAGCAAGGACGCGCAAAAGTATTTGAAGGACCCCGATCTTGCGCGGGCGAAGGCAATGTCGACGGCTTCAGACGCCGCCCCGCAGGCGCCACAATGAATCATGGCCGCGACAATTCCGCCCAGTGCAAGTAGACCGATAGGATCTGCGCTCCCCACAGGACGCTCACGATACCGCCGAGGCAGAGAAATGTGCCGAGCGGCAGCTTAGTGAGGCGCGCGGGTTCCGCGTCGCGCGGCTTCGACGTCATAAGAATAGCGACGCCAGCCAGCGCGCCCAGGACCACGCCGATTGCGAACGAGAGCAAGGCTCCAGACAATCCGATCCAAGCAGCCACCATTGCCATCAATTTTGCGTCGCCGAGGCCGATACCTTCGCGCAGTCGCACCAGCCAGTAGATCCAGCGGATAAGAAGGATGAGCCCGCCGGCAATCGCGATCGCGAAAGCCGGGCTTGTGAGACTCACGAGGAGCGGCGCCCGTGTATCGCCGCGCAGAATCGTGGCCACGATGCCAAGCAGTATGCCGGGCAAGGTTACGATGTCGGGTAGCCAGAGATGCTCGGCATCGAGCGCGGCGAGTCCCACGAGCAGCCAAGTGAAAATCAGGTTTCCGAAAAAGGTCGCGGCAGCCTGTTCGAGAAAGGGAGGACTGAACGAGATTGGCATGTGGGAGTCAATGGCCAGGGAGAAAAAGCGGCCCGCCGTTTGCCACGCGATCGTTGCCCACAGTGCGCCCACGGCCAACTCGACGAGCACATAGCGCAAACCGATTCGCGCTCGGCACGTCCGGCACCGGCCTCCTAGCGCGAGCCAACTGAGCAGCGGCACATTCTCCCACCACGCAAGAGTCCGTCCGCAGCTGCGGCAATGCGAGCGCGGTTTGACAATGCTTTCCCCGGCCGGCCAGCGGCTGAGGCACACATTGAGAAAGCTGCCAAAGACCAGCCCAACCAGCCCGGCAAACACAGTGACAAAGATGCGGAACATGCGGCTTTGAGTATACGAGGCTTAGAATCCGCGATCGCATACTGCGAGCCTGTCTGTCGTCCCTCGCGGTAAACTGAATCAGATGGACGTTGCAAGCAACGCTGACAGTCCACAACTTCCTACCTCCGCGTCAAGCCCCGCACTCGTGACGGATCCGACGCGGGCTGCGACTCTTTTTGAGCAATCCGCCGCGATCATGGCTCGGTTGCGTGCGCCCGGGGGATGTCCCTGGGATCGCGAGCAATCCTTCGACACGATTCGCAAATATACCCTCGAAGAGACCTACGAAGTCTTCGACGCCATTGAGCGGCGGGACTTCCCGCACCTCGCGGAAGAGCTGGGCGATCTGCTGCTGCAGGTGCTGTTTTACGCGGAGATGGCCGCAAACGAGGGACACTTCACTATCGCCGACGTCCTCGATCACCTGAATCGAAAGCTGATTCGCCGCCACCCCCATGTGTTTGGCGACGAAGCGTCGCGCGCCGCGGGCAACCAGGCGAACGTCGATGCCGCGGTGGAAGGATCGGCAACCAAGGTCCTGCGCAACTGGGAAGAAATCAAGGCCGCGGAAGCGCCGCATCCAGCGGATCCCTCCCACGATTCGAGGCTCGACACGGTGCATCGTGCGCTCCCAGCCTTGGCCGAAGCGGCCAAGCTTGGTTCAAAAGCTGCAAAGTCCGGCTTCGACTGGCCCAACTGGCGCGACCTGCTTCCCAAGCTCGCCGAGGAAACGGCGGAACTCGAAGCAGAAGCCGCCACCGCCGACGAGAGCCCCAACGACTCCGACGTGAAGGGGAGAGTTGAGTCGGAGATAGGCGATTTGCTCTTCACGGTCGTGAATCTCGGACGGCATCTGGGTGTCGATGCGGAGATGGCTTTGCGCGGATGCAATCTGCGCTTCCGCGAGCGCTTCCACCAGATGGAGCTCGCCTCGGACCGACCCCTCGAAGAGCTTTCGCCGAACGAACTCGAAGCACTGTGGGCTTCGGCCAAGCAAAAGCTCGCATCCAAATCGAGCAAGGGTCTCATTTCTGGTTCCGGGCAGGTGCCGGAGCCATGATCGTCATTCGCACCTGCGCGGGGTTCGACGAGTTCGAAGCGTGCGTGCAGCTTCAGATCGAAACGTGGGGTTACGACGACAGCGACGTGATTCCGCGCAAGGCGTTCCTCGTCGGCCAGAAGATCGGTGGCCAGGTGATCGGCGCTTTCGATACAGAATTACCCGGCGCGCCACCCGAGGGAGGGCCGGATTCCCTGATTGGATTCGCCATGTCTTTGCCGGGAGTGAAGACCGGGAACAGAATTCCAAAGCCATATCTGCACTCGCATATGCTTGCAGTTCGACATGCCTATCGCAATCGAGGGCTTGGCGCCCAACTCAAGCTGCAGCAAAGACTTGAAGCACTTTCGCGAGGTATCCGGCACATGGAGTGGACCTTCGATCCGCTGGAGATCAAAAACGCCCATCTAAATATCCACAAGCTGGGGGCGATTGTCCGTTGTTATCACGTGAATTTCTATGGTGTATCCTCAAGTCGTCTCCAGGGAGGTCTCCCCACGGATCGATTAGTTGCCGAATGGCATCTCGATGCGCCGAGGGTAAAAGACATCCTTGAGGGGCATCCCCGGGCCTCGTTCACGATTCAAGAACGTATCCAGGTGCCAGCATCCATCTATGCATGGAAAGCATCCGAGCAAGACCGGGAGCGAGCTGTGGCAGTCCAACTGGAAAACCGCCGCAAGTTTCAACATGCATTTGCACAGGGTTTAGCCGTTCTCGGGTTTGTCCGCGACGAAGAAGGGAACGGAGTCTTCGAGTTGGGTTCCCCGACCCAGGCGGAGATGGATTGAAGAAGAATCATCAGAGCTCAACCGTTGAACTTGAAATGAAACAACTTTCAATTCATTGCTGATATCCCAAGGAACTCACTTCTTATGAGAATCGATGGAATTATTCTTCGCGAATTGCATCTTCCCCTCGTGCGTCCATTCGAAACCAGTTTTGGTGTTACCCGCGATCGCAGGATTCTGTTGGCCGAGGTCCGTTCCGAAGGCCTGATCGGCTGGGGGGAGTGCACCGCGGGCGAGCGCCCGTTCTTTTCCAGCGAAACCACCGACACCGCGTGGCAGGTTCTCGCCAACGAACTCGGCCCCATGCTTGCCTCCGAATCGCCCGAGCACGGCGGCGACTGCCCGCGCCTCTTCAAGCGCGTACGTGGCAATCCCATGGCCAAGGCCGCCCTCGAAAATGCGATTTGGGACCTCGAGGCGCAACGCGAAGGTCTGCCCATCGCAACTCTCCTTGGCGGCGTGCGTGAATCGATTCCATGCGGCGTCTCGCTCGGCATCCAGGCGAGCATCCCTGAGTTGATGTCGATTATTGAAAGGGCACTGGCCGCCGGCTATCAGCGCATCAAGCTCAAATGCAAACCGGGCTGGGATATCGAGGTCTTTGAGAAGGTGCGCGATCGCTGGCCCGGCATTCAGCTGAGCTGCGATGCAAACTCTGCCTACAGCTTGCGCGATGCCGATCACCTTGCCAGCTTTGATGCCTTTGATCTGCTGATGATCGAGCAACCGCTATGGCATGACGACTTCTATTTTCATTCCATGCTGCAGCGCCAGCTCAACACGCCGATCTGCCTCGATGAGTCGATTCGCAACCGGCGCGATGCGCTCGCGGCGATCGAGATGGAGTCCTGCAAGATCATCAACATCAAGCTTGGCCGTGTGGGCGGCTTCTCCGAAGCGATTGCGGTACACAATGCCGCCCAGGAGCGGGGAATCCCCGTCTGGTGCGGCGGCATGCTCGAATCGGGTATCGGCCGTTCCCACAACATTGCGCTCTCCACGCTCGAGAACTTCACCCTGCCCGGCGATGTATCGGCGTCCGCACGCTACTGGAAAGAAGACATCATCGAACCCGAAGTCACAGTCACTTCGGAGGGCGAGATCGTCATTCCCGATTCACCCGGTCGCGGATACGAAGTGCGCTATGACCTGGTCGAGCGTCTCACGGTCCGCAAGGAATCGGTGCGGGCGTTTGAACTGGTCACCTAGCCAGCGAACTCGGCATCGGTTCACGAGATGACGGATTTGCGGGAGTCCGTTCACATCGGAGAACTGCGTGACGGTGACCTGCATCTTGTTCTCGCCGATATTGCCGATCACATCCACCACAAGGTGCCTACGTTTTTCTTTTGCATGATTTCTCTCCCTACGGGTGTAGACATGGGACAGATCAACCTGCGCGTGGGCTCAGTGCCGCACCTCGAGCGCTAAGCCGGGCACATCGGCTATGCCGTCAACCCGCCCTTTCGCGGCCGCCATTCTGCAGCCCGCGGCGTCGTGCCGCTCGTTGCAGTGGCGCGCTGCGTGCCGCTCGTTGCAGTGGCGCGCTGCCTGGGCTCGATCCTTTGTGGATTACCTGCGATCCAGAGAGTCTGCCATCGCGGCGCACCCTCGAGCTTGACGGCGCCGAGTTGGTCGAAATCGTCGATGTTCCACCCGACTGCTGCGTTTTTCAAAGCGGTCATCCACGCAAATGTCACTACCGGCTCTGAGAAAAGGACGAGGATCGAAGCTCGATCGATCGAGATCAATAGCGCAAGCCGGATCGACAAGCGGCAATCCATGGGCCGAACATCTCGCCTGCAATGTGCCAAAGGCTGTCGTATCGGATCGCGCGCCCGGTCGGCGCATCACAGATCGTCCGCGCTATCAAAAACATCCGGCACACTCTTTCAACCCCTTACGATGTGCCCGTTACGCAACGGGTTCCCCCCGTGCGCAGAGCGCGAAATCGCATTATGGAGCGGGCTATAGTTGAGCCTGGCGATCTCACCGACAGCGTGGCGACTCAAGGAAGTAACCGAACCCGGTCCCTTGTTTGGGAAGATGATGCGCCGGCGGAGTCCCGCTTCCGGCGCGTGCAGCAGAGTGCGCCTGCTCCCGTCCGCGGCCTCCCTCTCGATTTCGACGACGACCCTTCTGAACCGCGCAAAGGGCGCTTCGCGGCTCCTCGCGCTCCATGGTGGCGGCCGGAGGGCCCATGGGGACGAGTATTCCTGTTGAGCGCGCTCTTGGTGGCTACCTGCGCCGTTGCCTATATCGTGCATAGCTGCAAGATGTTTCTCGAGCACGATGCGCGCTTCCGCATCAACAGCACCTCCGATATCGAGTCCACCGGCCTTGCCGAGGTCACGCGCGGCGAGATGCTACCGGTCTTCGGCGAAGACATCGGCAGGAACATTTTTTTTGTTCCTCTTGCCGAGCGCCGCAGGCAGCTTGAGCAAATTCCCTGGATCCAGCAGGCCACTGTCATGCGCCTGCTGCCCGATCAGATTCATGTCGCCATCGTGGAGCGCCAGCCAGTGGCCTTCGTTCGCCATGGACAGCAGATCGGGCTGGTCGACATCAAGGGCGTGCTGCTCAATATGCCGCCTGCGCTTCTCGCTAAGCATCACTACTCGTTTCCCGTGCTCACCGGCATCGACGCGGCCGATCCGCTGCCATCGCGCAAGGCGCGCATCGATCTGTATGAACGCATGATGGCGGATCTCGATGCCAACGGGCAGCACAACTCCGAGCAGCTTTCCGAGATTGACCTGACCGATCCCGAAGATGCGCGCGTTCTGATGCCGGAGCAGGGAGCCGACATCCTCGCCCACTTTGGCGAAGATCACTTCCTCGATCGCTACCGGCGCTACAAGGCGCACATTGCCGAGTGGCGCCAGCAGTATCCGAGGCTCGCGGCGGTGGACCTGCGCTACGACCAGCAAGTGGTTCTGCAGATGGCGCCCGGTGCGGCAACCGAGCAGACGGCCCTGGCGGCGGAGAGTTCGAAGCCTATCGAGACCGCCAAGCCTCTGGCAGGTCAGCCTGTTTTGAGAGCGGCAGAGCCGAAAGCTGTTCGGTCTGCGCCGGCCAGAGTTGTTGGGTCGAAGTCTGTCGAGCCCAAGCCTGTCTCGTCGAGAACAGCGCCCTCAAAAACCGCTCCGTTGACGGTTGCCAGGAACGTGAAGCCAGCCAAGCCGCATCCGAGCAGAACGGCGACCGCGTCGGCCAGGGAGGTTTCTCCGAAAACACGACAGCAGCGCGTGAACGACCTTGCGGCACGGATGCGTGCCCAGCGAGCGACAGAAGCCAAGCGGGCCGCCCTGAAGCGAAACAAGCAAAAGTCCACAACCAAATCCCGCTCCGCCGCAAGTGCGGTGCAAGGCCAGTGAGTCCGGCACGATGAGCCAGAAGAACGAAAACCTGATCGTGGTTCTGGATGCGGGCAGCGCCTGGACCAGGGTACTTGCAGCGGACTTGAATGACGGCGCGCTTCGCTATCGCGGCCACGGCATGGTCGGGTCGGCAGGCATGCGCAAAGGCCTCATCTCCGATCTCGGGCCGGCGGCCAAAGCCGTGAAATCGGCCAACGAGCGCACCGAGTGGATTGCGCGCGCCAACATCGACGAATGCGTGGTCGGCGTCGGCGGACCGCACATCCGCGGGCTCAACACCAACGGGGGGATCGATCTCGGCACCCGGATGCGCGAGATCACGCGCGAAGATGTGCGCGCCGCCATCGAACGTGCGCGCGCGGTCGAGAGGCCTCCCGATCGCGAAATCCTTCACCTGCTTCCACGCCAGTTCATTCTCGATGACCAGCCCGGCATCTTCGATCCTGTCGGCATGGTCGGCGCGCGGCTCGAGGTCGATCTGCACATCGCTACCTGTTCCGGCAGCGCGCTGCAAAGCACGGTCACCTGCGCCAACCGCGCCGGCCTCGAAGTGACGGAAGCGGTGCTCGAATCCATCGCCGCGGCCGAAGCGACACTCTCAGCCGACGAGCGCGAGCTCGGTGTTTGCCTGCTCGACATCGGCGCCCACTCCAGCAACCTTGTTGTTTTCTTCGAGGGCGCCGTCGTCCACACCGCCTGCGTCCCCATTGGGGGCGCCCACTTTACCAACGATTTAGCCGTCGGACTGCAGATGCCGACCGCTCAGGCCGAGGATTTGAAGTGTCAGTTCGGTCATTGCGTCGTCACCTCTGTTCCACAGGAAGCCGAAATAGAGATCGCTAATCCACAGCCTCAGCGTCTTGCTTTGCGCAACATTGCTGAGATACTGGAGCCGAGGGCGCGCGAGCTGATGCATTTTGTCAAAGAGAGCCTGCGCCAGGGGGGCGTGGTCGACGCGCTTGGAGCTGGCTGCGTGCTGACCGGCGGAGGCGCCGCGCTGCCTGGATTGCTCGATGTGACCGAAAGCCATTTGCGGGTTCCCGCGCGGACCGGGATGCCCGTGCGCCTTTCGCACATGCCCAGCGAGTTGGCCAATCCCAGTTTTGCCACAGCCATTGGCATGCTCTTATACGCTCACCGGACGCGGGTTACGCGTGCGGCAGAGAACAACGGCCTGCGCGCAAAACTGCGCGCGATTTTTGCAGCCAGTTTCTAACCGAGACGTAGCCCAGGAGGTTCGAGCCGCGATGAACGAACAACCCAACGAAGCCGGAGAGATGCGCATTCAGTTTCACGATGAGAGCGTGCGAGGGGCCCGCATCAAGGTCATTGGCGTGGGTGGCGGCGGCGGCAACGCCGTCAACCGCATGATCCAGGCGGGGCTCGAAGGCGTCGAGTTCATCACGGCCAACACCGATGTGCAGGCGCTCAAGCTGTCGCAGGCGCCAGTGAAGTTGCAGCTGGGCGTGCGCCTCACCTCGGGTCTCGGCGCCGGAGCGAATCCCGACGTGGGCCGTCGCGCCGCTCTCGAAGACTCCGAGAAGATCATTGAAGCCCTCGAAGGCGCCGACCTGGTCTTCGTCACCGCAGGGCTCGGCGGAGGTACCGGCACCGGAGCGGCTCCCGTGATTGCCTCTCTCGCCAGCGAGATGGGCATTCTCACCGTCGCCGTCATTACGCGGCCGTTCGCATTTGAAGGCAAACGCCGTCTGCAGCAGGCAGAGCGTGGATTGAAGGAGCTGATTGAGTCGGTCGACACCATGATCGTCATCCCCAACGAGAAGCTTCTGGCCGTCGCCAAAGATGCCGGCTTCTTTGAGAGTTTCCGCATTGCCGACGACGTGCTGCGCCAGGGAGTGCAGGGCATCTCCGATATCATCACGATTCCCGGCATCATCAATCGCGATTTCGCCGACGTGAAGACGACCATGGCCGGCATGGGTCATGCCGTCATGGGCACCGCCGTCCGCTCCGGAGAAAATCGCGCCATCGAAGCCGCGCAGGCCGCCATGGCTTCGCCTTTGCTCGATGCCGGTGCCATCGATGGAGCACGCGGCATCCTGATTAACATCACCGGGTCCAGCTCGCTCAAGCTTTCCGAGGTCAATGAAGCCTCCACCCTTATTCAGTCATCGGCGCACGAAGACGCGAACATCATCTTCGGCGCCGTGCAGGACGAACGCATGGGTGACGAGGTGAAGATCACGGTCATCGCCACCGGATTCAAAGACCAGATGCCTGAGCGCCGCGCCCGCATGTTGAGCGTGGAACAAGCTCCCGTCGTCTCCGTGCCGGTGATGGCGCCGGATACCTGGATGCGCGAGGCCGCCCAGGCCGCCGCGGCAAAGGCGGCGGTGGCGGCCCGTCCCCGCTTTCTGAGCGAGGAAGAAGATGCGGAGCGCGACGAAGAGCCGGCATTCTTCGCGGCATCTTCGATCAGCGTGCCAAAAAAGACGATGGAAGAGGAACCCGAGCTGGTCATGGCGTCGAGCCGTCCTCGTTTTGCCGAGCTGACTGAAGAGCCCCTGCATGCCTCCTCAAGAGACTTCGTCGGTGTGCAGGCATCGGCCGTGGGTGAGGCCCCGGCTGCGTCGCCCAGTACCCGCGTTGCCGAGCCGGCTGACGGAGAACCCGATCTCGATGTACCGGCCTTTATGCGCCGATTGCAGTTCTGACTTACGCGGAAGTTGTAGGGCTTTCACCTTCGTAACTTTCGTCACGGAAGATTTTCTGTGTCAGCATGAGAATCGGCCCTATATTGAACCGATACCCCACCTAAGTTTCCGGTTCTCACGGATATGTGTTTGGTGTTTGCAGAAGATCGGGTATCGTAGAACCAGTAGCTGTTACTTTGACGTTGCAGGGCCGCCGGAACCAAGTTTGGCATTTCGAACTGCCCCGTATTGTCAATTTCAGCGAAGCTCCGGCAGCGGCACAGATCGCGCGGACACTCGGGTTGTAAGTGCGTCTACCGCAGGGAACGCATGGCAAGTTATCCATTGTGGAGAGGATGTTGGTTGGATGAGATTGTCTTGCGTTCTTGCCGTCGGATTGAGCCTAGCAATACTTGGAAGCTGTGATGCAACTCTGCGCGCACTCGATGCTCCGCACACCCTGCATCACGCAAAATCGGCAAGCCAGCATCTGGTCACCCACACCCGCGGTCATCATGTCGTAGCCCACCGCGCCGTATCGTCCCACGCGCAAGCTGCCGTTGCCCCTCATTCCCGCGCAACGCTCCACCACGCGTCGCTGCGTGTTCATCGCCACCGCTATTACGAGCGCTTCACCGCCAGTTCCTTTGCCAAGGGCGATATCTTTGCCGACGACATCACGACAGGTGAAGATTCAGTGGTCCGCAAGGCCGCGATCGATGCCCTCGGCGACATGAACGGCACCGCGGTCGTCATCAATCCGTCGAATGGCCGCGTCCTGGCCATGGTGAATCAGAAGCTGGCCCTTTCGCCCGGCGCCGAGCCCTGCTCCACCATCAAGCTTTCCGTCGCGCTAGCCGCTCTCTCTGAAGGGCTGGTCACCCGCGACACCATGGTTCGGCTGCCCGGCTTCCGCATGAATATGACCGACGCGCTGGCCAAGAGCAACAACCTCTATTTTGAGGAGCTCGGCCGGGAGCTGGGCTTCGACCGGGTCCGCCACTATGCCACCCAATTCGGCCTGGGCGAACTAGCCGGCTACCATATTCCCGGCGAGCAGCTGGGCATCTATCCAGACCAGCCGATCCCGCAGGCGGAAGGCGGAGTAGGCCGCATGTGCAGCTTCGGCCAGGGCGTTTCGATGACTCCTTTGCAGCTCGGCGCCTTTGTGGCCGCCATTGCCAACGGCGGAACCCTCTATTATCTGCAGCACCCTACCTCGCCCGAAGAGATTGCCGGCTTCCAGCCCCGCGTCAAGCGGACCCTGGCGATCGCCAAGCTCGTTCCCGACCTCGAAGATGGCATGGCCGGTGCGGTGGAATATGGCACTGCCCGCCGCCTTCGCGCCAACTTCCAGGAACTGCCGGTCTTCGGAAAGACGGGCACCTGCTCCGACAAGGGAACCCGCTTCGGCTGGTTCGTTTCGTTTTCTGATACCCCGCAGGGCGCCCTCGTGACGGTCTTCTTCCTCGAAGGCGGCCGGCCTACCTTCGGCCCCCGCGCCGCCGAGCTCACCGGCGAGTTCTACAAGAACCTCTGGGATACCAACTACTTCGCTGAGAAAGGGCAGCAGACCACGGCAATGGCTCCTGCCGCCGTTCCCTCTCAACCCGTGCAGCAATAGCGGATTCTTTCCGTCCTCCAGAAGGCCGCCTGAGCGCGGCCTTCTTCGTTTGCGTGGACTTTGGGAACGTGGACTTTGAAACGAAATGGAAAGTCGTTCATCCTATATTCAGTGTGTCTCTGAAGTTCGCTCAAAGAAGACGATGTGATCCTGAGCGGACATGCTTCGGGCCCATGTAACGGGTTGGGTAACGACCTGCTTTTGATGCACCTGGAGCGCAATGCAAAGAACCTCAGAGAAAAGCGCTAAGATTTATCGACATCGACTGCCGGCTTGATGCGGCCTCAACCTCTACGGAACTTCTCCAATGGCTTTGCCGACCCAAATCCTGTTGACGTATGGATACCTGCTTCTCTTCGCATGGGTTCTCGTGGAGCAGCTCGGCATCCCGCTTCCTGCCACGCCAATTCTGCTGGCTTCCGGAGCTCTTTCGGCCCAGCATGAGCTGAGTTTTCCTCTCGCTCTCTGCGCCTCCGTCCTTGGTTGCGTCGCGGCAGACACCACGTGGTTCTTCATCGGGCGCCACTTCGGCCACCATGTGCTCCGCATTCTCTGCAAGCTATCTCTCGAGCCCACGCTGTGCGTGCGCAAAACGCAGGACTCCTTCGGCCGTCGTCGTGAAGTGACGCTCCTGATCGCCAAGTTTGTTCCTGGCCTGGCCACGCTCGCAGCGCCTGTTGCCGGCGAAAACGGCATGAAGCTGCGCCGCTTTCTCTTCTTCGACGTCATCGGTGCAACCCTCTGGATAGCGACGCTTCTTTCCGCAGGACGTCTCTTCGGCGATGCTCTCAAGCGCAATCCAAGCCTGCTCTACTGGATCGGGCGCTTCTCCGGCGCAATCCTGATCCTCGGCATTCTCGCCTTCGTTGCCGGCCGCCTGATTCGCCGCCGTCAATTCCTCCGCAAACTCGTCGCTTCCCGTCTCGATCCCGAGGTGCTGAAGCGCCAGCTCGATTCCGGCGAACCGGTGTTTATTATCGACCTGCGCCACCCACTCGAGCTGTTGCCCGATCCCTTCACGCTTCCGGGTGCCCTGCATCTTTCGCCGGAAGCATTGGCCGCACGCATCCATGAGATTCCGCGTGACCGCGACGTCGTGCTCTATTGCACCTGTCCCAGCGAAGCCACCGCCGCCAAAACCGCTATGACGCTGCACAAGCTGGGCATTGAGCGCGTACGTCCGTTGCGCGGCGGCTACGATGAGTGGAAACGCCTCGGCTATCCTCTCGACGCGTTCACGCCGACGATGCCGCTGGTGCAAGTGCAAGTGATTCCCGCGACCAATTAACAAGGTTTCGGAATCGGCCTGGGGCGAGCCTCAAGCGGTGGTTTCCCTTCGCATCGAAAGGAGCCCGCTCAGGCTGCATGCATCGCACAGCCCTGATTCCGAAGCAAAATATGGCCGCGCCAAGCCTTAGTATGGTGAGGGACCTTGCACCTCCGGAGAGTGGAAGACCTTGGCATACGACGACCTGCGCGACTGGATCAAGACCCTCGACAAGCACGGCGAACTGAAACGCATTCGCGAGGAGGTTTCGCCAGAACTCGAGATCACCGAGATCACCGATCGCGTGTCTAAACTTGGAGCCCAGGCTCAAGCCGACGCGAAAGGTCAAGCCGCTCCCGGAAAATATGCCCCCGGCGGACCGGCGCTCCTGTTTGAAAACGTCAAAGGCCATCCGGCGCACAAGGTCCTCATCAATCAATTCGGCAGCGAGCGCCGCATGGCTCTTGCCCTCGGCGTCGAAAAGCTCGATGCAATCGCCGAACGCATCCACACACTGATGAACATCAAGCCGCCGACTGGCGGCCTCTTCGACAAGCTCAAGATGCTGCCGCAGCTCGCGGAGCTTGCCAACGTCTTCCCCAAAACCGTCGCCGCGAAGGACGCGCCGTGTAAGGAAGTCGTCCTGAAATCCAAAGACAGCGCCGGGCGCCCAAACTTCGACCTCAACTCGTTTCCGATTCTTAAGTGCTGGCCCCTCGACGGTGGCAGTTTCATCACGCTGCCCTGCGTCCACACGCGCGATCCACGCTCCGGCAAGCGCAACATCGGCATGTATCGCATGCAGGTCTACGATGGGCAGACTACCGGCATGCACTGGCAGCGCCAGAAGGTTGCCGCGGAACACTATCGCAATGCGCTGCGGGCGGCAGCGGCCACACACTCATCCGAAAATCCGAAGCGCGCAGCCGTCGCAATCATGGCCGAGTCTGCCGGCGGCGCGGTCACGATTCCCGATGGCCCTATCGGCGGCTTGCCGCAAGTTTCTCTCGGCAATCTGAAAGGCTCGCGTCTCGAAGTCGCCGTCGCCATCGGCACCGATCCCGCAACGACTTTCTCAGCAATCGTGCCCGCACCGCCAGAGGTTGAAGAATTCATGATTGCCGGCTTTCTGCGCGGAAAACCGGTCGAAATCGTGAAGTGCGAAACCGTCGACCTCGAAGTACCGGCCCACGCTGAGATCATTCTCGAAGGCTACGTGGAACTCGGGGAGTTGCGCGCCGAAGGACCGTTTGGCGACCACACCGGCTTCTACACCATGACCGACGAATACCCGGTCTTCCATCTCACCTGCATCACGCACCGCCGCGACCCGATTTACGCTGCGACGATCGTCGGTAAGCCGCCCATGGAAGACGCGTGGATGGGCAAGGCTGTCGAGCGCATCTTTCTTCCCGCGATGAAACTGACCATTCCCGAGCTGGTCGACATTCATCTACCCGTCGAAGCCGTCTTCCACAATTTGATGATTGTGTCGATCCGCAAGAGCTACCCGGGACACGCGCGCAAAGTCATGCACGCCATCTGGTCGCTCGGGCAAGCCATGTTCACCAAGTGCATCGTCGTGGTCGATGAAGACTGCGACGTCCAGAACATCCCCGAGGTCGTTCTCCGCGTTGCCAACAACATCGATCCTGAGCGCGACATCCAGTTCACTCTCGGTCCCATGGATTCGCTTGACCACTCCTCGCGCCTGCCCAACTATGGCTCCAAAATGGGCATTGACGCCACGCGCAAATGGAAGGCCGAGGGCTTCGATCGCCCTTGGCCCGCGATGATTGAGATGGACGCGGGCACGAAGGCGAAGGTGGATGCAATGTGGACGAAACTGGGGTTGTGAGTGGTTCACGCGGCAGCAGGCTTCGCGCTGCACTTTGATAAAATTCGGGCGTGCACGTCGGCGGCAATTTCCACATGCAACTCCTTCCTCGCTGTCTAGCCGCGATGACCCTTGCTTTGTTGCTCGGCCCTTGGTGTTTTTCTGCTACCGAGCGTTTCGGGGTTGGTGTTGACGGCAAGCCAATCAGTGATCTAGGCGGTCCTGGGATTCGCGTTGTGGTTCTTATCTTTGCTGCCAGCGATTGCCCTATTTCCAACCGATACGTCCCCGAAGTCGCGCGACTCCATCGTGAATTTACATCGCAAGGCGTCCACTTTTGGTGGGTCTTCCCCAATCCGCAGGACACGACGTCGATCGTCGCCCGGCATGATCGCGCATTCGCAATCTCCGAAAGCGTCGTCCTCGATACACAGCAAACCCTGGTGCGAAAAGCCCACGCAACCATCACTCCTGAATCGGCTGTCTTCGTGATCCGGGACGGATCGATGCGCGAGGTCTACCACGGCAGGATCGACGACCGCTATCTTGCCTTTGGGCGGGAACGGCCCGCTCCTCAACACCATGAACTTGAGGTCGCCATCGCTGCCGCGCTCGCCGGCAAGCCTGTCACGCCCTCAGCTGGCCCACCCGTCGGCTGCGTCATCGTGCCCCGCCAGTCATGAGGACCTTGCCCATCGCGGCCGCTCTGCTCGCGCTCGCCGCCGTGCTCTATCTAGCGCACCAGGTGCCCCGCGTGGTCCGGGCGGCTCCAATTCAAAACCATCCAGCCGCTGCGCAATCCGCTTCTTCCGTCAGTCCTCCGATCACCTGGTCTCACGACATCGCGCCGCTCGCTTACGCACATTGCACAACCTGCCATCATCCCGGCGGCGCTGGACCGTTCAGCCTCCTCACTTATGCTGACGCGTGCCGCTGGGGCCCGCAGATCGCAACCGTGACCCAATCGCACTTTATGCCGCCCTGGCTTCCCGAGCCCGGTTACGGCAACTTCGCCGATGTGCGCCGTCTCAGCGACCACGATGTGGACCTCATCCAGCGCTGGGTCCGCACCGGCATGTCGCAGGGCGATGTCGCCGCAGCACCCTCTACGCCTCACTACGACGCAACATGGCAGCTCGGCAAGCCCGATCTGATTCTCAAAGTCGCGCAGCCGTTCACTCTCCCGTCGGGCGGCAGCGACGTCTTTCGGAACTTCGTGCTGCCATACCCGTTGCGGCAAACGCATTTCATTCGTGCGATCGAGATCGTGCCCGGCACGCCGCAAATCGTTCACCACGCCAACATCATCATCGACCGCACCGCCAGCTTTCGCCGCCAGCATCCCAACGACTGGCAACGCGGCGTTCCCGGCATGGAGCTTCTCGTCGACTCCGGCAATCGCTTTGATCCCGACAGCCACTTTCTCTTCTGGAAGCCTGACACGCCCGCGATCGTCGAGCCCAACGGTATGCCCTGGCGTCTCGATCCCGGCAACGATCTCATCCTCAATATGCACCTCAAGCCTTCCGGTAAACCTGAGACGCTCGACGCGCAAGTGGGCCTCTACTTTACTGATCATCCGCCCACCATGAAGCCCATGCTGCTGCAACTCGATTGCGACGACGCGCTCGACATTCCTCCAGGCGACCCGCATTTCGTTGTCGAAGATTCACTCATGCTGCCCATCGATGTGGACGTCCTCGGCGTATATCCGCACGCGCACTATCTTGGCCGGGACCTCGAAGGCTGGGCTATGCTTCCCAATGGCCAAAAGAAATGGCTCGTTTGGATTCGCAACTGGGACATCGATCGCCAGTCCGTCTATCGCTACAAGGAACCGATGCACCTGCCCAAAGGCACGGTGCTCCACATGCGCTACACCTACGACAACTCAACGGCCAACATCCACAACCCAAATAATCCGCCTGTGCGCGTGCATGCCGGCAACCGGTCTGAGGACGAGATGTCGCATCTCTGGCTGCAAGTGCTCCCAGTCAACACCCCACCCAATGCGCCCGATCCGCGCTTGCTTCTCGAAGAAGCATGGATGCGCAACCGTCTGCGCAAATCTCCCAATGATCGTGTGAGCCTTTACAACCTCGCTGCCGCGCTTGCCGGTGAAGGGAAGTACACCGAAGCTGTCGCCGTCTTCGAACAAGAGTTGAAGCTCGATGCAAGCGACGCGCGTAGCCTCACCGCGCTTGGTGCGGCACTCGACGGTGCCGGCGACTGGCAGGAGGCGCAGCAGCGCTACCGCAGCGCGATTGAATCTGCAGCCAGCGACAACTCCGCCGCCTGCGACGCGCGCTTCGATCTTGCCAGCTCCGAACTTCGTCATCAGCAGCCCGAAGCGACAGCCGATTTTCGTGCCCAGGTTGCATCCTGCCCTGCCGACGCCGCGACGCTCCTCGGTCTCGCGCAAGGAGAACTCGCGGACAACCAATTCGAGTCTGCCGTCGGCCATCTTAAGCAGTCGCTCCGCATCGACCCCGCCTCCGTCGAGGCTCACGAGCAGCTTGCTCGGGCCTATGCGCTATCAAACGATCTTGCGGCCGCGCTCTCAGAGCTGCGCAAGGCTGCACTACTCAAGCCAGACGACGCTAACATTCATTCCGGCCTTTCGCAGGTCCTGACCGCAACCGACAGCCTTAAAGAAGCAATTGCCGAGCAGCGCCTCGCTCTCAAGCTCGACGCCGGCGATGCCGATGGTTGGAACAATCTCGGCGTGCTCCTGGCCCGCACCGGTCAACTCCCGGCCGCCCGCGAAGCATTTGAGCATGCCCTGCGCCTCGATCCGGGACATGCCGAGGCCAAAGCCAATCTGGCTCGTCTCCGAACGCAGAATTGACTCACGTCGGATCGGCCTGTTACTTCTGATATACCTGGATGCATGCAGGTTGTGCATCGCGGGTTTTTGTGTGCCCTGATCGCGGCGATCCTCGTTCCCTCGGCTCCGGTTTGCGCGCAGACTTCTCCCGAGAACTTCCACTGGGTCGACTTCCACGCGCAGCAGGATCAGGACATCGTCGTTTGGGTCACTCGCTCGCTCGACCCCGAGAAGTGGACAGCCATTCGCGAGATTGGTGTGGAATATGATGCAGCGCTGGTGGTCACCACGCTACGCAAAACGCCGCAGTCGCTGCCCAGCCTGGACACCTTCTCCATCTGGAGCGTCTCGCTCACCAACCATAGCGTTAACGCGCTAGTCAAAGGCGCAAACCTGCGCCTGCTCGATTGGATGCTCTTCGCGGTTGGACGCCCGCGCGATCTCGCCGCGCTCTACGACGACTGCAACGAGTGCGATGCTTCGACCTATTTCACGGCCTTCTACTACGACGTGACGCAACACAGTTGGGCGGCACGCTGGATACGCGGCAACGAGGCCATTCCGCTCTCCAGTGCGACGGTTCCGCAGGATGTCACCATTTTCCATGCATACGGAGTTTTGGCCGATCCCAACGGCCACGAGATCGTCGCCACCTGGAACCACTTTGACTACGGAAAGGTGAAAGATCCAGAAGACTACGTCTACCAGTACGACGTGGATCCGCTCAGCGGCCTGGAGCGCACGCAGCGCCTTGACGGGAAAACGGCGGACGCGATGAAACACCGCATCTGCGTTGCCTCGGATGCGGTCACGGGTCTCGCCCGCGGGCAAGACTCGCCGCTCTGCCAGCTGCCAGCCAAGACCCCGAGCCCGCATCACGCCAGCCGCAAGCCCGTATCTTGATCCAGTGCGAGCAACAGGTAGAATGCATCGAGGCGAATTGGCTCGGGATCTTTGGCCCCAGATGACCGCATCATGCCGATCCCGTAAAGAACGCGATTCGATTTGCCAGCAAACAAATGGAGCCTTCAATGAACCGACTTCCCCGCACGACTCCCCTCCATCCAGGGCCATGGGTCGCGTCTCTCTTTGCGGCCGCGCTCATCGTTGCCGGATGTCACGGCAACCAGAACCAGAATGCCGCTGTTACGCAACCGGCGCAGGACCAGGAGGCACCCGATCCCGCGGCGGCCAACCTGGCTCCAGCGACCTACACCACCGCCGCTGCGCCCAGTTCGTCGGAGACCGCAGCGCCAAGCAGCCCGTCGGCTGGTTCTCAGAGCTACTCCACTGCGGCACCGCCTGACGATACTGCCGACTACTCGGAGCCTGCGACCGAGACCGCATCCGAGCCTCCGCCGGCCTTACCCGATTACCAGCAGCCGCCCGATCCCGGCGACGGCTATATCTGGACTCCCGGCTATTGGAACTACGCTTCCAGCGGCTACTACTGGGTTCCCGGCGCGTGGGTCGCACCGCCTTACCAGGGAGCCTTGTGGACGCCCGGATATTGGGGCTCCAACAGCGGCCGCTACGCCTTTCATCCTGGCCACTGGGGCTCGCACATCGGCTTTTATGGCGGCATCAACTACGGTTTCGGTTATGTAGGTCTGGGTTACGAAGGCGGCTACTGGAACAAGGGCCAATTCACCTACAACACGGCCTACAACAACGTGAACCGCACCGTCATTCACAACACGTATACCTACAACGTGCGCAATCGCGAGGCAGTTGTTTCGCATACCAGCTTCAACGGTGGCCACGACGGCGTCGCCGCGCGGCCCAGGCCGCAGGAAGTGGTTGCGCACCAGGAGCCCTACGCGCCACGCATGAACACGCAGGTGCAGCACGCGGAGAGTTTCCGTACCGATCGCAATCAGTTTGTGAACGTGAATCACGGCCAGCCGCCGAATACCGCGGTCAGCAAGCCGATTGAGGCGGACCACAACGTGCACCCGATGCCGCCGCAATCGCGTCCGGTCGCGCATCCCGTGGCGCCCATCGCAGCGCGCGGCGAACCATCCCCGCGCACCATGCCGACGCGGCCTGCAGCGCAGCCCAACCACGGACACCCGTCGGACGAACATCCGCGCTAGGTTTCTAGCCGTGTGCTCTGGTACGAACTCCGTGCCCATCCTTTCGCCTTCTCTCGGGCGAAAGGATGGGAAAGCTCGCCGCAAATACTCCAGGCGCTTGAACGCGCGGCATGGCCTTTTCTCGTAACTTATGCTGTGGCCTGCATTCGCCCTTCGCGCAGCAGCTCACTGGGCCGTCAGCACGCGAATCGCAATCAGATTCCGCACCCAGCGCGCCGGGCGCTTTTCTCCCGTGGCCACAAGCTGCAGCAGTCCGTTGTTTCCCAGCATGTGTCCGTCTACGCCGTCTGCAACCAGCACGGTGCCATCGTGCACATCGGGCGAAATCTCTCCCAGCGAATACACCACCTGGTAGCCATCCACTCCGCCTGCCACAATATAGAGCCGAAAATCCTTCCCCCGCGGCTTGTCCGGAACACCGAGTCGTGCGAGCAGGTTGATCAGTGGCACGCCAGTGAAGGTCTGGTTCGTCTTCGCATGTTCGTTGTGGACCGTGATCGTGGTGTGCGGCAGCGGAGCTAGTGTCGTCGGCGTCCACTCATCGGCCTTGTCGCCGAAGGTGATCTTCAGCGGCCCGGCCGGCTCTATCGCGTGGTGCATCTCCTCCTGCATACGCGACGTATCGGGTTGCGGGGTCGCGCCCATCGGCTGGCCCTGATTCGATCCTTCACTCTGGCCGAATGCGCCCACGCTACTCACGCCAATGATCAGCGCAACAAACAACCTCCCGAGCGCTCTCTGCATGAAACCATCCCTCCACGGCAACCATCGTATACTGAAGATATGTCGATTGTGCGCAATGTCGCTGCCATCGCGAAGGGCATGAGCATCACCTTTGGCGAGATGCTGCAGCCGACCCAGGTCGAGAATTATCCCGATGGCCCGGGCCCCACCCGCGGAGCGGTTCTGCAGCAGCGCTTCCGCGGCGCGCACGTGCTGCAACGTGACGAAAACGGCCTCGAGAAATGCGTGGCTTGTTTTCTCTGCGCCGCGGCCTGCCCGGCCAACTGCATCTTCATCGAGGCCGCCGAGAACACCGAACAGAACCGCATCTCGTCGTCGGAGCGCTACGCCAAGGTCTACAACATCGATTACAACCGCTGCATCTTCTGCGGCTACTGTGTCGAGGCCTGCCCCACGGACGCAATCACTCACGGTCACGGCTTCGAGCTTGCCTCACTGAACGCGACCAACCTGGTGATGCGCAAAGACGACATGCTGGTACCCCTCGCTGCATTGACTGCCGCGAAGTAAATTACCCCCTCGAGCCCTCCGCGAAGTATCCGATCGAAAGCTTGACGTGACCTTGCTCACAGCCGGGGCGTCCGGCAGCGTCTTATTCTGGAGCCAAGCATGAAAAGGCTGCTCCAGTGCGTGGTCCCGTTGGTCGTCTGCTGTATGGTCACGCAAACTGCGCTGGCAGCCTTGTCATGCCCTGTCGCGTCCCAATGTCCCATGGGGATGAGCGCCAGGATGCCCGATTGCACGATGGCTCACCCGCGCGCAACCAGCGCCTGTCCGCCTTGCTGTTGCGATCCCGCTATCCCTGCGGCAAATCCTGCGTGGGCCACACAAGCCAGACCACAGGTTCACTCTGAACTCACGGTTGTCATGCCCGTGGTGGTTGCCTCCGCCATTGAGCCCACGGCTACAAATCCTCGTCCGACTCCGGTCCTTGAGGGTTCTCTGCCGCGTTATGTTCTCTACCGGGTCTTCCGGATCTAAACCACTCCTGACGTCCACGCTGGTGAAGCGGCCATCGGCTCTGCCCCATAGGCCTTCAGAAAATGCATTCCAACGTCAAGGAGAGATCCCATGAAACGCACTTTTGCTTTGTTGTCCGTAAGCCTTATTCTCGCCATTGCGGCGTTTGCCCAAACCTCCAAGCCGAAGGCCAATGGCGGGTGCTGCACCACTTGCTGCCAGGATAAGTGCGGTCAGTCCTGCTGCGAGGGCGGATGCACCCCCGGCTGCTGCCAGGGCAAATAACCTAGCCGAGTCGGTCCGGATCGGGACGCGGTCCGGACTGGCGGCTAAGCTCCCCACGGTTGCAAAGAAGCGCCGCGGCGCATCAGGACCCGGATGTCTTTGGTCCAGCAAAATGAAGGTCTTCTGGTGTCTTATGGCGAGGACCTTTTCTATGCAACTTCGGTGTGTGCTCCTCCCCTAACGGTTGTATCTTCCCCCCTTCACCGCGCTGTAGAATGAGTCAACAATTGCCGATAAGTCTTAGAAGGATTGGTGCGCTTGCGGGCGGCGGCTGAATGCTGCCGGAACGCACCTGGTTCGAACGGCATCCCGCCGGGAGCATCGGATGCGTTTTCCGCTCCAGTTCGGATCGTTCGTCGTGTGCTGTGTCGTGTGGTCTTCGATTCCCGCGCAGGCAGCACAAGTGTCTTCCGCCCTGCTCTCCACACTCACCACCGCCCACAGCGTGCATAGCCTTTCGGTAGAGGAGGCTACCCGCAACTATCCCGTGCATCTGCACGCGATGGTCACCTATTTCGATCCGTATATCGACGTGCGTCACGCCGCATTGTTCGTCCATGACCAAACCGGCAGCGTCTTCGTCAACGTTCCTCGTCCCGTGAAGGTCAATTTGCATGCCGGCGACTTGATTGACGTTGTCGGCGTCAGCGCGCCCGGGGACTACGCGCCGATTGTTGCGAATCCCCAAATCCGTGTCCAAGGCAAGGCGTCTCTGCCCAAAGCACCTTCGGTCACGCTGGCGCAGCTGCTCTCCGGAGGATTCGATGGGCAATGGGTAGAAATCACCGGTGTCGTCCACGCGGTCCACTTCACCGACCACAATGTCTCTGTAGATATTGCGACCGTGGAAGGTCCCATCAGCGCGACGACAATGCGCGCGCCCGACTTCGATTACAGCTCGTTGATCGACGCAGTGGTGCGACTCGAGGGCAGCGCTGGCCCCGAGTTCAATCGCAAGCGACAGATGGTGGGAGTGCATCTCTTCTTCCCCACGACCGAACAGGTCCACGTGCTTCAGCCCGCGCCCGCCGACCCCTATGCCACGCCGTTGCATCCGATCGCGCAGTTGCTTCAATTCGCCGACGGCTTCGAGTTCAACCACCGGACACGCGTCCGTGGGACCGTAACGCTGGACTGGCCTGGTCGCATGCTCTGTATCCAGGAAGGGGTCTCCGGGCTCTGCATGCAGACTGCACAGTCCACATCGATCCGTACCGGCCGGGTCGTCGATGTCATTGGCTTCCCCGCGATCAGTCAGTTTAAAGTGACGCTGGAGAATGCAAGCTTTCAATCGACTGAAAGCACCGCTTCGCCGATCATGGCCAGGTTGCTCACTCCCGACGAGATTCTTCGCGAAGATCACGACGGAGAACTGGTGCAGGTGGAAGGCGAACTGATCGGGCAAGACCGTGCCACGGGCGATCTGACTCTGCTGCTTCGCTCCGGGAACTATTTCTACCCGGCGATTCTGCCCGGCAACGGCGCTGAAGAGAATTTGCCGAACCTGAAAGACGGGAGTCGTCTCCGCCTCACCGGCATTTGCAATATCCAGGTGGACTCTGAATCCACCAATCGCGGGGAAGGCGGCATGCGGCCACGATCGTTCCAGGTTCTCCTGCGTTCTCCGGACGATCTTGAAGTGTTGCGGGTGCCCTCCTGGTGGTCGCGCGACCATATCCTTGCAATCCTCGCTGCCGTCGTCCTCTTCGCGTTCGTGGCTATTGCATGGATCGTGGTTCTGCGCCGTCGCGTCGAATCGCAAACCCGGGCCCTGCGCGAGAGTGAGGAACGGCTGCGCCACATGTCGCACCACGACGCGCTTACCGGGTTGCCCAATCGCTTCCTCTTTAACGATCGGCTAGACGTGGCCTTGAAACGGAGTGAGCGGTTCAAGACAGGCATCGCTGTTCTGATGCTCGATCTAGATCGCTTCAAAGAGGTCAACGATACCTACGGCCATCCCATGGGAGATCAGCTGCTTTGTATCGTGGCAAGCCGCATTCGCCTCTCCATCCGCAAGACCGATACCGTGGCTCGCTTCGGTGGGGACGAATTTGTGATTCTCTTGACCGACCTGCACGAAGTTTCCGAAGCCAAGGCCATCGCCGTAGCCATCATTGGCCAGGTGTCGAAACCGGTCCTTCTCGGGGTCGTGACAATCCCCATTACGATCAGTGTCGGCGTCTGCCCCTACCTGCTGGGCGGCTCTAATCCCGAATCACTGCTCCAGTACGCAGACGCGGCCATGTATGTGGCCAAAGCGCGGGGCAGGAACCAGTGCGAGGTCCACCTTGCCGATAAAGGGGCGAATCTTCGCGCTCAACCCTCCCATTTACCCGTTTAACCCGCAACCCGGTTACTGCTGCCGTGCCAGCAGATATTCTGGAAGGTGAACCCTGTTCCCCTTCGTTCGTGCCGATGAAGGCGTATCCCTCGCCTGCTGGTATCACATCGCTGCGCCCGCATGGAAGCCAGGGTCATCGAAATCCTAAGAGCTATGACGATGAACCGCGAACACCCGCTGTACGACATCCTCAAACGCCGCATCGCCATCATCGACGGCGCGATGGGCACCACGATCCGCACCTACGGCATGAAAGAGGCGGACATTCGCGGCGAACGCTTCAAAGACGCGACCAAAGACCTGCTCAACAACGGCGACCTCTTTACGTTGACCCAGCCGCAGATGATCGGCGACATCCACCGCCGCTTTCTTGAGGCGGGTGCCGACATCCTTGAGACCAATACCTTCGGCGCTACTACCATCTCGCAGAGCGAGTTTTTCGTTGACGATCCGCGTGAGCACGGCGGTCGGAAGGATCCGGAGTTCTACCAGAAGATCATCGACGACCCATCGCTCATCCGTCTCGTCTCCGAGATCAACGAGACCTCGGCGCGGCAATGCCGTGAGTGGGCCGATCGCATCGGCAACCAGACCGGCCGGCCGCGCTTCGTTGCCGGAGCCATCGGTCCGTTGACCGTCTCGCTCTCCAATTCGCCCGACGCTAACGACCCAGGATTCCGTTACGTCACTTTTGACCAGGTCAAGACTGCATATGCTCAGCAGGTGCGCGCGCTCATCGCCGGCGGGGTTGACTTCCTGCTTGTCGAAACCATCTTCGATTCGCTCAACGCCAAGGCCGCGCTGGTTGCCATTCGCGAAGTTTTCGACGAAGAGGGCGTCGCCGCGAGTCACAAGGAGTTGCCGGTGATGATCTCCGCGGCAGTCGGGCGCGGCGGCGAAACCCTCATTTCGGCGCAGACCACCGAAGCATTCTGGAACGCAGTCGAGCACGTCAAACCCCTCTCAGTCGGACTGAACTGCTCGCTCGGCCCCGATCTCATGTATCCGTTCCTCTCCGAGCTTTCAGAGAAGGCCGACGCCGCCATTTCGTGCTATCCGAATGCCGGCCTGCCGAATCCGCTCTCCGAGACCGGATTCGATCTCGGGCCCGCCGACATGGCCCAGAGGCTTGGCGACTTTGCGCGCGACGGCTTGATCAACATTGCCGGGGGGTGCTGCGGCAACACGCCCGAACATATCGCCGCCATCGCCAAGGTGCTCGAAGGCGTCGCGCCGCGCCCGCTCATCAGAACCCCGGAACCTGACGAAGCTACCGCCGAGGTGGCTCGATGAAGCCTCTTCGCCTCTCCGGTTCCCAGCCGTTCACCCAGCAGGCCGGTGTCTACATCCTCATTGGCGAGCGCACCAACGTCGCCGGTTCGCCGCGCTTTGCCAAGTTCATCAAGGAAGGGAAGTACGAAGAGGCTGTCTCGGTCGCGCGCCAGCAGGTAGAAAACGGCGCCAATGTGCTCGACGTCTGCATGGACGAAGGAATGATCGACGGCGTGGAAGCCATGACACGCTTTCTGCAGTTGATGGCGAGCGAGCCTGAAGTGGCTAAGGTGCCGGTGATGATCGACTCCTCCAAGTGGTCGGTCATCGAAGCGGGACTGAAGTGCCTTCAGGGCAAAGGCATAGTCAACTCGATCTCCCTGAAGGAAGGCGAAGAAGTCTTCTGCGCGCATGCCCGCACCGTGCTCAAGTATGGGGCGGCGGTTGTTGTCATGGCTTTCGATGAGCAGGGGCAGGCGGCCAGCTACGAAGAGAGAATCCGGGTGTGCGAGCGCGCCTACCGAATCCTTGTCGACCAGGTCGGCTTTCCTGCCGAAGACATCATCTTTGACCCCAACGTTCTCACCGTCGGCACTGGCATCGAGGAACACAACAACTACGCGGTCGACTTCATTCGCGCAACGCGCTGGATCAAGGACCACTTGCCGCACGCCAAGGTTTCCGGCGGGGTCTCGAATATCTCCTTCAGCTTCCGCGGCAACAACAAGGTCCGCGAAGCCATGCACTCGGCCTTTCTCTATCACTCCATCGCTGCAGGCATGGATATGGGCATCGTCAACGCCGGCATGCTCGAAGTCTACGAAGAGATCGAGCCGCGGTTGAAAGAACTCGTCGAAGACGTGCTGCTCAATCGCCGTTCCGACTCGACCGAGCGCCTCGTCGGATTTGGCGAGACGCTCAAAAACGCCGGCACGGTTGCCACCGAGAAGAAGGCCGAAGAGTGGCGCAATGGCACAGTGGAAGAGCGCCTGTCGCACGCGCTGGTGAAGGGCATCGACACCCACATTGAAGCCGATGCTGAAGAGGCACGCGCCAAGCTTGGCCGCCCGCTGCTGGTCATCGAGGGGCCACTCATGGATGGCATGGGCGTCGTGGGCGATCTTTTCGGAGCGGGCAAGATGTTTCTGCCCCAGGTCGTCAAATCTGCCCGGGTGATGAAGAAAGCTGTCGCCTACCTCACACCGTTCATGGAAGTCGAGAAGGCAGCCCTCGCCGCCTCTGGGCAGGAAGTCAAAGCCTATGGCAAAATCCTGCTGGCCACGGTCAAAGGCGACGTACACGACATCGGCAAAAACATCGTTGGCGTTGTCCTGGCCTGCAATAACTATGAAGTGATCGATATGGGCGTCATGGTCCCTGCCGAAAAGATCCTCGCGCGCGCCAAAGAAATCCGTGCCGACATCATTGGCCTCAGCGGCCTCATCACTCCCTCGCTCGAAGAGATGGTGCACGTCGCGCGCGAGATGGAGCGCCAGGGATTCAAGCTGCCGTTGCTCATCGGCGGAGCGACGACCAGCCGCGCGCACACCGCCGTCAAGATAGCCCCGCACTACAGCGAACCTGTCGTCCACGTGCTCGATGCCAGCCGCGCCGTCCCAGTCACCACGAGCCTTCTGAGCGAAGACAGCCGAGACGAGTTCATCGCGAAGCATCGCGCCGACTACGAAACCATCCGCAAGACGCACGCTACGCCGCGCCTCAAAACCGTTCCTCTTGAAACGGCCCGAGTGCGTCGAACTCCCATCGAATGGCGTCCCGAAGATCTTCCCGTCCCCGAGTTCACCGGCGTGCGCGTGCTTGATGACTTTCCGCTCGCTTATCTGCGCGACTACATCGACTGGACGCCCTTCTTCCACACTTGGGAACTCAAGGGCGTGTACCCGCGCATCTTCGAGGACGCGAAGCAGGGGGAGCAGGCGCGTCAGCTCTTCACCGAGGCGAATGAGCTTCTTGACAACATCATCGCGAAGAGGCAACTCACCGCCCGGGCCATCTACGGCCTCTTTCCCGCGAATGCCGTCGGTGACGACGTCGAACTCTATACCAGCGACTCGCGCTCCGAGGTCCTCACGACGTTTCACTTCCTTCGCCAGCAGTCCAACCGCGAAGGCAGCGAGCCTTGCAGATCGCTTGCCGATTTCATTGCCCCCAGGGAAACCGGCCTGCGCGATCACATGGGGGCTTTTGCCGTGACCAGCGGCATCGGTCTGAGAGAGCTTTGCGAGGGCTTTCGCGCCGCCCATGACGATTACAACGCCATCATGGCCGAGGCTCTGGCCGACCGTCTCGCCGAAGCATTCGCGGAGTGCCTCCACAAACGGGTTCGCGACGAGTGGGGCTATGGCCGCGACGAGCGCCTGAGCACGGACGACCTGATTCACGAGAAATACCGCGGGGTGCGTCCTGCGCCCGGCTATCCAGCATGTCCCGACCACACCGAGAAAGGCATTGCCTGGCGCCTGCTCGACGTTGAAGCGAAAACCGGCATTCAACTCACCGAGTCCTTTGCCATGTGGCCCGGTTCGAGCGTCAGTGGCTTTTACTTTGCGCATCCGGAATCGCGCTACTTCTCGCTTGGCAAGATCGATCGCGACCAGGTGGCGGACTACCATCAGCGCAAAAGCATGACCGTCGCAGAAGTCGAGCGCTGGCTCGCTCCCAATCTGAACTACGATCCCGTTTCCGCGGCCTAATCCAGGCTGCGCAATCGAGTATTGCTCCACCTGCCGCTCTTCCTTAGACCGCATAGGCATCGATCCCGCAACCCGTCGGCCCACCACAGGGGTCGTTGACGCGTTGCACCGCAGGTGTTTAGATGGACGGCGACGCGCGGATGCGCTTGTGTCCGTCGCGTGCATACGCCACGAAATCCGAAAGGAAAGCGGGGATACGAATGCTTGCGGCAATTGCGTTGGCGGGTTTCTTGTTGTGCGCGTGTGCGGGCGGCAGAACCGCACCGCCATCGTCTCCTGCTCCCAGCGCTCAGCCTGCGCCGCCCTCTTTCTTCACTGCCAACGCGCGGAATGGCGCTGCGATTCTTCGCCTGCAGAGTTCCACGGCGGGCGCCACTATCTACTACACAACCGACGGAACCACCCCCACAACCGCCTCGCTGGTTTACGAGGCGCCGTTTCTAATTGCCTCCAAACTCGCCGTCAGCGCGATCGCGGTTGCGGGCGGTGTATCCAGCCACGTGAACGATTTCGCCTTCTCGCCCAACATTGCATCGGGCGCGCTCGTCTGGTCCGATGAATTCAACAACCCCACCGGCGCCAACGCAGCCCCCGACCCAAAGACCTGGGACTATGACACGGGCAACGGCGGCTTCGGCAATCACGAGCTTGAAACGTACTGCGCGTGGGGATCCAACGCGGCGCCATGCTCTACGGCAAATCCGAGCGCCTACGTCGGGACGGATGGCTATTTGCACATCGCTGCACAACAAACGTCGCCCGGCGTGTACACCTCAGCGCGTCTTAAATCGCAAGGGCTCTTCAGCTTTCAATATGGCCGCATCGAATTCCGCGCGCTCGTGCCGGAGGCCCAGGGACTCTGGCCTGCCGCATGGCTCCTCGGCAACAACATCACGACGGTGGACTGGCCAGCCTGCGGCGAAATGGATGTTCTGGAGCGCGTCAACGCAGCCAAAGCGCCCGACTGGAACGAAGGCTCGATTCATGGCCCAGGCTTCACGGGCGACACCGGCCTCGGCACGGTCTTCAACCTTCCCACTGGCCAGACCGCCGCGCAATGGCACACCTACGGCATGATCTGGAAGAAGGGAAGCGTTGCCTACTATGTTGACGACCCCGCGCACGCGTATGTCACCTACACCACCGTGAACATGACCGGGTTGAGCGGGGCTGCGTGGCCCTTCGATGCCGACCAAGGCAGCTTTATTCTGTTCAATCTCGCGATTGGCGGCGACTGGCCTGGCCCGCCCAACGCTGCTACACCGTTCCCGTCTGAAATGCTGGTTGACTATGTCCGCATCTACACCAACTGACGTTTTTAGGGAGAAGCAATGTTCCGCCGCTGCGCTTTGCTGATCGCTCTGATGATTCTCCTGGTCTGCGTTCTATCCGCGCAGAGTTCGGACACGCGCCTTCGTGTCGCCTCGCCCGATGGCCAGATTGTCTTCATCCTCTCCGATGCGCCGCATACGCACGCGATGGACTCGGCGAGTAACGACCTGCGCTATGCGGTCGACTTCCATGGCAAGTGGCTCATGGACGAATCCGTGCTTGGCCTCAAGGTCGAAGGCCAGCCTGCGCTCGGCCCCGGCATGAAGCTAGTGACCGTCGGAACCGGGCAGCACGACGAAACCTACACCATCCCAGTCGGCAAGAGCCGCAGCGTTCGCGATCAATACAGCTCGGCCCACGTCGACCTGACCGACGATTCCGGGCGCAAACTTTCGCTCGAGATTCGCGCCTACGACGATGGCATTGCGTTCCGCTATCTCGTCCCCGCGCAAGCCGACCTGCATCAGGTGCGCATCGAGCACGAGCTCACCCAATTCCGCTACAACAAAGATGCAACGCTCTATCCCCTGATTCTCGACGGATTTCAGACCCCCTACGAGGATGAGTATCAGATCCGTCAGGCGAGCGGCCTGCATCCCGATTGGCTCATCGGTTTGCCTTTGCTGGGCGACGTTCCCGGGGTCGGTTGGGTCGCCGTCACCGAGGCCGACATCGATAACTACGCGGGCATGTATCTGCGCAAAGACAAGGAGCCCTTCGCGCTCCACGCAGAACTTTCGCCGCGGGTCGACAATGCTGCGATCGCAGTCGAAACCGATGCGCCTTTCACAACGCCCTGGCGCGTGCTCATGATCGGCGATCAGCCCGGTCGCCTCATCGAATCGAACATTATTCTCAATCTCAATTCGCCTTCCAAAATCGCCGATACGTCGTGGATTCGCGCTGGCAAGTCGGCCTGGGATTGGTGGTCGGGCGAGGCTGCGCCCAGCGTCAGCTTCAAGACCGGTATGAACACGGCGACCATGAAGCACTACATCGACTTCGCTTCAGCATCGGGATTTCCTTACATGCTCATTGACGCCGGCTGGGCGCTCGCCAATCGCAAAGGCCCCAATGACTATGCGGCCGTCGCCGACATCACCCGTGTTACGCCCGAAATCGACATGCCCGAATTGCTTCGTTACGCCAAAGAGAAGAACGTGCGACTCTGGCTCTGGTCCCACTGGACATCCGTCGACAAGTACATGGACCAGGCGTTCCCGCTCTTTGAACAGTGGGGCATCGCGGGTGTCAAAATTGACTTCATGAACCGCGACGATCAGCAGATGGTCGCATGGTATCGCCATGTCGTCGAATTGGCCGCGCAGCACCACCTCATGATCGACTTTCATGGCGCCTTCAAGCCCGACGGCCTGCGACGCACCTGGCCCAACCTCGTGACCCGCGAAGGCGTAATGGGCAAGGAGTACCTCAAGTGGTCCGCGCGCACCACACCACTGCATAACACCACGCTGCCCTTTACGCGCATGCTGGCCGGCCCCCTCGACTACACACCTGGCGCCTTCGGCAACGTGACCCGCGAACAGTTCGTCGCGCGCGACAAGGAACCGATGACCCCCAACACCCGGGCTCACGAGCTCGCACTCTACGTGGTGCTAGAGAGCCCGCTCATGATGGTCTCCGACTACCCGGAGCATTACCAGGGCCAGCACGACTTCGAGTTCATTCGTCAGGTGCCCACCACGTGGGATGAGGTGCGCGTTCTCGACGGCGCCCCGCGCGAGTTCATCACCGTCGCCCGACGGAGCGGCCGCGACTGGTACGTCGGCTCCATCACCAACCGGGATGCCCGTGACGCGAAGGTTCCGCTCAGCTTTCTTGGCGACGGCAATTATGCGGCCGAGATTTACGCAGATGCGCCGGACGCCGGCGCGGAAGCAACGCATACCACCTTTACCCGGCGGCCGGTCACTCGCGAGACTGTGCTCGACAACCATATGGTTTCCGGTGGCGGCAACGCCATCTGGATCCACCCGGTTGGCCAGTAGCTCTGCGCGAGTTCAATCGCCTTCCAAGCCTTGAACCAATGAATCCAATGGCCTCTTGTGACCATTGACCCGCCCCGGGACCCCATTCGCTGAAGCGCCGCTTGCGTCGCACGCCTAGCTGTGATAAAAGAAATACATTCAAGTTTGCCCCCAAAGGGCAAGCCTGAGTTTCATGCAGAGTGGCTGAGGGACGAGCCCTGTGACGCCACGACAACCTGCCCGCGCAAAACGGGAGTATGGTGTCAACTCTTGCCCGGAAACGGGGAACATGAGATTCGGGGGTCGCTTCAGCACTCTTGGCAGAGGCGGCTCGCACAGTACTTCGAATCATTTCACGTTCGCTCTTCACTGAGCCAGTCACGCGCTCGTATACCTTGAGTCGCTCGCGTATATGCGGGGGACCTGTGACGACTGCCTACGTGTTGCGATGTAAAGAATGCGGCAAGACCTATGGGGTGCAGCCGCTTTCAATCTGCGATGAGTGCTTCTCTCCGCTTGAGGTGTCGTTCGACCTCGACTACGCTCGGACCCGCTTCACGAAGGACGCAATTGCCCAGGGCCCGCTGAACATGTGGCGCTATCGCGCGCTCCTTCCGGTTGCCGACAGCTACATCCCGCAGACGCCCTCCGGCCTTACGCCGCTCGTGGAGGCGCCGCGGCTCGGCAAGCACATCGGCGCCACGAATCTCTACATCAAAAACGATGCCGTCTGCATGCCCACGCTGAGCTTTAAAGATCGCGTGGTCGCCGTTGCCCTGGCCAACGCGCAGGCTTTCGGCTTCGACACGGTTGGTTGCTCTTCAACCGGCAACCTGGCCAACGCCGTCGCTGCCCATGCGGCGCGCCTGGGCTTGAAGACCTACATCCTTGTCCCCGCGGACCTCGAAGCCGCCAAGATTCTCAACACCCAGATCTACGGCGCCACGCTCGTGCGCGTCGACGGCAACTACGACCACGTCAATCGTCTTTGCTCGCAGATCGCCGATCGCTACAACTGGGGCTTCGTGAACGTGAACCTGCGCCCCTACTATGCCGAGGGATCGAAAACCGTCGGCTTCGAGATTGCCGAGCAGCTCGGCTGGCGACTCCCCGACAACATCGTCTGCCCCATGGCCGGTGGCTCGCTCATCACCAAGATCCGCAAGGCGTTTGACGAGCTCATTGCTTTGGGCCTGGTCGAAGACAAACCAGTCAAGTTCTTTGGCGCGCAGGCCACCGGATGCTCGCCCATCGCCAGGGCCGTCAAGAACAACACCGAAGTTGTTGAGCCGCAGCGCCCCAACACCATCGCCCGCTCGCTGGCCATCGGCAACCCGGCCGACGGCCTCTACGCGGCGCGCGCCATTCGCAAGTCGGGCGGCTGGGCCGAAGACGTTTCCGACGTCGAGATCGTCTCGGCGATCCAGGAGCTCGCCGAAACCGAAGGCATCTTCACCGAAACTGCCGGCGGCGTCACCACGGCCGTTACAGCGCGGCTCTATGCGCACGGCCGCATTCAGCCTAACGAACTCACCGTCACCTGCATCACCGGCAATGGCCTCAAGACGACCGACGTCCTCACCGGCGCCTACGATCAGAGCCAAGCTATTCGTCCGCGTCTCACCGACTTCGAGAATTTTGTCGACGAGCGCGCATCCAGCGGTCTCGCGCTGGCGGAAAGGTAAGAACAATGTCCGTGAAAGTCCTGTTGCCCAATGCATTCCAAAAGCACACCAACAATGTGCGCGAAATCTCCAGCACGGCAGCGAACCTGCCCGAGTTGGTCACCGACATCGAGGGCCGCTTTCCGGCCTTGCGTCAGCACCTGCGCGGTGAAGACGGTCAGATTCGCCGCTTTATCAACTTCTATGTGAACGAAGAAGATATCCGCTTCCTCGGGAACGAGAAATACTGCTTTAAAGAAGGTGACGAGGTCCTTGTCATTCCATCCATCGCGGGTGGATCCCGCTAACTCTCACTAAGTTGCTATAACTCGCGACCCTCCTCTACGGAGGGTCTTTTTGTTACAATCGAGTTACAGCCTGAACGAAGTTTTTGCCGCGGATTTGCAACCCCTTCACCATCCTCTTACAATTCCCGACGGATACTACTCCCGTGATTTCGCACGATGGGCAGAGAGTTCCGTTCGTCCAATCACTTGGTTCCACCCACGCGGTGGAAATCTCCGAGACAACCCTGCTTTCTCCTCTCCCGACTACTTCGGCGAAGCCTCGTGTCCACGCCGAGGTGGGGAAGTACCGCCTCCGTCTTGCGCAAACCCTCGAAGATCGAGACGCTGCTTGCCGACTTCGCTTCAAAGTCTTCAATATTGAAATGGGCGAAGGGCTCGAAAGCTCTTATGAAACCGGACTCGATACCGATAAGTTCGATTTATTCTGCGAACACCTGCTCGTTGAAGAAAAACAGACTCGCCGCATCGTCGGAACTTACCGGATGCAATCGGGAGAAACCGCCGCGCGCCACTATGGTTATTACTCTGAGCAGGAATTTCACTTTGCTCCCTATGAACCATTGCGCAGCGGCATTCTCGAGTTAGGCCGCGCCTCCATCGATCGTGAGCATCGCACCCCTGAAGTTCTCACGCTGCTCTGGCGCGGCATCGCGCAGTATGCTACCGACATGGGGCTGCGCTATCTAGTCGGTTGTTCCTCGCTCAACTCGCAAGACCCGTGCGAAGGCTCGCAGATGTATCGTCAGCTCGAGTGTTTCCGTGTCACGCCCGAGTTTGCCACCGAGCCGACCGCCGCCTATGCCTGCCCGATCGAGCAGCAGGGCACAGCCGCACATCCGGTGCCCAGTGACTCGGCATCGGCGTTGCCCTCGCTCCCCAAAGTCCCTCGGTTGCTCCGCACCTATCTCGCCATCGGCGCGCGCATCTGCGCTCCGCCGGCGTGGGACCGCGAGTTCGGCACCATTGACTTCCTTACTCTGCTCGATCTCAAGATCCTTTCGCCTTCGGCGCGAAATCGCTTCTTCGCTCCGCTCTCATCGTGATTCTGCGTGTCGGCTGGCGCGCTGCGGCGCTGGCGTTGGCCCTGGCTGGTTGTTTCCTGCGCTACGGTTTGATTCGTCTGCGCGGCCCGCTCGGCCTGCCGCAGCGCGCGCGTTGGCTCCAGGATGCCTGCCGACCCGTCTTGTCTAGCCTCAGCATTCAGTACCGTGTCGAAGGCGATGCGCCGCGCGAGGGTCTTGTCGTCGCCAATCACCTCAGCTATCTCGATATCGCGCTCCTCTCCGCGGCGATGCCGTGTTTCTTCGTCGCCAAGGCCGAAGTCCGGCGCTGGCCCTATTTTGGTCGAGCTGCGTGTCTCGGTGGCACCCTGTTCATTGATCGTGCCAGCCGGGCAAGCGCCGAAAAAGTCGCATCCGCGATGGCCGAGCGCCTCGCCCTTCCTGTCCCAATCCTTCTGTTTCCTGAAGGCACCAGTTCCGACGGAAGTACCGTAATGCGCTTTCACCCGCGACTCTTCGAGCCTGCTGTCCTAGCCCGAGTCCCCATTACCCCAGCGGCTATACGCTATCGGCTCTCCAACGGCGCCCAGGAGCGCGATCTCTGCTGGTTTGGCGATGAAGAGTTTTTACCCCATCTCTGGAAGGTGCTCCGCGCCCCGGAATTCACTGCCGAACTCCGCTTCGGGGCGGCGAAGATCTATCTGGACAGTCGCACCGCAGCGGAGGCCACTCACGCCGAAGTGGCCGCAATGCGCACTGCAAGTCTCGTCTCGCAATGAGATGCGGCCTCCAGGCGTAGAGGAAAAACGGGTTCTTTTGCCGTGCACCGTCCGTTACACTGCAAGCATTGAGGAGTGCTCCCCCATGCCTCTCCCCCAGGACGAACGTGTCGTTGCCCTCGCAGACCAGCTGCTGGCCCAATTCGACCAGCTCTTCGGCTATCATCCCGGATTCCGAGCCGCGCATGCCAAGGGCCTGCTGCTGAATGGAACCTTCACGCCGGCAGCAGGCGCCGACGCGCTTACCCGTGCTCCGCATATCACCCGCGAGTCTACGCCGGTCACGGCGCGCTTTTCGAACTCCACGGGCCTGCCCATGATTCCTGACAGCACTCCAGAGGCGAATCCGCGCGGATTCGCGATACGCTTCAATCTTGGCGAGCACGCTCACACCGACATCGTTAGCCACTCGACCGACGGTTTTCCCACGCGCGACGGCTCCCAATTCCTCGAGTTCCTGCGCGCCGCAGCTGCCAGCGGCGCCACCGTGCAATCGCCCAAACCCATCGAAAAGTTTCTGGCCAAACATCCCGCCGCGCTCGCTTTTGTCCAGGTGCCCAAGCCATTCCCTTCGAGCTTCGCCCGCGACACCTACTATGGCGTTACGTCCTATGCCTTCACCAATGCCGCGGGTAAAACCCGCTTCGGCCGCTATCGCATCCTCCCGGAGCAAGGAAATGACTACCTGAGCGATGAGGCCGTCGCGCACCTTGCACCCGACTACCACTTCGAAGAGATCATCCAGCGGGTCCAGCGCGCCCCCGTGCAGTTTCGCATTCTGGTTCAGCTCGCCGAGCCGGGCGACGTAGTCGATGACGCAACCGTCCACTGGCCCGAGACACGCGAGCTCTTCCCCTTGGGCACGCTCGATCTCGATGCCCCGATGCCCGAGAACCTTTTGCGACAGAAGCAGATCATCTATGATCCCATTCCGCGCGTC
Organism: Occallatibacter sp.; assembly: GCA_036520995.1. Classification (GTDB taxonomy): domain Bacteria; phylum Acidobacteriota; class Terriglobia; order Terriglobales; family Acidobacteriaceae; genus Telmatobacter. Next base: position 86,847 of record DATDIQ010000012.1, read on the forward strand.
GACGGCATCGAGCCTTCCGCCGATCCTCTTCTTGAGTTGCGCGCCGCCATCTACCTGCTCAGCGGCCGGCGCCGCCGCGCCGCCAGAATGGAAGAATCGCCTCTATAAACCCAGCAGAATTGACTCGCCCCTCAGGGCTTCATGATGTATTGTCGAAATCAATCTGAAAGTCACAACAGAAGTTTCGCCAGCCCATTCGAACGACAATCTGCAACGTTTTTTCCGGTCCCTTTACCGGCAGCGGCTCCGTATCCTCTTCTGAGCCTTGGACCGATGTCAGGCCTCGAATTCGAAAACTCGATCGCAATGCGAGGGAATGCATATGACTCAGTTCTACGAAGCAACTGAAGACAGCCGTGTCTTGACACTGGAGGAGATCACCACGCTGACACAGGATTCCGCAAAGCCCGCCGACACTCTCATGAACGTCGTGGCGCTGATCGCAGCGCGCTTCCGCACAGACGTTTGCTCTGCCTATCTTTTGGAACCGGACCGCTCTAACCTCGTTCTGGCGGCAACCGTTGGCCTGCACCCGCGTTGCATCGGAACACTGCGGATGCCCCTGCACGAAGGCCTTGCCGGCCTGGTCGCTGAGCAGGTAATGCCAGTTGCCGTGAGTGACGCGCGCAATCATCCCCGCTTTAAATATTTCGCGGAATCCGGAGAAGAGGAGTACCGCTCCTTCCTCGGTGTTCCCATCATTGATCGCGGCATCCTGCAGGGCGTCCTCATCGTTCAAACCCGTGAGGTCCGCGTCTTTCGCGATGAAGAGATTCGCATGCTCGGAGACACCGCCGGCGAGGTCGCACCCGTGGTTAGCGAAGCCCGCACTCTCGACCGCTTCATCGCCCCGGCGCAGGAGCGTCTCTGGACGCTGGCGCGCAATCTCTCCTGGTGCTGGGATGACGAATGCGTCGCGCTCTTTCGCGATCTGAACCCGACCCGCTGGCGCGAGCTGAACCAGAACCCCATCGCGCTCCTCAATGAGCTGCCCCTGGCCGAGATCGAGCGCCGCGCCACGGAACTCTCCCTCCACAGCCGCATCAACTACGTCTTCCGCCGTCAGCAGGAGTACCTCAACGCTGACTCGACGTGGGGTGCAGAACATGCGGGCGTCCTGCGCACGCGGCCGGTCGCTTACTTTTCCGCTGAGTTTGGACTGCACGAATCACTCCCCATCTACTCCGGCGGGCTCGGCGTTCTGGCAGGCGATCACATCAAGAGCGCCTCCGATCTCGGCATTCCGCTCATCGGCATCGGCCTTTTCTATGGCCAAGGCTATTTTCTGCAGCGCCTCGATAAGAACGGATGGCAGCACGAAGAGTATCTCCAGACTGACGTCAATCAATGTCCCATGCAGCCGGCCATCGGCGAAAACGGCGAGCCCGTTGTTGTCGAAATCCAGACGCGCGGCGGCTCTATCCGTGCCAGGGTGTGGCAGGTCAAAGTCGGGCGCTGCGATCTTCTTCTCGTCGATTCCAACGTCGAGGGCAACGCCCCTGAAGATCGTGAGCTCACGTCGCGCCTCTATGGCGGAGACGCGCGCACCCGCATTCGCCAGGAACTCCTGCTCGGCGTTGGCGGCTTCCGCGCGCTCAAAGCGATGGGCATCGTGCCCGGCGTTCTGCATCTCAACGAAGGCCATAGCGCCTTTGCCGTGCTCGAAGCCGTCCGCTCGCGCATGGAAGAAGAGGGCATGGATTTCGTCACGGCCGCCAACCAGATTCCCCGCGAAGTGATCTTCACCACCCACACGCCGGTTCCCGCAGGGCACGACCGTTTCCATCCCGACCTCATCGAAGAACACCTCGGCCCGTTGCGTGACCAGCTCGGCGTCTCGTCTGACAACCTCATGGGCTTCGGCCGCGTCAGTGCCAATGATTCCCAGGAGCAGTTCTGCATGACCGTGGTTGGCCTCAAGCTATCGCGCCGCGCCAATGCCGTCTCCTCCTTGCATGGCGAGGTCTCACGCGCCATGTGGTGGCCGCTCTACCCCGAAAAGCCGCAAGACTCTGTGCCCATCGGCCACATCACCAACGGTGTCCACGTGCCCTCGTGGCTTGCGCCGCAGATGTGCCGCCTCTACGATCGCCACCTCGGCGTCGGTTGGCAAAACAAGAGCAGCGCTGCGCGCACCTGGGAAGGCATCGAGGCGGTCGACGACGGCGAACTGTGGGAGACGCATCTCGCTCTCAAATCGCAGTTAATCGAGTTCGCCCGCCGCCGCGCTTGCGAACAGGCCGAACGTCGCAACGAGACGCAGGAGGCACTGCAGCGGCTCGGAAAATTGCTCTCGCCCGACGCTCTCACCATCGGCTTCGCGCGCCGCTTTGCCACCTACAAGCGCGCCAACCTCATTCTTGCCGACATCGAGCGGCTGGCCTCCATGGTCAACGATCCCAAGCGTCCTGTGCAGTTTGTCTTTGCCGGCAAGGCCCACCCGCACGACGAACCCGGAAAGAAGGTTCTGCAGCAGATTGCCGAGATGATGCGCAGCGCCGGCTTCGCCGACAGATTCGTCTTTGTCGAGGACTACGACATCAACGTCGGTCGTTTCCTGGTCCAGGGGGTCGACGTCTGGCTCAACAATCCTCGCCGCCCGCTTGAAGCCTCCGGCACCAGCGGCCAGAAAGTCGTGCTCAATGGCGGACTGAATCTCTCGGTGCTCGACGGGTGGTGGGCCGAGGCCTACGATGGCCTCAATGGCTTCGCAATCGGTGGGGGTCGTACCCATTCCAAGATGGATGTACACGACAGCCGCGACGGCGAAGATCTCTACCGCGTCCTGCACGATGAAGTGATTCCGCTTTTCTACCAGCGCGATCGCGACGGCCTGCCCCGCGGCTGGATCAAACGCATGAAGCGAACAATCCGCACTCTGGGCTGGCGGTTTAACGCCGACCGCATGGTCATGGACTATACGCTGAAGTGCTATATTCCCGCGGCTGGCGGCACCTCGAGTGAGATTCGGACGCCCTGTTAAGACGCCGCTTCGACCGGCCGCTCCACCGCGACGTTTTCGGGCGCGGGAGCAGCCGTCGAGCCGCGCAAGACAAGGCTCGTCGACACCAGGAATTCGCGCTGCATCTTTGGATTTGAGGCTTCTTCTGCCTGCTGGCGAAGAGCTTCGAACGCTGCCCGTGCCAGGTCGCCGCGCGAGAGCCGGATGGTCGTCAACGGAGGCAGCGTGAACTCCGCGAAGTCAATGTCGTCCAAGCCGACGACCGAAAGATCGTGGGGCACGCGCAGCCCTCGGTGGTACGCTGCGCGCAGAACGCCGATCGCCGTCATGTCGTTCGAGCAGAGAATTGCGGTAGGCCGCGACGACAGCGCCTGCAGCCGATCGAATCCGGCCACGCCGCCCTTCAGGGTGTGGTCGCACTCGATCACCCACTTCTTCTGGATCGGCAGTCCAGCCGCGTCCATCGCGGAGCGGAAATTGTCTTCGCGGGTCAGCGCCGAGTGAATCTTGTGCGGGCCGGCTAGAAAAGCGATCCCGCGGTGTCCCAGTTCAGCCAGGTGCTCCACCGCGGCCCGGATCCCCGTGGAGTAGTCCAGCAGGATCGTGCTGACCCGCGGATTCTCCAGCCGAAACTCAGCAAGTACCAATGGAATTTCATGAAAAGCAAGCTGGTCGAGCACCGGCTCTTCTTCGCCGAAGGTCAGCATCGCCACGCCTTCCACTTTGCGCTCGATCATGCGCCGCACGCAGGTAGTCAGCACTGCCGGATCGCTGTTCGACGAGCTGACCAGAATCTCGTAGCCATGGGCCACCGCGATCTCCTCGAAGCACTGGATCAGCTCCGGGAAAAACGGATTGGTGATGTTCTCGACGATGATTCCCAGGATGCGGCTGCGGCCCGAAACCAGGCTCCGCGCATGCGTGTTCGGAAAGTAGTTCAACTGCTCGATCGCCTGCCAGACCCTCTTCGAAAGGCGTTCGCTGACAACCGGCGATCCATTAATGGTGCGGGAAACAGTCGCGATCGAAACCTTGGCCAGTGCGGCCACGGCGCGTATATCCGGCGTCTTGTCTACGGACTTCCGCGATGCTCTTCTTGCCACGAGCCAATCCTAAAACTGAAATGAAAGCAACTGTACCGCATCGACACCCGATCCCGCGATACCATGAATCCGTCATCCTTCCGCAGGAAGGCCGCCGTCTTGCCTGAAACAATCGCCCTCTATGGACTATCCGACATCAACAGGCGCAGGTCGCGTAAATTCTGGCCGGTCGGCCCAGTCACGATCGCGTCGCCCAGCGCCGTAAACAACGGGCACGCATTAAAAGTCCGCAATGAATCCTCCGGATTAAATCCGAAAGCCCGTGCGCGTTCCACTGTGGTTGGATCGGCAACGGCCCCGGCACTCTGCGTGTTGCCGTCGATTCCGTCCGATCCTGCGCTCAGCACCGTGATCAGTTCCTGTGGGTGTTGCGCCAGCTCCAGCGCACATTGCAGGGCAAACTGTTGATTCCGTCCGCCGGCTCCAGGAGTACGGTTCATCGTTACCGTCACCTCGCCCACAGAGATCAGACAGAAGCGCTTCTGTGCTCCGCGCAGCTCATGAAAGCGTGCCAGCAGATAACGCGCTGCCTCCGCATAATCCCAGTCGTCGCAGGAGTTGTCCACCGCCACGACAAAACTCGCCTTCTCGGCCAGCAAACGCGCACACTCCACCAGATCATGGCTCGAGAGCAACACTTCGAAAACCGAATCGCGAAAGGCTTCATCCTCGCCCGACATGGCTGCGGCTCCGGTAAACGTGCGCGCGTTTACTCCCAGCCGCGGCAGTTTAGACTGCAGCGTTTGTCGCCATCCCTTGTTACCGGGCGATTCGGGCAGATCGCCGCGCTCAAAAAATCGCTGCACTGAAGGCGGCAGCTTGCCTGCCAGGCTGTATTTCTCCAGAATGCCATGTACATCGCCGACTGTCGAGTGATCCGGCGACGTGGGCCCCGATGACAGCGCGTCCAGCGTGCGCAATGGTACGTCCGGCAGCAGCAGCGAGATCTTCATCGCTTCCGGCGCCGCAATCGCCAGCCGTCCACCCTTCACGGCAGAGAAGTGCTTGCGCAGGGTGTTCACTTCGTTGATCGGCGCGCCAGAGGCGAGCAGAGCCTGGTGAAAGGCCATGGTATCGTCGAGGCTGATTTGAGGATCGAGCGGCAGATCGAACATTGCCGATCCGCCTCCTGAGATCAGGAAGAAGATCAGCGTGTCTTTTTTCGCCTTCTTCAGCATCGCCAGCGTGGCGCGCGCGGCCGCAAACGACTCCTCGTTCGGCAGCGGATGGCCGCCCTCGAAATAGCGGAATCGCCAGTTGCGTCTCTTCGGCAGATACTTCGAGCAACAGATTCCCCGCACCCCCTGGCGACGCGGCAGGCGATCCAGCAGCACTTCGAGCATCGGACCTGCCGCCTTGCCGAGCGCGATCACGAAGATGCGCTTGTACTGGCGCAAGTTGATCATTTCGGGGCCGCTGCCGTCGGGAATCAGGCGCTGCAGCGCATTGCGCTCAAAGCGAAGGCGCCTGTCGAAAGCCGACTCGATGTTACAGGCTTCCAAGGCTCCTGTGAAGATTTCAGCGGATTCTGCATGCAGCGAATCGAGAGCAGTGTCGCTCACGGGCGTCATGGCGCGCACTCCTTGAGCCATCGGGCGAGTTCGTTCTGCATCGCCTCGAGCTGGCCGGCAAAAAAGTGATCGGCGCCGGGTAGGAGCACCAACTTTTTGGGTTCGGCCGTGGTGGCGGCCACACATCGCAAATCCGCGGCTGCAGCAAACTCATCGCGCGCGCCACTGAGGAACAATTTCGGAAGAGAACAATGCGTAAGAAAGGAGTAGTCGGATTGTCGGCCATCGATGCGGATGGGTAGTCCCAGGGCCGCCACCGCACGCACGGTCCGGCTGACTCCCTGCGCGCTGCACGCATGCAATACCATGACCGCGCCGAAGCTGAAGCCTACCGCAACCAAAGGCCGCCTGAATGCGTCTTCAAGCCAATCGAAAGCTGCAAGCACATCGCCCACTTCTGCGCTTCCATCGTGCTTGCCTTCGCTCCGCCCCGTGCCCCGAAAGTTGAATCGCAGCACAGGCCACCTAAGCCCAAACTCCGGCGCGTTCAGTACCTTCATGGCGTGGTAGACCACTTTATTGTGCAGGGTGCCCCCGCCCTTGGGGTGAGGATGACAAACCAGTGCGGCAAACGGTGCCTCGGGAGATCCTTCGTTGAGAATCGCCTCCAGCTTCCCTGCTGGGCCGGCAAGATCCACACTTCGGACCGTCGACTTCCCGGTTGACAGCACTGCGGCCACGGGCGCGGAAGTAAAGATCATTCCACGCACCATTGTACCCGCACCATTGACCGGATATCCATCAGGTATTCTGGCAGCAACATGTCCGCTCTTCCGCCCCTTGATCCCATCCGGCTCACCCGGGAATTAGTCGAGATCGAATCCACCACTTACCACGAAGGTGCCGTAGGCGATTTCCTCTCAACGTTCCTCAGCCGTCGCGGCTGGGATGTGGAAAAGGCGTCCGTTCCCCAGCCTGCCGAAAGCGCCCTTACCGAGGCACGCTGGAATGTCTATGCCGGGCCGGTCGGTCACGCGCCCGATCTCGTCTTCTCTACGCATCTCGACACCGTTCCGCCTTACCTCCCTTTCCGGGAAGACGGTGAGTTCATGTATGGACGTGGCGTTTGTGACGCCAAGGGAATTCTCGCCGCCCAGGTCGCAGCAGCCGAGACTCTGAGAGCAGCGGGCTTTCGGGTTGGATTACTGTTTGTGGCGGGCGAAGAACGCGACTCAGCCGGCGCCAAGGTGGCCAATGAGTCACCCAGGGGCAGCCGCTTCCTCATCAACGGCGAGCCCACCGACAATCGTCTTGCCCTCGCCTCCAAAGGATCCTTGCGCGTCGTTCTGCGCTCGACAGGCAAAATGGCGCATTCGGCTTATCCCGAACTGGGCGAGAGTGCGGTGCACATGCTGGTGGAGGCGCTCGGGCGCTTGCTCGCGCTCGACTTGCCGGTCACCGAAGACGTGGGCCCCAGCACCCTCAATATCGGGCAGATTCAAGGGGGCCACGCACCCAACGTCATCGCCGACAAGGCCGAAGCTCAGATTCTCATACGCCTCGTGAGCGATTCTGCGCCGGTGCGCGCTGCCGTGGTGGAAACAGTCAAGGGTCTCGCCGAGGTTGACTTCACTCTCGAGATCCCCTTCGTGCGCATGCGCGCGGTCGATGGCCTGCCTACCATGATCGCCAAGTTCACCACCGACATTCCGCAGCTATCCAACTGGGGTGAGCCGCTCCTGCTCGGGCCCGGCTCCATCCACGTGGCCCATACTCCCTTTGAGAAACTGGCCAGGAAGGAACTTCTCGACGCTGTGGATCTTTACATCAAAGTCGCTCGCCAACTCCTGACCTAGACGGTTGGAGGAGACGGGCGTGAACTCGTACACTGGGCCGAACAAGCTTGAGGGTTTGAGCCCCGGGGTAACTAGAACCAGGGAAGAGACAGATCCTCCATCCTCCATCCATCTCGTCTCCGATTCCACCCCAAAAGGAGAATTCATGACCGCTTCTATCTATGACATCCCGCTGCAGAAGATTTCGGGCGACCCGGCCTCGCTCGCTGAGTTCAAGGGCAAGGTCGTGCTCGTCGTCAACGTCGCGTCCAAGTGCGGCCTCACCCCGCAGTACGAGGGACTCGAGACTCTCTACGAGCAGTACAAAGGCCAGGGCCTGGTGATCGCCGGCTTCCCGGCCAACAACTTCAAAAGTCAGGAACCGGGCACCGATACCGAGATTCAGACCTTCTGCACCAGCAATTTTGGCGTCAGGTTTCCCATGTTCAGCAAGATTAATGTCGTCGGGCCCGACAAGCATCCGCTCTACGCCGCACTCATCGCCGCGCAACCCAAGGCGGTCAATGTCAACGACGTTCCCTTCGCGCAGAAACTTCACGGCTACGGGATCGAGACCAACCCTGAGCCCGAGATTCTCTGGAACTTCGAGAAATTTCTCGTGAACCGTTCCGGCCAGGTCGTCAAGCGCTTCTCGCCCGATACCGAGCCCGACGCGCCCGAACTGGTCGCCGCCATTCGCTCCGAGCTAACAAAAGACTAGAACGCATCTGAAGGAGGTTCTGGCGAAAGCATGGGAAACCGTTGATCACTGACCCCTGAAAGCTGACAGCGGTCTCCTTCAGCCTTGCGCAGCTCCAAGCGGCACCGTTGTGTCCAGCGGCAGAAACAGACGGATCACTGTGCCCACACTTGGCTTGCTGCGGATCCGGATCTTCGCATGGTGTTTGTCGAGGATTCCTTTGGATACCCAGAGACCAAGACCGGTGCCCGCCTCGCCCTTCGTAGTCACGAAGGGATGGAACAGGTGATCGAGGGTGGACCGGCTCATGCCCGCGCCACTGTCGGCGACCGTCACGCTTGAGCCCTCCCGTCCGTTGCCGTCGTGCGCAGGCCGCACCGCCACAATCAGACGGCCTTTCGCCGGCAGCGCGTCCAGGGCGTTGCTCACGAGGTTCGTCATCACCTGCTGGATCTCGCCCGGCAGGCATAGCACGGGTCGCGCCTGGCGATGCCGCCGTTCCATCTGAATCTGGCGCGCCCGCACATCCGGCTCATTGAAAAACAACACCGATTCGATCAGATCCTCGAGTAAGGTGAGCGCCGGCGCCGTACGCTGGCGATAGAACTTCAGGCTTCGGGCCGCGATATGCGAAAGCCTTTGCAATTCGCGATCGGCGACTTCCAGCAGGCTCCGCGTACTGCCTGTCACGGTGTCGTCCATCTTGGCCAGGAAGAGAAGGTTTGTGACTGCTTCGAGCGGGTTGTTGATCTCGTGCGCGATGCTTGCCGCCAGCCTTCCCGCTGCGGCCAGCTGTTCTGAACCGCGCAGCGCCTGTTCTGTCCTCTGGGCACTGGTGGTGTCGCGTAAATAGAGAATGATGCCGTCCTCGGGTTGCGGATAGATCAAGAATTTGTACCAGGCCTCTGCATTGGCACCCTGAAAATACTTCTCAAACTCGACCGGCACTCGCTGAGTCATCGCCCGGCGGAAGTGTGTTTCAACCTCCGTTCCCAACAGGGAGGGATACAACTCCCAGAGCGACTCGCCGATGTGCGTTTTGCCCGATTGTTCGGCGATCACGGTGGCCGCGCGATTCATATATGTCACTCGAAACTCGCGATCGAAGGTGCAGAAGGCGTCAGGAAGATGTTCGAGCGCCTCCCAGGCAAACTGCCGCGTGCGCTGTATCTCTTGCGTCAAAGCGGCTTCCTGCTCGGCCGCTTCCTTGCGCAGGCGCGCCATTTTCAGTTGCGCTTCCACGCGCGCCACTAACTCGCGCGCCGAAAAGGGCTTCGTGAGGTAGTCATCGGCGCCCGCCTGCAGGCCGCCGATGCGTGCCTCTTCACCGGCGCGCGCCGAGAGCAAAATCACCGGCAGCGTTCGCGTTTCCGGATTCTGGCGCAACGCATCGAGCAACGCAAAGCCGTCCATGTCCGGCATCATCACGTCGGTGAGGACCAGGTCTGGGCGCAGCCGCGAAACTTCTTCCAACGCAGCTTCTCCGTTGTTCGCCTGGATGACCCGGAAGCGCCACCCGAGCAGATCGGTCACATAGGCCCGCATATCGGCGTTATCGTCCGCAAACAAAATGACCGGCCGCTGTTCGGCGTCTTCGGCCGTGGCCTCGATCGACAGACCGCCATCCTCGTGCGCGGCTTTTTGCAGCCCCTTCCACCCTTCCGCACGTGGCAGCCAACCCATCGCCTCCTGCACAAACGCCACTGAGGAGTTCTTCAGCGAAAGAGGCTTGCGCGCATCGTAGACCACCTGCGCGGGCGGCAAGTGCTCTGTGCCGAAGGGAAGGGAAATGGTGAAGGTTGTTCCGCGATCGAGCTCGCTCTCGACGCCGATCCTTCCTCCATGCATCTCTACCAGCTCGCGAACCAGCGCCAGTCCGATGCCGCTGCCCTCGTGGCTGCGCCGTCGCGCGTCCTCAATCCTCTGGAAACGTTCAAAGAGCTGCTCCAGATCCTTCGGCGCAATGCCCGTACCTGTATCCGCAATCGTGACGCGCGCCTCGCTCTCTACGGCCGCAACGGTCACACGAATCTCTCCGTCGAATGTCGACTTCAGCGCGTTCGACAGCAGATTCAGCTCGATCTTCTCCCACATCTCACGGTCGAGATAGACCGGCTCGGGTAACGGTGAGCAATCTACTTTCAGCTGGATGCCGGCTCTCTCGATCGCCGAACGGAAGGCGCTTGCCACATGTGCAGTGAGCAACGACAGGTCCGTCGCTTCGTAGCAGGCGCGCACACGTCCTGCCTCAATCCGCACAAAGTCGAGAAGCCCGTTCACCAGCTTCAGCAGTCGCTGCGTGTTCCGTTGCAGCATCTCCACCGTGGTCAGCGAAGGCGGCTCCTGCGCGGCGAGTGCATCTTCAATCGGACCGAGAATCAGGGTGAGCGGCGTACGCAGCTCGTGGCTTACGTTGCTGAAGAACGTCGTCTTCGCGCGATCCAGCTCTGCCAGGCTCTCTGCGCGCGTTCTTTCGTCTTCGTAAGCTTGCGCATTGTTAATGCTCGCCGCCATCTGGCCCGCCGCCAGATCGAGGAATTCTCCATAGAACGAGTCGAACACGCGGTAGGGATTGAGTCCGGCGATGAACACACCAATCGGTTTCTCTTTTCCTTGGCGCACCAGCGGAATCAGCCGCGCCTGCGATGGCGGCCGGTCCCAGCATCCTTCCGGAATCTCAGGAAAGAACTCCAGCAAGTTCTCGACCGTGACGGCGCGTCCCGTTTCCAGAACTTCGCGCACCGGCCATGCTGCCGGCTCTTTCCCGAGTTCGATCGTGATCGCGGCCGCAGGGTGCGTCGCGTCGATCCCTGTCCGCGCCATCAGCTGGAGACTCGCGCCATCCTCGTCGGCCAGGTAGGTCAGGGTACACGGCATGTCCTTTTGGTTCGTCAGCCCTTGCTCAATGGCCGCAAACACTTCCTGCCTGGTGATGGCTCGCCCGAGCTGCGCAGAAAGCGCACTCAATGCCGCTAGCTGCCGTTCGCCGATCACGCGTACCGTATCTTCCATGACCACGCACAGCATGCCGGCGATCTTGCCATCGCGATCTTCCAGCGGACTGTAAGAGAAGGTGTGGTAGGTTTCCTCGGGATAGCCGCTTCGCTCCAAGATCAGCATCAAGGCCTCATCCCACGAGGCCTGCCCGGTCTCCAGCACCCGGCGAATACGTGGACCGATGTCTTTCCAAATCTCGCTCCACACTTCCGCGGCAGGCTTGCCCAGCGCCCAGGGGTGCTTCTTCTCCAGGGTTGTCCGCGCGTAGGCATCGTTGTAGAGGAATGTGAGCTGGGGTCCCCACGCCATCCACATCGAGAAGCGCGAAGTGAGCAGGATGCGCACCGTGTTTTTCAATCCGTCCGGCCATGCTTCGATCGCGCCCAGCGGCGTCGAAGACCAGTCGAACGAACGAACCAGCCCGGCCATATCTGGCTGCGTGAAAGCTGGTTCCGGCGGTTTCATCTCAATCCCGGGAATTCTTGCGATCTTTTGTTGCATCCGCTCGGGCTCCGAATCACAACGGGCACGATCCAGCATGCCTGGAACGAAACTATGGTCGGCGCGAGAAATTGCATCCGCCGCTCGACGATTTTCAGAATCGCCGCGGGGGAAGTGCAATCTCACCCCAAAAGGGTTTCTTTGCAACTAACGCCGTTCCAGTTGGATGCAACCTATTCGCGATCGAGTTGTCCCTAACTCCAACTCTTTCTTCTTCCTACCTCGCGGCCCGAATACCGAACGGTGGCAGCGGCCTCAGCTCCCCATGTATGCTCAGCCCATGCACCAGAATGCTTCCCCTGTCGGGGCCGCCAACCCCCTTGAGAGTGCAGCTTCCTCTTACTTGCGGTCGGCCCGTCACCAGCCCGTCCAGTGGCATGCCTGGGGCGATGCAGCCTTTGCCCGCGCCCAGGCGGAGGATAAGCCCATTCTGCTCGACATTGGCGCCGTCTGGTGCCACTGGTGCCATGTCATGGATCGCGAGTCCTACGAGGACCCGGAGCTGGCGCGCATCATTAACGACCATTACGTGGCCGTCAAAGTGGATCGCGACGAACGGCCCGACGTCGATGCCCGCTATCAGGCCGCTGTCTCGGCCATTTCAGGCCAGGGTGGTTGGCCACTCACCGCATTTCTCACCCCCGACGGCCGGCCCTATTTTGGTGGCACGTACTTTCCGCGCGACGATCGCTACGGCAGGCCGGGGTTTGGACGCGTGCTGCTCACCATGGCCCAGGTCTGGCGCGAGCGCCGCGAAGAGGCGCTCGAATCTGCAGCCAGCGTCATGGCCGCCATCGAGCACAACGAAAGCTTTTCAGGCCGCACCGGCGAACTTTCTCTTGCGCTCGCGGACAAGCTCGCCGCATCTGCCTTCACGCAGTTCGACCCCCGCAACGGCGGCTTTGGCTCACAGCCCAAATTTCCGCATCCCGCGGCGCTCGACCTGCTCCTGCAGGTTGCGGTCAATCGCGGTAGTGCCGAGGCTCGCGAAGCCTTCACCGTCACTCTCGAAAAAATGGCGCGCGGCGGCGTCTACGACCAGATCGCCGGCGGCTTCCATCGCTACAGCGTCGACGAGCGCTGGGTCGTTCCCCACTTCGAGAAGATGCTCTACGACAACACCGAGCTTCTGCGCAACTACGTACACGGGTTTCAGAGCTTTGTGCGCGAAGACTTTCTGCAGACGGCCTTGGAGATCGTTACCTGGCTCGAAATCGTGATGTCCGACCGCGAGCACGGCGGCTTTTTTGCCTCGCAGGATGCCGATATCAACCTCGACGATGACGGGGACTACTTCACCTGGACCCTCGAGGAAGCGCGCTCCGTGCTGACCGGGGAGGAGCTTGACATTGCCTCGCTCCACTGGGACATCGGCGAGCTTGGCGACATGCACCACAATCCCGCGCGCAACGTCCTGCATCGCAGGTACACGATCCATCAGCTGGCGGTGGAGGCCAAGCGCTCGCCCCCCGATGTGCAGGCGCTGATCGATTCGTCGCGTCGCAAGCTGCTCAGCACGCGCCTGGCGCGCCCCACGCCATTCATCGATCGCACCCTCTACACCGGCTGGAACGCCATGGCGGTCACCGCGTTCCTTGAGGCCGCCCGCGTTTTGCGTCTTGACGACGCGCGCGAGTTTGCCCTGCGCACGCTCACCCGGTTGCTCGCCCAGGCCTGGGATGGAGCTGACTCCCTGCAGCACGTCATCGCCTATCCGGATGGTGACGCTTCTGCCGAGCGCGTGCCCGCCACACTCGACGACTACGCCTTTACCGTCCATGCCTGCATCGACGGCTGGCTGGCAGGTGGAGAGATGCGTTTTTACAGTGGTGCCGTCCACATCGCCGATGCCATGATCGCGCGCTTCCACGATCCTGTGGCGGGGGCATTCTATGACTCGGCGGAGCCGCAGCCGGGAACCACGCCCCTTGGTGCGCTGACGGCGCGGCGCAAACCACTGCAGGATGCCCCGACTCCCGCGGGCAATCCGACCGCGGCGGCTGCTTTGTTGCGTCTCGAAGCCCTCTCGGGCCAAGCGCGCTATCGCGAAATCGCTGAAGACGCGCTGGAGGCTTTTGCCGGCATCGTGGAGCACTTCGGCCTCTACGCCGGCAGCTATGGCCTTGCCCTCACGCGGCTGCTTCTCGATCCAGTGCAGGTGGTGATCGTCGGCGAAGGTGCCGAAGCGGATCGCCTCGAAGCCGCGGCGGTCTCCGGCTTCGGCGTGCAGAAAACGGTAGTACACCTGGCGCAGTCGCAACTCGTCGCCGGCAACTTGCCCGAAGCTTTGGCCGAGACGCTGCTGCAGGTTCCTGCCCCCGCCGGAGCCCCGGCGTGGGCACTGGTTTGCACCGGCCGTACCTGCCTCCCTCCCATCACCGATCCCGATGCGCTTGCGCAGGCGCTTCACGGGCATTAACTGACCTCTGCTCCTTCGTGCGTTAGCTCGATTCCCCCGAGAACGGATTCGTCTCCTGGGGCTTGATCGTCGTGGGGTCGCGTGCAGGCGGAGATTCGTGCGGGGCTGCGGCAAATGGAGCCACTCCGTGGGAGCCGCCCTCTCGCGCAATAAACGAGTTGAAAACGCGGTTCGGGTCGCCGGGCAACAGGTGATTCTCTTCGAGCGCGATCCGCACGCGCCTCTGAAATTCGCGCATTGGCGCATATTGCTGCGTGGCCTTCGTCTTGAAGACCACAGGGAAAATCAGCTGCGACCCGCGCATTGAGTCCACACCCAGGATCTGCGGATCGGTCACGAACACATCACGAAACTCCTTGCTGGTGCGAATGTCCATCGCGATGCTCCGCAACAGGTCCAGCACTCTGTCGGGATTCGCCGAGAAATCGACGCTCACGTTGATCGTCGCTACGGAGAAGTCCACACTCTGGTTTGCCACGGTCGTGATCTGCGAATTGGGAATCACATAGAGCGTTCCGTCTCCCCCTCGCACCGTAGTTTTGCGTAGCGTCATCAGTTCCACGGTTCCGGTGAGCCCGGCGAGTGTCACCACGTCGCCCACGTTGAATTGGTCTTCAATCAAGATCAGTGCGCCGTTCAGCATGTCCTTCACGATGTTCTGCGCCGCTAGGCCGATGGCCACGCCGGCGATGCCCGCAGACGCCAGCAGCGGGGCCAGGTTGACGCCCACCGCATCGAGAAACTGCAACCCCACGATGGCACCGATAATTGCCAACCCCGTCGTGCGAATCACGCCAGCCAGCGTCTTCACCTGTGCCACGCGGCCGCGGCTTGCCGCATGCGCTTCGGCAATGCGAATCATGCGCGCGGTGATGAGGCTGAGCAACCGGCTGAGAACAAAGCCGATAACCGCGACCATGATGAGATGAGGCAGCTTGCTGCGGACGAATTCCTGCGTATCGTTCGCCCATTCGTCCAGCACCTTCCCCATAAACCGGTCCTGGGCAAGCCAGCCGGTTCGCGCAGCGATCAGAATTGGGTGCATGCAATCTCCTTTTTCTATCTATACTGTGCGCAGGCGCGCACCGGGGGGTCTTTCCCGCCCGAAACTGCCGCAGCCCCTGGCTCGCCCATATGACATCCAATTGCAGTAACCGGGAGGCCTGCTATGCAGCGTAGTCCAGAACACCATCCTTCCAGCCCGTCGCAGTTCCAGACGCTTCCAACGGGCCGTCGTCGCTTTGTTTTGGCGGGTGGCCTCTGTGCCCTGGCGGCCACTGCGCTGTTGATGGGTTCTGCGCTGCCCGGCCAGCAGCAGCAGACGCCCAACCTCGACAAGCCCTACCTGATACCCGCAGCCAATCGGCTCCCCGATGCAAACGACCAGATGCGGATGCGCGACGATAAGGCAAAACAAGTGAACTTTGATGCAGCCAACGCCGAGCGCAAAAAACAGCTCTCCGACGACAGCGCCAAGTTGCTGACACTCGCCATGGCTCTCAAGGCCGAGGTGGACAAAACCAACAAGGACATGCTCTCACTCAATGTGATTCGGAAAGCCGACGAAATCGAGAGATTGGCCCACAACGTGAAAGATAAGATGAAGCTCACCATGGGTAGCAATTAGGGTACGCTGCATTGGATGTGCACCCTCACGATCGAGAGGGTATTGTGAACGCGACACGCACAAGGATCAGGCAGGAACGAGACTCGAGTCCCGCACGCACTGTGGTCGGCCTGTTTGTTCTGCTTCTGTGCGGAGCCGGAACTGCCGTGCCGGCCGGGCAGCAGCCCGTCCACAATCCATGGAGCCAGCGCCACCCGTTTGATACGCCCGATGAACCCGAGCCTTCTCTCGCGGCCCGACAGTTGCGCGCGATGAACGCGGATCGCCAGAAGAACATTGTCTCCGATACCGACAAGCTCCTGAAACTGGCTCAGGAGCTGAATTCGGAGATCGAGGCGACCCCTGAGGACGAACTGACCCCGATCCAGGTCCGGAAAATTGCGGATATTGAACGGCTGGCCAAAAACGTCAAGCAGAAAATGAGCATCTCTCTGGTTGGCGGGCCTACCTTTCGGGACCCAGTGCCGCCCCCGATCCGGTAAACATTGGCCCGAAAGTGCTTCTGCTCCTGCGCCTTGGTACCCCGTCTCCTGAGGTACTGAAGTCGCTTGCGCCCGTTGCTACAATTTAGGTGGCAGGGTTACAGTTTTCGGGAGTCAACCGAATGGGACTTGCGGTGTCCACAGCACGCGTGCCGGCAACCAACCACGACTCTGGCCCGCTCACTTCACAGCAACTGGTTCAAATCTATCGCCTGATGTTTCTCTCGCGCCGTGTCGATGATCGCGAGATCCTGCTTAAACGCCAGCAAAAGATCTTTTTTCAGGTTTCCGGTGCCGGCCACGAGGCCCTTCAAGTCGGCGCGGGCCTGGCTCTCCGTCCCGGGTACGACTGGTTCTTCCCCTATTACCGGGATCGAGCCCTCTGCCTGGCCCTCGGTGTCTCGGCCGAAGAAATGTTTCTGCAGGCGGTGGGTGCAGCCACCGACCCCGCCAGCGGTGGGCGCCAGATGCCGAGCCACTGGAGCAGCCGTCCGCTGCATATCGTCAGCACCTCTTCGTCGACCACGACCCAGGTACTCCATGCCGTGGGATGCGCAGAGGCCGGCCGCTTCTTCAGTCGTCACCCCGAAACGGCAACTAGCCCCGCATCGAACGCCGGATCTTCCAACGGCACGGATTCCTCGGCACTGGATTACCGAGCCGCTCACGATATTGAGTTTCACGACGACGAAATCGCGCTAGCCTGCGTGGGCGAAGGCTCCACGTCGCAGGGTGAGTTTTGGGAGGCTTTGAACACCGCCTCGAACCAGAAGCTACCTGTCATCTTCTGTATTGAAGACAACGGTTACGCCATCAGCGTGCCTGTCGAGGTCAATACGCCCGGCGGCAACATCTCCCGGCTCGTCGCCAACTTTCCCAATTTTCACTTTGCTGAGATAGACGGAACCGACGCCGAAGCCTCGTTGCGTGCCTTTCAGGCAGCCGCCGTCCATTGCCGTGCCGGCCGCGGGCCTGCGTTCGTGCACGGCCACTGCACCCGGCCCTATTCCCACTCTCTCTCTGACGACGACAAGCTCTACCGCTCTGCCTCAGAGCGCGAAGCCGATGCCCTCCGCGATCCGATCGCCAAGATGCAGATGCGGTTGCTGCGCGAAGGCATCCTCAGCGCCGATGAGATCAACGCCCTCGAACAGCAGATTGATCGCGAAGTGGCCGAGGCGGCCGAGCGCGCGCTTGCTGCGCCCCTGCCGGCAGTCGCGAGCATTCCGCGGCACGTGTATTCAGAAGACTACGACCCCACAAGCTCCTCGATCGCGACCGAGCCCGCGAAGGGGATTATGCCGCCCGGTAAGTCGGGCAGTGTCAAGGGAAATGCCGCGCGCACCATGGCCGAGCTCATCAACGCCAGCCTCCACGATGAGATGCGCCGCGATCCGCGCATCGTAGTCTTCGGCGAAGATGTAGCCGATGCTAGCCGCGACTGCGCCCTGGGCGAGGTAAAAGGCAAGGGCGGAGTCTTCAAGCTGACTGCCGGCCTGCAGGCGGCCTTCGGTTCCGAACGCGTCTTCAATTCGCCGCTTGCCGAAGCCAACATTGTCGGCCGCGCTGTCGGCTACGGCACACGCGGCATGAAGCCGGTTGTCGAGATCCAGTTCTTCGACTACATCTGGCCCGCGATGCACCAGATCCGCAATGAGCTTGCCCTTATGCGCTGGCGTTCAAATGGGGAATGGGCTGCGCCCGTTGTGATCCGCGTGCCCATCGGCGGCTATCTCACCGGCGGTGCAATCTATCACTCGCAGTCAGGCGAGAGCCTCTTCACTCACATCCCGGGTTTGCGCGTGGTCTTTCCCTCCAACGCTCTCGACGCCAACGGCCTTCTGCGGACCGCCATTCGCTGCGACGATCCGGTGCTTTTCTTCGAGCACAAGCGGCTCTACCGCGAAGCCTACGGCCGCGCTGCATATCCAGGTCCGGATTTCGCCATTCCGTTTGGGAAGGCGAAGATCGTGCGTCCCGGTACCCAAATCACCTTTGTCACCTATGGCGCCATCGTGCCTCGCGCGCTGCAGGCTGCCGAAAAGGCGCATCGCGAGCACAGTATCGACGTCGAGATTCTCGATCTGCGTACGCTCAATCCCTACGATTGGGAGGCCATCGCGACGTCCGTGCGCAAAACCAGCCGCGTGATCGTTGCCCACGAAGACATGCTGAGCTGGGGTTACGGCGCTGAAATCGCCGCCCGCATTGCCGACGAGCTCTTCGACGATCTTGATGCGCCCGTGCGGCGGATCGGCTCCATGGACACCTTCGTCGCCTACCAGCCGGTGCTTGAAGAAGCTATCCTGCCCCAGCCCGACACCATCCTCGAGGCCATCCGCTCTCTCCGCGCCTACTGACCGTCTCGGCGATCTGGGACAAGCGCAGTGACTGCTTCGGCGAGCGACCGGAAACGCAAATCGGCCAGCGCCGCAGCCTTCTCTGCGCCCTTCTTTTGCCGCTCTGGATCGCCATCGAGAAACACCGTCCGCATCCCAAGCCGCTTGCCAAACTCGATGTCTGAAAGCGAATCGCCCACCATCAGGCTGGTTGCAGCATCAATCGCGGGAAAGTCGCGGCGTGCCTGCTCAAACATTCCAGGCAAAGGCTTGCGGCAGTCGCAGGTGTTCTTGTCGTGAGGGCAGAAGTAGAACGCATCGATGCGCGTGCCGCTCGCCTTCAACCGCGTTTGCAGTCCCGTGTGGACGGCTTCCACATCGGCAGCCGAGTAGAGCCCCAGCGCAATCCCCCGCTGATTCGACACCACAATGATCCGCAATCCTACCCGATTGAGCCGAGCGATCGCCTCGGGGACCCCTGGCAGCATCCGGAAGTCGGACCACGACCGGACGTAACTCCCCTCCGGCATCTTTTCGTTCAGCACGCCGTCCCGATCGAGAAAGATTGTGCGAAAGGTGCCTGCCCATGCACTGCCTGTCGCGTCCGTCACGCCGTTATCATAGCAACAAGCAACCGCACGGGTGCCGGTCCTTGGTCCAATGTAGGCCCGTGCGACAAGGGAGCCGTTGTGATCGGTGAACTGCATCGCGTCATTCACGACATTGAATCCGAGTGGGCCGGCAAGCGCCTGTTGGTTGTCGGCGACGTGATGCTAGACAAGTACATCTGGGGCGAGGTCGGGCGCATCTCGCCAGAAGCACCCGTACCCGTGGTGCGCGGCATGCGCCATGACGAAAAACCAGGCGGCGCCGCCAACGTTGCGATGAACATTGCCTGCCTCGGCGCCAAGGTAGTGGTCCTCGGCATTACTGGCGACGACGAGAGTGAACACCTCCTGGGCGAGCGCCTCCGCGTGAACGGCGTCATCCCGCAGTTCGTTTCATCGGAAGGATTCGAAACCGTTACCAAGATGCGCATCCTGGGCGGGCGCCAGCAAATGTTGCGCCTCGATTTTGAGAGGCCAGGACCGATCGAGCCCACAGCGCTGGAGCGCCTTGTCGAGAGAACCCTCGAGGCTTTGCCCGGCTGCCACGCGCTGGTTCTCTCCGATTATGCCAAGGGCGTAATCACGCCATCCGTGTGCCAGGCGCTCATTCCGGCCGCGCGCCAGCTTGGCATTCCCGTGCTCGTCGACCCTAAAGGACTCGACTACGCGCACTATCGCGGCGCCACCACCATCTGCCCTAACCTCGGCGAACTGGCTCGCGCCACGCGTGTCGATGCGAACAACCTCGAAGCGTTGCTCTCTGCGGCCGAGGCGATGATTGCCGATCTCGATCTCGAGTTCCTGACCGCAACCCTTAGCGAGAAGGGTATTGCGCTCATCCGTCCCGGCCACCGGTTTGTCGCCCCGGCACTGGCCCGCCAGGTATTCGACGTCTCCGGTGCGGGAGATACAGTGATTGCAGTACTCGCCCTGTGCCTCGCTTCCGGCCTGCAGCCCGAAACCGCCGTGCAGCTTGCCAATGTGGCCGCCGGCATCGTTGTCGGCAAAGTCGGCACCATGCCGGTACAGAAACATGAACTGATTGCCGCGCTGGGCCCCCAGATTGCACTGCATGGGGAAGATCGCGTGCTGGCGCGCGAGGACCTGGTAAAGCGTATCGCGCTCTGGCGCGCCAATCACGAGCGTGTCGTCTTTACCAATGGCTGTTTCGACCTGCTCCACATTGGCCACATCACCTTGCTTGAGCAGGCACGCCGCTACGGAGACCGCCTCATCGTTGCCATCAATAGCGATGCGTCGGTGAGCCGCCTTAAGGGGCCGAGCCGCCCGATCGTTGACCAGAATGCCCGGGCTCGGGTATTGGCCGCCCTCGCCGCGGTCGATGCTGTCGTCATCTTCGATGAGCCCACGCCTCTGGAGGCGATCGTGGCTCTTCGCCCCGACGTACTGGTCAAGGGCGGCGACTATCAGGCCGAGACGATTGTGGGCGCGAAAGAGGTCGCCTCCTGGGGTGGAGAGTTGAAGATCGTTCCCCTCGTCGAGGGCTTCTCGACGACCCGCCTGATCGAGAAGGGCGCCGGCCGCTAATGGCTGGCCGACCCAAACGACGCCCCGGCTACAATAGAGGGATGCAGTCCCCCGGCAGTTTTTTCTGTGTTCTTCCGCTCTTGGGCCGCGGGGCGGGCCCTCGCGCATGAGGAGTTTTTTTCGCCTCCTCCGCTACGGGGCGCCCTACTCGCTCCAGTGGCTGCCCGGGGTGATTCTTCTTGCCGCTGTCGGTTTGCTCGACAATTTTCGCCTTCTTCTTTTCGTCCCTATCTTCGACGATGTGCTGCACCCGGGCGCTGCCGGTCCCACCCCCATGCCCGGTCGCACCGCATGGTACGCAAGCCTCAAGAATCTTGTCTATGGCTACCTCCACATTCACAATGACTGGTCGGTCGTCGCTTTCGCACTTATCGCTTCAACCGTCCTGAAGGGCATTTGCGACTACTTTGGGACTTACCTGGTGAACTATGCCGGCTTCGGCATGATCACCGATCTCCGCAATAATCTCTACGAAACGACTCTGCGCCGCTCCTCGAGTTTTTTCCATCGCTATCCCACCGGAACGATTCTCTCGACGCTGATCAATGATGTGGACCGGGTGCAGAATGCGGTCAGCTCGGTCATCGGTGAGTTCCTGCAGCAGTTCTTCACGTTCCTGGGTGGCATCGCCGTGGTCATCTACTACGGCGGCAACCTCAGCCTCGCGTTGTTGCTTTTTATTCCGGTCGTGATTGTGTCGGCGCGCAAGATCGGCCGCGAAGTTCGCACCCGCACGCGCACCGGACAGGACAAGCTCGCCGAGATTCAGAACATTCTGCACGAAACCGTCACCGGCAATCGCATCGTCAAGGCATTCAACACGGAATTGTGGGAGATTCTCCGTTTCAAGAACGCAGCGCGCCGGCTTTTCCGCGCCAACTTGCGCAGCGTACGCATTCAGTCCATTAGCTCCCCGCTCATGGATACCATCGGGGCCGTGGCGATCGCTGCGCTCCTGTGGATCGGCCGCAGCCAGATCAAGTCCGGCTACATGACCATCGGCATCTTTGCCACCTTCATCCTCGCGCTTTTCAAGCTCTACGATCCGGTGCGCAAGTTCGCCTCGTTCTACAACAGCTTTCAGCAGGCCATGGGCTCTTCCACTTCGATCTTTGCCTTCTTCGACGAAGAGGACGACGTAAAGGAGCGGCCGCATGCTGCGACGCTGAAAGAGTTCGGCCGCTCGATTCGCTTTGACAACGTAGGCTTCTCCTACTCCAGCGAAGAAGGCGAGCATCAGATCCTGCACAACGTCGATCTCGACGTGCATGCCGGCGAGGTGCTCGCGTTGGTCGGTCCAAGCGGCGCTGGGAAGTCGACCCTCGTGAACCTCATCCCGCGTTTCTTCGACGTGACGTCCGGGCGCATTCTCGTGGACGACCGCAATATTCGCGACTTGACACTGGCGTCCTTGCGCCGCCAGGTTGCCCAGGTGACGCAAGAGACGATCCTGTTCAACGACACCGTGCGCAACAACATCGCCTATGGCCGGCCCGACGTGAAGTACGATCTGGTGGAGCAAGCCGCGCGCAGCGCTCTGGCCCATGACTTCATTCTGCGGCTGCCCCAGGGCTACGACACCGTGATCGGCGAAAAGGGCTTTCGTCTTTCCGGCGGCGAGCGCCAACGCCTGGCCATCGCACGCGCGCTGCTCAAGAACGCGCCCATCCTCATTCTCGACGAGGCTACGTCAGCGCTCGATTCGGAAAGCGAGTCGCTGGTCCAGGCGGCTCTCACCAACCTGATGCAGAACCGGACGGTTCTTGTGATTGCACACCGCCTGAGCACCATTCGGCGCGCGACCAGGATCGCCGTGCTCGAAGACGGGCGCATCACCGCCGTCGGCCCCCACGACGAATTGCTTACCACTTCACCCACGTACCAGCGGCTCTATCAGCTTCAGTTCACCGACGCCCACGAAACCCGGAACACCGCGTTGTTGGACGACCCCGCGCAGTACCCGTTGTTTGAACGGGCGATGACCACCGCCAAGGCAGGGGAATAGGACGCATGCCGATTTCTTCGATGACTGGATTCGCCCGCGTACAGGTGCGCGTGCACGATCAGCTGGTCTACAACCTCAGCCTCAAAAGCGTGAATCATCGCTTCCTCGACATCCAGATGCGCCTGCCCTCGGGCCTCGATGCGCTGGAGATGGAGTTGCGCCGCGCCCTCAAGGAGAACCTGGTCCGCGGTCACGTGGAACTCGCGCTCTCTGTGGACCGTTCTTCGCAGCAGAAAGGCGGCTTCAATCGCGAATTTGTCGCTGGCTATCTGGAGGCCTTCAAGGCAGCGCGCGCGGAGTTCTCCCTTACCGGCGAGCCTGATCTGAACGCCATCTTGCGCCTTCCGCCCGCTCTGCTCAACGACAGCCGCAACAATGGCGAAGAGGATCCGAAAGCATTGGCAGAAAGCCTGATGCAGCAGATCGGCCCGCTGCTCGCCGACCTGAAGGCCATGCGTGCCCGCGAGGGAGAAGCGCTGGAGGCCATCCTTCGCGCCGCGCTCGACAAGCTTGCCGAATCGACCGAAGGAGTGACGTCGTTGCGGGCCGATGTCGAGCAGCGCTACCAGGAGCGGTTGACACAGCGGCTGGTTGCCGCCGCCGGCAACGATTTCAATCGCCAGCGTCTGCTTGAAGAAGTGGCCGTGCTCGTCGATCGCAGCGACATTTCTGAAGAACTGGCGCGCATGACGACGCACATCGCGCACTTTCGCGAGCTGCTTGCCGCGGGCGGCGAAGTAGGCAAGAAACTCGACTTCCTGCTCCAGGAGATGAACCGCGAGGCAAACACGCTGCTCTCGAAGACCGGTGGGATCGGCGGGAAGGGAACCAGGATCACCGAATTGGGCTTGGCCATGAAAGCGGAGATCGAGAAGTCACGCGAGCAGATTCAGAACGTCGAGTAAGCGCAGCAAAAACAACGAAAGGGACGATTCAATCTTGGCGGGGATTCTCTTCATCATCTCAGCGCCTTCGGGCTCCGGCAAAAGCACGTTGGTGAGTGAACTGCGCAAGCAGGTCAGCGGCGTCGATTTCTCCATCTCGTGGACGACGCGCCCGCCCCGCGGTTCGGAGGAAAACGGGCGCGAATACAACTTCACCACACATGCGGAATTCGAGCGGATGCGCGACGCCGGCATGTTTCTTGAGCACGCCGAGGTCTTCGGCAACTACTACGGCACCGCGCGCCACTCCCTCGATGAGGCACGCCGCGTTGGCCACGACCTGTTGCTCGACATCGACGTGCAGGGCGCGGCGCAGGTCCGAAAGGTGATGCAGGAGGCAGTGAGCATCTTCGTTCTGCCGCCAAATCCAAAAGTCCTCCGTACGAGGCTCCGCAATCGCAGCCGCGCTGAGGGAGTTGTGAACGACGAGGAGGTCTTCCGGCGCCTGGGCGAAGCCCGGAAGGAAATTGAGAATTATCGCGAATACGTCTATATTTTGGTCAACGACATCCTTGATCGGGCGGTTGCGCAGTTGGAAGCAATTGTGCTGGCAGAGCGGTTTTATCGCAATGGAGAGCCCATCACCTATCGTTCGAGCAGGGTGTTGGAGGTCGCCGCCGCATGCCGGCTGTCGAATTCGCGCGAACGGCTTAAACCCGTGCTGGAGGCCTTCGGCATCGGAGGCAATTCCGGTCAACAGCAACTTCCCTTTGGAGACGAAACCGATGACGATTGAGACTACGTTCGATTCCAACTACCGCAAGGTCCTTGTCGCTGCGCGTCGCGCCCGTCAACTGCAGAACGGTTCCGCCGCCCTGGTCTCCACTCATTCCACCAAGGCCTGCCGCATCGCGCAGGAAGAAGTCGATGCAGGCAAGATTGCCTACGTGAAAAAAGATGTTCCGGTGACCAAGCCGCTGGTGGAAGATCGCGGGATTCCGATTCTTTCGAACTAGAGTATTCTCGATCGCGTCGGCGACCGCTCCCCCTGCCTGCTCCTTGCCGGACACGTGTGCTCCTGGTCCCCGTTTGGCTTACCGGAGCAGCCTTATGCGCGCGGGCTATGGAACCTGCATCCGAATGTCATGGCACCCCGGAAAAGGGCGGTGCTATGATCCATCAACGATATGTCGATCGGCATGACCAATCTGGATGGCGCTCTGCAGGTCCACGTGGGGACCTTCCTGGGCCGCAATCTGATCTTCATTCGCGAGTCGGAGATGGAGATACAGAAGTGGTTTCTCGGGTTCCTGACGGGCAGGCAGACGTTCAGCAACGACCGCGTCCGCGAGCTGCGCTATGAGGAGTGGCGCGAGAGCGGCGGCCGCGCGTGCGGCATCCGCTTCAAGTATGACGGCGCGTCGTACGTGCTGGTCAAGTCCGCGCGCGAAAGCGATACCCTGCGCACCATCGTCAAAATCATCAACGTCTATAAGTTTTCCCATTCTCTTCCGCTCCAGGATCCGGAGCTGACAAAGACCACCTGAATTCCCTCATCCAGTGAGGCCTTCTGGAAAACGGGGCTAGACGGTGACCATTGCGCAGGTCGTAACTTAGCCCCGTGCGGGACTAGATCCGGCGGCTCGGACTACAATTTCAACTATGCGCGTGACGGTCGGCGTCTCCGGCGGAATTGCTGCCTACAAGGCAGCCGAACTGGTGCGCGCGCTGCAGAAGCAGTCGGTTGAGGTCCACGTCGTGATGACGGAGGCGGCAACGCGCTTCGTGCGGCCCCTCACGTTCTCGTCCCTTACCGGCTACAAGGTGGTCACCAGTCTGTGGGAGGACCCGGACTCCGCAGAGCGTTTCGACGAGTCGTCGATTGAGCACATTGGCGAAGCGCAGTGGACCGACGCCCTCGTGGTAGCGCCGGCGACGGCGAATATCCTGGCCAAGTTTGCCCACGGCATTGCCGATGACTTTTTAACCACGTTGTATCTGGCGACAGAGGCCCCCGTGCTGGTGGCGCCGGCTATGAACGTGAACATGTGGAACCATGCGGCGACGCAGGCCAATCTCGACATTCTGCGCGAGCGTGGCGTGCGCGTCCTCGAGCCGGGTACTGGTGATCTGGCCTGCGGCATGGTGGGTGCCGGACGTATGGCCGAGCCGGAAGCCATCGCCGAATTGGTGCTCAGGTCCCTCGGGCGCCGGCGCGATCTGGCCGGCGAAGTAGTGCTAGTCACGGCCGGCGGCACGCGTGAGGCACTCGACCCAGTGAGATTCCTGGGCAACCGCTCAAGTGGGAAGATGGGCTATGCGCTGGCCGAGGCCGCGCAAAGCCGAGGGGCCAAAGTGATCCTGGTGAGCGGGCCGACGATGCTGCACCCGCCGGCTCGCTGCGAAGTAGTGAAGGTAACAACCGCGAGCCAGATGCGCGACGCTGTTCTCGAACGCATCGATGACGTCACCATGGTGGTCAAGGCTGCGGCAGTGGCCGACTACCGTCCAGTCAACGTTTCCGACCGCAAGCTCAAGCGCACCGGTCCCATCACGCTGGAACTGGCGCCGACCGAAGACATCCTCGCGGAGGTGGTGCGGCGCCGCCGCCCCGGGCAGCTCATTGTCGGCTTCGCCGCCGAGACCGAAGACCGCATGAAAAACGGCCGCGCCAAGCTGCTGCGCAAAGGCGCCGATGCCATCGTGGTCAACGACGTTTCCGGCGCAGGTATAGGCATCGATGCCGACCTCAATGCCGCAACCTTTCTTACCAACTCCACGTCGATCGAGCTCGGGGAGATGCCCAAGCGCAAACTCGCCGATCGCATCTTCGACGAGATCCTCGCTCTGCGCCGACCGCGTCCGTTAGTGGTGGAAACCGATGCGCCGTCGCCGCAAGACAAAGTGCTCAGCCAGTCGGACGGGATCGCTTTTTCGCGGCCGCAGCTCATCGTGGAGTAGCCTGCTTGCCCCATACCCTCGACCCCGCAACGCAACAGGAACTCGCCGCTCGTCTGCGTTTCTACCGCGATCTCGGCCTGACCGAGTTCTACCGCCGGCCAGTCGAGGTGCAGGGTTCTGCCGACGCCACGGCGCCTGCGACCGCAGAACTGGCCGCCGATCCACGCAATTCATCCCAGGAGACAACGCTCATTTCTCCGCGCAAGTCTGTCCAGACCTCGACCGCCGTTGCGATTCCACCCGAAAATCGCGAAACCGCATTACGCATCATTCGCGAAGACATCGGCGACTGCACCCGCTGTGCACTGCACACGGGTCGCCACAAGCTCGTTTTTGCCGATGGCAGCCCCGACGCCCGCCTGATGTTTGTGGGCGAAGGACCCGGTGCCGATGAAGACGCGCAGGGCCTTCCCTTTGTGGGCCGCGCCGGCCAGCTGCTCAACAACATGATCACGGCAATGGGCCTCAGCCGCGAAGAAGTCTATATCGCCAACGTCGTCAAATGCCGGCCGCCGGGCAATCGCACACCTGAGCCCGACGAGGCCAATACTTGCATGCAGTTTCTGTGGCGGCAGATAGAGGTGGTGCGCCCCGAGGTGCTGGTAGCGCTGGGCGCCACGGCGGCAACGTATCTGCTGGGGCAAAGGCAGCCGCTGGCAGGCCTGCGGGGACGCATCCACTCAGTGCATGGGGCGCGGCTCATCGTGACCTATCATCCGGCGTATCTGCTGCGCGATCCGCGCCAGAAGAAAGAAGCGTGGGCCGATCTGCAGATTGCGATGCGCGAGCTGGGATTGAAGGCTCCGAGCCGGGACTGAGGGCCCCCAGACTGCTTGCCTCGAAGGCCGGCGAATTTGTGGGCAAAGCGCTATTCTCCCGTGCTGCGCGTAGCGAAAGTCCTCGTCACCTGAGGGCGGCTCGTCCTGTTGAACGTCTCACCCAGAATCCTGACAAAAGAGGCCGATCAAAAATTCGGTAGTGGGCTACTTTGAAAGTAGCCCACTACCAAAAATTCCGTCCGGGACTGCGTGCGCGGTATTCTGGAAAGCAAAGCAGCTTTTCTCCGGCTGACTGCGATGAAGTTCAAATCCGAACTACCCCTGACGCGCCAAATTGCCTCCGACCGATCGATCTTGCTGATTGCGATCTTTCTGGGTCTTGCAGCATTTTTACTTGCGGTCCTGTTGCAATGGCTGATCTATGACGACTGGCTGCACCGCAACGGGCCGCTTCGCCTGGTGGGGAGCGCACTGCTGTTCCTGCTGACCGCGCTGTTTGCCTGGTGGTGGCAGCGAGCCAAGCGCGCCGAAAAAGTTGAGGTGCTGAAGCGGCTCGAGACGATCAAGTGGATGAACGACCGGATCCGCAATTCGCTGCAGGCCATTGAGTGTGTCGTCTATGCTACGAATCCCCACGTCACCGACCCCGTCCGAGACGCCGTGGACACGATCGAGGGTGTGCTGCAGGAGATCCTCAGCGAGACGTATTCCGTCGCCCCGCAGACAGAAGCTATGCCCAACTCACGTTCCGTTCGGCCGTCTGTCTAAGCGCCGGCAGGAGCATCCCGAACTGTTGCAGGCGCACCGAGGGGTCTTGCGGTCGACAGAGAACATCCCTAGTAGCCACTTGGGTATCTGCCCTCGGAGCTCGACAAAACATTCAATGTCTGTTATATATTATTGAATAATAATTGTTTACATCTTTACATGAAACCGAGTCCGTCCAGCACGGCAATCCGCTGGCGCACGGCACCTCTCCTGTTGAGGCAGACGTAATTTAAGACACTTCAAATGGTTGCGGAAAGAATCTGATTGACTGATTCAAGTGTTGCTCGTAAAGTCCTGGCATCTCCCCCAATTATTCATAGGCAGGAAAGACCGTGGTTGAAAGAACGTGGCATTTCCGCACACGCACAGTGAGAGCGCTCTTCCTGATTGCCGGAAGTTTCACATTTCTGGTTCTGGGCCTGGGAATCTTCGTGGTGATGAGCATGGCGTTCTTGCCAACAGTGACTGACTTTCCGGTTCGCTAGAAACGACGGTGTAGCGCAGCCATCGCGCGACTCAACCCGGCGTGATTGGGCATGGTCGGAGCGCTCTGGCCTCCACGCGTCCCGGGCTGCTGTGCGACCGCGCGGCGTCCATGTGAAGGTGTGACCACGAGACCCCTATCGCTACGCGCCTGCGGAAAGTGAGCAGGTCACGTCTCAAAGTGCGGCTGCTGGATATGATGAGGGATGCAGCTTGAGACATTTGCGGAAAGACACACATGGACGTTTTGAATCGGCTTTTCGAGCAGCACTTCAACGCGCCTGCTGAAGAGGTGAAACCGCTGCAGGGGCAGCTAGGCGGTTCGGGTCGGGCGATCCTGCGGCTCAAGGGCGCGGGCAAGAGCGCGATCGGCATTGTCTATCTGGTTCGCGAAGAGAACATCGCGTTCCTCGAATTCTCGCGGCATTTTCGGCGCAAGGGCTTGCCGGTGCCCGAGATCTACGCCGACGATTTGAGCCTGGGCGCCTACCTCGAAGAGGATCTCGGCGATACCACGCTCTTTGAGTACTTGAGCGCGCACCGCAGCGGCGACACGATTGCGACGCAGGTGGTGGAGGCCTACCGCAAGGTTGTAGCTGTTCTGCCACGTTTCCAGGTAGAGGCGGGGAAGGATCTGAACTACAAGGTCTGCTATCCGCGCGCCAGCTTCGACCGCCAGTCGATTTCGTGGGATCTGAACTATTTCAAATATTACTTTCTGCGCCTGGCTGGCGTGCCCTTCAACGAACAGGCGATCGAGGCCGACTTTGGCCGGCTGATGAAGTTCCTGCTGAGCGCGCCGCACGAGTATTTCCTCTATAGGGATTTTCAGTCGCGCAACGTGATGCTGCGCGACGGCCAGCCGTATTTCCTTGACTATCAGGGCGGCCGGCGGGGCGCGCTGCAATACGACATTGCCTCGCTGCTCTACGACGGCAAGGCCGACCTGCCGCCGGCGCTGCGACAAGGATTGCTCGACTACTACCTCGAGTGCCTGGCGAAGCATATCGATGTGAACCGCGATGCGTTCCTCGAGCACTACTATGCGTATGTCTACGTGCGTATCCTGCAGGCCCTCGGGGCCTATGGGTTCCGCGGCTTCTACGAGCGCAAGCCGCATTTTCTGCAGAGCGTGCCCTTCGCGCTGAAGAACCTGCGCTGGCTGGCTGAGAATGTGAAGTTGCCAATTGCATTGCCGGCGCTGCTCGAAGCGCTCGGGAGGCTGTCGAATTCAGAGAAGCTGCAGGCCCTGGCAGGCTCGCCCGGTGCGCTCACGGTGCGCGTGTTGAGCTTCAGCTTTCATCGCGAAGCGCCGAAAGACGAGTCGGGCAACGGAGGCGGCTATATTTTTGATGCCCGCGCCCTGCCGAATCCAGGACGCGAAGAGCGCTTCCGGATGCTGACCGGCAAAGACGGGCCGGTGATCGAATACCTCGAACAGCAGGAGAGCGTGGGAAAGTTCTTGACGCACGCCCATGCCATGGTGGACGAAAGCGTTCGCGCCTATCAGAAACGCGGATTCTCGAACCTGATGGTGGCCTTTGGCTGCACCGGCGGGCAGCACCGCTCGGTATATCTTGCCGAGCAACTGGCGAAGCACCTGGGAAGCAAGAACGGCGTGCACGTCGTGCTGCGGCACGTGGAACTGGAGAAAATGGGCCGATGAAGGCGATGGTGCTCGCCGCCGGGTTGGGGACGCGCCTGCGTCCATTGACCAACGACCGACCCAAGGCGCTGGTGGAAGTTGCAGGGCGCACGATGCTCGAGATCACGCTGGAGCGACTCCGTGCGAATGGCGTGCACGAGGCGATCGTGAATGTCCACCACTACGCGGAGATGATCTGCGCCTATCTGAAAGCTCACGACAACTTTGGCATGCGGATCGAGATCTCCCGTGAAGAGGTGCTGCTCGACACCGGCGGCGGTTTGAAGAAGGCGGCGTGGTTCTTTCGCGAGGACGGGGCAGACGGCGCGTCTCCGTTTCTGCTGCACAACGTCGATGTGATTAGCACCATCGATTTCGTAGCGATGCTGCGCTTTCATCAGGAACAGGGCGCCCTGGCGACGCTGGCGGTGCAGCAGCGGGCAACGTCACGACCCCTGTTGTTTGATGCGCAGGACTGGCTATGCGGGCGTCGGCTGGTGGGCGAAGAAGAGACAGAGTGGGTCCGGCAGGTCGAGACAGCGCAGGAGTTAGCCTTTGCCGGCATTCACGTGCTCTCGCTGCAAATCTTCGATGAACTGACCGAGAATGGTGTTTTTTCGATCATTCCAGCGTATATGCGGCTGGCGAGGGCGCGAGAAAAGATTGTGGCATTTCGGGTGGATCGGTACAAGTGGCGGGACCTGGGCCGACCAGAGCAGGTAGCGGAAGCAGAAGGCGAAATGGACGTTTTTCGACAGACCTAGATTCGCGTCAGCGCCCGGATGCGTTCTGCATGATCGGGCCATTTCTCAATCAACTCGTCCGCGCTTGCATTGCGATAGTCAGCGTAATCGAATCCCGGGGTGACGGTACACCCGAGCAAAGCTACTTTGCCGCTGCCGACAAGCTGCGTGCCTTGCCACACACCCGCCGGCACTACGACCTGGACCTCCTGCCCCGCGGAAAGATCTGGTCCAAGGGTCAGAAGTGCGGAGCGCCCTGAGGGGAAGAGTTGCAGCATCTCCACCGGGTCGCCGAGATAGAAATGAAATATCTCGTCCGCATCGAGCACGTGCATCTCCGAGAATGTGCCCGGCTCTAGCAGGTAGTAGATCGCGGTGCCTTGCGCCCGCATCCCACGTGCCAACTCCACTGTGCCGGCCGATGTATACGTCCGCCGGAACCAGCCTCCCTCGATCGGATGGACTTCCAGTTTGAGCAGTCGTTTGATCTCTCCGGCGGTCATTTCCCGAGAATAGCAGCGAATAACCGTTAAAATCGTGGAATGGACGTGCAGGTGTATACCGCTGCCTGGTGCCGCGATTGCCGGGCAGCCAAGCAATTTCTAGAGGCCCACGGCATTGCCTATACCGAAATCAACGTGGATACCGACCCTGCGGCGTCGGACGAGTTGATGCGGCACGTCGGCAAGCGTGCCATCCCACAGTTAGTCATCAATGGGGAGTGGTTTCAGCCCTACATGCCGGGCCGTGGCCTTCTCTACGAAGAGCTCCACCGGCGTCTCGGCATCCCGCGCGGCTGAAGCGTTCCGTACAATCAAAGGTTGGCCCTGCGGCGATCCCATCGCGAGCAGAGCCCGCAGATACTGACGCAGGAGAGCGCCGTTGATTGAACGCTACACACGCCCGGCGATGGGCCGCATCTGGACCGAAGAGAACAAGTATCGCTGCTGGCTCCGGGTCGAGTCGGCCGCAAGTGCTGTGCTGGCCGAAGACGGCGTGATCCCGCGCGATGCCGCCGAGGCAATCGCCACCAAGGCAAGCTTCTCGGTCGAGCGCATTCAGGCCATCGAGTCCGAGGTCAAGCACGACGTCATCGCCTTCACCACGGCAGTTGCAGAAACCCTCAAGGCGCAAGGGCTCGGAGAGCAGTCCCGGTGGCTGCACTACGGGCTCACGTCGAATGACATTGTTGACACAGCCCAGTCTCTTCAAGTCAGAGACGCAACGACGTTGCTGCGCGAAGGGCTGGTTGGCTTCCTTGCTGTGCTCAAGCGCCGCGCGCTCGAGTTCAAGCATATGCCCACAATCGGCCGCACCCACGGGATTCATGCCGAGCCGACCACCTTCGGCCTCAAGATACTGAACTGGTACGCCGAGATGGAGCGCAATCTCAAGCGCTTCGACGCCGCAGGCGAAGACATGCGCGTCGGCAAGCTTTCGGGCGCCGTCGGCACCTTCGGCCATCTGAAGCCTGAACATGAGGAGCGCATCTGCGCCCGCCTTGGCCTGAAGCCGGCCCCCATTGCCACGCAGGTTATCCAGCGCGACCGCCACGCCGCCTATATCTCCACCCTGGCGCTGATGGGCAGCACTCTGGATAAAATTGCCGTTGAGATTCGTCACCTGCAACGAACTGAGGTGCGCGAAGCGCAGGAGTATTTCAGCGAGAAGCAGAAGGGCTCGTCGGCGATGCCGCACAAGAAAAATCCCATCACCAGCGAGCAAATCAGCGGGCTGGCGCGCGTGCTGCGCGGCAATGCCCAGGCTGCCTTCGAGAACGTGCCCCTCTGGCACGAGCGCGACATTTCGCACTCTTCTGTCGAGCGCATCATTTTTCCGGATTCGACGATTCTCGTCGACTACTTATTGGCGAAAGCCACGGACCTGATCGATCGGCTGCTGGTGTACCCCGAGCGCATGAAAAGGAATCTCGAGTCGACGGGCGGACTTATTTTTTCAGGACAATTGCTGCTCGATCTGGCCGAGGCAGGCATGTTGCGCGAGGACGCCTACAGGCTGGTACAGAATCATGCGATGCGCGCGTGGAAAGACGATCTGGTGTTTCGCGACGAAGTCACGCGGGATGCGCAGATTACAAAACTGTTGAGCGCGGAGAAACTTGCGCACACATTCGATTTCACCCGCCAACTGGGCAATGTCGATGCGATTTTCCGGCGGGTGTTGGGCGCCGGCTAGCCCCAGGCCGTGCCTTTGTAAGGCCGCGCAAGGGCTCAGCTCGCAAAAATGTTTCACGAGGAACAATTGGGATGACCGCTACGCCCGTGGGCAGCGTCTTGCAGAGAATTACAACGGTTTCTGGTAGGATGCCCAGTTCACAGGCTGTTCTTCTTCGACAGGGCCTGACCGCCGAAAGTGGGAACCATGGAACTAACAGTCGCCATCACAGGCGCATCCGGCGCGGTCTTTGGCCGGGAAGCACTCCGGGCGTTAGAGTCCGACGCCCGCGTGGAACGCATCCATTTTGTAGCTTCCGAGAACTCGCTGCGCGTGCTCGCGGAAGAACTGGGCGTTTTTGGGCGGAACAATCTGCTAGAAAAACTGCTGGACAAGACGCCAACCAAGATCGTGCAGCACGCCGACAGCGATGTGGGGGCGGCGATTGCAAGCGGCAGTCATCCGTCGGAGGGGATGATTGTGCTGCCGTGCTCGATGGGAACGCTCGCGCGGATTGCGCAGGGGCTTGCCGACTCGTTGATTGCGCGGGCCGCTGACGTGACGTTGAAAGAGCGGCGCCCTCTGGTGCTTTGCGTGCGCGAGACGCCATTCAACCGGATTCATCTGCGCAATATGACGCTGGCAGCTGAAGCCGGGGCGACCATCTTCCCAGTAATTCCCGCGTTTTACGACAAACCAGTTGATTCGGACGAGATGGCGCGGCAGTTTGTGTTCCGCGTGCTGGCGCACCTGGGATTGCCGCAGCCCGGTGCCTATGTGTGGGGCAGGGACCAATAGGAGCAAGGAACAGGGAACAGCTTGATGGTGCGTTCTCGCAGCTCTCGCCTTCGGTCGGTGACAATTTCGGCGTGACCTCCCGGGTGACAGAAACCGTGGTTTTGGCGACGAGGGATCGGGGATCGAGTCTCAGCCTTGCTGCGCGAGGATGGGGCACCTGTGAGATCTGTCGTCAGAGGCGGACGTCGGGACGAGGGCGCTCGATCGATGGTTGACTTGGATGCGGGGGAGCGTAGATACTTCGATCCATGCTGTACCGGACGCAACGCGGAATGAAGGCGATGGCTACGTGTATGCCGAGAGGACTCGACCGCGCGGCTCAGGAGCGGCACATGCGCTAGGCGCGAGCGATTCTGAAACCGACCGGCCCGGGTCCTCAATGGATTCGGGTTTTTGTATTTTCGCCCGATGTCCTAGACTCCGAGCCGCGTGACAAGAAAAGGCCGCAAGGCGCAGCTGCGCGGCCGAGAGTTTTACTGAACCGAGAGAGTGAAAGAGGAGCGATTCATGCCTGACGAAAAAGACCTGCAGTTTGCCACCCTCGCAGTGCACGCCGGCCAGTCGCCCGATCCTGCGACGGGTTCGAGGGCGGTGCCGATTTACCAGACAACCTCCTATCTGTTTCAGGATGCCGATCACGCGGGGCGGCTGTTTGCGCTCAAGGAATTCGGGAACATCTATACGCGCATCATGAATCCCACTACGGATGTGTTTGAGAAGCGCGTGGCGGCGCTCGAGGGGGGTGCCGCAGCGCTGGCAGCGGCGAGCGGGCAGGCGGCCGAGACGCTGATCGTGACGACATTGGCGGCGGCCGGGGACGAGATTGTTTCGACGACGTCGCTTTATGGGGGAACGTACAACCTGTTTCACTACACCCTGCCGCGCCTCGGAATTACGGTGAAGTTTGTAGACCCCGATGATTTTGACGGGATTCGCGCAGCGATCTCACCGAAGACGCGGGCGATTTATGCCGAGTCCGTAGGGAATCCGAAGCTGGACGTGTTGGATGTCGAACAGTTGGCGGAGATCGCGCACGCGAACGGCCTGCCGCTGATTATCGACAACACGATGACGTCTCCGGCCCTGTTGAGGCCGATTGACTGGGGAGCCGATATCGTTGTGAATTCAGCGACGAAGTTTCTGGGCGGTCACGGGAACTCGATCGGCGGCGTGATTGTGGACGCGGGCAAGTTCGACTGGGCGAAATCGGGACGGTTCAAGGAATTCGTCGAGCCCGATCCCTCGTACCATGGCCTCTCCTATTGGGAGACGTTCGGGCCGCTGTCGTTTATTTTGAAGGCGCGCATTCAGGGATTGCGGGACACTGGCGCCGCGCTGTCGCCGTTCAACGCGTTTCTGCTGCTGCAGGGCATCGAGACCCTGCATTTGCGCATGGCGCGTCACTCTGAGAATGCGCTGGCCGTGGCGAAACATCTGGAGTCGCATCCGGGTGTGGAATGGGTCAATTATCCGGGCCTCGAGTCCAGCCCGTATCACACGCGGGCGAAGAAGTACTTGTCGAAGGGGCAGGGAGCGTTGATCACCTTCGGGATCAAGGCAGGGGCAGCCGGCGGCGGCTATGAGGCAGGGAAGAAACTGATCGACTCGCTGCAGCTTTTCTCGTTGGTAGCGAACATCGGCGATGCGAAGTCGCTGGTAATCCATCCTGCCTCGACGACGCATCAGCAGCTTTCAGCGGAAGAGCAGGCGGGAATGGGCGTGACGCCGGAACTGGTGCGGCTTTCGATCGGGATTGAGGATCTGCGCGATATTCTGGCGGATCTTGACCGGGCGATCGCAGCGGCCAATGGGCATACGTTTGCGGGAACCACGGAGAAGGCCGGTTTGGCTGCGCGATGAGTGAGGGCACAGCGGCGCACAGCGAGACGCGCCTCGGCGTGGCCGGTATTCGGACGCTCCAGCCAACTTACGAAGGGGATTTTGTGCTCGACCATCCCCTTCCGCTGGAGAGCGGCCGGAACCTGGCAACTCCGACACTGCACTATGCGCTCTATGGGCGGCTCAACGGGGCGCGCGACAATGCCGTGCTGGTGTGCCACGCGCTTTCGGGATCGGCGCTTGTGCACCAGTGGTGGCCGGAGATTTTCGCGCCGGGCGCGCTGCTCTCATTGGAGCATGACTTTGTGCTCTGCGTGAATCTGCTCGGGTCGTGCTACGGATCAACGGGACCAGGATCGGTGGATCCGGAGACAGGGCAGGTTTACGGGCCGGATTTTCCGCTGGTCTCGATTCGCGACAATGTGCGGGCACAGGCAAAGCTGCTGGACTCGCTCGGCATCCGGCGGCTGCGGCTGGTGGTGGGCGGATCCATCGGAGGCATGCAGGCGCTGGAGTGGGCGATGCATGATCCCGAGCGCGTAGAGAAGGCGGCGATCGTGGCCGCGGCGCCACTCTCGGCGATGGGGCTGGCGCTGAACCACCTGCAGCGGCAGGCAATCCAGAATGATCCGGAGTGGCGCGGAGGCTCCTATTTGTCCCAGCGGCCGCCGAAACAGGGGCTGTCGCTGGCGCGGCAGATCGGGATGATCAGCTACAAATCCGCAGGACTTTTCGAGGAGCGATTCGGGCGGAATCCCAACCGTAATGGAGAGGACCCGCTGGCACACGATGACCAGGGGGGCGGATTGATCGGGGGGCGCTTCGATATCGGCGGCTATCTCGATTACCAGGGCCAGCGCTTTGTCGAGCGGTTTGACGCGAATGCCTATCTGGCGATTCTGCGCACCATGGACAACTGGGACCCGCTGCGTGGGGGCAGGGAACCTGGCGCGGTCTTCGGCGGAACCAAAGCGCGGCTGACCTTTGTCGGAATCAGCTCGGACTGGCTGTTTCCGGCGGAGTCGGTGCGTGAATTCGCGCATACCATCCGTCTAGCCGGGGTGGACGCGACCTACCGGGAGATGGGCAGCAGCCATGGCCACGACGCTTTCCTTGCGGAGCAGGCGGAGTTGATTCGTCTGCTGCAATAGCCTGCCGCGGATTGGCGAAAACCGGACTGGAACACTTTTCGCCGGAGCGGTGTCTAAGGCGATATGCTGAGCACGGCCCGGGATGCATCCAAACACAACAAGGACGACGCGATGGAGGCACCCGAGGACCTCGATCCGTCGGTTTGCGCAAAGAGACGGCCGGGCTGGAGTGAACGACGCGCTCCGCAGGCGGCGGCATCGCCGAGTGCAGCGGGATGGCGGGCAAGAAGTTTGCTTGTCAGGGGCAGCGTCGGTTTCTATAATCCTTCCTACACCGCACTGGTATGCATGGTATCGTTTTCCCGTGTCCCGGTGTTGAACCGCCTAGCAGAGAGGTTGTGTGTTTCACCAAGCGAGAGCTCGAATATCAAAATTTCACGCAGGTATCTCCCAGGAGCAATGAATGAAGAAGATAGTGTTTGCATCTGTGCTGGCGTTGGCTACGCTTTGCCTTGTTGGTGTGCCGACGCTGCACGCACAGGACCAGTCCGGCTCGATTTCCATCAAGGATCCAGCCGAGTTTAACGCCTATCAAATGTTCAACACCCAGACCGATCCGAAGGCGAAGGCCTCGGCGGGCGAACAGTTCCTGACGCAGTATCCGCAGAGCGTGGTGAAGAACCTCGTGTTGGACTCGCTGATCGGCATCTATCAGCAGCTGCAGGATAACGACAAGACATTGAGCGCCGCGAGCCGCCTGCTGCAGGTGGATCCGAACAACATGAAGGCCATTTTTATCTCGGTCTTTATTAAGAAAACCGAATGCGCGCGAAGCGTAGACGCGACCGGTAAATCCAAGGATCCGCAGACCTGCGATGATGCCGCGACAGTGGCGCAAAAGGGGCTCCAGGTGCAAAAGCCTGCGGCGACGGCAGCCGATGAGTGGACGAAGGAGACCGGCGCGACCTATCCACTCTTCCATTCGGCGATCGCGCTCGACGATACGGTGGTGAAGAAAGACTACAAGGGCGCGCAGGATGAATACGCCGCGGAGCTGAAGCTCTATGGAGACGATGGGAGCAAGGGTGCCGGCTTGAACGATACCCTGTTGCTTGCCCAGGCCTACAGCCAGCCCGGCGCAACGCAAGACTTGGTGAAAGCGGTCTGGTACTACGCGCGTGTGTGGGATTTTGCTCCGGCGAACTACAAAGCGCAGATCGAACCGAAGTTGGAGTACTACTACAAGAAGTATCACGGTGCTCTCGACGGGCTGGACGCCATCAAGCAACAGGCGCAGGCTTCGCTCAATCCGCCAGGAACTTTCGCGATCACCCCGGCGAAGAGCCCGCAGGAACAGATTCACGACCTGATCGCATCGACTCCGGATCTGACCACTCTGGCTCTTGCCGACAAGGAAACCGTGCTGGCCTATGGTTCCAAAGAGGACGCCGACAAGCTCTGGGCTCTGCTGCAGGGCAAGCAGACGCCGGTTCCGGGCATCGTGATCAGCGTGGCTCCCGATGGAAGCCAGATTTCGGTGGCGGTTACGCAGGACGCGAAGGATTCGAAACAGGCTGACTTCATCGTGAACCTGAAGGAGCCGTTGAAGGAAGCGGAGCAGAAGCTGTATCAACCGGGCTTCGAGTTCAAGACGCAGCCTTCGGGAGCGGAACTGGACGGCACCTACGACACCTACACGCAGAAGCCTGCGACAGACACGGCTTCGGCAAGCGCGCAGATTGTGTTGAAGGATGCCTTTATCCAGCCGGAGAAGAAGAAGGCTCCGGTGCACAAGCCGGCGGCGGGGCATCACACGGCGAGCCACTGACCTGGATTTGCTGTTGAACAGAACGGGGTGAAACGAGCCGCGTTCGAAATACATCCTGGGAAATCGAAAGGGCAGCCCTTCGGGGTTGCCCTCTTTGTTTGAGAGGCAACTCGCCGAGCCTATTCGCCGAGCATGATACGCCGGATGGCGGTGGCGCGGCCGGTAGCTGGATCGCAGGAGACGAGCGTGGCGCAGAGCTTGGGATTGCCCTTGGCGGCCTCGAATTTGCCGGGCAGGCCGGTGAGGAAGCGGTGCAGCACGAGATCCTTATCGACGCCGATGACGCTGTCGTAAGGGCCGCTCATGCCCACGTCGGTCTGATAGGCGGTGCCATTGGGGAGCAGGCGTTCGTCGGCGGTAGGAATGTGGGTGTGGGTGCCGAGCACGGCGGTCACGCGCCCATCAAGATGCCAGCCCATCGCGACCTTTTCGCTGGTGGCTTCGGCGTGAAAGTCGACGACGATGATCTTGGCCTTGATCCCGGCGATGAGATCGTTGGCCGCGTGGAAGGGGTCGTTCGTCCCATTCATGAAGACGCGACCCATCAGATTGAGGACCGCGTAGGGCAGTCCTTTGCTGGGGCCGGAAGAGATCGCGCCTTCGTAGATGCCGTAGCCGGGCAGGCCGGGCTGCATGTTGGCGGGACGCAGAATGCGGCGGGCGCGTTCGTGGCTGTCGGCGGGGACGGAGCTGAGATAGTCGATCAGCTCGCGCTTATCCCAGACGTGATTGCCGGTGGTCATCGCATCGGCGCCGAGGTCGAAGAGGTCTTCGGCGATGTCGGGCGTGACGCCGAAGCCGCCGGCGGCGTTTTCAACGTTCATGATGGTGAGGTCGACCTTGTGCGCCTCGCGTACGTGGCCGAGGTGCTCGCGGACGATTCTGCGTCCCGCACTGCCGAAGATGTCGCCGACGAAGAGGATGTTCAAAGGCTGTGAGAGCTCCTGGGCATCAGGTGTCAAAGTTTAGGTTGCTTCGCTGGTCTCTGTTCCCTGATCCCTGTTCCCTGCATTCCGCATCAGCGGAAAGAGAATCACATCGCGGATGGATTTGGAGCCGGTGAGGAGCATGACGAGGCGGTCGATGCCGATGCCTTCGCCGCCGGTGGGCGGCAGGCCGTAGGCGAGGGCGCGGACATAGTCCTCGTCCATCTGGTGGGCTTCTTCGTCGCCGCGTTCGCGCTCGCCGAGCTGCTCGGCGAAACGCTTGTGCTGCTCGACAGGGTCGTTGAGCTCGCTGAAGGCGTTGCCGAGCTCGAAGCCGCCGGCGAAGAATTCGAAGCGTTCGACGTGCTCAGGATCGCCGGGCTTGGCTTTGGAGAGCGGCGAGACGACTGTTGGGTAGTCGTAGATGATGGTGGGCTGGACGAGGTTGGGCTCGACGACAGCTTCGAAGAGGTTGTAGATGGACTTGCCTAATGGCGCGTTCTTCAGCGAGTCGTAGTACACGGCGGCGATAGCATTCAACAGCGTCTTCAACTCCGCAAGGCGCTCGGGGCTCACATGCGCCGTTTCGTTCGCGGCTTTCTCGAGCGAGCTCATGGCAGCGTGGAGCCGCGTCTGCAGCACTTGCGGAGCATCGAAGGCAGTCTCGACAGGTTTTGCGCCGGCTTCTTCAGGCCAGTAGGTTCGGATCGCTTCGCGCATGGTGAAGCGCTGCCACTTCGCCAGGTCAATCGTGCTGCCGTTGAACTCAATAATCGTGGTTCCGTTAACTTCGCGCGCAACGAACTCGACCAACTCCTCGGTCAACTGCATCAGGTCATGGTAGTTCGCGTAGGCCTCGTAGAACTCGAGCATCGTGAACTCGGGATTGTGCTGCGTGCTGACGCCTTCGTTGCGGAAGTTGCGGTTGATTTCATACACACGATCGAGCCCGCCGACTACGAGCCGCTTGAGGTAGAGCTCGGGTGCGATACGCAGGAACAAGTCCATGTCGAGCGTGTTGTGATGCGTCTTGAATGGACGCGCGGCCGCTCCGCCGGCGATGGGCTGCATCATCGGCGTTTCAACTTCCAGGTAACCACGGCTGTCAAAGAATGTCCGCAGTGCGCGCAGCACCTTGGCGCGTTTGACGAAGACTTCGCGCGCGTCGAGATTCGTAAAGAGATCGACATAGCGCTGCCGGTAGCGCAGCTCGACGTCGGCTAGGCCGTGATACTTCTCCGGCAGCGAAAGCATGGCCTTGGAGAGGAAAGTCAGGCGCTCGACGTGGATGGAGAGCTCGCCGGTCTTGGTTCGGAAGAGATACCCGGCCGCGCCGATGTGATCGCCGAGGTCAAGCAGCTTATACAGGGCCCAGCCCTGCTCGCCGACGGCGTCGAGACGCACATAGATTTGGAGACGCTGGCCGCCCTGTTGCAGCGTGGCGAAGCCAGCCTTGCCCATCACGCGGACGGCCATCATGCGGCCGGCGACGGTGACGGTCGTGCGCTGTGCCTCGAGTTCTTCGGCGGTGGAAGCGTCCCACTTCGTACGGATTTCGGGGACGGTGTGCGAGGCAGGGAACTGATTGGGATAGGCGATCTGGCCGAGCTTCTCGATTTCCGCGAGCTTCTCGCGGCGTAGCTTGAAGAGATTCTCCTCAAACTCCGATTCGAACGGGATGTTCTCTGCTGTCATTGGGTGGTGTGCTCAAAAGGGAAGTATACCTGCTGATTCGAGCACACTGTATGCTTGTGAGTAGTCCTCATGGCATTAGACGAGCGGAAGACGCGCAGCAAGACAGCAAGCGGACTGCAGAGCCTGGTGCAGGCGGAGAAGCTGCTGCAGATCGCGTTCCTGCTGCCCTCGTCGATGATTGTCGGCTGGCTGCTGGGCGCCTGGGCCGATAGCAAACTGCATCAATCCTGGATAACAATCACCGGAGTGATTTTTGGCTGCGTTGCGGGGCTGGTGTATGTGATCCGCCTGGCGATGGATGCGGAGAAGAGTGCCGCCGCGAAGGATGCGCGGCAGCAAAAGGGAACGGGCGGGAAGCAGGGATGAGCCAGGAAAAGCATCCGATTGTCGACCTGACCCACGAAGATCTGCAGGCCATGCTCAAGCGGTCCCTGGTTCTCACGCTGGTGCTGGGGGCGGTGGCGTCGGTCGCCGTGACACTCGGATCGAACTGGCGCAATGGCGCGATGCTGCTGACGGGCGCGGCCATTTCGGCGGCCAGCATCCTGGAATGGCGGCACTTAGTGCGGGTGGTGAATGCCCGCATGGACAAGCAGCGGACGCCCGCCCATGCGGGGCTGGTGGTGACGTTCTTTGTGATGCGGCTCGCAGCCTTCGCCGTGGTTATTTATGGTAGCCTTAGGTGTTTCCGAGGGTCAGCGGTTGCGCTCCTCTGCGGCTTGGGTTTAGCGGTAGTGACGGTAGGCTGGGAAGTGATCCGGCTGCTGCGCGAATAAGTAAACCGGCTGCGATGCGATCTCTGCGGGGACAGAAAGAACACAGGATTCATGCAGGACACGTTTACCATTACCCGCCTGTTGAATGACGCGTTTGGCGGTCCCGTTTCTTCGATCGAGCATGCATTTGGTGTCCACACGACGCCGGCGACGGCGTTTACAAATGCTTTTGCAATGGAAGCGCTGGTAACGCTCGGGCTGATCGTCTTCTTCATCCTGGTGCGCGCCAGTTTGTCGGTGGAGAATCCAGGCGCCCTGCAGCAGGTTGCGGAGATGATTCACGAGGGTATCGCGGATCAATCCGAACAGATCATCGGCCACGGGTACGAGCGGTTCCAGTCGTTTGTGGTTTGCATTTTTCTGTTTGTGCTGTTCAACAATCTGCTGGGGGCGATTCCGGGAATTCCCGCGCCGACGTCTCACCCCGTGGTGCCGCTGGGGCTGGCGGCGCTGACATTTCTCTACTACAACTTTTACGGTCTGAAGGAGCAGGGACCGATCGGCTACATCAAGCACTTTGCGGGGCCGGTATGGTGGATGTCGTGGCTGATTTTGCCCATCGAAATCATCTCGCACCTGGCGCGCGTCCTGTCGCTTACCATCCGTCTTTACGCCAACATGTTTGCCAGCGACCTTGTGACGCTGGTGTTTTTCTCGCTGATTCCGATTGCGGTGCCGGCAGTTTTCATCGGTCTGCACATTGCGGTTTCGGTAATCCAGGCATTCGTGTTCATGCTGCTGACCATGATTTACCTGTCGTTGGCGGTTGCGCACGAACACTAAAGACAGTAACAGTTGACATGGATCAGGGGTCAGAAAGTGCAAGGGCCAGGAGCCCAACCCGCTTGCACAGGGCACGAAGGACAGATCTCTGACACTGACTTCTGACGAATGAAAAGATTCCGTCGGAGAGCGCTTCCGCTCCGGATCAACGGAAGGTTGCAAGCGTGAGGGGGCCAAAGGCGTTCCGGGGATTCAACCGGGATTGCCGGCACGGTGAGCCTCAACCACCCACTGGCGGCTAATTTCAAGGGAAGCTGGAGAACTATGCAGAAACTGCAGTATGTGTTTATGGCGTTGGCAGTGCTTTGCTTTGCGGTGCCCGCCTTTGCAGACGGCGGCGCAGGCAGTGCCAGTCTTGTGCCGATCGGCGCGGGCATCGGCATGGGCATCGCAGCCGGCCTGTGCGGTCTCGGACAGGGCAAAGCAGTGGGCTCGGCGGTTGAAGCGTTGGCGCGCAATCCTGGAGCGCGCGCCGGCATCTTCACCTTCCTGGTCCTCGGCCTGGCGCTGATTGAGTCCCTCACGCTGTTTACCCTGGTGATTGTCTTTACCGTCGTCAAGTAAGAGGTGGTTGGCATGAAACGAAGCGGCCCTGCGCACGATGCAGGGCCGTTTCCGATTTCTGGATGCTGAATCAACGGCCGGCCTGATCGCCTTTGTCAGTCTCCCCGCGCAGAATCTGGATGGCCTGCACGTAGCTTGTACCGAGAGGCACGGCGGAAAAATCCGTTTCGATTTCTTCGCTATCGAAGTTGCGGCCCTTAAAGAGGACGCGGCCGTTCATCACCATCTGAAAGTGGACCATCCGCCAGGCGTGATTTCCCACGTCGGCCTGTTCAATCAGAATCCAGCCGCCCTTGTCGAGCCGGCCGAGCACTCCCCAGCCGAAGTTGACGTCGTCTTGCAAATGGCCTTCGAGACGAGTAACGCGCCCCTGCGCCGCATCAATCCAAAGCTCGCCGGTCATTGCGGTGAGGGCTTCGGTTTCGAGATC
Source organism: Occallatibacter sp. (assembly GCA_036520995.1). Classification (GTDB taxonomy): domain Bacteria; phylum Acidobacteriota; class Terriglobia; order Terriglobales; family Acidobacteriaceae; genus Telmatobacter. The sequence continues at coordinate 130,652 of DATDIQ010000012.1, forward strand.
GGGCGGATCGAAGTCAGCGTTGGGTCGAAACGAGAACCTGTCGATTTTTCCGGTTGGCCCAACAGCCGAACCGATGTATTGGTAGTGGAACGCCGCGGGGAGAGCACGCATGACTTTGAGCACGCGCTCCGTGTCTTCCACTTCGGCTTGCTTGCGATGGCGCTGCTTTCCCGGATCGGCGAGAAGACCATTGAGGCGGGCCTGCTCCTTTTGCTCGTCTGCCGCGGTGAGCGGATGGTGATTGATGTCGATGAGGCGCGCGACGGCGCCGTCCTTGGTTTCGAAGATGTCTTTGGTGGTGGAAAGGCGCGGACTCGATTTAAGCAGACGAAAGCGCATGGGGTGCTGCGTGTCCTGCGCGCATTGCAATTCGATCGCGAGCGCACGCTTCACGAGTTCCAGGTCGGCCACGTCTTCTTTGGCCGGCGCGGACCTGGAGGCCATGAGGCCCAGCAGCAACAGAGAGAAAACACCACGTCGACAGCACTGGTTAGCAGTCATTCCCCAACCGAGCCACGTTGTTCAGTCTCCTACGTGATTAGACGCTAAGGTTACTTCTGGGTTTCTAGAATTGAAGTCCCAGGGGATTGTTGCGTATAGTTCGGGCAGGGCCCTGCTATTTTCGGGGAGCGGTCGCGGGGATTCAGACCCTGACCGGTCAAGAGAGCGTGAACTGGGACTTGTCCAATTGTATGCAGCATGGATGTCCTGAGAATAGTCGAATTTAACGCCTGGGAAGGAATTGCATCATGGCAACGGAAAACGGTCTCGCGCGCATTGGCAAAACCGTTGTGATTCGCGGGGAACTGAAGGGCAGTGAAGATCTGGTCGTGGATGGGCATCTGGAGGGAACCATCAACCTTTCGGAGGGCCGCCTGACCATTGGACCAAATGCTCATGTTGCCGCCGACCTGACAGCACGCGACGTCCTGATCCTGGGCCGGCTGCAGGGCAACATCGTGGCCAGCGGCCGCGTCGAATTACGTGCAGGGAGTTCCGTGGAAGGCGATGTGCGCGCGATGCGCCTGGCGGTGGAAGAAAACGCGGTCTTCCGCGGCAAAGTGGATCTCAGCCAAGGGTCGAAAACCTCGGAGAGCGCTGCGGGGTCCAACACCGGAAGCGGTTTTTAGGCCAAGCGACGATACGCAGGATCTGCTGAGAACTGAATTGCCTCGGGCCTGCTCGCAGAGGCCTTCGGCTTGCGCGGAGGTATCGTCTCCCCGGCGCGTTGCGTAGAATCTTCTCTGAGAGTGCATCGCAATACCACCACCCAACCTGCGCACGAGGTTCCAGAACTGTCTATGGGTCTGTTCGACAAGAAGTCCGATTCCGGCTCCACGGTGACGTCGAGCGTGCCGTCTGGTCCGAAAGCGCCTAGGCACTCGGGGGCGTGGGCCTCGCTGCGCAAGCGGCTGATGGCAGAACAGGGATTGCGTGTGGCGGATGCCGGGGCGACCTCGCCGACGAACATCAACTACCTGACGAACCTGGGCCACAGCATCTTTCTCTGCGATCCGGTGAATGAAGCGCTGACAGGCGATTGGCAGATGGGGAAAGACGAGGACGACAAACCGATCTGGAATGTCGCCGGATATCTCGATCATGCCCTGCATTTCTCTGGGCGCGCTTTCGATGCGGTGCTGCTGTGGACGACGCTCGATTACTTGCCGGATGCGCTGGTGGCGCCGGTGGTCGATCGGCTGCACGCGGCGATGAATCCAGGCGGGCAGGTGCTGGCGTTTTTCCACGCGCAGAAGAAAACGGACGAGACAGGCTATTGCCGCTTCCACGTAACCGACACAGACACCGTGGAGATGCAGATGGCGCAGCCCATCCAGATCCAGCGCGCCTTCACCAACCGGAGCATCCAGGAACTCTTCTCGCGGTGGTCCGGATTCAGGCAATTTCTTGCCAAAGACGGCGTCTACGAAGTTCTGATCACACGCTAGGAGCCGGCAAAAGGCAGCCACGGCTGCAACTGCACAGGGTCAGGGATTTCTGGCTGAATCTCTGCATCCTGCCCTCCATAACGGCTTCCCAGTTTATATTCCCGACGAATCCTCTGCACAAGATCCTCGACGCGTTTCCGATACGCGGGCGAAACGAAGGCGTTGGTCCCGTAGCGCTGTTTGTAGGCTTCAAGCTGCGCCGGAAAATGGCGGCCGACAAAGTCGAGAAAGGTCGGCAGCGAACACGGCTTGAGAAAGAGTGCGCCGGCGGCGAAGAAGTTGGCCCCGGCAGCGGCGGCCGCCTTGGCAACGGCGCCGATCGAGCGCGGACTGTCGGTGATTCCAGGCATGAGGGGCGAGCAGAGGACTCCGGCGCGGAGGCCCGCCTGACATATGCCGGCGAGGGTCTGTAAGCGGAGATCGGGGCGGGGCGCGCGGGGCTCGAGAACGCGGGCGAGGCGAGTGTCGACGGTCGTGATCGTGAAATGAATGGTGAGTTTGTGGCGTCGCGCGATCTGCTGGAGCAGATCTCGGTCGCGCAGGATGAGCGTGGACTTTGTCACGATGCCGAGGCCGAAGCCGCGCGTTGTTGCGAAGATCTCAAGCAGGGAACGGGTGATTTTCTGCTTTCGCTCGAGAGGCTGGTAAGGATCGGTTGCGGTTCCAAGGGCAATTTCGGCGCCGGGCTTGAGGTGCTTCAGTTCCTGCGCGAGCAGCCAGGCTGCGTTCTGCTTGAAGTAAATCTTGTGCTCGAAGTCTTGGGGAGTAAGTTCGAGAAACTCATGGGCATAGCGAGCGTAGCAGTAGCGACAGGCAAATTCGCATCCCCGATAGGGATTGATGGCATAGGTGAAGGGCATCCTTCGTTTGGAATTGACCTTCGACAAGATGGAGCGGGATGGGAGAGGGCGATATTCCGTAAGACAGCCGGAGGAGTCGAGCGGGGCCAGGCCGGCCCGCCGAGCAAGAGGGGAGATGGGCTGTTGATCGAGGATGGGGAAGAGGGAGCCAGCAAGATTCGCCATTTATTCGCCTTTTTAGAGAGGCTATGCTCATGCCGGACCAAAGTCAACGGAGGCAATTCGACGGGGGGGTGGCACGCATTTTCTCTGCCTCTTTGCAAACGGCCGCCTGGTCGGTTTGCCATGATGGAGGAGCGCGCTTTAGCCGCTGCGGCCCTGCAGGAAAAGGGCAGGCATCTTATTCCGACGAGTGAAGATGTCGGCGTCGAGCCGCCGAAGGGCTAAGGGCACGCGGGAGGCGCGGCCGACTCCAGCCGACTTGGCCACTCAAGAAGAATCTAAACAAAACGTGCAGAGGAGAGATTGCATGAGCATCCTGAAGGGAACGAGCATCACCTGGCTGGGCCACGCGACCGTGCTGGTTCAAACGCCCAAGGGGACGAATATTCTGATCGATCCATTCATCGCGCAGAATCCGAAGTATCCGAAGAGTTATGCGCTGCCGGAGAAAATTCACTACGTTCTTCTCACCCACGGGCACGGAGACCATATTTCGGACGCCGTTCCGGTGGCCACCAGGCATGGGTCCATGGTGGTGGGGATCTACGAATTGATTGCCTATATCGGCGGCAAGGGCGTGAAGAACACGCTCGGTTTCAACGTTGGGGGAACGGCGCAGCTGGAAGATGTTGCGGTAACGATGGTGGAGGCGACGCATTCCGCGGCAGCGCAGGATGAGCAGGGAACGCACTACGTAGGCGTGGCTGTCGGTTTTGTGCTCTCAATTGAAAATGGCCCGGTCTTGTATCACGCGGGGGATACGAACGTGTTTGGCGACATGAAGCTGATCGCGCAGCTCTACCATCCCGAGGTGGCACTATTGCCCATCGGAGGCTTTTACACCATGGGCCCTAAAGAAGCCGCAGTGGCTGCGCGTTTGCTGGAGCCGAAGGTGATTCTTCCGATCCACTTCGGCACATTTCCGCCTTTGACCGGGACGCCCAAGGATCTTGCCGACCAATTGGGCACCGGAATCGAGGTGAAAGCATGGACGCCGGGAGAAACCGTTCGATAATTTCGGGGAAGTTGCCAAGATAGAGAAAGCGGGCACCTTGGCCAGCCTTTTCCATCTGGAGTTACTTTGCTGCTGCCGCTTTTCTCTGTTCAGCCCAGCGCCGTTTCACCGCGTCGGCGATGCGCTTGCGGCCTTCGGGCGTGAGATGCCGCTTCTTTCGGGAGCCTCTTCCGCCGGCGCCGTTTCCTGCCTTTGCGAATGACACGCCAACTAACAGAGCACGTGCCTTTTGCAGTTGGGCAATTTCCCGATCAATCTGCGTCAAGATATCTGACACTCCCACAGATCCTCCTCTTTCACGCAAAGCGTTTGGCCCACCGTCGTTTGCGTGGGACTAGATATTTGTATTCAGCTGGTGATGCTCTGAAACACAATACGAAACTCGCAGGGAATTTACAAACGAAAAAACTGAAGGCCTATCTGGATTTAGACAGGGAAAGGGTCTGAAGTAACCAATCCATGTCGTTTCATGTAACTAGGTCACGGTACGAAAGCTACCTGGATGATTGTACCGGGAGCCAGAAAACGAGAACAGACAGTCATGATACCTAAAGTCACTGGCTGGTCTTTGGGAGGCGATTGATCTTCGAGGCTTGGGGATCTGCGGGGAAGGCCGCGCTCAATGGGGGCGGGGGGACTGCGCGGAAGGGTGCGTCGCGCGTGCCGATGCGGGTACCGAAGGGCCGCCGGGCGCCTCCTGGCCGATACGGGGCGTTGCCGATTCGGCAGCGCGATAATTGCGCAAATCCCGCAGAATCTCGACCTTTTCGCGGGCGTATTGTCCGGCTAAGCGAGTTAGCGCGTAGGTAATAATGTCGCTGTGGTGCAGGTCCTGGACCGAAGGATCGCGGCGCATATTCAGCCATAGGCGGTGGACTAACTGCACGTCATCGGGACTGAGTGCCGGTGCGTGCGGACCAATGTAGAAGACACTTGTCTCACCATTTGGTCCTATAACAAAAAAGTTGAATTGACGTTTGGGTTCGGGGAGTGCTTCCCATGCCTGACCTAGATGGAAAGCCTGGTCCTCGGCGGTCATGGAACTGGAGAGGCCGGAAACAACGGAGTCGACTTCGAGCGAGTTTGCTCCTTGCGCGAGTGCGGCAAAGATATCTCCTGCGGGGACGACAAGTAGAGAGACTTTCTTGCCGAAGCTTTCGGCAACAGAAACAGCCTTGGTGAAGAGCATCTGTTCGTGTTCACTGAAGCTTTGTTGCTCGGCGCTGAGATACTCAGGACCGCCGGCGCCCATCATGCGCACACTGAGGACCACCACATCGCGATCTTCCGTTTTGGTTCGCGAGAGAACCCACTTCAAGGCGACTGGATTGAGCGCGTCATGCATCGTGACCATGATTGCGCCTGGGCGAATGGCGACGGATTCGCGGCTGATGGTGTCCTGGTGCTCCAGTTGAAAATGATCCTTCATCTGGCGCGCTGTGAGGGCATGTTTGCGCAGGTTTTGTCGCTCGGAGACGGTGAAGATGATGAAGAAGGCTGCGGCGAAGACAATCCCGCTCACCGTGGCAACTGACTTGGTGAAAAGATTAGTGATGGCCGTCGCGAGTAACACCAGAAAGACGGAGATAAGTCCGACAGGGATCTCCATCTTACCCACCTTGATATTCGGCGGGACCTTCCACCCGCGTTCGCCATGGTACTTCCAGCGCAGCACAAGCATGGCAAGGCTGTTGAAGGTGAACGACCAGATGACGCCAAACGCGTAGGCCTCGCCCAGGGTGATGACATTGCCGCGGCTGGCAATGACGGTGAACATCTGGAGGGCAAAGACGAGGTTCACGATGCGATGACTGGTGCCGAAGCGCGGGTGCGGCTTGCGGAACCAGTCGGTTAACACGCCATCCTCGGCGACGCGCATCAAGACGCCGGTGGACCCGATCATGGAAGTGTTGATGGCGCCGGAGAGAATGAGGAATCCGACGAAGACGACAAAAATACGGAAGGCGATGCGCCAGAACTGCGGGCCAACCATGTACATTGCCAGGCCGGCGATCAGGTTGTCCTGGTAGATATGGGTGCGCGGTCCATCGGGAATCAGCATCGAGGCCAGCAGGGTAGCGCCGCCGGTGAAGACGAGGCTATAGATCGCGATAACAATGGCTGCGCGCTTGAGGTTGCGGAGTTTTGGATGCTGGATCTCGCGATTGACCTGGGCGAGGCTCTCCTCGCCGCTCATGGCAAGAATGGAGTGGCCGAACGCCATCAGGATGCCGAACAGGCCGATCACCGGGACCAAATGGGTCCCCTTGAGAAAGCCCAGGGCGTCGTTGCTGAAGTGGAGATTGGCCTGCACGGGGGCGGGAGGGAAGTGAAGGCCGCGCACAAGAACGGAATAGCTGCCCCATAGAAGCAGAATGACCACCATCACCGTGGTGATCTGCATAACGCGCAGAGCCTTGTCGCTCGATTCCTCGATGCCCTTGATGTTTTGCCACCAGTAGTAGATCGTGACCGCGGCCGCAAAGACAGCCGAGGTGTAGTTCATATCGAACTGGAATGGATTGTTGTGGGCATCCATGAGGGCCGGAGGCAGCCAGTGGCTGTTGGCCGCTACGGTCATAAGCTCGTTCATGAGGCCGGTAATATATTGGCCCGCCGACACACCCGAGATCGGACCGGTGAGGATGTAGTCGAACATGAGCGCCGAGACGCTCAGCTTGGCGAAGGTGCCGCCCAACGCCTCTTTGACGACGCGATAGACGCCGCCGCGGGTGAACATCGAACAGCTTTCGACGTAGACAGCGCGCACGGCGAAGCTGAAGAGCATGATGCCGAGGATGAACCATGGCGCCGAGGCGCCGACAGCCTGCTCAGCGATGCCGCCCGCATAGAAGGCAGAGGAGCCAAGATCGTTGAGAACGATGGCTGCGGCGCGCCAGAAGGAAATGAACGTGAGCATCACGGAGGATGCCACGATGAGCCGCACGCGGTCCGAAGGTGGGGCTACGGTCGTTCGAGTGGATGCCATCACACAAGTGTCGGCAGCGCTGCCGGCCGATCAGAAATCAACGAGCGAAATTCCCGTCCGCCCTCGGCTGAGTCTATTTCCATGTGAATGGATAGTCAATGAAAATAGAGAAGTCCACGGGATAGAGGGAGATACGTGCGCGCAACGAAGTGAAACTCACTGTCATTCGTCGCCGAACAGCTCCTTGCCATCTTCAACAAAACTGATGAGGACGACCACCGCCGACCCGACCAGGCCAACAAAGAACAGGACCTCGAGAAGACGCATACAGAAAATTGCAAAGGGCATTTGGACGATTGTAGCTGTTTCTGAAGGCATTGCCATGGGGAGCGCATAAAAAACGGCCAGTCGATCGATCGCGATCAGCCTGCGGAGGGCAGGAACACAGGGGCGCATGCTTTACACTCGGCCTCGTATGCAACGCGGGGCATGGAAACTGTGGGCGGCAGCAGGATTGTCCGCCGGTCTGCTTGAATTGCCGTTTCCCCTGGCGGGCCCTATGCCGCCCTGGCGCAGCGTGTTCGCCTGGTTTGGCCTGGCGCCACTGATTTGGGCTGTTTTGTCGCCGCAGACGAGCGAAACGCTGCGGCCGCTATGGCGCGCCTTTCTGGTGGCTTATTTGTGCGGGTTCCTTTGGTATTGCGGCAACTGCTACTGGGTGCGCGACACGATGCAACACTACGGCGATATGCCGATGGGCGCGCCGACGCTGCTGCTGATCGGATTCAGCCTGGTGCTTGGGCTGTATTTTGGGTTGTTTGGGCTGTCGATCGCTCTGGTGCAAAGGGCGACGGGCAGCGTGCGGCTGGCCCTGGCCGCTGCCCCTGTGGTGTGGACAGCCCTCGAGCTAGCCGCCGCTCGCATTACGAGCGTGCCGTGGGACCAGTTGGGCTACTCGCAGGTGGATAACCAACTCGTGAACCAACTTGCACCGTGGACCGGCGTGTATGGGATCAGCTTTTTGCTGGTGGCCGCGAACGCGCTGCTTGCCGGCGTTCTGGTGCCCTCACAGAAGGCCGGAATCGGGGACCATCTCGGACCAGGGATCGGAGAGCGCCAGCAGGAGAAGCTCGACGCCGCAAGACTGTGGTCTGGGTTAGCTGGTGGTGCGGTGTTGTTGGGGGGAATGGCGGGGCTCGCCCTTCAGCCCGCGAAGGCTCCAACGACCGCAACGGCCGTGCTGATCCAGCCGAACCTCGACGTGGGCTCGGTGGATGCGTGGCCCGGCGCGGCCTGGGACGAGCACATGGGGGACTTCAAGCGGCTCGCCGAGGAGCGATGCAAGAGCTATCTTGCAGGGATTCCGCAGACAGGTGCGCCGACCGAACTCCCGGTATGCCGGCCGAATCCGGTGCATCCGGATCTTGTGGCATGGCCGGAGTCGCCGGCACCGTATGCCGAAGCCGATCCCCGCTTTCTCGCAGGAATGTCGACGGTAGCGCGATCGGTGCAGGCTCCCCTGGTGGTCGGATCTGTCGGAATGGACTACTCCGAGGCCGAGCATGCGTGGGACGATTTCAACTCGGCATTGATTGTGAGCGACGATGGCGCCCGCGTGGGCCGTTACGACAAGATTCATCTGGTGCCCTTCGGCGAATACATTCCATTCAAGGATCTGCTGTTTTTTGCGCGCAAACTAACCGGGCGTGTGGCCGAGTTCACCCGCGGCGGCGAGCGCAAGGTCTTTCATCTCAATGGACATCGCTATGGCGTATTTATCTGCTACGAGTCGGTCTTTGCGGATGAGGTTCGGCAGTTTCCGCGGCTCGGCGCCGAAGTTCTGGTGAACCTGAGCGACGACGGCTGGTACGGGGACACCAGCGCACCGTGGCAGCACCTGAACATGGCGCGGATGCGGGCGATTGAGAATCGGCGGTGGCTGCTGCGCGACACCAACAATGGGGTCACGGCGGCGATTGATCCGTATGGAAGGGTCACGGAAAGCATTCCGCGGCATCAAGAGGATGCGCTGCCGGCGGAGTATGGATTTCGCGACGACGTGACGTTCTATACGGCGCATGGCGACGTGTTTGCATGGGCTTGTGCCATACTTTCTATAAGCGTCGTGGTGTGGTGCGTCCTGCGGATTGAACGCGGCACCGCTCCGGACGAAGTTTAAGTCAAAGTCAGGTCTTAAGAGCAAACCATGGCATCTGTGCAAGATCTCGAATTCGCCTACGCTCCCGTGCGCGACCAAGTCCGCGACCTGCGGGAGTATCTTTGACCCTGCACGGATCCGCAGGGAACTCTCTGGAATTGAAACGAAGTTAGCCGATCCGGCGATGTGGTCGAATTCAGGCGCGAGCCAGCCGCTGATGCGGGACCGCAAACGTCTTGAGGCCCTCGTCGCCGACGACGAAGAGCTGCTGCGTCGCACCAGCGACATTGAGGCGTATTTTGAGCTGGCGCGCGAGGGCGAAGATGTCCTCAACGATCTCGACCGGGACATCAAGGCTCTCGGAACCTTTGCCGAGGAGTTGGAAGCGCGCACGATGTTGTCGGGCGAGGCCGATCCGCTGAACGCGATTGTCACCGTGCATCCGGGCGCGGGCGGCACCGAGAGCCAGGACTGGGCCGAGATGCTGCTGCGTATGTATCTGCGCTGGGCCGAGCAGCAGGGTTTCAAGACGGAAATGAACGACTACCAGGATGGCGAAGAAGCGGGCATCAAGTCGGCTACCTTCACCATCGCGGGCGAGTATGCATTTGGCATGCTGGCAGGTGAGAGCGGGGTGCACCGGCTGGTACGCATTTCGCCGTTCGATTCGGCCAAGCGCCGGCACACCTCATTTGCCTCGGTCTACGTTTCGCCGGAGATCGACGAAACGATTCACGTCGATCTCAAGCTCGAAGACCTGCGCATCGACACGTATCGCTCGGGCGGCAAGGGCGGCCAGCACGTAAATACAACGGACTCGGCGGTGCGCATGACGCATCTTCCGACGGGAATCGTGGTGCAGTGCCAGAACGAGCGCTCGCAGCATAAGAACCGCGAGAAGGCGATGAAGATGCTTCGGTCGCGGCTCTATGAGTACGAGCTGGAAAAGAAGCGTGCCGCATCGAAGAAGCTCGAAGACTCGAAGCTCGATATCAACTTTGGCTCGCAAATCCGGTCGTATGTTTTGCAGCCTTACCGCATGGCCAAGGATCACCGCACCAAGGTCGAAGTTGGCGATGTGGACAAGGTGCTGGACGGATACCTGGAGCCATTTTTACGCGGGTATCTGCTGGCGAAGCGGCGGGGCACGGCGAGCTCGGGCGGCGCGGAAGACGAGATCCCGGAGTAAAGCAGGCAGCGAGAGGATTGCATGGAAAACGATCCGGCAGTCATCGAAGAGATGATTCACAAGGTGCGCACCATCGCCGTGGTAGGGATGAGCGACAAGCCGTGGCGCGCCAGCCACAACATCGGCCAGTATCTCGCGCACAACGGATACCATGTCCTGCCGGTCAATCCGGCACTCAACGAAGTAGCGGGGTTGATCTGCTACCCCGATCTCGCGGCGGCCCAGGCGACCGCGCGGGGACTGACCGGGGAGGGCATCGACCTGGTGAACGTATTTCGAGCCTCGGAGAACGTGCCGGGGATCGTGGACGAGGTTATTCGGCTCGGTATTCCTTATCTTTGGCTGCAGGACGAGGTCATGCACGAAGAGGCCATAGCCCGCGCGCGAGCAGCCGGCGTGAAATGCGTGCAAAACGATTGCATCTTCCGCCAACATGCGCGGCTGGCATCGGCAGAATGAAGGCCAGGAATGAATGAGATCGCAACCGCGAAGCCCCTTGATTCGGAGCTGCCTGGACAAATCAAAGGGATGGCCGAAAACTTAGCGACTTACGACGGCCCTGTACCGTCCAAAAGGAGAGCCCCGACTCTGCCTATGCGTATTCCTTGTCCTAGCTTCCTGCTCCTGTTCGTGCTCGCCTGCACGCTGCCGGCAGCTGCCGCGAATCGCATGGCAGCAGACGAGCCTAGAGACCCGCATGCAGGCGCGGATGGGCTACATTTACACGTCGAAATGCTGGTACCGGAAAGCAGCCTGGCGCGCAGCATGCACAATAAGGCGGGACTCCACTTCAAGCTTGATCCTGGCTGGCATGTCTATTGGTCGAACGCGGGCGATTCCGGTGAACCGCCGCACATGCAGTGGACGCTGCCGAGCGGGATATCCGCGAGCGGATTCGATTTTCCTGCGCCGAAACGGTTGCCACTTGGACCGCTGATGGACTTTGGGTACGAGGACGAAGTGCTCTTCCCGTTCTCGATCGATGTGGCGCGCACGGTGAAGATGGGCCCGGCGAATTTGCACGCCAAGGTGAACTGGCTGGTCTGCCGTGAAGTGTGCATCCCGGGCAAGGCGGAACTGGAGTTGACCCGCACGGTCTCGACTACGGCTTCGGGCAGCACAATGCGCACTTCGGACGCCGCGTTGATCGAGAGCTTTGAAGCGCGCGTTCCGAAGCCTTTACCTGCACGATTCAAGGCGGTGTTCCAGCCGAGCGCGACAGGTTTTCGCCTGGCGGTGACGACCGGAACCCGAGAGACGAGCGCCGCATTTTTTCCAGCCGATCAGAACATTCTCGACAATCCCGCCCCGCAGCCGGTGACCCCGACGACGAACGGGCTGATTCTCGAATTGAAGAAGGATGCGAATCTCACGAGCAATCCCGCACAGCTGCGCGGGGTGCTGGAGCTTTCGGATGGGCGCGCGTTTGCAGTGAGTGCGGTTCCCGGAGCCGTAGCTGGTAGTTCATCGCCCCGCGAAACTACAAACCTCCCGAGCACAGCACCTGCTCCAGCTGCAGCGCCGGGAAGCGCGACGCTGGCGCTTCCGCCTGTGACGGCGCCCACACCTGCTCCGACATCACCTTCGGTCGGATTACTCCAGTCTGCGGCGTTCGCGTTTCTTGGCGGTCTGCTGCTGAACCTGATGCCATGCGTGTTTCCGGTGCTCTTCATCAAGGGACTGTCCCTGCTGCAGTCGAGCAGCGAACAGCGGCATACCTTGCGAAACCACGGATTTATCTATGCCGCGGGCATTCTTGTTTCGTTCTGGGCGCTGGTGGGTGTGTTGCTTGGATTGCGCGCAGCAGGCTCGCACCTCGGTTGGGGATACCAGTTCCAGTCGCCGGTGTTTTTGTCGCTGATGGCCGCGTTGCTGTTCTTCCTGGGCTTGTCGCTCGCGGGGCAGTTTGATATCGGGCTCTCCTTGACGAGCGCGGGCGGATCGCTGGCGGCGAAACAGGGCTATGCGGGGAGCTTTTTCACGGGCGTGCTTGCGGTGATTGTGGCCACGCCCTGTACGGCGCCGTTTATGGGAGCGGCCATTGGATATGCTCTAGCCCAATCGCCTGCAGTGACATTCGTCGTATTTACAGCGCTGGCGCTGGGACTAGCCGCGCCCTATGTCGCACTGACGCTGCAGCCGGCGTGGACGCGCTTTTTGCCGAAGCCGGGTGCATGGATGGAAGTGCTGAAGCAGGCGACGTCGGTGATGGTGTTTGGCACTGTGATCTGGCTGGTGTGGGTGCTGGCGCAGGCGTATGGCGCGGCGCTGCTGGCTGCGTTGCTGGCGAGCTTGTTGCTGCTGGCCGTGGCTGGGTGGTTCTTGGGCAGGTGGCCGGCGAAGCGGTGGGCGACGGGTATCGCGACATGCCTGGTCGCGCTGGTCGTTGTCTTTTGCGTGATCGCGCCGGGGAAACTGGCGGTGGTCAATGCGCGTTCAGCTACTGCGGAACCCCATTCGAACTGGGAGCCGTGGTCGCCGGAGACGGTGAGCCGTTACGAAGCGCAGGGTAGGCCGGTGTTTGTGGATTTTACGGCGAGCTGGTGCCTGAGCTGCCAGGTGAATGAGCGCGTCGCGCTGCGGCAGCCGGAAGTGCAGAAGGCCTTCAGCGACGCGAATGTGGCCCTGCTCAAGGCCGACTGGACGCAGCATGACGAGGCGATCGGCGATACGCTGGCGAAGCTCGGCCGCAGCGGTGTCCCAGCTTATGCTCTCTATGTTCCGGGCGAGGCAAGCCCACGCCTGCTGCCGGAAGTGTTGACATCGGGTATTGTGACGGATGCGTTGAGCAAGCTGCCGCATGGCATCAACCACTCCGCGATCGCAACATCCAATTCTCAGTAAGACGAGTCACGCGCGGGCTCTTTCTCTCCTAGATTCCTGGCGGACTCGCGAGATGAAGCGGGGCTGGAGCACAGCCCCGCCATTCTTAGCTTGCGAAGACTTCTCGGGCGCCCTTTTCCATCTCGTCCTGTGTCGGAGCGGATTTGGTTTGCCCGATGGACCACTTGTGGCCGAACGGATCGCGCAGTTGGCCGTAGCGATCACCCCAAAACTGGTCGGCGAGCGGCATGGTGATTTCCGCGCCGGAGGCCACGGCCTGGTCCCACGTCGCGTCGGCATTCTCGACATGCAGGTGGAAGGTAACCGGGGTTCCGCCCAGCGCCTCGGGCGTTTCGCTCTTCCTGCCCATCTGGCCGGCGAAGTCATCGGCCAGGAACATGTGTCCGCCGTGGACCGCGAGGTGGGCGTGCATGATCTTATCGGTTCCGGGAGCCGAGTGACGTTCGAGCTCCGCAGCGCCGAAGGCCCTTTTGTAGAAGTCGATAGCCGCAGCGGCATTACTAACGACCAGGTAGGGAGCAAATGAAGGACGATCGTCCATGGGAATACCTCCGGGGATTTTGCGAAGAGGATGAGATTGCGCGCGCGCGGAGTGAGTGTAGCACTGTTTTATGTGAAAGATCGGCTAAAAAATCAGTGGGCCGGTCTCACTCCAATGCGAATCTCGACCAGTGCGTGGGCGGGATCGGCGCTGCGCTGATCGTATGTTTCGTAGTCAGTGATAAAGGCGCGCCTACCACCCAATTCCTCGGGTGTCATCTGCCAGATACGCGCCCACGCCGCTTGCAGGACGCCGGGCATCCGGCCTTTGTCCGTGAGGATGACAGCGTAGGCGCCGGGCTCGACTTTTCTCCAACTCATGCCGGCAGGTAGGTGATCGATCGAATTAACGCGAGCCCCGAGAAGATAGTCGTAGTCGCCCTTTTCGTCGCTGGCGTAGTTGGAGTAGACGACGGTGAAAGCTCCATCGACGCGATCAGGAATCTGGGCGGCGAGGTCCTGCTGCATGAATTGCTGCCACAGCGGACCGATTTTGCTTTTGCCGGTGACCTCATCCGCGTTGTTGGTGCGGACGAGATATCCTGCGACGTAGAAGGGCATGCTGACTGTTTCGTGAGGCATGAGCTCTGCGGAAGGTTGGGCGAACAGGGAAATGAGGCCGATACTGAACGTCAAACCGGCGAGCAGGAAAACGTTCCGCGGGCGCATGCGATTGCTCTCGAGGTCAGAGTAGCATTACTTGCTGCGCTTGGCTGCGCGGATCAGGCGTATCTCTTCCATGCGCTGGGCCATGAGTTTTTCGCGGCCTTCCTGGGTTGGCTTGTAATAGCGGCGGCCGTGCAGAGAGTCGGGCAGGCAGTCCATGTCGGCGATTTTGTTTTCTTCCTCGTGCGCGTAGCGATAGCCCTCGGCGTATCCGAGCTCCTTCATGAGACGCGTGGGCGCGTTGCGCAGGTGCAGCGGCACGGGTTCCTGCCGCGTGTGCTCGATCTCTTCCTGCACGGCTGCATAGGCGGTGTAGACGGCGTTCGACTTGGGCGCGAGCGAAAGATAGACGACGGCTTCGGCGAGAGCGAGATCGCCTTCGGGGCTGCCGAGGAAGTCGACCGCTTCTTTCGCAGACAAGCAGAGATTGAGTGCTTCAGGCGCGGCGAGACCGATGTCTTCGACGGCCATGCGCACGATGCGGCGCGCGAGATAGAGCGGGTCTTCACCCCCGGCGAACATGCGGGCGAGCCAGTAGAGAGCGGCGTCGGGATCGCTGTTGCGCACGCTCTTGTGCAGGGCGGAGATAAGGTTGTAGTGCTCTTCGCCGGATTTGTCATAAACCAGAACGCGCTGTTGAATGGCTTCGGTCGCGATGGATTTGTCGATGTGCTTTGTGTTTTCGGCGGCCAGCTGTGCCGCAACTTCGAGCGTGTTGTAAGCGCTGCGGCAATCGCCGCTGGAGTAGCTGGCGATGAGAGAGAGCGCTTCATCGTCGGCTGTGAGTTCGAGATTGCCGAGGCCCCGTTCGCGGTCTTCGAGGGCGCAGCCCAGCAATTGCGTTAAGCGGTCTTCACTTAGAGGTTGCAACACGTACACACGGCAGCGAGAGAGCAGCGCCGAGATGATTTCGAACGAAGGATTCTCCGTGGTGGCGCCGATGAGACGGATGGTGCCGCGCTCAACGTAGGGAAGAAAGGCATCCTGCTGCGCCTTGTTGAAGCGGTGAATTTCGTCGATGAAGAGGATGGTGCGCGAGTGGAGCTCAGCGGCTTGCGCGGCCGCGGCCATCACCTGCTTGATCTCCTTGATGCCGCTGGTGACGGCGGAAAACTCAACGAAGCTGGCTTGCGTGGTTTCAGCGATGATCTTGGCGAGCGTGGTTTTGCCCACGCCCGGCGGACCCCAGAGAATCATGGAACCCGGATCATCGTGCTCGATCTGGATGCGGAGCGGCTTCCCGGGGCCAAGAAGGTGCTCCTGGCCGCTGTATTCCTCGAGAGTGCGTGGCCGCATGCGTTCCGCCAAAGGCGCCATTGCATGGAGCGGAGCTTTGGTTGAGCGCAGGGGCAATGAGGCAGGCGCATCCGGCTCGCCATCGAAGAGACTCATCGTGTATCACCGCGATGATTCGGCGGTCCTCCGCTTGGCTTGGCCCGTTGGCGCGCGGCCTCATACAGCAGCACGCTGGCAGCGACGGCAGCATTGAGGCTTTCGACGGGGCCGGGGCAGGGAATCGTAATTGCCTGGTCGGCCTTCGCTGCGAGTTCCTCCGGGACGCCATTGCCTTCGTTGCCGATAAGGAGGGCGGCAGGCTCGGCGAGATTTACCAGATCGGCGGGATGCGAGGCGAGCGGGGTGGTGACGTAGGTTCTCACCCCGGCCTCGCGAAGACGGGTGAAGGCCTCTCGCTCTGAAACTGCGAGGAAGGGAACGCGCAAGACGCTGCCGGCCGAGGCGCGCATGGCTTTCGGGTTCCACGGGCTGACTGTGCCGGGGAGCGAAAGGATGCCGTCGGCGCCGAAGGCCTCCGCGGAGCGCAAGATTGTGCCGAGGTTGCCGGGATCCTGCAGGCCGGCGAGGACGAGAAGAAGGGGCGCGGTTTTGCGCCCGGCGCCGAGAACGTGAGACCAGTTCCAGCAGGGTGGTTCGATAAGAGCGGCGATGGGCTGGGGGGTTTCGGTGGTGAGCGCGCGCGAGAGAATCTCGCGTGGCAATAGAAGGACCTCAGTTCGCACAGGAAGATGCAGCGGATCAAGCAGGGACTCCGCGTCTTGGGCCGCAAATACGCATCGGAGACGTAACCCGGCTCGGAGTGCTTCCGTGACGAGGTGTGGTCCTTCGATGCCGACGAGGCCTGTGGGCTCGCGGCCGGGTTGCGCGAGGGCTCGGCGCAGTTCCTTGAGGCGCGCATTCTGCTGACTCTGTACAATGCGAAGAGGCATCGGTCCGATTCGTTGGAATCTCCTAGCAGATTCTATGCCGTTTCAGCGCGTTGTGAGCGGCGTGTGAATGTCGGCTGACTTGCACCATGGCTGGTGCTGTGATAATTTCCGTCTTTGTGGCTTCTGCACTTCGGGAACCGAGGTAAACTCACTTGTCCGCGGAAATTCTGCGCGTCCATCCCGATGAACCGCAACCCGACCGGATCAGCTATATCGTTTCGTGTTTGCGCAAAGGATACGTGGTTGCTTTACCGACCGACACGTTTTACGGACTGGCTGTCGATCCGGTGAATCTGAACGCGGTGGAGAGTATCTATCGCATCAAAACCCGCCAGAAACACAAACCCCTCTCACTCCTGATCTCCTCGCTGTCACAGGCCTATTCATTGGCGCGGGACAGCGATCCCATGCTGGACAAGCTGGCCGATCGGTTCTGGCCCGGGCCTCTCACGATCATTGTGCGCGCCGGGACAAAGCTGCCACTGCGCTCGACAGCGAACACCGGGAATGTGGCGTTGCGTGTGCCGGATGCAGCGATTCCGCGAGCCGTGGTGGACGCTTTCGGGTTGCCGATCACGGCCACGTCGGCCAATCTGCAGGGGGCATCCGAGTGTACGCATGCGGCCTGCGTGCGCGACCAGATCGGGGAGCGGATTCCGCTGATCATCGACGGTGGACCCACGGCGCGGACGCAGCCGACGACGATTGTGGACCTTTCGCTGGGGCCCGGACGGTGGGAGATCCTGCGCGAGGGCGCGATTCCAACCCACGAGATTGTCATGGTGCTGCAGCGTTAAGATGACCGAATGAACGAAAGGTCCAGTTCGATTCACCGCACATGGACCTTTCGCATCTTCGCAATCACATTCTTATGTGTCGCTGCACTGATTGCTGCGTGGTGTTGGCGCATCTACGCGCAGATTGACTATTTCGCAGGCGAGGATCAAGCTGGCAAGGCCGATGCCATCGCTGTCTTCGGAGCGGCGGAGTATGACGGACGGCCCTCTCCGGTCTACCGGGCGCGCCTCGATCATGCAGCGACGCTCTACAATCGCGGCATCGCGCCGCTGATTGTGACGCTCGGGGGAGACGGCGGCGACGAATTCTCAGAAGGCGGCGTCGGGCGCGACTACCTGATGACAGTGGGCATTCCGGAATCAGCCATTATTGCCGAGACCGAGAGTCGCAGTACGGCGGAAGCGGCGCGGCGGCTGGCCGCGATTGCGCGCACCAACCGGTTTTTGCGGATTGTGGTGGTAAGTGACGATACGCACCTGTTTCGAATCCACGCGATGTGTGCTGCGAATGGGCTGAACGTGCTCACCTCCCCGCGTCCGCGTGTGACCTTCGAACGGAGCAATTCCGAGACCGGGACGATCATGCACGAGATTCTGAGCTACACGGCGTGGCGGCTGCACTTCGAGTAAAGCGAATTCACCGCAGTGTGCTCGGAACGAGATTCGGGATTGTCGCGACGAGGACAAGCGCGCAGGCCGCGGCGCTGGCCGTGGAGAGGAAATTCACGGCATCGTTGTTGAGCCACTCGCTGCGTTCGAGCGTTGCCCCGAGAAGGCTGTCGAAGCAGAGGCCGAATACGCTGGCAATCCAGCTTACCGCAAAGAGGAAGAGATCGCCGCGTAGAGCGAGCGTGCCGGCAGTGGCGACAATGCCCGCGGCGATGACGCCGGCAAGCGTGCCTCCCAGGCTGATGGCGCCGTCAGTTCCAGGGGCGGCGACGCGAAATGTTGTAATCATGCGCGGGCTGCCGCTCAGCACCTGGCCTAGCTCCGAGGAGACGGTGTCTGCCGCTGCCTCACAAAGGGCGGCGAGGCCGGCGATGTATGCGGCAGTGAAAGGGAGACGCGCAAGGTGCAGCCAGCCGAGACTCATCTGCCAGCTTTGCGCAACCTGGCAGGTGAAGAGTGTAGCGACGCCGAGATTCGCGGCGACCTGGGAAGATGTGCGCCCGCTGGGGCGCTCCGCAGTACCCAGTTGCTCTTTGCGTCGGCGTCCGAGCCGCGTGGCAAGGGCCGTGAGCACTAGAAGCACGACAAGGGGGACGAGGTTGGTTTGCCATGGGATGTAGGGTTGCGATGCTGTGGAGAACATAAGGCTGGCGGTGAGAAGCGCGCCGGTTGCGGCGGCTGCGGGTGTGGCAGAGCGCACCTTCCAGGCGACCAGACCGAGCAATGCGCTGAGGCCGAATGTCCAGACAACGACCGGCGATGTCGCGATAGTTTGCGCGTAGGCCTGCCATGCGACATCGGCCGCCACCGCCGGCAACACGAGGAGAAGAACAAGTTTCGATTGCCAGGCCAGCTTGGTTGGATCCACGCCTCATCGTACCTGTTCGCATGCGAAGACGGGTCGAACCGAGACACCGTACGGCAACGGTTTACACTCATGTGCGCAGTCTTCAGCAGATTTTGATGTGGGTTCTATGGAGTTTTTATGAAGGGTTGCAGTGCGGTTGCCGTGCTAGTTGGCCTGGGCCTGAGCTTTGCGAAGTTGCCGGCGCAGGATGCGAACGCTCGGCTGGAGCTGGACCGCAAAGGCGAGACGATCGTCCTGGAGCCGTATGCGCCAAATATCCTGCGCGTGACCTTAAGCCTACAGAAGGGCGCGGCGGAGGCAAAACCAGGCTATGGATTCGTGGCGTCACCGGAGGCGACAGGCTGGACGGCGAGCCGCACAGAGCAGGCAGACGTATACCAATCTTCGCGCATCGTGGTCACGGTCGAGCGTCCCAACCCGGCTCCGCAGCCGCACCTCGCAACCGAAGACGACATTCGGAAATATTTCAACGGTTCGACGCCGGGGGCGCACATCACGTTCCGAACGCCGGCCGGGAAGACGCTGCTCGAGATGACGGGGTGGTCGCAGTCGGTTCCGAATTTTAAGGACGGGACTGCAAGCCTCCAAAACGACCGCCGACCCAGCGATCCGGATTTTTATGTGGTGGGCGCAACCTTCAAGTCGCCCGACGATGAGCACTATTACGGGTTAGGGGAGAACCAGGAAGGATTCCTCGACCATCGCGGTCACGCGGTGCATTGCTGGCAGGATTACACTGCACCGGCCGCGCCAAGCAGCTGCGTGCCGTTTCTGATCACGAACAAGGGCTACGGGTTGGTGTGGGACAACCCCTCGAAGACAACGATTGAGCCGGGATTCAATGAACAGACACGGTGGGTCAGTGAAGTGGGCGATCGAGTCTCGTTCTTCGTGATCGCGGGTGCGAAGGCCGACAAAGTCTTTGCCGGGTACCGGCTGCTCACCGGGCCGACGCCGATGCTGCCCAAGGCGGCCTACGGTTATATCCAATGCAAGCAACGCTATGCGAGCCAGGATGAGGTGCTCTCAGTGGCCAAGGGCTATCGCGACCGGCATCTGCCCGCCGATGTGCTGGTCGTGGACTGGTTCTACTACACCAAGATGGGGCAGATGGATTTCGATCCGAAGTATTGGCCCGATCCAGCGGCGATGAACAAGCAGCTGCACGATATGGGATTCGAAACAATGGTCAGCGTGTGGCCTCGGTTTGTGCCCGACGACCGCTTCTATGCGGAGATCGCGAAGAATGGTTGGTTCATTCACACGGCGGACGGCAAAGCCATGAACGGGCTCCCTTACGATCGCGCCGGATCGGACATCGATACCACGAATCCCGATGCGGCGGCGTGGTACTGGAAGACAATTCGCGACAACATTCTGAGCAAGGGATTCGACTCGATCTGGGCCGACGAGACAGAGCCCGATCTGCCGCCGAACGGCGCCTTCTTCCACATCGGGCCGGGCACGGAATACTTCAACGTCTATCCACTGTTTCATACCGCAGCGCTCTATGACGGGTTCCGCAAGGACGAGCCCAACAAGCGGGCGCTGATCCTTTCGCGCGATGCGTACCTTGGGGTGCAGAGCCACGGAGCGATCGTGTGGTCGTCGGATATTTACCCCACGTGGGACACGCTGCGGCGGCAAATTCCGACGGGGCTGGACTTTGCGGCATCGGGAATTACGTATTGGTCGAACGACACTGGCGGATGGCAGTACCTGCCCAAGGAGCACCACCCGGAGCATCCGCCCCTCCTCGATCCCTCCGACGCTCGCGCGAATGTGGGAGGATACGACGACTATCCCGAGCTCTACACGCGCTGGTTCGAATACGCGACGTTTTTGCCCATCATGCGAACGCATGGGAGCCGACGGGCGAATGAGGTCTGGTCGTATGGCAAACAGGCGGAGCCGATCTTGGAGAAATATCTCAGACTTCGCTACGAACTGATGCCCTACATCTATTCGCTGGGGTACAAGACTTGGAAGACCGGTGCGCCGTTTTTGCGGGCGCTGCCATTGGATTTTCCGAATGACCCCAATGTTGCCGATCTGCGGGATGAGTACATGTTTGGGCCGGCGTTCCTGGTGGCGCCGGTGACGGAGCAAGGGGCGACGAGCCGATGGGTCTACCTCCCAGCAGGGACGGACTGGTACAGCTACTGGACCAACGAGCGTGTGCATGGCGGACAAACGATCGAGGTCTCTTCACCGATCGACACGATCCCACTCTTCGTCCGAGCGGGCTCGATTGTTCCTCTAGGTGCGCCGGTCGAGAGCACACATGAGCGCCAGGCGATCGCGAAGGTGCGAGTCTATCCCGGAGCCAACGGTAACTTCACCCTGTTTTCGGATGATGGGACGACCTACGCATACGAACATGGAGCGGGCTCGATTACGCAGCTGCATTGGGACGATGGCCGTCAACGCTTGACCCACCAGGGAGCAGCGGCATGGAATGGCCCGGATGATGCCCTGGTGGAAGTGGTCAAGCCCTGACTCGCCGCCGTTCCCGGAGCTGAAAGGGCCGACGGTCCGGTTCGGAACCGCCTGCTTTCTCCCACTCTCCGCAGATACCGAACCCGCGGCGAGGCACGTCTAAGTCCTGAGAGTTATCTTGCCTGAAAAACTT
This sequence comes from Occallatibacter sp., assembly GCA_036520995.1. GTDB lineage: Bacteria > Acidobacteriota > Terriglobia > Terriglobales > Acidobacteriaceae > Telmatobacter. Next base: position 152,155 of record DATDIQ010000012.1, read on the forward strand.
GCCGGCTTCTTCAACACTTGACGGGAGTTGCGGTCCAGGTGCCATGCGAGCGGTGGGCCTCGGGAAGCCATTTGGCTGATTTACAATCACGAAGTAAGCAGGAAAGATCTGAATGAGTCTTTTTCCCATAAATGTGCGCGGGACGCGTGTGTTGTTGATGCAAGCAGCGGCCGCCATCGCGGTTGCCGTAGTGGTCGCCGGATGCGGAAGCACCTACCGGCCCGTTGTTACCCCGATTAATCCCACGGGTCCTGCCGCGCAGCCGCAGTCGCTTGTCGCCGTTGTTTCGTCAACCTCGCCATCTACACCGGGGATTGCCACAATCCTTGATTACTCGGGCGACACGGTGATGGCGCAGGCCCAAGTAGGACCGGGCCCTGTCGAATTCTCGGTGGACGAGAATGGCTCGACCGGCTATACGGTCAACAGTGACGGTACGCTGACAAACTTCACGGTATCCACGACCCTCCGAACCGATCCGACGCACGTCACGTTTTCCACGCTGCCGGCCGCTTCGCAGTCCGTAGGGTTGTTTTCGCCTTCCGCCGGATTGTGGGTTGCGGACTTGAATGGGAATTCGGCGGACGTGCTGACGGGCAGCCCGGAGACTTTCAAGCTGACGATTCCCGTGGCTCCCACGCCGGTCCTGATTGCCGGCCCGCCACTCCTGGGAGAGCGCAACTATGCGGTCAGTCTCAATACGACTGGGACCGCGACGCCCCTTTTGTATCAGGACATGACATGCAACCAGGCGCCTTCGACCGTGACCCAGGACGGCGAAGCGGATGGAATCGAAGTGGCCAGCAATACCGTATCCGTGCGCATCCCGCTGGGCGCGTGCCCGGACTATGCGATCCAGAGTAACGACAACAGACGGCTGTTTGTGCTGAATCGGGGCAGCGATACAGTGACAGTGATCAACAGCCAAAACAATACCCTGGATAGCTGCACACCGTTCACAAACCAGAACGGCCAGCCGGTCACATGCCACCCCACCCTTCCGCTTTCCACGACGGCCGTGACGGCCACGGGAATCGCCCCGCCGAATGGAACCACCGGCATGACTGCGACGGCCGGCCCCGTGTACGGCGAATACATCCCGTCGACGCAGCAACTCGTGCTGTCGAACTACGACGGCAACACAATCTCCGTCATCGACGTCAGCCTGGATCAATACGGCAACGACAGCCCGACGTTTGGGACGACGTATACGATTCCGGTGGGCAACAATCCGGCCAGTGTGACGGCGCTTGCCGATGGCGGCCGCGCGTATACCGCCAACCAGACCGATGGCACAGTGACGGTCGTGAACCTGAGCAGCCACACGGTGGAGAAGACTCTGACGGTGGTCGGCCACCCCAGAACCGTCGTGTCGACGTCGAATTCGCTGTTCGGCAAAGTCTACGTGGCTTCGCCCGACAGCACCTATGTCACCATCATTCGAACTGACCAGGACATCATTGACAACACGGTCCTGATGCAGGGGAACATCGTCGATGTTCGCGTGAGTTCGCAGAACGGCGTCGCTGGGAACAGCAACACGCTCAGCCGCAAGCCGGGCGCGGGGCAGCCTTGCTATCTGCCGCCAGGGTTGGAAACATCGACCTACGGCGCGAGCTACACGCTCGCCGACTGCCAGACCTTGCCCTAAGATGGTTTGCGCGACCGATGAAGTTTGCCGGAAGGTGCGGACTTGGGACGCGCCTCGCGGCGAAGCCTGCAGATCGCGGACCTGATGGCGGAGATCTCTGGGAAAAAAAAGATGCGCCTCGATGTGCTCCTCACCGAAAAGGGGCATGCGGCCAGCCGCGAGCGGGCGCGCGCGCTCATCCTTGCCGGGCGCGTGATGGTCAATGATCAAAAAGTCGACAAGTCGGGCGCGCTGGTGGCCGAGGACGCACCGATCCGCATGCTGGGCGGGGACCTGCCCTATGTAAGCCGTGGCGGACTGAAGTTGGCAGCCGCGTTGGACCATTGGAGGCTGGACGTTGCGGGGATGAATTGCCTGGATGTGGGCGCGTCCACCGGGGGATTCACGGATTGCCTGCTGCAGCGCGGTGCAGCGCACGTGACAGCGATCGATACCGGCTTTGGGCAGATCGCTATGAAGCTTCGCAACGATCCAAGAGTGAGGCTGTTCGAACGCACGAATGCGCGCTTGCTCGATGCAGGTTCGGTGGATGATTCGGGGCCTTTCCCGACCTTTCTTGTAATGGATGTCTCGTTCATCTCAGCCACGCTCCTGCTGAGGCCGGTTATGGCAGCGGCAACCCGTCTGATGAATGCCGTGATCCTCGTAAAACCACAATTCGAGGCGGGACGCGAGCACGTGGGCAAGGGAGGCATTGTGCGCGATCCGAACGCGCATCGTCTTGCGATCGAGAGAGTGGAGGCGGCGATACGCTCTCTTGATTGGCAAGTCGAGGGAACCATTCCGTCGCCGATCACGGGTGCGGAGGGCAACCAGGAATTTCTTCTCTATGCCCGCAAACCGGATGCGCTCGCACGGCCTTAAAGCGCAGTCGTCGTTGGGTTCATCCATTACACTGAGACCGCATGACACGCGTCGCCATTGTCAGCAAGCCGCACAAGGAAGAGCTTGGCCGCATTCTGCCTGAGCTTGTAGCGTGGTTGGGAAAGCACGGCTATGAGCCGGTCCTCGATCGCGAAGGCGCAGCGTTTTGCCCTGACGCGCAGGCCGTCGAGCGCGGAGACCTGCCGCAACAAGCACCCAAACTGGTCATCGTGCTGGGAGGCGATGGAACGATGCTCGCCGTGGCGCGTATTTTTGCGTCCACGGGCACGCCGATTCTGGGGGTGAATCTAGGAAATCTGGGATTCCTGACAGAAATCCGGCTGGGAGATCTCTACGCCACGCTGGATGGGTGGTGCAACAACTGCCACACTCTCGACTCGCGTGCCATGCTGCACGCATCGCTATGGCGCGAGGGGGGCGAACATGCTTCGTACGAAGCCCTGAACGAGGTGGTTGTTTCGAAGGGTGACATTGCGCGCATGGGCGATTTCTCCGTTGAGCTGGATGGCAAGACTGTCGCCCGCTTTCGTGCCGACGGGGTGATCCTCTCCACGCCGACCGGTTCGACTGCCTATACCCTCGCAGCCAACGGTCCCATCCTGACTCCCGACGTGGACGCGCTGGTGGTGACGCCGATTTGTCCTCACCTGCTCACGCTGCGCCCGCTCGTGGTGCGCGGCGAGGCGGCGCTTGCGGTGAGAGTCGAAGGCGTTCCCAGCAATTGCCTTCTCACGGTGGATGGGCAGCAGGCAGTGAACCTTTGTCTCGGCGACGAGATTCGCTGCAGACGGTCGAGGAACACGGTGAACCTGGTACGGCTTCAGGAAAGCGGATTCTTTGAGGCCCTGCGCAGCAAGCTCAGCTGGGGAGAACGGTAGGCCGCTGCGACAAGCGAGACGGCAGGATGAACCTTATTGGCTGATTTCGCCTAAGAGAACCTTGGCCTTCAGGGCAAGCGTGTGGGCGCCATCGATATCGCCGGAGTTCAACGCAGTCCGTGCCTGCTTCAGAAATTCCTTGATTTGCGAAAGGGTTTTCTTTTCCTGATCGTTCAGTGGTCGATTGATATCTTTAATTCCGTGCTCCGTGGAGGAAAGAGATTCCACGGTCTGGACGCGCAGATCGGGAGGATCGGCCGGGGAGAGCTGGCCGATCGCGCTCACTTCAGTCGATACCGAGGCGCTTGAGGCCTGCTCGGTCGGTTTGGTGTCGTTCTTGGGATGATGAGACGGCTTCTTCGCGGGCTTTTCTTCCGGTTGCGCAGGTGGCGTGATCTCAGTCGTGGGCGCCTGTGGCACAGTGACGACCGGAGGGGGCAACTCGGTCGGCGAGGGGGCTGGCGTGGGCGGCGGAGTATCGACAATGGGCGGCGCAAGCGGCTGATTCTGCGCCTGGTCGTTCTTATGCACGCACCCTGCCAATAAGACGGGCAGCAGCAATGCCACCCACTTTCCAGGCGTTCTCATTCGATCGACCCTTCCGAGTTTCCCATACTCGCCGGCTGAAGATGCCGACGACCCCATTCCGTGGCGGCGAGCGGAATCCGGAAGACGAATTCCGTACCACGGCTTACATTCGATTGTAATTCCACGCTCCCGTGATGCAACTGCAGAATGCGATACGTCATGGCGAGCCCGATCCCGCTGCCTTCGGCCTTGGTGGTGAAATACAAATCGAATATCTTGTCTCGAATCTCGACTGAAATCCCTGTGCCTTCGTCCACGATGTGGAGGACAGCATTCTTCTTGTCCTCTTCGAGCGCCAGGCGCAGCGTGCCCCCCTCTGGCATGGCCTGTGCCCCATTTTGAATGACATTGAGGACAGCCTGTTTGAGCAGGTCGGCATCCACATTCGCTACCACGGGGTTAGACGGCAAAAAGCTCTCCAGCGTCACGTTGCGGGTAGAGAATTCCTCCACCGACAATGCCACCACGTCGCCGATGATCTGGCGCAGATCTTGCTCATGTAGTTGAAGTTCCACTGGTCGCGAGAAGTCGACAAGGGTCTGCACCACGCGGTCCAGGCGGCGGATCTCCACGTCGATGACTTCAAGATGGCGCGCCGCGGGCGCGTTCGCGTTGCCAAGCTTGTTTTTCAGCAGCTCGAGGTGAACGACGATGGCATTGATGGGATTCTTGACCTCATGGCCAACGCCGGAAGTGAGCCGGCCAATCGCGGCCATGCGTCGTGAGAGCTCGAGTTCCGACTCGATCTCCTCCACCGATTCGACATCGTGTAAGGTAACCAGCGCGCCGAGCCCCTTGCGCGTTTCGTCATCGTAGATGAAATCGAGCGAAGCCTGAATACGCCGGCCGGTTTCGGTGCGAATCTCTTCCTTGTCGAGGGTCGCGCTGGCTTCAAAGGCCTCGCGCAGTGTGCGCCCCAGGAGCGTGGAGCGGTTGAATATCTCCAGCGCGTGCAGTCCGAGGATGGGCCCCGCGTCGACATGGAGAAAGCGGCGTGCGGCCTCGGAGACCAGAACGGCACGACCGCCCGATGTGAACAGAAGAATGCCATCCTGCAGATTGCCGAGAATCTGGTTGAGATTTTCTTTCAACGCCGAGAAGACTTCCTCGACGTTGCGCATGCGTTGACCAATCTGCTCGATCTTGGTGGAGACGCGTTCGGCGGTATCGCCGGTGGGATTCGGGTCGGGCTCTTCGGGGACCGCGCTGGCCGCGGTCCAGTAATCGAGTTGCATGCTGATCTCTTCCATGGGGCGCAGGGCGAGGTTCGACAGCAGCAGGGCAGCGATGAGCGCGGTACCGAGGGCAAAGCCGGTGAGGGTGAGCGCTTCGCGCAGCCAGGGAGAATATGCTTCGCGCAACAGCGTGGTCCGCGCTCCGACGTGCACCGTAGCGAACGGCTCACCATTGCGGTCCAGGGGAACCACGACGTCAAAGACGCGCGGCGGACCAAAGACGTCCTGGAACAACTGCACGGCATCGGCGTTGAGAAGCTGACCGTAGTCGTTGCGGATGGGGAGAGGCTTGTCTTCGTTGTCGGGGTTGGTGCTTGCGATGGTGTGCGATTGGCTATCGCCGATGTTAACGTCGTAGATGGTGAGCGAGTAGCGATTCACGGAATCGAGAACCGCGCGCAGTGCCGAGCTGTCGTGGATGGCTTCGGCTTCGAGGGTGCGTAGCTCGGCCGGATTGTTGGGATCGACCTTGCGATCCTTCAATCCAGTTTCGAGCGCTTCCTGCAGGGCAAAGCGAACTTCGTTGGCCACCATCCGGTTGGTCTGGTAGGTCTGCTTGACGGCTGCGTCAAGCAGCTGGGTGACGTAGACAAACGAAAGAATTCCCGAGATCAGCAGAACAAGGCTGGAGATGGCAAGTACGAGTTTGGTCTTCAAACGCATGGGACTTGACGAACCCAGCTAAGCAGGCTGGTCTTCGCGCGATTGACTGTACTCCTTCAGCTTGTTGTGGAGTGTCTTGAGGCTGACGCCGAGAATCTCAGCGGCGCGTGTCTTGTTCTGGCTGGTGGACTCGAGGGTGCGAAGAATCAGTAGCCGTTCGGCCTCGTCGACGGTGGTCCCCACGCGCACCGGGACAATGTTGGCGTCAAAGACAGGCGAGGCCTGGGCATTGCCTTTGCCAAAGCCGGGGGGCAGATGCGCGGCATCCAGCGGAGCCCCATCCGGGCAGAGAATCACGGCGCGCTCAATGGTGTTCCGCAGCTCGCGTGCGTTGCCGGGCCAGCCGTAGGTCATCATGCGGTCGAGAATCGATGGCCCGACTCCTACGACTTTGCGGCTGTGCTTCTGGTTCATTTCATACACCATCGCATCGGCCATCGCGGGCAGATCGTCGAGGTGATCGCGGAGCGGCGGCAGATCGATGTGGAAGACGGTGAGGCGATAGAAGAGATCGCTGCGTAATTCGCCACGCGCGACAGCCTCTTTGGGATCGCGATTGGTGGCCGCCAGCACGCGCACATCTACATCCTGCTCGGTACGTGCGCCCAGGCGACGGAGCTTCCGCTCCTCGAGGACGCGGAGCAGTTTCGCTTGGGTTCCTACGGGCATCTCACCCAACTCATCGAGCAGCAGCGTGCCGCCCGACGCGAGCTCGAAGCAGCCGGCGCGGCGCTCGACAGCGCCCGTGAAGGAACCTTTCTCGTGGCCGAAGAGCTCGCTCTCGATCAAGGTCTCGGGGATTGCCGCGCAGTTGATGGCGACGAAGGGACGCGGCTTGCGCGGGCTCAGATCGTGCAGGGTGCGCGCGACAAGTTCCTTGCCCGTCCCGCTTTCCCCGGTGATGAGAACCGAAACGTTCGACGGCGCGATCTGTTCGATGAGCGCGAAGATTTCGCGCATGGCTTTTGAACTGCCGACCATGGAGCCGAGAACGCCGGTTTCGCGCAGTCGGCGCCGCGCCACCTCAAGTTCGATGGCCGTGTCGCGCTGGCGCGTGGCATTTGCCAGGATGGAGCGGAGGCGCGCGGCGTCGACAGGCTTCTGCAGAAAGTCGTAGGCCCCGAGCTTCATGGCATCGACGGCCACCTGGATGGATCCTTGTGCGGTGAGAAGAACCACTGCGACGTTGGATGCTACGCCGGTGCCTTCTTCGGAGAGCCTGGAAAGAAGACCGAGGCCATCGAGGCGAGGCATCTTGAGATCGGTCACGACGATCGCCGGCTCCCAGGCCAGAACCTTTTCCCAGCCTTCAATTCCGTCGCGGGCGGTCTCGGTGCGGTATCCCCAGCCGGAGATCAACTCCGCCAGCCCCATCAGCGCATGGGGCTCGTCTTCGACAATCAGGACCTTGACCGCGTTTTGCATAAGTGCATTCTATTGAATTTGTTCAGCCTGCGCATGTTTCGATGCGTTTCAAAAGCCATTTTCGGCATGGTCGCAGGGAATCGAGGGCATCGTAGACTCATCCTATGCTCGACTACGAGATTTCTGCCCCAGACGCCGCGACCCTACACCGCGAGAAAATGGTCCGTTTCATCGACGTGCGGGAGCCGTGGGAAGTGGCTACGGCGCACATTGAGGGAAGCCTGACGCTCCCGATGGGTGAGGTGCAGGCGCGTGCGCACCGGGAGCTTGACCCGGACGAGCACCTCGTCGTGTTTTGCCACGCCGGCGTGCGTTCGATGAATGTGACAGTCTGGCTGCGAAACCAGGGATTTGAGCAGGTGCAGTCGATGCGCGGAGGGATCGATGCATGGTCGGTCGAAGTCGACCCGGTGGTTCCGCGTTACTAACGGCCGAAGGTATAGGTTACCTGCAACAAGCCGCTGTCGATGCCGGGATTCGACGCGGCGGTCCAGTCATTCGAAATGTGGTGATAGCGGTATTCGGCGCGCACAGACTGCGCACGGGTGCGGAAGAATTCCACGCCAGCGCCAAGGTCGAAAGTGAAATTGAAATTGCCTGAATACGCGACGGGTATCGTCTCGCTCGAATACATAGTGCCGCCGTGGCCAACGAAGAAGGGCTCCAATCTGCGGTACGTCAAGAAGTTCCACTGAAAGCCTACTGGCGAAAACGCCTCGCCCACAGTCCAGCGTCGAGCGCAGGTGGCTACGTAGCTGAATGTTGGTCCACCGTTCGGGATCGACCCGCTGCCGGAAAAGCCCTGGCAAGAGGCAATCGTGGGCGTGCCGAGTGTCGAAGTGAAAGTGAGCGGCGGGTTCGTATAGGTGAAGGTTGTGGTCGTGACCTGCAGCGGATCGCTCTCGAGCGCGATGGGCAGCAATTCGCCACTGTATTCCCAATCGACAATGCGATTCGCCCAAAGCCGCCGATTGTAGGACACGCCAATGTCGAGAAGCTTGCGATTCTCAGCTTCTCCGAGCAGCATGTGGCTCGAGTCATTGGAATATGCAAAAAGAACCCCAAACGTGTTGCGGCGAGCGTTGAGCGGGGATTCCTGATGGGTCTGGGCGGCCGCTATAGAAGAAGAAAGAAGCAGGACGAGGATCACGATCGGGAAAGGTCCGCGCAGGATGCGTCGGTGGGAGACACGCGCTGTCGACGGCAAAAGCTCTCCTTTTCGATCACGGCCTCGAACGGTCGGACGGCCTATACTCTTGTTGGACTTCGACCCTGCGTTTAAGGAAGTGTCTTCTATGTCTTTCTCCTCCGCTGGAACCTACGCCAGGGAGAACCACTCCCGCTTTCTTGATGAATTAAAGTCTCTGCTGCGGATCCCATCTGTGTCTACTTTGCCGGAACATGCTGGGGACTGTCGGCACGCCGCCGAGTTGCTTGCCGCCGAGCTGCGCCGCATTGGGATGGAGCATGTACGCCTGGTCGAGACACAGGGCCATCCCCTCGTGTATGCGGACTGGCTCCACGCCGCCGGCAAGCCCACGGTTCTTTGCTATGGCCACTACGATGTGCAACCAGCCGACCCGCTGGATGAGTGGCATACCCCTCCTTTTGAACCGACTGAACGCAACGGCAGTCTCTATGCGCGGGGCGCGGTCGACGACAAGGGGCAGGTGTGGGCCCAGGTGAAAGCGCTGGAATCGCTGCTGGCCGCGAAGAAGGCTCTGCCGCTCAACGCGCGCGTGATCTTCGAGGGAGAGGAAGAAGTTGGCGGGGAGGGCATTGCGGACTTTGTCGCCTCAAAGCCGCCGGAGCTGAAGGCCGACTTCGCGCTGGTCTCGGATACCGAGCTCTTCGCGCCGGGATTGCCGACCTTGTGCGTAGGTTTGCGCGGGATGATCTACACCGAGATCGAAGTGCGCGGCGCCAAGACCGATCTGCATTCGGGGATGTATGGCGGCGCTGCGCCGAATCCGTTTGTCGCGCTGGCGCAGATTCTGGCGCAGCTCAAAGATGAAGAGGGACGGATTCTGATTCCCGGCTTTTACGACTCCATTGTGCCGCCGAGTCCAGCCGAACTCGCCGCCTGGCGAAGCCTGCCGTTTGACGAGGAGCAATACCGAATCGCGGAAGTGGGATCGCGGCAACTGGTGGGCGAACCGGGCTACAGCGTGCTGGAACGGACATGGGCGCGGCCGACCCTCGATGTGCATGGCATTCCCGGCGGGTTTATCGGTGCGGGCGCCAAGACCGTGATTCCCGCAAAGGCGCAGGCGAAGGTGTCGATGCGGCTGGTTCCGGGTATGACGCCGAACAAGGCATTCGATCAATACAGGAGCTACGTTTTAAAGATTGCGCCCAAGGGTGTGGATGTGGACGTGCGGCTCATTCACGCGGGCGATCCGTGCCTGGTACCGGTTGACAATCCGTACATTCAGGCAGCGACGCGCGCTCTGCGCGAAGTCTGGAACAAGGACACGGTGTTCATTCGTTCCGGCGGATCGATCCCGATCGTAGGGGATTTCGCGCGCCACCTGGGATTACCGAGCGTGATGATGGGGTTTGGGTTGCCCGACGACAATCTGCATGCGCCCAATGAGAAATTCAATTTGAAAAACTTCGAATTAGGAATCCAGTCGCTGGTCCGGTTTCTCGAAGAGGTTGGCGGTTGACTCCTGCCGCTGAGCCGGCCGTTGCCGAGGCTGTGGGATTTGTGCTTGCCGGCGGGGAGTCCAGCCGCATGGGGTCGGACAAGGCCCTGACGCAATTTTGCGGCGAACCGTTGATCGGGCATGCACTGGGGATTCTCCGCGGCGCAGGCCTCCCTGCTTCGATTGCCGGCGCGCGGTCAGCGCTTGCTTCCTACGCTCCGGTGGTCGAAGACGCCGGAGGAGGCCCTCTGAGCGGCATCTGCGCGGCGCTAGCGGCAACGTCTGCGCAGTTAGCGGTCTTTCTCTCCATCGATATGCCGCTGTTGCCTTCCTCCCTGATCGCGGCGCTAACGGAGCACGCGCGTTTGACCGGAGCTACAGTTACCTCCGCTTCCGTCCATGGGTTCGCTGAGACTTTTCCTGTGGTCGTGGAGCGCGCCCTGTTATCGGCGATCGAAGCGGAACGAGGGACTGGCAATCGCGGCTGCTTTTCTGCCTTACGAGCTGCAGCGGCCCGGCTCGCCCGACATGCCGCCGTGCTTCCCGTGGAGAACCTCGTGCAGGCGGGGCATGTCGACGACCCGCGCGGCCTGCCGCCCGCTTACTGGTTCCTGAACGTGAATACGCTCGACGATCTTGCCCGCTCCGAGTCCGTGGTTGCGGGGCATCGCGTAAGCTGATTCCAGGACCATGGCCGACCAACCATTGAACGCGGAGCTTGCCTCGAACGCGGAATTTGCTGCGTCGTTCGCGGGCAGCCTCAGCGAGGGCGCGCCGCAGCAGAATTCCCCTCCAGTCACTCCAAACGGAGCGACCACAGAGCCGATCATTGTGTTCGAGGATGTCTCGATTTCGTTTGGCGATCACGCGGTTCTCGAGCACGTGAGCTTCTTTGTGGAGCGCGGTCAGACGCTGTGCATCCTGGGACGAAGCGGCGTCGGCAAATCCGTTTCCCTGCGTGTCCTTATGGGATTTCTCAAGCCCGATTTGGGTTCGGTGCGCGTCGAAGGGCAAGAGATCACCAGCCTCGATGAAGACGGGATGCAGGAGGTACGCAAGCGCATCACCATGGTCTTTCAGAATGGCGCGCTCTTCGATTCCCTCAGCGTGCGCGAGAATGTGGCCTTTCCACTGCGCGAGCGGGGTGGACTGGACGAAGACCAGGTACAGCAGATTGTCGACCGGCTAATCCGGATGGTGGGCGCCGACGACGTGGAAGAACTGCTGCCGGCCGGATTGTCGACGGGGCGGCGGCGGGCCGTAGCCATGGCGCGGGCTCTGGCGGCACAACCCGAGGTGGTTCTCTACGACGAGCCCACGACGATGGTAGATCCCATCATTGCCAAGCGTCTCGGCACCATCATTCAACGGCTCAAGCAGCAGCTCGGTTTCACGAGCATCGTGGTGACGCATGACATGCGCTTTGCCGAGCGGCTCGCTGACACGGTTCTTTTCCTGCACCAGGGTCGCGCGGCTTATTTTGGACCGCTCCAAGGATTTCTGGCCTCCCCGGACGACAATATCCAGCAATTCCTTACGCTCGATGCCTATGAACTCCCCAAGGTATAAGGGCGCGCCAGCTTCGGATCGCTGTTCTTTGAGCCGCCAAGGGATCGAATTGAGCATGGTCCGGCCAAATGTTTGCAAAAGAAAGACAATTGAGCCGCGTCTCGTGCGATTCAATGGAGTCTAGAAGGTAGAGCCCCATGAGTGGCCTCGGACGGTTCGAGGCGCGGGGAAGCTGTATGGCGACATCGGATCTCTGGCAATCCGCACCCTCGGCCCCCGCATCGTCCACCCAGTGGGCAGCGGAGGTGCCTGCCGGGACGCAGGTTCCCGAGGCTTTGTCGCGCGCTAAGGGGATTTCTCTCAGTGGCCTCGCGCTGAAGCGCGGCGTCGATGTGGTCTTCTCGGCGATGACCATGGTCCTGCTCTTTCCGGTGTTCCTGATGATCGCCTTGGCCATCAAGCTCGACTCCCCTGGACCGGCGCTCTATATCTCGGAACGCATTGGGAAAAATGGGCGCGTTTTCCGTTGCTTCAAGTTCCGCACCATGGTTCGGGAAGCGGAAGAGAAGCTTGCGGCGCTGTTGCCTCGGAACGAGCGCGACGCCGTGCTCTTCAAGGTCACCCATGATCCGCGCGTCACCGGCTTTGGGCATATCCTGCGGAGGTATTCGCTGGACGAGCTGCCGCAGTTCTTCAACGTGCTGCGCGGCGAAATGAGCGTGGTGGGGCCGCGCCCGCCCGTCGCGAGCGAGGTGCGGGAATACAGTCACAGTCACCTGCGGCGCCTTGAGGTGCTGCCCGGGATCACCGGGTTGTGGCAAGTGCAGGGGCGGCACGATGCATCTTTCGACAGCTACGTCTCGCTCGACGTGACCTACATCGAAAACTGGAGCCTTGCTCTCGATCTGAAGATCATGGCGCGTACCCTGGGCGTCGTCCTGTCGGGCACGGGAACGTAGTCGTCTGCAGCACAGTCAGTGACGCGGTCTGCCACGATAAACTAGGCTTTGTGAGGATTGCGCTCGCCCAGATCAACCCCACGGTGGGGGACTTCAAAGGAAACATCGAAAAGATTGTCGCGGCCAGTCGGCGGGCCGCCTCAGAAGGCGCGCGGCTCACGGTGTTTTCTGAGCTCGCGATCTGCGGCTATCCGCCCGCCGACTTCCTTGAGAAGCCGAGTTTTCTGGTGCAGTGCCGCGCCGCGGTCGACGAACTGACTGCAGCCACCAAAGGCCTTTCCACGGCTGTGCTGGCGGGAGTGGCCCTGCCGGCGCCGCCGGATGCGGGGAAGCCGGCCGTCAATGCCGCGGTGCTTCTGGATGCCGGGGACCTGATCATCGAGCAGAACAAGCGCCTGTTGCCGTTCTACGATGTCTTTGACGAGCAGCGCTACTTTCTGCCTTCGCGCGGGCAGCAGGTGGCCGCTCTCGACGGGGTCCGTCTTGCGATCACCATTTGCGAAGACGCATGGAACGATAAGAATTTCTGGCCGCGCCGCCTCTATCCGGTCGATCCGATCGAAGAGTTGATGCGGCAAAATCCAGCCATTCACATCAACCTGTCGTCGTCGCCTTACTGGCACTCCAAGCGCGAAATCCGCCGCGAGATGCTGGCGGCCATCGCGCGCCGCGACCGCGTCCCGGTGCTGATGTGCAATCAGGTGGGCGGCAATGACAGCCTGCTCTTCGATGGATCGTCGCTGGCTCTGAATGCCGAGGGGCAACTGATCGCACAGGCTGCGTCTTTCGAAGAGGACCTGGTCGTCTTCGACCCCTTCGATGCGCATCCGCTGACCGCGCCGGCAAGCGACGACACCGAAGGAGCGTATCGGGCGCTCGTGCTCGGCACGCGCGACTATGTGCGTAAGTGCGGATTCCGGAAAGCGATCGTAGCCTTGAGTGGTGGCATTGATTCTGCACTTGTCGCGACGATTGCCACCGAAGCTCTTGGCGCAGAGAACGTGATCGGCATTGGGATGCCCAGTCCCTATTCGTCGCAGGGGTCTGTCGATGACAGCCGCGCGCTGGCGACGCACCTCGGCATCCGCTTCGAGACGATCGGGATCAGCGGGCTCTTCCGCGAATACTCGCAGGCCCTCGCGCCCCTGTTCAAGGATTACAAGCCCGACATCACGGAGGAGAACATTCAGTCGCGCATCCGTGGAACACTGGTGATGGCACTCTCGAACAAGTTTGGCGCGCTGGTGCTGACGACCGGCAACAAGTCAGAGATGGCAGTGGGCTATTGCACCCTCTACGGAGACATGGTGGGCGCTTTGGCGGTCATCGGCGACCTCGTGAAAACACGGGTGTATGCCGTCGCGCGCTGGGTCAATCGGGAGCGGGAGATTATTCCGCACGCCACCCTGGAAAAGCCTCCCTCCGCCGAATTGCGCCCCGATCAAAAAGATACTGACTCGCTGCCTCCTTACGAGGTGCTCGATCCCATTATCGAGGCGTATGTAGAGCGCTACGAAACGCCGGAGTGCATTGCGGCCAGCCGCGGTTTTCCGCTCGAGCTCGTCCAACAGGTAGTGCGGCTGGTGGAGCGGTCCGAGTACAAGCGTCAACAAGCCGCGCCGGTCTTGAAGGTCACATCGAAGTCGTTTGGCATGGGTCGCCGATTTCCCATTGCCGTGAAGGTTCAGGTATAAGCTAAAAGGCGGGAAGACATTCCTGCATCTCAGAGGAGAAACAGCTTGATTGGTCGTTCGTCCTGTATTGCCGGCGCTGCTGCGCTGCTCGCATTGTCCCTATACCCATTGAATGCTTTTGGCCAGCAGCAGGTTCCTGCTGCTCCTCCACAAGGGTCTACTGCGCCGGCCCAGACGCCTTCGGCGCCTGCTCCGGCAGGAGCTCCTGCGTTCCCCAAACCCGATCCGGCCAACTTCACCGCATCATCGCCCTCGAAAGAGGTGATTAACGGCTTTTTGCAGACCAGCTGGGGCTACGACGAGAGTCGCGTGTGGCAGATCCAGGGCATTCTCAAGACCCCGGTCGAGGGTGTCAGCAAAGTCATCATCCTGATTGGGGACAAGACCGGAAAGCAGAAGCCGGCCGCACTGCAATTCTTTTCTCTTCCCGATGGCAAGCACATCATCGCCGGCGATGAGATTCTGCCCTTCGGCGAGCATCCCTACGCGGCTTATCGAGCTGAGCTGCAGCAGGGTGCGGACGGGCCCTATCGCGGAGCGGCCTCGAAGGATCTGGAGCTCGTCGAATTCGCCGACTTCCAATGTCCGCATTGCAAGGAAGCGGAAGCCAACATGGATAAGCTGGCTACCGATTTCCCCAAGGCGCGCGTCGTCTTTCAGAACTATCCACTGGCAAGGATTCACCCGGCGGCGGTTACGGCGGCATCGTATGGCGTGTGCGTGACAAAGCTGGGCGGCAGCAATGCGTTCTTTCAGTTCGCGACTGCGGTCTTCGACGGGCAGGAGGGATTGAACTCGCAAGATGGAGCCCAACTCACCCTGAACAGTGCAGTCACTAAAGCGGGGCTCGATCCGGCCAAGGTGCAGGCGTGCGCGAACATGCCGGAAACGGGCCAGCAGGTGGAAGCCTCGGTGAAACTTGCGCAGGACCTGAACATCAATCAGACGCCCACGCTGATGATCAACGGACGGCTGGTTCCCATCGGCGGGCTGCCCTATGACACCTTGAAACAGATTGTGGAGTATCAGGCCAAGCTCGACGGCATCTCGCAGTAGCCTGCCTATCACTTCTCAAACCCCAGCCGCCTGCCGGTTGGGGTTTTTGCTTTTCAAAGTCGTTACGGCACGGCCGTGCGCTCGATGCGAAGAGGTTCCACATTCGTCGGCGACTGCGGACCGCGCACGAGACGCGGTGTGAGGATGATGAGCAGGGTTGCGTAGTTGGTTTGATTGTTCTTTGCCCAGACGTTGTTCAGTCCAGGGATCTCGGAGAGTCCCGGCGTGCCGGTCAGCGCAACCGATTCCGACTTGTCGAGTTCGCTCGCAAGCACCGCACCCTCCCCGTTCTTCAGCGTCACCACGCCTGAGTAGCTGCGATTGTTGAGGATCGGATTGTTGTTGGAAACGGCTCCCGAGAGGGAAGTGATCTTCATGTCCATGGTGAGGGCCACGTCTCCATCGCGCATCACCTTGGGGTTTGCCTTAAGCGACAGTCCGATGTCCTGATACTGCACCTGCGGGACCTGCGTCGCCTGGCCTGCAATCGAGGACAGCAGGGAAGACAGCCCGCTCGAAGATCCCGCGGAGGTCAACCCTGGAATGTTCAGGCCGTTCGTTGAGAGACCCGAGTACGAAGCTTGAAGGATTGGGTACCGGGTGCCGCTGTGGATGGTTTCGTCTTCGCCGTCAGCCAGACGCAGTTGAACGTCATCGAGTTCGCGCGTGTCAGAAGAGTTGAGATCGAAGTTGACCGTGACCGGCGCCGGCGAGATGCCGGAGAGGGTGAGCCCTCCGCCGAAAAGAGCGATGCCGTTGGTGAAGATGGAATTGGAGACCTGCCCCGAGGCAAGCAGGATCCCGAGGATGGCGAGCGTATCGCCGGGCGATGCCAGGCCGGCACTGATGATCTGCTGCACCAGAGCCTGGTTGGCGTTCAGGATGGCCTGTTCTTCGGCGAAGACGTTGAACGCAGTTACCTGCTGCGGAAGCTGCACGCCCGTGTTGCGCTGGTTGGTGTGGGCGATTTGCAGAATGCGGACGTCGAGGAGCACCTGGCTTCGCCCGTTCACCAGGTCGCGCATGGTGGCGTTAAAGGCGTCGAGGGTGCGGGCCGGGGCGCGCATCGTGAAGGTGCCGAGATTCTGTTCCACCGAGACCTGCTGCGAACTGAAGATGTTCTTGGCGATGTTGCTGACCTCGGTCATTTCCGCGCCGCTGAATCCGGGTAGATACACGGTCTCCAGTTCCAGGCGCTGGAACTGCTGCCGGTTTTCGCGCGTGTCGCGGGCTACCAGCACACGATGCGCGTCGATAGGTACGGCAAAGGTGTTGGTGACCATGCCCACGACGTCCGTGGCGCGGTGAAAATCGACATTGTCGATATCGAGGCGTTCCGGGGTGGCCGGGACGCTCTGATCGACGGTCGCGTCGATGCCAAAGGCCTTGTAGACCTGCTGCACCATCTGCCGCCGATCGATCTTGAGGTGGAAGCTTTGCAGGCCCGCGATGGGCTCAAGCGTTGGGTTCTCCCCGGCGGTGTTCGCGGAGGTTTCGTAGAAGGGTTTTGCCTGCTGAGACACGGAATCGTCGGCCAACTCGTACAGATGTTCGGCCACCTGCGGGTTTGTTGGATCCAGCGCGCGCGCTCGCTGGATTTCCGCATGCGCGGCGGCAGGATCGCCCTCGGTGCGCGCCTTGGCCGCGGCCTGGATCAACGCAGTGACGGCATGACTCCGCGCAAGCTCGGCGGCTGCGGCATACTCAGGGCGGTTTGGATCGAGGGCGGCGGCCTCTTCGTAGTCCTGCATAGCCCCCTCGAACTTTGCGTCTTCGAAGAGCTTGCTGCCGACGAGATAGAGCTTGGCCGCATGTCGCCGATGTTTGGATGAGGCCGGCTTGATAGTCGCAGCCTTTGGCGATCCAGGGTTGGCAGAGGCCTTCGTGGTCTGGCTTTCAGCAGCCCTTGCATTTGTTGACGGCGCGGTCGGCGAGCTTTGCTGGGCGACAGACGAGGCAGTCAGCGCAGCAAACGACAGGACGACGGGCCACACGCAACGCTGCATATCGAGCCCTCTCATCGCGGGTCGCGGGTAGCCGCCACCAGGTCAGCCAGCGAAGTGGCGCAGGCGTCAGGCTGCAAGGCCACAAGCGTATCGAAGTCGAAGTGTCCGGTGGCGACGGCGATGACGGAGAGGTTGTTGGCGCGCGCGGCCTCGATGTCGCGGGGTGTATCGCCTACTACGCATATCGTCGCGCTTTCGCCTGCAAGATCCCGCGCTTTGCGGGCAGCATGGCCGATGAGCTCGGAGCGTACCGGGAAGCGATCACTGAAGCCTCCGAAGCGAAACCACTCGCGCAGCCCCGCCGCCTCAATCTTGACCCAGCCGATCATCTCGAGATTGCCGGTGGCCACACCGAGGAGCGCTCCACGGTTGGCAAGGTGATTGAGCGCGTCTTTTACGCCGGGCATCAGGATGGGATCGAGCTCCTGGCGGCGCTCGGTCACGCTGTCGCACATGGCTTGCAGGATGGCTTCAATTTGTTGGTCGAGGGTTTCGTCGGAGATGCCAGCCCGGCCGCAGGCTTCGCGCAGGATGCCGGTGTCGGTGTTGCCGTGGATCGCGATGCCGGCCAGCGTAACTTCAAAGCCGGTCACGCGTTTTACGCCCCTGGCGACGGATTCAAAGTGGACGCGGTCGCGGCTCCGCAGGAGGGTGCCGTCAATGTCGAAAAGATAGGCGTCCTGCCCATCCCAGGCGAAGCCCGGCTGGAGTGCGATCTTCGATTTGTCGCTGAATTCGACGGTCTGCATGCCTCGGCGCGGGATCAGCCCTGGCGATAGCCCTGGCGAGCCGCTCCATACACTAGACGTTCGCTGCGCGGCGGACGCTTGAGGCCTGCACGGACTTCGGCGAGGCTCAGCCCCAGCTCGGCCATGGTCCGGCTCAGCGTGTTGCGATGGATGCCGAGCTCATCGGCGGCCTTACACTGGTTCCCCCGGTTCGCCACCAGCACTTCGCGTAGATATTGTCTTTTGAACTCGCGAACGGCCTCCTCATATCGGATGCCGCTGGAATGCATTTGCGTAACCAGGCTGTCCAGTTCTCGTCTCACGTCGTCCCCTTGCTTTATTAGCTTGCCACACCGGAGCAGTCTTCGGTGTGGCAAAAACTTTCACTTGCTCTGCGTCCTTGGATGCATCCAGGCAGGCGATTCCCGTTCAAGCCGATCTAACTCCTGACGAACCCGTCCTGAGAGCATCGATGGGCTCACATCTGCACTGATATGGATCGCGCCAAAAAAATATTTGGGCAGGCGCGCCTGTGTCAACCACTGCGTATCAGGGAAAAAAGCGACCGTCACAAGGATGAAGACCGTGACCAGAACCGCCCCCTGGAACAACCCGAATATCGCCCCCGCAAGGCTGTCGAGGCAGCCGAGGCCGATCTTCTTGAAGACTTTCGACAAAAGAATGCCGATGGCCGACAGAACCGCGGTGACGACGACGGCAATCAGAATGAAAGCGATGGCATTGGCAATCTGATCGCTGCGCACCATCTTGCGGAAGAAGCCGGCGATGGAAGGGTAGTTCCACGCCGCGACGATGAGGCCCAGCACCAAGCCGCCCAGGCCGAAGATCGAGCGGAGAAAACCCTGCACGATACCAGCGAGCACCGATCCCACCAGGATCGCAATGATCACCCAATCGACAATTGTCAAGGTCGTCACGCCATTTGCCTCAGAGCTGAAGATCCCGCCCTGTGAGCCGGCGGTATGCTTCGAGATATTTTGCCAGTGTACGGTCCACCACGTCTCCCGGCAGGCCGGGGGCAGGTGCCTGCTTGTTCCAATGAATGCTTTCGAGATAGTCCCTGACAAACTGCTTGTCGAAAGAAGGCTGCGCTCCTCCGGGCTGCCAGGCTGAGGCTTCCCAGAAGCGGGAGGAGTCGGGCGTCAGCACTTCATCGGCAAGGATAACTCCATCGGGCGTTTTGCCAAACTCGAATTTCGTGTCGGCCAGGATGAGCCCGCGGCTTTCGGCGTGCCGCGCGGCCTTGGTGTAAAGGGCGAGCGTGAGACGGCGCAGGTTCGCTGCATCCCGCGCACCAATCAGTTTCTCCGTTGCGGCCAAGGAGATGTTCTCGTCATGCTCTCCTCCCTGGCTTTTCGTGGCCGGGGTGAAGATCGCTTCGGGAAGGCGCGAACCGTCTCTCAGCCCTTCGGGTAACGCGATGCCGCAAACAGTCGTCGAGACCAAATATTCCTTCCAGCCAGAGCCCGCGAGATAGCCACGGGCCACACACTCCACGGGAAACATCTCGGCGCGGCGCACGAGCATGGAGCGGCCTTCGAGTTGCGATGCATAGGGTTGCAGCGCGAGAGGGAACTCGGCGATGTTGGATGCAATGAGGTGATTGGGCGCGAGGTCAGAAAGAAAGTCGAACCAGAAAAGAGAAATCTGGGTGAGGATCTTTCCTTTGCCCGGAATTCCGGTGGCCAGAATATGGTCGAAGGCGGAGATGCGATCCGTGGCAACCAGCAGCAAGTCATCGCCGACTGCATAGAGATCGCGCACCTTGCCGCGGCCGAGCAGAGGTATCGCGCCAAGATTGGTTTCGAGGACAGCAGTCATCGGAGGGCTTTACCGGGATGGAACTGAATCTCCGATTCTCAGGCGCGGGGCCTGGTTTGTCAATGAACATCGGGACCACATGGGGAGGAAGGGCAAGCCAGAAAAGTTGCGCAAATTGCTGTCGCATTGCGATACAGAATTGTGCCGTCCGGCGCGATGTACTAACCAGTGTGACAGCGGTCACGGACCAGTTTCCGAACATGGGCGAAACTCCAATTGTCAACATGGTTCGGAGGGCGCGTAAGAAAGCCCTCTTTGAGCCGGGCGACACGAGGCAGCAGTGGAAAGGGGAAGCCGCGGCTAGCTTCGTTCTAAGGGATAGCCAGTAGCTGCGCACTACCGACCTCCAGTGCCAGCTACTGGTTCCCGCTTCTATCTTGTGCAAAGCAAGCGCCTCCGAAGAGACGTGATCCTTTGGAGGCGATTTTTTTGTGCCTGATATTCAAGCCCTCCAACTCTTGACTCCTTAATCAATAAACGATTCTTCAGACATTTCACAACGCTGGATGCTATAGTTCCGCAACTCCTCAAGATCTCACAGTGACTGGTGATTCAGATGCCTGCCGACCTCCCCTCTCGATGGAATACGAGAATTATTCCCCCCTCCCAGCTGGATGAGCACTCGCATGCCGAATACATTCGCCACAATCAGGAAGCCCCGCCTTCTGCCGTGCTCGTGTTTCACGGCATCGGCGAAGAGGTGCGTTTTGAAACGCTAGGAAGGGCCGCGTCGCTGATCATGGTGGAGGCCGAGCAGCGCGGAGGCCAGGACGTTTCCGTGGTGATTCGCCCGGTGCCGAAGGATCGGAACGCGAGCGGGTTGGACGTTCGCGCCGAGCTTATGTGGACCGAGCTCGATGCAAAGACGCAGGCGCGGATCAGGCGCCAGGTGCACGTGTATGAGGCTTATTGGGCTCCGCTCACGGCGGGTAAGATCAGCTACCTCGACACCATGGGATTTCTGGTGGAGGCCGGCTGGAACGGACTCCGCGGAGCGTTTCTTTCCGGTGGACACGGACGCTTCAAACGCTGGATGTTCGGCGGCTTCAAAGAAATGAGCATTAGCGCAGGAACTGTGCCGCTGCTGCTGGTTCTCATTTTTCTTGTAGGGGCGGTCGCAGCCATTATCGCCATGGCTGCTTCAGCCGCTGCCGGTGTAGTCGAGAAGGTTGGCCAGGGAGGCGCTGAGGGTCTAAAGAACGCTGCAAACTTCGTCTACGGGCAAATTGCAAAACCGTGGAACAACATTCTTGAATTGCCATGGAAGGCGATCAATTGGTTGCGCCCTCCATCGCAGCCGCCGGATTGGCTGAAACACATCGAGTTCAGCAAAAACATCTGCCAAGAGCTTTGGTGGGAAGCCTTGATTGCCTTTGCGGTTTGGGGATTCTTAGTATGGGGTGGGCTGCGGCTGCGCTCGATTCTCACTTCCTACGCCGGTTCGCTCGTGGCCTATCTTTCACCCTACAAAGACAGCAAGTGGGACGACTTGCGCACGAACATTCAGCAAATGGGGTTGAACGCAGGCAGGCTGGTTCTCGACGGCCACAGCTTCACGAAATGGATTCCGGAGTACGAAAAACTAGTTTTTGTGGCCCACTCGCTGGGGTCGGTGATCGCGTACGACACGCTGAATGCGCTCATCAACTGCGAAGCCGCAAAGAAACCGCAGGGTGCAGTCAATCCAGCCGTCGAACGCATTAAGGCACTGATCACGCTCGGGTCGCCACTGGATAAGACTGCTTTCCTGTTTCGAGTCCAGTTCAAGGTGACTGCCGACCGGCTGGACCAAGAGGGTGAATTGCGCGAGACGATGGTCTGTGCCGTTCAACCGCTTATTACCGACTACGATCTCTACCGCTTTAAGCTTCCTTCGCCGCGCCGGCCAAAATGGATCAATATCTGGTCGAAAAAAGACATCATCAGCGGAAAACTGGAGTATTACGACGACCCTTCCGCGTCCCCGGACGAGCCGAGGCACATTCAGAACCTTGTTGATCCCGATGCATCAAAATGGATCGTCGCGCACAATCAGTATTGGACGGGCAAGCTTCTACGCAAGACAGTCTACGACCAGCTCTTTTGATCCTCGATCGTCAGGCTCTTATGCGGTCGCCCTGCGCGGCTGTTGCTCTTGTATGCCCAGCTTGACGCTGATCACCTTCGATACGCCGGGCTCCTGCATGGTGACGCCGTAGATAAGATCGGCCGCATGCATCATCCGCTTGGAGTGGGTGACGAGAAGGAATTGCGTCTCGCGGCTCAACGAGTGGAGAAGATCGGCGAGGCGCCCGACGTTGGTTTCGTCGAGTGCGGCATCGACTTCATCGAGGACACAGAAGGGGCTCGGCTGGAACTGGAAGATGCCTACCAGCAGTGCGAGAGCGGTAAGAGCTTTTTCGCCGCCCGAGAGCAGGAGCACGTTTTGCAGCTTCTTGCCGGGAGGCGAAGCGACGATATCAAGTCCGCTTTCAAGCTGATTCTCTTCATCAGTCAAACGCAGGAAGGCCTGCCCGCCGTGGAAGAGGCGCGTGAAGACTTCGCCAAAATTCTCGTTGATCCGCGCAAACGCTTCATTGAACTTTTCACGGGAGATCTGATCGATTTCCTTGATCGTGGCTTGCGTGTTCTCGATGGACTCAACAAGGTCTCTACGCTGGGTCTCGAGGAAGCTGTGCCGCTCGGCGGTTTCCTTGTATTCGTCGAGGGCCATCATGTTTACGGGGCCCATTTGCTCCAGGCGCTGGCGCAACTCGCGGCAAGTGTTTTCTTCGGTCGCAAGTTCTTCCCCCGCGAGGTGCAGAATCCCTGCATCGGCGCGCAGCACGGCTGCCTCCGCATTGACCTCGGTAAGGCAGCTCACTTCAAGATGCTCGAGGTCCGAGCGCAGCTTGGACCCATCGCTGGAGAGATTGCCGCGATCTTCGCGAAGTTTCTCGATCGTGGCGCGCGCGATCTTCAGATCGGTTTCCATCGTGGCCAACTGCTGCCGCAATTCCTGCGCCTGGGCCGCGATAGACTGCGCCTGGGTGAGGGCAGCGTCGCGCTGGGCCGCTAACTCCTGCTCCTTGACGGCGAGCTCTGCCGTTTCGCGCGTGCGCTGCTCGCGCTCGGCCACTGCCGCGGCCTGTTGCTGTTCGATGGCCAGGACACGGCGTTCGAGGTCGGCGTTTAACCGGTCGATACGCTGGAAGGCGGCTTCGGCGCCGCGCCGCCGCTCCTCGAGCTTGGCAAGCTCGGCGGTGACATGTGCGGCTTCCTGCTGCAGCCCTTCGCGCTTCTGGCGCAAAGTGGTGAGTTGTTGTTGCTGAGCATCGAGGGCTGCCTCGGCCGCCACGCGATCGCCTTCGAGCCGCTCGGCTTCTTCGCGTTTCTGACCGATGATCTCGTGCTTGGCCTCGCGCGCATCCTTGTTGCGTGCGGCCTGCAGGGTCCAGTCCTGCAGACGGCGCTCGATGCGCTGGGTTTCTGCCTCCATCTGCTTGAGGGCCGCGCCCTGGTCTGCGGTGTCGCGCTCGGCCTGGCGCCGCTCTTCGCTCTTGACTTCGAGCTGCGCGGCGAACTCCTCGATGCGGCGGGATAGTGAGTCCGCTTCCGTGTCAATTTGGCCCAGGTTGTGTTCGAGGCCGGCGAGCTTCGCATCGAGTTCGCGCAGTTCGCGCTTGAGGGCGAGCGGGCCTTCGGTGGAAGGCTTCCCGCCGGTCACCGTCGCATTGTGGAAGCACTCGCCGTCGGGCGTAAGAAAAAAGGCGAAGCTGTGCTCGTTGGCGAGACGCTGCGCGATCGCCGCGCTTTCGACAAGGTATCCGTGACGCAGCTTGGGCAGAATCACTTCAAGAGAGCGGCCGAATCCATTCAAAACGCGAATTGCGTCCTTCAAGGGAGTAACGCCTTCATCGCGGATCGTGCCTTCGTCGGACGCGAAGAGGTCGCGCTGCGCGGCATCGTGAATGAGGAATGTGGCGCGTCCGTCCACGCCGGATTTGAGCAGGCGGACACCTTCTTCGGCGGCTCCCCAGCTTTCCACTACGACATAATTCAGCTCGTCGCGCAGGAACTCATCGACGACGCCTTCATGCTCGCCGCGCACCTCAAGAAAATCGGCCAGCGTGCCCGTGGGGCGCAGGCCCTCGGCGAGTGCGCCGGGTTTCAGCAGGCGACGCACCGAATCGGTTGCATAGCTATGGTCGCGAATCAGCGCTTCAATGGAAGTGCGACGACCCGAAGCCGTGGCGTGCTCGGTGCGCAGCTCATTGGCGCGGGTGCGGAGTGCGGTTTCAGCGGCGCGGCTGGTCTGCAGGTTATCGCGCAGGGTGGCAATTTCGGCTTCGAGCCGCTGCAGCGCTTCCGCGGCCGACTCAAAGCGCATCTTTACCTGGCCGCTCTGCACCCCGAGGCTCTCGAGCTCGTGGCGCGCATGGACTATCTCAGCTTCCAGGCGCTCGGCTTCGCGATCCAGTGCGCCGAGGCTTTCTTCGGCCTGCGCCATCCCGTTGCGCGCATTACCGGCGAGCGTCAGCAGATGCATCGCGTTGCGGCGATTGGCTTCGAGCTCGCGCTCGGCAGTGAAAACCTCTTCGGCGGCTGTGCGCGCAGCGCTCTGGCGCTCCTGCACCTTCTCGTGGAAAGCATGGGCTTCGTTGGCCGCCGTCTCAAGAAAGCTCTTCTGCTGGCCGTGCTCTTCGGCGACACTGGTCAATTGCGTGCGAGTCTGCTCCAGCTCGCCGGCGGCTGCGGCAAGTCGCGCTTCCAGCTCGGTGAGCCGCTCGGCGTTGGCGCGCTCGCGGGCCGCTGTGCGTTCGAGCTCCACGGCTGCAGCATTGGCGCGATTCTGGGCGTCCTGACTTTCGTGCTCGAGCGCATAGCCCCGCTCAGTCAGCGCATGCTGGTTTGCCTCGGAGGTTTCGATCTCCGCTGCAGACGCGTGGATCTGGCCGGTCAGCGCGGCGATTTCCTGCTGCAGGCGCGCCTGCTCGGCATCCATCTGAGCCATGCGGCTGGCGAGCACCACGCGCAGGCGGTTGCGCAGTTCGTCGCGCACTGCGGCATAACGCTCGGCCTTGGCGGCCTGCCGCTTCAGGCTGTTCATCTGTCGCGTCACTTCTTCGAAGATGTCGTCGATACGCGCAAGGTTTTGCTTGGAACTTTCGAGGCGCAGTTCGGCAAGGCGCTTCTTTGTCTTGAAGCGCGTGATTCCCGCGGCCTCTTCAATAATCGCCCGGCGGTCGTGCGGCTTCGAGCTGAGCAGTTGGCCGATACGCTCCTGGCCGATGATGGCGTAGCTCTCGGGGCCGAGGCCCGTGCCCATGAAGATGTCTTGAATGTCGCGCAGGCGGCAGAGCTTGCCGTTGAGCAGGTATTCGCTCTCCCCGGTGCGGAAAAGCCGCCGCGTGATGACGATCTCGCCCTTTTGGAATGTCCGCTGAAACTTACGCCGGCGAATCTTGAGCACCACCTGCGATGGGGCCACTTCCGGTGGGGGCAACTGCGCCTGCGGCGCGCTCTGGGGGGCGCCGACCGACTCGACGAGTTGCGGACCGGACGGAGATTCTTCGACTTCTTCCAAGGGCTGGCCGGGCTGCTCTGACGCGACGATCTCTTCGGCTTCGGCGGCTCGCAGCTTGCGGACGGCATCTTCGTCCCAATCGTCGGGGCCCTCGTGGTCCACGTGGACTTCGGGTTCCACCGGAATCGGCCCCTCGTAGGCTTCGGGATCGACCATGGTGATTGTTACTTCGGCCATGCCAAGCGCCTTACGCTCGCGCGTACCCGCAAAGATCACGTCGGACATGTGGGAGCCGCGCAGCGACTTGGCGCTCTGCTCGCCCAGCACCCAGCTCACCCCATCGAGAATGTTCGACTTTCCACACCCATTCGGCCCGACCACCACGGCAATGCCCGTTCCTGAAAGAGTGAGCTCCGTGCGGTCACAAAAGCTTTTGAAGCCGAGGATGTGGATCTTTTTCAGTTTCAGCATGCGCACTCCGGGGGGTGTCCCAAAAGCCGCACTTGAGACGGCGGCTCTCGCCGTCGCCGCGGTTTGGGGTCACTTTCATTGTCCTTCGATTTCCGACTCTACGGAGGCTTGGAGGGGGGGTCAACCGCACCAAAGGGTGTTTTTGTGGATAACAGGGGCATGAATCGAGTTCTTTTGGATTTTTACGGTGTATTGCCGGAAGTCTCGGTTTTTACGGGAGTTTCGTCGACGATTTCCACAGGGTGAAAACGCCCGTTCTCAGCAATGTTTCGAGAGCGATCCGACCGCCTTGCGGATCACTTTTTCGAGAGCGCGCAAGGCCTGCGGACGCGGAAAGGCAGAACGGCTTGTGAGACGGATGGTGCGGGAAGAGCGGCGAGCCAGCGGGCGCACGACGATCTCCCGGTTGGCAAACGAATACATAGCCAGTGAAGGAATCAGGGTAGTGCCGTAACCGGCCGCAACCAGGTTTACGAGGGTGTCGAGGGTCGCCGCCTGCATGGAACTGCGGAGACCGGCATGATGTCCCCTAATGTCGCCGCAGGCCGCGAGAGCCTGGTTTGCCAGGCAGTGGCCTTCGGCCAGCACAAGCAGTTCGTCAGCGAGTTCGTCCTCGTCCACCTCTTTTGCCTTGGCCAGCCGATGCTGCCGGGGAAGGACCGCGAGCAGCGGCTCGACGAAGAGGCAAATTTCCGTAATTTCTGGCGCGTTGGTCTTGGTCGCAAGCAGTGCGGCATCAAGTTTGTGACTGCGCAGAGAGTCCACCAGCACGTGTGTCTGATCTTCCCAGAGATCGATGCTGAGCCCCGGGTAGGTTTCGTGGAGCGGCTTGAGGATATACGGCATGAGATACGGTGCGAGGGTGGGAATCACGCCCAGCTTAATCGGTCCGACAAGAGGATCGCGAGCTGCCCGGGCCACGTCGCGGATGGAGTCGCTTGCCTGCAGCGCATGGCGTGCGTGTTCGAGGATGCGCAGCCCTGCCGGGGTCATGGCGACCCGCTTGTTGGTGCGCTCAAGAAGCTTGATCCCTAGTTCCTCTTCGAACTTGCGAATCTTGATGCTGAGCGTCGGTTGGCTCACATTGCAGGCTTCCGCAGCGCGGCCGAAGTGTCGATGGGTGGCGAGTGAATCGAGATAGAGGAGATCTTTCAGATCCATGCAAAGCGGCTTCTCATCATTGATTCTATCAATCGTACGTGCTTGTTCGATTTGCGCTGTCTATCGACCGGCCGGCAGGTTTTGTCTGGGATGCCGGGGTGCCGCGCCCCACCGCCCGGGAAGCGCGCCATGTCTACATCCCGGAGGTAATGGCGATGCGGCGGAAGCGGGATTTCGGTTCCAGTGCGCATTTGCTAGCCTACGCGGGCTGTCCAATCCATAAAAATCCCGGAGGTTGCATTGAAAAGCTTTGGAGCTTTTGTACTTAGCGTGTGTGTTTTGGGCCTGGGCGCGGCAACTTCTGCCTATGCCCGGCCCGTCGGCACGCTGAACTGCACAACATCTGCAGGTCAGATCAAGTTCAACGTGAGCTACTTCAACTTTGGCGTGCAAAACACCTTGTCCATCGGATCGCAGTCTTCTGGTGCGGGAGCCGGCAAGGTGACGTTCCAGCCTTTGGAGGTACACGCGGCCCTTTCTACGTTTTCGTTGCTGCTTCCCGCATTGTCCACCGGCGGAGTCATCCAATCCTGTCTGCTCAACAGCACGATGAGCGATGGTTCGCAAGCTGAGTTCGAATTCAAGCTCGTCGCCCTCGCGTCTCTCAATGCGGTGGCGAGCATGCCTGCGCAAAATAACGAGCCCGCGCGCTATACCGACGTCAACTTTGAGTATGGCGCGGTCGAAGTCCGGTCGGCTGGCGGCTCGGACGATGGTGGAACCGGTTCGCAAACGGGCACGGGAGCCGGATGGAACCAGGTGACGAACCAGAACCAGTGAGCGGACTGCGCACTGTTCTACATTTCCGGAGAAGAGGGAAGGGCCACGCACCATGTTTGTGGCCTTTTTTCTTGTGCCGGTCTTCCGGCGTTTACTTCACTTTCCTGAATTCCAGAACCGCGAGATTCATCTGTCCCTGATCCACGATGTGGATGGTGAGAACATTCTTGCCCGCCGTCAGGTGAATCGTCCCAAGGTTCGCGGCGACATTCCAGTGGTGCCACTGGCGCCAGGCGACCGGATCGCGAGTATCGTAGGTGGTCGGGATCTGCAGCGAGCCCGTAACGGCCCGGCCATTCACATCGATGGAAATCGCACCGCCGCGGTTCGATGTATAGAGCAGGTCGGCGCTGTAGTCCGCAGTTTCGGTCGCGTCAACCGTCACATTGAACCACTCGCCGGGTACGGTCCAGCCCACGTAGAGCAGGTCGGCCGGCGGGTTGACCTTGTCGTAGGCCGTATCATCGATGGGCGGGTCGCGCTTGAACTTGGTGTAGGAGATGTCGACTCCTTCGCCGATGCGGTATTCATTCAGGTAGGTGCCATCCGCGGGATTGAGGGCGCCGCTCCCGTTGTTCTTCGCATCGCTGTCGTGGTAGGCCACGCCTTCGCCACCAAGGTCGTAGTAGGCGCAAAGCACTCTGCCAGGAATCTTCTGCGCGCCGTCATGGTAGCGGGCATCGTGAAACGGCAGGCCTTTGTAGGTCCGCAAAAAATCTTTGCCGGTCGCATGCGGGTCCCCTGCAGCAACGAGAATGAATATGAGAAGAGAACTGCCAATACACCAACGCTTCATGCGCGAAGAACCCCACCCAATCGTCGGATAAGAGACTGGCCTGCACAAAATCTCGAGACAAGAGAATCGTACGACAGGAGGCGGAAAGATCGGCGGTGCAATCTCTGGGATTCACTCAGGTGACAGCGGCGGCTGCCAGAGTCTCGAGGACGGCGAGATTCTTGAGCAGATCCTCAGGCACGTTGTGGCGTGTTTTTAAATACTCCACGCTGTTGTAGTGGACCCACACCTTGCCCTCCTCATCTTCAGCCACCAGAATCGTGAGGGGCAGATCGATGGCGATGCTCGGCGCGGCAAGCATGACGGGCGTGCCCGCTTTGGGGCTGCCAAAGATCAGCAGCTTGGTGGGCGGCATCGTCTGCCGACTTTCTCAGCCTCGCCGCTGTGATCGACCAGCGCAAAGAGCGCGACCCCTTTGGCGGCAAGAATCGTTTTCAGTTTCGCGACTGTTTCATCGACGGAATGAAGACTGAGAAGATGGACGAGCCCGTTCGCTGCCATAGTGCCTCCGAATATCCGGATTGTACGGGGTAGGGAAACGGATGCGTACCGAGCGCAGTGGCAATCGCCTGGGTGCTCCTTCGGCAAGCACCTCGCGTACAGAGGGGCTCATAAGAGCCGATCCTGTAAACTCTGAAAGAGACAGCACCCCATCGATCCTTCTACGCCTTCAATCCGGGCTCCAGCTTTTGACGATACATTCCAATTCCGAAGATCTTCCTGACTTATTGCGCAACATATTTGGTTTTGCCGGGTTTCGCGCAAACCAGCGAGCCGTATGCACGGCTGCAATCAATGGCCAGGATCTGTTGCTGGTGATGCCGACTGGGTCTGGCAAATCTCTGTGCTACCAGTTGCCGGCGGTGGCTCTCGGCGGCACAGCTTTGGTGATCTCTCCGCTGATCGCGCTGATGGAAGATCAGGCGGCCAAACTCATAGCACTGGGCCTGCGCGTGGCGCGTATTCACTCCGGGCTTGATCGGGCCGTCTCGCGCCAGGCGTGCGTGGACTACCTGCAAGGCAAGCTGCAGTTTCTGTTTATTGCGCCGGAGCGGCTGCGCGTGTCGGGTTTTCCCGAGATGCTCGCCAAGGCGAAGCCCGCGCTGGTTGCGGTGGACGAGGCGCACTGCATTTCGCAATGGGGGCATGATTTCCGCCCCGACTATCGGATGCTCGGTCAATATCTGCCTGCGCTGAGGCCGGCGCCTGTGGTGGCCCTGACGGCAACTGCGACTCCGGCGGTGCAGGCGGACATTGTTGCGCAGCTCGGAATGGTCAAGCCCAAGCTGTTCATTCATGGGTTCCGGCGCGAGAACCTGGCCATCGAAGTGGTCGAGGTTCCGACGCCGCTTCGCCCGCAAGCGATCTGCGCCTTGCTCGAGAAACGTGAACGGCGTCCGGCGATAGTCTACGCTGCTTCACGCAAACAGTCTGAGAGCCTGGCGAGCGAACTCGCGCGTATGATGCCCGCGGCGGCCTATCACGCGGGGCTCGAGGCGGATACCAGAGAGCGCGTGCAAACGGCCTTCCAGCGTGGGGAGCTCGAAGTGGTGGTAGCGACGATTGCGTTCGGCATGGGGATCGACAAGGCAGATGTTCGGACGGTCCTTCACGCGAGCCTGCCGGGGACGCTCGAGGGTTATTACCAGGAGATTGGGCGGGCAGGCCGAGACGGTCTCCCGAGCAGAACATTTCTGATGCATTCCTATGCCGATCAGAGGACGCGCGATTTTTTCCTGAGCCGCGATTATCCGCCGGTCGATGATCTGCAGCAGGTGTTTGGTTTGCTCGCGGAAACTCCGCAACCCGTCGATGCGTTGCGCGCGAAATCGAAGCTCTCCCAGGAGGAGTTCGATAAGGCCTTCGAAAAGCTTGAAATCCACGGCGGCGCTCGCCTGGATTTTGGTTCGCCGCGGCGAGCAATCACCGGCGGAACAGGATGGAAGAAAACGTACGCCGCGCAGGCCCTCCACCGCGCAGAGCAATTTGAAAAGGTATTGCATTTCGTGGAGTCGAGCGCGTGCCGGATGGCGGCGCTGGTGCGGCACTTTGGCGACATCGAGGATGGCAGTCGATCCTGCGGCATGTGCGATGTGTGCAATCCACGAGACACGGTGCTGAAGGTGTTTCGCCACGCGAACCACGAAGAGCAGCGGATCGCAAAAGCAATTGTGCGCGATCTGAAACCAGTAGCCTACAAGGCAGCCGGCACGCTGCAGCGTAGCATCGACCCCGCAGAGCGCATGAATCGCGATGTTTTTGAAGGCCTGCTCGATGCGATGAAACGAAGCGGCTGGATCGAGATTGAGGATGCCGTATATGAGAAAGATGGAGAGGTTCGGAAGTTTCGCAAAATCCTCCTGACCGAGGCTGGATTGGAAGGGCAGATCGACCCGGCGGAGCTTCTGATCAGCGATGGAATCGCGGCCGAGTTCTCATCTGGGGGCGCTGCCCGGAAACCGAAGGCGAAAGTGTCTTCCGGAATGCGCGCAGCTTCGCCGGAGAATGCCGCGCCTGTTGTGATGACCGCGGAAGCCGAAACATTGGCCGCGCGATTAAAGGAGTGGCGTGCGCTTGAAGCCAAGCGCCTCGGTGTGCCGGCATTCGCCGTTCTCCACGACAGGACGCTGCGAGCTGTGGCGCAGGCTCGGCCATGCACACCCAATCAATTGCTGGCTATCAATGGAATGGGCTCCGCCAAGTTGGAGAAATTCGGCGAGGCCCTTGTGAAGTTGTGCTCGGCTGAAAACTGATTCCGGTTTTTACGCAACGCGTTCGATCGTAAGCGATTCAAGCACCACGGGCTTCTGCGGCTTGTCCTGCGCGGCGCGTGCCACCTTCGATATTCTGTTGGCTATATCCTGACCCTCCACCACTTCTCCAAAGATAGTGTGGTTGCCGGTGAGCCACGCGGTGGGCGCAACGGTGATGAAGAACTGGCATCCATTCGTGTTCGGGCCGGAGTTGGCCATCGCCAGCTTTCCCGGCTTGTCGAACTTGTGGGGAGAACCCTTGGTCTCGTCCTGGAAGCGATAGCCGGGTCCGCCCATCCCGGTACCGGCCGGATCGCCGCCCTGAATCATGAAGTCGGGAATGACGCGATGGAAGATGGTTCCGTCATAGAGCTTGGTCGTGGACTTGGCGCGCGTGACTGGATGTGTCCATTCCTTGGAGCCTTCGGCGAGCTCGATGAAGTTTTTGACCGTGATGGGCGCGTCGGATTCGAAAAGCTTGACGGTGATCTTGCCTTCGGTAGTCTGGAAAACAGCGTAGGTTCCTGGTGCGAGTGCCATGGAAACTCCTGGGTTCTTGAAGTCGCCGTTGCTGCAAAAGCAGCGCAACGAACAAGGTTCGGAAAAGTGGATGTGAACTACTGGTTGGATGAAGCGGCCGGTGGAGGCGGCACCGGCTTGCCTTCGGGTACGATGGTGACCTTCTTCAACACAACAGGCACCAGCGGCTTGTCATTGTTATCCCGCTGTACGCGGGCGATGGTTTTGACCACCGCAACACTGGGCTCGTCGCATTGGCCAAAGAGGGTGTAGTGCTGGTTGAGCGTGTCGTACGCCTGCTCGGTGATGAAGAACTGGCTGCCGTTTGTGTTCGGACCGGAGTTGGCCATGGCCAGCCGTCCCGGCACATCGAAGTTCAGGTTGGGATCGAACTCGTCGGCGAAGGTGTAGCCGGGATCGCCGGTTCCGGTCCCCGTCGGATCGCCGCCCTGAATCATGAACTCCGGAATGACGCGATGAAACGTTGTCCCATCGTAGAGCGGCTTGTGATGCATCTTCTTGTTGGTCGTGGGGTCGGTCCAGTCCTTTGTGCCCTCGGCGAGACCGATGAAATTGGCGACTGCATTGGGTGCCTGCTTCTGGAAGAACTGGCAGGTGATGCGTCCCATCGATGTGTCCATCACCACCGTGGGCCCGTTGGGTTGAATGAGCGCTGCAGCCGTCGCCTGGGGCGCATCGGGAACTTCCTGGGCGGGCTTGGTTGTGTCCTGGGCAAGCGCGGTCACGGCAAACGCGGCGGCCAGCGCGGTGGGCCATAGTGTGTGCTTGAATCTCATGCCGAGTTTGAGGGTACATCATGGGGCACTCAGAGAGCCAGAACCTGTTCGGGCATGGGCGATGTATGGTATTGCCATGACAGGATTCGCTGTGAAACTTCTCTCCGGGCGCGCTGCTTTGTTGGCAGGTGCCTTGAGCCTCTGCCTTGGACCCTCGATCCCGCATGCAACAGCGCAGGCCGACAAGACGCCGCCCGCCAATGCCAAGCCCGCGCCCACTGAAAAGCCCGGCGACGAGAAATCGGCGCTGCCTCCTCTGCCGCCCGATGCGCACACCCAGCAGTCGATCCAACTCGATGGGAAGACGCTCAAGTACACCGTAACGGTCGGTGCGCTGCCGGTGCGTGACAAAGACGGCAAAGTGGCCGGCGACGTGGTGGTCACATCGTATGTGGTGGAAGGCAACGATCGGCCTGTAACCTTTGCGCTCAACGGTGGTCCGGGCGCTTCTTCGGTGTATCTCAACTTTGGTGCCATCGGGCCAAAGCATCTGCAAGCGGGGAACGAAGGGGACAGCCCTTCCGATCCGACTGCGCTCTCGGACAATCCCGGGACCTGGCTCGATTTCACCGATCTTGTGTTCATCGATCCCATCGGCACGGGATTCAGTCGGGCGACAGTCCCGGAGGCCGACGCCAAGAAGCTCTTCTACTCGACGGTGCCCGACATTCAATATCTTTCGCGTGTGATTTATGACTGGCTGGTCGAAAATGATCGCCTCAGTTCGCGCAAATACCTGGTCGGCGAAAGCTACGGCGGATTCCGCGGACCGCGCGTCACTTACTACCTGCAATCGCAGTTGGGCGTTGCCCTCAATGGGGTCGTGCTCGTTTCTCCTTATCTGAATCCGACCATTGAGAACGATGGTGACCTTTCGCCATTGCCGTGGATGATGACGTTGCCGTCGATCACGGCCGCACACCTGGAACGCGAGAAGAAGCTGACGCCCGAGGCAATGGCCGATGTAATCGCGTATACCCAAGGCACCTACGCGACCACGCTGCTCAAGGGGCGAGCGGATCCAGACGCAACCAAGGCGATGATCGAGCACGTGACGGAGTTGACCGGGCTCGATCCTGCTTTCGTGAAGTACTCGGGCGGCCGCATCGAGACGGGCGCCTATCTGCGCGAGGTCTTTCGCGAAGAGGGCAAGCTGGGCTCAGTCTACGATTCCAACGTTACGTCGTTCGACCCGTTTCCATTCGCCCCTGAGCAGCGCGCCAATGATCCCATCCTGTCCAGCATCATTGCGCCCATGACCACGGCGATGGTCGATTTCATCACGCGCACGGTGGGATGGAAGGTGGATGCTCGCTATAACGCGCTCTCCTATGACGTGAACCGGATGTGGGACCGCGACGACGATCTACGGGCAGGGTCCGTGACCCAACTGCGGCAGTCGGTGGCGGCCGATCCCAAGCTGCGCATCCTGATTGCCCATGGCTGGAACGACCTCTCCTGTCCGTTTATGGGTTCGCTACTCACTGTCGATCAAATGCCGCTGATGGGCGACCCCACCCGCGTGGCTGTCCACGAGTATCCCGGCGGCCACATGTTTTACACGCGGGTGCCCAGCCGCCTTGAGCTTCGCAAAGACGTGATGGAGATGTACGGCAAGCACTGAAGGGCAGGGACGAGCCGTTCTCCTTTTGGGGAACACGCCCCCAAGATTTGCATTCGTCACAATTCCATTGACTTCCTATCCATAGGCTATCTATAGATAGGAGCATGGGAAAGAAACCGGACCTGCTGCCCGGCACGCTCGACATGCTGATCCTGAAGACCCTTACCCGCACGCCAATGCACGGGTATGGCATTGCGCAATCTATCAAGCGCCAGTCTGATGATGTGCTGACCGTGGAAGAGGGCTCGCTCTATCCCGCGCTGCAGCGCCTCCTGCTGCAGGGCTGGGTGAAGGCCGAGTGGCGGATGACCGAAACGAACCGGCGCGCCCGCTACTACACCCTCACGGCGACAGGCCGCAAACAGCTTGGTCTTGAGGTATCGCAGTTTGAGCAGATGATCGAAGCGATCGGGCGCGTGTTGAGCGACGCGAAGGAGGCGTAGATGAATTCCCTCGCGCGTTTCTTCCGCAAGCTTGCGCTCCTGTTTCATCGCCAGCGTTTTCGAAACGAACTGGACGAGGAGATGGCGTTTCACCGCACCGAAGTCGAGCGCGCGCTGCGCACCCAGGGAATGGCACCCGACGACGCCCACCGTACTGCGGCGCGGCAACTAGGCAACGCCACCCTGCTTCGCGAAAAGAGCCACGGCGCAATTGGGTTCGGGTTCGAAGGCATCGTGGACGATCTGCGCTACACGGTGCGTCAGCTTTGGAATAATCCAGCGTTTACCGTTGTCATGCTCTTGACCCTCGCGTTGAGCATCGGGGCAAACAGCGCAATCTTCAGCGTGATCGACGGCGTGCTGTTCAAGAAGCTGCCTTATCCGCGCGCCGACCGACTCGTCCGTATTTTTCTTTCCAGCTCAAGCTACCCAAAATTCCCCTTAAACCCGTTCGATTTCCGCGACTATCGGGCGCGCAACCAATCCTTTGAGTCGATGGCCGTCTTCACGCGCGGCGATGTCCAGCTTTCAGGATCCGGCGAGCCCGTCCGTTTGAATGCGTTCGGCATCACCGCAGGCTACTTCCACGTGCTTGGGCTGCGGCCGGAACTGGGACGGGAATTCGATCGCCAGGCTGAGGTTCCGGGCAACGGACTTCAGGTGATCCTGAGCGATCGTGTCTGGCGTACGCGCTTCAATGCCGATCCGGCGATCATCGGCCGAAAGATCACGCTCAACCTGCAGCCCTTCACAGTCGTTGGCGTCATGCCCGTTGGAACAGAGCATCCCGGCAACGAATATCACTCCGTGGCTTATGGCGAAAGCGTAGACATGTGGTGGCCGTTTGCGTTTGACGGCGACTCCAATCGCCGGGGCTCCCACTTCGTAGAAGGCATTGCGCGGCTCAAAGATGGCGTCAGTGTGGATCAGGCGCGGGCCGAGATGAATGCGATCATGACGCAGCTAGGCCGCGAGCATCCGAACAACGACCAGGGATGGACGGTGCTGGTGGTGCCTCTCTACTCGGAGATCGTGGGCAAGAGCCGCCCCCTGCTGCTGGTTCTGCTGGGAGCCGTTGGGCTGGTGCTGCTGATCGCGTGCGCGAATGCGGCCAACTTGCTGCTGGCGCGGGCTTCGGCGCGGCAAAGGGAACTGGCTGTGCGACTGGCGATGGGTGCATCGCGCATGCGCGTGCTGCGGCAAATGCTAACGGAGAGTCTGCTAATCTCCTGTGCGGGCGGTGCGTTGGGCCTTGTTCTCGCATTGAGCGGGGTGAAGCTCCTGGTCTCCCTGCTGCCCGCGGATTTTCCGCGCGCCAACGACATTCACGTCAGTGGACCGGTATTCATTTTCACCTTTGTTGTCAGCCTCGCGACGGGTCTTTTGTTCGGCGTGGCGCCCGCATTACAAGCCTCGCGCCTTGATCCCAAGCAGGGATTGCAAAAGGGTGGCCGCACCACGACGGCCACCGGGTACCAGAACCGGTTGCGCAGTGCACTGGTGATTTCTGAAGTCAGCCTCGCCTGCGTGCTGCTGATCGGCGCAGGACTGATGCTACGGAGCCTGCTAAACCAGATGCGTCTCGATCCTGGCTTCAACCAGGAGCATCTGCTGACCGCAAGCATTTCGCTTCCGCATGAGCAGTACAAAACCGGCGCTGACGCGGCCGTTTTCTACCAGAAGCTAGTGACGAATCTCAGCACTTTGCCGGGTGTAGAAAGTGCGGGCGCCTGCAGCGATTTGCCGTGGACCGGGTGGGACGAGAATGCCGGTGGATTCAATATCGAAGGCAAGCAGCCGCCTCCGGGCAAGGAATTTCACGCGCGTTATCACATGGCGACGCCGGGCTTCTTCCGGACGTTGGGCACACCTATGATCGCGGGCCGCTTCTTCAAAGATGGCGACACGGGTACTTCGCAGTCCGTGCTCATAGTCAATCGCGCGATGGCCGAGCGCTACTGGCCGGGCGAAGACGTCATCGGAAAACGGATGACGTTTGAAGACAAACCGAAGGAGAAAGACTGGATCACGATCATTGGTGAAGTGGGTGATGTGAAGGACCAGCCCAACAGCCCGGCTGCAGAGCCAGGATTTTGGTTACCCGAGTCTCAGACCGGGAACCGGGATATGTCCATCGTCCTGCGCAGCACCTCAAACGCCGACTCGCTGGCCGATGCGCTACGCCTCGAAGTTCAACGCCTGAACCCCGAACTGGCGGTCGCAGATGTGCAGGTGATGAATCACATCGTGGAAACGTCGGTCTCCACGCCGCGCTTTGCCTTCGCTCTGGTGGGCATCTTCGCGACACTGGCCATCGTGCTGGCGGCGATCGGGATTTACGGGGTGATTGCCTACTCGGTCAGCCAGCGCACTGCTGAGTTTGGCTTGCGCATGGCGCTGGGTGCGCAGCAGGGTGACGTGCTGGGGTTGGTTCTGAAGCACGCTGCTCGGCTCACCGTTGCAGGAACGCTGCTCGGCATTGTCGGCTCACTGGCTTTGGGTCGCGTGCTCAAGAGCCTCATCTTTGACGTCAGCCCGGCTGATCCTGTGACGTTCTCTGGGGTCGCCCTCCTGGTCCTGGCAGTGGCTTTCATCGCGTGCTTTGTTCCTGCGCATCGCGCCACGCGAGCCGATCCCATGGACGCTCTACGCGCCGAATAAGGGGACTGCTCGGTCGATTGCAAGGCATGGAGGGAGCAAAAATGAATGCTGTAAGCCGCTTTTTTCGCAAGCTGTCGATTCTCTTTACGCGCAAGCGCTATCGCAGCGAGCTCGATGAAGAGATGGCGTTCCATCGCTCGGAAGCAGAGAAGGCGCTGGTTGCAGATGGAGTGAAACCCGACATTGCACGCACCGCCGCGAAGCGACAGCTTGGGAACGCAACCCGCATCCAGGAGGAGAGCCATGACGTCGTAGGTTTCCGGATAGAGACGGTGGGTCAGGACATGCGCTACGCGCTGCGCCAGATGCGCAAGAACCCCGGCTTCGCGCTGACGGCGATTTTTATTTTAGCGCTGGGCATGGGAGTGACGGTGGCCATCTTTGGATTTGTAGATGCCGCGCTGCTGCAGCCGTTGCCTTATGCAAATCCCAATCGCCTGGTGGCGGTGGACGAGAGCGAATCAGTTTTTCCGCGCTCAAATCTGTCCTACGACGACTATCTCGACTGGAAGCAGCTGAACCGAACGCTCAGCGCGCTCGAAGTCTACACGGGCACGGGGTACCTGCTGGGCACGCCCTCAGGGGCCGTACCGGTACCGGCTGCGCGGGTGAGCGATGGCTTCTTTTCAACACTCGGCGTGAGGGCAATGCTGGGGCGTACCTTTCTCCCAGGAGAAGACCGACCCGGCAAGCCAAAGATCGTAATTCTTGCCTACAGTTCCTGGCTCAAGCATTTTGGCGGAAGGCCGGATGTAATCGGCCAGAGCGTGAGCCTGAGCGGAGACAACTACACCGTGGTGGGAGTCCTGCCGCGTGAATTCGCCTTCGCGCCGCGGGGCAACGCGGAGTTCTGGGCTCCACTGCTCGATAAAAGTGGATGCGAACAACGGCGGAGTTGCCACAACCTGGATGGGATTGGAAGGCTGCGTGACGGCATCACGTCGCAGGCGGCCTATGCCGACCTGAAGGGAATCGCGGCACAACTCGAAAAGCAATATCCCGGTTCGAACAAGGGCCAGGGTGTGAGTCTGGAGCCGCTTTCCGAACTGATCGTGGGACAGGTTCGCCCCATTCTTTTCATGCTTCTTGCTGGAGTAGGCCTACTGCTGCTGATCGCATGTGTCAATGTTGCGAGTCTTCTCCTGGTGCGGTCTGAGAGTCGCAGGCGCGAAATCGCAGTCCGTGGGGCCGTCGGTGCGACGCCGGTGCGGCTTGTCCGTCAATTTGTCACTGAAGGATTGTTGCTTTCTGCTTTCGGTTGTATCGGCGGCACCGTGGTGGCTGCCTGCCTAATGAACCTGCTGGCGAAGTTGATCCCGCAGGCAACGGCGAGCTACGTACCGTTTCTCCGTCTGGTGGGACTAAATGTGCATACGGGTTTGTTTGCGGCCGCAGTTGCGCTTCTCTGTGCCCTGTTGCTTGCCGCAACGCCCGTTCTGCGCCTTTCGTTTCAGGATATCCGCATTGGGCTTGGCGAAGACTCGCGAACGTCGGCTGGACTCCTGTGGCAACGGCTCGGCGCCAATCTCGTGGTGGTCGAGCTGGCCATAGCCGTTGTTCTCCTCGTCGGTGCGGGATTGCTGGGAAAGAGCTTCTATCGACTGCTCCACGTCGAGAATGGCTTCGATACTTCGCATCTTGCCACCGCTCAGGTAATGGCTACG
Source organism: Occallatibacter sp. (assembly GCA_036520995.1). Classification (GTDB taxonomy): domain Bacteria; phylum Acidobacteriota; class Terriglobia; order Terriglobales; family Acidobacteriaceae; genus Telmatobacter. Next base: position 191,097 of record DATDIQ010000012.1, read on the forward strand.
GGGAAAGGCTACGAGAAGGATGCGGCACAGATCGCACTCTATCGCGAGATTAACCGAAATCTTTCGTCGTTGCCAGGAGTTCTTTCGGTCGGAATCACTGACACCCTGCCGGAACAGTGCAATTGCAATACAGATTGGATTCGGATTGTGGGCAAGCCATTCCACGGCGAACACAACGATGTTCTTGATCGCAATGTGAGCGCGAAGTATCTGCCGACCCTGAAAGCAACATTGGTGCGCGGACGACTTTTCAGCGGTGATGAAGATGCGTCGAAGCCGCGGGTGATCGTCGTCAACGAGACATTCGCACGAAAGTTTTTCCCCGGCGAGGATCCCATAGGCCAGAAGATCGCGAATGGTAGCCTCGATCCAAAGACGATTCGAGAAATCATCGGCGTAGTCGCGAACGTACGCGAGGGAGCCCTCGACACGGACATCTGGCCAACTGAATACGAAGCAATCAACCAGGGTCCGAGTTCCTCTTTTGCGGTGGCTGTCAGAACCGCACAGGATGAGAAAGCAACGCTGCCGGAGATCGTGAGGGCGTTGCGCAAGATCGATCCGAATCTGGGAGTCTATGGTGAGATATCAATGACTGACCAGATCGAATCGTCGCAGGCGGCGCTGCTGCATCGCTTTTCTACATGGCTTGTCGGCGGGTTTGCGGCGGTGGCGTTGGTGCTGGGCGTCATCGGACTTTACGGCGTGGTGGCCTACTCCGTGAGCCGCAGGACGCGTGAGATCGGGGTGCGCATGGCGCTCGGGGCGCAACGGGCAACCGTCTATCGCATGGTGATGCGCCAGGCTGGAGGGCTCACTGTGATGGGGGTTGGAATCGGTCTGGTCTGCGCGGTGGGCGCATCGCTGGCGATCCGGAAGTTGCTCTTTGGCGTGGAAGCGTGGGATGCTTCGACGCTCGCGGGGGTCGCGCTGGTGCTGGGGACGGCTTCTCTCGCGGCAAGCTTTATTCCAGCGTGGCGCGCGGCATCCGTGAATCCGACGGACGCGTTGCGGGCAGAGTAGGAGTGGGGCGAAAGGCGAGGGCTAGCCCTCGCTTAACCTTGTTCTTCACGCCGCTCATGCGCTAGACAAGACGCAAAAAGTTGGCTGGCGCAAGACGCGCCCCGGGGAAAACGAGTTCGAGGTTGCTTGCCCCAAGGGTGCGCGTGACCACTTCACCGAGCACATCGCGAAAATCGGTCGTGAGGGCGAGATCGCGGCCTTCGTTGAGCTGGTCGTTGTCGAGGCCGGGCCACTTCCCGTAGACCTTGGCTCCTTTCACTTCTCCGCCCAGCACAAACATCGCATTGGCGTGCCCGTGATCGGTGCCGCCGGTGCCGTTCTCGCGCGCGGTGCGGCCGAATTCCGACATGGTCACAAGTGTGACGTTGCCTGCATCGTCGCCCAGGTCGCGCCAGAATGCAGCAATGCTGTCCGAGAAGTCCTTGAGCCGGTTCGCGAGTTGCCCGTTCACGTTGCCTTGGTTCTGATGCGTGTCCCATCCGCTCACGTCGGTGAATGCTGCTTCCACGCCCAGATTCGCTTTAAGCAGCTGCGCAATCTGCCTCATGTTATTGCCGAATTCAGAGTTCGGATAGTCAGCTCCGGCGCTTGGCGTGTATTGGCTTGGATTCGCCGCGCGCAGCATCTTCACAGCCTCGAAGGTCTCTTCGCCGGCGGGATGAAAGATGCGATCGCGGCTCTCGCCATACATCGCCTCGAAGGCGCTGGCCGCTTGCGAAGGAGCGGGACCGCGCCCGCCGACAGAAAAGTTGTTCAGATTGCTGAGTGCAATGGCAGGGACGGTTCCGGCAAGGGTGCGCGGTACATCGGCGCCAAGCGACACCGCGCGAAACGGTGTATGCCCGCAGCGGCAGAGTGCATCTTCCGCCTGCAGGGCGCGATTGAGCCAGCCGTCCTGGGTGCTCTTCAAACCAGGCGTGCCAGACTCCATGTAGTCCTGCGCGTCAAAGTGCGAGCGCGACATATCGGGCGAGCCGACTGCATGCACGATGGCGAGATTCCCATGATCGAAGAGCGGCTTGAACGAAGCAAGGGAAGGATGGAGGCCGAAGAATCCATCGAGGTCAACTACCTGGTTCTGCGGGATTCCGATGGTGGGACGCATCGAATAGTAGTTCTTCTCGCGATAGGGAACCACCATATTCAGCCCATCGACTGCGCCGCGTTGGAAGATGACGACCAGCCGGCGATTGGGCGCGGAGGTTGTCTGGGCAAGGACGGAACGGACCAGGAAACTGGGAATCGCGGTTGTGCCGGCGACGGCAAGCGCGCCGTTGCGAAGGAAAAATCGCCGTGATGTGTTCATACACCGTCTCCAATCAGCGACGCTGGAACTCCGGAGAGCCGATCAGGAGTCCCGCGAGGAGTTGATCTTGTCGTTCGAGCGGGGAAGGGCCTTGCTGTTGCCGCAGTACCTGGGCCGCAAAAGGCCGGGCTGAGGCCACCTGAGTGGCTTGTGCGCTCTGCTGCTGGAATTGTTGCATGACGGCGGAACGGGTCGAGTCACTTACGCCACCTGCGACAATCTGTGCTTCCAGGCGCGACTCTTCCGATTCGGCGTTGGGCGCATCAGCGGCCAGCAAAGTGCCCGCGCTCGAATCTGCCTGCGGGCTCCATGTGGTGGTGATGCCGGGAAGCCGACTTGCCGCAAGATTGAGCGCAAAATTCATGCGATCGACGAGTGCGCCCGTGCTGACCCATGTGGATGCCTGCCAGTCGTAGCCGGTGGGGGGGACGCAGCCGTAAAGCGGCATGCCGAGGGTGCGCAGCTCGTTGGCAATGGGGCGCAGATTATCGATCTGGGCATCGCTGGCACGCACCGCAGAAACGACGAATTCGATCGGTGTCTTGACCTTGGCGCGATAGACGTTGGTCAACCAGAACTCCGGCGCATGATACAGCGTGCGCAGCATCGCCGAAATATCTCCGCCCGAGGAGAGGTAGGTTTTCGCCAGCCGATCGACCAGCGACTGCGGCGGATCGTCGCTGACGAAACGAATGGCGAGTTTCCGCGAAACGAATTGGGCCGTGGCGGGTCGCGTGGCGAGATAGTGCAGCAAGTCGCGGCCTTCCATCTCGCCGTGGTCCTTGAACTTCTGGCCGAGAGCCTTTACGGTGCCAGGATCATGGCGGTTGGGATCGAACTCAAACCCACCGCCCCGCTGCGGGCGCTCGACGGTCCAGCCGGTCAGAATGCGGGCCACCTGCGTCACGTCGGCCTGCGTGTAACCGCCATTCACTCCCACTGTGTGGAGCTCCATCAGCTCGCGCGCGTAATTCTCGTTCAGGCCTTCCCGGGCCTTTTTCTGGTTGCCGGGCCGGCGTGCCGCGGCCATTTTCGCTCGCTCAGCGGCAACGGAATCAGGCCCGATGCTTTCTGCGTTGTCTAGATAGAGCAGCATCGCCGGGCTATGCGCCACGGCTTCGAGCAGGTCTTCGAACTTTCCCAGGGCATGCGGGCGAATCACGTCGCGTTCATAGCTGACGAGGTAGTATGGCGTCGCTTCGTTCTTGCGCAGATATACGTTGAAGTGATTCATCCAGAAATCGGTCATCACTTCCTGCAACTGCGCCGTGGAGTAAATGTCACGGGTCAGGCGCTGAGCCGTCAGCTCCTCCACGACCAGGCGTTCGGGGTTCTCAAGGTCTCCTACTGTCTCACGTTGCTCGGGACTGAGACCGGCCTCGAGCGCCACGTGTTGAATGGGGCGCAACGATTTGAAGAACCCGTCGATTTCCGCCGGCTGCATCAAGACCAGTTTTGACACCCGTTGTTGCGCCGGGAGAGCCAGGATCGGGTCGATGTCAATTGGGTCCATCGCAGAGGGTGATTGTGTGGCTGCCATCATCGATCCGGATTCGCTCGGTGCGGCCGACGCTCCGATGGTTTCCTTCGAAAGGGGTGTGGGGCTCTCCGAGCGTTCGGCTTGTACCTCTATTCCAGCGGGCATTCCGGCGGGAGCGGCCATCGGCGTTCCGCCCAGAGCCGGCTTGTTCAGGTCAGCGTGCTGTTTCTCTGCCTTCTCCTGCCGTTTTTCGGCGACACGATAGATCTGATCTTCATAGACGGCGTGCAACGCGCCGCGCTCGGGAATAGAAACTTTCCCATCGAGCGCCTGCCGAATGATGGCGTTACTTGGGATCCGGAAGAGCAGATTCTCTGGATTCCACTGCATGGCGGGGAACTCGGCGAGGCGTGCGTTCAGGTCAGTGAAGTCGAGGGACGCGGGATGCAGCTGCTGTTCAAACCAGTTATCGAGGCCGATGGACCGCACCACGTCTACATCGCCAGGGCGGGGACCGAAGGTGAAGCGACTTAGGGCATGCAGGATGCGTTCATCGCCGTGCAACTCGCCCGACTGGTAGGGCGCCCGAGCCTTTGCCTTGCCGGCTTGGGGCCTGGGAACTCCCTCAGCGGGGGCTTGAGGCCAGGCCGCAGAGGGAGCGGCGAGTAAAAGACACAGACACGCGGCCATAGAACGTTGCAGAACCTGCATCTAAATACCCTGGGTTGCTCAAGTTTAGGGCAATTGCGCCGGGAATGCGATTCCCACCATAGGCAATGACGGCATTTTACGCAGAAAGTTGTGGTGGTAAAGCTGTCGAAAGTTACTTGCTTTGGCCCCGTTGCAGCGCTCGGAAGCCGGCTCGGCGCATATCATCGACTCAATCTCCTTCTGTTCCGTATTTGACCAACTCCGTGGCTGGATCGGTCGCTCGTGAATCGGATCTCATCGCAGCGACACTCCAGAGACAAAGAGAAAGGACAAATCCCCCATGCGGAGCGGCTGCCACATCGCTCAATCTTTGCTCATCCTGTTTGTCGCGGCCTGGACCACTGGATGTGGCTCGATTCATCAGAACGTTCAGTCGGATTTTTCGCTCCAGGTGAGCCAGCCGAGCGCGAGCCTCTCCGCGGGCGGCGTTGCCCAGTCCATCCAACTCACCGTGGACGGCACAAGCGGATTCACCGGAACCGTGCAAGTTTCCATGAATGGGACTCCGTCTGGCGTATCGGCGACTCCCTCGACTCTGACGCTGTCGGCGGGCGCCGGACAGCCCGTCAGTTTTACTGCGTCATCTTCCGCGGCAGCCGGAAACGCGACAATCGTGTTTACAGGCACTTCGGGATCGCTCACCCGAACTGTCTCGTTGGCTCTTACGGTGACGGCAGCATCTACTTCACCGAATCCTCCTCCACCGACCCCTGTTCCGCCTACGCCCACAACCGGCAGTGTCGACGTAACCACGTATCACTTCGACACGGGGCGGACGGGGCTGAATCCCAATGAATCGGCGTTGACCCAAAGCAACGTGAACTCATCGAGCTTCGGCTTGCTACGGCTTCTGCCCGTGGACGGCAAGGTCGACGCGCAGCCGTTGTATCTGTCCAGCTTGACCGTGGGCGGGCAGACCCACAACGTCGTCTACGCAGCCACTGAGAATGACAGCGTTTACGCCTTCGATGCGGATTCTGGATCTCAACTTTGGAAGACCTCGGTGCTCGCATCGAGCGAGAGTCCCAGCGACGATCATGGCTGCGGACAGATCACGCCGCAGATCGGCATCACCTCCACGCCGGTGATCGATCGCTCCGCAGGGGCGAATGGAACCATCTTTGTCGTCGGCATGTCGAAAGACTCGGCGGGGAAATATCATCAGCGGCTTCACGCGCTCGATGTCACCTCCGGCGCCGAGCTGAGCGGCAGCCCGGTCGAGATTGCGGCGACGTATCCGGGAACAGGAGAGAACAGCTCCGGCGGCAAGGTTGTCTTCGATCCGAGCCAGTACGCCGAGCGTGCTGCGATTCTGCTTTCGAACGGCGTTCTCTACCTGGGGTGGACATCCCATTGCGATTCCGGTCCCTACACCGGATGGCTGATGGGCTATAGCGAATCGACGCTGGCGGAGACCAGCGTGCTGAACCTGACGCCGAACGGCAGTGAAGGTTCCATCTGGATGGCCGGCTCGGGCCTCGCTGCGGACTCGAGCGGCAATATCTATTTCCTCGACGCCAACGGAACCTTCGATAGCACGCTCAACGCGAGCGGGTTCCCGGTCAATGGCGATTTCGGCAACGGGTTCATCAAGGTGTCGGCGAGCGGCGCCAGCCTCAGCGTCGCCGATTATTTCGAGACTTCCAACACCGTTTCTGAGTCCTCGGGCGACGAGGACCTTGGATCGGGTGGGGCGCTCGTATTGCCCGACCTGACGGATTCCTCCGGTACAGTGCACCACCTTGCGGTCGGAGCCGGCAAGGATTCCAATATCTATGTCGTGAACCGCGACTCGATGGGGAAATTCAACTCCCAGAACGACAATGCGATCTATCAGGAGATCCAGGGAGCCATCCAGGGCGTATTTTCGATGCCTGCCTACTTCAACAACACGGTCTACTATGCGGCGATGAACGACAATCTCAAGGCCTTTCCGATCACCAACGCGAAGCTTGCCACGTCAGCCGCGGCGCAAAGCACCAACAGCTTCCAGTATCCCGGCTCGACCCCGTCTATCAGCGCCAATGGAACGTCGAACGGAATTGTTTGGAATGTCGAGAATGCGTCTCCAGCCGTGTTGCACGCCTACAATGCGTCCACATTGGCAGAGCTGTATAACAGCAACCAGGCCGCAAGCGGCCGTGACCACTTCGGCAACGGCAACAAATTCATTACGCCGATGATTGCGAATGGGAAAGTCTTTGTGGGGACGCCGAGTGGGGTAGCTGTGTTCGGGTTGTTGCAATGAGTCGCTGGCCCCGCTGGGATAGGAGCTAGCAGCCCTTCTTGCAACGGGCCATGATGGCGGCATGCAGCCGCTCGCGCAAATCGGAAGGAAGATCGTAGATCTCGTGCGAGCGATAGATCTCGATCGTTTTGCGCGTGGTGTTCAGAGTCACCTCGCAGTGCTCGCAGCCGCGCATGTGCTCCTGCAGGTCGGCGCGCATCCTCGTGGTCACGGCGTCGTCGATCAGATCATCGAGCTGGGCTAAAAACTCAGTGCAGGTCACTTCTCAACTCCCGTTTCCGTGGGCCCTTTTTTCCTGCGAAAGTAGCGGGTGAGCCGCTCGCGCAGCTGCAGACGGGCGCGCAACAAGCGCGACTTTACCGCCGGTACGCTCAAGCCGAGTGTCTCGGCCGTCTCTTCGGTCGAAAGCATTTCCACATCGCGCAGGACGAAGACCACGCGAAAGCCCTGGGGCAGCCCCTGGATGGTCTTGCGCAGGATTTCCGCCAGTTCGGCCTGCGTATAATTCTGCTCTGGATCGGGTGCCCAGTCGGCCAGGTCGCGCGGAACGCTGCCTTCCTCCGTCTCGATATCTTCGTCGATCGAAACCATCCTGCCGGTGCGCCGCTTGCGCAGCCGCATCAGGCTTTCGTTCACTGCGATCCGCACTAACCATGTGTAGAATTTCGAGTTCCCCTGGAACTGATCGAGCTTTTCATACGCCTTCAGGAACGCGTCCTGCATCACGTCCTCGGCGTCTTCCCGGTTCTGCGTGATGTGCTGCGCGATCCGAAAGATCTGCCGGTCATACTTGCGGACCAGCTGATCGTATGCCGACACATCTCCGCCGCGTACGCGCTCCACAAGAGCGACGTCCGGATGCTGCTCGTTCTCTCCTGCAATTGGTTGGATGGTCGCCATGCGCGTTGGATGCGGGAATTCGTCGAAGATCGTTCGGGGCCGTCTGTGCATCCTCAGTGTACCGGAGACCATGGCCAGGCTCCAAGTGGGTGGGCACTACCAATACATGCCTGCCAACCTCTCTTGTGGGTATGACTTTTGACCGTAACGTGACTGGTTCGACCTGTCCGCGGAAGGCGAAACCGGCTTAAAGTGAAGCTATGAAGTCGTTTTTGTCCTCGTCTTTCGCGCCACGCCTGCCTCACCTCGCGGCAGGCCTGTTGGGTGCGTTGCTGCTTGTATCCCTGGTTGCCGCGCAATCGTCCGATTCGTCCGCGAGTTCAACTCAATCCGGAACCGCCAGCCCCCGCAAGAGCACGTCCTCAAAATCATCGGCGGCTTCAAAATCGGCAGGGTCGAAGAAGAGCTCAGCAAAAAGCGGCGTCAGGAAAACCGTCGCCGGCAAGCTTTCGTCGCGGTCGAGGCGCACCGCGACCACGCGGCATAAGCGGCATCCGTCGGCGCGGGCAATCCGCATCCGTCGCGCCTTCGTCGCGTCCAGCGAATTGCGCCCCATGGCGCAGCAACTTGCCACAATGCGCACGCCGGCAGCGTATCAAGGTGTGAGCAAATACGCACATGAGCACACCGGCGATGCCGCGGCTGCGGCGTATCTCGCGCTGGGCCATGCCTACCTGACCGATCGCCGTTTCACCGAAGCGAGCGCGAATCTGCACGAGGCCCGGCAGGCAAGCGACGTGTTGGCCGACTACGCGGATTTCCTTGCGGCGCGGTCGGAGCACGAAGCCGGCAACGAAGCCGCTGCCGAAGGGCTCTTGCATGAGTTTGTGCAGAAGTATCCCAACAGCGTCTTCGATGTAGAGGCGCCGGAGCTCGAAGCGAGCGTGATGCTTGGCATGCATGATGTTGCCGGGGCGCAGCGGGTCCTTGCTGCGGCCGCTCACACGCCTGCGACCGACCGTGCCGGCTATCAGCTGGCGCGCGCAGAGGTTGCACTGGCGCTGGGACAGGCCGACGAGGCAAATGGCCTCTTCAAGAATCTTCTCCTCACCCATCCATTGAGCCCCGAGGCAGAAACGGCGCGCGCACGGTTGACTGCGAGCGGCGCCGGAGCAACATTGACGGCGGCCGAATTGCGGAGCCTCGGCGATGCCTACTACAACGGCGGACGCTATGCGCTGGCGGGCGAGCAATACCGGTCCCTCGCGCGGCAGGCCGGCTTGCCCGCGCAGGAGCGGACCGGCTTCCAAGTGGCTGCGGCCGCATGCGATCTGAAACTGAAACGGCTGACCACGGCCGAAGCCGAAGCTCTGCCCGATACCGACGACGAAAACGGAGCGCGCCGGGCCTATCTCCTGATGGAGCTTGCGCGCAGTCGCGATGACAACGGACGCCAGCAGGAGATTGTGACCCAGATGGAGGCGCGTTTCCCGCGCAGTGAATGGCTGGCCGAAGCGCTTTTCTCAAGCGGCAACATGTATCTCTTGGCGCGCGACTATGCCAACGCCGCAGAATACTATGGCTACCTGGCTGCGCATTTTCCGCAAAGCAAGAACGCTGCTGCGGCGCACTGGCGCGCCGGCTGGTTGAACTATCGGCAGGGTTTGTTTCCGGATGCGGAGCGCATCTTCGACGAGCAGATTCGGCTTTTCCCCAGCGCGACAGAGACGGTCGCCGCTCTCTACTGGCGTGCCCGTCTGTATCAGACACAGGATCGCAAGCCCACAGAAGCCGCGGCCGGCTATCGCGCGATTGTGCGTGCCTATCAACACTACTTCTACGCGCAAATGGCCCGCGCGCGGCTCAATGAGTTGGGGTCGACCGTACCGGTTTCAGATCCCGAAGTTGACAGCATCAAAGCGCCCGAGGTTCCGCCCCTTGACGACAGCTTTCCTGAAGACAGCGAGCACTTGGCCAAGGCGCGCCTCCTGGCCAACGCGGGACTCAATGAATATATTCCGCGCGAGATCGCTGCCGATCCCGACTCCGGCTCCTGGAGCGCGCTGGCCGAAGCGCAGATCTACGCCTCGTTCGGCGAGACTTATCGTGCGATGCGCTCCTTGAAGAGGGCATTGCCCTATGCGGCCTCGGCATCCATCACCTCAATTCCGCTCGTCTACTGGCGCATTCTGTATCCAGAACCGTACTGGGACACGATCAAAGCCGAGTCAGCGAAAAACAATCTCGATCCCTACCTCGTCGCTTCGCTGATCCGGCAGGAATCGGAGTTCAATCCGGCCGCCGTTTCCTATGCCAACGCGTGGGGACTGATGCAGCTGTTGCCTTCGGTAGGCAGGGCCATGGCGCGCGAAGAAGGAATCGCGCACTTCGAGACTTACCAGCTTCTCGATCCTGACACGAACATTCGCCTGGGCACGCGCTACCTGCGTCACATGCTCGACAAGTTTGGCGGTGTGCAAGAGTACGCTCTTGCCGCCTATAACGCAGGCGATGAGCGGGTATCCGATTGGGAAGCGGCGGGGCCTTATCACGGCATGGATGAGTTTGTTGAGTCGATCCCATTTACGCAGACACGCGATTACGTCGAAGCGATCCTGCGCAATATAGAAACCTACCGCGCCATCGATGCCGCCGCTGAAGAGCACGGCAAGGCAACCGCTGGGCGCTAAAGTGACACAGAGTGTGTAGAGAGAGTACCCCGTTCGATACCGGTATTGACCGCATTTTGGATTGACGCTGGGCCATGCCTCCAGCAACACTGACTGCATTCAGGTTCATTCGGATTTTTGCACGCCATTCGCAGCCTGCAGGTGTCGCACAACAGAACGCTCCGTCGCTCACTGGACGCTCTGTTCGGTCAAGAATCTCGGAGGGCAGGATGTCAACCGACTTGCAATATCTAGAAGAATGGATTCCCGAGCGCATGGATCCCGGCACCGTCTTCGTCCTCGAAAATCAGACGAAGCTTGGCAGCGCACAAAATCCCTATGTGGCTGTCATGTCGTGCCCGCGCTGCGGAACCATGGGACTCATCACCCGTCGCCAGCTGTGCTCCGGCGAAGCGATGATTTGCGGCGGCGAAACCTGTTCGGCCGAATACCGCCTCGATGGGGAAATGATCCGCTTCCGGCAGCCGCAATAACAGAACCTCAGAACGCCCACTTCACCTCGGGATCGGTTGCGTGCCCACGATTGTGAAATCTTTTGTCCGCACCCCTTGCGCTGCGTCTCCCTCGGGCTGCGAACCACCTCGACAAATCTGATAGGTCACGCGAACCACCGCGCGCACTCCCTTGTCATCGACCTGCGAGAGCGTGCGCGGATCGAGATGGAAGGTGATGTGCTTCGACGCGCCTGGCTCCAGGTGCACACGTTCGAAACCGGCCAGCGCCAGCTTGGGTGAGACGTCAGTCTGCGGCGGGCGCAGATACAGCTCGGCCACCTCGCCGCCGGCAACAGCTCCAATGTTCTGCACGTCGGCTTCTACTGTCAGCGTGCTCCCCGCCTGCAGCCTTTCACTCGAGAGTTTCACTGCGGAATAAGTGAACGTCGTGTAACTGAGTCCGTCGCCAAAAGCAAACAGCGGTTTGCCATTGAAGTAGCGATAAGTGCGGTTCGCCATCGAGTAGTCTTCGAAAGGCGGTAGCTGGTCGATGCCGGTGTAGAACGTCACCGGCAGACGTCCCGCAGGATCATTCTTGCCGCTCAGCGTCTCTGCGATCGCCTGGCCTCCCGCCTGCCCGGGATACCACGCGTCGAGAATCGCCTTCGCATTCTGTTCGGCCCAGTTCACGGCGAGGGCGCTGCCATTCAGCAGTACGACCACCATGGGTTTGCCCGTTTTCGCGACCCCTTCGAGAAATTCCTGCTGCACGTCGGGCAGCACAATGTCCGTACGGTTCCCCCGCCGGAAAAGCCCTTCGCATTGACCCGCATCTCTTCGCCTTCCAGGCGCGCGGTGAGTCCGACAAAGGCGACGACAACATCAGCCTTGCGTGCGGTGGCCACGGCTTGGTCCTGCAATAGCTCGTGTCGCGGACTCCACTCAAAGACCAGCCCTGCGCCGGTGATCCGTCAAGTCTGAACGTACTCGATGCGCAGTGCATGCGGCTTCGTATCGGCAACCGCGATGGAATAGTGCTGGATCGCTCCGAAGTTGCGGCCGCTGGGCGGCAGCCAACCCGATGTCTGATCCTGTGCAGACGGGAGCGACTCAAGCGGTTTGTCATCGAGATAGACCGCGAATTTTAGCTTGCCGTCACAGGGATAGCAGAAGGGAAGTCGGATGTCGAAATTGTCTGTTTCGGCGACCGGAGGAACGATGGCGCCCGTCCAGCGGACTGCGAAGGCCTGGGTCGACGTGGTGGGTTCCATGGGATTCGCATAGGCCCGGTCGAAATCGAGCTCCTTGTCAATGCGCATCATTGCGGGCGCACCCTCGACGCTTGGTTTTGCGAAGTACTCGCCTTGGAGACCCTCGACCGTTGAGTCGGTCGCAGCGCGCAGAATCGTGCGAGGCACCGGGACTTCGCCGCCCATCACGTAAGGTGAACCCTCCGCGTAGAGGACGTGCTGGTGACCAAACTCTGCGTCGATGCCATCAATCGGCAGAATCGGATTCACCGGAATCGCATTGTAGTTGCCTTCAAGCGCGATGCGCGAAGCCGCAAGCGGGCCAATCACCGCGATGGTCTTTGTAGCGTCCGGTTTGAGAGGTAGAAAATGGTCGTCGTTTTTCAGCAGCACCATCGACTCGCGTGCGGCTCGCAGTGCAAGCGCGGCATTCTCTGAGGAGTCTACGACGGAGAAGGGAAGCGATGCATACCGGACTCGGTCGTTTGGATCAAACATGCCGAGTTGTATGCGCGCTGTGAAGAGGCGTTTGAGTGGAACGTCGAGCTGCGACTCGGCGATGAGATTGTGATGCACAGCGTCGGTCAGAGCCAGATACGCACGCCCGCAGTCAGTATCGGTTCCGGCCAGAATCCCGGCCAGCGATCCCGTCGCCTGATCGGTGGAGTAATGATGACTGTTGGGTTGCGAAAAGTCGTCGATGGCGTCGCAGTCCGAAGTCACGAATCCTTTGAATCCCCAGTCGCCGCGCAGAATGTCGCCGAGCAGCATCTTGCTGGCACAGGCCGGGACTTTGTCCACGGCGTTGTAGGCGCACATGATGGAATCTGCTTTGCCTTCGGTGATGGTGGCGCGAAATGCAGGCAGATACGTGTCCCAGAGATCATGCTCACTGGGTCGATATTGACTTTGTGGCGTGTCGTCTCCGGGCCGCTGTGTATGGCATAGTGCTTCGGAGTGGCGACGGCGCGGAAATAGTGGGGGTCGTCGCCCTGAATTCCTTGGACGAAAGCCACGCCGAGACGGCTGGTCAAGTAAGGGTCTTCGCCGTAGGTTTCCTGCCCCCGGCCCCAGCGCGGATCGCGAAAGATGTTGATGTTGGGCGACCAGATCGTCAGGCCAAAGAAACGATCACGATTACCGTGTGCGATCGCGTCGTTGTGCTTGGCACGAGCTTCCGTTGAAACCACCGTCCCAATGCTTCCGAGCAGCGGCGCATCCTACGTGGCGGCGTTGCCGCTAGCCTGGGGAAAGAGCGTGGCATAGCCTGAACGCGCGATGCCGTGCAGTCCTTCGTTCCACCAGTTGTAAGCCGGAATGTCGAGCTGCGGAATGGCTGCGGCCCGGTCAATCAATTGGGAAACTTTCTCTTCGAGCGTGAGTCGCGAAACCAGGTCGTTGACCCGCTGCTCGATGGGGAGATCAGGGTTGCGAAACGGCATCGCTGCGGCGGTCTTAATTTGTTCAGCTGTCGGCGGCGGAGTGGGAGCGGGCGGATTCGCCTGCGCGACACAGCACAGGGAGGAGGAGAACAGCAAGAGAGTGGCAGCTAGAGAAGTGCGCATGGAGGAAACTCCCGGCAAGGAATCAGGACCGAAGCGAATCCTAACAAATCCTGTCTTGCCGGCGTAGAAAATCGTTTTCCTTGGCGTGCCATGGTGTGCGGCGGACTCGACCAACATCTTCGCAATCGAAGATTCGAGGCGCCGATGAAATTCGTGCAAACCACGGGGCCCCGGCGCAACCGGCGGACACGAACCTGCGAACGAAGGACGCTATCATAAGACAGGTGTCATCCATAAGCCGTAGCCAGGGTTCGCCTGCTGCCGGCTTGCAATGCCCGGATGGCGAAATCGGCAGACGC
>DATDIQ010000013.1:0-11355 GCA_036520995.1 Occallatibacter sp.
GCCGCATCGCTCACGCACCCAATTCCTTTCTTATCGCACTGGCGATCGCTTCTGCGTGGCGGTGCATGGCCTCCTGGCTTTCGGCTTCGATCATGACGCGGGCGAGGGGCTCGGTGCCGCTATATCGTATGACAACGCGGCCTGTGTCTTGCAGTTCGGCTTCGGCCGCACGAATGGCCGCGGCGACCGCCGGTATCGACTCCAGCGGCTTTCTCTCGAGGACCTTCACGTTCACGATGACCTGGGGAAAGACCTTGAGGTCGGCGGTCAGTTCTTCCAGGCTCTTTCCCGTCCGCGCAATCAAATCGAGGACCACAAGGGCCGTCAGCATGCCGTCGCCGGTGGTCGCCAGATGGGGGAAGAGGATGTGACCGGACTGCTCGCCGCCGAGGGCGGCCTGATGGGCCTGCATCTGCTCGAGCACGTATCGATCGCCGACCGGGGCGCGCAGCATACGAATGCCGGAGCGTTTGAGGGCTGCCTCCAGGCCCATATTCGACATCGTGGTCGCGATGACGACATCGCCCGTCAGTCGACCTCGCATCTTCAAATCGCGCGCCGTCACCAGCAGGATGGCGTCGCCGTTGATTACGTTGTTATGAGCCCCCGCCAGCAAGCAACGGTCGGCGTCGCCGTCAAAGGTAAGTCCCAGACCTGCGTTTCTCTTTTCCACCTCGGCGGCTACCCAATCGGGATGAAGGGCTCCGCAACCTTCGTTGATGTTGCGTCCATCCGGTGTTGTGTTGAGCAGCGTCACCTCTCCGCCCAGACCGCGAAACAGAGAAGGCGCAATCGCGGCAGCCGCACCGTTGGCGCAATCGACAAGGATGCGAAGGCCGGTAAGCTTCAGGCCGGGTACGGCATCGAGAAGGAATTGGATGTAGTCGTGCTGGAGACTTGCATTGTCCTCGACGAAGGGCAGTTTCGAGGGATCAGGCACGGTAGCTTTGGCGGCGTGGTGCAGGATTTCTTTTTCGATCCCGAGCTCTACCGCATCCGGCAGTTTGAATCCGTCTCCGCCAAAGAGCTTGATGCCGTTGTCATGCCATGGATTGTGCGAGGCGGAAACCACTATGCCCGCCTGATAGCCGTGGGTTCTGGCTAAAAACGCGACTGCCGGCGTCGGAACCACGCCAGCGCTGTCCACAGCCACGTCGGCTTCACCCAAACCCGCGGCGACAGTGGCCGCGATCCATGGGCTCGATTCGCGCGTATCGCGGCCTAGAATGACGCGCGCTTTTGCAGTCGATCGACGGAGGGAGTGTCCGAGAGCCAGGCCGGCTGCGAACACGGTTGTGCTATCGAGTGGCGCCTGCCCCGCGACTCCGCGAATGCCGTCGGTTCCGAAGAGTTTGCGTTGAGTTTTTGAAGTCATGCTCTCACTTTCGGGCCTTTCCGCTTTGAAGCGACCTCGTCCCTCTCCACGACCCGGCTCTCGAATGAGCCATCGCCCAAACGGGTTCGCACCAGGTCGCCGGCCCCGAGTTGTGCTGTGGAACGAACGACAACTCCATTGGCGTCCTGAACCAGAGCGTAGCCGCGCTGCAGCACCTCAAACGGTGAAAGCGCGTGCAGGCGAGCTGCCGCGGTTCTGCACTGGGCTGCTGACATCTGCAGCACTCGATCCAGGGCGCGGTCGAGTCTTGCACGATCGCCGCCGAGCCGTTCCCTGACGCCGGCCAGCAGGCTGCGC
The DNA here is from genome assembly GCA_036520995.1 of Occallatibacter sp. Classification (GTDB taxonomy): domain Bacteria; phylum Acidobacteriota; class Terriglobia; order Terriglobales; family Acidobacteriaceae; genus Telmatobacter. The sequence goes on from DATDIQ010000013.1 coordinate 1,694, forward strand.
GGGTCGTGGTGCAACACCTGCATGGCGAATTCCGAGGTTCGCCGCTGGGCCTTTTCCAGGCGGCTGCCGATCGCACCTTCCAAGCGAAACAAGGCGTCGTCCAGGCTCTGTTCCAAGCGATGCAGCAGGGACGTCATGCGCCATTCGGCACTCTCCACGTGAAGGCTGTCCAATCGCTGGCGCTTCTGCAATACCTGATAGCGCGCGGCGCGTTCCAGACGAAGCGACTGGTTCGCAACATGCTCCGCAATCTTGTGCTGCGCCCCAGTAATCAATTCAGCGGCGGCCGAAGGAGTTGGGGCACGCAGGTCCGCCACAAAGTCGGCGATGGTAAAGTCCGTCTCGTGGCCAACGGCCGAAACCACGGGAAGGCGCGATGCAGCGATGGCTCGTGCCAGGCGCTCGCTGTTGAATGCCGCCAGATCCTCAAGGGATCCTCCGCCGCGCGCAACCACCAGGACGTCGGCGAGTCCAGAGGCGTTCAGTTGCACCAGCGCATTCTCGATTTCCGCCGGGGCAGAGTCTCCCTGGACCGACACGGGATAAAGGAGCACATTGAGGCCCGAATGACGGCGGCTCACGATATTGAGAAAGTCACGAATTACGGCACCCGTGGGCGAAGTTACGATACCGACGGTACGGGGAAACGCAGGCAGGGGGCGTTTGCGTTCGAGCTCGAAAAGCCCTTCAGACTTCAAGCGCTCCTTTAACTGTTCGAATGCAAGCTGCAGGGAGCCGGCCCCTACCGGCTCCAACGTTTCTGCGACCAATTGCAGCTGACCGCGTTGCTGATAGATGCTGACTTTGCCCCGCGCCAGCACATGGAGGCCATCCTCGGGCCGGAACCGAAGCAACGCCGCCTGCCGTCGAAACAGCACGACAGGGAGCTGAGCCTCAGCGTCCTTGAGGCTGAAATAGAGGTGTCCGGAGGGCGCGGGCCGAAGATTCGAGATCTCCCCTTCTACCCACACGTCCAGATAGCGCTGCTCGACAAAGGCGCAAACCTGCGCGACCAGCTCATGGACCGGCCAGATGTGGCGCAGGGGGGTCTGCTCGAATAGGAAGTCCAGTTGCCCTGAAGTCGGTTCGTGTGGGATCACCATCGTTGAGTGTAATTGCCGCGGAGGGTCTCGTTTATTTTCTCTTGGCCAGGGTGGCGCGCAATTGTGCGGCAATCGCAGCAGGGCGGTTATTGGCCCCAATCGCCGAGGCGTCGCCAGTGTAGAGAATCTCCGCCTCGCGAGCGAGTTCAGTGCCATCGTCCAGGCCGAAGGTCCCCAGCGTTCCAGCAAGCTTGTGGGCGGCCGCGACGGCCTCCTCGCGCTGGGCAGGCGCCAGGGTTCCTTCGGCAATGGCCTTGGCGGCCTGCTCGAGAGTGGCTACCCGTTCTTCAATCTGCGGCAGGAACTGGGCCCATAGGCGGTTCATGGCTTCGGCAAGGGCAGAGGATTGTGCGGTTCCCATCGGGGTCCAATCACTTCCACCCGAGCACGTTGGCGATCTGCGTCGAAAGAGTGAGCGGATCGAAAGGTTTGACCAGGACCGCGTGAATGCCGAGGTCAGCAAACCGGCGACGGTCGGTGGCCTGCACTTTGGCGGTGAGAAACAACACCGGGATTGTGGCTGTCACGGGGTTTTTGCGGAGTTCGCGGAATGTGGTGGGACCATCCATTCCCGGCATCATCACGTCGAGCAGAATCGCGTCGGGTTTATAGGCGGCTGCGCGGGTTAAGCCCTGTGCCCCGGAGTTGGCGACCATCACTTCCCACCCTGCCACGGTCTCAAGACTCATCGCGGCGATCTCGCGAATGTCGTCTTCGTCGTCAATGATGAGAATGCGATGCGACATTGCCGATTTCTCCCGGGCTCGTCCGAAACGACGGCGGCCGATTTGCCCGAAGAGCTACAGCACTCTGCCGGGATAACGTTGATCATAAATCGGACGCGCGGGGCCGGCGGCCATAAACTGAGGGCGTCTGTCGGAACCTGGTCACACCCGGGGCATGCCGGACACATCCGGCGCTTCCTCTTCGCCCGCGACGTGACGCGATCCGCGCAGCACGGTGAGAATCAATTGCTCCAACTGCTCTGGCTGCACACGGGCCCTCTTGAGGAGCGCCGTCGGCTCCGTCCCACTCGGGCCGCGTGTCGAAGCCAACTGGCGCCCGGCAAAGGCCACAAGAATGACGCGGGAAAGGCTTTCTCGCTCGCGTAGCCAGGCCACCAGACTGAGAGCCTCATTGTCGGGAAGCTCCATGTCAAGGACCACGAGATGCGGCTGGAACGATGCACACTCTGCCATCGCCTGATCCTGCGTACGCGCCATTTTCACGGTCGAGCCCTCGCCCGAGAAGACATCGGCGACGAGCGCTGCGGTTCTTTCATGGTTTTCGACGACGAGGATCCGCGCGGTTTCGCCGGCCGCGCCAATCGCCCGCACCAGCTCCGAGATGAGCGCCCGCGCATTCGAGGTGCGCAGGTTCCCATTGCGAATCACTTCACCCGGAGGCTCCTGCGTGTCGAGACTGAGAACGATGATCGGCGTGTGCGCTTCAGGACTCGAGCGACGTAATTGCGGCAGCAGTTCCCACCCATTGATGCCGTGGGAGCCTGTGTCGAGCACGATAGCCTCGACGCCGTCGTGTGCTGCCATCAGCGTCTGCTCCGCGGTGGAGGTCTCGACAATGCGATAGCCGTGCTCGGCGAGCTGCGCCCCGATGAGCGGGCGCGAAGCGCCGTTGTCGCTGGCCAGCAGCACCACGCCCTGGCCCGGCGAATCGGTGCCTGCGGGCTTGGCCTTTGCGGCCGTGGCTGGATGGTATGGCAGGAAGACGCGGAAGGTCGAGCCGCGGATTGGATTCCGTTCTGCCCAGATGCGGCCATTGTGCTGAACCACCATCGCCCGGCAGATGGCCAGGCCCAAGCCGCTGCCGCCCTTCTGGCGCGAATCGGACGCATCGACCTGCTGGAAGCGGCCGAAGATGGCCTCGAGTTTGTCGGCTGGGATGCCACGGCCCTGGTCGATTACCGAAAGGGTCATGCCGCTGGAGCCGGGCCGCAGCATGATCGAAACCGCCGAGTTCGGCGGCGAAAACTTGATTGCATTCGACAGAAGATTGGTCAGCACCTGGAGCAGGCGATCTGCGTCTGCCGTAATCTCGACCTGGGTCTTGTCATGGATGAGCAAAACGCCGGCAGATTCAGCCATCAGTTGCATGCCGTCCATGGACTGCCGCACCAAGTCGGCCATCTGCACGGGCCGGAAGACGAGCGGTTCACGACCGCTTTGGGCACGCTCGAGATCGAGGATATCGTTGATGAGCCGCACCAACCGGTCGGAGTTGCTTAACGCGATACGGAGCAGATTCGTTGCCTTATCGGTGATATCGCCCAGGATGCCGGACGACAACAGGCCGAGCGCGCCGCGGATCGAGGTCAACGGCGTGCGCAGTTCGTGGCTCACGGTCGAGACAAATTCGTCCTTCAAGCGGTCGAGCGCGAATCGCTGACTGATGTCGCGGAAGCTTAGCACCGAGCCTGAATAGCGGCCCATATCCATGATTGGGTTCAGGAAGTATTCAGCCGGGAAGCCCACGCCATTGGCACGGTAAATGGTCTCTTCGCCGGTGGAGGGGACACGACCGGCGGCGGCTTTCAGCAGCGGACAATCCGGGCCGCATTTCTTTCCATCCGGTGCGGAGGCATGTACCAGTTCGTGCACCTGTTTGCCGATCAAGCTCGCCACCGGCGCGCCGAGCAGCCGCGTTGCGGCAGGATTGGCAAAGCGCACCAGGCCGTTACGATCCACGCCGCAGATTCCATCGGCTACCGAGTGCAGCAGAATCTTCTGCTGTCGGCTCAGCTCTTCGGCACGCTCGCGCTCCCGGGTGCGCGCCAGCATCTGCCCCAGCGAAGCGGCCACCGTTTCCATGGCCGCAGTCGTCTCACGATCTTCGCGCAACCGCAGGTGGCAATAAAACTCGAGCACGGCGAGCACGTTGGCCCCCACCATCACCGGCGTCGCCCAGCCTGAAACCATCTTGTGCCGCATCGCACTCTTGATGCGCGGATCGCCGCCGACCTTGGAGAGATCGCCGATCCAAACCAGGCGGCCCTCCGACCAGGCGCGTCCGGGAAGGCTGCCGCCGGGGGCAACCGTGGTGCTCACGCTTTCCTGGATCAGAGCTTCGGCTTCCTTCCCCGGAACGCCCCATGCGGTGCTGAATTCGAGGCGATTCTCTTCCTGGTTGATCTCCCACTTCACGGCAACGTCCCAGCCCTGTGAAACGCACAGCGCTTCGAGGACGCGCATCGCCGCCATCTCCGACGAAACGTTCTCGCCCACGATCTGGGTCACAAGCAATTGCAAAGCGAGGCGGTGCTCGCGCTGTTTCTGCTGGGTCACGTCGCGCACGAGCACCTGCACGGCCATCGCCTTCCCTGCCCTGCGCCGTTGATGCAGGCTCAGCTCCAACTCCTGCAGATGGCCGTCGGTCGTTTCATTGCGAATCGGCGCGCGATCGATCGTCTCGCCGTTCATCACGCGACGCAACAGGGCGGCGGCTTCGGCACGACATTCGGAGTTGAATGCCTGCTCAAAGAATTCGGCTTCCCCGTCTGCACCCTCCTTCTGGGTAAAGCAGCGTTTCCAGGCCGGATTCATGTAGAGGAATTTGCCATTCAGATCGAGCGTCGCGATCATCTCGCTGGAGTTTTCAAACACATCGCGATAGCGTTCCCGCGCTTCGCGCTTCCACTGGTCTTTGCGGGTGGCCGTGCTTTGATCCATGGCCACTGCCACAATGCCGATCGGCTCGCCGGCCTGGTCGCGCAACGAAGAAACGTGCAGGCGAACGGGAAATGTCTCTCCATCGCGCCGTTTCACGTGAGTATCGAAGCTGGGGCTCTGGCTGGGCGGCAACGAGCGCACCACCTCTTCAAATGCTGTCGAGCGTCCAGACCCTGTTGAGCCGCTCTCGCCGCTCTCCACTCCACATAGCTTCTGTAACTCCGCAATGAGGCGCGCCCCTTCGCCAGGCGCGAGCAGTTCTACTGAACGGGGTCGATTCACCAGCTCCGAGGCGCGATATCCCAGCAGCCGCTCGGCGGTGGGATTGACATAGGTTAGGCGCCCATCGAGCCCGATCGAAACGACCATGGGTCCCGCAGAGTCGAGAACATCTTTCAAGGGATCGCCTGCGTACCGGTTGGCGGCTTCGCGTTCCGCAGAGTTGTCGGCAAGAAGCCGCATCGCCACGGCAGCGGTCAAGCCAATTGCGGTCATCAGCAGGAGCCAGTCAAAGCGCGGACCTTCTTCCAGGCGTGCTGTGATTCCCCCCGCGGCCATGGCCAGGGACAAGATCGCGAGCGCAGACCACGTCGATGGCGACGTATCGCGTACCGAAACTTTTGGTCGTCGGATTCCGCCCTTATCCATGCTCTGCAGTTCTCCTGCGATCCAAAACCTGGCACCTTGCATTGCGCCAGGACGATGCCCATGCCACTGCTCTTCTCTCTTCGGGTTTCTGTCCGCAAGGATGCGAACCGCGAGGGGATCAGAGCACGGCAATCGGAAGGGTCAATGGCCGTCCAAGCGAATCGGCTTCAGCGCGCCTCTGCACCCAAAAGTTGCCGGGCCCGGACTCGATCGCGCCCGGTAATTCCCGCGGCAAGGCGTTTGGGTGAAGGTCGCGTCGAAGACCTTACGCCTGCTGTACTTGTATGTTACTCAAAAAAGGTCGCGTCGAACCCAGAATGGCATGCAGATGGTTACCGCAGTGACCTGCCTTGAGCCCCGTCTCAGCGGCCAGGCCGAATCGTATACTGGCCGCATGTTTTTTCCCAGTCTTCCCATGAAATCTGCTGTGAGCTGCTTTGTGAGCGGGCTGACTCTCACTCTTGGTTTCGCCCCGAGCGCGCATGCCTGGGGAAATGAGGGTCATCGTCTCGTAAATCGACTTGCCGCCAGCGGCCTTCCTGCCGATGTTCCGGCATTCTTGCGCTCGACGCAGGCCATGGATGAGATCGAATACCTCGGGCCAGAGCCAGACCGCTGGCGTTCGCCCGCCGAGCCAGAACTGAGTGCAGTGCAGGCGCCCGAACACTTTATTGATCTCGAGCTTGCCGATGCGCTGGGACCTCTGCCGCGGAATCGCCTCGACTTCGAAGCAAGAGTGTTCGCTGCGGGTCAGCGGCCAGAGAAAATCGGCCTCCAGCCCTGGCAGGCCCTCGAAGTCTGGGAGCGACTGAAAGCGTGCCTGCGGGAGTATCGCCTCGAATCTGCCGCCGGCCACGCGACCTTGCCGATAGAGGATGCGGCGATCTTCTATGCTGGATGGCTGGGACATTACGCCGGCGATGCCTCGCAACCCCTGCACACGACGATTCAATACAACGGGTGGGTCGGCCCCAATCCGCATGGATACACGACGGCTCACACCATCCATTGGCAGTTTGAGGGACCCTTTGTGGGCGCCAACATCCAGCCGGAACAGGTAGTCTCGAAAATGACGGCTCCCAAGGCAATCGCGGGAGACATGTTTGATGCCTATGTCGCTTACCTGCGCCACACAGCGACGTATGTGGAAACGGTCTATCAGTTGGAGAAGGCCGGAGGCTTTGAAGGTGCTGGAACGCCAGAATCGCGCGACTTTACCGCGGCACGCCTCGCAGCCGGCGCAAGCATGCTGCGGGACATGATTTACTCCGCATGGCTTGACAGCGCGCAACCCGTGCCTCAATCCCACGCAAGCCAGTAACCGCATTGGACCGCCAAAAGGTATCGGCGAAAAAACTAGTCAGAGCGCGCCGGCGCAACGCCGGAGGGAACCAGGGCCGGAGCCGTTTGGATTTCCAACTCAATGCTGGCGATTTCGGTCCCGCTTGCCGCCGAACTGAGCCGGGTGCACTGGCAAAGCTCGGTGAAACGCACGTGATCGCTCCTTCGCAGCTCGATGCCGGTTGCGACCAGGACTGTGTAAATGTCCAGGCAGGCGCGCCGCTCAAATTCAAAGACGAACGTCACGGTGCCGAAGTCATCGGAGCTCCGGCTCAAAACCCATCCGCCGCAAGCCAGAATCGCTCCGGTCAGGGTCTGCACCAGGCGCCCGGGCTCCTCGGTGGAGATCGCCCTCATTTGAATGGCCCAGGGAAGCAGAGGCGCCTGCGGAGCTTCGAGGATCGAAGTGAGCTGTCGCACGCTGGAATTATCGGAGGCGGAAGAGTAAAACGTGATCCTCTGTGCAGGAGTGGGACGACAGCTGGCGCGCATTGATACAGCGCTTCGCTCGCGCACGACGTTCCGCCAGCCCCCCCGCCCGACGTCGTGGTGTCGCTGCGGTTGGATGGCATGATGTAGCTTGGTATCCATGATTCTCGGCAGCGGCATCGATCTGATCGAAATCCGGCGCATCCAGGAATCGGTGGAGCGGTTCGGCAAGAGATTTCTAGACCGAATCTTTACCGCGGCCGAACAGGCCTACTGTCTGCGCAAACGACATTCGGCGGAGAGCCTGGCTGCACGCTTCGCCGCCAAAGAGGCCGGCTCGAAGGCGCTCGGAACCGGCATGAGCCGAGGCGTGCATTGGCTGGAAATTGAAGTGGTACGCGAACCAACTGGTCGACCGACGTTGCAATTCCACGGCCGAGCGGCAGAAATCGCTGCAGGTATGGGGGTTGCCCGCACCGCACTGTCGTTGACGCATGGCGCCGAATTGGCCATGGCCAGCGTACTGATCGAAGACGGGCGCTGACCTTACCCGTCTGCTATCCTCAAGTCGTTGAGGTCCATAGCTTCCGGTTGGGGTATTGAGGAGTTCTGTGCCGAGCCGCAAAGAGATTCAGTGGTCGCAACTAAGAGTCGGCGTCCTGGTGCTTGCGGCCCTGGCGGTGCTGATCCTGCTGATCTTCCTCATGACGGGATCGACCGGCGGTATTTTCGCGCAGAAACTGATCCTGCGCTCCTACTTCACCAATGCGGCAGGGCTTAAAGATGGCGCTCCGGTCACCCTGGAAGGCGTGACCATTGGGAGCGTACGCCGCATCCGAGTGGTCTCAAGGCGCAACCCCACCCCGGTTGAAGTGATCATGCAGGTCGGCATGGACCACCTGCACGATCTGCATGTCGACTCGACGACGGCAATCGCACAGGCCGGCGTTCTGGGTGACAGTTATCTTGACATTGACTCCAGCCGGGCCAGCGGGCCTCCCCCGGCAAATGACGCAGAGCTGAAAGCGACCCAATCACCCACGATTCAATCCGTGATCAGTTCGAGCCAGGTCTCGATCGACGAGGTCGGCAACCTGCTGCACAAGCTCGAGGTTCTGACCGACACCTTGAATTCGAAGAAGGGGACCATCGGCGCACTGATCAATGACCCGGTCTTCTATGCCAAAGTCTCCCGGATCACCGACAACCTGGAGAAGATGACTGCCTCGATCAGCCAGGGCCAGGGTACGCTGGGCAAGCTGGTCAACGATGACACGCTCTACACCAAGGCCACGGAGACCATCGACAATGTCGACCGGCTAACGGCGGATCTTCAGCAGGGGCATGGCACCGCGGGGAAGCTGTTGAAGGACGACTCCCTCTACAACAATTTGAACCAGACCATGACCAACGCGAACCAGCTCCTGGCTGAGATCAACGCCGGGCATGGCGCACTGGGGAAGATCGCCCACGATCCGGCCTTTGCAAGAAAGCTCGACGATACGGTCACCCGGCTCGACTCCATCCTCACGAGCGTGGACGAGGGGAAGGGTTCAATCGGCCAGCTGCTGCAGAACAGGTCTCTTTATGACCACGCCGACGAGACGCTGGATCAGGCCCAGCAACTGGTCAAAGGTATGCGTGAGGATCCCAAGAAGTATCTGGTGATCCGTTTGAAACTCTTCTAGTCGGTGCGCGGGAAAACCCTGGAAGACTGGGCAGGTCGAGCTGACTCGTCGTCCCAAAGAGCCTTTCGCTGCCCTGCTTGATGTGTTGTCCGATTGGAGGCCGTCATGTCTTTACGGAGTCTCGCCCTGGTAGGCATGGCCGTTCTAGTCGGCGCTGTTTGCACCCTGCCGACGATCTTCGATACCCGGAAAACTGCCAGAGTTCAAGCTGCGACAACCGACGCGCCCGCCTATGCGAACAACGGGGATCTGCTGCCTCTCGGGCATTATCGCGAGTGGATCTATCTCTCCTCCGGCATCGACATGAGCTACACGCCGAAGGCCGAAATGGCGGGCCACTCGATGTTCGACAACGTTTTCGTGAATCCGGCAGCTTACCGAAGCTTTCTCGCCACGGGGACCTGGCCCGACAAGACTGTACTGGTGCTGGAAGTGCGCGAAGCACGTGACAAAGGGTCGATCAACCAGCGCGGGCATTTTCAGGGAACAGAACTAATGGGTTTTGAGGTGCATGTCAAAGACGAAGGCCGGTTCCCCGGAAAATGGGCCTTCTTCGACTTCGATTCACCGACAAAGAACGGCACCCTGATCCCAAAGGGAGCGCCTTGTTACACCTGCCATGCAGCGCACGCGGCGGTCGACACGACCTTCGTCCAGTTCTATCCGACGCTGTTTCCTCTCGCGCAGCAGAAGAGCACACTCAGCGCGGAATTCATGAAGGAAGAAGCTGGGAGGAGCCCCGCCCAATAGCCGCCCCGCGCAATTTT
>DATDIQ010000014.1:0-180149 GCA_036520995.1 Occallatibacter sp.
ACGATAACCTGTTGGCCTTCTTGAAGAAGCTGTAGTCCAAATTATTATGCCGAACCGCTGCGAGTTGCGGACGGGCCATTACTTCCGAGAATAGCGGCTTGGCCAGCGATTCGGCATAATCCGGCATTCGGCATAGCTGCGCAGATGCCGCATGCGGCATATGCGCAGGACTTGCGCTCGCCTTTGCCATCAGGCTGGCGGTGAACTGGAGCAAAGTCAGTTCCTGCTTGGACATGTCTCCGTGCAAACAACAGAGCGTCTCGCGCGGTAGCGAAGCCAATACCCCGAACGGATCACCGAGAAACGCTTCCGCCAGCGGATCGAAGTTGGCGTGAACTGGGCAAGTGCCGTGCTCTTTAGATGACATGGTCTTTTCTCCGGCGTTGATGTCGATTCGTCATCAATCAAACATGACCTGCCAACCAGCCGCCTCTGCTTCACGTCAACGAGTCGGTTTGCTTGCGTTCTCGATGAGCGCATCGGGCGATGATGTGCTCATCGAGACGGGTTGCTCAATTACTGAACCCGCGTAGCAGTAATGTTGCCGTAAATAGCCGAAACCTGCTCCTGGCCAAAATACCGGCACACCACCCAGAGGTTCATCGGCGACGATGTGGCCGTGTAGTATCCGTTGAGCGGGAGTGTGAGGTAGCCTCCTTCGGAGGGAATCGTGGTCATGGAGTAAGGTCCGCTGGGCAAGGGGGTGCTGCCTCCCGGCTGAGTTGTCATGTAGCAGAGCACGGGCGTTTGCGCTGTGGTGGGGGACGCCGAGAGATTTTGCTGCCCGCTAATCACATAGGTTCCAACCTCGGGGAGCTCGATGACGTTGATCGTTCCAATGCCGCCCAGAGGAAGCGTGACGCTGGTTGAACGGGTATTTGCCGCAAAGGGCGCTTGGGCGTCGGCGCGATTTTCAAATGCCGAGATGCCAATGGTCAAGATCGAAACTGCGATGCCTAGAGTCAGTTTGCTTTTCATTGTGATCCCTCCTTAAGGGATTGGCGTGTCGGTTCACGGCGGCGCCGGTTGTTGAAGCGTGAAGAGAACCAGGTGCGGCGTGCTTGAACGCCTGAACCTGTGCGGCAGGGGCAGTCGCTGCCCTAAGAGAAGAAAGAGGCGATAAAGCCCCAGATTGATGGCTTCGACGAAGAATGGGAACCGGAAGAGGATCCGCCGTCCGACTCACCGGAAACACCATCAATCGTGAGATAGGAGTTGACGGCTGCTGAGGCGCGTTGCGGAGTTGCGGCGAGAGCCAGGGTGAGCATTGAAGCAGCAAGTGCAAAAATCAATTTGCTTTTCATAGAAGATCCCTCCTTAGGGGATTGGCGCGCCCGCGGCCGGAGACGCCAGTTATTGAAACGGTGAAGAGTTGCAGATTCGGAGCAATTGAAAGCTTGCACCTATGCGAAAGCGATGGGCGTGATGCTGCCTAAGGCAGAAGGGCAGACAACAGAATGTCGACAGCGAGGCCTACCGCCATGTATTTGACCTTGTCACCGCCCGCCCGGACGAGATCGGAGGTTGCCCCCGAAACAACAGCGGTGGTCGAACCGGCTACGGCATGATGGGGAAATGCCGAGAGCGTGAGGGTGAACATTGCGGCTGCGAGTGCGAGAGTCAGTTTGCTTTTCATGGGAAGTTCTCCTTTTCGATTCGGCGCCTCAGTCTGCTTGCGCCGTGTCATGAAAGGATTCTGCGGCAGTTCGAGGCTGAACTCAATGAGCTGCGTCTGAGATGCAGATGAGTTTTGCGAGGCCTGCGAACTCATCCGCAACTCATCTCCGCCTCATTTCAATTCCTCCGGACCGAAGCTAACTTGGGTTCAGGCAGGCGGCAGTCAACACCGCCGGAGGAGAAGAGATGAAACTGACCGAATTTGCAGTGTTGGCGGTGGCGCTGAGTGCGCCTTGCCTGCTGGGCGCAGCAGCGAGTGGGCCGGTGGTGAACAGTGGCACGATCAACTATCCCAAAAACCAGGTCACGCTGGTCGGTTCGGGATTCAAGCCAGCCACAACCGCGCCGACGGTGCAGTTAAGCAACACGGCGCTGAGTTTGGTTTTAACGACGAACAACCAGATCGTCGCAAAGCTGCCTGGGAGTGTCGCTGCTGGGACGTTCAGAATCACGGTGACGGCGAGTGGAGGGGCGAGCACGGTTTTTGATTTGACCTATGGAACCGAGGGCCCGCAGGGGGTTGTGGGCCCAGCTGGACCGGCGGGGGCGCAAGGTGTGAAGGGAGCCCAGGGAGTTGTGGGCCCGGTTGGTCCTGCGGGTCCGTCCGGCCCGACGGGGCCAACAGGGCCACAAGGGCCGAAAGGTCAAGTGTTGTCGTACTCGGCGAATGGCGCGTTGAGTAACGTTGTGCCAGTTGGTGAGTTGGGCCGATTCAGTGTCGCCATCTTGAAGAATCCGGGGACCTACATACTCACAGGACAGTTGGTGGTGGTCAATGAGCTGTCGAGTACCGCGAATGTCGTTTGTAAGGTCTTCGACGCCCAAGGAATGTCCCAACAAACCGCGCCAAATTCACCGGCACAACTTGGACCCAACGGCTATGCCGCCCTTTCCCTGAATGGTATCTGGGTTGCGGCGCAAGCAAATACATCGATTTGGGTGGAATGCGAGGCTGACTATGGATCCACGGACGTTGAGACAAATGGAGAAGGCTCTTTCACTGCGATCCAGGTGCAGTAGGGCCGCGGGACCTTGCCAAATTGGGTAACGCTGCCAAGAGCTGCGGCATCCAGTCGCTCAATGTATAAGGGCAGGCTGTTCATCACGGTGCACCTCAGAACCTTCCGACTTTCACGCGAGCAAACACGAGCTTTCGAAACACTGACGGCAATTAACACGGCCGAAGGAGGAGCAATGAATCTACAGGGAATTGCAGTTTTGGTGTTGGCGGTGGGCGCGCCTGGTATGTTTGGCGCAGTGGTGAGTGGGCCGGTGGTGAATAGCGGCGCCATCAACTACCAAACGAATCAAGTGACGCTGATCGGATCGGGATTCGAGCCCACCAAGGTAGCTCCGACGGTCGTGTTCAGCAACACAACGCTCAGCGTGTGTCGGCCAGCAACAATCAGGTCGTCGCGAAGCTTCCGGGGGGCGTCTCTCCGGGGACGTTCAGCATCACAGTGACGGAGGCGGGCGGAGCGAGCACGCTGTTCGATTTGACCTATGGCGCAACCGGCCCACAAGGACTCGTTGGGCCGCAAGGGGCTGCTGGAGCAAAAGGTCAACCGCTGGTGCAACTAGTGTGCCGGTGAACGGGATTTGGATATCGGCAGAGGCAAATACTTCGATCTGGCTGGAGTGCGCTGCGAGTGGCGGGACCGCGTTCGTTGGTGGAACGGGTGGAGGCGCCTTTACCGCGATCCAGGTGCAATGAATCGCGGCGGGGTTCGCATATTGGCACGTATGAGATAAGTTGAAGGCTTGCCTTCCGGTGCTGTCTTTAAGGCTGGGAAAGTGGCATCCGCACAAAGCGCTGAAAGTGATTTTCGGCATAACGAGAGGGATGATAGGGTTCAGACGATGAATGGATACAACGGCACACTTTCCGATACGAAACTAGCGGCGCTTCGCCAGGCGCTTAACTGCCCGGTTGTCGACAGCGGCAGCCCGGAGTACGACACGGCGCGACGGGTTTGGAACGGGCAGGTAGATCGGCGGCCTTCGGCGATTGTGCAGACGACCAGCATCGCGGATGTGATGCGGACGGTGCGGTTCTGCCGCGAGCACGGGATCAAGGTGTCGGTCCGCGGCGGCGGCCACAGCGCGGCTGGGAAGGCGGTGGCGGATGGAGTTCTGATGATCGATCTCTCGCAGATGCGCGATGTGCAGGTGGACGGCGGGCGGAGGCGGGCCGTGGCGCAGGGCGGCGCGACGTGGGGCGAGTTTGATCGAGCCTGCGAAGTGAACAAACTGGCGACCACGGGCGGGGTCATTTCTTCGACAGGAGTGTGCGGCTTGACTCTGGGCGGCGGCATAGGCTGGTTGATGGGCAAGCATGGATTGAGCTGCGACAACGTCATCTCAGCGGACATTGTGAATGCGGATGGCGATCACGTTTCTGCGAGCACAATGCAAAATAAGGATCTGTTCTGGGCGATTCGCGGAGGCGGCGGTAACTTTGGGATCGTCACGGCGCTGGAGTTTCAACTGCACGATCTGGACCTTGTGCACGGCGGCGTGATGCTTTATCCGCGGCCCTCGGCATGGGATTTGATGCGGCAATATCGCGACATCACGCAGAAGGCGCCCGATGAGCTGACGGCCTATGCCGCATTGCTGGTCGGGCACGGGCATCCGATGGTTGCGATCGCGCTGTGCCACAGCGGGACGGCGGAAGACGGTGCTGCGGCATGCAAACAATTCCAGCTCGCTATGCCGCCAGCCGCCGATATGACCGGGGCAAAGAGATACACCGAGATTCAGACCATGCTGGACTTCACCGCTCCGGCGGGCAGGCACTACTACTTCAAGTGCCCGTTCCTGCGCGAACTGACGGATGAAGCTATAGGGACGATCATCGACTATGCGGAGAACATGCCGACCGAGCACTGCCAGATTATTCTGGAACACATGCACGGCGCGGCCAGCCGGGTTCCGGCGAGCGAGACAGCTTTTGGCCTTCGCCGCGTCCACTACAGCGTCAATATCGTTCCCGCTTGGGAGGATCCCGGCGACCCGCAAAGGTGCATCGAATGGGCGCGCGGGCTGGCTTCGTTGCTGGAGCCGTTCGGCGCATCCGACAGTTACGTCAACTACCTTGGCGAGGATGGGGCCTCGGCGGTGCGGGCTTCTTACGGGCCCAACTACGAGAGGCTGGCACAACTCAAAAAGAAGTATGACCCGGAGAACTTCTTCTGCTTCAACCAGAACATTGCGCCGGAGAGTTAGGCGCGATCCGGGGATGGAAGGCCGACAGAAGCGAGAAACTCTTTGTAGCGCGGATCGCTGTAATACGGACGAAATTCTTCGCTGATTGGAATTATGTAAATCGGGGTGGATTTTTGGACGACGGCCCGTTTGATCGCCTTGAACATCTCGTCCACTTCGCCGAGGGCGGCGTAGACCATTGCGACCATAACGGAGGGATCGGTGCGCTCCTCGGAAGCGCGCACGCGCTTGAGCAAAGTGAGCGCGCGCTGGCGCTCCCCCTTCGAACCGTGCGCGACAGCCAGCATAGTAAGAACCTCGATGCTCTCGGGGGCAAGCTCGAGCGCTCGCTGATGTTCGGCGATGGCCTCGTCATAGCGATGGAGCCAGCAGAGGTTCCTTCCCAAGAACATGTGGGAGCGATAGTAGTTGGGATCGATCTCGATGCTCTGCCGCATCTGGCGGAGTGCGAGATCGTATTGCCCGGCGTGATGCTGGGCCACGCCCAGATAGAGATTGACGCTGGCGGAGAGCGGTTCGATGTCGCGAGCCCTCTGGACCGAGTCGACGGCATCCAAGTGTCTGCCCACTGCCGAAAGATAGAGAGACTGCCACAGGAGGGCAGTGATGAGGCCGGGCTCCAGCGCCAGCGCTGCCTGGAATTCCTTCTCCGTGCCTGCCCAGTCGTATTCGTACCAGCTCTTGATCAATGCCTGGGTGCAATGCGCGTCGGCCAGCGTCTCATCGAGATCAAGGGCTCTTTGCAGGTGAGTGCGTGCTTGGCCGAGGGCTTCGAGCGGCTTCATGGTTCCCACGCGTATCGACCCCATCTGCGCATAACAATCAGCGAGGCCTGCATATGCGGGCGCAAACCTGGAATCGATGCTCAGCGCCTCATTGAAATACGTCATGCTGAGGCGGATACCCTCGGGAGTCATCTTGTGCCAGAAGTAGCGTCCCCTGAGATAAGCGTCATAGGCGGCAGGAGAGCCGGCGTAGCGGCGCGCGCCCACCGTTGAGCTGGGCAGCAGCTCAAGCGCGAGTGAAGTGCTGACGCGCTGCGTGACATCCTCCTGAATGGCGAGCAGATCGGCCGACTTGAAGTCATAGGTCTCAGACCAGAGAACGCTTTTGTCGTTCAGATCGAGCAATTGAGCGCCGACACGGATTTTGTCGGCCGAGCGGCGCACATTGCCCCGCAGCAGGTAGTCGAGGCCCAGTTGTCGCTGGAGCTGATCGATCTGCGAGGAAGCCTCGTCGCCTCGGGCAAGCTTCGGCCCTGCCGTGACGCGCAATCGCTGAGGATCAATGCGCGACAGCGCCGAGATCATGTCTTCGGTCAATCCCTGGGCGAAGTAGTCTTCGGGTTGACCGGAGAGGTCTTCTATCGGGATTACGCCGATGCGAATGCGCTTCTGGGGGGATGGAGCAGCCGGCTCACCGGGTCTTTCAATTTTGGCGACAAACCGGTAACCGAGCCGTGGCAGGGTCTCAATGTAGAGGGGTTTTTCTGCCTGGTCATTCAGAGCGAGGCGGATCTGGCGAATGCAGAAATTCAGACCTTGTTCAAAATCGACAAAGGTGTCCTCTCCCCAGACGGCTAGGCGAATCTGCTCCCGCGTTACAAGCGAGCCGCGATGGCTGAGGAGGAAAGCCAGGATTTTTGCGGGCTGCTGCTGCAGGCGCGCTAATGCACCGCCTCGTCGAAGCTGAAGGGTCTGGTCATCTAACTCAAAGTCCCCGAAACGGATTATCGGCATGGGAAGAGAGAAGAATCGGCGGCTGGGTAGGATTCTAGCAGGGCGAGAAAGTGGGAGCGGTGGCGTTTGGGTCCGAAGGGGAAAGCAGAAAAGGCCATCCACGATTGCGGATGGCCTTTTCTGCTGTTGGCGAGAAACGCTGGCGGCAAATTGAACCGCCGGCCTTTCGCCGGAGAGCTGGCCAGGTCTGCCTGGAAGGCGCTCGTACCAGTTGCAAAAAACTCATTTTCGGCACAACCGAGGGAATGGTAGGCTTCACAGAATGAATGCACCCCCAAAACATCCTCTCAGGCACGCAACAGGCTCCTTCAGCGCGATCCATGTGAAGTAGGCGCGCGGTTTCACGAAGCGCGACTGGGCCGCAGCGGCACCAACCGTTGACCGGAGACGCTACTGCGGATTCAATCGGAGAGAATAGATCTGCACAACGCTGGTGTCGCTCATCATAGCGAGGCGCCCATCTGACGCAATCGAAAGAAAGTCCCCCCCGGTAGAATCCGGACTGACGTTCAACCCATTCCACGCTGCAACGAGAGTCCATTTGCCATCGGCGATATTCAACCGGTAAATTCCCGGTTGGTCTCCGGGTTCTGGGGAAGTTCTTACCATCAATATGGACTTGGAATCGCCTGCCCATTTCCAGAAACCCCAATCAGTCACAAATTCCTTTAGGGTCTTCCATGTTTTAGTTTCTCGAGAATAGACCACCATGCGTTTTGGTGGGTTTGCGATCGCCACCATGTATTTGCCATCGGGCGACCACGAGGGAGCATAAACCCCCTGAGAGCCGGGCCACACGGATACTTTTCTGCTCGCGAGATCCAGAACCTTGATGCCAGTGAGAAGTCCCGGATATGGAAAATCACTGAACTCGATGGACGTCCCGTCCGGAGACCAGGTGGGGAGGACCTCGACTTTACCTTCCGAAGTGAGCTGCTCGGGAACGCCGCCATCGACGGAGACGCGGTAGATCTCCTTGAAATTAGAAAAGACCACCCACTTTCCATCGGGGGACCATTCCGGCATATATGCTGGAATGTCTGACAACGGGAGCCTTTCGCTGCCATCAAGCCTGCTGCGCCATAAGAAATGACGGGGGTAGTCGACGTAAACCATCCATTGGCGGTCCGGAGAAATCACAAAACAAGAGGCAGGCAGTCCCTTCAGGATGGGAATGAAACGCTGCTCTTTGGGGTCGTAAGCCATCATCGATCCCTGCGCCACTCTACCGATGACAATCAGTCTGGTGCTGTCGCGAGTCGGGGTCACAGCAACCACATCCATTTGCTCTGGCGTGAGACGTACGGTCGACGCTTTCTTCCAAAACGCGAACCATGGCGGAGAGACTAGTTCGTAGGTGCTGCTGAGCCCGAACCCGCCACGGCTCGAGGTAAATAGGAAATGCCGGCCATCGGGAGTCCACTGGCCATCCCGTTGATCGGCATCGGCCGGCCAATCGAGGGGAAGCGGGTGAACATTGCCGCCATCGACATTCATTTCGAAAATCCGCTGTGAGTCGTTCTCGGTTTGTCCGTCTACAGTCACCCGAATTCGCTTCGAGTCGGGAGAGAACCGGGGCCAACCTTCAACGACGCGATTCGCATTCCAGATTTCTCTGGAATGCGCGCCGTTCGCATCGCTGATAAAAACAGAGTTCAAATCCGCATACACGAGCCAACGCCCATCCGGTGACCAGCTTGCCCCACGTGCCGTCAGGTTTCCTAGTCTTCGTGGCGAGCCACCCAGGACCGGAATGGTCCAAATCGAGCCTCGAAATGACTCGTCGTTCGGATCCGGTTTGAGTAACATCAACTGGGAAGCATCAGGAGAGATGTCAAGAATCCTCATTCCCAGGACAGGTGCCGGCATGGGCTCCATTGTGCCGCCGGTGACAGACATTTCGACAGGCCGCCCATCGCTTTGAAAATAGAGCCTTGCCCCGTCGGTAAACAATGGCTCGTCTTTTTTGTCGCCTGTGAAAGTAATCTGCTGCATTTCCAATGGGATTGTTGGGCTGCGAGATCCACTCAGGCTGACGAAAAGTATGGCCGTCAATACCGCCGCAGCTGCAAGCAGCCACAGTCGGGCCTGCCTTCCCGCTCGTATTTTGGTTGGCCCGGTTGAGGTGGCTCCGCTTGTCTCTTCAGTGCTCAAGTCGGGCAAGTCAACCGCGATTTCTCTCGCAGTTTGTCCCGGAGCTGTCTCCGTCGGCTCATCGGTCACCGTTTCGGTGGAAGCAATAAACCGGTAACCGAGCCGCGGCACGGTCTCGATGTAGAGCGGCTTTTCGGTCTGGTCGTTCAAAGCGAGACGAATCTGGCGAATGCAGTAGTTCAGGCCTTGCTCAAAATCGACAAAGGTGTCATCGCCCCAAATAGCCAGGCGAATCTGTTCCCGCGTTACAAGCGAGCCGCGATGGCTCAGGAGGAAAGCCAAGATCTTTGCGGGCTGCTGCTGCAGGCGCAGAAGTGCGCCGCCCCTGCGGAGTTGAAGGGCCTGGTCATCCAACTCAAAATCCCCGAAACGGATTATCGGCATTGGAATAGAGGGAATCGACGGTAGGGTAGGATTTTAACAGGGTGAGGAAACTGCAGCGGACACAGGTTCTATTTGGGAAATCCGATGACGCCAAACCTCGTTTCTCTAATCGGGGCAAGCAACTCAAAGACCACCTGCTCTTTGCAGATCGATCTGGGCTGAGTTTCGATCCTCGCGATAACCGACAAAGCTATTCCGGGCACAGGCTACTCGGCAATAACCATTCGGTGAACACCAGCTTGGGCGGAAAACTTGACAACGGTTCCGAGATCGATGGTCCGTTGACGATATTAGCCCGAGGCGCGTTTCGAGCCAGGTCAGCAAAGATCAGTCCTGAGAACGCCCTAGTATCCGGGAATCGGGCTGTGCCTAGATTGTGAGCCAACTTTCGGAAGCAGAGAAAAATTGGCAAGAAGACCACGATGCGCGCAGTTTTTCGTTTCTATTTTCCCTCACCAGATTTTTTGGGGGCTACACAACTTGCGCGCGTCCACCCCTGCGCTTTTCCTGCGCCTTCGTTTACCAGAATGAAATTAAAAGGGAGGCGGAAAAAGGCGTCGCAGGCGGCGGACAAGATGCGCCCGGTGTTTCACAGCCCGATTCTGACTCCGGCTGATGGAGAGTACGGCCACGCCCGGCGTCGACGTGAGATGTATCGGCGTGGCCCTTACGCTGCCGGCTTGTGCAGCACCGTGTACAGCCCAGTCACCGGCGCACCGGCCTCCTCGCGCAGAAATCCCTCTTCAAGCAGCCGTACCTCCAGCCCGAAGGCCACAGCGGACTCGCGGATGTGCCGCTCATGGTGCGTGTAGCGGCCTGTCTCCATGAGCGTGTGCGGGTAGCTCTCGCCGCGCTCCACCGTGAAGCCGAACCACCCGCCCTGCCGGAGCCGCAACGCCACACCCTGCACCACCTGCATGAGATCGCCGAAGTACTCTAGGCAGTCGCAGGCTGTAACCAGATCAAAGAGCGCCGGAGCATGGCGGGTGCCCGCCTGATCTTCGAGCCAGCGCACGATCTCGCTCTCCTCTAGAAGGTCGTAGATGCCGCGCTCTTTGGCCAGCGCAAGCATGCGGGGCGATAGGTCGATTCCTGCCAGGTAGCCGGAGCGCGGCCTGAGGCCCATTCCGTTCAATCCTGTCCCGCAGCCGAGGTCGAGAATTGCCAGGCCGCTGCCTGCTTTCCCGTTTCCCGCTTCCCCGCCTCTGACTTCGTCGTTTCTTACCGCCCTGTTTCTTACTGTGTTGTCTGTGTTGCTGGCCAAGCCCATCTGCTGCCAGAGCTTTTCCTGCAGCCGCTCCGGGGCCTCGTACTTGAGGTTCTCCCGCATCTTGGCGTCGTAGACTGCCGAGAATCTGTCGAACTCGTGCGCCACTCCCTCGCTGGAGACGCGCTCCGGGGAAGGCTCGCCGCGCAGCACGTGGAGCCTATGGCGGGTGTAGGCGTCGTCCGGCTTCAGCTCCTGGTAGCGCGCGTAGGCCGCAACGGAGTCTTCGCGCTGCTTCGCCATCTGCGTCAGCAGACCGAGCTGAAACCACTGGGCCGCATCCCCGGGCGCCTGCTCCGCGGCCCTCCGCTGGCATTCGAGCGCCAGTTCCAGCCGGTTGCCGCGCTGCAGCTTGCGCGCCAGTTGATTCAGTTCGCCGGCATCAAGCCAGTGCGGTGGCGCGGGCTCGCCGTCCACGAGCAGGCCGGATTTGTACCCCTCGGCGAACCAGGCTGGAATGCCGGCGCGGCTTTCCTCGGGCAGGAGCAGGGCGAGCAGCGCTGTGATTTCCTCCTCGGTGCGGGTGCCATCGGCCAGCTCCGCCGTGAAACCGACGAGCGGGGGCAGCTCGTAGACCAGGTCCAGTTCGGGGTCGTAGCCGAGGAAGCCCCTGGCGACGGGCGCGAGGCCGATGGATGGTTTGAACTTGGGCCGGGGCATCGGAGTCTCCTGCCCTGTTGGGCGTCGGGCTTGGGTTTGGTTGCCGGGTTCGGTCTGGTTGGTCCTCTGCGTGTGTCACTCTTGGCTGTGCTTCGTAAAGATCCAAAAGTTCGGTGAGGTGAGTACGGATATCTCGTTGACGATCCAGGTCAGCAATTGGACGCTCTCGAATGAGGCCAGGTTGTTGGCTGTCATGTGTGCTGCGGCCGGTGCGATGGTGCTGGCAGAGGCGCTGGCTGGGGCGGCAACACAGGGCAGACCGGCTGAGGCGGCAAGGACCATTGCGGCCAGAACCTTGCGGCGGTTGGGGTGAACGTTCTGAAGGACGGTCTCAAGCTCACTGGTTTGGATTTTCTGGGTATTCATGGGAAATTCTCCTTTTCAATTCGGCGCCTCAACTTGCTTTCGCCGTGTGATGAATGGAGTCTCCGCTATCTCCGCTCGCCGTTCAATGCGGCGGAGATGAGTTGCAGATGAGTTCGCGGGCGGCAGAGAACTCATCCCTGTCTCAGCCGCTGCTCATTGAACGCAAAATGGAACTGCCCCATGCTCCTTTCATCTCAGGCGCTCAGCGCTACCCAAAAGGAGGGGACATGAAACACAAACTGACATACGCATTGGCAACGCTGATCTTCGCGGTGGCGCTCGTAGCCACTCCGACCAAGGCCCACGCATCATTCGACAGCTATCTCACCATTGATGGAGGAGGCGGTAACGACGGCGGCTCCCCTGGCTCTGGTGTCGGCGGCTCCACGTTGGCCGGCTGGTTTGTGCAGCTGCTTGACGCAATCGGAATCCGCTAACACCTCTCACTTGCGCAAGGGCGTGCTAACCTTCCTCGGCATCGAATAGATACCATCCCTTACGGGCGCTGTCTCTCACCGATCCGCGCGCCCATCTCGGACCGGCGTGCGCCACACGCGTAGAGCGTTCAGCCTGCAACGAAGTGCGATGGGTGGCCAATTAGTCAGTAACGGAACAGGGTGCCAGGGTCAACGAATCCTCAGCGAAGCGGCCAGGATCGGTAACGAAATAAGCCGATGACATCAGGAATGCGAACAAGATTGGACACACAGAAAACTTGCGTCGCTTCAGCACTAACAGTGTTGTTCGATTGATGTCCTTACCTGTTAAACGCTTCCAGGCATGACCCAGAGTTTAATAATATTGGTGTGCTCCGATTCGCTCGCTGACGATGAGTTGAATTTCCTGCGTTCCGACACTGGCGCCTCAAAGTCCGTCATACGAGTAGGTCGGTAGCCCGGCAAAACCAAACGACCTCGAAACCCGTGGCGCCATGGGCCCGTTGCAGGAAAGGTGCGGTTTACGGGAGGAGAGCGACTAACGTGGTGCTCGTACCTGATGCCGATCAGATATCGATTCGGGAGGTGTTGGCCAAGTTCGAAGCGGAGTTTGCTCAGGCGCGCGTCGTGGAGAATGGGGAGTTCGCTCTTTGGGTCGGTTCTGGCATTTCTCGGCGGGCTCCCACCCTCGGCGATCTCATGAAAGGGGCACAGCTCCCGATACCCGGCCGCCGAAAGCGGATGAAGCCCTGCCCTGTGCGGAACCGACCTGCTTCAAGGAGCTTCACTCCACGCCGCGCAACATCTCCACGATCTCCGGCGCTGCAATGCCCCTGTAATCCCGCGTCAGCAATCCATACGTCTCCACCGCGTTATACTTCCGCCCCGCGCCGCTTGACTGCGTTCCATTCAGCGGCCAATAACTCCACGACAACCGCGGGTCTTCTTCCAGCAGCCGCACAAACCATCGGAACCACTCCGCATTCGCGCCGCACGTGAGCGTCTGGCACGTGCCAAACTCGCCCACCCACACCGGCACACCTGTCTCCAGCAGAAAATCCGCGCGCGCCCCATACGCCTGCTTCATCTCTTCATAGCTGCCAAAGCGATGCCCCGCGTCAGAATATGCATGCGGGGAATACACCAGCCTGTGCTCCACCGGCAAACGCACCGGTAACTTGTCGACTCCCGTGAAATCGGTTGAATAGTGCGGCCCCTCCACCATCACCAGCAGTCGCGGATTCGCCGCAAGCACCGCCGCCCCACCGCGCTCCGCTGCCGCATGCCAATCCAATTTCGCGTCCGTGCCGCCCCACGCCGCCCCGCTGCGTAGCTCGTTGCGCAGATCCGCGCCCACCACCCACGGTTGATCGCGATACCGCCGGGTCATCTTGCCCCAATCTGCCAGCCACTTGGTCTGGGGATACTCGGTGTTGTACCAGAGTCCGTTCCCATCCGTTTCGCTGCAGCACCAGTCCGCGCGGCTCACGTGGTTATCCAGGATCACCATCAGATGCGCCCGTGCCAACGCCGCAATCACCGCATCCATCACCTCCATCGCGTGCTTGCCCTTCAACGCGGGATTCGCCGCCACCGCATACGCCGGGGGAAGGGGATTCCGCTCCAGAGTTTCATTGGCCCACGGCAGACGCACCGAGTTCACGCCGATCTCCCGGATGCGCTCCACAATTTCCTCGAGCGGCGCGTGATCCAGTCCGCCCGCCACATACTCCTTCTCGTCGAACCCGTACCAGTTCACTGACGTCATCCGCACCGCGTGCCCTGTCGCATCCACGATGCGCGTGCCCTCTGTGTGCAGGGGCGGATCAATCGTCCGCGCCTTCTCCTGTCCCCACGTCGCACACCCTGCCCACACAAGACACGCCACAACCGCCGCGCGCAACACCATCGCCCCCCGCATCCGTCCGCATTCCCGTTCCGCCACGTCCCGCCCCCTCATCCAATCCGTTTCCGCAAAAACACCGTCGCCTGCGGATTGTCGTTATACCGCGCGCACCGCCTGTATCCCCGCTTCTCATAAAGCGCGATGGCCGCTTTCAAATCGTCGTAGCTATCCAGATAGATCCACGCGAGCCTTTGTTTTTTCGCATGTTTCTCCAGCGCATCCATCAGCTTGCACGCGATGCTGCGCCCTCGAGCCGACGGCTTCACATACAGTCGCTTGCACTCACCGGCCAACGCCATCCCCTCCAGTCTGCGCAGCAACACGCACCCCACCACATCGTCTCCAAGGTACGCGAGCCAGATCCCCGAGCCGCGCTCTTTCACCAGCTTCTCTAAACTGCCCGACTTGTCGCGCACCAACACGTGCACCGCCTCGTAATACTCAGAAACGATCGCGCGCGCTTCGTCGTTCACCGCGTCCAGCCGCTCGATCTGTATGCTCTCCCGTCCCCGCAGAATCGCCTGCACTTGCCCCAGCGCCGCCACCATCTCCGTGCGTTCCTGCGCGCCGACCCCGTCCAGAATCCCCGCAATCTGCTGCGTCGACTGCGCATCGAGTCGTGCCACGGCCTTCTTCCCGCGCGCCGTCAGCGTCAACAACTTCTCGCGTCCGTCTGTATGTGAAGCTGTCGCATGCACGAGCTTCCGCCGCGCCAGCAAGGCCAGCAACCGGCTGATGTACCCGGCGTCCAGTTCCAGCGTGCGCCGCAGCGCGGTCGCAGTCATCCGCGGCCGTGTCCCAATCTCATACAGAATGCGCGCTTCCGTCAGCGAGAACTTCCCGTCCAGGTGCCTCCTGCGCAACAGCCCCAGCCGCGCGGTATAGAAGCGGTTGAATGCGCGCACTGCGGCTATCTGCTCCGCCGTCTCCAGCCCGGTTGCCGCGCCTATCGCCATGACAACACCCTACCCTCCAATAGTTGCTTTTAGCAACTAACTTACAGATTTACCAGCGGCATTGTGCACTTGACAAGCAAGTGAACGTTATTCCACACTGTGATCGGTGCACTTGAATGCCAAGTAAAGAGAAACGCTCAGCGCAGCTGATACAAGGGACGCTCGATCTCATCGTGTTGCGCAATCTCGCCACCATGGGCCCGCAACACGCCTATCAGATTGCCGGCAGGCTCCAGCAAGTCTCGCGCGAAGCGCTTGAGCTCAACCAGGGCACGCTCTATCCGGCGCTCGTTCGCCTCGAGCAATACGGCTGGATCAAGGGAGCCTGGGGCCGAACCGAATGCAACCGCGAAGCCCGCTTCTACTCCATCACTCCGGCAGGGCGAAAGGCCATGGAGAAGGAAACCACCCGCTGGAAACGCATGTCCGCTCTGGTCGAGCGTCTGCTCGTCGAAGGGACTCGCGCGTGAGCCGACGCTTCGCCCGCCTCCTCGCGAAACTGCGCAATCTCCTGACCCGCGGCGCGTCCGACGCATCCTTCGATCACGAAATCCGAACGCATCTCGCATTCTTTGAAGATGATTTTCTACGCCAGGGTCTTTCACCCGCCGAAGCGCACAGGCAGGCCCTCCTCGCCGTCGGCAGCGTCGAGGGCACCCGCCAGGCGCAGCGCGATGCGCGCTCCTTTCTCTGGTTCGTGCAGGCCGGCCAGGATCTTCGCCATGCATTGCGTTCCATGCGCCGCGCACCGGCATTCGCGGTCGTCGCGATCCTCACCCTCGCTCTCGGCATAGGCGCCAATACGGCCGTCTTCTCCGTCCTCGATGCTGTCCTGCTTCGGCCTCTGCCCTATCCCGATCCCGACCGCATCGTTCAATTCTTCCTCATCTCCAGGGGCGGCGGTTCCGCACGCGGTGCCTCCATTCCCGACCTGCGCTTCTGGCGCGACCACGCCACCGCAGTTGAAAACATCGCGGCCTTCGACTTCGCGCAATCCGAAATGGGCCTGACCTCCGGCTTCCCCGAACAGATCCACGGCCTCCACGTCACGTCCGGCTACTTCACTCTCTTCGGCGCGCCCATGCTGCTCGGCCGCTCCATGAGCTCGGATGACGATCGAGCGCAGGGCCCGCGAGTGGTCGTTCTCAGCTACGATCTTTGGAGCCGCCGATTCGCGCGCGACCCGCACATCATCGGCAGAGAAATCTCTCTCGACAAGCAGCCGTATGCCGTCATCGGCGTCACTGGACCGGAGTTTCGCCCCGAACCCGCCGCCCAGCTTTGGATTCCATTTCACTTCGATCTCAACAGCAACGATCCCGCACATTCCTTCGGCGTCGCCGCCCGTCTCAAGCCCGGTATCTCCTTGGCCGAGGCCAACGAAGAGCTCCACGCCGTGGCGGATGCCGCCCGTCGCACCGCGGAGCAGCCCGATCCCGACTTCCATTTCCAGCTCCGCCGCCTGCGCGATGCCATGGTCAGCGAAGTACAATCCTCTCTTCTCGTTCTGCAAGGCGCCGTACTGCTGGTTCTGCTCATTGCCTGCGCCAACCTCGCCAATCTCTTCCTGGTCCGTACCACCGTCCGCGCCCGCGAGTTCGCCATCCGTGCCGCCATTGGCGCCGGACGCGGCCGCCTCTTCCGCCAGCTCATCGCCGAGAGCCTGCTCCTCTGCGCCTTCGGCTGCATCGCCGGAACCGCGCTCGGCCCCTGCGCCGTGCGTCTCTTGTTGCGCGCAACTCCCGGCGACCTGCAGCGCATCGGCGAGACAAGCACAGTCCCGGGTCTCCATCTGCGTGTGCTCGCGTTTGCTGTCCTCCTTTCCTGTCTCACCGGCGTCCTCTTCAGTGTCTTTCCTGCTCTCATTGCCTGTCGCAAACGAATCACTCACGCGCTGCACGGAAACGGCAGTCGTCAAAGCGCCGGCATTCGGACCAGGCGATCGCAATCCATCGTCGTCGCCGGGGAAATCGCGATGTCCCTCATTCTCCTCATCGCCGCCGCGCTCCTCTTGCGGACCTTTTTCGCGCTCAATCGCGTCGACCCAGGCTTCGATGGCCGCAATGTCGTCGTCATGACGATGCCGATTGACGACGGTCCCGCCGACGCGTCGGCGACCCTGGTCCGCGATGCAGGTGCGCAACTCACCGCTCTTCCCGGGATCGAAAACTTCGCCGCCACCTTCAGTCCACCCTTCGCCAGCCGCATGGGGCTGCCCTTCGCATCCGTCTCCGCCGCTTCTCCCATCTCCGGCGATGGAGAGTGGCAGGCGGTCTCGCCCACCTATTTCGCCGTGCTGCGCATCCCGATCCTGCGCGGGCGCGCCTTCGACACCCGCGACAGCGCCGCCGCTCCTCCCGTCGTGCTCATCAACGAAACCATGGCCCGTCGTTTCTGGCCGCACCAGGACCCCATCGGTCAGGTCATCGTGATCGGCAAAAATCTTGGCCCCGTCTTCGACGACACGCCGCGTCGCATCCTCGGCATTGTGGCCGACACCCGCGACAACGCGCTAGGCCAGGCCCCAGAACCCACGATGATTCTTCCCTTGGCGCAGCAGCCGGCCGGAATCACGAAGTTCGAAGCGCGGTTCGGCCCGCTTACATGGCTGATCCGCACGCGCAGCGCGCCCGGCAGCCTCGTCCCCGCTATCGCCGGTCTCCTGCGCAAAGCCAGCGGCGGACGCCCCGTAGGCAGCGCGCGGGTGATGGACGAGATTCTGTCGCGCTCCCTTGCGCGCCAGCGATTCAACATGCTTCTCCTCTCGGTCTTCGCGTCCATCGCGCTGTTGCTAGCCGCTATCGGTATCTATGGTGTGATGGCCTACTCCGTTGCCCAGCGCACCCAGGAGATAGGCGTGCGTATGGCGCTGGGTGCGGACCGCGCGACTGTAGGTGCGATGATTCTGCGCGAAGGTGCGCTTACTGGAATCCTGGGCGTCTCCGCCGGTGTCGGAGGCGCATTCTTCCTTGTGCGCTTGCTGGCCGGCCTTCTCTATGGTGTCTCGATGCGCGATCCTGCTGTCTTTCTCGCCGCGGCCATCATCCTTGAGCTCGTCACGATCCTTGCCGCGTGGATTCCCGCCCATCGCGCTGCCCACCTCGATCCCATCCGCGCCCTGCGCTTCGAGTAGGCTCACTGCGCAACTTCAGGCCGTCACACAATGCGATCTCCTTCATTCGCCCAGGCAAATCCTGCCTGGCTTCTAGTCGTCGGGCATCATCATCGGGCAGCCAGTCCCGGGAACCCGGGGAATCGCCCCGGCTATTCCCGTGCATGTATCCTGATCCCGTTCCATGCGAACGTCCACCCATCCCTTCCGCCGCCAGCTCACCCACGCTTTGCGCTGGGCAGGGAATCGCCCTCTCCGCCTCGGCATCGCCGCCTTTCTCGGCGTCGTTCTTGCTTCAGCCCTGACCATTGCCCACTTCCGCGCCGCCAGCGTCGCCAAGCCCGTCGTCCCTTATCCCCACGAGCTCGCCCGGGTCAGCTTCGCGGTTGCCGGCGACGTCATCCCCCACGAAGCAGTCCGTGCTGCGGCCGCCGCCGAGGGCCCTGACGTCCAGGGATGGACCGCGCTCTTCTCCGATGTCGCCGACATTTTTGAAGCCGCCGACTTCGGCTTCGTCAACATGGAAACACCCGTTGCCCCGAACCACTCCAAGGGCAGCAAGCCTTTTATGTTTGACGCCCCCCTCGCGTTGCCCCAGGCGCTCAAGGCCTCCGGGATCAAGATCGTCTCATTCGCCAACAATCACGTCATGGACCAGGGCTGGGCTGGCTTCGCCGAAACACGCGACCATCTGCGCGAGACCGGCCTCCTCTTCGCCGGCACTGCGGACAACGCCGCCTCCACCTTTCAGCCTGTCTTCACTGAGGCCCGCGGCATCAAGGTTGGCTGGCTCGGTATGACGCGCTGGCTCAACGGCAATCGCAATCCCGATGCCCCCGACCAGCCGCACGTCAACTTCTTTCCCTATCCCGGCGAATCCGGAGGGGCTCCCGGAGCCGACCAGGCCCAGGTTCTCGCCGCCATCCAATCTGCACGCGCCCAGTGCGATCTCCTCGTCGTCTCCATTCATTGGGGCATCGAATACGCCGCCGCACCGCGCCCTGAAGACACCGACCTCGCTCACAAGATGCTCGATGCTGGAGCCTCGGTCATCGTCGGCCACCATCCCCACGTCCTGCAGCCGGTCGAAACCTACCGCACCACCGACGGCCGCAACACGGTCATCTTCTATTCGCTCGGCAACTTCCTCTCCAACCAGTCGCGTACCTACGTCGACGGCCTCATGCCCGACAAAGAGGGCGACCCCCGCGACTCCATGATCGGCCTCTTCTCCGCCGTGCGCGAGGACTACGGACCAGCCGGCATTCGCGTCGAGCTTGGCCACGTCGGCATCCTCCCCGCGTGGGGCGAGAACAACCGCAACGAGCTCGCTGCCGGCAAGACCAGAACGCCCAATATTCGCCCCGTCCTGATCGATAGGGAGATTCCGCTTCTTCAAGCACGCCTCGATGAGCTGTCGAAAGCCGCCGGCCTCGATCTGTCAGCCGTCCAGAATTCCACCACCGCATCCCAAGAGGATCGAGGCGCCGCGCCTGCTCCCGCCAAACCCTCATCGCCCAGCGCGCTCTCGGCCGAACAGCAAAAGGAATTCATCGACATCACCACCCAGCTCAAGCTACTCACCGACCGGCGCCAACAAATCCTTGCGCGTGCGGGCGACGAATACGTCACCGATCCACCCAAAGTCCCAACAAAGCCCTGATCCGCTTTCACCGCACTTCTCCGTTCTTTGCGCGGCCGAAACGTGGTCGTTTACGTCCGATACAACGAGAGCCCAGTGGGAGGGCTGCCCCCGACCCATCCAACCCATACGCCGTCACCGCCCTCCAACGAGATTGCAATGGAACTTATGACCCTCCGCGCCACCGGCTGGATCAACGTGATCCAATATGACCCGCAGCCCTACGACGAAACTGCAGGTGCCACGCTCTCGGCGGTCCTCGTCCACGAAGACTTCACCGGGGGCCTCGCCGGAAGGGGCGATGCGCGCTTTCTCTTGGTGAAGATGCACGATGGCCGCGCCTATTTCACCGGCGTGGAACACTTCACCGGCACCCTCGCCGGCCGCAGCGGCGCCTTTCTTCTCTTCAATACGGGGATTCTCAAGGATGGCGCCGTCAACTCGGAATGGGTCATCCTCCCGGGCTCAGCCTCCGGGGGACTGGCAGGTCTGCGCGGCTCCGGCGGCGCAACGCACGCCGGCTACTTCCTCGACTATTCGTTCGAGTGATTCAGCGCTAAACCAGCAGCCCCACACCTTCGATCCGAGCAGCCGATTCAAGCCTTTCATCCAATGTTGAAAGCGGCAAATGTTCTCGCATCGCCAGCGCAAGATATGCGGCATCGTAAACAGACAGGTTGTGTTTGCGTGCCAGCCCGATCAATTGGAATTCGTCTTGTGGAAACTGGACATCGATCTGGAAAGCGTCCAGATCGCGAAGGAATTGAATCGAGTCCGCAGGATCGATCCGACCACGACGCTCATTCACGATAAGAGTGTTGCGAACCTCATACCACCAGATCCCTGGAACGATTGCCGATCCGACCTGCAGGCAGCTGAATGCTAGATCGGCCTGGGGCTGCGCTTCATCGCGCATCGCCCAAGTGATCACAACCGAAGCGTCCAGCACGAACCGCATATCAACAGGCGCGGGATTCACATTCTGCCTTCATCGCGCGCAGAAAGGATCTTCGCCAGAGAGACTGGCTTGGTCCTCTTCCGAATCTCGCCGATGCTCTCCACAGCGCGCTGCATGCGCTCTCGGTCGATTGCCGCTGCGGGACTGATCCGCGCAATCGTCTTGCCATGACGGGTGATCATTACACTTTCGCCGCGCTCCACATCATCGAGAATGCGAAGGAATTGTGTTTTTGCTTCAGATGCTTGATAACTTTGCATGGAACGACCAGTCAAATGACCAGTCGAATATATCACATTCCACTTCACTCGACAACAGTTCAAATCTGTATACCGCAACTGCCTCAAAATCAGACGGTTAAAATCCGTTTGCCACCAGCCACGCCCCGGTCAGGTCGAACGCCCCTTTCTTGTTGGACTGCATTTCTTGATACGCCAGCTTCACCAGCACATCCGCTTCCACATTCACCGGCGCTCCGAGCTTG
Source organism: Occallatibacter sp. (assembly GCA_036520995.1). Classification (GTDB taxonomy): domain Bacteria; phylum Acidobacteriota; class Terriglobia; order Terriglobales; family Acidobacteriaceae; genus Telmatobacter. The sequence goes on from DATDIQ010000014.1 coordinate 20,971, forward strand.
AGCGAATGAAGGTTCGTCCGCCAATACGTCAGCGGCAGAATCGCAATTGAGATCGCACCTTCGTCGATCCCGGCAATCGTCAAGCTGATTCCCTCAATCGCCACCGACCCCTTCGGCACCATCCACTGTCGCGTCGACTCCGGCACGCGCACCTTCAAGGTCCAGTCGGTTGTCTGCTCATCAAATTCTTTGCTCGCACGCGGCACCACAGGCTCCAGCGCCAAAAGTTCCCCGGCCCCATCCACGTGCCCCTGCACCACATGCCCGCCCAGCGGGCTGCCCACCGCCGTCGGCAATTCCAGATTCACCTTCGACCCAGGCTCTAGTGCCCGCAAAGACGTCTTATCCAGCGTCTCCTGCGCCAGGTCCGCATGAAAATATCTGGGGTCCACATCGAGCGCCGTCAAACACACACCGCTCACCGCCAGCGAATCACCCTCACGCAGCCTCGCCGCAATCCCCGGTGCCTCCACGGTGAGTCGCCGCACGCCCCCGCGATCGACCAGGCTCACCAGCGTCCCCGTCTGCTCAATAATTCCCGTAAACATGCTTCAATCTTAAAGGGAACAGGGAACAGGGAACAGGGAACAGGGAACAGGGAACAGGGAACAGAGAACAGAGAACAGGAACACTGAACAGGAAATAAGGAATAGGAAGCCGGAAGCTGATCCTCACTTCACCTCTAACCAGGAAAGCATCTCCCGCATCACCCGCTCCCCTTGCTCCGTATCAAACAAAGCCTGCGCATGTGCCGAGCCCTTCAGCACCACCAGCTTCTTCGGCTCGGGAGCTTTCTCATATTGTTTCTGAATCCCCGGCAGCCGCGGCCCATCCCCACTCGTATCGTTCCGCGCCACGATGAATAGCGCCGGCGCCTTCAACTTCTCAGCCGGCAAATTCGGCGCCGCCCCCAGCATCACGATCCTGTCAATTTCGCCCGGCTTCGACTCAATCGACGCATCGCCCGCCGCCGCGCCGCCCATGCTGCCGCCCACAATCGACACGCTCTTCGCGCCGTGCGCGTGCAAATAACGCACCGCCGCCATCACATCCTTCTCGAGCGGTGCATCTTCCGGGTCTTTATCGCCTGGCCCGCGTGACTTCCCATACCCGCGAAAGTCGATCGCCATCACTTCAAATCCGTGGGCCGCCAAAACACGCGCCTGCTTCGCCCAGCTCTCCTTGTTCCACCGCCCGCCATGCGCCAGCACTACGGCCCGCTCACCCGCGCCATACACATCCGCATACACAGCGCCGCCGTCTTCCGTCGCAAATTGCACGGTCGTCTGCGCGCGAGCGACGTCGCCCAACGCTGCGGCCGCAACGGCCGCCAGCACTCCCGCTGCAATCCACGCCGTCCTTACCCGCATGCCGCCACTCTCCCACGCTTCGGCATCATCGACTGGGATGCCGTAGCACGCATCGGCCATGGCTCATTGCGCCCTCTGTTCCCTGGTCCTATTCCCCGTTCCCTGATCTTCCCACGGATCCCGCAGCAGCGAGCACAGCCCCAGGTCGTTGCCATAGCGCTCTACTTCTACCGCGGCCATGCGCACAAACTGAGGCATGCTCTTGAACGCCGGCACTGCGTCCGAGCCCATGATCTGGGGCGATACAAATAGATGCACACGATCCACCAGGCCCGCCGCCAGCAGCGCAGTGTTCAGCCGCGTGCCTGTTTCCGTGATCAGGGTCAGGATGCCTTCCTCGCCGAGTAGGTCCAGCACTTTGCCCAGCGGTACGCGTCCGGCCTCGGCAGGCAGCACCTCGACGCGCACACCACGCTTGCGCAGCTCGCCCATGCGCGCTTCATCCTTCGACACCGTATAAATGACCAGATCGTTCTGCGCGCCCTTCACCATCTTCGACTCCAGCGGCATGCGCAGCGCCGAATCCAGCACCACGCGTAGCAGGGGACGTCTCCGCCTGAACCCGCTTCGGTCCGTCAGCAGCGGATCATCGGCAAGGACCGTATCCACGCCCACCATCGCCGCATCGGCCTGCCAACGCAAAGGCTGGACAGCCGCGCGAGAAAGCTCGCTTGTAATCCAATACGGCTCGTGCGCCGCGTGCACTCCCGGCGGTGGAGCGATCCGCCCGTCCAGGCTCATCGCCACCTTCATCAGCACAAACGGCCGCTTGTGCCGGCTCCAGCGCGCAAACCCTTCGTTGAGTCTTCGCGCCTCGGCTTCGCATACACCCACGATCGATTCGAGGCCCGCTGGGCGCAATGCCTCCAATCCGTGCCCCGCCACATTCGGATTCGGATCGATCGTCGCCGCCACCACGCGTTTCAATCCCGCCCCGATCAGCGCCTGCGTACACGGCCCGGTGCGCCCCGTGTGGTTGCAGGGTTCCAGGGTGATGTAGGCTGTCCCGCCCTTGAGCCGGTCTTCCTGGCGTGTGAGCGCATGTTGCTTTGCCTCGCTCAGAGCGACAACCTCGGCGTGATCCAGCAGATCGTACTCGTGCCAACCCTCGCCGACGACTTGCCCCGCACGATCCAGAATCACGCAGCCCACCGCGGGGTTCGGCGAACTCACACCAATCCCGCGACGCGCCAGCTCCAGCGCCCGCTTCATCCAGTAGATGTCTTTGTCCAATGTTTCTAGCGCGTTCATCGCATCCCAATAACTCTCGATGGAAATCGATTCCTGTACGCTAACCTGTTAACTCGCGAACGCCCGCGTCAGCTCACGCCAAATAGGCTGTTCCCTGATCCTCGCCTTCACCCCACCAGCGCATCCACAAACGCCCCCGCATCAAACTCCAGCAGGTCCTCCATCTTTTCCCCCACGCCCACAAACCGCACGGGGAGATTTAGCTCGCGCGCAATCGCCACGGCAATGCCGCCCTTGGCTGTCCCGTCCAGCTTCGTCAGCACAATCCCCGTGACCCCCGCCGACTGCGTGAACTGCCGCGCCTGCTGCAGTCCGTTCTGTCCCGTCGTCGCGTCCATCACCAGCAGCACTTCGTGCGGAGCTCCCGATACCACCTTCGCCGCCGTTCGCCGCATCTTGTCCAGCTCGTCCATCAAGCCCGACTTCGTGTGCAGCCGCCCCGCCGTGTCCACAATCAGCTCATCGATATTCCGCGCTTTCGCCGCGCTTGCCGCGTCATAGAGCACCGCCGCCGGATCACCGCCTTGCTTCGTCTTGATCATCTCCACGCCCGAGCGCTTTGCCCACACCTCCAGCTGCTCGATCGCCGCCGCGCGAAATGTATCCGCCGCACACAGCAGCGCTGTTCGATCTTGCCTTCGATACCACGCCGCCAGCTTGCCGCTCGTCGTCGTCTTCCCAGTTCCGTTCACGCCTACCAGGAACGTCACCTTCGGCGGCGTCTGCGGTGTCGCCACTCCCCGCCCCGGAGCCTCCAGGATTCCGCGGATCTGCTCCTTCAGCAGATCCTTCAATTCCGCGCCACCCGCAATGGCCTGCTTCTTTGCTCTCTCCCGCAGCGCCTCCAGAATCTCCGTCGTCGTCTGCACGCCGATGTCGCTGGTCAGCAGCGCCGTCTCCAGGTCCTCCAGCGCCGCCTCGTCCACCTCGCGCGTGAGCGCGATGATGTCATTGACGCGCGACGAGAAGCTTTCCCGCGTGCGTGTGACCGCCTCGCGCATGCGGCCAAAAAATCCGACCTTCTCTTCCGCTTCCGGCTTCTCCGGCTCCGCGCCCTGATTGCCAAATAAAGTAATGAATTCGGGCATATCTAACCACTAGCTCTCTGACCGCTTGAATTAGGACGAAAATGGGTGCCCTGGGTCTCGCTTTTGAGACCTGGGAAAGCACAAACCTCGACACACGAAATTACGTGGTCAGAGACATAGTCTAGAGCATTGCCGGCAAACGCGAAGCGCCCTTCCCTCCCGCACAACCTCAATCCCGCCTGCTTCAGCGCGCGCATTTTGCCCGTTTCTCCCCAACCCGGCCTCGCGTATAGTTCCTCCATGCACTATCCCGGTTTTGCCGCGACGCACTCGCGCGCGACCCTGTTTTGCGCCGTCGTTCTCCTCGCGTTCACCACGACCGTCAAGGGCCAGTCCATGGCTGGCATGAACATGGCCGACATGCAGGCCGTTCCACCGCCCGACCAGCTACCCGTCCCCATGAAAATGACCGGCATTGGCAACAGTCACATCGCCATCAAAGCCACGCCCGAAGCACAAGCCTGGTTCGACCAGGGCCTGAGCCTTCTCCACGACTTCTGGGACTACGAGTCCTCCAAGGCTTTCGAGCAGGCCATTCGCCTCGATCCCAACTGCGCCATGTGTCAGTGGGGCCTCTTCCAGGCTCTTGATATGCACGGCGGCGAAGCCGTGAAACCCTATAGCGAACACGCCCTGGCCGAAGCCCTGCGCCTGAAAGCGCACGCTAGTGCGACCGACAAACTTTACATCGATGCCGCACAAGCCGACCAGAACGCGAAAGACGGCAATCACGACGCAGAAATCGCCGTCCTTCGCAAGCTCGTCAAGAAATCGCACAACGACATCGAAGCGCGCATCTTCCTCGCTGGCGCCGTCGGCGACGGCTATGACGAAAAGGGCGAGCCCAAGGCCGGCCAGAAAGAACGCATCGCCATCCTCGAAGGCGCCCTGCGCGAAGCCCCGAATGACTCCGCCGCCAACCACTACTGGATCCATGCCTTGGAGCCGGGCAATCATCCTGAGCGCGCCATCCCCAGTTCTGCGCTCCTCGCCAGCCTCGCGCCCACTTCAGGTCATATGGTTCACATGCCCGGCCACATCTACTACCGGGTCGGGGCCTATGCGCAGGCCGAGCATTGGTTCGCTGCCTCCATGACCGCCGACGAAACCTACATGCGCGATCAGCATGTCTCCGCCGACGATGACTGGAACTACGTCCACAACATGATGTACGCAATCGCCAATCTCATGGAGCAGGGCAAACTCGCCGAGGCCAACGCGCTTTCCGATCGACTCGCCGGCGCGCGCGGCCACCTCTCCGCCAGCCTCTATATCTGGTCCGCGCGCGATCAAATGGCGCGCATCAGCCGGCGTCTGCCCGTCGCTCTGCGCACCGCCGACTGGGATACGGTGCTCTCGCTGGTAGCCGAGGCCAACCTACCCGATACTGCAAAAACCACCAATCTTCGCTTCCTCGCCGCCGATCTCAGCGACTTTGCCACCGGCATGAAGGCTCTCGAGTCCAACGACTACGCCGCCGCTGCAGCCGCATCCGATCGCCTCGATGCCGGTCTCTGGCGAGCCCAGCGCGCCAACGACCTGGCCGACGAAGCCAGGAAAAAACTGGACCAGCCCACGAAGAAAGCTGCACCTGCAAACGCCAAGCCGCCAGCCGAACCCGTCTCCCCCGATGCCATGACCGGCCCGCTCATCCGGTCGCTCAGCGTGGCCTCGATCGAACTGCATGCCGGCGTCCTTATCGCCCAAGGCAAACTCGACGAAGGAAAAAAGCAATTCGCCGTGGCTCTCGCCGAAGAAAAGAAGCTCGGCTATCACGAGCCGCCCATGTATATTCGTCCCGTCGGCGAAACCGAAGCTGCCGCGTTGATCCGCGCAAAAGACTACCCCGCCGCTATCGTCGCGTATCAGGACGCTCTAAAAGAGCGTCCCAACTCCGGTTTCCCGCTCTACGGCCTTGCGCGCGTGCATGAGCTCTCGGGCGACACGGCCGCCGCGCGTTCGGGTTATGAGGCCTTTCTCAAGGCCTGGCCCGCTGCCGATCCCACGCTCCCTGAAATTGCCCACGCGCGGCAGATCGTCAGCGGCCCCGCCCTTGCTGCTCGCTAAAGGGCAGTCGCATCGTAGATCCTCTTCTCCGGGAAATGGGTCGAGAGAACACGCTTCGACCGGATGCAGGGTTTCACTGGTTCTTTCAGGCGCCAACCCGCGGTGCCATCGCCCGAGGTTGAAGGCCGATCGCTGAAGCCTGATACCGTTTTCGGCCTCTCTACTTAAACACCTTCGCCAGCACCGCGCCCGCCTCGGCATCTTCAATCACGATGGTGCTGTGGGTCTCCAGCACCTCACTCCACGAGGCAGCAAACTCGAACATCGCCACCGGACTGTCGCTTTCCATCAGCGTGTAGCCGCCGCTTGAGTCCGTCTTGTGCCACCGCCCAATGATCTTCACGCCCGCCGGCGGATTGGCCTCGCCCGCCAGAAACTGGCTCACTGCTTCCTTCACACATCCCGGCCGAATCGAATAGGTCGACATCACTTTCATCGCACGTTCTCTCTTTCTCGCATCGACGTTCTTCGAATGGACAGCGCAGGGAATCGTCGAAGGCGCCAAGTATAGCGCACTGCCTCGCGCCGTGGGTTGTGAATTCTTGGCGCCGCGGCGGTAGAAATGCCTCCACTCAACCTGCGAACGATCGACGCGGGCCGCAAGGAACGCCGCTCTTCACCCGCGGTTAGGTCTCCGCCGGCAAATCCAGCTCGTCTTTACCAGGCCGCAGCATCAGGTCGCGGATCGCCTCGCGCGGGTCTTTCCCTTCGTTGAGAATCAGCTCCATCTGCTCGGTGATGGGCATCTCGATGCCGTAGCGTTGTGCCAGCCCCAACGCCGCTCGCGTCGTCCGCACCCCCTCCGCCACTTTGCCGCCCAGGCTCTCCAGAATCTCCGCCAGCTTCCGTCCCTTGCCCAGCCCTTCGCCCACCGTGCGGTTCCGTGAAAGCGATCCCGTGCACGTCAGCACCAGGTCGCCCACGCCTGAGAGTCCGGCGAGCGTTTCCCGCTGCCCGCCGCAGGCCACTGCCAGGCGCGTAATCTCCGCAATGCCGCGCGTCATCAACGCAGCTGCAGAGTTGTAGCCCAGGCCTACGCCCGCCGCGATGCCCGCCGCAATCGCGATTGTGTTCTTCAGCGCGCCGCCCAGTTCCACGCCAATCACATCGGTCGACGTATAGAGTCGCAGCGTCTCAGACGAAAACTCCTGCTGCACCAGCGACGCGATCTGCGGGTCGCTGAAGGCTACAGTGACCGCGGTCGGCTGCCCGCGTGCCACTTCCACCGCAAAGCTTGGCCCCGAAAGCGCGCCGATCGAAAGCAGCACCCCTGCCGGCTCCAGAATTTCCGAGATCACCTGCGTCATGCGTAGAAATGAGATATCCTCCACGCCTTTGGTCGCACTTAGAATGAACTGGCCGTTATGCAAAAACGGGCGCACCCGCGCCAGCGTCGGCCGCAGAAACTCTGAAGGAATAACCGAAACCAGGATCTCCGCCAGGCGGATTGGCGCGCCGTCCGCAGTCACCACCAGCCGCTCAGGCAAAGGAAACCCGGGCAGGAACAGAACGTTTTCGTGTGCCGACGCAATCTGCTCCGCCTCATCCTCGCTGTGCGACCACAAAGTGACTTCGTGGCCGCCGCGGCGATAGAGTGACAACGCGATCGCAGTGCCCCATGCCCCTGCCCCTAGAACAACCACCCGGCTCATGCAGTCTTTCCTTCACTTGCATCAGACGATCCGAAGCGGCTTTCGGTTCCAGAAAGAAGACGGCGAATGTTCTGGTGGTGCTTCACGATGATCAGGAGCGCGACGGCGGCCTGCACCGCTAGAAAAAATGCCGGCTTCTCGCCCGACACCAGGAACCAGGCAAAAAATGGAAAACTCGCTGCGCCAAGAATTGAACCAAGTGAGACGAAGCGGCTGACGGCGATCACCAGGAAAAACACCGCGATGGCTGCCAAGGCTGCCCACGGCGCCGCAACCAGAAATACGCCGAAACCTGTCGCTACGCCTTTTCCGCCCTTGAAGCCGAGCCACACCGGAAACATGTGCCCAAGAACCGCGCACAGCGCTGCCAGCGCTTCGGCATTGCGTATCGGCACACCCGGCATCAGATAAGGCGCGAGCCATGCGCCCACGGCTACTGCCAGGCTGCCTTTGACCACGTCTAGAAAAAAGGTCGTCGCACCCAGCCCGCGCGCGCCCGAGCGCAGCACGTTGGTGGCGCCGATATTGCCGCTTCCGATGGTCCGAATGTCCTGCTTGCGAAAGACCCGCATCAGCAGATATCCGGTGGGAATCGACCCCAGCAGATATGCGGCCACGACAGCCAGAAGACTTCCAAAGGGCATGACGAGAACGAGTTTAGCAGGTAAGGCTCTCGATAGAGCCGCGCCCGAACCTCGCGCGACATGTCTCAAAAGTGCTCATCGGCCGATGGACCATAGAGTGCCGGTACCGTCGAAGAAGCCAGCCTCAAGTACACGGTGAGCTGTCCGCGATGATGCGCCAGGTGGCTGAAAACGCCATCGGAGATCATCAGGCAGCGAGGCTCCCTCTGAAGCGTCTGGCCGCCGTTTTTGAAAGCCCACGGAGTCAGCAGGTGTTCGTCTGTCGTGGATTCGAGCGCCTTGCGGGCCAGCGCAACCGCGTTCTCCAAGCTGGCAACAAGTTCTGCAGGCGTGTTGAGAACCTTCGGCTTGAATCCCAGCGCAGCGGCCTGGCTCAGGTCCAGATCATCGCGCTCCACCATGAACGAAATCCACCCGAGCATGGCCGCCACTACTGCGGCAAGATAGCCAAGCTCCATCGATCGCTCGTGCGGCTTGAATCCGTTCTTTCCTTCCGGCACCCTCTGCACCGCCTTGCGTGTGAGCGCTGCTTCGCGGTCGAGCTGAGCGAGAAAGTAGTCCTTGAGCGTCATAAAACTCGATTCTCCTTGGAATGCTCAGTTAGACGGTGTGATGCCAGAATCCGCCGGCTATTGAGTTGCGTACTGTGCCAGCTCGCAATACGCGGTGGCGTCGCCATACTTGAACAGCGTGTACCACGCATCCAGCGCGTAGCTGTCGTAGAGATGGAGCGCCTCGAAGATCTCCCGCGCAAACTCGAGAGGCGCAACACCGGAAGCGGTAATCACTCCCTGGTCGGCGATCGCCGCGACCTCGCGATAGAACCTGCCTCCCCGATAGCCGCTCGCGGCGAGGTAGTCCCGCGTGTTGCTGGTGTGGTAGCGGTTGTCGAGCAGGCCCGCGCCGGCCAGCGCCAGAGTCGCGCCGCAGATGGCCGCCACCGGCACGCAGGCCGCAATGAAGGCCCGCGCCTTCGCGATCGCTTCCCGATTTTTTCCCTGCTCCCACGCCTCGCCTCCGGGCAGAATCAGCATCGCCGAGTCCTCCTGCCCAATCTCGCTGAGTGCGAGGTCGGGAAGGATGCGGACCCCGCCCATCGTGGTCACGGGCTCACGGGTCGGCGCAACGGTCACCACCCGGTAGCGGCCCGGCGCACGCTGGAATCGAGGGTTCTGGATGCCGGCTATGGCAAACGAAGCCTCCCAATCGGCCAGGTTCTCGAAGACGAAAAGGTGAACGGCGCGGCTGGTCATGGCATGCACCTCCATACGACGTCTTGATTATGTTTTTGGGAATATGACAATCTATGTCATATATCATCGAGAAAATAGAAATTGTGACGAACGGGAGTTAATTGCCCATGAAATCCGACCGGCTGCTTTCGGTCCTGATGCTGCTCCAGGCCAAGGGCCGCGCCTCCGAGCGCGAACTGGCCGAGCAACTCGAGGTATCGCAGCGCACCATCCACCGCGATCTCGAAGCGCTCAGCGCGGCGCGCGTCCCCGTCGTTGCCCTCCGCGGTGCGCAGGGCGGTTGGGAACTCGAAAAGGGCTGGCGCACACAGGTTCCGGCACTGGACGAATCCGAAGTCCGCGCACTCCTCATGGCGCAGCCGCGCGTGGTGGGCCATCCTCGACTGGCTGCCGCCGCAGAACGCGCCATGAACAAGCTGATGGCCGCTCTGCCTGCGCCGATGCGCTCCCAGGCGGCGACCATACGGGAACGACTCCATGTGGATGCAACCGGATGGCACGAAACAGGCGAAGACCTTTCCATGCTTTCTGTCGTGCAGGAAGCCGTGTCGCGCGAGCGCAAGCTTGCCTTCGACTACACGCGCGCCGATGGGCAAAAGACGCCCCGCACCGTCGATCCGCTTGGCCTGGTCGCCAAAGGCCTCAGCTGGTATCTCGTGGCGCGCGGGCCCACAGGCATGCGTACATTCCGCGTTTCGCGCATGCGAGCCGTCACCGTGCTGGCCATCGGTTTCGAACGGCCTCGCAACTTCGATCTGGCCTCCCACTGGCGGCACTCGACCCAAGACTTTCTTCGCCAGCGCCAAAGCTATCCTGTCGCCTTGTCGTTGGCGCCCGATGCGGTGAGCCGGCTGCAGCGCTGGTTCGCGATGACTCCCGTGGCCGACAACATCCGCGCCGACGAAACCGGCGATCGGGTCGTCACTCAGGTCGAATTCGAGTCGGAATCGCAGGCGCGCTTCGTTGTCCTGGGCCTGGGAACGGGCGCGCGCATCCTCAACCCGGTTACGCTGCGGGACTGGGCCCGAACCGAAGCCAAGGCGATGGCCGAGCAGTTTGCATTGCCTTCTTGAAAATTCCGCGTGCGATTGGCGCCGTCGGCGTTGTAGAGTGGGTTCTCTCCCAAGGCTCAGGCGTTGAATCTCTCGTGAAAGGCAAAATTGCCATGCCCAGTTATCTCGTGCAAGCGGCCTATACCCCCGAAGCTGTCTCGGCCTTGATCAAAAAACCGCAGGATCGCGTAGCCGTAATCGGCAAAGCTCTGGAAAAGCTCGGTGGCAGACTCACTAGCTTCTATTTGAGTTTCGGCGATTACGATGTCGTCGGTGTCTTCGAGGCTCCCGACAACATTGGCGCCGCGGCCTTTGCCCTTGCCATCGGCGCCGGCGGCGCATGCAAAAGCATCAAGACCACGCCGCTTTTGAGCGTCGACGACGGCATCGCCGCTCTCAAGAAAGCCGGGACTACTGGCTACAAGCCAGTCGGCAAATAGCGTTCACAGCGAGATTGCGTCGCAAACACAAACCCGCGCGGACTTTGATGCCTGGCTCTCAGTCCACCATCAATTCGCCGGGCAGGATGGGCCGCGTGCGCGGCAGGGCGCCGTTGTAAGCCGCCGTGCCCATCGCCAGCAGCGCGGCCCCATAGACCAGAAGCTTGATCAGGCTCCCGGTGCGCGTCAGCGGCAGCGTCTTCCACAAAACCAGCAGCAGCGTTTGCGCGATGGTGACCGACCAGACCGAGCCATAGAAATAGCGCCGCTCCGTGCCTTCCCCCTTGGTCGATCGGCCCACACGAGGCAACTTGCCCAGCAATCCCAGCAGCAGGATCAGCCCGCATAGCGGCAGATACGCGTACTCATAAAGCTGCTTCATATACCAGACGCCGGTCACGACAGCGATGACGAGCCCCGCAAGATTCAGCAGCGCGAAATTCAGCACCGCATTCCACGCGAACGTATAGCAGACCTTGCGATAGAGCGGGTTCGGCTTGTCTTCATCGAAGCGCAGAATATAAGGTCGTGGTTCAACCCCGGGCATCTGTCCGTAGAGCCCGGCGATTCCCGTGCCCAGAAGCACCGCCGCAAGCCAAAGGGAATTAGCCCAGCTGAAACCGTGTGCGAAAAGCGAAAACGTCAGAGGACCGGGTGCGAGGAAAAAAACCCAGATCCAGATGGGCCAGTGCAGCACCCGGTAGTAGCCCTTGTTGCGTGGTCGAATCTTGCGGGCATCTGCATATTCCACCCTGCCGCGATAGCCCATGGCCGGAGTGTTGCAGAGGGGATGCGGTGGCGTCAATGCGGCTTTGTACCGGTTCCGTGCCTCATCCTTGCGCGTTTTGTTGGGAAAGGGGGGGCGCCACGAAGCTTTGTCATGCTGCACGACTGGGCAACTCGTCCCGCTTTACATCAGCCTCCGTCGCACCAGGTCCAACGCCTGCTGCGAGGCCCACTGCCGTACTCGATCGCGGTCGCCCCGGAATGTCCGATTGAACGAATCGGTCTTTTGCGCATCCGATACCGCAAAATAAACCAGCCCCACCGGCTTCGATTCCGTTCCGCCCGTCGGCCCGGCAATCCCCGTTACGCCAAGCCCCAGCGTCGCGCCGGTCCGTTTGCGGATCCCCTCCGCGAGCGCGCTCGCCACTTCGGCAGAGACTGCCCCGTGCTGCGCAATCAACTCCGGAGGAACATTCGCAAACGAAGTCTTCAGCGGGTCGGAATACACAACCGCACCTCCCAGAAACGATCGCGAGCTGCCGGGCACCGCCGTGATGCGCTGCGCCACCAGGCCGCCTGTGCAGCTTTCGGCCACGGCGAGCGTCGCCTGGCGCAGCCCCAGGTAGTAGAGAACGATCTGCTCCAGCGATTCGCCCTCCGACGAGTAAAGCCAGTCGTCGAGGGCTTCTTCCAGCTTGTTCGCGAGATCATCGAGCCGCTGGTTGGCGGCGGCCATCGTGGGCTTTGAGCAAACCAGCGTCAGCTGGATATCGCCCGCGTGCGCCAGAATCGTCGTCTCCACGTCTTTGTATTCAATGTAGATGGGCGCGAGCAGTTTGTCGGCCTGCGATTCAGGGATCATCGCCGCTTTCAGCGTGCGCTTGGCGATCGCTCGCGGCGGCAGCTCGTCGCGCAGTCGGGGCACGCACTCCGTGTCAAAAAGCGCATGGCACTCGTGCGGCGGGCCCGGCACCAGCATGATCAGCTTGCGATACCCCTGAAACGTCATGTCCAGCCACTGCCCCGGAGCACTGCCATTGGGATTTGTCAGCACCGTCGCTCCCTGGATCACGTCGGCCTGCTTCAGGTTATTTTCGGGCATCGAGATGCGCCAGGTGGCCGCACGGGCGTGGAGCGCCGCCACCTGCACGGGCTCGCGGCGCAGCGTGAGAGAGAGCGACTCGGCAACCGCTTCACGCGTCAGGTCGTCTTCCGTGGGACCCAGCCCACCCACCAAAATGAGGATGTCCGCGCGGCAAAGTGCGGTGCGAACCGCGTTCACCAGATCCTTGCGCCGGTCCCCCACGATCGTCTTGAACGCAACCGTCACTCCGATCTCGTTCAGCTTTTCCGTGATGTAGAGAGAATTCGTGTCCTGCCGGTACGGGGTGAGCATCTCGGAGCCGACAGCGATGATTTCCGATTTCATAACGTAACAATCAGTTCCTGGCTCTTTGCGGCGAGCGTCGATTTTGGGTGATCCGACAAACCCAAGGCGCTGGATGGTGTTCGCTCCCGCACCTGCAGCGAAACGCGAAGAGCCCAAGGCAAGCATTATGGCAGTCTTGAAACCGCTCTAGAGAAGCGTCATTCCTTCAATGCCCAACTCCACATCATAAACTGCCTCGTTGCTGGCCAGAATCGTGCTGCCCAGTGGCGAAAAGGCCACGCCCACGAGATTGTCGCCGCTCAGCACCAGGCTCGCCTCCCCATCCGGCGTTACGCGCACCAGGCCGCGCCGTCCGCGGAAGCAGGCGGTCACGTAGACATCTCCGTTCTTCGCAACTGCCAGCCCCTGTGGCCGTCCCAAACCGCGAAACCAAACCCGCGACTCTCCGTGGGCGTCGATAGCCCAGATCGCATCGTTCGAGCAAAGCGTCGGTCCGGTCACGTAGAGCGTGCCCGAAGAATCGACGGTCAGGTGATAGGCCGAGATGCTTGGTTCCAGCGTGGCATGCACAAAAATTTTCTTCTGGGGATCGATCTTGAAAATCGTTCCGCTGCGATCGCCTACGAAGAGATTTCCCTCGCGATCGAAGGCCGCGCCCGTGGCGACGCCCATGCCTTCGCAATAAAGCGTCGATTCGCCCGCGCCATCGATGCGGTACACATTGCCCTCTGCGCGCGAGGTCACAAACAGATCGCCTTCTGGGCTGAACGTTAAGCCCGTGGCGTTCAGTATGCCGGTCACAAACGGCGTTGCGCGCCCATCGGTGCTCACCCGCACCACCGAAACCGGCGTCTGTTTGCCGCGTGGCCCCGAGATCGTCGCGTAGATCATCCCCGAGCGGCTCACCGCTGGGCTCGTCACGGGGTGCAACCCGTTCGTCAGCTCGTGGGCTACGCACAACTGCGCCGCATTGCTCACGCCCACGGGCGACCGCACTTCAATTAACCCATTCCCGGTCTGATCGGGCACGCGGAACGCCAGCCGGCTCGAACGGCTCATCAGAATATGCGCAGGGTGCGTACCCACAAGAACCACCGGCGGACCGGATGCATGGGGGCCGAGATTGGCGCCCACCAGTTCCACTTCGCCCAAAGGAAGCGCCGCCGCGGGAACGATTTCGTCGATGCGCGGATCGACAAACGCTTCGCTGGTCGCGGATTGGGGGCGTGTCCGTGGCATGGTCGTCTCAACCTTGCAGCGACGGCATAAAATGCCGCAGCAGCCAACCTACACCCAAAGCATACAGCCCCGCGGCTACATCGTCGAAGACTATGCCCCAGCCACCGGGAAGCTTTTCAAATCGCCGCACGGGAAACGGTTTGGTGACATCGAAAAGACGAAAGAGCAGCAGCGCCACCAATCCGCTCCGCCAATTCGCGGGTGAACCGAGCAGTGCGATCCACTGGCCGGCCACTTCGTCGATTACCACAAATCCCGGATCCTGCCGGCCCCACTCGCGCTCCGTGACCGTGGCGGCGGGCACGCCAAAGCCGACCGTCAAAACGATTCCCACCAGCAGCGCGTAAAACAATTCGACTGTGCCCCGACCAACCGCCCACGCATAAACCGCCCAAAGCAGCACCGCGGCTACCGATCCCCACGTACCCGGTCCGGGTTTGCCAAATCCCGCGCCGAAAAACGTTGCCACCGTCCATGCCCATCGTGTCCTGTGGTCGTTCTTCCCTGACGCATCAGGCGTCGGACGGTTATTCATGGTTGCCGCCGCGATCCTGCCCGCCCCGCAAACCGCCTAGATCTTCAAGCACTTCGGGATCAAGCACCGGCGAGCTGATCTTGTAGACACCCATCGCCCACTTGCCCAGATCGATCTTCCTGCAGCGGTCACTGCAGAAAGGGAAATCCTCATCGCCAAGCCGCACCAGCATCCCACAGGTGGGGCAGTGCAGCACCTTCGCAGATTTTTTCTTTACGGCCATCGCGCCTGATGACTCCACAGAACTACCTAAAGAGATTTTCGCACCATCACAACAACGCCGCTTGCCCACTCCAGAGGCAGCGCATAAAACCGGGAATCTGCGCGAATCCGCTCCATCAGCACGGGCACTTTCTCCGCATGTCCTTCGGGCCAGTTGAGCTGGGGCAGCATGTCATCGATCACGTAGAAACCACCCGGCTTTACAATGGCCAGCGCTTCGTCCAGTGCGACATACTTACCCGGCATCGCATCGGCAAACACCAGGTCGAAACATTTCTTCGGCTGTCGCCACAAATACCCGGCAGCATCCACCGTCAGCAACTGCAGTCGCGGATCGTCTCCCAGCACTTCCTTGGCGACCGACTGTACCGCTTCATCCGTATCGATGCTGATCAGCGTCGATGCCGCATCCATGCCCCCCAGGAGCCACGCCGTCGAAATGCCCGTCCCCGTCCCCAGTTCAAGAAAACGTCCGCCCGGTTTCGACGCCGCCAGCATGCGCAGCAGCACACCCATTTTCGGTTCCGAGGCCATGTTGAATCCGAGCGCAATGGTGCGTTCCGTCAGCACGCGGAGAGCGCGCGGCTCGTCGTCCGTAGACATGTCCCACATGGAAACTAGATTAACGAAAGCTCGACAACCTGGGAAGCCTGCATGCCCAACCTCGTCACCCAAACCTAAAGAGGTCCCGCCACTACCCGCGCCACTACGTCGTATTCGTGCGCCTCGGTGATCTCCGCTCGATAAAAGCGGCCGGCCTCGAGCCCATCCAGAGCACCAAAGTCGTTGATGTAAACTTTGCCGTCAATCTCCGGCGCGTGGAACTGTGTGCGTCCTTCCCACAACAGTTCAGTCTCCGCGCTCTCGCCTTCTGCCAGCACCGTCACTTCACGCCCCACCCACTTCTGCTTCGCCGTGCGCGAGATCGATTGCTGCAGCTTCATCAGCCGATTCTTGCGCGCCTCAATCGTTCGCTTCGGCACCTTCGCATCCAGACCGAACGAGCCAGACCCTTCTTCGTCGGAATAGTTGAACACCCCGAGCCAATCAAACTTTGCCTCGCCAACAAACTCCTCCAAAACTTCAAAGTCACGAAGGGACTCGCCGGGAAAGCCGACGATGAACGATGTGCGCAACACGATGCCCGGTACTGCCGCCCGCACCTTCTCGATCGTCTTCAGAAAGATATCCGCGCCCGCGCCGCGCTTCATGCGCTTCAACACGTCGGGCGATGCGTGTTGCAAAGGCACGTCAAGATACTTGCAAATGTTAACGTGCTTCGCGATCGTCTCCAGCAGGCGCCCCGTGATGCGATTCGGATACGCATAGAGAAAACGCAGCCACCGCAACCCTTCGATCTGCGCCAGCGTGTCGAGCAGCGTCGCCAGCCCGTCTTTCATCCCCAGATCTTCGCCATAGCAGGTCGTGTCCTGCCCGATCAGCGTGATCTCGCCAACTCCGCTTGCCACCAGTCTCTGCGCCTCGGCCACTACCGACTCGAACCGCCGCGAGCGAAACTTGCCGCGCAGGTTGGGAATGATGCAGAAGCTGCACGGATGATCGCAGCCTTCGGCAATCTTGATATACGCCGACGTCCGGCCAGTCGACAGCATCCGCGGCGTCGACTCATCGTAAAGATAGGTCGGCAGCAGATGCGCAGCGCCTTGCCACTCCTCGCGGCTAAACCGCCCCTGCCGCTCGCGATGTTCCCCCTCCGCCCTGAATTCCTGCTTATGCGTCCCCGCGCCCGATTCACGTCCCGCCTTGACCTGCGCATTGCCGCTCAGAATCGTGAAGGGCGACAGCGTCGCCGCAGCCGGCGCAATGCCCGCAGCTTCCAAAATCGATTCGAGCTCGCCCGTCCCCAACACCGCATCCACTTCAGGAATATTCTTGCGAATCTCGTCGCGATAGCGTTCTACCAGGCATCCGGCCACCACAACTTTCTTGGCTCGGCCCTCGGTCTTGTGCCTGACCATCTCCAGAATCGTGTCCACTGATTCCTGTTTTGCCGTATCAATAAAGCTGCAGGTATTCACAACCAGGATGTCCGCGTCTTCAGGCCGCGCGGTCAGGCGCGCGCCGGCACGGTCGAGCAGCCCCATCATCACCTCGGAATCGACAAGGTTTTTGGGGCAGCCAAGCGACACAAATCCGACCACAGGGGAATCTTTTACTGAGGGCTTACTCACTCCGTTATTGTACTTGTAGGGAGATTTGTGCGGAGGTGCGCGATGATTGCTCGCCATTGGCGCGGTTGGACAAAAGCCGAAGATGCAGACGCTTACGAAGCTTTTCTGAAGAGCAAAGTGCTCCCTGGATTGAAGTCCACCCCCGGCTATCAGGGCGGCACCATCCTGCGCGAAGACGGCGCGCCCGAAACGGAGTTCGTCGTCCTCAACTTCTTTGACTCTCTTGAATCCGTTCAGCACTTCGCCGGACCCGACTACACCACACCCGTCTTCGAACCGGAGGCGAAGCGCCTCCTCAGCCGCATCGAGAACTTCGCCAGCCACTACGAGGTCCGCGCTTCCACCCTCTAACGCCTTAGCCTCAGGCCCGGTCCAGGTTCTTCAGCACGTCCCGGATATTCTCGTTCACGCCAACCTGCAGCGGAGGCGCCGCACCCCAGTGCGGATTCTCGGCCGCGACGGTCTTGTCTACGAACGTCCCATACCCATTCGATTGCATCGAACGCAGCGACTCAATCGTGATCCGGCTTTGCATCTCTTTGAGCGATTGCCCGGCGCTTTTCGCGCGCTCCACGCGCTCTGTCAGCTCTTCAATGTAGTTCCGCTGGTTCATCATCACCGTGCGGTTCGGTTGCATCGGCCCATGCCCGCCCAGCACATATTGAAAGTCGGCCTTCGCCACCTCGTCGATCGTCGCCGGCCACCGTCGCGGATACCCGTCGCCGACATTCGGCAGCCAGCAGTGGCTCGCATCGCCCGTCGCCAGCGCGCGCTGCTGCGGGCAAAAGACGAATAGATCGCCCGCCGTATGTGCCCGCCCATGAAACCCCAGGTGCAAATCGTATGCGGGATCGGCCAGCAGATACGTCTTGTCAAACGTGATCGTCGGCAGCTCCAGCCGGTAGTCCTTCATCTCCGCAAGATATGCTTCCATCTGCCGGATCTGGTCGGCGCAATACGCTTTCTCGTCCTGCGCCGTCGCGCGCGCCGCCTGCTCCCGCAGCTTCTCGATTTGCTCCGGCACGGCGCCCGCCGATGCCTTCATTCGATCCACCGCGAGCTCCGACATCAGCTGCTTGGTCGCCGCGGTCGACACAATGTCAACCTTCGAGCCCGTCTGAGTATAGGCATGATTCCCCTGCGTATGGTCCCAGTGAAAGTGCGTGTTGATTACATACCGGACAGGCTTCGGCGTGATCTCACGCTTGATCTGCGCCAGCAGCGCCGTAGCGGCCGACGGTTTCGAGTGCGCATCGACCACTACCACGTCCTTCGACCTCACAAAGATGGCCGCGTTGCAGTTGATCAGCGCCTGCATGCGTGCGTGGGCAAAGAACACGCCCTGCGCCACCTGCTGTATGTCGAAGAGATTGCCGTCGGCAGCGCCGGCCGCGGCCCGCGCCCATGCAGCGCGATGATAGGCCAGTTCCAACACCGAAGCCCCGGCCAGCGCTCCGCCCATCAGCACGCGGAAGAAGTCACGCCGCGACGTGTGCGTTGCAGGCCGGCCCGTCTCCCGATGGAGATACGCATGATGATTCGGATAGAGATCATCCTCCGCATGCACGTGAGGATGCGCCTGATCGCCTGCGCTCTTGCACATCACTGACCTCCGTCTTTGTTCGGGTATGGATTTCTTCCCAGCCTATGACCTCTTGCCTGCCTGTTTCTTGCCTGTCTTGATCGGAACCCCGGCTGCCCGTCAGCATGCCCTTTCCATCGTTCGCATACGCTCCGTTTCGGATGGGTTTTGCAGGCGCCGAAAGGATAACTCATCCGGAAGCGTCTGGTGCCTGAAGCTGATTGCATCGCTCCCCCGCCGCTTCCCGTCCACCCCACAGGCGAATCCGCACGGATGCTAAAATCAGTCAGTGCCGGGTCCTACGCGACGTAATCCCGCCAATCCCGCCAGGTCCGGAAGGAAGCAACGGTAACGGGCTAGTACGGGCGCAGTAGGTCACCCGGTACTTTTTTGGCGCTTCAGGCGCTATTCACTTCGAGCCGTGAGCCGAACCATCGCCGCGGCAGAACGCTTTTTGTTGCGCGCGCAGGAATTCAGGGATTGCGCCGCAAGGAGAAATCCATTGAGCCTTGCCGTTCGCCCCATCGTGGGCCGGCGCGCCAAAATCACCGCGCTCGGTACCTACGCCCCTCCCCAGGTCCTCACCAATCACGATCTTGAAAAAATGGTCGAAACCACCGATGAGTGGATCTTCACCCGTACCGGCATTCGCGAAAGGCACGTGCTGGCCAAGGGACTCGGTGTGAGCGACATCTGCACCGAAGCAGCCAGGAAATGCCTGGCCGCGCGCGGCATCCAGCCCACCGAGGTCGAAGCCATCATCGTGGGCACCGTAACCCCCGACATGATGTTCCCCTCCACCGCCTGCCTCGTGCAAGACAAGATCGGCGCCAAAGGTGCATGGGGCTTCGACGTCTCGGCCGGCTGTTCGGGCTTTGTCTATGCGCTGCAGGCGGGCGTCAAGCTGGTCGAGAGCGGCGCGCATTCCAAGGTCCTGGTCATCGGAGCCGATGCCAACACCCGCATGACCGACTACACCGATCGCGCTACCTGCGTGCTCTTCGGCGACGGCGGCGGGGCAGTGCTCATTGAGCCTGCAGCCGAAGGCGAAATCGGCTTCATCGACTTTGTACACGAGATTGACGGCTCCGGCGGCGTATCGCTCAATCTCAAAGGCGGCGGAAGCCTCAATCCATCGACCCACGAAACCGTCGACCGGAAAATGCACTACATCTACCAGGATGGCCAGGCCGTCTATAAATTCGCGGTGCGCAAGATGGCCGAAGCCACCCTCAAGGTCCTTGAGCGTAATGGCGTCACGGGCGCAGATCTCGACTGCTTCATCCCCCACCAGGCCAACAAGCGCATCATCACCTCCACCGCCGATCGCCTGGGGATGGACCCCGAACGCGTGATCATCAATATAGACAAGTACGGCAACACCTCCGCAGGCACCCTTCCCCTGGCCATGGAAACCGCTATCCAGGAAGGCAAGCTCAAAAAAGGCGATCTGGTGCTGCTGGCCGCCGTCGGCGCGGGATTTACCGTGGGCGCCGTCCTTCTTCGCTGGGAAATCTAAGCAGTTGCGGAATTACAGGTAGACTTCTCGATGTCATCGAGGGCGGCATTTTCTCGAGCAAAATGCTACTTGAGTTGCTGCTTCCGCTTTGCATCGATTCCCAAACTGCTAGAGCGCCCGCGGAACGAGGGTTCTTGAAATGAGCAAGACAGCGCTCGCTATTCGCCATCTCGCTTTTGAAGATCTGGGAAACTTCGAGCCCGTGCTTGCCGGCGCGAAGTATGCAGTCCGCTATTGCGACGTCGGGCTCGATCCGCTCGATGCCGCTCAGTTTGACACAGCCGACTTGCTCTTCATCCTCGGCGGCCCCATCGGCGTCTACGAGAGCGATAAGTATCCTTTCATCGAAACCGAAATCCGCCTCATCGCCCAACGCCTCGCCGCAGGCCAACCTGTTTGTGGCATCTGTCTCGGCGCGCAGCTCATGGCACGGGCCCTCGGCGCGCGCGTCTATCCCGGTCCCGCCAGGGAAATCGGCTTTGCGCCCATCGCCCTCACCGACGCAGGCCGTTCTTCGTGCTTGAACACCTTTGCCGACCATCCAGTGCTCCACTGGCACAGCGATACCTTCGATCTGCCGGCGGGCGCTGCCTTGCTCGCCTTCACCTCGCTATGCCGGCAACAAGCCTTCTCGGTTGGACGCAACGCCATCGGGTTTCAATTCCATCCGGAAGCCGGGGCCGTGGGATTCGAGCGCTGGCTCATCGGTCATACCGGCGAACTCGCCGCGGCCGGCATTAGCGTTCCAACGCTGCGCGCCGACCATGAGCGATTGGCCCCGCGGCTGACACAGCTGTCTGCCGAGTGCCTGGGCCTATGGCTCGCGCAACTGGATGAACCCTAGAGCCTGTTATGAACTTTCGCGCGGTCGGGCTCTAGGGAACAGCTGCCAGCGTGCGCAGTTCGTAGGCGGGCAGCACACCGGCCTCCGCGGCCATCCTGAAGAACCCCCGCATCCCGTCCACGCACTCCTCATCGAGCACATAGTGGATGTTCTCCGTCAAATACGACCGGATCGCCTGTTCTGTGAGCGGAATCTTTTGGGCCCACTCTGCTGCCAGCGCGTCAATGTGCGCCAACCCGTGATTGCGTGAACGAATGAGATCTTCGCCAATGCGCTCGTCCGATCCGCTCGATGCAATCGCGCCTCGTGCAGGGGCGTTCGCACTGCCAATGCTCGCATCCAAAGCTTCGCCGCCTGCAACGCACCAGACGGCGGAGATGAAGGGCAATCCCGTCAGCGTCCGCCACTCTTCCGCAAGGTCGTGATAGACGAGCTCTTCGCCGGTTCGCTCCAAACGGTTCGCCCGCTCTTCAAGAGCCAGCAGCGCAGGATCGCCGATCACAATGGCTGCATCGGCGCGCTCCAGCATCGCGTCCAGATCGGCGGCCATCGGTACAAACGGCACATCCCGATTGCCCCAGCGATGAAAGAGAATCCGCGTGTACGCCAGCGTTGTCCGGCTCGCCGTATCGGCGGCCACGCTTCGCAGCCGGTTCAACGCCCGATCCGCCCTTCGCACCAGCAGCAGCGACCGTACCTTCCCCTTCGACGCAATCGCGCAGCCCGGCAAGATGCGCAGTTTTGGATTGGTCGCCAGCGAGGCAATCGGCACCAACCCGATGTCGGCCGTGCCCAAGGCCAGCCGGTCGGCGCACTCCGACGGCAGCATCCAGTCAATCTTGTAGCGAGAAGAAAGTGCTTCGTCCAGCGGCGCGTGCTCAAAATCCCACATCAGCGGTGCGGGATTCAGAAACCGAATGGCCGCGACGCGCAAGCGGCTATTGCTTAAGGGACTCACACTTCCATTAGACTCCCAAGTCCTCAGGTTCGATGCGAAAAAGCCGTTCCGGCCCTCGTTGCTCAGTGCGCTGAATTCATCATCAACACCTTGCAAATCAAGGATCTACAACGCACGACACCCTCTGTGTCCGCTGTCATCGACTTGCCTGCGAACTCCGGTTAAGGTGGCGTCAATTGTCTGAAGAAAGTGGTTCCGAAGGCCCTCGCGGCTGATCGGGCGTCTTGTACCCAGTGAACACGATATTGCCTCAACCGCCGGTCGCACCGGCGCCTCCCGCCCTCGACGATGACCGCCTCGCTTGGCTCGCCCTTGTTCTTGCACCCGGGCTCGGCCCCAAGCGCATCCTCGACGCGGTCCGCACCCTCGACGCCCCCAGCCAGATTTTTCGCATCTCCCTCACCGAGCTCGAGGGCCTCAACTTTCCCGCCGGCGCCGCGCAATTCATCTTCGACGGCAAAGCCCGACAGGCGGCCGAGCAGGAGTGGTTGCGGGTCGCCGAACTCGGCGCCACGATTCTCACATATGGTTGCGCTGCCTATCCCGAGCGCCTCAAAGAAATTTACGATCCGCCCCCGGTGCTCTGGATGAAGGGCCCTGCGGCCCTGCTGGCGCGTCCCGCCATCGCCGTGGTCGGCACGCGTCACCCCACGCCTTACGGTTCGGGAATCGCCGAAATGCTGGCGCGCGATCTGGCCGCTCGCCGCCTTCTCATTCTCAGTGGCATGGCCCGCGGCATCGATACCTGCGCTCACAAGGGTGCGCTCGCCGCACGCATGCCCACCGTGGCCGTCTGGGGTACCGGCATCGACGTCGTTTATCCCAAGGAGAACAAAAAGCTCGCCGAAGAGATTCTCTCCACCGGGGGAGCCATCGTCAGTGAATCCCCTCTCGGCACTTTTCCCGCGCCGCAGAATTTTCCCCGCCGCAATCGGATTCTCAGCGGCCTCAGCATTGCCGTGCTCGTCGTCGAGGCAGGCGAGAACTCCGGCACCCGCGTCACCGCTCGCTGCGCCGCCGAGCAAAACCGCGACCTCTATGCTGTCCCTGGCAATGTGACAAACAAATATTCCTGGACTCCCAACACCCTCATCAAGCAGGGCGCGAAGCTGGTTGCCACCTGGGAAGATGTGTGGGAAGATCTGCCGTCGCAGGTCCGCATTGCGCTCGAGTCCGAAGCCGCCGATGAATCCAAACCGGAAGCGGCTGCATCTCTTCTGCCTGACCCGGTACTTCGGCCCGAAGAAGCCATGGTCCTCGAGGTTTTGCGCAGCGACGAATCGCTGCAGATCGACGAGATCCTCGAAAATCTCGATACCCGGCTCACCTCGTCCGAAGTCTTTACGGCCCTCTTCGAGTTGGAGATCACGGGCCGCATCCGGCAATTGCCGGGAAAGAATTACGTTCGTGCCCTGTGAGATAACGCGAGCCGCAGCGCTCATCCCCAAATGCACTGATTTGCGCGGCTTACCGCAACATCCTCGTCGGTTGCGGGTACTCGATCTGGAACCTCCGGCCTCAGAATCCGTAGTCTACGAGTGGAAACAAGGCTGGCATCCGTGTTAGCTTGCAACTTTTGCGGCCTGTTTTCCTCCGTCGGGCAAAAAACCGACACGCCATGGAGCAATTCAGCGCACCAAAGAAACCCAACGGGCTCTTCCTGAGTCCAACGTGCCGAACGTAGAACCTGGAATGGAACGTATAAAGGATGGCAATGAGCAAATCACTCGTGATCGTCGAATCCCCCGCGAAAGCTAAGACGATCGAGAAGTATCTGGGCAAGGGCTTTGAGGTCCGCGCTTCGATCGGACATATCATGGACCTGCCCAAAAACGATATCGGCGTGGAGCTGAAGAATCGGACCTTCGAGCCGGAGCTGATCGTTTCCCCCGGCAAGGAAAAAGTTGTCGATCAGTTGAAAAAGGCCGCCGCCAAGGCCGACGAAATTTTCCTCGCCCCTGACCCCGACCGCGAAGGCGAAGCGATTGCCTACCACTTGTTTCTGCAACTCGGGACCTCGGCCAAGGAAAAGAAAAAGATCCGCCGCGTCACCTTTAACGAGATCACCAAGAAAGCCGTCCAGGAAGCCTTTACCCATGCGCGCGATCTCGACCAGAATCTCGTGGACGCCCAGCAGACGCGTCGCGTGCTCGATCGCCTCGTCGGTTATCAAATATCCCCGTTGCTCTGGGACAAGGTGCGCCGCGGCCTTTCCGCGGGTCGCGTCCAGACCGTTGCCGTACGCCTGGTCGTCGAACGCGAGCGCGAGATCGGCGCTTTCAAGCCCGTTGAATATTGGACCCTCGAAGCGCAGCTCCATCCCCAGAAGCAGGTCGACACAACGTTCAAGGCTCGGCTCGTCGGCATCGACGGCGGAAAAATTTCAGTCGATACCGTCAGCGCCCCGGCTCTGCCTGGCGAGAAAGAAACCAAGGCAGCTCTGGCCGCGCTCGAGAAAGCCACCTGGACCGTCGAGTCCATCTCCAAGCGCGAGCGCAGGCAGAGTGCTCCCGCGCCCTTCACCACCAGCCAGCTGCAGCAGGATGCTGCCCGCAAGCTCGGATTCAATGTGCGTCGTACCATGGGCGTGGCCCAGCGACTCTATGAAGGAATCGAGATCGGCTCCGAGGGCACAACCGGCCTCATTACCTATATGAGGACCGACTCACCGCGCGTCGCGCCAGAGGCCATCACCGGCGTCCGTGCGTGGATCGGCAAGGAGCTTGGCGCAAAGTACCTGCCCGAGTCGCCCAATGTCTTCAAAGGCAAGAAAGACGCGCAGGATGCGCACGAAGCCATTCGCCCCACCGACGCGGACCGCACGCCCGAATCCATCGCCCGCTATCTCAGCGACGAACAGCTCAAACTCTATACGCTCATCTGGAAGCGTTTCGTCGCCTCGCAGATGGCCCCGGCTCAGCTCGCCGTCACCCAGGTCAATATCGCCGCCGGGAGTCTCGTCGACAAGAAAACCTACGATTTCCGCGTCAGCGGGACCACCGTCCTCTTCGACGGCTATCAGAAGCTCTACGAAGCCTCGAAAGATAAGAAAGACGAAGACGACGAATCGCTCGCCAACAAGCTGCCCAACCTCGATGGCGTCAAGCTCCTCGA
Source organism: Occallatibacter sp. (assembly GCA_036520995.1). Lineage (GTDB taxonomy): Bacteria > Acidobacteriota > Terriglobia > Terriglobales > Acidobacteriaceae > Telmatobacter. Next base: position 46,109 of record DATDIQ010000014.1, read on the forward strand.
GCTCGAGCAGCTCCTCCACGAGCAGCACTTCACCGAGCCGCCTCCGCGCTACAACGAAGCGTCGCTCGTCAAGGAACTCGAAGAGCGCGGCATCGGCCGCCCGTCCACCTACGCCTCGATCATTAACACCATTCAAGATCGCGAGTATGTCGTCAAGCATGGTGGTTCCCGCGGTCGCTTCTATCCCACCGAAATCGGCGTAGTGGTCTGCGATCTGCTGGTCGAGAGCTTCCCCTATATTTTCGACAGCAAATACACGGCCAAGCTCGAAGAAGAGCTCGACGACATCGAAGACGGCAAGGAAAAATGGACTACCCTGCTCAGCGCCTTCTATGACCACTTCGAAGACGAGCTCAAAGACGCGGGCAAGAAGATGCGCAACATCAAGCGCATGGAGCAGATGACTAAGGAGAAGTGCGACGTCTGTGGTTCTCCTCTTGTTTTGAAGTGGGGAAAATTCGGCAGCTTCTTCGCCTGCTCGGCCTACAACAAAAAAGATCCCACCAGCTGCACTTTCACCAAGGAAAACACCGCCGCCAAACCCGACATGAACACGCCCGAAGCGCAGGAAGCTGAGGAGAGCGAGGAGTACTGCGAAAACTGCGGCCGCGTCATGGTGCTGCGTCGTGGACCCTTTGGCATGTTCATGGCTTGCCCCGGCTACAGCGAAGATCCGCCCTGCAAAACCATCCGCAAGCTGACCCAGAAGCAGCAGCAGAAGCCGCCCCAACCCACCGGTGAAGACTGCCCGGCCTGCGGCAAGCCGCTCGTGCTGCGCAACGGAACCTACGGGGAATTTGTCTCCTGCTCCGGCTATCCGAAGTGCAAGTACATCAAGCAAAACCTGATTGAAGGCATGAAGTGTCCCAAATGCGGCGACGGCGACATCGCCGAACGCAAGGCGCGCCGCGGCAACATCTTCTGGGGCTGCACCAACTATCCCAAGTGCGACTTCACGTCGAACTACAAGCCCGTGCCGAAGAAGTGCCCGCAGTGTGGCAGCCCCTACCTCGTCGAGAAGACTCTCAAGTCCGGCATCTACCTCGAGTGTCCCAACAAGAAGAAGGGCGCAGAAGAAGAGGTGAAGCCCAAGAAGGGCAAGAAAGCCGCAGCCGCCGAGCCTGCTGAGAACACCGTCGTCTGCACCTATTCGAAGCGAATCGGCGATGCCCCGCCTCCACCCACCGTCGAAACCCACGGACCCGTCGCCGAGAAAGACGAAGGCAAGAGAGAATTGCAGCCGGCCTGATCGAGTCGCGTGCAGGCTCGATCATCCGGGCACTCCAACATCAATTTCGCGGTCCGCAACTCCTGGCCAGTACCTTCCTGCCTATTGCGCTCCGCCGCTCCGCACCAGAGCATCCAGTTCGCTGCATACCTGCTCGATTACCGATTCCCAGTCGCGCAAGCGAGGCTGCCGGAAAAGACGCATCGTCGGATACCAGGCACTGTCCCTGCGATCCATCAGCCAGCGCCAATCGGGAGCGAAAGGGACCAGCATCCACACCGGCTTCCCCAGTGCTCCGGCCAGGTGCGCCACGGCCGTGTCCACCGTGATCACAAGATCCAGGGCCGCGATCAGCGCAGCCGTGTCCGCAAGGTCGTGAATCGCAACTTGCAAATCGACGACTTCTTTCGACACTTGCGCCGCCGCCGGCCCAACCTGCAGCGAGAAGAAGCAAACTCCGGATCGATCCAACAGCGGCGCAAGCTGCTCGACGCGGAGCGAGCGAAACTGATCCTCGCTGTGCTTGGGATTGCCGCTCCACACCAATCCCACATGAAGACAATCCTTCTTCCGCTCGACTGCTTCGCCAACCTTCCGCGCTTCCTCCGGAACGCGCAGATATGGAACCTCCTGCGGAATCGTGTCCCCGGTTGTACTAAACGCTAGGGGCAGGCTCATGAGCGGACAATGCCAATCGAACGAAGGCAGCGCATCGCCCGTCGCGATCAGTTCCGTTACACCGGGCACCGTCGAAGCCAGGCGCAGTGCCGCCAGGGGGACATCCAGAACCACCGAACCTCCCGCCGCTGCCACCAGCGGCACATAGCGAAGAAACTGAATCGTGTCGCCGAGGCCCTGCTCGGCGTGCAGCAGGATGCGTTCTCCATGCAAGGGCTCTCCCCGCCAGCGTGGCTTCATAAAATCGCGCGGTGCGATCTCTCTCTTCTGATACCGGGTTTCGTACTCCCTCCATCCGGCAGCATAGTTGCCCTCAAGCAGCTCCAGCAGAGCATGGTTCCATTGGGCTTCGGGATACTTCGGATCTACCGCGCGCGCTCTCTCATAGCATTCCCTGGCTTCCCGCAGCCGGCACTGGCTGAAGTGGGAGTAGCCCAGATTCGTAAGTCCCGAAACCGAATTCGGCGAAGCTTCCAACGCACGTCGAAAATGGCTTTCCGCCTCGTCCAATTTTCCCTGTGCCCGGTAGACCACCCCCAGATTGCTTCTCGCTTCGGCCCAATCAGGCCGAATCGCCAGCGCCCGCTCATGGCACGCGATCGCCTCGGCATGCCTGCCCAGGCACCGCAGAGCTGCACCAAGGTTGTTCAATGCCTCCGCCGAATCCGGACGAAGACGCAACGCCTCCTCATGACAGAGTCTCGCCTCTTCGAACCTTCCAAGATCCTGGAACACAATGCCCAGGCTGTCATGCCCCTCGGCATACTGCGCATCCATCGCGATGGCGCGCTCGCAAAACGCCATCGCCTCCTCCAGCTTTCCTTCACTCCGGCACACATTGCCAAGATTGGTCAAAGTTCCCGCCGCATCCGCTTTCAAAGCCAGCGAGCGCTCATAGTGCTTCCTCGCCCCTGCAAGGTCTCCCTGCTCGCGAAGCACATTCCCCAGGTTGTTGTGTGCCTCGGGTCGATCCGGTCGCAGATCCACCGCCCGCGCATAGCAGGCCTGCGCCTCCGGCAGCTTGCCTTCTTTCCAGAAGATGTTTCCCAGGTTGATGTGTGCCTCGGCGGAATCGGGCCGGATCGCCAGGGAGCGCTCGAATGCGCCGCGTGCTTCCTTCAGCTTGCCTTGCTCCAGCCACAGCGTGCCGAGATTGCAGTGCGCTTCTGCGTTGGAGGGCTGCAGCGCCAGGGCATGCTTAAAAGCGGCAAGCGCTTCGTCGAGGCGTCCCTGCGCCTGCAGCGCCAAACCCAGGCTCGAGTGGTAAACGGCATTTTGTCGATCCTTCACAGCCGCCTTACCAATTAATGTTGCAGCAGCATCAAAGCGGCCCACCTGGTACGCAAGCAGCCCCAGGCCGAAAAGACTCTTCTCGTGCTCGGCATCCAAGGCCAGAATCTGCAGGTAGAGTTCCTTCGCCTTTTCCAGCCGCCCCGCCTGATGCTCGCGCGCAGCATCTCCCAGCAGCTTCTCCGTCTGCGAAATTGTCGTCGCAGGCCGCTGCCCGACTGATCTGCTCCCGGCTGAAACTCGACTGCGGCTCAAGCGTGAACTCCATTCTCAATTTGAAGGATAGTCAATCGACTTGCTCGCGCCTTGCCGATTCTCGCCCACACGAACCCGTTCGTACCCCGCACGACAAGCCCGCACAGCTGCGTATTCACCGCGCCTGCTACCATGGGTCGTCGGAGCAAGAACCCATGGAACGCACCCTCGCCACGCCAGCGGACGCTGAAATCATTCTCAAGCTCTATCAGCTGCGCACCGAATCGGTGATGCGCCAGGCGCGTGCCTGGATGACTGGCGAATTCTGGCCCGAGACCGCCGAAGACTTCTTTGCCGTCGCCTCCAACCCGTCCGACCCCCACAGCGCCTTTTTCCGCCAGGTCACTACCTACTGGGAGATGGCCGCGGCCATGGTGCTGCACGGCGCAGTCTCCGCCGACCTTTTCGTTGACTGCAATGCCGAAGGTTTCTTCCTGCTCGCCAAGTTCTCCCACATCCTCGACGAAATCCGGCAGAAAACGCCCGGCTTCCTCACCAAGACTTCCGAAGTCGTGAAACGCTCTTCGACAGCCGCAGCTCGCTACGAAATGGTGCTCAAGAATGTCGAAGCCCGGCGCAAGACTTTGGCGCGCCAGTGAGGCGTATCCGCCAAATTCTTCCACCCTACAAAAATTGTGACATTTCCCTGACTTGTCGAGCGCTGGCTCCGTAGCGCATCATGAACACCGATACACAAACGTCTTTCCTGGAGGATCAAGTGAAGAGAATCGTAGCTGGAGTTGCTCTCCTGTTGTCATCGGCCGCCCTCGCCGCAAGTGCCGCGGATTCGTCGTCCATCAATGGCTGGGTCTCTGACTCAATGTGCGGCGCCAAGCACGCCGGTTCGGGCGCTGCCTGCGTCAAAAAGTGCATTGAAGGCGGCATGGCGCCCGTTTTCGTCGACGAGCAAAAGAAAGCCGTCTGGAGCATCGACAATCCCGATGCCGTCAAGGCCTTTTACGGCGACAAAGTCACCATTCATGGAACCACCAATGCGGATAAGAAAAGCGTCCACATTGATTCCGTCACCGCAGCTAAGTAGCTCCTTCTGGAACAACGTGCACTCCAGTCCGACTCGCCAACCGGGTCAATCTCTGGTAGTGTCATATCGGTTAATCCCCGCGTCGGCTTCCTGGTCGGCGCAGGGGAGCAGTCAAACAGGATTGGCCGGTAACTCGAATGGCACGAGCAACTTGGAATGGCAAGGTCATCGCCGAGAGCGACGTCACAGAAACCGTCGAAGGAAACGTCTATTTTCCCGAAGGCACCCTCAAACGGGAATATTTTCGCGCCAGCAGTACCACCTCCACTTGTCCCTGGAAGGGCCAGGCGCGCTACCTGAGCCTGCTCATCGACGGGCAGGATAATCCCGACGCGGCCTGGTATTACCCCGACCCCAAACCCGCTGCGCGCAAGATCAAGGGCTTCGTCGCCTTCTGGCGCGGCGTCGAAATCGAGAAGTAGCGGCGGCTTGATCGCGACGTCCATGTCACTGCGTGGAGAGAACGATCGGCTCATGCCAGTTCGATTCGCTTTGCTTGGCGTTGTTTTGTCTCTGGCCACTGCCGGCTGCGCGCACCCGCCTGTATCCACTCCGCCTGTCGCCGTCGCTCCCACACTTTCCGGCGATCCCAATCATCCCGGGCAAACCAGGGGCTGGGTCGATACCAAACTCTACTTCGGCCTCGGCCCTGCGGATCACCCTGAGAAGGGAATCGGCGAAGCCGAGTGGCGCGATTTTCTCGACAACGAAGTGACCCCGCGCTTCCCCTCGGGACTGAGTGTGCTCGATGTCTACGGTCAATGGCAGGGCAAAGGCCAGCAGGCGCCTGAGCGTTTGCGTTCCAAGATGCTCATCATCGACTTTCCCGACTCCCAGGAAAACCGCGGCAAGATCGAAGCCATCCGCACTGCCTGGAAAGCGAAAACCGGCGACCAGTCCGTCCTGCGCGTCATCGAACCCGTCGACGTCTCATTTTGATGTGTCCCAGCGCAACGCATAACTGAAAATATCCAGCCGCGCGCCCGGCGTCAGATTAGGGAATTCCGTGTGCCCGCGTTGCATACCTTCGCACCCGAATCCGCACTTCTCCATCACGTGCGCCGAGGCGCGATGCTCCACGTGGCACACCGCCTCCAGGCGCTTCACGCCCAGCGACTGCGCCAGCTCCACCATCGCCTGCAGCGACTCGGTCGCGTACCCCTGTCCCCATGCATCCTGCGCCAACACGTAGCCGGTCACCGCAACCTCCTGTGTCCGGAACGACAATCCCGTCCCGCCCAGCAGTCGCATCTCCGGCTCGCGCGAGTAAATCAGGTACGAGCCTGCAGGCCACAGCTCCCAATCGGCTTCGCTCCACGCCAAAAACGCATACGTATCGGCCACGGTTCGATGCGACCGCCAGCTCATGTAACGCGTCACCGCCGGATCGCCCGCGTAGCGCTCAAAGATTGCCTGCGCGTCGTCGAGAACGGGCTTCCGCAGCACCAGGCGCCGCGTCTGCAGCGTCTTCGGACCCTTCATCCTTGGTCGTTCCCCGTTTCGTAGCATTTGCCCGGCCGTGCAATCTCCATGCGCAATTGTCCCACCCTGCAGTTGCCTTGCCGCGCGCAGCGTTCAATATGCTTGCAGCTGATCCATGGGTATACGCACGCGGAAACACGTCGATCCCGGCTCCGACCGCACGCTCAGGTGCCCGCGGTGCTTGCGTACGATGCGCATCGCATTGTCGAGCCCCAGCCCCAGTCCCTGGCCCGGCGGCTTGGTCGTGAAAAACGGTTCGAAGATGCGATCCTGCAGCTCCGGCGGAATCCCCGGGCCCGCATCCCAAATCTCCACCAGGATCATCTCGCCTTCCACTCGGCACGCCAGGCGCAGCAGTCCCTCGTTCCCCATCGCGTCCAGCGCATTCTCGATCAGCGCCATCCACACCTGGTTCAACTCGCTGCCGTACGCGCTGATGTGTGGCAGCGTCGCTTCGTAGTCGCGCTCGATTGTCACGTGCGTCATGCGCGACTGCAGCATCTGCATCGTCGCATCCAGTCCGGCCGGCACATCCACTTCGAGAATCGGCGCCCGGTCCATGTAGGAGTAGGCCTTCACCGCGCTGATCAGGTCGAAGATGCGATCGGTTGCATTCTGCAGCGTCTCCACCGACCGCGACGTGCGCAGATACCGCGCAAAGAACTGCAGCGCCACCGACACTTCACGCGGCGCGAGGATCGCGCGCAGCGCATGCAAATCTGCCAATCCCACACCCTGCTCGTTGAGCTGCGCAGCCACTTCCCACGCGCCTTCGCAGGGCAGATCGCTCAGCCACTGGCGCAATGCCTCCTCGCGTGTAATCAGCTCGCCTACATTTCCATCCAGCGACGTTTCGCGCCGGCTCAGCACCTTCTGTTCCCAATCCTGGATGCCCCGGATCTGTTCTTCCGACAGGCACAAATTCACCAGCTTGAAGCGGTTCTGTCGAATGGCCCGCAGTTCCGTCACCAGGTTCGAAGAAGCACGCTGCGCGGCCGACGCGGGATTGTTCAATTCATGCGCCAGGTTGGCAGCCAGCTTGTTCAGCGATTCGAGCTTCTCCGCCTGCTGCTCGATGCGCGTCACCTCCCGCACGCGGTCCAGCAGCGTCGAAACCGAGCGCTGCGCCATCGAGGGAATCGCCTCCAGCATCTCCGAAAAGAGCGACTTGTGAAACAGGATCGCCCACACCGGAGAAATCGCGAAGCCCTGCCCGCCATAGCTCTTCATGCGCGAGAAAGGCAGCAGCCCGGTCATCTGCCCGGCACGCCCGATAAACAACGCTATCGGACTCGCGTGCTGCCGGCGCACATGAATCTCTCCCTTAAGGATCAGAATCATCCGCTCGGCCGCCGCGCCCTCTTCAAAAAGCACCGTGCCCGCCTCTGCTACCACTTCTTCTCCGTGGCGGGCCAGCCAAAGGCGGTCTTCGAGCGGCAGTCCGTGCAGGGGAACAATGCGATCAATCGCAGCAGCGATTTCTTCCGGCGAAGTGGGAGACGCAGGTGCAATAACGGCGGGGGAGAGCATCCGGTAACCTCCGGGGTGCACTCTCAGGATAGCTGATGTCGTGTTGGAAAATCGCTGCGCGGATACGGAATGGCCTCTGCGCACTCCAGCACGGTACCGTCCTCGTCTTAGCTCTTCAAAGCAGATGGTATGATGAGGCGTTTTAAATTGCAGCCGAGGGTACGTCGAATGTTGAAAACCTTTACAGGGATTTGCCTTGCCGCGTCCCTTACTCTGTCTACGATGGCTCTTGCCCAATCCAACACATTTGACAGTGCAAGCAAGACCTTCCGCCTCGATGGCGGCAATGTCACCTACGTCTTCGGCGTCAACCCGCGCGGCGAGCTGCAACAGCTCTACTGGGGCGCCCGTCTTGGCGCAGGCGATCGTTTTCCACAGGCGCAGCCGATGCCTGAGTGGTCCTCCTTCGACGGCTCCTATACCAACACGCCCCAGGAGTATGTCGGCTGGGGCGCTGGTTTGTTCAACGAGCCCGCCCTCAAGATCACCTTTGCCGACGGTAATCGCGATCTGGTGCTTCACTACGTCAGCCACCGCGAAACCGAGCACGGCTTCGACGTTGTCCTCAAAGACATTCAGCGTGAGCTTTACGTCACCCTGCACTACACCATCGATCCCGCCAGCGGAGTCCTCGCGCGCTCGGCCACCATTCAGAATCGTGAATCGCAGCCAGTCACCGTCGAGCAGGCTGCCGCCGCGGCCTTTGCGCTGCCAGCTGGCCACTACAGCCTGAACTATCTCACCGGCCGCTGGGCTGGCGAGTGGACGCTGACCCAGGAACCGGTACATCCCGGCGCCCGCGTTCTCGAGAGCCGCCGCGGTTCCACCAGTCATCAGGCCAATCCATGGTTCGCCCTCCAATCGGGCGATCCCAGCGAAGACCACGGCGAAGTCTGGTTTGGTGCGCTTGCCTGGAGCGGTTCCTGGCGTTTGACCATCGAGCAAGACCAGCTCGATCAGGTCCGCGTCACCGGCGGCTTCAACCCCTTCGACTTCGGCTACGTCCTCCATCCCAGCGAGTCCCTCGAAACGCCGGTCTTCTATGCAGGCTACGCAGCCCACGGGCTCGGCGATGCCTCGCGCATCTTCCATCACTTCCAGATCGCTCACGTTCTCCCCCATCGCATCGGCGAGGGCGACACCGCCGCGCCCAAGCCGCGCCCCGTCATCTACAACTCCTGGGAAGCGACGGAAATGAACGTCTCTGAAGCCGGCCAGATCGCCCTTGCTGAAAAGGCCGCTACCCTCGGCGTTGATCGCTTCGTCATGGACGATGGCTGGTTTGGCCAGCGCAAGACTGACCACGCCGGGCTCGGCGACTGGTACGTCAATCCGCAGAAATTCCCCAACGGCCTCAAGCCCCTCATCGACAAAGTCCACGCCCTCGGCATGGACTTCGGCCTCTGGGTCGAGCCCGAGATGGTCAACCCCGACTCCGATCTCTATCGCAAGCATCCCGACTGGGTCCTCAACTTCCCCGGACGCCCCCGCACCGAGCAACGCAACCAACTCGTCCTTAACCTCGCCCGCCCCGACGTCCGCGATTATGTCTACGGCTTCCTCGACAAGCTGCTCACCGAAAATGACATCGCATTTCTCAAATGGGACTACAACCGCAACTGGAGCGAGCCAGGCTGGGATCAGCTTCCGCCCGCCGAGCAGAAGAAGGTCTACGTCGTCTTCACCCGCAATCTCTACTCAATCCTTGCCGAACTTAAGGCCAAGCATCCTAAGGTTGAAATCGAGTCCTGCTCTGGCGGCGGCGGCCGCGTCGATCTCGGCATTCTGCAATATGCCGACGAAGTCTGGCCCTCCGACAACACCGATCCCTTCGATCGCCTCACCCAGCAGGATGGCTTCACCTACGCTTACACGCCGCAGATCATGATGGCCTGGGTTACCGACTCGCCGCATTGGCTCAACAAAAGGACGACCTCGCTCGAATACCGCATGCTCAGCTCCATGCAGGGCTCTCTCGGCATCGGCGCCAATATCACCAAGTGGACCGACGAAGAGACGGCAACCGCCAAACGTCTCATTGCCGCCTACCATCAGGTCCAGCCCACCATCGTGCAGGGCGATCTCTATCGCCTCATCTCGCCGCGCAATGGCAGCGAGTTCTCCGCCACCCAAACTGTCAACCGCGACAAGTCGCAGTCCGTGGTCTTTGCCTTCATTCACTCCACGCAGGAAGGTCATCTCTTCCCGCGCCTCAAGCTCAAAGGCCTCGACCCCGCGATCAACTACACACTCACTCCGATCGAAGGCAAAGCGTCTCCAGCAACTCCGGCCACCGCCAGCGGCGCATGGTGGATGCATCACGGCCTCGACCTGGGCTACGATTTCCGCGGAGACTTCCAGGCCGCCGCCTTCCGCCTCGACAAAAAATAGCGCCCATCAATCGCCACAACTTCCGGGCGCCCCATGCGCGTAAGGGTGGGACCCCGGCAAATTGCTGACCCTTCTGCCTGATCCTTTGTGTTCTCCTGTCATCCTGATGCGAAGTTGTGCGCGACGCGCACAACCCGGTCGAAGGGTCCGCGGTTGTCTTTCGACGCATTCGATGAGGGCCCGACTTCCAGTCGTGCCGAATAAACAAGGAAATCCATGGGCTCCGTTTGAACCGCTGACCCTTGCAGAAAATAGCAGTCGCCGGAGGCATAATGAGAGTTCCTCTTGATTCGCGCCCTGCGAAGGTCACGAGCGAGACCCCCTCCCCCCCTCACCCGCGTGCACCAATTCTGGTGCAATCCGAAGAGTTCCTCTACGCACATCCCCTCTTTGGCCCAAGTCGCTTCTCTTCTGCTGCCGGCCCCTCTTTTTCTGTCAGGACCGACCCTCCCCCGCGCGTCTCCCCAAAGGGGTACCCCCTTCTTCCAGTCCCGCAGAACTCCATTGCGGCGCATCCGCACTCATCCGCTCCGTTTTCTTGACAGATCCTTCGCCGGGCGTCAGAACCCCGCGCGCACTCAGCACTTCGCCGTGCGCTTCACAAATCATTGCAATGTTCTGCACGTAAACATCGATGTGTAGTGGCCGGCACAATTGTTCCACGTGGAACAATCGTGCGGACTCGCACCGGCTGCATCGTCGCGACTAAACATTCTCTGGACTCGAAAATTGTTCCACGTGGAACAATTTTTGAGATTGTCTGGACAACCCGCTCTTCCATGTGGACCATTCTCGTAGCGCACACGCAAAAGGCGACCGCAGCGCGGTCGCCTTTTGCGTGCCAAATCCTGCCAGTCCCTACCGTGTCTTGGCCACTTCCTCCACCGTGACCGGGTCCAGAAACGGCATCGATGCCCGCAATTTCTTCCCCACAATCTCCACAGGATGTTTGGCTTCCGCCTCGCGGAACGCCAGAAACTCCTTGCGCCCGGAGTTCTGATCGGCCAAAAAGCGCTTGGCAAAACTGCCATCCTGAATCTCTTTCAGGATCGCCTTCATCGCCTTGCGGCTCTCTTCGTTGATGACGCGCGGGCCGGAAACATAATCGCCCCACTCGGCCGTGTCCGAAATGCTGTAGCGCATATAGGCCAATCCGCCGCGATAAATCAGATCGACGATGAGTTTGAGCTCATGCAGCACTTCGAAATACGCGCTTTCGGGCTGATAACCGGCTTCAACCAGCGTCTCGTACCCCGCCTTGATCAACGCGCTTACACCGCCGCACAGCACCGCCTGCTCGCCAAAAAGATCTGTCTCAGTTTCCTCTTTGAACGTCGTTTCGAGCACCCCGGCGCGCGTGCAGCCGATGCCTTTCAAGTAGCTGAGCGTCAGCGCGTGCGCTTTGCCGGTCGCGTCCTGATGCACGGCGATGAGGCCCGGAACGCCGCCGCCCTCGGTAAACACTTCGCGGACGCGATGTCCCGGCGCTTTTGGCGCCGCCATGCCTACGTCAATGCCCGCCGCAGGCGCAATGGTCTTGAAATGAATGTTGAACCCATGCGCGAAGAGCAGCAATTTTCCGGCCGAAAGATTGGGGGCAATTTCGTCGGCATACAATTTCGCCGCAGTCTGATCGGGGACAAGCACCATCACCACGTCGGCCCATTTGGTCACTGCAGCGACCGTGTCGACTTCGAGGCCGGCCTTCTGCGCCTTGGCGATGGATTTGGAACTGGCGGCAAGGCCCACCTTCACCTGCACGCCGGAATCTTTGAGGTTGAGCGAGTGGGCATGGCCCTGCGAGCCGTAGCCGATGATAGCGACCTTCTTGGCCTGGATGAGCGTGAGGTCTGCGTCGTGATCGTAGTAAGTCTTTGCCATGATGTTCTCGATTTTCCTTTGCGAACGGAGTTAGGTTGAGCAATCAGAGATAAGGCTGCCGTGAAGTAAAAGTCGGCAGTGTTCCAGGGAAAGAGCCAAGGCATTTATGCCCTGACAAACGTCGTGAGGCCGCGGCGCGTGCGTTCTCGCAACTGGCACTCGCGCAGTTGATCAGCAAGAGTCTCCAGGTGCCGTAGGCCATAGATTGAAAAGTTCTCAAGCTCGGCGTCGGATGAGAACAGATGCAGTGAGCCGTAACCGAGAATTCTGCTTCCGATTGGCTTGCGCAGCTCGAAGTGATCGATGCGGAACAGCTCCAAAGACTCCTGTACTTTCGACAGCATTCCGCGCTCGAACTTGATGCGCTGGGTCGTGATCCGAAAGTGCACTTTGCGGCTGTTGGCGGAATACACAACAAGAATCACCGAATATACGGCCAGCAAACCAGCAACAAGAATCAGCACGTTCTCGCTCGAATTGCGAATGTATCCCACGTACATCGCATAACCAACGGCGATGGCTACCAGGAGCACGAGCAGAAAAGGCATGAACTGGCCGACCCGATAGATCATGGCCGGGTGCCCCACAAACAAGTCACGCTCGACCTCGAGTTCTTTGGTGGCGGAGTAAGCGGTCAAATCGGTGTTGCAGAAGCGGCATTTGAGAGCGGCAGCTTTAATGGTTTCTCCGCAAACCGGACACGCCTTGGTATCTTCGTCCATGGGTCGATCCTTCCACGTCAGGATAACAATCTATCTCGTGCCTGACGATGTCAAACGTGCAGCAGGGGATTGCTATTCTGGCTCGACTGCCGCGTTTTCTTCGGCGCTTTCTGCGGGCTCGGCGGCTGACTTCTCGTCGTCGCCCGCGCCCATCGCGCGCAGCACACCGCTGGTGTGATGGCCGCGGCGCATGGTCATTTTTCCGCTGCGGCAGATTTCAAGGACGCGCTCTTCGCCTTCGTTCAGCACCTGGATGAGCCCTTCGATCTTGCTTTCCACGCCGGTCATCTCGATCATCAGCGACTCGGGGGCGAGATCGACGATGCGCGCGCGGAAGACTTCAACGAGTTCGAAAACCTGCGAACGACTCTGTGGCGTCGCGGCCACCTTGATGAGCGCAAGCTCGCGCGTGACCGAAGGCGCCTGCGCGATGTCGTCCACATCGATCACGTTTTCCAGCTTGAAGAGGCTGGCGCGAATGCGATGGCCGGCTTCGGCCGAGGCTTCGCAGACCAGCGTCAGGCGCGAGAGGCCAGGCCGTTCGCTGCGACCCACGGTGAGCGAGTGGATGTTGATGTTCAGGCGGCGAAACAACGATGCCACGCGCGTCAGTACGCCGGGCAGGTCTTCAACATAAGCGACAAAGGTGTGCAGCATAACGGCAGCCTCTAGCTTCTTGCCTCTAGCTGTTCGCTACTTTTGCCTTCGCAGAGGTCATCGGCTTTGACCATTCAAGATGGTTTGCCTGAACCTCAGCGAAGAGCCCGAAGCTAGCGGCTAGAAGCTGTTTTTCTACAGATCGTCCGGGGATTCGAGCAGCGGATCTTTTTCCGGACGCCGAATCATTTCATGCAGAGCAGAGCCGACAGGAATCATCGGGTACACCGAATCTTCCTTTTCGACCAGGAAGTTAAGCAGGAATGCGCCCTTCGAGGAACGCGCCGCGTTGACCGCCGACTCCACTTCGGAGCGGGTGCGCACCGTTCTGCCGGCGATACCATGCGCATCGGCGAGTTTCACGAAGTCGGGGCTCACGAGGGGCGTCGATTCGTAGTTGCGCTCGTAGAAAAACTCCTGCCACTGGCGCACCATGCCCAGATAGCCATTGTTAATGATCGCAATGTTGATGTTGAGGCCTTCCTGGACGATGGTGGAGAGTTCGGCCGCAGTCATCTGGAAGCCGCCGTCACCGGCAACCACCCAGACTTCTTTTTCAGGGCATGCAGTTTTCGCGCCGATCGCCGCAGGCAGCGCGAATCCCATCGTCCCCAGTCCGCCTGAGGTGATGAGCGTGCGCGGCGTCTCGTGGTGAAAATATTGCGCCTCCCACATCTGGTGTTGTCCCACATCGGTCACCACTACGGCGTTGCCGCCGGTGATGCGCCAGAGGTCGTGCATCACGTGCGCCGCGTAAAGGTGGCCGGAGTCGGGCAGGTTTTTAATGTCGTGTACGGCCACGGCGCCCTTGCTCGATTCGATCGCCTTGAGCCATGCGCCGCCGTCGCGCCCAGCGACAAGCGGCAGCAGCTCTTCGAGCGCTTCGCGCAGATCGCCAACCAGGGCTACATCGACCTTGACGTTCTTATTGATCTCCGCGGGATCGATCTCGATGTGAATCTTTTTAGCCTTGGGCGCGTACGAAGCGAGCGTGCCGGTGACGCGATCGTCGAAGCGCATGCCGCACGCGATCAGCAGGTCGGCTTCCTGGATGGCGTGATTGACCCAAGCCTCGCCATGCATGCCCATCATGCCCAGGTTGAGCGGATGCGATGCGGGAAACGAGCCAAGCCCGAGCAGAGTGAGAGCGACAGGAATCTGCGCGCGTTCGGCGAGGGCGCGCACCTGCTCCATCGCGCCGGACTCCGAAATGCCGTGTCCCGCGAATAGAATGGGCCGCTTCGCGTTGCGAATGAGCTCTGCAGCGTGCTGCAGGCTATGATCCTCTACGTTAAGCATCGGGTGCGGGCGATAAGGGCGGGGCTTGGCGGCCGCGAAATCGAAGATGGCCTTGCCTTGCTGCGCGTCCTTGGTGATGTCGACCAGCACGGGACCGGGACGGCCGGATTGCGCGATTTGAAAGGCATGGCGAATGGCCGGCGCAATGTCTTCGGTTTTGCTGACCAGGAAGTTGTGTTTTGTCACGGGCAAAGTAATGCCGGTGATGTCGACTTCTTGAAACGCATCGGTCCCGAGCACCTTGCTCGAAACGTTGCCGGTGATGCAGACGATGGGAATGGAATCGAGCATCGCGGTCGCAATGCCGGTAACGAGATTGGTCGCGCCCGGACCGCTGGTGGCGATTGCCACGCCCACTTTGCCCGAGGCGCGCGCATAGCCATCGGCCATGTGGGCAGCGCCCTGCTCGTGACGCACGAGGGTGTGGTGAATGGGAAACTTGCGCAGCGCATCATAGACCGGCAGGATCGCTCCGCCGGGATAGCCGAAGACATCGGTGACACCCTCGCCGACCAGCGTGGCCCACACGATTTCAGATCCGGTGAGACGCGTGGGGGTGATGAGGTGCGCGTTGCCTGCATCTGCGGTTGGGTTGCTTCCCATGATGTGCTCCTTTTTGCGGGTAGTGCTCGTCTTTTTCTTCGAATCGCTGATTCTTGACTTCTGTTGGTTGCGTTAGGTTGTTGCACCGAGTGAGGCGGAGTTGACGCGGTCGACGTATTTGCGAAACACCCCCGCGGGCCAGCGCAGTGCAGGCGGCGCAAAGTTCTTGAGCCGCGCCTTGATTTCGTCGTCGCTCAGTTCCACATCGAGCCGGCGATTGGGAATGTCGAAATGAATGATGTCGCCTTCGCGGAGCGCGGCAATGGGCCCGCCGACGAAAGCTTCGGGCGCAACATGTCCGGCGGTGAAGCCGCGCGTGGCTCCGGAGAATCGGCCATCGGTGAGCAGCGCAACGGTGGAGCTGAGGTCGGGATGACCGCTGACGGCCGCAGTGACCTGCAGCATTTCGCGCATGCCCGGGCCGCCCTTCGGTCCTTCGTAGCGAATGACGAGCACATCGCCGGGCTTGATACTGCCCGACTGCACGGCCGCAAAGCAATCTTCTTCCGTGTCAAAAACGCGCGCCGGCCCGCGATGCTCGACGCGATCGGCGGCGGCGATCTTCATCACGCAGCCTTGGGGCGCGAGATTGCCTTTGAGAATGACGAGGCCGCCAGTGGGTTTGATGGGCTTGGCGAAGGTGTGGATGACGACCTGGTTCGGTGTTTCGTTGGCGAGCGCTGCTTCTTCGGCCAGCGTGCGTCCGCTGATGGTGAGTGGGGAGCCGTCGGCGTGGCCGGCCTCGATGAGGCGCTTGGCCAGTAGCCGCGATCCGCCGGCAGCCTGGAAGTGCGAGGCCATGTATTTGCCTGCCGGCACGAGGTCGCAGATGAAGGGTGTCTTCTTGCTGATGGCATCGAAATCGTCGATGGAAAGAGGAATGCCCATCTCGCGGGCGATGGCGAGCAGATGGAGCACGGCGTTGGTCGAGCCGCCGCTGGCTGCGACGCTGGCGATGGTGTTTTCTAATGATTTTCGGGTAATGATCTGCGAGGGCCGGCGATTGGCGCGTAGAGCATCCATCAGCATGCGGCCGGCTTCGCGCGTGGCAGCATGCTTGTCTTTGGCGGTGGCGGGGACGCCGGAGAGATGCATCGGCGAGATGCCGAGCATTTCTCCCGACATGGCCATGGTGTTGGCGGTGAACTGGCCGCCGCAGGCGCCCGCGCCGGGACAGGCATTGGCTTCGAGGGCTTCGAGGCCGGCGTCGTCGATTTTGCCAGCAGCGTGCGAGCCGATGCCTTCAAAGACGTTCTGAATCGTGATGTCGATTTTTTCGCCACCGGGGCCGTCGAGTTTTCCAGGGGCAATGGAGCCGCCGTAGAGCATCATGCCGGGAATATCGAGGCGGCAGAGCGCCATGATGATGCCGGGCATGTTTTTGTCGCAGCCGCCGATGCCGACGAGGCCATCGAAGAGATTGCCGCGCGCCACCAGCTCGATGGAGTCGGCGATGACTTCGCGCGAAACGAGCGAGGCCTTCATGCCCTGTGTGCCCATGGTGATGCCGTCGGAGATGGTGACGGTGTTGAACTCCATGGGAGTGCCGCCGGCTTCGCGAATACCTTCTTTCAAGGCTTCGGCGATCTCATGCAGGTGAACATTGCAGGTTCCGATTTCGGTCCACGTGTTGGCGATGCCGATGATGGGCTTGTGCAGATCGTCTTTGCTGAATCCGGAGCCGCGCAGGTAAGAGCGTGCCGCGGCGCGGCTGGGGCCCTCGGTCAGGGGGATCGAATTGCGCTTTCCTTCGATAGTCATTGGGTCTCTTTGTTCGCCAGCTGTCAGCCTTCAGCGATCAGCCGTCAGTTTTTCTTGCTTCGTTGAACTGCTTCAATGAAACCGGGATCGTGATGAACGGAAGAAGCTGCCAGTTGCGCTCAGCCGGGGATGAGCTGAAAGCTTCTTCATTTCGCTTTCAGCCACGTTGCGTTGTCGTGCTGCTTCTCGTAAGTGTCCAATGCTGCCGCATGCCGCAGAGTCAGGCCGATGTCGTCGAGCCCTTCGAGCAGGCAGAATTTCCGGAAAGGATCGATGTCGAACGAAGCTTTGAAGCCTGCGGTGTCCGTCACGGTTTGCTCTTCGAGCGAAACGGTGAGCTGATAGCCCGGGATATTTTGGGCATTTTGGAGGAGCGTGTTGACCTGCTCTTCATTGAGACGCGCGAGGACGATGCCGTTTTTGCCGGCGTTTGAAAAGAAGATGTCGGCGAAGGTAGGCGCGATGACGACGCGAAAGCCGAAGTCGGAGAGCGCCCAGGCGGCATGCTCGCGGCTCGAGCCGCAGCCAAAATTCTTGCCGGCGACGAGAATCTGCGCGCCCTTGTAGCGCGGATCATTCACGACGAACGTTGGATCCTGCTTGCCCTCGGGCGTCTGGCGCCAGTCGAAGAAGAGAAAGTCGCCGTAGCCGGTGCGCTCGATGCGCTTGAGGAACTGCTTGGGAATGATCTGGTCGGTGTCGACGTTGGCGCGGTCGAGCGGTGCAGCGAGCGAGGTCAGTTTCTTGAACGGTTCCATCAGGCGGTCACCTCTTCACGGGCAGGAGCAGACTTGGGCCAGTTGCGAACGTCGACGAAGTGGCCGGCGATGGCGGCGGCCGCGGCCATCTCGGGCGAGACCAGGTGCGTGCGACCGCCGCGGCCCTGGCGGCCTTCGAAGTTGCGATTCGAAGTGGAAGCGCAGCGCTCGCCGGGCGAAAGAATGTCGGGATTCATGCCCAGGCACATGGAGCAGCCCGGCTCGCGCCAGTCGAAGCCGGCAGCTTTGAAGATGCGGTCGAGGCCTTCCTCTTCGGCTTGCGCCTTCACCTGCTGCGAACCGGGAACGACCATCGCGCTGACGTGCGATGAGACTTTGCGACCCGTGGCGATGCGTGCCGCGGCGCGCAGGTCTTCAATGCGTCCGTTGGTGCAGGAGCCGATGAAGACGCGATCAATTGAAATGTCGGCGAGCGGCGTGCCGGCCTTCAGGTTCATGTATTCGAGCGCGCGTTCGAAAGATTTGCGGTCGGTCTCGTTGGCGGCTTTCGCAGGATCGGGGACAGCCGCGGTGACGGGGGCGACCATGCCGGGGCTTGTCCCCCAGCTGACATACGGAACCAGGGTGGCAGCGTCGATCACCAGCTCGCGATCGAATTTTGCGCCAGGATCGGAGGGCAGCTTGCGCCACTCGGCGACGGCGGCCTTCCAGGCTTCTCCTTTTGGAGTGAATCGCCGGTTCTCCAAATAAGCGAAGGTGGTTTCGTCGGGAGCGATCATGCCGGCGCGTGCGCCCGCTTCGATGCTCATGTTGCAGATGGTCATGCGGCCTTCCATCGAAAGCGCGCGAATGGCGGAGCCGGCGTATTCGATGACGCAGCCGGTGGCGCCGTCGGTGCCGATCTTGCCGATGATGGCGAGGATGATGTCCTTCGCGGTGACGCCTTGGGGGAGCGCGCCTTCGACGGAGATGCGGAAAGTCTTGGGCTTCGATTGTGGCAGGGTTTGCGTAGCCAGCACGTGTTCCACTTCGCTGGTGCCGATGCCAAAGGCGAGGGCGCCAAAAGCCCCATGGGTCGAGGTGTGCGAGTCGCCGCAGACGATGGTCATGCCCGGCTTGGTGATGCCGAGCTCGGGACCGATGACGTGCACGATGCCTTGCTCGCGGGAGTTGACGTCGTAGAGCTCGACGCCGAAGTCGGCGCAGTTCTGGCGCAGCGTCGAGATCTGCTTCGCGGCCACCTGGTCGACGATATTGAGGCGACCCTCGATGGTTGTCGGGACATTGTGGTCGATGGTGGCGATGGTGCGATCGGGGCGGCGGACTTTGCGGCCAGCGAGGCGCAATCCTTCGAAGGCTTGGGGTGATGTCACTTCGTGGACCAGCTGCAGATCGATGTAGAGGATCGTGGGCTCGCCTTGCGGCTCGACGACGACATGCTGCTGCCAGACTTTTTCAAATAATGTTTTGGGTTCTGAACTCATTCATCCATCCTCGGGATCATCTTCATTTAAGCGTTGACGAGCAAAGTCTTGACGGTTTCGCGGACTTTTGCGCCCATTTCCTTGGTCGAGAGCACGGTGAAGCCTTGCGGATTGGAGCGCGCGAGGTCGGGCGTACGGAAACCCTGCTCGAGCACTTTGCGGACCGCGTTTTCGATGGCTGCGGCTTCAGCTTCGAGTTTTGCCGAGTGGCGCAAAATCAGAGCACCGGTGAGAATTGCGCCAAGCGGATTGGCGAGGCCTTTGCCGGCGATGTCGGGCGCGGAGCCATGGACCGGTTCATACAAGTTGACCTTGCCGCCGATTGTTGCCGAGGGCAACATGCCGAGCGAACCAGTGATCACGGCGGACTCGTCGGACAAAATGTCGCCGAAGAGATTCTCGGTGAGGACCACGTCGTAGTTGCGGGGCTGGTTCATCAGGTGCATGGCCATGGCGTCAACGTATTGGTGTTCCAGCGTGACCGAGGGGAACTCTTTCGCGACTTCGTTCACCGTGGCGCGCCAGAGCTGCGACACCTCGAGCACGTTGGCTTTATCGACGCTGGTGAGTTTCTTGCGCCGCTTCGAGGCGAGTTCGAAGGCGATGCGTGCGACGCGGGCCACTTCATTCCGCGTGTAGCGCATCGTGTTCCAGGCTTCGCCGCTGGTCTTGTTCCATTCGCGGGGCGTGCCGAAGTAGAGGCCGCCAAGGAGCTCGCGGACAAAAAGGATATCTGCTCCTTCGACGATCTCGGGGCGCAGCGGGCTGTTGACCGCGAGCTCTTTGAAGGCGAAGGCGGGGCGGAGATTGGCGAAGCCGCCGAGTGCGGCGCGAATCTGGAGCAGGCCGGCTTCGGGGCGCTTGTCGGGGGGAAGGGAATTGAATTCGTTGCCACCGACAGCGCCGAGGAGCACGGCGTCGGAGGCGAGCGCGGCGGAGAGTGTGTCGGCGGGCAGAGGCGTTCCGTCCTGCACGATGGCCACGCCGCCGATGCGTTTGGCGGTGATTTCGAGCTTGTGGCCGCCGATCTCGGCGACGTCCTGGAGCACAGCAACTGCTTCGTTTGTAACTTCGGGGCCGATGCCGTCGCCGGCGGTGACTAGGATCTTGAGACGCATTACCCGCTTCTTCCCTCAGGGGCTAAAGCCCGGTCTAGTATTCGCTTGGTTGCGGCACCACTCAAGTGGCGCCCTGTTACAAAACTGCGGTTCAATCCAGCTCTGACACGGGCACGTTGCGGCGTTCGCGAATTTGATCCGGCAACAGGCCGATCAGGTCCTGGTCGTAAATGTTCTTCTTGCGATCGGCAAGCGCGACGAAGCGGTAGTAGATGTGCTGCAATTCGTCACGGCTGACCGTGAATCCAAGCTGCTCCAACCTGTGTCTGAGTGCGGCGCGGCCGGAGTGTTTGCCGAGCACGAGATGCGTCTTCGAAACGCCGACGAGACCGGGTGTCATGATTTCGTAGCAGAGCGGGTTGGCCAGCATGCCGTGCTGGTGGATGCCCGATTCATGCGCAAAAGCGTTGGCCCCCACGATGGCTTTGTTGGGAGAAGGCTTGAAGGTGATGATCTGGCCCAGCACTTCGCTGGTGGGGTAGAGGTTGGCAAGTTTGATTCCGGTGGTGACGCCGAAGCGGTCGCCCCGCACATAAAGGGCCGCCGCGATTTCTTCGAGCGAGGCATTGCCGGCGCGTTCGCCGATGCCGTTGATGGTGCACTCCACCTGGCGGGCTCCGGCGCCGATGGCGGCTAGAGAGTTAGCAACCGCGAGACCAAGGTCGTCATGGCAATGTGAAGAAAGGGTGATGCCCTTTTCGTCGATGGCCGGAATGCGCTCGCGGACTTCGCGGAACATCTGGCCATACTCTTCGGGGGTCATGTAGCCCACCGTGTCGGGCATGTTGATGGTGGTGGCGCCGGCTTCGACGGCGATGCGGACCATCTCGATGAGGAAGTCGCGTTCGGAGCGGGTTGCGTCTTCGGGCGAGAATTCGACGTCGTCCGAAAGCGAGCGGGCCAGGCGAACGGATTCGCCGGCCAGATCGAGGGCTTCCTGGCGAGCGATCTTGAGCTTGTATTCAAGGTGCAGATCGCTTGAGGCGAGGAAGACGTGGATGCGGGCGCGGTCGGCAAACTGCAGCGCGCGTGCCGCCATCTCAATGTCTTCCTTCTTGGCTCGGGCGAGCGACGCAATGCGGGGCTTGCGAATGGCTTGAGTGATGGTGGCGATGGCGGCGAAGTCGCCTTCAGAGGCCATGGCAAAGCCGGCCTCGATGATGTCGACCCCGAGGTCCTCGAGCGCATGGGCCATGGTCAGCTTTTCTTGCGTGGTCATGCTGCAGCCCGGCGACTGTTCGCCGTCGCGCAAGGTGGTGTCGAAGAATACGACCTGGTCAGATGTCATAGGTTGCCTGCTGGGGAAACCATTGTTACCAAACCAGTTTCTCGCATCGGAGCCGCATAAGGCAAAGTTATTCTTTTTGTGGAGTCGATTACAATTGCTTATAAGGGAAAAGACCAAGAGGGCCGATTGGAGCTTTCGCAGCTGGAGACGTTTTTGGCGGTTGCCGAGGAGCGAAGCTTCTCGCGGGCCGCTGCGCGCCTGCACCGGACGCAACCTGCGGTGAGCCAGGTGATTCGCAAGCTGGAGGAGTCGGTGGGCGAGTCGCTCTTCGATCGCGCGGCGCGTGATGGATCGTTGACGGCGGCCGGGGTGCTGCTGCGCGACTATGCCGTGCGCCTGCTCGCCCTGCGCCGCGAAGCGTCGAGCGCGCTGGGCGAGTTGAAGAGCCTGGAACGCGGCCAATTGCAGCTCGCTGCCAACGAATACACCTGCATGTACCTGTTGCCGGCGATCGACGCATTCCGGCGCGAGTTTCCGCATATCAACGTCACGGTGCACCGCATGCTGGCCAGCCGCATTCCCGAGGAGCTGAATCTGCGCACGGTTGAGATCGGTGTGATCTCATTTCGCCCCGACCCGGCGAAGTTCCGATCGCTCGCGGTGTATGGCGACAGTCTTGCGTTGATCGTGAGCCCGAAGCATCCCCTGGCGAAGACCGAACGGGTGTCGATCAACGATCTGGGCCGCGAAACTTTCATTGCGCACCACGTGGCTTCGCCCTTGCGGAGAAAAGTGATCGAAACGTTTCAGCGCTACCGCACCCCGCTCAACATGGCCATCGAGCTGCCCACGATCGAGGCGATCAAGCGCTTTGTCGCCATGGGCAATGGAGTGGCGCTGGTTCCGCGTCTTGCCGTGGCGCGCGAGCTGGAAACGGGCGACCTGGTCCGGATCGCGGTGGATGAACTGGAGATGAAAAGGATTTTGCGCCTGGTGCATCGGCGCGAGGCGACGCTGAGCTATGCGGCGCGCGCCTTTCTGCGCACGGTGCGCGCGCTCGCAGAGAAGCAAGGGCCGCCCTTCTACTACCATGCGGAACGGGCCGGATAATACGCGCAGCTGCCCTAGTTTTAAGCGCGGCCCGAAACGCCCAATTTCGGGCGCCTGCGTCTAACGCGATAAAGCACTTCCGGCGTAAGCGCTTCTGCCCCGACCCGTTCTGGCCGTTTACAATGTGAGAGCGGGCCCGGCACGAACCGGCAAATCGGGGGTCCCCGGCAAGCCTGATTTTGGCTCGTTGGGGTGTGGGGCACCGGAATCAACAAAAGGATTGGTTGCCGGCCGGACGGTTGGGCAGTCGTGAGGTTCTACAGGGAATGAAGAAGATCGCGTTGATTGCATTCCTGCTGGTTGTGTGCGCGGCAGCAGGTCGCGCCCAGGAGAGCAGGCAGGACATCAGCTTGAGCGGTACGGGCATTTATGAGCCATTCAAAGCCTCATCGACCGACGTGCAAGTGAGCTCGAGCGTGGGCGAAGGCGCCATGGTCAGCTATCGGTTCATGCTGACCCCCTCAAGCGCGTTGGAAGCCAACTATGGCATCACCTACGCCAACAAGATTCACTACCTCGTGAGCAACACCAACAACTATTTGGTGAACACGCGCACCCAGGAGGTTTCTTTTGCCTATGTCCGCAGCTTTAACTTCCGCAAGTTGAATCCGTTTGTGGAAGGCGGTCCGGGCGTGCTGATTCTCATACCCATCCGGAATTCGAGCACCACGTCGCTCGACGTGAAGCAGCAGACCGGGGTGGGGGGCCTCTATGGCGCGGGGATCGCTTACGAGATCAGCCCCAGCTTCGACATTCGTGCGGAGTATCGCGGATTTGTGACCAAGGTTCCGACGTTCGGCGACACCCAATTCGAAACAAAGCGCTGGTATAACATCACCTATCCCGCGGTGGGCGTTGCGTATCACTTTTAAGACACAGGAAACAGGAACAACAAGGGGAATGGCTGAGGCCATTCCCCTTGTGCTTTC
The DNA here is from genome assembly GCA_036520995.1 of Occallatibacter sp. Classification (GTDB taxonomy): domain Bacteria; phylum Acidobacteriota; class Terriglobia; order Terriglobales; family Acidobacteriaceae; genus Telmatobacter. Next base: position 69,516 of record DATDIQ010000014.1, read on the forward strand.
AGTTCGATTCTGCGTTCGAGAAGAATGCGAGGCAAGTCAATGGGATTCTGCTGCTCCCGACGGCTTGAGCCTCTGACCCTGTTCCCTGATCTCTGAACTTACCGTTTCGCTTCCTGGTAGCGGCCGAGTTCTTTCACCATGGCGCAATGGGGCTCAAGGGCGGCGATTGCCCGGGTGCCTTCCTGGGCGGACTCGATCTGGCAATCGACATAGAAGACGTACTCCCAGGGGCGGCCCTGTACAGGGCGCGATTCAATCTTGGTGAGATTGGTGCCGATGGCCGAGACGGCGGCGAGCGCGGCGACGAGCGAGCCGGGACGATTTTCGACCGAGAAGGCGATGCTGATCTTGTTGGCGTGGGGATCGGCAACGGCATCGCGTTTGCGCCGCACCAGGAAAAAACGCGTGTAGTTTTCAGGATTGTCTTCGATATTGGCCATCAGAATCTTCGCGCCGTAATATCGAGCCGCTGCGGAGCTGGCGATGGCGGCGGCGTGCTGGTCGCGCTGTTCGACGATGTGCTTGACGCTCCCCGCGGTGTCGTAGAAGGCGCTTGATTGCATCTTGGGGTGGCTGGCAAAAAGACGCCGGCACTGCGCCAGAGCAACCGGATGCGAATAGACGCGTTGGATGTCGGCGATTTTTGTTCCGGCAAAGGCAATCAGATTGTGCTGGATGCGCAGCAACGATTCGCGCTCGACGTAGACGTCATGCGCAAGGAGAAGGTCGAAGTGTTCCAGGACTGATCCGGCGAGGCTGTTTTCAATGGGGATCACGGCCGCGTCGACGGCGTCGCCCTCGAGCGCGGCGAAGACGTCGATCGAAAGAGAGCAGGGTGCGATGTCCGCGTCGGCGAGGAGGTTCTTGGCCGCTTCGTGGCTGAACGATCCGGGCTCTCCCTGAATGGCGACTTTCATTTGGATTCCTGCGTTAGACTTCGCTCGTCGGGGGGCAACTCTGCCTGCCGAGCCCTTTCGCACCATACCATAGGCCGGGGGCGCGGCAACTGGATCGGGTGTCTATTTACGCAGCCAGAGATCAGTCGCGACGAAGCAGAGGAAGACCATGGCGATGACGCCGTTCATGGTGAAGAATGCGGCGTTCAGCCGGCGCAAATCGCGGGGCGAAACGATGGAGTGCTCGTAGGCCAGCAACAATCCGGCGGCCGCAATGCCGAGCCAGCCGGCGATGCCGAAGGCGAACAACAATCCGAACCAAACCAGCAAGGCCAGCATGGCGAGGTGCATGAGGCGAGCCGCCCAGAAGGCTGCCGGAATGCCGATGGATTGGGGCAGGCTGTAGAGGCCGACCGATCGGTCATGCTCGAAATCCTGACAGGCATAGAGCACGTCGAAACCGCCGACCCAGAGAGTGACAGCGGCGGTCAACACCAGGATGCGCGCGTCGAGTGCGCCGCGCACGGCGATCCATGCCGCGGCGGGAGCGAGGCCGAGGGCGAGGCCAAGCACAAGGTGCGACCAGCGGGTGAGGCGCTTCATGTAGCTGTAGCCGAGCAGAACAATCAAGGCAACCGGCGAGAGCAACAGCGTTAACCGATTGAGATTTGCCGCGGCGACGACGAACAGGCCGGCCATCAGCACAACGAACCCGAGAACGAATTGGCGGGTGAGGACTCCGGCGGGAATGGCGCGCATTCGCGTGCGGGGATTCGCCGCATCTAGATCCGCATCGGCCCAGCGATTGAAGGCCATGGCGCAGGAACGAGCGGCCACCATGGCGACAAGAATCCAGACGAGCATGCGCAGGCTGGGCAGTCCGCCCGCGGCGAGCAGTGCAGCCGTCAGCGCAAAGGGCAGCGCGAAGATGGAATGCTCCCACTTGATCATTTCCAGAGTGGTGCGTGTCTTGGTGAGCAATCCCATGGCGCTTCTCTCCCAGTGTACTGGAGCGAAGGGGGAGACAAAAAGGAAAGCGCCAGGGATGCTCTCCTGGCGCTGTGCAGTGGCTGACTGCGGATGTGCGTTACTTCGCTTCGGTAGGCTGGTTGGCCACCTGCAGATAGTTCTTGACGCTGAAGACACCCGAAACGCCGTTGGCCCGCAGGTAGGCGGTTTCCTTGTCGGCTTGCGAGTCGACCGTGCCGAAGAGCTCGACGTGGCCGTTCTGCACAGAGATGCGGATCGGCTTGGCCGGATCGATGGCGTACTTGTTCAGCGACGGGTAGCCGTAGACGGCGCGGGCTACTTGCAGGCGCGTCTGGTCGTCCATGATCGACGTCGGGTCGACTTCAATTTCATTGACCACGTCTTTCACGCCTGGATAGGTGCTGACGAGAGACAAAGCCGAGTCACGATCGACATAGTCATAGGCATGACCACCGAGGGTGACCACACCGTTCTGCACGCCAATGCTGATGGCGTTGAAGGCTGTGGTTCCGTAGCCGACGCGATCATAGGCCAGTTTTTCGGCAAGCTTCTCTTTCAGTTCCTGATCAGAGACGGCTGGTCCGGCGACCTCGATGTTGTTGCGCACTGCGCTGACGCCCTTCACCTTGCTCACGCGCCTTTGGGCGTCGGCCTTGTATTCAAAGAGGTCCACATTACCAGTGAGCGTGGCGATGCCGTTTGCATCCATCGTCACCTGGACATCTTTGAATTGCGATTTGTTGAGTTTCGATTTTACTGATGTAGCCGCATCCGACTGATCCTGTGCAGCAGCCGCCAGGGGATTGGAACTCCTGGCTGCCGCACGCGAGATCTGGGGAAGGCAGAGCAGGGCTCCTGTGAGCGCGGCCGTCATCACGGCTTTCATGGGATGAACGATACGTGCCGTCATTCCTTTGTTCCTCCTCGTTCGCAATCTTTCTGCCGCAGGTGTTTGTCTCTATCACTGCGGCTCGATCTGTATAGACACGCGAAATGCGCTTCGAGTTGCGTGCAACTCGCGCGATGGCGCGCGAATAAACGTTTTCACCGAAACAGAGGAGATACAGACCGAGATGCGGAGGTAATAGGCAAAACGACAACACAAGCGAGGGGATGTGCATCGTAACGTGATGGGTTCGACACGGTCCGGATTCTCTCTCCTGCAGAATCGAGCAATCGGGAGCGAATTTCCAAAACGGACGACACGAACCTTGAATCCAATCGGGCGTTTTCTGCATCGCCTGATCCGCGCACGGTTCGCACCAGGCGACGGCGCATCTTTATGCCCTTCATGCCACGAAACCCAGCGTCGGCACGGTAGTTGGGCTGCAGGTGACAGAATGCGGCAATTCTGCAGCCGGCAGGGAGAAAGGACAGGAGCGGTGCTGATTTGGATTAAGAGCCATCTCCTGAAACAGGCATTCTCCAAATGATGAATCAACGAATCGAGCTCTTGGTGACGACCATTGTGCGCATTGTGACGCAGGATGCGCCGCTGCGTGTGCTCGACAGCCAGCTTTCGAATGGAGTGGGAAAGAAGTCGTTTGGAAAACCAGGCGATTCCGATGGGCACAGCAGCGGTCAGCGCCGGGTGCTGGTGGTAGACGACGAAAGCGTCATCGCAGACACAGTGGCCGCGATTCTCAACCGCAGCGGCTACGATGCGATTTCGCGGTACAGCGGCATGACCGCAATCGAGGCGATTCAGCAGCGGTGCCCCGACATCATCGTCTCCGACGTGGTGATGCCGGACCTGAATGGCATTCAACTGGCGAAGGCGGCACGGTCGATCTGCCCAAATGCGCGGGTCGTGCTTTTCTCGGGCAATGTCGACACGGCAAGCCTGGTGGACGAAGCCTCGGTGGAAGGATACTTCTTCGAGATTCTGGCCAAGCCGATTCATCCGCTGCGGCTCTTGAAGGTGCTGGAATCCTCTTGAGCGCTTGCCGGCCCGGCCGGTGCGCAATCCAGCGGGCTAACGGTAGCGGCGCACGGCTTTCAGCACCATCGAGAAGACGCCCGACTCGTCGCGGGCAACCACCAGCGAAACGTGGCGGTTGATGGCGATCTCAGCCTGCAGCAACTGCTGTGCGGTGGTGTTGACGTCGGTGGCGTAGGTGAGGGTGACGTATTTGCTGAACTGTTCTTCGACGGTGATGCGCGTGGTGGAGTTGCCGAGCACGCCGAGGTAGTTGGGATCGACCTTCACGGCGCCCGCGCCAAAAAGTTTTTGCACCCGGCTGCTGACTGTGGCGTTCAGCGCGCCGCCGAGTAAAGCTTGGGTAGTGGGATTGGCAAGCGTCTGTTCCTGTTGTTGCCCGTAGATGCCCTGTTCGCTCTGAGTGCGTCCCAGCGCAAGCAGAGCGACCACGTCGGCTTCGGGCAGCGGCGGATCGCTGCGATAGGAGACGGCCATCTTGCCGAGGGTTCCGTGAATACCCAGAGTAATGTCGTAGTCTTCGACACGCGCAGTGGCATTCAGGTCGATGGAAGGCTCGATGCGCACCGGGTTCGCAAAGAGGATGTCGCCGCGTTGCAGCTCATAGCGTGTGCCCGCGATGGTCGCACTGCCCTCGGTGATGGAAACCTGGCCGAGGAGCGAGGGTGTGGCGAGGGTGCCGCGCAAGCGAAGGTCCACATCGCCGGCGAGCTTGGCATAGGCATTCTGAAAATTCAATTGCGGCGACGATTGAATGCGTACATCGAGGCGCACATGGTTCGATGGAGCATTGGGGGGAACGACGGTCTGAATCTTGCCGGACTGCGCCGCCAGGGACGCGATATCGAGATCGGGGCTCACGGTAAAGCGCGTGACCAGGACATTGCCGCTGAGCAGAAGATTGTTTTGCGTGCCCTGCAGCTTGAGGTTGGCGTCTGCGAGGGAGCTTACGCCTTCTGGATAGCGGATGCGGACGCCCTTGCCGGTGACGGAGAGGTCGGCGAAGATGCCATGCTGATAGGCCAGAAAGCCGGTCACGCTCAACTGCCCGCCGCCGGTGGTAGCGGTGAGCGAGCGGACTTCAAGCCGGTTCTGATTGAATTCGAGTGTGCCTTGCAGCTGGCTCAGGCTGTTGGGCAGGTCTTCGAGGGCCAGTGAGGCATTCTGGAATTGGATTTGCCCACGCAACCCCGGATTGCTGAGCGGCCCGTGGGCTTCCACCTGGAAGGTCGATGTGCCATTCGCGGTCAGGTCGGGGTCGAGCGTTTCGGCCAGCTTCAGGTTGATGGAACCGTTGGCGGCGAGGTCGAGCCGCTTGTTGTTCTTGAAGTCGAGGCCGCCCTCCACGTGCAGGTCGGTCTCTTCGCCGGTGATGTGCAGGGGGTCGAGGGAAACGCGCCCATTGGCCAGCGCGGCATGGACGGGGCCCTGGTTTTCAAGATGCACACCCGACAGCGTCACCGCGAGGTCCTGCAATCGCGCCTCTCCTCGGAGTTGATCGGGATGGGCGAGCGGACCTTCGATCGTCACCGTTCCTGCCAGCGCGGACTCACCGGTAAGCCCCGGAACATGCGCCATGGCGAGCAGGGCCGCGATGTTGAATTGCGAGAAGTCAATTTTTGCCTGGGTCGAGTAATCGTGGTTCAGCGCGGTCTCGCCGTGCGCCTTCAGCGATGCCGAAGCGAATTGCGTGGTCAGGTCATAGACGAGAGCATGGCTGGCGGTGTGCGCTTCAAATTGCAGGTCGCCGAAGGGCTCCTGGCTGATGGAGAAATCCGCGAGCCGTCCATGCGCCTGCAGGTGCGGATCATCCAGCGTGCCTGATCCGGCGATCGAGAAAGCGAGATTGCCGGCAGCGTCGATTCCCAAGTGCTGCATGGCCTGCAGGCGCGCGATGGCGATGTTTGAGCCATCGGCTTTTACTTCAAAGCGGCGTGACGTCCTGTCGTAGCTTCCGCTTCCTGAGACAGTGCCTGCCGGATCGGTGACAGTGATGGCGCTCAGCTGCACGCTCGGGCCTGTCATCTTGCCTTGTGCACGGACACGGGCGACGGGCTCGCCGTAGACGACACCGTGATCCATTTGGACCCAACCGGAGGCATTGAGCTCATGGACCGGGCCATCGGCGTCGATCTGGGCGCTCAGGTCACCGGTTACCGGCAGGTTCTCGTCCAGAAACGGCAACACTTCATCCGCGGCGACGTCGCTCGCGTCCAGGTGCAGATGCAGTTGGGAATTCGCGTCGAAGTTTGGCGCCGTGGAGCGGCGACCAATGGGTGAGCTTGGAATGAGCGTACCCGCGAGTCCAATGGTGGCGTGACCGTGCGTGAGCTGGCTGTGGTCGATGGAAATGCGCGCCGCAGAATAACTGCCGTCGGCGTGCACCGCGTCCCAGCGCACGAGCCGATTCTTGCCCGAAGTCTCGTTGGGACTGGGCGGCAGCTCGACGGTTATGTCGGTCGCCTGCAGGTTGCCGGCGAGATGCGGGTCGATGAGCGACCCTGACCATGTACCGTGAAACTCTGCTTCTCCGCTTAGCGAAACCGGCAGCGCGGCGACTCCGGCACGCCCCGCGCGCTTCAGTCCGAGGTCGCGCAGCACGGTATCGAATTCACCGAGATTCTGTGAGACCAAATCGACCGAGAGGGCCGAAGCGCTGCGGATCGGGTACGCGCCCAGATGGCCGCGCGCAGTGAGATGGCTCGATGGCAGGGTGAGGTCGAGCGCACGCAAGTCGACCGCGCCATCCCGCTGGGTATAGGTGGCGTCGATCCTGCCCGTTCCCGGCACTTCTCCCCGCATGACGGCGGGCGAGGGTGCGAGGCCCAGCCTGGAATCGACCGACAAGGTACGCACATCGCCGTTGGTCCAGATCGCCGTTGCCGGTCCGTTCAGGCGGGCGTCGATGCCAAGACGCTGGAACGGCCCTTGCCCCACGATGTCGAGAACGGTATCGAGGGTGACGTTCTGGAACTGTGCGAGGACCTTGCCATTCACGGGAATCACAGAGGGGGGTGGATGCAGCGGCTTGGAGGCCTGCTGCACCGGCGCGGGCGGGGGAGGGTTCTTATGACCAAAGCGCGATTTTTTTGCGGGAGGCGCGGTTGCTGCTTCGAGCATGGGACTGCCAGGAATGACAGGCAACCAGTTATCGAGCGCGACCGAGCCGAGGATTTGTCCTCCCTGACGGAGACGCGCGACGACGGACGTGATGCGCAGCTGCTCGGGATCGGCGTGCACCCGTGCATCGAGACCGATGCCGCGCGCATTGACGCCGGCGTCGATGTAGGAGCCGCCGTCCACGTGGATCGTTCCATCGATGCGAAACTGCCCCTCGCGTCCTGCTCCGGCAAGATCGAGGCGTGCGAGGCCGTCGGGCGAATTGTTGTAGCCGGTGGTCGGCTCCAGCAGGCTCATATCCAAAACACCCTTGGCGGTCGCCTGCCAGCTGGGACGGCTGAAGTCAACCAGCGAGCCCGCGACAGAGAGAGTCTGGTCGCCTGCGTCTTTACTGTGCGAGATGAGTCGAAGAGACCGCAGGTAGGCGGCATCGCGCGTGAGGTCGAGGGTTGCCTGGAAGAATCCTTGGGCCGGCGGTCCCAGAGGATGGGTCGATTCGCCCCGCAGGACGCGGAAGTCACGTGCGCCCGCCTCGATGCGATAAGTCTCGGGAGTCGCGCCTTGGGCGGGAACATAGGTGAGCAGCGTCGAAACATCGTTGGCCGAAAAATCGAGGCGCGCGTAGCGGTTCTGAAAATCGAAATCCGCCGATCGATCTTCGAAGTCGAGCGAGCCTTGCTCTACAGCGACGTGTCCGGCCTGCAGATGGAAAAACGTCTCCAACGCGCCCTTGCCCCGGGTCGCACGCGGCGTGCGGGGTTGCGGCTGGTTGGTGGAACCGTCGGCGTAGACGATGAGGTGAATTGCCGGCTGGGTGACCTCGAGATCGCGCAGGCGGACGCTTGGACTGAAAAAACCGAGAAGCGAGATGCGCACGTGGACGTGAGCCACCTCGGCGTACGGGGCCTCGTTGGCGGCCTCGCGACCATGGATCACGATCCCCGCCGCCTCGGCGTCCAGGTCAAACAAGTGCCAGTGAAACGCGGCAATCTCAACGCGGCCTCCGGTTACCGTCTCAATCTGCGCGATCAGTCGCTTGCGCACCAGGTTTTCGCACGAGGAGGAGCCGGCCCAAAGAATCGCGCCCACGAGAGCGGCGACCGCAAGGACGGTCCCGACCAGGCCGATGCGCAAGAAGGGGCGCGACAAGCGGCGTCTCCCCCGTTCCTTCAGGGCATCCGCCGCCGGTTGGATTTTGTTCACTGCGATCCGGCGCCTCCGTGGTCGGGTTGGGCAGCGGATTCGAGCACGGGATCGAGAATCTCGACCTCTCCCTGCTGGCGCAGGCTGTCGAGCCAGTCGCTGAACAACGCGTTCACTTTTTGTTGCAGCAGGATTTCCTGGATGCGGGGCGCAACCTGGGCGAGCGGCGGAGCCGTTTGTCCTGCCGGATACTGCGGCAGAAGCGTGGTGCGGTAATAGGTTTCGATTTCTTTATCGGAAATCTGAATGCCCTGGCGAAAGCGGAGCTCAATAAAGCGCAGAATCTGGAGCCGATTGCGAAGGTATGCGTGCACGCGCCCCTGGGTCAGCCCATGACCATCGAGGAAGGCCTTCCAACCCTCGCCAGTGGCGCAGTGATCGCGCACGCACACCGGCAGTTGTTGACGCATCTCGGTGAGGCGGGCTTCCACTTCTTCCTCAGAGGGAGCTGTTGTCTGCAAGTCCTCTTCGCGAATTTGCTGCCGGATGAGGGTGCGGCTGATGAGTCGTTGCAGGGCCTGCTCCGGCGTCTCGATGCCGCGCAGCTGTGGGTTTGGTTCAAGCACCGCGAGGCGCATCTCTTCGGTCACATCGCTTTGCAGGATGGGCCGATCGTTGACGACGGCGACGACGCGGTCGAGCACTTCGGGGTTTTGCGCAGCGCCTTGGGCTGCGGCGGTCAGAAAAAACACCGCGGTCAGGAGCAGCGGCACCAGGCCTGTTGCGGTGCGGTTGATCTCGAGTTTGCTGCGCGTGCGGGTCAGAAGGTTTGCCCCAGGCTGAAGAAGAAATTGAAGTGGCTGGCCTCGCCTACGTAGTTCTCGCTGTAGGGCGCGGGCAGCGAATACTTCACGTTGATGGGATAAATGGGCGGATTCAGGTTATAGCTGAAATCCAACCGGATGGGCCCGACGGGCGTATGGTACCGCAATCCAAGTCCCGCTGCATGGGAGAAGTAGTTGAAGTTGCATTGGCCCAGCGGGCCGGTGGATGTATCGGGGCCGCCGGGCATCGGCGGAGAAGCGACCGTGCCTGGAGTTGGGATCTTGCAGGCGTCGCGATCGGGCTGGTCCACGCGCAGCGCGCTGGCCCATGCATCCCCGGCGTTGGTGAAGACGTTGCCCATGTCGTGGAAGAGCACGAAGCTGACGGAGTCGCCCAACCAGGGCAGTGTCGGCGGCGGCAGACGGAGCTCTGTGCTGTTGACGAGGGCGCCGGCTCCGCCGATGGGGAAGCCCGTCTCGGGGTCGCGCGGGCCGGCCGCATTCCACGAAAAGCCGCGCAGCGAGGTGGGGCCGCCGGCATAGAGCCTCTCCGGCAGGGGGATCAGCCGGTCAGATCCGTTGCCGAAGGCGCGCTCCTGTGCGTAGCGGGTGTTGCGCGCCAGGACAAACCGATCCTTGTCGAAGCCGTGGAAGCTCGAGTTCGAAACATCGACGCGATCGAATTGGGCTTCCGATCCGAAGGCGTGGGTCGACAGGAATTCCTGAAAGCTGGTGTAGGTGCCGCGATGCGCATCCAGCGGAGAGTCGCGTGTATCGCGCAGCCAGGTAAATCCTGGACCGGCGACGCGCACCGCCGCGGCAAGGACAGGAATCTCGGTGGGGAAAACCTGCAGGCTGCTGGCAGCGACTTTCACACGGCGAAAGTCGAATTCATAGATGAAAGTGTTGGCTCTCGAAAAGGGAGAGTGCGCGCCGCTGAAGTGCTCGGTCCAGCGTAAGCCGCCATCGAGTTTCGAGGCGACGTAGGTGGTCACGTCCTGGCTGTTGGCGTAGCCGCCGGACAAGGTGAGGCCGAAGTTCGGATTGCCGTAGAAATGCGGGTTTTGAAAGATGAGATCGATCTTTTGTTCGAGCAAGCCGTAGTTGCCCTGGATCGAGGCCGACTCTTCGCGTCCGAAGAGGCCGTTGCGCGTCAGGTCGCCGAGGACGCGGGGGCTGATGCCGGTCTTGCCGTTGGGCGCGCAGGGAGTGCCGACCGCGTTGTAGCCCGCGCAGTTGTTTTGCGGCGTTCCGGTCTGCGTTTCGAAGCCCAGGCCATAGGTGAAGGTCCAGCGCCGCGCTTCCACGGTTTGCAGCAGGACCGTCTTGTTGGTTTCGCCTCCGTTGGGATTCTCCACGGCCGCGTTGACTTCATTGAAGAGGGCGAAGTTATAAAGGTTCCGCTGCGTTTCAAGGAGCGATGCCTGGTTGAGCGGATCTCCCGGGTGCAGCGTAATGGCGCGCGACACGGTATCGGGCTTCGTATAGACCAAGCCGGAGAGCAACACTTTGCGCACAAACACCTGCCTGCCTTCGATCACCCGGAAGACCACGTTGACGAGGTGGGGATCGTCTTCCTTCGGTTGCTCTTCGACGTCGACCCGCGCCTGGTCGAAGCCGCGGTTCAAATAGTCGGTCACCAGCGCGTCGCGGTCGCCGGCCAGATTCTGCGGCGACAGCAGTTGTCCTGGCGCGGTGTTCATCAAAGGTAGAAGCTTCGCGGTATCGACGTGTTGGTTGCCTTCCAGCGTCACCGTGCCGACGCGCTGCTGCTCGCCCTCGTCGATCTGATAGACGACGGCAAGCCCCGCTGGTTTCGACGAGCCGTGATCTTTTCCTGCATTTGCTGGGCCGGTTTCGACCAGGTTGGTTTTGGGCGTGACCTTCACCGAAGAGAATCCGTTGTTCTGGTAGACAGCCTGGAGAGCGCCGACGTCGGCCGACTGCAGCGTTTGACTGAAGAAACCGTGACGGTCGAGGGTATCGGCGGCGCGCACGCTGAGCAGATCCTTCAATGTCGTTTCGTCGAAATAGTGGTTTCCAGAGACGGAGACGTTCTCCACGCGGCGCTTTGCTCCCAGCGTAATGGTGTAGGTGATCGAGACCTGGTCGGACGCGGGGGTCTGGCGCTGGTGTTCCACCTTCACATCGAAATACCCCAGACGCTGGAAATAGTCGCGGAGCCTGCGATTGCCTTCGTTCAGCAGATCCTCGTCGACGGTTCCTTCCTCGTAGACGGGAATGGCGCGTTTGAGCCGGTCGCCGCCGAGACCGGCGCCTTCGAGGTGGATCTTCACCACCGGTCCGCGGTTGACGGTGAAGACGAAATCGGTGCGGCGGGTCGCGGGGTTGTAATTCTGCGCTTCAAGTTTGATTTCGGCTTCAAGCCTGTCCTGCTTCTGGAAGTGCTTGAGAATTCCGTTGAGCGCGCGGTTGGCGGTGTCGTGGTCGATGTGCTCTCCGGCACGCAGGTGGGCGCGCTTGCGGAAGTCATCGAGGGACATTCCGGAATCGCCGTCCACCTTCACATCACCGACGCGCGACTGCGGTCCGGAGACGATCTTGAAGCCGATGTCGACCAGCTGCTCGCCAGGGTGCGGTGTGAGTGTGGGCACGATGGCGGACTCGTGATAGCCATTGTCGGCCAGCGCCTGGCGCATGCGATCTTCTGCCTGATCGATCTGCGCCTGGGTAAAGCGCGAGCCCGGCAAAAGGCGGCTGGCCCGTTCAAGTTGCGCATTCATGGTGGCGCCTTTCGCGCCCAATACGCTGGTGGTTCCGATGAAGGCGCGGGGAGTGCCTTTGAAGATGAGAGCAACACCGGCGCCCTCGCGCGCACACTGCACTTCGAGCGTGTCGAAGAGTCCCGAGGCATACACGACGCGCAGGCCGCGCGCAAGATTCTCTTCGGTGAGGGGCGCGCCGACGACACCCTCAAGACGGTTCGGCAGCGGATTCAGACGGTTCGCGTCGACGCCCTCAAAGCCGACGCGCACCACGGTGAGGCCGGCAAAGGTGCCCAGTGCATCCGATTCCGCAGCCTGGGCGGGAGAGCTGTTCTGGACGTCGGCGATGTCATCATTTTCGAGAGGAGAAACCGTCGATGGGGCCTTTGGTGCTTGCGCTGTCCCGACCCTGAGGAAAAGAAGGACAAGAAGGCCAGCCGGCAGAAAACCAAACCTGTTCCGCTTCCTCAAGGTTCCCGCCAGACTGGACTTCAAAAGCATTTCTCCTAAAAACACCAGGATCAAGGCTGCGTTGCGCCAAATGGCTGCATCAAAACAAGAATCCGCATGGCACCCATTAAGTCAATGATCGCCAAATCCAAAACAATCCAAGTGCTGCACCCTATACTAACGAGGAACGAAGGGCGGTGCAGCAACACCCGGCTTGCAAGCGCAAGCGAATCCCCTGGAAGGTTATGCATGCCCAGATCGAACTCTGCAAAACCCGACATCCCCGCTCCTGCTGCTGATCCCGCGACCCAAAGTGACACGGCAATGGCGGCGGTGCGGCCCACCATGACGGCGAACGAATCGCCGGACGCCACGGCGCTGGCACGAGCCCAGGCGGGCGACCATCTCGCCTTCGCCCATCTCTACTCCCTCCACAAGCGCCGGATCTACTCCCTGTGCTTACGCATGGTCAACAACGCGGCGGAAGCTGAAGACCTGACGCAGGAGGCATTTCTTCAACTGCACCGGAAGATTTCAACGTTTCGCGGCGATTCGGCATTTTCCACCTGGCTGCACAGGCTGGCAATCAATGTGGTGCTGATGCACCTGCGCAAGAAGGGCCTGCCGCAGGTTTCGCTCGACGAGGCCATGGAACCCACCCACGACGATGGCCCGGGTCGCAGTTTCGGAGCCCCGGATCTTTCTCTGACCGGCTCGATTGACCGGCTGGCGCTGGAGCGGGCGGTGGCCGATTTACCGGCTGGTTACCGGTTGATCTTTGTGCTGCACGACGTGGAGGGTTACGAGCATAATGAAATTGCCGGCATGCTCGATTGCTCCATCGGAAACAGCAAATCGCAACTCCACAAGGCCAGGCTCAAATTGCGAGAGGCTTTGCGCACCTCGATGCACGGGGAGGGATCGCGATGACCGGGGATCCCAAAAACATGAGCTGCCAGGAATTTCAGGCGCAGCTTGCAGATCTGGTTGGTTCCGGGGTCGATGTTTCCGCGCATCCCCATCTCCAAAGCTGCGAAACCTGCCGCGCCTTGCTTCGCGATCTTGAGACCATTGCCGAGGCTGCACGGCAACTGCTGCCGATCGAGCAACCGAAAGAAGACCTCTGGGATCGCATCGAGCTGGCGATCAAGAGGGATGAGGGTACTACGCAACCCGATTGAGTTTCCCGCGTCGAAGAAGCCCCCGCACCACGGGCCGGTCCACTCGACCGGCTCCTCATCTTTCCTCCTCCATCAGTCGATAAGCACTCCGAGCGGAATCCGCCGTACAATCCTCCGGAGCACGCGAGAGCCTTCCAGGAGAACGGGCTTTGAGGGCGGGTCCCTCGAAGCCATCGGCTCCCTAAGATGAACGACCCCAAGATACGAAGGAACGGGGGGGGCGAGCCGCTCGATACGCAGGCTGATCCGGGAACCAGGCGGTTTCGACTTGCGTTGCTGTTGTTTGGAGAAAGCGTGGCGACGAAAAATCCCATGGCTTTCCTGCAACTTTTCTGTTTCTTCGGGCTCTAATGAAGAAAAGTTGATAAGAGGACACTCAATGCCAAGCCAGCCGACCGTTTTACCCCCCGCAAGCGCTTCAGGAACCTCCGGGCTCCGGCAGGTTCCTGTGCTGCCCGTCCGCGACACCGTACTCTTCCCGCATGCTGTTCTTCCTCTTACAGTTGGACGCGAGAGCTCGATCCAGCTGATCGAGTCGCTGGGGGAGGAACGAGCCATTGTGGTGACGGCGCAGCTGGATCCCAGGCTGGATATTCCCAAGCCCGAAGACATGCACGACGTGGGCACCCTGGCGACGGTGCACAAGGTTGTGCGCATGCCCAACCAGAGCCGGTTTGTGTTCACCGAAGGCGTGGGGCGTGTCCGGGTACGGCGCTATGTGCAGACCGAGCCCTTCATGATCGCCGAGATCGAGGAAGTCGATGATCTGCAGCCGGAGTCGAATGCCGGCGTGGAAGCGCTGGTGCGCAATGTCATCGGTCAATTCCAGCAGATTGTCTCCGAATCGCCGACTCTTTCCGACGAGTTGCGGACGATTGCCGCGAATATTGACGATCCCGGGCGGCTGGTGGACTTTGTGGCGTCGTCGCTGCCGTTTCTGACCACCGACGACAAGCAGAGATTGCTGGAGACGGCGGGGATTCTATCGCGCCTTGAGCAGCTGAACAAACACCTGGCCAAGGAGATCGAGGTCCAGCAGCTGCGCAACAAGATCCAGACAGAAGTGCAGGACCAGGTGCAGCAGTCGCAGCGCGACTACTATTTGCGCGAGCAGCTGAAAGCCATCCAGAAGGAACTGGGCGAACAGGACGAGGGCCAGCGCGAGGTGGACGATCTGCGCGAGAAGATCGAAGCCGCGGGCATGCCCGAAGATGTGAAGAAAGAAGCGATGAAGGAGCTGACGCGCCTTGGGCGCATGTCGCCGATGGCCGCGGATTACGGACTCACGCGCAACTACATCGAGTGGCTGGCGGTGCTGCCGTGGTCAAAGAGCTCGGGCGAAAAGATCAATATCAACAAGGCGAAGGAGATTCTCGACGAGGATCACTACGAGCTGAGAAAGGTGAAGGAGCGCATCCTCGACTACCTGTCGGTGCTGGAACTGAAGCCGGATATGAAGGGTCCGATCCTCTGCTTCGTGGGGCCTCCAGGCGTAGGCAAGACCAGCCTGGGCCGTTCGATCGCGCGTGCTCTGGGACGCAAGTTTCAGCGCGTGTCCCTGGGCGGCATGCACGACGAAGCCGAGATTCGCGGCCACCGGCGCACCTATATCGGCGCGCTGCCGGGGCAGATTATCCAGAGCATTCGCCGGGCGGAAACCAACGACCCGGTGATCATGCTCGACGAAGTCGATAAGCTGGGGCGCGACTTTCGCGGCGATCCCGCGTCGGCGCTGCTTGAGACGCTGGATCCGGAACAGAACTATACGTTCCGCGACAACTATCTCGATGTGCCGTTCGATCTGTCGAAGGTGCTGTTTATCTGCACCGCCAACATGCTCGACACGGTGCCTGCGCCGCTGCAGGACCGGATGGAGATCATCCCGCTGCAGGGCTATAGCGAAGAGGAGAAGGTGCACATCGCCAACCGTTACCTGGTCCCGCGCCAGGTGAAGGCCAATGGCATCACGGGGGAGCAGATCGAATTTCCCGAGGAGGCGATTCGCCATCTGGTGCGCCACTATACGCGCGAGGCCGGCGTGCGCAAGCTCGAGCAGGTGATCGGCACAGTCTGCCGCAAGCAGGCGCGCCGGGTCGTGGAGGGGAAGACTGAAAAGCTGGTGGTGACCAGGGAAGTGCTCAAGGACTTTCTTGGCGGCATCCAGGTGCGCGTCGACACCGAGGTGGCGGAGCGCGTGAAACGTCCCGGCGTTGCGGTCGGGCTGGCCTGGACGCCGGCGGGCGGCGACATTCTCTTCATTGAGGCAAACAAGATGAAGGGCAAGGGCGGCTTCACCGTGACGGGCCAGATCGGCGAGGTGATGCAGGAATCGATGCAGGCAGCCTTGACCTGGGTTCGTTCGAATTCGGCGCGGCTCAATTTGTCAGAGGACTTCAACAAGGAACTCGACCTGCACATCCACGTGCCGGCAGGCGCGATTCCCAAGGACGGTCCTTCGGCGGGCGTAACCATGACAACGGTCCTGGCATCGTTGCTCACCGACACGCCGGTACGTCCGTTGACCGCGATGACGGGCGAGATCACGCTGAGCGGCAATGTGCTGCCGGTGGGCGGCATCAAGGAGAAGTTCCTGGCGGCACGCCGGGCTGGAGTGAAAACCATCATCCTGCCCGCCGACAATCGCCAGGACGTGGAAGAGGACCTGACGCCGGAGATGGTCGAAGGTGTCGACATCCACTACGCCGGCCATATTGAAGATGTGCTGGCGGTGGCGTTGCCTCTTCTGAAAGCGCGTCCCGAGGCGACCCCCATCACCGCGGAGCAGGGAACCAGCGTGGCTGCGTAAGCCGCTTCCCTGCTCGCCAATACCCTTGCCGATACCGATCAGAGGCCGGCGAAACTGCCTTCCTCTTGTCGGTGGGGCGGCGCATCGGAGCCAATTCCGCGCCGACCGTTGGCAGCCGGGAGTCTGGCCCGCGCGCGGTACCTGCGGTGTTCTGCCTTCCCGCTTTGCTCGTCCCTGCGTCTAACGGAGAGGCAGTATGCTTGCTTCTAACATGCAGGTGCGAGTACAGGCATTTGGCGCGTTGAAAGACGCCCTGGGCCCCGACGCGACTCTTGTTGCGCTCGGCGAAGGTGCAACCGTGGCGGATCTGCTGGCACGCCTGCGCCAGCACCATCCCGCTGCGCCCTTTCAAGGAATTGCGGTGAGCGTGAATGCCGAATATGCGAGCGCGTCGCAGATCCTGTGTGCGCATGACGAGGTTGGCCTGCTTCCACCGGTTTCTGGCGGGTGTGCTGCTCGCGCGGCAAGCGTTCCTGAAGCATCTCGAGCTGCCGACTTCACTCAACTCACGCGCAAGCCCATCTCGGCCGAAGCCCTCATCGCCGCCGTCAAGCACCGGGAAGACGGAGCGGTGGTCGTATTCGATGGCATCGTGCGCAACCACTCGCGCGGACGTGCGACGCTCTATCTCGACTACGAAGCCTACGAAGCGATGGCACTGAAACAAATGCTGGAGCTGACTGCGCAGGCGCGCGAACGCTTTGGCGTGCGGCACGCATCCATCGTGCACCGGCTCGGGCGGCTCGAACTCGGCGAGACCAGTGTGCTGATCGTGGTGGCTTCGGCGCACCGGGCGCAGGCCTTCGACGCCTGCCGCTGGCTCATCGATACCCTCAAGAAATCTGTGCCCATCTGGAAGAAGGAGACCTTCGTCGATGGGGCAGTATGGGCCGATGGCGAGCCTTTTCCGGCCGGACTCGGCCTGGAGGGCTCCGATGCTTCGTGAGCCTGGATTGAGAGTGGCTCAGCGACTCGCGCTGCTTGTGGCAGCGAGTGCCTGCGCGGCGCCTTGGTTGATGGCGCAGGGCGGCACGACGTTTCGGGTGGACGTAAAGCTGGTGAATATTTTTGTGAATGTGACCGACAAGAATGGTGCGATTGTGGGGGGCCTGACCCGCGAGGATTTTGCGGTTGCCGAAGACAATCGCCCGCAGGAGATTGCGATCTTCGAGCGCGAGTCGGAGCTGCCGCTGAACCTGGCCCTGGCCGTCGACACGAGCGCCAGTGTCTACAAGGATCGCGAGCTCGAGCAGGACGCGGCCAAGCGATTTGTGCACGCATTAATGCGTACACAGGATCAGATGAGCGTTTTCGAGTTTTCGACCTTCGTTACGAGGCTCACGCCATTCACCAATAAGGTTGCCGACATTGATCGCGGGATCGACCACATGCGCGGCGAGGGCGGCACGGCGTTGTATGACGCCATCTACCTGGCCTCGAGCGGGCGCGACGGCCTTGGGTCGAAGCAGGGACGCAAGATTCTGGTGCTGGTGTCGGACGGCGGCGATACGGTAAGAGACAGCACGTACGATCAGGCTCTGGAGCAGGCCCTGCGCAACGAGGTGATGATCTACAGCATCATCGACGTGCCCATCGAGGCGAGCGCGGGCCGCGATCTGGGCGGCGAGCATGCGCTGGTGACGTTGGCCGAGCAAACGGGCGGCAAAAGCTTCTATGCGGATGCGGGCGGGCTCGACAAGGCCTTTGCGCAGGTGAGCGAAGACCTGCGGACGCAGTATTTGATCGGCTACTATCCCCACCACCAGGAGCCGGGGCTGAAATTCCATAGGCTTCTGGTGACGGTCCCCCGGGCAGCGGGCGATGCCTTCAATATTCGCTACAAGACGGGGTACTACGCCGATAATTCCGCCAAGGGCAATTGAATTCGGGCCGGTTCGGAAGGTCGAAGAGGTTTTGATCTGCGGCGCCTGCATTCCGCATCTAAAATCAAATTATGACTCCGCCATTGTCTTCGCACCGGCGCTCCAAGACCCCTCCGCCCGGGGAGACCGGCCAGGAAGCGTTGTATCTGCGTTCGCTCAGCGACCGGCAGGTGGCCGTAACCGTCAAGCTTTGCGATGGAGAGACCGTGCGCGGCTGGATCGAATACTTCGATGACGGCATGCTGCGGCTGACCCGCGAGGGCAAGCCCAACCTCTTCATCTACAAGCACCAGATCCAGAGCATCACCGAGGTTGGCCGCCGATACATTCAACAGAAGTCGAAGAACGGGAAGCCAGAAAACGACGGGGCGGCCAAGTGAGGCATGAGTCTTCCGGTACGCCTCGATTGACCTGGGTTCCCAAAGCAACTGAAAT
This sequence comes from Occallatibacter sp., assembly GCA_036520995.1. Taxonomy (GTDB): domain Bacteria; phylum Acidobacteriota; class Terriglobia; order Terriglobales; family Acidobacteriaceae; genus Telmatobacter. The sequence continues at coordinate 87,909 of DATDIQ010000014.1, forward strand.
TGCCCGCGAGGCTGGCGACCGTTTGCGCGAGTTTTTTGCACGCGGCGTTGAGACCGAATACAAGGGCGACGTGGATCTGGTGACCGTGGCGGACCGCGCCGTCGAGAAGTTGATTCGCGCCCGCCTGGCTGAGATCTTTCCCGACCACGGCGTTTTTGGCGAAGAGGGAACCCGCGAGGGGCTGGATCGTGCGTATCGCTGGTATGTCGATCCGCTCGACGGAACGACGAACTTTGCTCACGGATTTCCGCAGTTTTGCGTGTCGATGGGTTTGGAGCATCGGCCGACCGGCCTCGGTCCCGACGAAGACGGCACTCTGGTGGCCGGCGTCATCTACGACCCGCTGCGCGACGAGCTCTTCACCGCGGAGAAGGGCGCAGGCGCCACACTCAACGGCAAACCCATGCACGCCTCTACGAATGCGAGACTTGCCGAATCGCTGCTGGCGACGGGGTTCCCCAGCCGCAAGCGGCACTCCAGCCCGAATATTCACTTCTATCAGGAATTCACGTTGCGCTCGCATGGCGTGCGCCGCGCGGGATCGGCTGCACTGGATCTGGCGTATGTGGCTGCGGGGCGGCTCGAGGCTTTTTGGGAGTTCAACCTGAACCCGTGGGACACCGCCGCCGGGATCCTGTTGGTTGAAGAAGCGGGCGGGAGTGTCACCGATTTTTCCGGCGGACACTACCGCATCGACAGCCGCGAGATTCTGGCATCGAACGGGTTGATTGATGGCGAACTGCTGGCGCTTTTTCGGGACATGCTTGCCGGGCGCGATCTGGCGCCGATTCCCACGCCGGCCGAATGGGCAGCCGAGCGGCGAGCAAGCGCCGCAAAGGGGTGATCGAACTCGATCGCCTGACTGGCTTCGGGCGCGATCAGGATTCCGGTCCGATTTCCCACTTTTGATTTCAATTCGTTTTGTTACCGCATAGCAAAACGCAGGACTGCGGCGCCGGGTCGCCCTTTGGGGGTCCTGTGCTACTATCAGCGTCGAGAAGAAACCTTTCCGGAGAAATTCACGATGGCCTATGTGATTGCAGAACCTTGTATCGGCACCAAGGACACCGCCTGTGTGGACGCTTGTCCCGTCGATTGCATCCACCCCAAGAAGGACGAAGGCGGCTTCGCCGAGACGGACCAGTTGTTCATCGATCCGGTCGAATGCATCGATTGCGGCGCGTGTGTTCCCGCCTGCCCGGTTTCTGCGATCTTCGCGCTGGACGATCTGCCGGAGAAGTGGGCGCATTTTACCGAGAAGAACGCCGCACACTTCGGCCGCTGACGTATCGAGATTTCTAAAAGCGCGCACTCGGTGGGTCCGGGTGCGCGTTTTTCTTTTACGTGGATTGCTTGTCGTCGTTGCGCAGTTTTGACCTGAAGACAAACGTCCGCGAATCGACAAGCAGACACTCCGGCCCCCTATCCGCAGTAACAGCCAACCTCATCGCATCCCCGCCTCAATGCGATGATGAGAGCGTATGAACGCGCTTACGTCAGAAGCGGTGGTGCTACGCACCTGGCCGCTGCATGAGACCGACTTGATTGTGAGCTTTTTTACGCGCGACTACGGGCGCATGAAGGGAACGGCCAAGGCCGCCCTGAGGAGTCGCAAGCGCTTCGGCGGAGCTCTCGAGCCTATGACCCTGGCGCGGGCCTGGTTTGTGGAGCGGCCGCGGCAGGAACTGGTGCGGCTCGACCAGTTGGAGATCATTCGCTCGCCGCTCTCGGCTCCCGTCGACCACACCCGGATGTGCGTGCTGAGTTTCTTTGCCGAAGTGCTCGATCAGGCATTGCCCGAACATGACCCGCAAGAAGTCATCTTTCGCCTGCTGGTCTCGGTGCTCGAGCAGACCACCGTCGAGAATCCGTGGATGGCGCTTACCTATTTCCAGTTATGGATGACTCGCCTGATGGGGCTGCTGCCTGATGTTGCGCACTGCACGGCGTGCGGCGAAGTATTGCGCCCCGACGAGGCCAGCTTCAATGCCTATGCCGACGGGCTCTTTTGCGCCGTGCATCGCAACGGCAATGCGAGCGAATTGTCGGGCGATTCGCTGCAGCTCGCGCAGCGCATGTTGCGCGGCCCCGTTGCCGTCTTTGCGGCGGAGCCGTGGACACGCCGGCGCGCGCAGGACTTGCGACGCTTCACGTTGCAGTCTCTGGAGCGGCACCTGGAGCGCAAGTTGCGCACTGCCGAAGCGCTGGCGCGGCTCGCGAAGTAGCGAGAAATGGCTGTTAAGATAAGAGACTAGTCCCGAAACAAGAGAGTCGTGTGTGCCGGCAACCCCAGTGACTTCTTCACTCAAGCCAACTGAACTTACTTTCCAGGATTTGCTCTTCCGCCTGCAGTCGTTTTGGGCTGAGCGCGGGTGCATTTTGCAGCAGCCGTATGACGTCGAAGTGGGCGCAGGCACGATGGCCCCGGAGACGTTCTTGCGCGTGCTCGGCCCCAAACCCTATAAGGTTGGCTACGCGCAGCCTTCGAGGCGACCCGCGGACGGCCGCTACGGCGAGAACCCCAACCGGCTTTTCAAGCACACGCAGTTTCAGCTCATTTTGAAGCCGCCGCCGGTGAATGTGCAGGAGCTCTACCTGCGGTCGCTCGAAGCGCTCGGCATAGACCTCACCAAACACGACATAAAGTTCGAAGAGGACAACTGGGAGTGGCCCGCGGGGGGCGCCTGGGGCGTCGGCTGGCAAGTGATGCTCGACGGCCTCGAGATCACCCAGTTCACCTACTTCCAGCAGTGCGGTGGGCTCGATCTCGATCCCATCTGCGCCGAGTTGACGTACGGCATGGAGCGCATCGCGCAGTTTTTGCAGGATGTGGACTCGATCTACGACATCGTCTGGGCGCGTGATCCCGGGACCGGCGTTGCCGTGAAGTATGGCGAGGTGCGGCTTGCCGAGGAACTGCAGTTCTCGGTCTATAACTTTGAAGAAGCCGATGTTGCGAAGCTGTGGGAGCACTTCAATCTCTACGAAGCGGAGGCAAAGGTTCTGCTCGACCGCGCCAATGCGTTGATGGAAAGTGAAAGCGCCCCCGCGGTCGAGAAGCGCCGGTTTCCGCTGCTGCCGACCTACGAGCTGGCGCTCAAGTGCTCGAACCTGTTCAACATTCTGGATGCGCGCGGCGCGATCAGCGTGACGGAGCGCGTCGGGGTGATCGGGCGCATTCGCGCGCTGGCTGTCGGTGTTGCGAAGGCGCATGCGCGCCAGCAGGAAGCCTGACAAGATCACGAGGGCAGCGATCACTCTTCGATCGAAGGAACACAAAGAAACGCGGAAAGAACTGAGAGTATGCCGGAGTTTTTACTGGAGATCGGGTTAGAAGAAGTTCCCGCCCGCATGATTGCCGGGGCTGAGGCGGAGCTGGGGCGTCGTGTGTTCGATTTGCTGACCCGCGAGCGCCTGCTGCATCCCGGCGCCAGGGCACAGACATATTCCACGCCGCGCCGGCTTGCCGTCGTTGTGGATGGCGTGTTCGCCGCGCAGGCTGATACCCAGGAACAGCTCACAGGCCCGTCGTGGAAAGTGGCTTTCAAAGACGGCGCGCCGACTGCGGCCGCAGAAGCGTTTGCCAAGAAGGCCGGCGTTGCGGTTACCGAGCTTCGGAAAATTGATACGCCCAAAGGCGAGTATGTGGGCGCGACTATCAAGCGCAAGGGAGTGGCGGCATCGCAGGTGCTTGCCGCGGAGATTCCCAAGGAACTTCTGAGTGTCTACTGGGCGAAGAACATGTATTGGCGAGCGGGCAAGCCCGAGCGTTTTGTACGCCCGGTGCGCTGGGTTGTGGCGCTGCTCGACGCGAATGTAGTTCCGCTGGAGATTGCCGGAATCGCGGCAGGGAATGCGAGCCGCGGGCATCGCATTCTCCACGGCGAGCAATCCGTGGTTTTACCTTCTGCAAAAGAATACGCCGCCGTTCTGCGCAAAGCATTCGTTGCGGTGGATGTGGAGGAACGGCGCGAGCAGATCCGCAAGGCGCTCGACAAGGCCACACGCACGGTGCCGGGCGCGCGCTGGCGCGAAGACGAGGCCCTGGTCGAGACGGTGCTGCACCTGACGGAGTGGCCGTCGGTGATCCTCGGAGATTTTGAAGCGGAGTATCTGTCGCTGCCTGAGGAAGTGCTGGTCACGGTGATGCGCGACCACCAGAAGTACTTCGCGGTCGAGGAGGCGAACGGCAAACTCGCGCCGCATTTTCTCGCCGTGCTCAACACGCAGGTCGATGAGGAAGGCTACGCGATCATTCGCCACGGCAATGCGCGCGTGCTGCGGGCCCGCTTCAAAGACGCGCGCTTCTTCTGGGACTTCGATCAGAAGACGCCGTTGACGGCGCGTGTCGAGAGCCTGAAGGCCGTGACCTTCCAGAAAGAGCTGGGCAGCTATGCCTGGAAGACGGAAGAAAATCTCGGAATAGCAAGGAAACTCTCCAGGGCTGTCAAAGACGCTGGCGTTGTGTTTGACGAAGCGGCTCTCTTCAAGGCCGTTGAACTGTCGAAAACCGACCTCACCACCGAACTGGTTAAAGAATTCACCGAGCTGCAGGGCATCATTGGTGGGCTCTACGCGCGGACGCAGGGTTTGGGAGAACGTGTGGCTCTGGCGATCTACGAGCAGTACACGCCTGCGTCGACCGAAGACGACATTCCTGTCTCGATTGAGGGCCAGCTTCTGGGGCTTGCCGACCGCATCCAGACCATCACGGCGATGTTCGGCATTGGCATGGCGCCCACTGGTTCCAGGGACCCGTTTGCCCTGCGCCGCGCAGCGAATGCGATCGTCAAGATTCTCGCTGAATCGGAACTGCCGTTGACTTTGACGGACATCCTGACGGCCTCCGGCGCCGAGGGTGCGAGCTACGACCAGGTTTCCGCCTTCCTGCGCGAGCGCCTCCACTTCTATCTCAAGGACGTGCGCGGCTTCGCCTACGATGTGGTCAACGCGGTTCTTGTTTCCGGCGCCGACGACGTGCGCGACGCCATTGCTCGTGCCGAAGAACTGAGCGTAGCGCGCGAATCCAACGACTTCATCGCGATCTCCGCAGCCTTCAAGCGCATCAAGAACATCCTGCGCCAGGCCGAAGAGAAGGGCTTCGCGATCCAGGCGGCTCCTGGCGTGAAGTTGGCCAAGGAAGCGCAAAGACTCGCAGACGCGACTGCAGCGCTCGCGCCGAAGGTGGAAGAACTGCGCAAGGTACGGGCCTACGGGGACGCGTTGGCTCTCATTGCGACGCTTCGCCCTGCGGTCGATGCCTTTTTCGATAAGGTCATGGTGCTCGATCCTGATCCGACCCTGCGCGGAGCTCATCTGGCCCTGATTGATCAGGTGCTGCGCGCCTTTTCCAGCATCGCCGACTTCAGCGAGATCGTCATCGCCTGACGGGCCAATCGCCCGAACGTCGCCGCCATGGTTGAGTCTGCGCATCTTCATGGGCGCCGCGGCGTCTAAAATCAAAGAGATGTCCGATTCACTGTATCTAAGCCTCTGGTACCCCAATCTGCGTTTGCCTTCTCTGGTCGACAAGCTGACGGCGGTTCTCGGCACCTTCGCCGTCCATGGCGGAGAGGCGCGCATCTATTCCGCCACGGTCTGGCCGGTCAGCTGGAGCGAGACGCCCATTTTTCAGCGTGTCTATGGGCTAGGAGAACGCGGCGCAGAGCCAAAGCAGGTGGTAGAGGAAGCTCTTGAACTGCTCCACGACGACGATGCATACGAGTTTCAAATTGCCTGGAGCTTGTGGGAATTGGAAGAGTTGGCTCCGCCGCAGGTGGCGCGATGGGCGCGGGAGCCGAGGCTGGTGCGGGTGACGGGATTTGGACCGCTCTTTGACGAAGGAACCTACGAGCAGGAGGGCCACATCCGGATCGATTTCGGCAGCGACGCGGCGTTTCTCGAAGAGGATGCCGACCTCGATGCGGTTGCGGACCGGCACGTGGAAGAAAATGTGCGCCAGTTGATTGAACTGGCGGCCGCGATCGAAAAGGAATCGGGCGCCACGGCGCGACTCTTGTGGAGCGAATTGGGCGAGAGCCTCGCCCAGCGGCTGGTGGCACGGCTCGGCATGGGGAACTGAGCGTGCATATTACGATTGAGCGGATTCGAACTGCGGTGCTGATTGCCGGGGTCACGCTCATTATCGCCCTCGGAGTCTTTCTGACTCTCGGCCGATGGAGAAGCCCGTTCAATCGCCGCGATTTGCCCAAGAAGCTCGGTATCGATATTCAGCAGGAAGCGAACGGCTTTACGCAGGCGGGATTTCACGCCGGCCATGCGACATTTCGCATCACGGCTTCGAAAGTGGAACAGCTCAAGAACGATCGCTATCGGCTGCACATCGTGAAAATCGAGATGTACGATCCGAAGAGCGGCGCGGCGGACCGCATCGAAGGGTCGGAGTTCGAGTACGACCAGCAGTCGGGCGTTGCCAAGGCTGCGGGACCGGTAGAGATCACCCTGAGCCGCCCGAAGGGCAACACGGCGCCGCTCAAGCCGAATCAGCCGGTCAAGAAGCCTGGGCGCGCCAAGGCCGTCCCAGCCCCTGCGGCTCCCCCAGGTGACGATCAGAATCAGATTCACGTGCGCACCAGCGGATTGACGTTCGATCAAAGCAGCGGCGTGGCGTCGACCGGCGAGCACGTGGACTTTGACCTTGCGGAGGGCTCCGGCAGTTCGATGGGTGCGTCTTACGATTCGCAGAATGGAACCCTGGTGCTGGATCGCGCGGTGGAACTGAATAGCCAGCGGGGCGCCGACCCAATTCATCTGCAGGCGCAGCATGCCGAATTCGATCGCGACACAAATGTCTGCCGCCTGCAGTCGGCTACGGCTCGATTCCGTAACGGTGGGGCGCGCACGGCCGATGCGTCGGTTCTTTTTCGCGACGATGGAACCGCCGTTCAACTCGATGCTTCGCATGGTCTCGAATTGACCACATCCAACGGCGGCCGTCTTACGGCGCCGACCGGTCATCTCGAGTTCGACGACGACAACCAGCCGCGCGCGGGTCACCTCGAAGGCGGCGTGCTGATCGATTCCACGCGCGATGGCAGCACGCTCCACGGAAGCGCGCCGACGGCGGATTTGCAGTTTGACCAGAAGGGCCTGCTGCGCCAGGCGCATCTCGAGCGCAACGTACACTTCGTCAGCAACCGGGACACAGATTCGGCGCGTGGCCCTGTCCATGTTGAGCGGGATTGGACCTCTCCCGTTGCCGACCTCGATTTTCGGGATGTGGGCAAAGGACAGTTGGCGCTCGATTCAATTCACGGAACGGGCGGTGTGGTGGTCACGAGCGAGAGCCGCGGTCTCCAAGACGCCGTTGCCCACGCCCGCATGTTGGCGGACGATGTGAAGGGCTCCTTCGGCCCGGATTCCGCGTTGAGCGCGATGATCGGGACCGGCCACGCGCGGATGGAGCAGACGAGCGAAACGGGGACGCGGCAAACGACCAGCGGCGATCGCCTGGAAGCGCATTTCGATACGCGCCGGCGTGACGATGCAACGACGGCGAGCCAGAAGGCCGGGAATCCGGCTGGCGGTTCGGAGATCGAATCGGCAACCGTGACGGGGAACGTCGTCCTTTTCCAGCAGCGCGCCGCGAAACCAGGTGCACCCGCGCCGCCCCCGCTGCAGGCTACGGCCGCGCGTGCCGACTACGCGGGGTCTGGCGAGTGGCTGCACCTTACGGGGAGTCCGCGCGTAGAGAATGGCGGCCTGCAGCTCACCGCTGACAAGATCGACGTGGCGCGAGCCACCGACGATGCCTTTGCGCACGGCGACGTGAAGGCGACCTGGTTTGGAGATGCTGTCAACCCTGGAATCAAGCCGGATGCGCGCGCGACAAAAGGGCCCGGTTTCGGGGGCCAGGGGCCGGCTCACATCGTGGCCGCTGAAGCGCAGCTTCATCCGCAGACCGGCGAGGCAACGTTTCGCGGGAATGTGCGGCTGTGGCAAGAGGCCAACTCGGTGGCGGCACCGGTTCTGGTGCTTGATCGCACCAAAGAGACGCTGGTCGCCCGCACAGCGAACCCTGCCGAGCCGGTGCGTGTTGTGCTGTTGAGTGCCAGCACCCTGGGGCAGGGCAAGGTCGGCAAGTCCGATACGCCATCCGTGATTCGCGTGCGCGGCGGCGATTTGAAGTATTCCGCGGCCGAGCGCAAGGCGTGGATGCAGGGCGGGGCGGTGGGCGCCGCGGTAGCCGAAACCGGCGATGCCACGATTCGCTCGAGCGCACTGGAGCTCACGCTGCTTCCGCCCGGCAATCATGCGGCCCGCGAGGGGGGCTCGGCACAGGTAGATACGATGACTGCGCAGGGGCAGGTCGGGGTCGTTTCCCAGGGCCGCCGGGGAACGGGCGAGCAGCTTGCCTATTCCAGCCAGAGCGGAGAATACGTGCTGACCGGGACGGCCGCGGCGCCACCGCGCATGACCGATCCCGCCCGCGGTACCGTGACCGGCGGAGCTTTGAGATTCAATAGCCGCGATGATAGCGTCAATGTCGAAGGCGACGGGCGCGCGACCACGACCGACACCACGGCCCCGAAACGGCAGTGAGATGGCGAGCGCTCTAACCGCGCGATTTCGCGCTTATGCTTGCGCATCCCGCCACCCTTTCGCCATTGAAAAGGCGAAAGGATGGGCACGGAGATAAAACGGGAATGAGCGGTCTGAGTATTACGGAGCTTGATGCAAACACTGATCGCTGAGGGAATCGGCAAAACCTACAAGGGGCGGCAGGTTGTGCGCGGGGTCAACCTGAAGATCTCCCGCGGCGAAGTGGTTGGGCTCCTGGGCCCCAACGGCGCCGGCAAGACGACGAGTTTCTATATGATCGTCGGCCTGGTGCCCCCCGACACGGGATCAGTGCGGGTAGACGAAACCGACATCACGCGCACGCCGATGTATCTGCGCGCGCGCAACTTCGGAATCAGCTATCTGCCGCAGGAGCCTTCGGTTTTTCGCAAGCTGACCGTCGAAGAGAACATTCTTGCCGTGCTGGAGGCCCAACCGCTCGAAAATCGGGAGCGGCGCACGCGGGCCGATCGGCTGATTCATCAGCTCAATCTGTCCCATATCCGCACCACGCGGGGCTATGCGCTTTCGGGCGGCGAACGGCGCCGTGTCGAGATCGCACGCTCCCTGTGCATTCAGCCGAACTTCATCCTGCTCGACGAGCCCTTCAGCGGCATCGACCCCATCGCCGTGCTGGAGCTGCAGAAGATCATCTTCGACCTGAAAGCCGGCGGCATCGGGATCCTGATTACGGACCACAACGTGCGGGAAACGCTAAGCGTGACTGACCGGGCGTATATCATTGCGGAAGGGAAGATCTTTCGCACTGGAACCCCGCATGAGCTGGGAAACGACGTCGAGGTACGACGCGTCTATCTGGGCGAAGGGTTCTCATTGAGCTAATGGGGTTGCTTGGGGACGAGGGGATCGGGAAGCAGGGCGTACCAACGGTGCACGGTCAATTCCGCGAAGGGTGTAGCCCGCGGCAGCGATCCGGAAGTAGACTCCCGAGCAGGATCTACCCAATTTGGGAAACAATTTGGGAGAAGAAGCCAGCGGGATGAGGGTTCCGTCCGCGGACGTATTCCCTTCTGACTACACTTTGTATTCAAGAGAACAGGAATCGAGCGTTCCATGGCGTTGTTGCAGCCGAGGTTGAGTTTAAAGGTGGCACAACGCCAGGTCCTCACCCCGGGCCTGATGCAGATGGTAAGCGTTCTTGCGCTCAACAAGCTCGAATTGAAGGAAATGATCGACGCCGAGATGGTCGAGAATCCCGTTCTCGAGGAGATCGACGAATCGGTCCCGATGCTCGACGAGGTGGCCGGCAAGGAGGAGCGCCAGGAGCGCGCGGAGCGCATTGAGCAACTGGAAAAGGGGACAACCGAAGCTGCGGCGCCGCCGAACGATTCGTTCAATGAGGTTGATTTCGGTTCCTACTTTCAGGAATATCTCGATCCGGGCTATCGCACCCAGCCGGAGTTTGAAGAGAGCGAAAGGCCCTCTTTCGAAAACTTTCTTTCGCAGCCCACGACGCTTTCCGATCATCTGCTGTGGCAACTCGGCTCGGTCAGCCTTACCCCCGAGCTCGAACAGGTTGCCGACTTCGTGGTTGGAAATCTCGACGAAGACGGCTACCTCACCGTTCCAGACAGCGAACTGGCAGAGGCGTTTCGCCAGTTTCCAGAGAATCACGGTCTCGATGCGCCAGCGGCACTGGAGCGGCTGCAGCGCGGGATCGGGCTTGTGCAAAGCCTCGACCCTGCCGGAGTTGCGGCCCGCGATCTGCGCGAGTGCCTGATGATCCAGATTGCCGCCCACCAGCGCGAGTTTGCGCAGGTCTATGTCCACAGCGGCGAAGATGAGGTGGAAGATCCGCACGGCAGTTTCCGCGCCCAGGCCGACGAAAAACTCGAGGAGCGCCGCCGCAGCATGGAAGTAGCGGCAATGATCGTAGACCGGTACTTGAGCCTGGTGCAGAAACGCGATGTGAAGGACCTGGCGCGCGCCGTCCAAGTGACACCCGCAGAAGCCCATGCCGGCGTGGAGTTTATTCGCACCCTCGATCCGCGCCCGGGCCGCGTGTATAACCGCGAGCAGACGCGCCTGATCGAGCCCGACGTGGTGTTTGTGAAGCGCGGCGGGGAATGGGTGGTGACCATGAACGAGGAGGATCTGCCCAGCCTTCGCCTCAGCCAGCGCTATCGGCGCATGCTGGTCTCGGAAAACACCGAGAAGGAAGTGAAGGAGTACGTGAAGGAGCGGTTCCGCTCCGCGCTCCAACTGATGCGCAACATCGCCCAGCGCAAGAGCACGATTCTGCGTACCTGCGAAGTGATCGTTCGCCGCCAGCAGGATTTTCTCGACCAGGGGATTGAGGCGCTGCGGCCCATGATGATCAAAGAAGTCGCCGAAGAGATTGGCGTCCATCCCTCGACGGTGAGCCGGGCCGTCGCCAACAAGTATGCGCACACGCCGCAAGGGGTCATCGAACTGCGCTTCTTCTTCTCAGAAGGCTCAAACGGGCCCGAGGGCGCCGACACGCCGTTGCTGGTTCTCAAGCGCAAGGTGCGCAAGCTGATCGAAGAGGAAGACCCGCGGCACCCTCTCACCGACGATCATCTGGCCCTTGTTCTACAGCAACAGGGGATCCAGCTCACGCGGCGGACGGTCGCCAAATATCGCGAAGACTTGAACATTCCTTCCACCCACCAGCGGCGCCGTCGCGACGCCTAGAGCCTGTTATGAACTTTCGCGCGGTCGGCGTTGCGAGCGAAAATCGCGCCAGACCAGGCGGACCCCGAAGGGCTCTGGCGGGACCATCGACGAGGACGACAACAAAGTATGGCGCGATTTACGCCGCAACCCTTCGGGCTGGGGCCAATTTTCCTCATTTCTTTGTCGCTTGTCGCTCACAGACACCCGGTATGTGTCACTCCTCGCTTCGCGAACTGAGAAAAATTGGCGCCCAGCGCCGACTGCGGGAAAGTTCATAACAGGCTCTAGAGTCCAACGGGTTCCCGCACGCGGATTACCGAAGATTCCGACCCCGCCAATTCCTTCTGCCCGAAGACAACCAACTGTTTCCCAGCCGCATCCCTCCTTAAGCTGCGCGTACAGGATGGTGTTGGATTCCCCAGGGGGCCTTTAGAAAGCACCTCCACGTCCGGGTCCGCTGACGGCGCTAATTGAACGAATCGCCACGCACGAGGTCGTGTACATGGAAACTCTTGCTCCGCAGCCTGTCAACGCGCAGGACGAGCCGCCCCACCTTCCTTCTAACGGTTCAGAGCATCCACTTTCCGAATACATGGCCGCGATGCTGCAGAGTCTCCAGACCATGAAGAATGGGGACTTCAGCGTTCGCCTTCCCGTAACCTGGACGGGATTGCCGGGAAAAATAGCTGATAATTTTAATGAAATTGTAACCGCCAACGAGCAGATGGCGCGCGAGTTACAGCGCGTTGGTCTGGCCGTGGGCAAGGAGGGAAAGACGCGCGAGCGGATTCGTGTCGAGCGCGGGCGAGGCGCTTGGGCTGACATGGAAACTTCGGTCAATACCTTGGTCGAAGACCTCCTGCGTCCCACCAACGAAGTGACCCGCGCGATCGCCGCCGTGGCGCAAGGCAACCTGACCCAGACTGTCCGGCTCGATGTCGACGGTCGTCCCCTCGAAGGCGAATTCCTGCGTTCCGCCACGATCGTCAATACCATGATTCAGCAGCTCGGCGTCTTCACGGCTGAAGTGACGCGCGTGGCGCGCGAGGTGGGAACGGACGGCAAGCTGGGTGGGCAGGCGGTGGTGCCCGGCGTGGAGGGGAACTGGAAAGACCTCACGGATTCCGTGAACTCCATGGCCTCAAACCTCACAGGCCAGGTGAGAAACATTGCCGAGGTGGCGACGGCGGTGGCCAGCGGCGATCTGTCGCGCAAGATCACGGTCGATGTGCGCGGCGAAATTCTGCAGCTGAAAGAAGCCATTAATACGATGGTGGATCAGCTGCGCTCGTTCGCATCGGAAGTGACGCGCGTGGCGCGCGAGGTGGGAACCGACGGCAAGCTGGGCGGCCAGGCGGTGGTGCCCGGTGTGGCCGGCACGTGGAAGGACCTGACTGACTCAGTGAACGCCATGGCCGGAAACCTGACGGCCCAGGTGAGAAACATCGCCGAAGTGACAACTGCCGTCGCGCGCGGCGACCTCTCTCGCAAGATCACGGTCGACGTGAAGGGCGAAATCCTGGCCCTCAAAGACACGATCAACACGATGGTGGATCAGCTGAATGCATTCGCCGGTGAAGTAACGCGCGTGGCGCGCGAAGTCGGAACGGAAGGAAAACTCGGCGGCCAGGCCAACGTGCCCGGTGTAGCCGGCACCTGGAAAGATCTCACGGATAATGTGAACTTTATGGCCGGAAACCTCACGGGCCAGGTGAGAAATATCGCCGAAGTGGCGACGGCCATCGCCAATGGCGATCTGTCGCGCAAGATCACGGTGGATGTGCGCGGCGAAATCCTGCAGCTGAAAGAAACACTGAACACGATGGTGGACCAGCTGAACCGGTTCGCCGGCGAAGTGACGCGCGTGGCGCGCGAAGTCGGCACCGAGGGCCGCCTGGGTGGCCAGGCTAATGTGCCCGGCGTGGCCGGTACGTGGAAGGACTTGACCGATTCGGTGAATTCGATGGCCGGCAACCTGACGGCCCAGGTGAGAAACATCGCCGAAGTGACGACCGCGGTGGCCCGAGGCGACCTGTCCCGCAAAATCACGGTGGACGTGAAGGGTGAGATTCTGGAGCTGAAGAACACCATCAACACGATGGTGGACCAGCTGAACGCGTTCGCCGGCGAAGTGACGCGCGTGGCCCGCGAAGTAGGCACCGACGGCAAGCTGGGTGGCCAGGCGCAAGTCTCGGGGGTGGCCGGTACCTGGAAAGATCTCACCGACAACGTGAACTTCATGGCCTCGAACCTGACGGGGCAGGTGAGAAATATCGCCGAGGTGGCAACGGCTGTGGCCCGCGGCGATCTCTCCCGCAAGATCACGGTGGACGTGAAGGGCGAGATTCTCGAGCTGAAAGACACGCTCAACACGATGGTGGACCAGTTGAACGGGTTCGCCGGCGAAGTGACGCGCGTGGCGCGCGAAGTGGGCACCGACGGTAAGCTGGGCGGCCAGGCGCAGGTGCCCGGCGTGGCAGGTACGTGGAAGGACCTCACCGACAACGTGAACTCCATGGCCTCGAACCTCACCGGCCAGGTGAGAAACATCGCCGAAGTCTCCACGGCCATCGCGACCGGTGACCTTTCCAAGAAGATCACGGTGAATGTTTCCGGCGAGATTTTGTTGTTGAAAGAAACCATCAACACGATGGTGGATCAGCTGAACCGGTTCGCCGGCGAAGTGACGCGCGTGGCGCGCGAAGTCGGCACCGAAGGCCGGTTGGGCGGCCAGGCTAACGTGCCCGGCGTGGCTGGAACCTGGAAGGACCTGACTGACTCGGTCAACTCGATGGCCTCGAACCTTACCGGCCAGGTGAGAAATATTGCTGAAGTGACGACCGCGGTGGCCCGTGGCGACCTCTCCCGCAAGATCACCGTCGATGTGAAGGGCGAAATTCTGGAGCTCAAGAACACCATCAACACGATGGTGGACCAGCTCAACGCATTCGCCGGCGAAGTGACGCGCGTGGCCCGCGAAGTGGGTACCGACGGAAAGCTCGGCGGCCAGGCAATGGTGCCCGGCGTGGCCGGCACGTGGAAGGACCTGACCGACTCGGTGAACTTCATGGCTGGCAACCTGACGGCGCAGGTCCGCAACATCGCCGAAGTGGCCACGGCCATCGCCAACGGCGACTTGTCCCGCAAAATCACGGTCGATGTGCGCGGCGAAATTCTGCAGCTGAAAGAGACGCTGAACACGATGGTCGAGCAGCTGCGCTCGTTCGCGGCCGAAGTGACGCGCGTGGCCCGCGAAGTTGGATCGGAAGGTCGCCTGGGCGGCCAGGCGAACGTGCCGGGAGTAGCCGGAACCTGGAAGGATCTGACCGACTCAGTGAACGCGATGGCCGGCAACCTGACGGCGCAGGTGCGCAACATTGCCGAGGTGACGACGGCCGTAGCGCGCGGCGACTTGTCGCGCAAAATCACTGTCGACGTGAAGGGCGAGATTCTCGAGCTCAAAGACACCATCAACACGATGGTCGACCAGCTTAACGCATTCGCGGCCGAGGTGACGCGAGTGGCCCGCGAAGTGGGCACGGACGGCAAGCTGGGCGGCCAGGCTCAGGTGCAGGGCGTGGCAGGCACCTGGAAGGATCTGACCGACAACGTCAACGTGATGGCAGCGAACCTCACCGAACAGGTGCGCGGTATTGTGAAGGTGGTGACCGCCGTCGCCAACGGTGCGCTGAACCAGAAGCTCACGGTAAACGCCAAGGGCGAAGTGGCCGCGCTTGCCGAGACCATCAACAACATGACAGACACGCTGGCGACTTTTGCCGACCAGGTGACGACGGTGGCGCGCGAGGTCGGCGTGGAAGGCCGTCTGGGCGGCCAGGCGAACGTTCCCGGCGCTTCTGGAACCTGGAAGGATCTGACCGGCAACGTGAACCTGCTGGCTGACAACCTGACCAACCAGGTGCGCGCGATTGCCGAAGTGGCAACCGCCGTGACCAAGGGCGACCTCACGCGTTCGATTCAGGTGGAGGCGCGCGGCGAAGTGGCGGAGCTGAAGGACAACATCAACACGATGATCGACAACCTTCGCCTCACGACCGACCGCAACACCGAGCAGGACTGGCTGAAGACCAACCTCGCCCGCTTCACCGGCATGCTGCAGGGGCAGCGCGATCTGACCACGGTGGGCCGCATGGTGCTGTCAGAGCTGGCGCCGCTGGTGAACGCGCAGCAGGGCGTGATCTACCAGATGGGCGGCGAGTCGGCGACGTCGGACGGCAGCCTCGCCCTGCTTTCCACGTTTGCAGATACGCCGGAGGGTTATGCCAAAGAGGTTCGCCACGGAGAAGGACTGGTGGGCCAGTGCGCCGCGGAAAAGCGCCGGATGCTCATTACCGAGCTGCCCAAGCGGACCGCTCCCATCCGCTCCGGGCTCTTCAAGGCCGCGCCCAAAAACGTGATCGTGCTTCCGGTTCTTTTCGAGGATCGCGTGAAAGCGGTGATCGAACTCGCGAGCCTCAGCTCGTTTACCGCGTCCCATCTCTCTTTCCTCGAACAGCTCACCTCAAGCATCGGCATCGTGCTGAACTCGATCGAAGCCACGATGCAGACAGAAGGCCTGCTGAAGCAGTCGCAGCAGCTGGCCACGGAACTGCAGACCCAGCAGAAAGAGCTGCAGCAGACCAACGAGCAGCTGGCGCAAAAGGCGCAGCAGCTGGCCGAACAGAACTACGAGGTGGAACGCAAGAACCAGGAAATCGAACAGGCGCGCCGCGCGCTTGAAGAGAAGGCTCGCGAACTCGCTCTCACATCCAAGTACAAGTCGGAGTTTCTTGCCAACATGTCGCATGAGCTGCGCACGCCGCTCAACTCGATTCTGGTGCTGGGCCAGCAGCTCGCCGAGAATCCGGATGGAAGCCTCAGCGCCAAGCAGGTTGAGTTTGCCCGCACGATTCATGGCGCGGGCACTGATTTGCTCAACCTCATCAGCGACATTCTCGATCTTTCGAAGATCGAGTCCGGTACCGTCTCGGTCGACGCGGAGGATATCTTCTTTGCGGCACTGCTCGAAGCCGTTTCGCGGCCGTTCCGGCACGAGGCCGAAAACCGCAAGCTCCGTTTCGAAGTCACCACCGATCCGCGCATGGGCCGAAGCCTCGTCACCGACTCCAAGCGTCTGCAGCAGGTTCTCAAAAACCTTCTGTCGAATGCGTTCAAATTCACTGAGCAGGGTGGCGTCAGGATGACCGTCTCAAGCGCAGCGGGCGGTTGGAGTACCGACCATCCCATCCTCAGCGGTGCGGGATCGGTGATCGCGTTCGCCGTCACCGACACGGGCATTGGCATCCCGCCCGAAAAGCAGCGCATTATCTTCGAGGCTTTCCAGCAGGCAGACGCGGGCACCAGCCGCAAATATGGCGGAACCGGCCTGGGCCTCGCCATCAGCCGTGAGCTCGCCAGCCTGCTCGGCGGAGAGATCCAGCTGAAGAGCTCTCCGGGACAGGGAAGCACATTCACGCTTTATCTGCCGCAGACCTACGTTGGTCCCGTGGTGCCCAACGTTCCCAAGACGGAAAAGAGCGGAGCGCAAACGGCGAATCCAATCTTTGTGACCACGGTGACCGCGGTGGAGCAGGACCCTCGCGTCGAAGACGACCGCGCCTGCCTGAAGGAAGGCGATGCGATTCTCCTGATCGTGGAGGACGATCCCCACTACGCGCGCGTTTTGTGCGATCTCTCTCGCGATAAAGGATTCAGCGTGCTGTGCGCGATGACGGGCGCAGAGGCTCTTTCTCTCGCGCAGGAATACCGTCCCACGGCAATCTCTCTCGATGTGTTTCTGCCCGACATGCTGGGGTGGACGGTGCTGAACCATCTCAAGCAGGACCCTCGCACGCGCCACATCCCGGTGCAGATGCTCACCCTCGATGAGGACCGGCATCACGGTCTATCGCGCGGAGCATTCGCTTTTGTCACCAAGCCAACTTCGCCGGAGGATCTGGACGCAGCGCTTTCCCGCATCAAGGAATACTCGCAGCCTCGCCGCAAACGGCTCCTGGTCGTCGAGGACAATCCGGCTGAGCAGTTGAGCACGCGCGAACTGTTGGGACATGAGGACATCGACATCGACGTGGCCGACTCCGGCGCGAAGGCGTTGCAGGTCCTCGAAGACAGAAGCTACGACTGCGTGGTGCTTGATCTGCGCCTGCCCGATATGACCGGCTTTGAAGTGCTCGAGAAGCTGCGCGACACGCCCAAACTGCAAGATGTGCCGGTGGTCGTCTTCACGGGACGAGAGCTGACCCCCGAAGAAGACGCGCAATTGCACATCCTGGCACGCAGCGTGGTGCTCAAAGATGTAGAATCTCCCGAACGGCTGCTCGACGAGACGGCCTTGTTTTTGCATCGGGTCGTCTCGGAACTGCCACGCAACAAGCAGCAGATGCTTGACCGCCTGCATCGCTCCGACGATGCGTTGACAGGCCGCAAAGTGCTGGTGGTCGATGACGACGTGCGCAACATTTTTGCGGTGAGCAGCGTACTCGAACGCCGCGGGATGACGGTGCTTTCGGCCGGGACTGGACGCGAAGCAATCGAGACGATCGAACAAACGCCCGATCTGGCGATCGTCCTGATGGACATCATGATGCCGGAAATGGACGGATACGAGACCATGCAGGTCATTCGGCAGAACCCTTCGCTGCGCCGCCTGCCGATTATTGCGCTTACGGCCAAGGCTATGCAGGGCGACCGCGAGCGGTGTCTCGAGGCGGGCGCTTCGGAATACCTGGCAAAACCGGTCAACACGGAACAGCTGCTTGCGGCTTTGCGCATGTGGTTGCATCGCTGAAGCAGGAGGCTGCGGTTTCGCCACGGATCATTGTTCGCGGCGATCGATTGCTGTTCAACGAGATGGATGTGAGGCGATTTTTGAGGGGATGGCTGGCGAGACGCAAGGAATAGGGGATCGATGACGGACGATCAGAAAATCAACATCCTGATGGTGGACGACCAGCCAGCCAAGCTCCTGAGCTATGAGGTGATCCTTGCGGAACTGGGCGAAAACCTCATCAAGGCCACATCTGCCAGCGACGCGTTGAACATGCTGCTGAAGAAAGATATTGCGGTCGTGTTGATGGACGTGAGCATGCCCGATCTCGACGGATTTGAGCTGGCCGATGTGATTCGCCAGCACCCGAGATTTCAGAAGACGGCGATCATCTTCATCTCCGGCGTGCATCTTGCCGATTCCGACAAGATCCAGGGCTACCGCAGCGGTGCGGTCGACTACATTTCGGTGCCGGTGATTCCCGAAGTGCTGCGCGCGAAGGTCAGCGTCTTTGTCGAACTCCATCGTAAGACGCGTCAGCTCGAAAAGATGAACAGCGAGCTCGAGCGGCGTGTCGGAGAGCGGACCGAGGAACTGAGGCAGAGTGAGGCGCGATTCCGCACCCGCGCCGAGTTGCTCGAGCTGGCCTCCGAGGCCATCATCGTGCGCGATCCTGAGGGAGCGATCCGGTTCTGGAACGCGGGAGCGGAGACGCTCTACGGCTGGAATCGGGAAGAAGTGATGGGGCAGGACATACACCAGCTGCTGCGGACGGTTTTTCCCGGCAGCAAAGAAGAAGTCGAGGATGAGCTGCGGGCGCAGGGAGTCTGGCGGGGCAATCTGGTGCAGCAAACCAGGAGCGGCCGCGAAATCATTGTGGCGTCGCGCAAGACGATGAACCGCGAAAGCGACGAAATTCTCGAAGTGAATCGCGACATTACTGTCCAGCTGAAGTCAGAGGAGGCCCTGCGCGAGAGCGAGAAGCTCGCAGCCATGGGCCGGGTGGCCGGAATCATCGCCCACGAGATCAACAATCCACTGGCAGCCATCACGAATATTTTTTACCTGCTGCGCAATCATCCCTCCCTTGACAAAGAGGCGCGAACCTTTGCCGACGCCGCGGAGCAGGAGTTGACGCGTGTTTCGCACATCACGCGGCAAACCTTGAGCTTTTATCGCGAGTCGAAGCAGCCGGCCCCGATCCGGGTCCACGAGCTGCTCGATGACGTGGTGGAACTGCAAAAGCGTTCGTTCCATGTCAACAAGATCGAGCTACAGAAGAAATATCTCACGGCCAGTAATGTGACCGGATTCCCCGTCGAGCTGCGCCAGGTGTTCTTGAATCTGATCTCGAATGCTGTTCAGGCCATGCCGCAGGGCGGCGTCCTGCGCCTGCATGTGGCTGACGTGGTGGACTGGACCACGCAGCAGCGCGGGCCCAGCATCTCGGTCATCGACACCGGCGTTGGCATCAAGCCGGAAGATGCGCAGCGCCTCTTCGAGCCCTTCTTCAGCACCAAGGCGGCCAAAGGAACCGGGCTGGGCCTGTGGATCAGCAAGGGCATCCTGCAGAAATACAGCGGACGGATTTCGTACCGCAGCATTCGGCGGGGCGAGGCATGCATTACCTGCTTCCGGGTCTTCATCCCAGGGAACGGCACGTTGAGCCATGTGCCGGAGGAAACGGATGGTCGGGTGGGTGACGGGCTGGCGGGCGGCCCCGGCGAGAGCGGTTGGCAATCGGCGAATGAGCCGCGCCGCACGGTTTCGGCAACACTCTAGCTAGTCCGAGATTCCACCGCCGCTCGGCAACGCAGGTCTTGTTTACACGCCGGACGAGGTGGCTATAATCCCTCTCATGCGCTGCGGTGCGTTCCAGCATCGTGCTTGTTCTTCCGCCGAAAACCTTCATGCTGTGCGCCGGAGCGCCGTTTCGTTCTGTGCCGTCGTGAGACTCGAGGTCGCTTCGTTGCCGCCTTCGTTGCCGATTTGGTTTCCGGCATCGCAGTCTGCTTCCCGTGTTACGATGCGGCGAGGCCGAATCGCTTATCATCGGCATGAAACACACGGCCATGAAAGACACGCACGGTCGAGCGCCCGGGTCCTGGTCGCTGGATCGGACGCCGAAAAATCAGAGGACGGAGGCTGAGCATGGAAGTCGAGATGACAGCCAGGCAGGTGAAGGTTTCCAAGGCTCTGCGTTCGCAGGCCGAGGAAGGGATGGACCGCATCGCGCGGATCCTGGGACGCACCACAACGGCGAGTGTCATTTTTCGCACGCAGCGTCACTTGCAGATCGCCGAATTGACCGTGAAAGCCCGTCTGCAGACGATTGTTGCTGCGGGAGAAGCCGATTCGCTGGAGTCGGCGCTGCGCAAGGCCCTGGCCCACGCTGAACACCAGGCGCTTCGTTATCGTGACCGGCATCTGACGCGCAAGCGTCTGCCCAAGGAAGAAAAAGTGCTGACCGCGCCGCCCGTGGCCAGGCCCAAAACGCGGGCCGCTCAGCCGCATGAGATGGCGGGCAACGGCAAGCCGTCTGCGGCGCAAGCACGCGCGGCCATCGCTGTGCATTCGTTTCCCGCCAACGCGGCGATTGTTGAGCCGCACGTTTTGGCCAGTGCCGAAGCCATTGCCATCAAGCCCATGAGCATTGAAGAGGCGGTGAAAGACGCCGAGTTTCGCGATCGCGACCTGCTCGTTTTTCGCAACCCCGGCGGCGATCTCTTCGTGCTTCATCGCCGGCGCGATGGGCAAATGGAACTGGTCGAAATCCCTTAGCCGAACGGGTTCTCTCGGCTGCGGGATCATCTGACAAGATGTGTCCCATAACGGTGCACTGAGCGGTTTTTTCCCCTTGTCAATTACCTTGATCCGCTCATTTCGTTCTGCCTCGATGCGGCCGCGCGGCGATCCGTTGTACGATGGCGCATGATACCTTCCTTGCAGGTGATTCGAACGCTCTCCAAGCGACTGCCTGCCGACCACTCTGGGGCAATGAAGAAGCCGGAAAAAGAACTGGTGATCGTGACCGGAATTTCCGGGGCCGGAAAGGCTTCGGCTCTCAAATCCTTTGAGGATTTGGGATACCATGCCGTGGACAATCTTCCGCTGGAACTGCTCACCGAGTTCGCGAGCCTGGTGGGCAAGTCCCCCGAAATCGAGCGTGCGGCCATCGTGGTGGATGTGCGCGAAGGCCTGACGCTCGATCGGCTGCCCGAGATTCTCAAGCAGGTGAAGCAGCTTCTGCCTACGCGGGTCGTTTTCCTCGATTCGCAGGATGCAGTGCTGGTGCGGCGCTATTCCGAAACGCGCCGGCCCCATCCGCTGCGCCGATCTGAGACCGTGGAGCGCTCCATCGTTGAAGAGCGCCAGCTGCTTGACCCAATTCGTAACGTGGCCGATACGCTGATCGACACGTCGAACTTCAACGTGCACGAATTGCGCGCGCAGATTCAGCAGCGCTTTGGCAACGAGGAAAAAAGGAAGCGTCTTCTGGTGAGCTGCTTGAGCTTCGGATTCAAGAATGGCGTGCCCCTCGATGCGGATCTTGTCTTCGACGTGCGCTTCCTTCCCAATCCGCATTTCGTCCCTGAATTTCGCAAAAAGACGGGCAAGGATCCGAAGGTCGCAGCCTACATTCGAAAGTTTCCGCAGACCAAAGAATTTCTCCACAAAGTCAGCGAACTGCTGCTCTACCTGCTTCCGCACTATGTTGAAGAAGGAAAGAGCTACCTGACCATCGCCTTCGGATGCACCGGCGGGCAGCATCGCAGCGTGATGATGGCCGAAGAGATAACCAAAGGGCTTCGCAAGGCCGGCTACCAGGTCAAAGCACTCCACCGCGACATTCCGCGGTAACTAAGTTCAGCGCAATCGCGTTCAGCGCCGGTCGGGCAACGCACCCATCCATCGTGCCAAGGCAGCCTCTTCATCCTTCTGCGCGCGATCGGGCGAGGTCAGACGCACCAGCATCTTTGACGATTGAACGTGCGCATACACAGGCGGGTCAGCCGCTTTGCCTGCCATGCCACAGTCTGTCGCGCGGCAGAACCACAACGAAGGGATGCTCAGTTTGAAAGCAGCGGCATCCAGGCCCCAACGATCTTCGATGAGCCACCGGCTCGGCACGAGCTCTGCGCGCGGATCTTCGAAAATGCGCCGCGCAGGATCTGGAAGCGGGGCATCGAGAATTGCGCCCTCCAACTCAGGATGCATCGCAGCCACTTCGAGAGCAAGGTCGGCGCCGAGACCCTCCCCGGCAACGACAATCGCGCCAGGCGGAATGTGGCGCGTGTTCTCGAGATAGCGCAGCGCGGACTCGGCATCCTGCCGCCACCGCGCCTCGCTGGGACGGACGAAGTGACTCTGCCCGTATCCTCGGTAGTCGAAAGTGAACACGCCAAGCCCGGCAGCGTGCAACCGGGCAAGCGCAGAGACGGTGTCGCTCATGTTGCCATTGGCGCCGTGAAAGTAGAGCACCGTCGATTTGGCGCCGCTGCCGGCAGGAATCCACCAGCCCTGCATCTCAGGGATTCCTGCTTCTGTAGTCGCGAAACCGATCTCATCGAAGGCTACGCTGGCCTGTGCCGGTGTATGCAGAATGCGGGACGTGGGATGATAGAGAAGCTGCCAGCTGCCTTGCCAGAACATGAGGCAGAGAACGCCCCAGACGCAAAGGGCCGCTGCCGCCAGAACCACGAGGAGCGCACTGCCGATCCAGCGCGCCGAGACGGTCGGCGGTGGCTGTCGCTCGACGGCGCCAGTTGTTGGAGGCTTAACGGTGCGGGATGCACGCGTCTGGGCATGCATCGCGGCAGATGCGCGCTTGTTCATCAGTTTGTCTCGCTCCGGGCAAGCACTCCATTATGCTAATTGGAGCGTTTGGCCGCAGGCGAGCGCATTGTCTCTTCGGGGGAAATCGCGATGTCTGAATTTGTGCGCATCTGTGCGCAATCTGAATTGCCGGCGGCGGGCGAGGTGCGCGAAGTGACCGCGTCAGGCCGCGCATTGTGCGTTGCCAACGTCGATGGAACCATCTGCGTTCTCGATGGCACCTGCCCCCATGAGGGCGGCCCGCTGGGCGAGGGCACGATTGAAGAGGGGCGTGTCGTGTGCCCGTGGCACGGGTACGCATTCGACGTGCGCACCGGCGCCGCGTCCGATGATCCCGAGATGAAGGCGCAGGCCTTCGAGGCCAAGGTGGAAAACGGCGAACTCCGCGCTAAGCTCTGAAGCGTTCGCGCTAGGACTTTTTCTTGGGAACTTTCTTGCCCTCTTTGCGGGCCTTTGACAGGCCGATCGCGATGGCCTGCTTGGGGTTGGTGACTTTCTTGCCGCTGCGGCCGGAGCGGAGCTTTCCTTTCTTCATCTCGCGCATCTCGGTCTCGACGTTCCTGGCTGAAGACGGTGAGTACTTCCGCGCGGCCGCTTTCTTCCTGCCGCTCTTCTTCGCGCTGGTCGTTTTCTTTTTTGCCGATTTCCTGGTTGCCATGAATCTCCCCTCGACAATCAGATGGCTGCACGCAGGTTCTTCGTTGTCTCGATTGCCGATTCATGCGCCCGGCGCGGCGGGACATTGCCATGGGACGTCTGGGTGCGGCTTGCGGGAAGGAGAGAGGAGGCGGCTTCGGTCGTTGCTGGTATGAGCCATGAAACGCAAGGCCGCGGACAAAGATTCGCGGCCTTGCGCAGCAACGATGAGCATCAATATTTGACGATGGCGGTGAAGGAATCGGGCTTGAGGCTGGCGCCCCCGACGAGCGCGCCGTCGATCTCAGCCTGACTCATCAGAGCTGTCGCATTGTCGGGCTTGACGCTTCCGCCGTAAAGAATCCGCACCTTGCCAGCGATCTCGGCGCTGAAAATCTTTGCCACTTCGGCGCGGATCATCTTGTGGGCCTCCGCGGCCATCTCCGGAGTCGCAGTCTTGCCGGTGCCGATGGCCCAGACCGGTTCGTAGGCAATCACGATGGGGGCGGCTGCCGCGGCGGCGATGCCTGCGAATGCGCCGGTGACCTGGGTCTTGAGCACGCTCTCGGTTTTGCCGGCCTCGCGCTCCGCCAGCACCTCTCCCACGCAGACGACGGGAATGAGCCCGTGTTTGAGCGCGGTGTGCAGCTTCTTGTTGACGATCTCGTCGGTCTCTGCGAAGTATTGGCGGCGTTCGGAGTGCCCGATCAATGTGTGGGTTCCGCCGACTGCCTTGAGCTGGCCAACCGACGTTTCGCCGGTGTAGGCGCCCTCTTCGGCGAAGTGGATGTTTTGCGCACCCACGGCAACATGCGACACATGGCACCCGGCGACGACGGTGGGCAGCAAGACCGGGGAGGGGAACAGTGCGATCTCATCGCGCGAGTGGCCGGCAACCAGCGGCAAAAAGGCCTCGACAAACGCCTTGGCTTCCGCAGGCGTCTTGTACATCTTCCAATTGGCAGCAATCAGTTTCTTTCGTGACATTGTGTATGGGATCCTCGATCCGATTTTATCGAACGGAGGTCTGGCTCCCCGGTGACGAAGAACACACCGGGATTTGCCATCAGGGCAGTGAATTTTACGTGGCGACGCGGTTCGTTTTGCGAGAGCGGAAAATGCTTTGCGTGGAGCGAGAGGGGATAGGACGCGCTAGCCTTGCGGCCCGGATGCGCGAATGGCGGAGAGGTCGGCGGGCACGTCGCCGTTCAGGAAAGCGGCGCGATGATCGGGATCGCCGAGGTCCATGGTGAAGTGATACCAGGTGTCGTCCTGCAGAACGGCCATGTTCCACGGGCCTGAAACAGAATCGGAAAACTGCCAGACCACGTGGTAGCCGTCCTCATTGGTAAAGCCTTCGAGGTCGGCCTGGAGAATGGTGTCGCCGCGCTCCCAAAGGTGCGCGCGCAGGGCGTGGAGCACATTGCCGCCATCCTCGGTATCCGCCCCTTGCAGGTGCTGGAAAACGAAGATGGTTCTGACCTCGACAAGATAGTCCTTGAGCCAGGTAACGCCGGTTTCGGGTTTGCAGTCATCCAGGTCTTCGGTGAACTCGGAGAAGTCATCGGGATCGAAGACGGGAATGCGTTCGAGCAGCGCGACCTCGACACCGTCGTTGCCGGAAAGCAGGAGCGCAGCCCATTCCTCTTGGTCGCCCTCTTCGACGGTCAACTTGTATTTGGGATGCTCGGTGTGTACCCACTGCGCGAGCTCGTCAAACGGCGGAAAATCGGAGTCTTTGGAAAGGACGCGCGTGGAATAGGGCATGGGTGACTCCGAGGAGAGCGAGGGATTATTCCGAGCTTTGAGTTTAATCCTCCGCGATCCGATGCGGCTTACGCTCTTGCCTGTCCTTGATGCAATACTACCGTCACTCTAACAAATAAGGCTGTCATCCTAGAAGATCAGCACATCCTCTGTGTTGGTTGGCACATCGCCGTCCGCTGTGAGAGGCGACACACGAGCGGTTGGTCCCGGCAGTTTATCCTTGAGAAGATCATTTTCTTTCTCATTACGAGGTTCTTCTTCGTGTCCAAACACCCTCTCGTCCTGACCATCCTCGATGGATGGGGCTACCGCGCCGAAACCCGAAACAACGCCATTGCCCTGGCGCGCAAGCCATCGTACGACAAGCTGCTGCGCGAGTTTCCCAACACCTTGATTCGCGCGTCGGAGCATTTTGTCGGCCTGCCCGACGGGCAGATGGGCAACAGCGAAGTCGGCCACCTGAACATCGGCGCAGGCCGCATTGTGCAGATGGACATTACCCGTATCGATGCGCAGATCGCGTCGGGTGAGTTCCGCAAGAATCCAGCGATCGTGAACGCGATGCAGCATGCGCGCGAGGCGGGAAGGCAGTTACATCTCTTTGGCCTCGTCTCCGACGGCGGCGTCCATTCGCACCAGGAGCATCTCTACGCGCTGCTGCGCACGGCGAAGGAGCTCGGTCTGGAGCGCGTCTTCGTGCATGCCTTCATGGACGGCCGCGACACGCTTCCCACTTCCGGTGCCGGCTACATCGCCGCGCTGGAGCAGAAGATGCGCGAGTATGGAGTAGGCAAGCTGGCCACGGTCAACGGCCGCTACTACGCTATGGACCGCGACAAGCGCTGGGAACGCGAAAAGAAGGCTTTCGACGCCATGGTGCTGGGCAAGGCCGAGGGGGGCGCGCATGCCAATGCCGTGGCGCGCATCAAGGAAAGCTACAACAACGACGTCACCGATGAGTTTCTCATTCCATTTGTTGTCGTCGATGGCGTGGGCAAGCCGGTCGGACAGATCCGCGATGAAGACGTGTGCCTCAATTTCAACTTCCGCGCCGACCGGGCCCGGCAAATCACGCGGGTTCTCGCCAGGGAAAGCGGCCTCAACAAGAAAGGCGGCCGCGATCTCGACGCGTGGGAGGCACTCGATGAAACGATTCCCCGCACCGAGATTCCCAAGAACTTGCACTATACGTGCATGACGCAGTACGACAAGCTCTACGAGCTGCCGCTCGTCATTCCGCCCGAATCGATGGACAACATTCTGGCCAACATTCTGTCGGCTCACCAGCTGCGCAATCTGCGTGTCGCCGAGACCGAGAAATTCGCGCACGTTACCTACTTCTTCAACGGCGGCATCGAGACGCCCTTCCCGGGCGAGGACCGCACCATGATTCCGTCGCTCAAAGTGGCCACCTACGACCTTGCGCCGGAGATGAAGGCTGAAGCGATCGGCGACACCATCGTGAAAGCCGTCAACGATACCGCCTTCGACCTGGTCGTCGCGAATTTTGCCAACGCCGACATGGTAGGCCATTCGGGCAAGCTAGAGCCGACGATCAAGGCAGTCGAAGCGGTCGATGCCCAGCTAGGCCGAATCTACAAGGCGATCAAAGAGAAAAACGGAAGCTGGCTCATCACCGCCGACCACGGCAACGCGGAGCTGATGGTTGACCCGGTGAGCGGGGGCCCACACACCGCGCACACCACGAATCCGGTGCCGATGATCTACGTGAGCGAAGAAGCCGCACACTACCGGTTGCGCAACGACGGCTCGCTGCGCGACATTTCTCCGACCTTGCTGACCTTGCTGAAGCTCGGCCTGCCAAAAGAGATGACCGGCGGCGATCTGCGCGTGGCTGCGCGCTAACCCGCTAACATGGGTTCGGCCGCCTTACGCACAAAGGCCTCCCGGCACCGGGAGGCCTTTGCAATTTCGGAGGCGATGGGGTTCGGAGGCGATGGGGCGTTAACGAAGCCGCAGCGATTTCAGCGCGTCGGGCAGCCGCTCTTCGAGCAGCTTCGCGTGCTCGGCGGCAATTCCGCTCAAATAGCTCGGTGCGGGGGTCGCCATCATGACCAGGGCAAACGCAATCACCGAGAAGACGACTCCGGCAATCGCCGCCGACACCAGCATGTGATACATGTCGAATTGGTCGAGGCCCAGATTGAAGGCCACATGTTCCAGCGGCTTGATGTGCATCAAAACCGCGAGCGCGAACACCGAGAAGAAGACCGAAAGCGCACTCAGGACAAACAGGCTGACATCGAGGCCGCGATGAAATTTTTGCCGTGCGCTGCAGCGGCCGCATTCAACCAGATGCTGCTCGTAATCCTTGCGCATCTCGGGAGAAATGCCGGAAATATCGTATCGCCAGCTTGCCAGGATAGCGCCTACAACTCTGTCATTGCATCGAGTTTTTGCCATGGGGGGTTGAACTCACTTTGCCAGAGGTTGCGTGCAAATTGCTGTGATCGAGCGCACCTTACAGATAAAACCGCGCACATGACCTTAGATGCTTTGCTCGTCGCGGTTGATTCGCAAACGGCAAAAACTCCCATCCATGAAGAACTTCGGGCACTTACAGCTTGGACGGGATACCTCTTAGATTCATTCTATCGCAAGCTATTCAAAAAGATACGGGCGAGAGAGGCTGATGTTGCTCCGCAAGCAACAGGCGGTTGGCCAGCAGGCTCGCCTGGCCATTGAGTGCGCGCTCGGCAGTCACTCGTGCAAGCTCCGGAAGATTATTGCTTTCAGAGAGATGGCCAAGGATGACATAGGTGGCCTGGCCGTCGTAGTCGGCCTCAAGAAAAGCCGCTGCAGCCTCGTTGGAAAGGTGACCAACGCGCGATAAAACCCTCTGTTTGACCGACCAGGGATAGGGCCCATCGCGCAACATCTCAAGATCGTGATTCGATTCGAGCAGCAGCAGATCGAGTTTCTTGAGTTGCGCCTTCACGTTAGGCGGAACATAGCCGAGATCGGTGGCCACAGCCATGCGCACGCCTTCTGCCTGGAAGACGAATCCCACGGGATCGATCGCGTCGTGGGGAATGGTGAACGGACTGACGGCAATGTCGCCGATGTGCAAAGGCTCGCCGGCGCGGAAGTATTGCACCGAAGGCAGCCAGGTGGGATCTTTTTGCGGGGCGACTTCACACCTGGCAGCCGGCGCGGTTTCGGCGGCATACTCCACCAGATCGGCTTCGTCGGGCTCGCCTTCGGTCACTTCACTTTCGGCCTGGCGCGCAGCGGCCTGCTCACGGCATTGTTGGAGCCATTGCTTGTAGGTCATCTGGCGCCGCGGGGTGAGCCAGCGCATCCAGGCGCGGTGCGTGCCTTCGGTGAAATATACGGGGATTCCCAGCTTGCGCGCGGTTACGCCCAGGCCGTTCACGTGATCCTGGTGCTCGTGGGTAATGAGAATGGCGTCGAGGGTGGCCGGATCTTCGTCCGCGAGCTTCATGCGTTTGAAGAGCTCACGACAGCTGAGGCCTGCGTCAACCAGAATGCGCGTTTTCCCGCCCGACACCACGACGCAGTTGCCTTTGGAGCCGGACGCGAGCACGGTGAAACGCACCATGTTGAGAGAATACCGCGCAAGCCTGTGCAACGCAGGGTGTGGGGTTGACTCGGCGGGAACCGGGGCCGCCGACGGGCAGGGAAGGCCTGTTGCTCTCGAAAAAAAGCAGACGCACGCGGATGGGCACCGTATGCTGGCATGGAAGAGGGACCTGCTGTAAAGCGCCATTTGCGAGGTCGCACCGATGCAATCCAAACTGCGCCGAAGGAGGGAAGCAGCCCTGCTCCTGGGGGTGAGCCTCCTGTTGGTTCTGCCGGCAGCCGTGGCCGCCGATCGAAATGCGCCAGCCACATCCAGCTGGAATCGAGCGGCCGCGGCGCAGTATCTCGACAGCCGCGAAGTGTGGTGGCAGGGTTGGGACCGTGCGCAAAAAGACCATGGAACGTTGTGCGTCTCGTGCCACACGCAGGCGCCCTTTGCAATAGCCAGGCCAGCGCTGCATGAGCGCGGCGACGAGCCGACCGCTGCCGAATCGGCGATGCTGGCGAGCGTTGAGAAGCGCGTTCGCCTTTGGAAAGACGTGAAGCCTTTCTACAGCGACGCAGTCTATGGCGCTGGCAAAGAGATCGAGTCGCGCAATGCCGAGGCCGTGCTCAACGCGATCATCCTGGCAAGCAACGACTCCCGGCAAGGACATCTGCGCGACGTTACGCGCGCGGCCTTCGACAATGCCTGGGCCCTGCAATCGAACAGCGGACTCGCTGCGGGCGCGTGGGTATGGCAGGACTTCGACTACACGCCGTGGGAATCGAAGGAATCGGAATACTACTGGGCAGCGATGATGGCAGAAGTTGTGGCTGGCGCGCCCGACAACTACCGCAACGATCCCACCATCGTGGGCAATCTTGCCGCGCTGCGCGTCTACCTGCTTCGGTCGTACGCGGCGCAACCGCTGCTCAACAAGATGGTGGTGTTGTGGACCTCGGCCGAGTTTCCTGGCCTATTGACCCCGGCACAACGGAAGACGCTGATTGCGGAAATCGTTGGACGCCAGCACGCCGATGGCGGCTGGAGCCTGACCGACCTGGGCGCCTGGAAACGCCGCGACAATACCCCGCTCGAGACGCGCTCGGATGGGTATGCCACGGGAATCGCTCTGGTCTCGCTTGAAGCAAACCACATCGCCAATTCGTACGTGAGCCGCGGCATCCAGTGGCTGGTCGCGAACCAGGATAAGACGACCGGCGCCTGGACGGCCTGGTCACTGAACAAGAATCGCGATCCCAAGTCTGATGCCGGCCCGTTCATGAGCGATGCCGCCACGGCGTATGCGGTGCTGGCACTCACCGGGCAGCGGTAGTTTCGTCTACGTTGCGCCGGGAATGCTTGCGGGGATCTCGATGGAGACCAGCGTTCCGCGCCCCGGATTGCTGACCACATTGAAACGCGCTTCCTGGCCGTAGAGCACTTCGAGGCGCTCCTGCACATTCTTCATGCCGATGCCGGCGCCGGTGCGCCGCAAGGCGGTTTGCGGCCGATTGCCCATGCCCACGCCGTCGTCGGCCACCTCGATGCGGATGCGATCGCCTTCGAGTTTGCTGCGCAGGGTTACGGTTCCGCCGTGAATGCGCGGCTCCAGCCCGTGCTTGATACTGTTCTCGATCAGCGGCTGCAGCAGGATGCTGGGCACCAGGACATCGAGGGTGCGCGGGTCGATTTCTTTTTCGACGCGCAGCTTGTCGGCGCCGAAGCGCACCACTTCAATATCCAGGTAATCATCGGTAAAGCGCAGCTCGTCGCTCAACGGCACGTAGCTGTCGTGATCCTTCAGAAGCGCGCGCAGAATGTTGGCCAGTTTCACGGTCATCTCGCGGGCCAGCTCAGGCTTGACGCGCACCAGCGAAGCGATCGAATTCAGCGTATTGAACAGAAAGTGCGGATTTATTTGGCGCTGCAGGGCATCGAGCCGCGCTTCGAGCAAGAGCCTCTTTTGTTCTTCGAGCTTGATCTCGATGCGCAGGGCATTCCAAACCTTCAGCGCGATGCCGACCACGATCGGCGCCGAGAGCCACACCAGGGCCTGCAGCCACAGTTCCGGCGTGAGCAGCGCAAAGAGGCGGCGGGGAAACACGTGGGCCAGCCAGTCGCGGCAGACCTCGGCCGCGACAATGAGAAAGAGCATGAGGAACTGGCGATCAATGCGCGGGCGGCGCAGAATGCGGCGCACCCAGCGGTAGAGACTCAGATCGATGAACGGGGTGAACGACCAGATCTCTTCCCTGTCGACGATGCGGCCGAGGAGACCGGCGAGCAGGCCGAGGGCCGCATTGAAGGGCACCGCGAGATACTCGCCGTGGTGCAACGCGGGGATCGCCAACACCACGCCGCCCAGAACCGCCCAACGCGATCCGATGAGGAGACCGAGAAGGATGATTGTCTCGAACGAAATGTCGGCTGCCTGGAAATTCGGAACGATGGTGCGGATCCAAACGCCCAGTGTCAGCGGAACCAGAAAGAAGGCCAGGAGCGCAAGGGTTTGACGCGGGCGGCGATTTTCGGCAAAAAACAGCCGGCGAAAAGTGCTGCCCCGCGCAAGCACACTGGCGACCGACGCCACCACGCCGAGCTTCACCAGCAGGGTTACGAGAATCAGGCGGTCGGTCACCCCACCACTCTATCGTGTTGTGGGTGCCGCTCCAATTCTGCAAGGGTTTGCGAGAGGCCGGCTCGCGCGTCAAATAGGCAGGCGCCGCGGCCCGTCGTGCAGCCAAATCCACACCCGGTAAAATGGAGCCATGGCATTTGAAAGCGTGAGAAAGACTGCCGAAGCCGCATTTCCCACCCGGTGGGGAAGCTTTCGCATTCTGGGCTTCGAAGGGGTGCTGCCGTCGCCGCGGCCGTGCTGCGAACACGGTGTGCAATCGGGGAGCAAGGTGGAAGGACTGGTCGCGCTGGTGATGGGCGACGTGCATACTGCGCCGCCGCTGGTCAGGATTCATTCGCAGTGCCTCACGGGCGACGTGTTTGGTTCGCTGCGCTGCGACTGCCGGCTGCAACTGGAGCTGGCGTTACGCACGATTGCCGCCGAAGGCGCGGGCATTCTGCTCTATGAGCAGCAGGAAGGGCGCGGCATCGGCCTGATGGCCAAGTTGAAAGCCTATGAGCTGCAGGATCAGGGCCTGGACACCGTGGAAGCCAACGTGGAGCTGGGCTACGCGCCCGACTGCCGCGCCTACGAGCTGCCCGCCGAAGTGCTGAAGCAGCTCGGCGTGAAGCAGGTTCGCCTGATGACCAACAACCCCGAGAAAGTTGCGGCGCTTGAGGCTGCAGGAGTCACGGTGACAGAGCGCGTGTCGGCCGAGGTGGAACCGCAGGAAACCTTCGAGCGCTATCTCCGGACGAAGCAGGAGAAGATGGGGCACATCTTCGACAGTGACGACGAAATCGCTGCTACCGACAGTGCAACGCCGCACGAGGCCTAGAGCGGACTATGAGCGCAGCGTTCCAGACGCGCAATCTCGCGGCCGCGTTCCAGCGCATGTTGATCCAGCTCAATCCAGTGCGGGTTATGGACAAGCTTTCGTAATGCAGCATCGATGCTGGACTGTGGCAGTGCCCCGCTGATCTCGAGCAACGCGCCGAGCATGATCATGTTCGCGGCGCGTGTGTTGCCCAGTTGGTCGGCGATTTGCGTACAGGGAACGGCCAGCACGTTTACTCCGTCGCGGACAACTCCATCTGGAATCGATTCGCCGTTGTAAAGCACCCACCCGCCCGTGGCGACGGTCGCGACGAACTTGTAGAGCGAGGGCTCGTTCATCGCGATGAGAACGTTTGGCGCGGAGACCAGAGGCGAATCGATCGGGTCGCGCGCGAGGCGCACATGGCAGTTCGAAGTGCCCGAACGCATCTCAGGTCCGTACGATGGAAGCCAGGAAACTTCAAGGCCCGCATCGAGTCCCGCTTCTGCCAGCACTTCGCCAAGCAGCAGAACACCCTGCCCGCCGAAGCCGGCCGCGCGCACCTGCAAATTGACGTCGGAGCCGGTCGCGGCGGGACGCGGGCCGTCATTGTCATGGATCCCGAGGATCGCGGGAATCTCGCTCACTGCCGGAGGCGAGGCGGGCAAGGGGCGGGGCTGCGCGTCTTTCGTCCGATCGCGAAAGACACCGAGCGGAAACGTCTGCTCCATCTCCTCGCGCACCCAGCGCTGCGCCTCGACCGGCGTCATCTTCCAGATTGTCGGGCAGGGCGAAAGAACCTCGATCAGCGAGAAGCCGAGGCCGAGCACCTGGTTCTCCACCCCCCGAAGGATGGCGCGCGTGGCCTGCGCGACCTGCTTGTTATCGCCGAGGCCGACGCGCTCAATGTAGACAGGCGCCTCGAGCGTGGCCAGCAGTTCGCTCACGCGCAGGGGATAGCCTTCATTGACCGCGCTGCGTCCCGCGGGGGTTGTCGTGCTTTTCTGGCTGATCAGCGTGGTGGGCGCCACCTGCCCGCCAGTCATGCTGTAGATGCCGTTATTGACGAAAACTACCGTGATGTTTTCGCCGCGATTCGCCGCATGCAGGATCTCGGCCGAGCCGATCGCCGCCAGGTCCCCGTCGCCTTGAAAGCTGATGACCACGCTCTGGGGCCGGCTGCGTTTCACGGCCGTAGCCACTGCCGAAGCGCGCCCGTGCGCGGCCTGAATGTTGCCCACATCGAAGTAGCAATAGCCGAAAACGGAGCAGCCAACGGGACTGACAAGGATGGTACGGTCTTGAATGCCCAGTCCATCGATGGCCCGCGCGAGCATCTTGGTCACAGTGCCGTGGCCGCAGCCGGGACAATAGTGCGTCTGGTGCTGCAGTTCGCCCTTGCGCTCGTAGGCTGGGTAGAAGCAATCGGGCTTGGCGTGGACGATTTCGTATGCGGAGAGCAGGTCGTTAGACATGGATCAGGACCCCCTTTGCATGGGGCTGCCACGCCGGCTGCTGCGCTCGTGCAACTTCCCGAACCAATCGGAGCACCTCTTCATGGGAAGGCACATTGCCGCCGACGCGACTGAGAAAACGAACCGGCCGCGCGCCATTCAGCGCCAGGCGCACATCTTCAAGCATCTGTCCGTTGCTCATCTCCACCACGACGAACTCGCGGGCGGTGGCGGCGAGGCGCTGCAGGTGCGCTGTGGGGAACGGGTAGAGCGTGATGGGGCGCAGCAGGCCGACGCGCAAGCCAGCCGCGCGCGCTTCCGCGGTGACGGCTTTCAAGATGCGGCCCACGATGCCATAGCCCACCAGCACGATCTCCGCGTCACCGGTTTGAAATTCTTCGGCGCGCGTCTCACGTTGCTCGGCACAGCGGTATTTGGTTTCGAGATCGCGCACATGCGCTTCGAGCTCGTCGGTGTCGAGATGGAGGGAGTTGATTAGATTGCCGCGAGACTCCGCGTTGCCCACCACGGCCCAGCAAGGAACGTGCGGGGCGATGGCCTGCTGCGCAAATTCGACCGGCTCCATCATCTGGCCCACAAAGCCGTCGGCCAGCAACACGACAGGATTGCGATAGCGATCGGCTAACTCGAAGGCCAGCGCGGTCAGATCGGCCATCTCCTGCGCCGAGCTGGGGGCCAGCACCAGGGTGCGATAGTTGCCATGGCCGCCGCCTTTCACCACCTGGTGATAGTCGCTTTGCTCGGCGGCGATGTTGCCCAGCCCCGGACCGCCGCGCGTGATGTCGGCAATCACGCAGGGCAGCTCGGCGCCCGCCATGTAGCTGATGCCTTCCTGCATGAGGCTGATGCCCGGTCCGCTCGAGGCCGTCATGCAGCGCACGCCTGCAGAGGAGGCTCCGTAGAGCATGTTGATGGCTGCGATTTCGCTCTCCGCCTGAAGAAACACGCCGCCGGCTTGCGGCATGTAGAGCGCAGCCGCCTCGGTAATCTCGCTCGCGGGCGTGATGGGGTAGCCATAAAAGGCGCGGCAGCCGGCAAGGATGGCGCTCCGGACAATCGCTTCGTTGCCCTTCATCAGTTGCTTGCGCATGCCAAGGCCTCCTCGCCAATCTCTGCATGCGCCGTCCTGGCGCCCCCTCTGAAGCGCAGCACGGT
Source organism: Occallatibacter sp. (assembly GCA_036520995.1). Taxonomy (GTDB): domain Bacteria; phylum Acidobacteriota; class Terriglobia; order Terriglobales; family Acidobacteriaceae; genus Telmatobacter. Next base: position 122,787 of record DATDIQ010000014.1, read on the forward strand.
GACCGCACCCGGCTCCGGGCAGACCATGAAGCAGATGCCGCACGCTGTGCAGCCACTGCCCATGTAGGCGGCGGTGCGATAGCCATAGTGATTCAGCTGGTCCCCCAGACTGATCACCTTGGGAGGGCAGGCCTCGACACACAGACCGCAGCCCTTGCACTCGTTGAGGTCCACTTGCAGCAGGCCTCGCCCTCGCATCTCCGCGCCCATGTTTCTGCCTTCTTCCCAGAGACTTCCATCTTGGGAAGTCCCGCACAGATGGTCAGCTTCGGGAATGGGCGAGGCAGTGATCGGCATCACTGCTTTCGGAAGGGGGCGGAGGGGTGCGCCTGCCAACTTCATGCCACGCATCGTCCTGCGGGCTGAAGCGTCAAGACGAATCCGTCAGGAGCGCAGGGCCTTGAGAACCTTGGCCGTGGTAACTACCTGGCCCACGTGGCGCTGCGTGTGATCGGCAACGTGGATCAGGGCGCCGCCGATGCTGGTGGGCAGTTGTTTGCGGCCCACTGCGCGCGGGATGTTGAAGTCGGCGCCGGCAAGGGTGCGCACCCGTGCGGCGGCGTTCGAAAACGAGGCTTCGGCTTCGCCCAGCAGGAGGGCAAGCGACTCTTCGCCACTCTGCTCCGCCTTGAGCGCGGCAAGTTGTTCGGCGGTCAGCTGGCCGCCTTCCGCGTAGGTGAGAATCCGGTCGATCGAGCGCGCGATGTGGCGCAGATGAAAACCGAGGGAAGGCAGGCCAAGCGGCTGGGTGTGGACTTCAGCATCGATCAATCCATCGGTCCACCTGGTGATGTCGTCGAGCGCGAGATCGAGTGCGTGCAGGACGGCGCGGCCGACGGCGGGAACATCGGCATAGGTGCCGCGAAGCCAGGGTTCAATATCGGGGGCCGGGGGCCGGGAACTGGGCATCACGAATTCTCCAACGGAGAGCGGGCAACAAATACGAGGTCTTCATAGTTCTTGAGCTGGTCAACTGGGATGAACGTGCATCCTGAGACCGCCGGGTCCTGGATCATGACGCCGCCGCCATATTGCTGCACAAACCAGCGGTGTTCAGGGTCATTCAAATCGGAAGCGGGGAAATCGATCTCGGCCGGATAGCCATGGAAGCGCACGCGGTCGCCCCTGCAAATCTCTTCTCCGGAGAGGTACCGCAACGGCTCAGGCATATCGACCTCCGACGAGGACGCTATCCCGCGCTTTTCACGCGCACCAGGGTGATCTTGGCGAAGCCTTCTTCAAACGCCGGAGGCTTCAGTTTCTCGGCCATCTTGCGCATCACCTCTTCGCTGACCGAGCGGTCGCGCTGGCGATTGCGATCGAGGCACACTTCGAGAGGCACATCGAAAAACACCGCCTGCACCTCGTAGCCAAAGCTTTTCGCCATCTTGATCCACTGGCGGCGCTCGTGGACTGAAAGATTGGTGGCGTCCACGTAGTTCCACGGCATCTTGGCGATCAGCCGCGCGCGCAGGAGCGAGCGAAGCGTCGAAAAGACCAGCCCCTGGTAGCGTTGTTCCTCCACATCGTCGAAGAGAATGTTGCGCAGCAGGTCACTGGATAACGGTGTGACGCCGCGGCGCCGAAACCACGTGGTTTTGCCGGAACCGGGCATACCGATGGCCAGCACAACATAGCCTTTGGGCGCCTGCGGAGAGCGCTCGGCGGCCTGTGCCTCGGGAGGCGGCACCGAGGGCGATTCGGGCTGGGTCTCCACTTCGAGGCGTCCCACGCCGGTTGGCTCGTTCCACTCCGGACGGGGTGTTCTTGGTTCAGGACGTGGCGGGCTTGGTGGTCGAGGCGGGGGAGCCGGCGCGCGCGATTCGCGCGCGCGGGGGGCACCCGACGAATCGTCGGGATAGAGTGGCACCAGGGGGCGAGGCTGATTCGACGGGATTTCCTGCCCGATTTTGCCTGTGGATTCCGAAAGATTGGGGGCGCGTTTGGAACGTCTTCTCATGCTGGCTTCGATCGATTCGGTCTGATACGGAAATACCACATCGGTCCGGGGCGCTGCAAATGATGTGTAGCGCGTCACATACCTTGATCTGCATATCCCGCCACAATAGGGAGGACGGGGGCGAGCCAAGAGATGAAAACGCGGGTTTTCATTTCGGGTCGCATTGCCCAGGATGTTACGATCAAGGGTTTGGTGGAATTGCCTGCTGAAGTCGCTTTCAGGCCCCGAACTCTGCACGCTTTTTTCAATCGCAGCCTCAAACAACCCGAAGGAGAACATGCATGGCAGTGAAGGTTGGCATTAACGGCTTCGGCCGCATTGGCCGCAATGTGTTGCGCGCCGCACTCGGCAACGCCGAGATTGATTTTGTTGCCGTCAACGATTTGACCAGCCCGGCAACGCTGGCACATCTGCTCAAATACGATTCTATTCTCGGCAATCTTCCCAACAAGATCGAAGCCGGCGAGGATTTTATTTCTGTCGATGGCAAGAAAATCAAGGTCTGGGCCGAGCGCGATCCTGCCAAGCTGCCCTGGGCCGACGTGGGTGCGCAGATCGTGATTGAGTCAACCGGTCATTTTACTGACGCGACCAAGGCGAAGGCGCACCTGGGCTCGACCGTGAAGAAGGTCATCATCTCCGCGCCGGCTACCAACGAAGACGTGACCCTGGTGCTCGGCGTTAATGAGGATAAGTACGACGCGGCCAAGCACCACGTGATTTCGAACGCCAGCTGCACCACCAATTGCCTCGCCCCCGTGGTCAAGGTTCTCCTCAAGGAAACCGGCATCGTGAGCGGCATCATGACCACGATTCACAGTTACACCAACGACCAGGTCATCCTCGATTTCCCGCATAAGGACCTGCGCCGCGCCCGTGCCGCCGCGATCAACATGATTCCAAGCTCCACCGGCGCCGCGAAGGCCCTCAAGCTCGTCCTTCCTGAAACCGCAGGCAAGCTCGACGGTTTCTCGATGCGCGTCCCAACGCCGAACGTCTCCATCGTCGATCTGACCTACGTTGCCGAGAGGCCGACCGACGTCAAGGCCGTCAACGCCGCGCTCAAGGCCGCCAGCGAAGGCGCCCTGAAGGGCCTCCTCGGCTACGACGAGAACCAGCTGGTCAGCTCCGACTTCAAGGGCGACAAGCGCTCGTCCATCGTCGACGCGCCACTCACCAAGGTGGTCGGCAACAGCGTCAAGGTGCTGAGCTGGTACGACAACGAGTGGGGCTATTCGAACCGCGTCGTCGACCTGGTCGGCTTCCTGACCAGGAAGGGACTGTAAGACAGGGAACAGGAGTCAGGGATCAGTCGTGTCAACTGGCAATGAGCAGGCTCGACTGAACCCAGGTTCCTCTTCCTCTCTCTTGTTCTCCAACAACTCTTAACCATGATCAGGGCCTCGGATTCTCAGAGATGGTTGATACTGGTCGCACCAGCGCCACGCTACTGATCCCTGACCCCTGTTGGCTGATCACTGATTTTTCCCATGCGCAAAAATATTAGCGGCGGTTCCCCCTACGAGCCCATCATCGGCTTCTCGCGCGCAGTCCGCGTAGGGAACGCCGTCTATCTCGCCGGCACAGGCCCGGTCGGCGCGGAGCAAGAAGACGCCGCGGGCCAGACGCGCCGCATCTTTGAAATTGCTGGTGAAGCCTTGGCAAAAGCGGGCGCTACATTCGGCGACGTCGTCCGCACGCGCATGTATCTCACCCACGTCGAAGATTGGGAGGCGGTTGGTCGCGTCCATGGCGAATTTTTCTCCGCCATCCGCCCCGCCGCCACCATGGTCGTCGTTGCAGCGCTCCTCAATCCCGCATGGCGCATCGAAATTGAGTTTGACGCCGTCATCGGAGACGTTGTCCCTAGTCCCTTAGTCCCTCGCACTAAGTAGTTAGTCCCTCGAAAGGTCTTCGCCATGCCCAAGCTCTCCATTCGCGATATCGATCTGGCCAACAAGCACGTCTTCATGCGCGTCGATTTCAACGTGCCGCTCACCGACGACGGTTCGACGATCACCGACGACACCCGCATTGTGGCCACGCTGCCCACCATCGTCTATGCCCTGCGCCACAAGGCAAAGCTGATACTCGCGTCGCATCTGGGCCGCCCCAAGGGCAAACCGAATCCGAAATACTCGCTGCGCCCGGTGGTCGTGCGGCTGCGCGAACTCCTCGACAAAGAGCTGGGCGAATCGGTCAACGTTGCGTTTTCGCCGGACTGTGTCGGCGAAATCGCGTCGGAGATGGCCCGCCAGCTCGAGTCGGGACAGGTGCTGCTGCTCGAAAATCTTCGCTTCCACGCCCAGGAAGAAGCCAACGATCCGGCTTTCTCGAAGGCTCTCGCCTCGCTCGCCGAAATCTATGTGAACGACGCCTTCGGCAGTGCGCACCGGGCTCATGCCTCGACAGAGGGCATCACCCACTACTTGAAGCCCGCGGTTGCCGGCCTGCTGATGGAGAAGGAAATCACCTATCTTGGCAAGGCGCTCGAAGCGCCCGAGAAGCCTTTTGTCGCGATCATCGGCGGCTCCAAGATCTCCGGCAAGATCGACGTGATCCAGAACCTGCTCGACAAGGTCGATACGCTGGTCATCGTGGGCGGCATGGCCTACACCTTCTATCGCTCTCGCGGCGTCTCCACCGGCAAATCGCTGGTGGAAGTAGACAAGATCGATCTGGCCAAGGAGACTCTCGCCAAGGCGAAAGCCAAGGGCGTGCAGCTGCTGCTGCCCGTCGACAATATTCTGGCCGACAACTTCGCCAACGACGCGAAGACGCAGCCCTGGGATACGTCGAAGAACTTCCCCGCCGAATCGCAGGGTCTCGACATTGGCCCCCAGTCGATCGCAGCCATTGAAGAAGTGATCTCGACAGCGCGCACCATCGTGTGGAACGGTCCTGCCGGAGTCTTCGAATTCCCGAATTTCGCCAAGGGAACGAACGCAATTGCAGAAGCGGTGGCAGCCAACAAGGCCGCCACGTCGATCATCGGCGGCGGCGATTCAGTCTCGGCGATTAACCAGGCTGGAGTTGCGGATCAAATCACGCATATCTCGACAGGCGGCGGAGCCAGCCTCGAGTTCCTCGAAGGCAAGAAGCTGCCCGGCGTCGAGGCGTTGACGAATCGATAAGCACCTGCGGAACGGCCAGGGGATCGAGTCAGGAGGGGACCGTGGTCCCCTCCTGACATTGGGTGCTAAGGTCGAACGCAGTTAGTCGTTGTAGTTGAGGCTCTCCAGGCCGAGAAACACCGCGCCTGCGCCCAGCTCTTCTTCAATGCGCAGCAGCTGGTTGTATTTCGCGATGCGATCGGTACGGCTCACCGAACCGGTCTTGATCTGGCCCGCGCCCGTTGCCACCGCCAGGTCGGCGATGAACGTGTCTTCGGTCTCGCCGGAGCGGTGGGAAATGACCGACGTGTAGCCATAGCGCCGTCCCAATTCGATCGCATCGAGCGTCTCGGTGACTGAGCCAATCTGGTTCACCTTGATCAGGATCGAATTCGCGATGCCTTCTTCAATGCCACGCTGCAGGCGCTTGGTGTTGGTCACAAAGAGATCGTCGCCGACCAGCTGGATCTTGCTGCCGAGCTTATCGGTCAGAGCCTTCCAGCCGTCCCAGTCGTCTTCCGCAAGCCCGTCTTCGATCGAAACGATGGGGTATTGGTGCGCCCAGTTGTCCCAGAAGCTCACCATGTCGTCGCTTGACAGTTCGCGCTTGTCGCTCTTCTTGAAGATGTACTTCTTCTTGTCCTTGTCGTAGAACTCGCTGGTGGCGGGGTCGAGCGCGATGGCGATCTGCTCGCCGGGCTTGTAGCCGGCCAGCTCAATGGCTTCGAGGATCAGCTCGATCGCTTCGTTGTTGGCCTTCAACGACGGCGCAAAGCCGCCCTCGTCACCCACGGCGGTGTTGTAACCTTTCTTCTTCAGCACGCCCCTGAGCGTGTGGAAGGTCTCCGCGGCCCAGCGCAGCGCGTCGGCAAAGCGCTCGGCGCCGACGGGCATGATCATGAACTCCTGAAAGTCGACGTTGGAGTCGGCATGCGCGCCGCCGTTCAGCACGTTGAGCATCGGCGTCGGCAGCACGCTCGCGTTGATGCCGCCGAGATAACGATAGAGGGGAATCTCGAGGGTTTGCGCCACTGCGCGCGAAGCGGCCATCGAGACGGCGAGGATGGCGTTGGCTCCCAGCTTGCTCTTGTTGGGCGTGCCGTCGAGCGCGATCATGGTCTGGTCGATCAGCCGCTGATTGCCGGCGTCCATGCCTTCGAGCTCAGGGGCGATCACGGTTTCGACATTCGCCACAGCCTGCAGAACACCCTTGCCCAGGAAGTGGCTTTTGTCGCCGTCGCGCAATTCCACGGCCTCATGTTCTCCGGTCGAAGCGCCGGAGGGCACAATGGCCCTGCCCAATGCGCCGCCTTCGAGAATCACGTCTGCTTCCACGGTGGGGTTTCCGCGCGAGTCCAGCACTTCTCGCGCACGAATCGCAACAATCTCAGTCATAGAAGTCCTCACAATCTGGTGCTGCAGCCGGGCATTCAGAGGGGGCAATTTGGGACGGCGATCCACGGCAAGGTCTTCTCCGGCGGCGGTCTGAATGGTTTTCAGAAGCCCTTGCACGTCTCAGAATCTCCTCTCCGTCCGGCTCCGCAACATCTCCAGCGAGATTTCCCGGTCCGCAAAGCACGCAGGTTAAGCCGTGCGCAGTCGCTGCAGAGATGCGGGAAGGGATTGATGCCTGGAAACGCTGGAAAAGTGCGTCGTTTTACTCGATTCGATTCTAACAAAGGAGGCGACTTCACTTCGTGTGGCGGCGGTCACACGTCGCGCCGAAAAGGCCGCGTCATTTATTCAGGAACCCATTGACGGAGTTGATTCGTGCCCGGTCAGGCACCGGATGCACCGGCCTTGGTCAAGCGGAAGCTGCCGAACAGTACCATAAAACTGGGCAGTTTCTGCGCGGGAGCATGCGCGAGCTGCCGCGCAAGAAACTTTTCGGCGCGGACAGGGTCTAAAAATGCAGGGGAAGCCCTGCCGTGCAAAGGAGGTTGGGCCATGGATCGGCGTGTTCTCGTCGTTGCATTCTTCGCAGCCGCAAGCGCTGCACTGGTCGCACAACAGGCAAGCCAGAGTCCGTATGCGGGTACCTCGAACCCGCCTCCGGATGACACGATCATCACCGATGCCGATCAGGCCCAGCAGCCCCCGGCGAAGCCGCCCGCCGGCCACCCGATGACGGCACCGGCTGCTCCCGTGCAAACCGTTTCTCCCAATCCTTCCGCATCCTCGAGTACTCCCGAGAGCAGTGCTGCACAAAATGCTGAGCCGTCTGCAGCGCCGCAGCTGACGACGCGTTCCGGGCTTTCGGACGATCCCGACGGCGACATCGTGCATCCCGCCCCGCTTGGGCCCGGCGAAATCCGCGAGGGAACGATGATTCGTGTGCGGCTGCTCAACGATTTGTCGAGCGCCTTCACCGAAGCGGGTCAACCCTTTCGCAGCCGCGTCGCTTCCGATGTGCTCGAAGGGGGCAACGTCATCATCCCTGCCGGCTCTGAAATCAATGGCAAAGTCGTAGAAGTCTCCTCGGGTGGACACTTGGGCAGCCATGGCACGTTGCTCTTGAGGCCCGAATCCGTGATTCTGCCCAATGGCGAGTCTTTCCGGCTGCACGCGGTGGTTAGCGGCGCTCCGGGAACGCACACGCGCGTGGACGCCGAGGGTACAATCAGGCCGGATTCGCGACTGAAGCGGGACGGTATCGAATATGGCGCTGTAGTCGGCGGCGGTGCCGTAACAGGCGCCATGCTTGGCGGTCCCGTGGGTGCATTGGCAGGCAGCATCGTCGGCGCTGGCGTGGTCACTACGCATCTGCTGATCAGCCATCCGCAGGCACATCTCGATACCGGCGATGTGCTGATGTTGACGCTCACCGAGCGCACGCACCTGGTGCCGGTCGCCAACAGCGGGAACTAAGAGTGCCAGTCGAACGTCTGCCGCTGAACTCTACTTAAGAAACTTGAGTTCAACACGCACCGTTGGCGGTCTTTTTGGCAGCGTTCATGCGCTCTCGGGCCTCTCCGCATTCCCGATGGAATGCATCGGCTGCCTCGTACTTTATTAGAGTTCTAAAGGCAGCGCCAGTTGGGAAGCCGCAATCGGGCCAGAGAGAAGATTGAAAAGTGGCGTGCCTGCTACACTCCCTCTTGCGTTCGACAAGGGGGACTGCGATGCCTGAAATTACGACAGTCGGCGTCGTTGGAGCCGGAACCATGGGTTCCGGCATCGCTCACGTCTTCGCCCGCTCCGGCTTTCGTGTGCTGCTTTGCGATCTGGAGCAGGGCTTCCTCGACCGCGCAGTCAGCCAGATTCGTACCAACCTGGGACGCGAAGCCGCGAAGGGCAAGCTCGCCCAGGAAGAAGTCGAGCCAAGTGTGGCGCGCATTCACCCGGTGACTGACAGAAAGGCTCTGCGCGACGCCGATTTCGTTGTCGAGGCGGCGCCCGAGCGCTTCGATCTGAAAGCAGAACTCTTTCGCTCGCTCGACTCCATTCTGCCCGAGAGCGCCATCCTTGCCAGCAACACCTCGTCCATCTCCATCACCCGCCTGGCCGCGGTGACCGAGCGCCCGACCCAGGTCATCGGCATGCACTTCTTCAATCCGGTGCCGGTGATGGCTCTTGTCGAAGTGGTGCGCGGCATGACGACCAGCGACTCGACCTACGCCACGGTGCATGAGCTGGCGGTGCTGATGGGTAAAACTCCAGTCGAGGTGAGCGACGCCCCCGGCTTTGTCTCCAATCGCGTTCTCATGCCTCTGATCAATGAAGCTGCGTTTGCGGTGATGGAAGGCGTGGCCGCTCCCGAAGCCATCGATCAGGTTTTCAAACTGGGCATGGCCCATCCCATGGGTCCGCTCACGCTGGCCGATTTCATCGGGCTCGATGTGTGCGTGGATATTCTCCGCGTGCTGCAGGAGGGCTTTGGGGATCCAAAGTATCGTCCCTGCCCGCTGCTGGTCCGCATGGTCGATGCCGGATGGCTGGGGCGCAAGACGGGGCGCGGGTTCTTCACCTATGGAAACTGAGCGCGGGGATTCCTTACCTAAAGTAAGGATCTCGAATAAACTCGACATGAGGAGCGCCCGATGGCCACTGCCGCCGTTACGTCGAAAGGACAGATCACCATCCCTGTTGAGGTGAGAAAGAAGCTTGGCATCAAGCCTGGCGACCGGGTGCGGTTTGTTGAAGGCGAGAATGGCGAGATCATTCTGAAGCCGAAGACCGGCTCAATCATGGACCTGAAAGGCATTGCCCGCTGGAAAGGCAAACCGGCTTCCATCGAGGAAATGAACGAGACGATTGCCACAGGGTGGGCTGGACAGCTCAAGTTCGACGACTAGCGGGTGACGATGATTGGGATTGATACAAGTATTCTGGTTCGATTTTTTGCCCAGGACGATCCCGCGCAGAGTCGACGGGCGGAAACTCTGCTGCAGACTTTTACGCCTGAAGCTCCGGGGTTGTTTCGCTCGTGTCTCTCATCGAACTGGCATGGGTCATGCGAAGCCACTATGGCATGTCCAGGTCAGACCTCGTTCAGAGCCTGGAGCGGTTGTTGAATTCGCCTGAGCTGTTCGTCGAAAGCCAGCCGGTAGTTGCGCAAGCCATTCACCGCTTTGGCAGAGCAAAGTCAGATTTCGCCGATTGTCTGAGTGAGCGCAGCGGGCATCTTGCGGGATGCAAACACACCGTGACTTTTGACGTGAACGCTTTGAAGACTGTCGGCATGAAGCTGCTTTAGGCTCACGCCGTTTCTAAACCATCGTTGGCCATCAGCTCTGGATCGGTCCGTTGCCGGTGCATACGTCCCTTACACACAAGGGCTCCGCAGGGCAGGGAACCAGATTGCACTTTGATCCGTAACTTAGAGAGACAGACAGCCTCAGAGCGCCGCAGTCCCAGGTGCCTTTCAGGCCGAGGTGAGTCGAAACGTTATGCAAACCTTTTCCGACACCCTCGGGCAGGTCTTTCGGGCCATTGCTGCCAACAAGCTGCGCAGCTTTCTGACCATGTTCGGTATCGCCTGGGGCGTGGGGTCTCTCCTCGTTCTGGTGGGCCTGGGCGAAGGTTTTCGCTCGGGGCAGCGTCGCAATCTTTCCAAACTTGGCAACGACCTGGTGATGATGTGGAACGGGACCATTCCGGCGGTCGCCAACCAGCACACCGGAATGCGTCCCTACGAGCTAACCATGGGCGATGCCGTGGCGGTGGGGCAACTGCCCGAGGTTCGTGCTGTGACCGTGGAACTCTCCCGCACCGACCTCTACGAAGTGAGCCAATGGAGCAACACTTCGAGCCATGTCATGGGGGTCACCCCCAACTACACGCAGGTCCGCTTTATTCCCATGTCTACTGGCCGGTTTATCGATCAGGCGGATCTCGATCAGAAGCGCCGCGTCGCCGTCCTCGGATTCAAGGCCGCCAACCTGCTCTTCAATGGCCGCCCGATGCTTGGCGAAAACATCACCATCAACGGCATGGCATTCATCGTAGTGGGGTCGGTCGAGAAGATCAGCCGCGGCAACAACGACTTTGACGATCAGAAGGTCTACCTTCCTGTGACGACCATGCAGGAGCTGTTTCCTCTGAAGGGCGAGAACATTCCTGAAGACGCACTCACATCGATCCAATACCAGCCGACGACCAAAGGAGACGCGACTGCGGCGATGGCCGCGGTGCATCGCGCGATTGCGGAGCGCCACGGCTTCGATCCGTCGCTGACCGATGCTTATCAGGATTGGGACACGATTGAAGAGATGAAGATGATCGGCGCCATCTTCACGGCTATGGATGTCTTTCTCGGCGGCGTGGGCATTGTGACGCTGGGCCTGGGCGCGGTGGGCATTATCAACATCATGCTGGTTTCAGTGACGGAGCGGACCCGGGAGATTGGTCTGCTGAAGGCGCTGGGCGCCACCAAACGCAGCATCCTGGCTCAGTTTTTCTGGGAGGGCCTCTTGCTGACCGGCTTGAGCGGCTTGATCGGTATCGTAATTTCTGCAGGATTCATGGGCCTTTTGCAGTATCTGCTCACCGACAAGATGCCGGGATGGGATCCGCCGCGGCTGGTGCCCTGGTCGGCAGCGCTTGCCCTGAGCGCACTGGTACTCTCGGGAGTGGCGGCAGGCCTTTACCCCGCGAGCAAGGCGGCGCAGATGGATCCGATTGAGGCTTTGCGGCGCGAGGCGTGAGAGGGGCAGCTGCCAGCTACTGGCTTCGAGCCCGGTCGGAAGGAAGTGGGAACATCGTGGTGACGAACAAGCGAGGATTCTCAACGCGCAGAACGACGGGACGCTTTTAGCCAGGAGCTAGAAGCCAGCGGCTAGGAGCGAACGGATGTTCAGAGACATTTGGGGCCAGGCCTGGGAAGCGATGGTCTACAACCGCCGGCGCACCGCCATCACCATGGTCGGGATGGCCTGGGGCATCGCGACCGTGGTGCTGCTGCTGGCCTATGGCGCCGGTTTTAGCCGAGCGATTCAGGCCATCTTCGCCGAGTGGGGCACGAACATCATCGGCGTTTTTCCGGGACGCACCAGCGAACAGGCAGGCGGCGAAAAATCGGGCGCGCAGGTCCGTTTCACCCAGGACGACGTCGATCGCATCGCCAATTCCGTCCAGGGCATCATCCATATCTCCGAGCAGGTGCAGAAAGATGTTCCCGTCCAGAACGACCTGCACACCTACACCTGGACCGTCAGCGGTGTGCGGCCCACGTTCCAGGACATCTGGAAACTCGATGTCGAGCAGGGGCGCTTCTTCAACGGGGAAGAAGACGAACAGCGCGCGCATGTCTGTGTGATTGGGTCGGAATCGAAGACCAAGCTCTTCTCAGGCGGTTGGGCGGTCGGCGAGAGCATTCGACTGAATGGCGTCCTCTTCACCGTTGTCGGAGTCCTGGCGCCAAAGATGCAGGAGGGAGCGCAGAGCGACCGCAACCGGCAGATCTACGTCCCTTTCAGCACCATGAGCGACATCAAGGACACGAAGTATCTCGATGGCATCTGGTTCAACTATCAAGGCGACTATCAACTCGCTGAAAAGAACATGCGCGACACCCTGGGCGCCGCGCACCACTTTCGGTCGAGCGATCACAACGCCATCTACGTTGCCAATCTGTTGACTGAGCTGCACCAGTTCAGCATTCTCTCGATCGCCTTGCAGGTCCTGTTGTCGCTGGTGGGCGCGCTCACGCTCGGCATCGCGGGCATCGGGCTCATGAACATCATGCTCGTTGCCGTGCAGCAGCGTACGCGGGAGATTGGTGTGGAGAAGGCGCTGGGCGCGCGAAAGCGGCATATCCTGCTGCAATTCCTTGCCGAAGCTTTCGTCATCACGGGCGTCGGCGGATTCAGCGGCATCCTGCTTGCCTATTACGTCTCCCTGATGATCGGCCGCATTCCGTTCTACAGCGCCATGGCGCTCCACGCCGAAGCTGCCGACATCTACCTCAAAATCTCCCCTCTCTCCGTGCTCGTAGCCACGGTAATCCTCGCCATCACGGGACTGGTCAGCGGCATGATTCCCGCCATCCGAGCCGCCAATCTCGATCCCATCGAAGCATTGCGCTACGAATAGACCTTTCTGCGGGCCGCGCGGGGGGCCTCGCGGGGGTCGAAATCCGCGGCTTGAAATGCAACCGGAAACGCAGATCGAGTGCTCGCCGTGCCGAACCAAAGTTTGGCGTCATAAATCGCTTTAGTCATAGAGATACGCCTTTTGCCCCAGTCGTTGCCCGGATAGTTGTATTCTCTGACTCCCTAACTCCAACCTACAGTTGCGGTTGGATCTCCGGATTCCCCGCTTTTCGGTGCCTGCAGCTTCCGGCGACAAAAACACACTGCGATGGGTCGTTGATCCCGAGGAATCGAATGCGGCGAAACGCTCTCAGCCTGGCCGTTGCACTTTGCGCGCTCACTCTGGGGGCCAGTGCGCAGCAGATCTCCGGCACCATCCTGATCAAGAAGCGGCTCACGCGCCGCAACGTCACCACGCCCGTGTCGGTTTACCAGCGCGGCACGACGGTGAAACTAGGCCGGGATGCCGACGAAGATCCGATCGCCTACGAGATGTCGCGTGTGGTGGTCTATCTCGAAGGGCCAGCGGGTACGGCCAGGAGCGCTGCGGTCACGCCGTCGCAGATCGAACAGCGCGACCGCCGCTTCCAGCCCGATCTGGTTGTTGTCCCCGCCGGGTCCACGGTTACGTTTCCCAACATGGATCCCATCTTTCACAGCGTCTTCTCGTTTTCCAAGGCCAAGACCTTCGATCTCGGCAGCTACGACAAAGGCGAAACGCGCAAGGTCGTCTTCTCCAGGCCGGGCATCGTCGATATCTACTGCCATCTGCATCCCAACATGTCCGCCACCATCGTAGTGACGCCAAATCGCTGGTATGCGCGCGTCGACCGCAGCGGCCATTATCAGATTCCCGATGTTCCGCCGGGCCAATACACCGTGGTGGCGTGGCACAAGGCTGCCGGATTCTTCCGCAAGCCCATCGTTGTCGATGTCGGCCACAGCGGAGTCGCCGATTTCTTCATTCCCATCGACGACGACTCGAAGCAGGAAATGGACGTGAAATCAGATAGCGGCGAGGTGGGAGTGTCGCGGTGATTACGCGTTTTCAAACCCGCGCTTTCTTGCTGTGCTTCGTACCCTTCTCGGTGCTGCTGGCGGGCAGCTTCTGGATGATCCATCGTCACGTGCAGACAACCGTGCGCGATGGCCTGCTCACCTCGATGCGCGAGAATCAGAACTCGATCGCGCGCATCCATGCCAAGAGCGATCTCGAAAACAATCGCTTTCTCAAAGTAGCCGGCGAAAACGCAGCTCTGAAAGCCGGCATGCAGCTGCTGCTGCAGTATCCCGATAGCGCAACCGCGAGCAGGACCGTGGAAGACCAGCTGCGCGAGTTGTGCGAGCACATGGGGTTCGACCTCCTCCTCGTTTCTGCCGGCGATGGAAGGCCCATGGCCGGCGTAGTGCGGCAGGCCGGTCAGGGCCAAGCAGATCGCGGCCAGCTGGTGCCGATGGATATCTCGGTTCTCGGGCGCAGAACAGCCGGGCTCTTCCTTTTGGAGGGCAACATCTTCCAGGTGGCGTCTGTGCCGGTGGGCGCAAACGAGGAGAACCTGGGAATTCTTTCGGTGGGTGAGATTTTCAACTTTTCTGAATTTGCAACGCCTGCCGTCCTGGTGCACGAAGGAACGGTGATCAAGTCGAATCTGGCGGGCGTTTCGTTCCAGGAACTGAATAGCGCCCTGGGCACTTGTGGCGGGACGGCAGAATGCGATTTTCAATTGCAGGGCGCGAAATGGATCTCGGTTCCCATGCAGTCTTATGGCGGCGGCTATGTGCTGCGGAGTCTCGAGAATGTGGACCTGGCTACGGCTCCCGTGGAGTCGCGGCTGCATAGCCTCTTTCTCTCGCTCACGTTTGCGTGTGTGCTGGTCGCACTGCTGTGCAGTGTCTTAGCATCCCGTTCCATCGTGAAGCCGATCGACGCGGTTGTCTCGCACCTGCGCAATGCAGCCAGTACCGGCGTTTTGCCTGAGTTTGAAGGCGATCCCTCCTCGATCATGGAAATCCGCGAGCTAGCCGAGATCTACGATCGTGCGGCGCTCTCCGTCCGCGCTTCGGGAGAAGATCTGCAACGGGCCTACTTCGAGTTTGTCGGCTCGCTGGCCAACGCGCTCGACGCCCGGGATCGCTATACCTCCGGGCACAGCCAGCGGGTCAGCGAACTTTCCTGTGCTGTGGCTACGGCCATGCAGCTCGATCCTGTGCACGTCGAGCGGATCCGCATCGGCGCACTCCTGCACGACATTGGGAAGATCGGTGTCTCCGACAGCGTTTTGCAGAAGCCTGGCCGCCTCACTGATGAAGAGTTCGCGCTTGTGAAAGAGCACCCGGTGATTGGCCGAAGGATTCTGGAAGGTGTAAAGGGTTTTGCCAACTACCTGGGCGCGGTGGAACTGCACCACGAAAACTGGGATGGCACCGGCTATCCGAAGAGACAGAAAGGCGAAGAAACACCGATTGACGCGCGCATCATTCACGTTTCAGACGCGTATGACGCCATGACCACGGACCGCTCCTATCGCCGCGGCATGACCCATGAGCGCGCAATCGCGATCATTGTAGAGAACGCCGGCATCCAGTTCGATCCTCATATTGTCGACGTGTTCATCCATCTGCCGCGCGAAGTTCTCATGCAGCATGCACAGAGCCATGAAGCCGCGGCAGATCTGGAGAGGCCGCGCCTGGCGGTTGCTGTATGAGACACCTCCGCGGTTGCCTGCTCGCCCTGGCGGCCTGTGGATGCGCCGCTGCGCTGTCTCTCTCCGCAGAGGAAGCGAATTCCGGCATCGATTTTCGCGCCACGCTGACCGGCGAGGCGATCGCTTCGCACGAACTTACCGAAGCCCCACGCAACGGCGCCCCGGTTGCTGCAGGCTTTCGGTCAATGCTTTATCCGACCTGGAAGATCAACAACAACCTGAGCGTCACCGGGGCGCTGCAGCTCGTCACGCGCCCCTACTTCTATGCGGATCTCTCGACGGCCGGTTACGGCGCCAAGGGCTACGTGCTGCAGGCGAGCATGAACTACGCGCGCGTTTCCGAAAAGGGTTCGCTACTGTTTCGCGCCGGAGAGCTCTCGACTGCGTTCGGCTCTTTCCTGTTGCGCTACGACGACGCAGACAACCCGCTCATCGGCATGCCTCTCGAATATGGCTACTATTACGCGCCGGTTTCGTTTCTCGGCGTCGCGGGAGCGCAGATCGACGCGACGCGCGGCAAGTGGGACGGTCGCCTTCAGTTTGCCAACTCATCGCCGGCCAATCCGCGCAGCCTCTTCGCCAAAGATCAGTACGGAAACTGGGCGGGCGGCGGCGGATACACCCTTCGCCAGGGATTTCGAGTCGGCGCGTCCGGCTATCGCGGTCCCTATCTCGATCGCCGCTTCCAATACTTTTTTCCAGGCGAGGCCAATCCGAACAGGCTGCCGGCGCGCGCGGTTGGCTTCGACGGCAGCTGGGAGCGCGGCCACACGCGGATTTTCGCCGAGGCGCAGAAGTTCGTCATGCCCTACACATTGATACCGGCGTATCGCGAGGTTGCGACCTACGTTGAACTCCGCCAGGTCTTGGCTCCGCGCTGGTACGTTGCTGTGCGTCCCGGCTACACCAGCGCGAACGCAAGCGGCATTGTCCGTTGTCTCGAGACGTCGGCCGGTTTTCGTCCCAACCGGCGCCAGCTTCTCAAATTCGGCTATGAGGTCGAGCACTACAGTACCGGCTCGTCGAGTTTCGACAACACCTTCGCCGTCCAGTTCATCACCACGCTCGACAAATCCTTTGACCACGACTAGCTGTGCGTCGATCGTTCCGCAAGTGTAGCCCGCCAAAATCTCACAGCGTAGGCTCTGTAACAGGGCACGACTTCAGTCGTGCCGTAAAGCCCGCATAAACATTGGGGCTTTAGCCTCTGAGGGACGATCCTTCATCGCGCGGTACCAGTTCTCGAAACCGCCGTCTACACCGGTGGAAGCGCGTCGATGACGGAAACGCCAGCCGGCGGTGTGAAGTGAAATGCGTCCGCGGAAACCGGCGCATTGGGCTCTTCGCCACTGAACGTGAAGCGCGTGACTGCGCCGTCGGTCTCTTCAATGTCGATGCCAAGAATCGCGCCTGATGCTGACGCGATCTGCAGGGAGACGCTGTGTACACGATTCTCCTGGCCTTTGGGTACCCCAACCAGCGTTTGTTTGCCCGGCTCGTTGCCGCTGCCGGCGAGGTGCAATTCACTCAGCTCTTTCTCAAGCTCTGTATGGCCAAGCAGAAAGCGGAGCGGGCTGCGCAGATCGTCCAGCTCCTTGGCCGACATGCGCTGCACCTGGGCCGATCCCGCCACGTAAAACCAGGCATATTTTCCGTCGATCAGGAAAAGCTTGTTGGAGGGTGCGGTGTAGTCCCAGCGCATGCGGCCCGGTTTGAGCAGCTGCAGAGTGCCGCTTCCGGACTTCCGCACACCCAGTCCTTGATAGTCTTCGGTGAAGTTGGCGCGCAGCGAGTGCAGTTGATTGTAGTGGCGATCGACCCGCTGTGCCAGCGCATGGGCGGCGGGGTCCGGCGCTGACTGTGCAACGGCGCAGCAAGAAAGCGAGAACGTAAGGGCCGCCAGAATCGTTGCCACGCGCCCGAAGCAGAAGTTGGATTGCCTCATTGCACCATCTGGGTGCAGTTGGTGCCGCCCGCGGGATCGGCCTTCATGGCGCCGCCCGAGTCAAGACAGAAGCCGCGATCGCCCGTCTTGCCGGGGGTCGCAGGAACCGCGGTCGCCGTATAGCTCGTGATGCGGTCGCCGTTGTTGACGGTCACCTTGGTGCAGTTGGTGATGTTGAAGATGTAGCCCGACTTGATCCCCGTGGCCAGCTCGCCATTGATCATGCCCGCCGCGGTTGCGCTGGAGGAACCTGCACTGGGATCGCCGCCGAGAGCGGTCAAGGTGCACGCGAAACCGCTTGTCGGGTAGGTCGACTCGTACATCGACTCGGCCTGCTCGATGGTTTGCAGCGACTTCTGTGCCGAGAGCTCGTCGGCGTGCTTCTTAATTTTTCCCGCGGTAGGTATTGCGACCAGCATCAGAATGAGGATGATGGAGATGACGATCAGCAGCTCCATCAGCGTGAAGCCATTCTCATCCCCGATTACACGCGCAGCGCGCCATGTATCACACAGATCAAACTTGCCCTTCATCGAATCCAAGCCTCTCGGGGAGGGCCGGGCACACCGGTCCGTCCGTGAAAATGCTACAACGTAGGGACGCAGGTAGGGAAGGGAACGCTTGCGACGCAGCTTTCAGCCATCTGCTGTCAGCTCTTCGTCCTGAGCTCGGACCCGATTGCTGAGGGCTGGGAGCTGCTTTCAGCACACCAGCCGTTTGCGGGTCAGCTTGATGCCGTCAAGACGGCCGAGCAGGGTGATTGCGATGCGGTTCGGATCAAAGAGCCGCTGCGCCATGGCCTGCACCTGGTCGGCCTGCACCGCGTCGACCCGGGCTGTCACCTCTTCGACGGTGAAGAACTGCTGGAAGTACATCTCCTGCCGCGCAAGGTTGGCCATGCGCGAGTTCGAGCTCTCCAGGCCCATCAGGATGTTTCCCTTCACCTGGTCCTTGGCGCGCTTCAGTTCTTCCTCGCTCAGCGCCGTCTCTTTGAGTTTGCGCAGCTCGAGCAGGATGAGGTCCACAACTTCAAGCGCCTTGCCGACGGAGGTTCCCGCATAGATGCAGAGCGTCCCGGTGTCACGATACGGGTTCAGGTCGGAGTAGATCGAGTAGACCATGCCGCGCTCTTCACGAATGGTCTGGAAGAGCCGCGAGCTCATGCCGCCGCCTAGCACCGTGTTGAGGATCAACGTGATGTAGCGGTTTTCGTCTGTAATCGGCAGGGCTGGGACTCCCAGGCAAATCTGCACTTGCTCCAGCGCCTTTTTGTTGCGCAGCACAATGCGCGCGCTCGCCTCCGGCGCATGCTCCTCGGGCACGGCCTGACCCAGCCGCAGAGCGGAGAACTTTTCCGCAACCGCCTCCACGAAGGAATCGTGCTCCAGGTTGCCGGCCGCAGAGAACGCCATGTTCCCGCCCAGAAAGCGCGCCGTGTGATAGTCAAACAGCTTGCCCTGGTCCAGGCGCCCCACCGTGGTCGATGTCCCGAGAATCGGCTTGCCCAGCGGATGATCCTGCCAGAAATTCTGCGTGAAGAGTTCGTGGACCAGGACGTCTGGATTGTCCTCGTCAATCTTGATCTCTTCGAGAATCACGCCCCGCTCGCGCTCGATGTCGCCCGATGTGAAGGTCGGATTCAGCACCAGGTCCGCCAGCACGTCCAGGGCAATCGGCACATGCTCGGCGAGCGACTTCACGTTGAAACAGATCGTCTCTTTGCCGGTGAAGGCATCGAGGTTGCCGCCGATCGAATCCATCTCGCGCGCAATGTGCAGCGCAGAGCGCGAACGCGTGCCCTTGAATACCATGTGTTCCACAAAATGCGAAATGCCGTTGGTCTCCGCCGGTTCGCAGCGGGATCCCGACTTGATCCAGACACCCATGGCCACCGAGCGAAGGTGCTCCATGCGCTCGGTCAGCACGATCAGGCCATTCGGCAAGACGGTGCGGCGAAGGTTTCGTTCATTTGTCATGGTCTCCTGTTCAAATCCGAGCGGTTGCCCAAGGGAATGTTGAACGGCCAGAAAAAATCATTCACAGGTTTTAGATTCTGAATCGATCCAGAGCGACTCAAAGCTGCCAGGCTGCATGGGAAGGAAGAAATGCTCTATGCTGGGCCCAGCCGTGCGCGCGCAATCCAATCAACTGCTTCGATTAGACACCAACGGCCCTGCCGAGGGAAGCCGACCCACCCTCTTTGGGTTGGATGCCGCCGAGCTTCAAGCATGCATGATGCAAATCGGCGAGCCCGCCTGGCGCAGTCGGCAGCTGGCAGAAGCAATGTACCGTCAATGGCTTGCGAGCCTGGATGCTGTCACCACCCTTCCTGTCGCTCTGCGCGAGCGGCTTTCCAAAGAGGGCTGGAGGATTGGCCGGCCCGACATTGAACAGGTATTCGTCTCGCTAGATGGGACAGAGCGTTATTTGGTGGGATTTCGCGCTCCCCAGGGTCAAACCGTCGAAACCGTCTGGATGCCCGAAGGAGACAACGGGGAAGCCGGCGACGGAACTGACGCGGAAGGCTCTGGTCGAGCGACCGAAGCCGCCCCTTCGCGGGCTGCCAGACAATCAGCGATTCGATGGACTCGAGCCACCATCTGCGTCTCGAGCCAGATGGGCTGCGCCGTCAACTGCCAGTTTTGCCTGACCGCCAAACTCGGCTTGCAGCGCAACCTCACCGCGGGAGAAATCGCGGGGCAGGTCGTCGCTGTGCTCGATCGGCACAAGGTGGAGATCGGGAAGGACCGGGTCAACCTGGTCTTTATGGGCATGGGCGAGCCGCTGCTCAACTACGACCACTGGATGGCTGCTGTGCGCCTGCTGGTGCAGGAGGTGGGGATCAGTCCGCAGCGCATGACCGTCTCCACGTCGGGCATCGTCCCAGGCATCGAACGCTTCGCGGAGGAGCCGTCCGAGACCCGGCCGACACTCGCAATCAGCTTGAACGCGCCGAACGACGCCGTCCGCGACGATTTGATGCCGATCAATCGCAAGTGGCCGATCGAAGCTGTCGTCGAAGCCATGCGCAAGGTCCGGCTCCGTGCGCGCGAGCGCGTCACCTTTGAATATGTGCTGCTCGGCGGCATTACCGATCTGCCCGAGCATGCCCGCGAAGTGGCGCGCCTTGTGCATCGGACGGGCCTGCCCATCAAGGTGAACCTGATTGCCTGGAATCCGGGCCCGGGCATCCCGTTCACATCCCCCGAGCCTGGCGCAGTTGAGAACTTCAGGAGCGTGCTCGCGGCCCAGGGCGTGTCGGCCTACGTACGACGTCCGCGCGGCCGCGACATCTACGCGGCCTGCGGCCAGCTCAAGCGCACCGTGGAATCGCAAGCTAGCGCTGCGGCGGAAGATGGGCACCTCAGGCAATCGCAATCCTGACCTGTTGGGTTACGCCAAAAATCGCGTCTAAAAAATCACAGCGGCCCAGGTCGCGGGCCGCTGTCGCTTAGGAGAGATAGGGGGGAGGGCGAGACGGTGTTCGACACGTCTCCATTCCCATCAGATGCCGATTGGTTGGAAAGGTTGCCCCAAAGATTTTCTGATTGAAAAGCCGGGAGAGAATTATGTCTTGCTCGCATGCGCCGTCGCGGCGTGTCCCAGTTGCAGCAATGCATTCGTCACGCGGTTGGAATTGTGGCGTACGACGCTTTCCTCGCTGGCGAAGTCTCCCAGAATGCACTGCACGCCGAGAGCCTCAATCCGGTCAATATCCGCGATGATGGGCGACGCATTCTCTTTCGCGTAACGAGCCAGGGTCTCAGGCGAAAAGGGCGCTGTGTTCACGATCGCATAGTCAAAGACGGGCGCGCGCGTGTGCTCATAGATCCGCTCGATGTGTTCGGAGGCTGTGAGCCCCAGGCTCTCATTGGCCTGGGTCATCAGGTTGGAAACATAGACGCGCGTTCCGCGGGCTGCGGCCAGCGCCGACGGAATCCCCTGGACAAGCAGATTCGTGATCAGCGACGTGTACAGGGAGCCCGGTCCAACGGTGATCAGGTCGGCGCGCTCGATTGCTTCCAGGGTTTCCGGCATGGCTGCGGCCCCGGGCGGGTCGAGCGTCAGCTCGGCGATACGCTTCCGGCTGGCCGTAATATTTGTTTCTCCGCGCACCATCGAGCCATCGTCCATCCGCGCCACAACCGTGGCATCGACGGTGGTTGCGGGATAGATCCTTCCGCGCGTGGCGAGAATCTTCGATGCAAGTTGGATGGCGTGCGCAAAATCGCCGGTGAGCTCGGTGAGGGCCACCACGAAGAGATTGCCGAAGCTATGCCCTCCCAGCCCATTTCCTCCGCGAAACCGGTGCGAGAAGAGCTGCACCAATACGTCTTCTTCCTCGCTGAGTGCGACCATGCAGTTGCGCAGGTCGCCGGGAGGCAGCATATTGAAATCTTTGCGGAGCCGGCCCGACGAGCCGCCATCGTCCGTCACTGTCACGACCGCCGCCAGGTCGGCAATTTGCGAGGGCTCAGCGGCCGGCAGGCCCGGTACGCTCACGTGACGGCGCAGGCCGCGCAACAGGGTCGAAAGCCCGGTGCCGCCGCCAATCGCGACCACACGGATCGGACGAGGCTTCGCCCCGGATGCGTCTGAACTGCGTCGGAGGAGGCCCGGGTTGTGTGGAGCTTGTTTCGAAAACGGCACAGAACTCACAGAATAAATTAGGGAACTTCAGGATACAGCAACTCTGTAAACCGGGGATCGTCCACCATGTTCTGAAAGTCGTTATCCGACCGGGCCTGAAGCCTGTTTTTCGGGTTGAGCTCGATCGCCTTGGCGAGATTGTCGAGGCATCCTTGCACGCGCCCGGTGATCGAGTCGAGCAGCGCCAGTCCGTAGTAGGCGTAATCCGCACCGGGATAGTCAGAGATGATTCCGCGGAACTGTTCGCCCGCCTGTTCAAAGTATCCGCCATTCAACTGCGACACCGCGTAGTCATAGCGTTCTTCGGGGGTAACGAATGCCAGGCCATGCTTGTCCAGTTGACGCTGACAGGCGTGCACGTACATGCGGCACCGTTCGACGATTTCAAACGGTGCGACAGGGACCAGCTTCTGAAACGCCGCCAGGGCTTTGTCATACTTACCCTGCTGGAGCAGTTGCACCGCGGCCTGGTATTGCTGGAACGCCGCCGCATGAGCAGCGGAAGCCTGGCTCGCCTTCTTGGCTGCCACCGAGGGAGTTTTCTTGCGGCCTGTTGCCGCGGATCGAACCTCTTGCGTCATTGAGTCGCCATACGCGCAGATTTCAGATGCAACGATCGATTTAGGGCTCTCCGGGAAAAACCGGGCGCCTGCGCAGGACGCCGCCGGTCGCTTTTCCCGGACACTCGGATGCTACACCACTCTACATCGCCATCGTCGTTTCCGGTGCGGTCACGTCGATTCGAACTGAAGGGCATACGGATGAAAAGCCTTGAACATGCTGCTTGAGCAACTTTTATACCCAGAACCCGAGGCCACGTCAAATGAGTCTCCCGCCTGACGCCTCCTCGGCCGCGATCACCCTCCCGTCTCGCTTCAAGGCTTGCCGTAGATGGCCGGATTCAGATAGGGGTCGTTATACATTTTCAGCTGGCGATAGAGCTTGAAGCGCCGCGTTCCCGCGAGAGTATCTCGCCAAAGCGTGTCCATGCACCGGGCGAGGTCGGCGCGCTGTTCTTCCAGGATTCTCAGCCGTTCGCGATTTCGCTCGCTATGGCCCGCTGGGGCGCCAGCGCGTTCGGCTTCAGCGCATGTGTGGTAGATCTTCAGGGCCTGGATCGACAGCCGGTCGATCATCAGGCCCGGCGATTCAGAGTGCAGCGGCGCGTCCGCACGCGGCAAGCCCTGCGGCGCGAGCCATTCCATCAGCGCGCTGTCAAGAGCCTCGGTCAGATCATTGCGCAGCTGATTGGTGCGATCGATGCGGCGCTTCACGTCCGCCAGCGCCGCGTCGGTCGCCCCGGGAGCACGTGCTTCATCTTCAATGTGCCAGAGATCGAAGTTGGCACGATGCTGGCGGGCGACGCGCTCGGTCCAGGCTGTTGGTGCCGCGCGTCCTCGGCCAACGGACTCCGCCTCGCCCAGGTCCGCGCTTTCGTCGTGCCAGAGACGCGTCAGACGGTCGTGCAATGTGACAATCTCATGGGCCGAAAGCATGCAAGCGTCCTTTCCAGGCAGTGGGGTCCAGGCAGTGGGGTCCAGGCAGTGGGCTCATTTGCCGCCGGGTCTATGGTAGAACTATCCTCGCTCCAGGACCAGCGCGAGGTTCCTCATGGCGCAGACGACGCAGCGATTTCTTTGCATTGCGAGCTATGAAAAAGGGCAGGACTTCATGCGCCAGTGTGCGGAGATGGGCGTGAAGCTGACACTGCTCACGGTGGAAAAACTGCGCGACGCCGACTGGCCGCACGACGTGCTGGACGATGTGGCCACCATGCCGGCGGCGATGAGCCGCGAGCAGATTCTCAACACTGTTTCGTGGATGGCGCGCGGGCAGCGCTTCGACCGCGTCGTCGCTCTCGACGAATTCGACCAGGAAACCGCCGCCCAGATTCGCGAGCACATGCGTCTTGCCGGCATGAACCTCAGCACCACCAACTGCTACCGCGACAAACTGGCCATGCGCACCAGCGCGCGCCAGCAGGGCTTCCTGGTGCCGGAGTTCTGCGGCATCTTCTCCTACGACAATCTGCGCGCTTACATGGCCCGGGTGCCGGCTCCGTGGCTTCTGAAGCCGCGCGCCGAAGCCTCAGCGCTCGGCATTCGCCGCATCGAACAACCGGAGCGCCTGTGGCGTACGCTCGACGAACTCGGCGATGAGCAGAGCCGCTTTCTCCTCGAGCAGTTCATTCCTGGCGACATCTTTCATGTCGACTCCATCGTCAGCGAATCGAAGGTCGTCTTCTCCGCCGCGCATCAGTATGGACGCCCTCCAATGCAAGTGATGCACGACGGCGGCGTCTTCACCACGCGCACCGTCGATCGCCGTAGCGACGATTGGAAAAAACTGACAGAGCTCAACGCTGCCTTGGCGCCCGCGCTCGGCATGGTGCACGGCGTCACGCACGCCGAGTACATTCGCGCGCATGCGGACGGCCGTTTTTATTTCCTCGAAATTGCGGCCCGGGTCGGCGGCGCATTCATCGCCGACCTCGTCGAGTCGGCCACTGCCATCAACCTCTGGCGCGAGTGGGCACGCATCGAAGTCGCCGACCTCCGCAGGGAGCCCTACGTCCTTCCGCAGGCGAGAGACGACTATGCCGGCAGCGTGCTCTGTCTCGCGAAGACTGCCGATCCCGATACCTCGAGCTTCGATGCCCCCGAAATCGTCCTGCGCATGAAAAAGGATCATCACGCGGGCTTGATTGTGCGGTCGCATCAGCCTGAGCGGGTTGCCGTGCTTCTTGACCAATACAGCGCGGCCTTTGCAGAGCGCTTCCTGGCCCGGATGCCGCCACCGCTCAAACCCACGGCGTGATGCCCTGCGATGGGCTTTGCATGCGAAAAAGGTGCATAAATTGAGTGACTTACGCAAACGCAATCGTCGGGAAGCGGCTACGGGCCAAGAGCCTTAAAAGATTCTTGACAATATACCTACCAGTTGGTATACAAAGAACCAATGAAGACTCTCCCCTCCGCGACCGACTCACGAGGCGAATCCAGGCACGAGTCCCCACACGAGTCCCAACACGAATCCCAACACGAATCGAAGACCCGCTTTCTCGAAGCCGCGCTTCAGGTGATTCGATCCAAGGGGTACTCGGCCACGCGTATTGAGGATGTGTGCGAGGCAGCAGGCCTCACCAAGGGAAGTTTCTTTCACCACTTCAGCAGCAAAGAAGAGCTGGCAATCGCCGCCGCCGACTACTGGAGCGAGATCACGTCGGCACTGTTCGCTTCCGCACCGTATCACACGCCCGCTGATCCTCTTGACCGCATCCTGGCCTACGTCGATTTCCGCAAGGCTCTGTTGCGCGGCGAACTTCCCGACATCACATGCCTCGTGGGCACGATGATCCAGGAGGTCTACGACACGCATCCCGCAATCCGTGAGGCGTGCGAACGTTCAATCAGCAGCCACGCGCGCACACTGGTGCCCGACATCGATGCCGCCATTCAGAAATACGGCATTCACCCGGACTGGACCGCCGAGAGTCTCGCTCTCTACACCCAGTCCGCGCTGCAAGGCGCCTTCATCCTGGCCAAGGCAAGGCACACGGCCCATGCCGCGGCCGAAGTCGTCGATCATCTTCGCCGCTACATCGAGTTGCTCTTCCGCCCGCCCCAACCTGAAAAGGAGGCGTGATGAACTTCACCGAGAATCCTGAGACCGTCGGCTTCCCTGACACTCACTACGTCTTGCAAAGTTCAACGGCGGCAAGTATGGCCGTTTCATCAGCTCCGCACCGAGATCATGCTGCCACTCGCGTAATGCGCGACCAATCCCCGGACTGCGTCGCGCCTTATCCTCCCACTTCTCCGCAAGCAACCGACCCCAGGAGGTCCCCGATGTCTACTGCTGCTTTGCATGAACAAACCGAACGAGCGATCGACGAGCGGAGTATCCGCGAAGTGATTGCCGCTCTGCATCGCGCCCACTACGACAAAGACCCTGTCGCCGTTGCCGCGCAGTACGCCGACAATGCCGCCATCTTCAATCTTGCTCCGCCGCTCCAGCACCGCGGCGTGAACATCGAAGAAAAGAAGGCCTGGATGAACACCTGGGAGACTCCCATCGAGATCGTTCCGCGCGACATGAAGATCACGGTCAGCGGCGACTTCGCCTTTGCCCACGGCTATCTCGAGTTGAACGGCACCAAGAAAGGGCCCGAAGGCTCGGTCCGTTTCTGGATGCGCGAGACCCTCTGCTTCGAGCGCACGCGCGGATCGTGGCGCATCATGCACGAGCACACCTCAGTGCCGTTCTACATGGATGCGAGCCTGCGGCCGGCATTCGACCTGCAGCCGGAAGCGGCCTGAGGAAAGGGCACTGCGATGAGCCAATCCACTTCATCCTTGAACCGCGAGGCCGGCTTTCCCAAGGGAGTGGCCAAGCCGGCGCAGCGCGCGCTGGCTGCAGCCGGATACACCTCTCTCGATCAACTAGCCAATGCGCGCCGGGCCGATCTCGCTGCGATGCACGGCATGGGCCCCAGGGCGCTTGACGTTCTGCGCCAGGCGCTGCAAGCCAAGGGCAAGGACTTTCTTCCGTAGTGGTCTGCGTCAGGGTTTACGTGCGCGAATATGCAGGAACAGCGGCGCTACGCGCGTCTTGGCCAGGGTCGGCTCCGCGGCTGCTTCTTCTGCTGTCGCGGTCGGCTCGCCAAACTCCTCGATCACCAGCGGCGCATGGCAGATCAGTTCTACCCAGTTGCTCAGGGTGCGGTGAAACATCGGTGTCCGGAAAGGTTCCGCGCGCTTGCGTTCTTTCAGCGGAAGATCGCTGAACTGCCAGTCATTCACGTGTCCGTTGCTTGGCTCAAAGTAGCGGCCCACTTCGATGGCTTCCACGTTGCCCGTCGCGTCGCGCAGCACGCGCCGATGCGGCGGCGAAAAGCATGGATGAACGATGGAGAACTGCAGAAACCCGCCCGGCCGCAGCACGCGCGCCGCTTCCTTCAGCGCTCGCCCATGATCCGGCATGTCCATCAACGACATGAAGGCGGTGGCGAAATCAAACGTATTCTCCCGGAAGGGCAGATCCTGTCCGTTGGCCACCTGGTACGCGATGCTCAGGGGAGCGGCCGCCTCGGTCGCCTGCGCATGGCGAATAAATGTCGGCGCCAGGTCAATCGCCTGCATACGCGCACCCAGCCGCGCCAGCTTGCGGGTGTTGGCTCCCTCGCCGCAGCCAATGTCGAGCCCCGCAAGGCCGCGCACCGGGGGCAGCATCCGCAAAAACGCCGGCGTATTCTGCGCGTCGCGATACACGTCGTACCCAGCGCGCACAAGGCGCGTCCAGTTTTCCGCGTTGGCTTCCCAGAACTTGGCGACTTCTGCCGGCTTCATGGTCAAACCCAGTGGAGATTGCTCTTGCTTCTACGACGGGGACCAGGCACATCGAGGCGGGGGATGTGGCTCTCAAATTGTGGTGAGCTCGCTGGGATTTGAACCCAGGACCCACGCCTTAAAAGGGCGTTGCTCTACCAACTGAGCTACGAGCTCTCACCATTTTTGATCAACAACATGCACGAAACCAGAACAGGGCTTAGAGGCCCCTGGACCAGAAGGGGACCAGTGTGTGCCTGATTCTTTTCCGCCATTTCAGCCCGCTTGTGCCTGCCGGGCGGTCGTGGCAATCCTTTTGTGTCCTAGAAGTTCCTGCACTGTCTCTAAGTTTAACCTTTCCATCCCCAAACGAGAAGTGAAGGTCTGCGGCGATCGGACTTATGGTGGATAGATTGAGGACATCCTGTTGGCTTTTTCTATAGAGAAGTCGCTAGCTCAACCGTTTCCAGTCGAATCGTCCCATCGCTCGATGGTTCCGTGCGTTCGGGCGGGTTGATCGAACGCTCGTTTCGGGCGCGGTACCATAAATGTCGTCTCGTGTCTTGTGTATGCGTCTTCCACACTCCCTCGTCTGGATCCTTTTGGGCCTGTCTCTCGGCTTGGTCTTGCTTGCCCAGGAGCCAACCCAAAGTCTGCGCGAAGCAGATGCCGCTTACCGCGAAGGCGTCGCCGCCCTGAACCGCAATGACCTCGATACCGCTCAGGCGAGGTTCGAAACAGTCACGCGGCTCGTTCCGGCTGTCGAGCAGGGACATAGCGCGCTTGGCGCCGTCCTGATGAGAAAAGGGCGGTGGGCCGAAGGCACGCGCGAACTCGAGAGAGCTTTAGCGATCAACCCGAGTGACAGCGCGGCACAGCTGAACCTGGCCATGGTCTATGGGCAAACTGAGGCTTACGCGAAGGCGATTCAGCTCTTCACAAAACTTGAGGCGGAAGCGCGAACGACTGGACATCCGCTGGCGGTGACAGTATTGCAAGCGCATGCACGGTGCTTGCAGGCAATCGGGCAAACACAAGCCGCCATTGTACCCATGAAGCTGGCGGTCGCGCAGGAAGATCGGAATGCCGAACTGCACGATGAGCTCGGATCGCTCTATGCCATCGACAAGAACTGGGGTCCCGCGGAGCAGCAGTTTTCAGATGCGCTTCGTTTGAAGGATGATCTTGCGACGGCGCACCTGCATCTGGGACTGGTGCTAAGCGCCGAGCAAAAGTCGGGAACGGAAGAGGAACTACAGAAGGCGTATCGTCTGGCCCCGCGGGACCCGGCAATCGCCTTGGCCGCCGGCAAGGCACTCGCCGACGCCGGGCACGACCGGGAGGCGCTGCCGATGTTGCAGCGCGCCGTAGAGGTGAAACCTAAATCAGCCGCGGCGCAGTACCAGCTTGCGTTGGTTTTACAACGCGTGGACAGAGTCCGCGAAGCCATCGAGTTTCTAAAGAGGGTTGTCGAAGCGGAGCCAAGAAATGGCGAGGCCTTAACGAATCTTGGAACGGCCCTTGCGCAAGCTCACCAGGCTGTGGATGGCATCCCGTTTCTAAAGCGGGCTGTCGGTGTCAATCCTGGGAACGCGACCGCGCACCAGGATCTCGCTGCGGCATACCTCCAGGTCAATCAAACTGACGATGCGATCGCAGAGCTGAAGACCGCGATCAAGATCGCGCCCAATTCGCCGCAACTGCACTATGACCTGGGAACGGCCTTTAAGCTTCAGGATGACGCTGTGGACGCGATTCCGGAGTTGGAGAAGGCCGAACGGCTCAATCCATCCGGTTACGAGCCGGCCTATCTGCTTGGACTGCTCTATATGCAGGTTGCACGTTACAACGAGGCTGCGCAGCAGCTGGAAATCGCGCTTCGACTGCATCCCAAGAACGGAGAAGGGTGGTCCACGCTGGGCAGTGTCTACAACAAGCTGGACCGGCTGCCGGAAGCAGCGAAGGCTCTACGCGAAGCGATCGAGCAGATGCCCGAGCAGGCGGATTCGCACCTGATCCTGGCCTCGGTGCTGGTGAAACAGAACGACGTGGCCGGCGCAGCCCAGGAGCGCAAAGTGGCAGCCGACTTGATGCGCGCCCACATGAATCTGCAGCGCGCCGAAGTGGCGACGAACTCGGGCAAGTCGCTGCTGAAGCAAGGCAAGCTCGACGACGCGATTGTTCAGTTCCACGATGCTCTCGCCTTTGATCCGAATTATGCGGAGGCCCATCTGCAGCTTGCGGCGACGCTCGATAAGCAGGGAAAGGCCGCAGATGCCGCCGTCGAGCGCGCCCGCGGCAATGCGCTCGCGAAGCAGGCGCAATAGCCAGCGGGGGCATCCATCTTTCGATTGGTATACACCCGATCTGCGGCTGGCCTATACTTGCACTGGCATTCACGGCGTCTTCCCCGCTCCTCCTTTTCGCATCGCTGCGCCCGCACGCTTGCGCTGATGCCTGGCCGAATTCCGGTTGGAAGCGCGAGCCGCCGGCCGCCAACCGCATGTCGAGCCGAACCCTGCGTCGTGTTTTCGTTCTGTCGATTCTGATGGGAGGATTGTGTCTCGGTTCCTTCCGCTCCGCGTACGGGGCGGAGACGGATGCATCCCCCGATCAGGCCGGCACGCGCAAGACCTACGCCGACAAGGTTCGCGAGACCTACAGTTTTCCATTTGGAAAAAACAAGCTCTCGATGCCCGGGAATGCTGCTGCCCAGGGCGGCGATTTCTTGCCTTCCAGCGCCTTTCCCACCGCGGAGTATTGCGGCCATTGTCACCAGGAGGCGTATCAACAGTGGCGCCAGGCGCTCCATTCCAACTCGTTCCGGACGCCCTTCTACCGGCAAAGCGTGAACATCCTCATCCGCACCAAGGGAATCGAATTCGCGCGCCACTGCGACAGTTGCCACAATCCCATCGCTGTTCTCAGTGGCGCTTTAAATCCTGTCTCGACCATCGACCGCAGTTTTGATCGCGACGGCCTCACCTGCATGACCTGCCACTCCATCCAAAGCGTCAAGTCGAAACTGGGCAATGGCGGGTTTGTCATGGCCGTCCCTTCGGTTCTCGTGGATGAAAACGGAAACCGCATCCCCGGCATGGTGCCCGATAGCGAGATTCTCGCGCATCTTGACCGGCATTCGAAGGCCGTGATGCAGGACATTTATCACACCCCTGAGTTCTGCGCGGCCTGCCACAAGGCCAATCTTCCTCCCACGCTCAACGGCTATAGATGGATCCGCGCCTTCACCGCCTATGACGAGTGGCAGAACTCGAAGTTCTCCAATCGCAATCCCCTCACGTTCTACACCACCGATTTCACCACCTGTCAGTCGTGCCACATGAAGCGCGCTCCAAATGTGCTTCCCGAGCCGGGCGTAAAGAATGGGACGTTCGCGTCGCATCGCTGGCTCGCGGGAAACACCGCCGTACCGTTCTACTACGGATTCGACGAGCAACTGCAGAAGACGATCGATTTCCTGCGCAGCGGCAACTATCTCAACGTCGACATCTTTGGCTTGCAGATCGGCGAGAACGGCAAATTGGTTGCGCCGCTAGGCACCGTACCCTTTGCGGTGCGCGGTAACGATCTGCTCGAAGCCTACGTGGTAATTCAGAACAAGGCCATCGGTCACTCGCTGATTCCTGAAGTGCGCGACCTCTATGAAGCATGGGTGCAGTTCACCGTTACCGATGCGGCAGGCGGCAAGATTTACGAGAGCGGCTATTTGCAGCCGGATGGCTCGCTCGAAGCAGGTGCGCACAGTTTCACCAACAGGCCCGTCAACGTGTTGGGCGATTTTGTCGACAACCATGTGGTGTCGTCGATTCACTCCGTGGCCTATGACAACACGATTCAGTCGGGCCGATCGGCGCTTGTGCGCTACCAGTTCCGGCTTCCCGCCAACATCAAGGGACCAATCACGCTCGAGGCGCGCGTCAATTATCGCCATTTGCGCCAAAGTTATCTCAACAACATCTTTGGCGCCGACCATCCCGCCTATCCCGTGGTCGAGCTGTCTTCGCGAAGCCGTGTCGTCACCCTCGGCGAGAACGGGGCCGCCGCGCCGCTGCCCACAGATAACGAGGATTGGATGCGTTGGAACAACCTGGGAATCGCCCTGGTGGATCAACAGCAATATGGCGACGCACTCAACGCCTTTGAACAGGTCGTCAAGCTGCGCCCCGATTACAAGGACGGCTATATCAATGAAGGGCTGACCTATATTGAGTGGGAAAAATATGACGACGCGCGCCAGCCTCTTGAAAAGGCGCTCGCGCTCAGGCAAAACGACGCGCGGGCCCTTTACTACATGGCTCTGGTCGAACGGAGAGCACGCCACTCCGAGGCGGAGGTCGCCGATCTCGAGAAGGTCGTTGCCCAGTATCCTGAGAGTCGCGATGCCCGTCGTGAATTGGCCATTTCCTACTATCAGCAGCACCGCTCCGAAGACGCCATCGCGCAATTCAAGGCGCTGCAGGAAATCGATCCGGATGATCTTGCCGCTCACTACAACCTGGCCATCCTTTACCGGCGCAAAGGAATGAAGCATGAAGCCGAAGTGGAAGCGGCGCAATACGCAATCAAGCGCATCGATCCTGCGGCACCGACGTATTCACTGGACTATCTCCGGAAACACCCGGAGATATCCACCGAGAGCGTACCCTGGCACGTGCATACCAATATCCACGAGGCGCCGCTGGCGGCCGCGGGCGGGACTCAATAGGAGAACAGTCATCGAGTGGGCCATCCAAGAATGAACCGACGCAAGTTCCTTCGATCCCTCAGTCGTACCGCACTCGTTTTGCCATTTGCAGACATACTCGCACTCGCATCGCCAAACCAGGCGCCGTCTGGACAAACCCAGAAGATCGGCCCTCAGGAACGCGTGTACGATGCCAAGCCCGCCGCGCCTCCGCCCGGACCAAAGTCCCCGATTGAAGGCACTCCCCTCGGCGTCAGTTTTGTTGAGGTCGCGCCCGAATCCGGCCTCACTGGCGAAACCATCTACGGCGGCAAACTGCACAACAAGTATCTGCTCGAAACCACCGGCTGCGGCCTCGCGTTCTACGACTACGACCACGATGGCTGGCCCGACCTCTTTCTCGTCAACGGGTGGCGCCTCGAAGGATTTCCGACTGGCCAGGAGCCGCATTGCCGGCTCTTCAAGAACAATCGCGACGGCACGTTCACCGATGTTTCAATTGGTTCGGGCCTGGAGCACAAGACGGGGTGGGGGCAGGCCTGCAGCGTGGGCGACTACAACAACGATGGCCTCGACGATCTCTTCGTCACCTACTACGGCCAGAATGCGCTCTATCGTAACAACGGCGACGGCACCTTCAAAGAAGTGACCAAAGAGGCCGGCTTGATTCAACCCGGTCCCAAGATTCGCTGGAACTCGGGCTGCACGTTCGTGGATTACGACAAGGATGGCCACCTGGATCTCTTTGTGGCCAACTATGTCGATTTCGATTTGAAGACCGCGCCTCTTCCTCAGGACGGGCCTTGCACCTACAAAGGAATCCTCGTGGCGTGCGGTCCACCCGGCCTGCCAGGAGGAAAAAACATTCTCTACCACAACAAGGGCGACGGCACCTTTGAAGATGTGAGCGAGAAGAGCGGCATGTGGACGGCCGTCGGTACTTACGGACTGAGCGTCGCGGCCTCTGACCTGGACAACGATGGCTGGCCCGACATCTATGTGGCCAACGACTCCGCACCGGCCACGCTCTATCTCAACCAGAAAGACGGCACCTTTCGCGATATCGCCATCGAAGCCGGCGCGGCGCTCTCAGCCGAAGCCAAGCCGCAAGCCGGTATGGGCGTCTCAATCGGCGACTACGACCGAGACGGCAAACTTGACGTCGTGAAGACAAACTTCGCGGGAGACACCGACTCCCTTTATACAAATTTGGGCGACGGCAACTTCGAAGATCGAACCTACCCCGGCGGATTAGGCGTCAACACCCGTCTCCTCGGGTGGGGGGTGGGCTTTTTCGATCTCGACAACGATGGTTGGCTCGACCTGCTGATGTCGAATGGACATGTCTATCCTGAAGTCGACAACTCCAAGACTGACCTGAAATACGCCGAGCACAAGTATCTCTATCGCAACCTGCGCAACGGCCGCTTCGAAGAAGTCACTGACAAGGGCGGGCCAGGAATCCTGGAGAATGCGCCGGCGCGAGGATGTGCCTTCGGCGACTACGACAACGACGGCGACATCGACGTCGCTGTGAATTGTATCAATGCGCCGCCGCAACTGCTGCGCTGCGATTCAAGCCTCAATCGCAACTGGATCAAGATCAAGCTCGTGGGCACAAAGTCTAATCGGTCTGGCATTGGCTCGCGTGTCACCGTCACCGCCAGGACGATCCCCGATGCCGAGAAGCCGCTGGTTCAAATTGACGAGCTGCGCAGCGGAGGCAGCTATTTCTCGCAAAACGACCAGCGCCTTCACTTCGGGCTGGAGCATGCCGCCCGCGTTGATTTAGTGGAAGTGCGCTGGCTGAGCGGCCAAATCGATCAGTTTCACGATCTGGATGTGAACAAGCTTCACGTCCTCGAAGAGGGCGGAAAGATCCTCAAGTCTGTCCAGCTCATTCCCGCCGAGAGGAAGAATCCCAAGGGTTCAACCTAGAGCCTGTTATGAACTTTCGCGCGGTCGGCGTTGCGAGCGAAAATCGCGCCAGACCAGGCGGATCCCGAAGGGCTGTGGCGGGACCATCGACGAGGACGACAACAAAGTATGGCGCGATTTACGCCGCAACCCTTCGGACTGGGGCCAATTTTCCTCATTTCTTTGTCGCTTGTCGCTCACAGACACCCGGTATGTGTCACTCCTCGCTTCGCGAACTGAGAAAAATCGGCGCCCAGCGCCGACTCCGGGAAGGTTCATGACAGGCTCTAGTAGAGCAATGAGTTGTTTCGCACGAGAAAACTGCTTTTTGCTTTGAATGATCGAGAGCCACTCGAACATCAAGAACGAGCCTCGACAGGTTCACATCTCTGCCCAGCGGCGCAGCAGGTTGTGGTAGACCCCGGTGAGCTGTACGCCGACCGGGTTGCCCGGAAGTTCTCCGGCCAGCCGCTGAATCGCTGTGTCGAGATCGTAGAGAAGGGCTCGATCGCCATCCAGACGGACCATGCTCTGGATCCAAAAGAATGCAGACACCCGCGCGCCCCAGGAAACGGGCGTGACACGATGCAGGCTCGTTGCAGGATAGAGGACCATCTGTCCGGCAGGCAGCTTGACGCTGTGCACTCCATAGGTATCTTCGACAAGCAGTTCGCCACCGTCATATTGATCGGGTGGAGTGAGAAACAACGTTGCCGAAACGTCGGTGCGAATGCGCTGGCCCGTACTCGCCATCGCGCGAATCGCCGTATCGACGTGTGTCCCAAAATGTCCACCTCCCGTGTAGCGATTGAACATGGGCGGGAACACCTTGAGCGGAAGCGCCGCCGACATGAACAGCGTCGACCGTGCCAGCGCCGCCAGCACCATCTCGCCCACTTTCACCGCCGCCGCGTGTCCCTCCGGGAGTTGAAGATTTTCCTTGACCGCCTGTGCTTGATAGCCTGCGGTCACCTTGCCATCCACCCACTCGGCAGCATCGAGGATCGCCCGAGCCTCAGCTGCCTCTTCGGTCGAAAACACGTCAGGAATTGTGATCAGCATGCTGCGAAGCTCCTGGATCTTTCCAATGAACTCCGGCCTCCGATTCTCGATCGCAGGTCGGGAGGGTCAAACGGCAGCTCTATTTGAAGTGGAAATTGATGCCAAACAGGGCAGTTGCCCCGGCGCCCGGAATTAAGTGGCTGGGATGCGGCAGATCAATATAGTACCGATTGAGCAGATTGTTGACGTTCGCCTGGAAGTCCAGTCGCTCGCTCAATGGCCGCTTCACCATGGCGTTCAGAGACCAGTAGCCCGGAACTTCCTTCGTCGCGACGCTGGTGACGACGAAACCTGGCCCGTTCGGATTTGGCGCGTATCCCGTGGGCACATAGGGCACAGTCGAGCTCGCCGTTCTGGTTCCCAGATAATTTCCGCCGAATCCTCCGTTCAGCCGCCACGGAAAACGATGCGTGACAAACAAATTGAATGTCTGCTTCGGTACGTTCGCCAACGGATACCCCAAAGCGGTCGGGAAGAACTCGGAAGCGATCACGGCGCTATCCAAATAGGCGTAACCCACCACCAGGTCCATCCCCTCCGGGAGTCGTCCAACCAGACTGAGTTGCACACCCTTAACGAGCTGGTTACCCGCCGCGACAATCTCGTTGGAGTTGGTCGGGCTCGTCTCATGGGCGTTGTCCTTCTCGGTACGAAACCATGCGCCCTCCATCAGCAATCGCTCGTTCAGGAAATTCCACTTCGCCCCCGCCTCATACGAGCTGTTCGCTTCCGGCGCAACGTTACCGTTCACCAGACCCACGCTCAGGCTGAGCGACTCCGCATCAGGGTCCCAGCTTGTGCCGTAGTCAAAGTAGACGCTGCCGTGGGTCGAGGGTTTGTAAACGAATGCCCCGCGGTAGCTCGGCTGCTCATCGAGCCGACGGATCGGAGGTACAGCCGCGGTTACCGTCCCGCCGGCAGGCGGCGTGGGTTGATAAAGGTTGTAGCCGGTGTCAAAGCGGTCCCACCGCGCACCCCCACTCAGCTCAAACAGCCGGCCCAGCTTCAAGGTATCGATGAAATACAGCCCGACACTCTTTGCTTTTGTGTGCACGATTGATGTGATGTAGCCGGTTCCCGAAAAAGGCTGGCCCTCATTGGGGTTCAGAAGCGTCGTTTCTGGAACGGTGTTGATCTTGTTGATCGTGTAGCTGTACCGCGTGGGGTTCGAAATCTCCTGCCCGCCTTCAGCGCCCGCCACCAGCTCGTGCGGAATCCCCATGGTTTTGAAGCGCGCGCTCATCTCCAGCTGATCCCACAAAATGCCTTCCACGCTCTTGGTCTGAATCTGGTTGCGATTCACCTGGGTGATCTGATCGGCAGGCGTTTCGGGCGAATAAGGGCAGGGAAGCGCTGCGTTGTAGGCAAGCGTCGGCAGAGACGAAACGATCTGGCCGACCGGCACGCTCAGCGGCGCATTGGAGCAGATCTGGGCCTCGGTAATCTGCGCGGATCGCGGATAGTTCGCTGCCCGCGCAATGGTGTGCACCTGCACGGCTGGCGAAAACTCATGCTCGACCCGCAGGGTGAGAATGTCGTCGCTCGTCTTCAGATAGTTCTCGTCTCGGAAGCCAAAGTAGCTTTGCCGGTTGGCCGGTGCAACCCCATTGAACAACCACGGCAGTCCGTAATCCGGCGTGTCGTCCTCGGTGAGATGGACGTAGCTTAAGGTGGCGGGTGTCTTCGTTCCCAGTCCGATTGAAACCGCTGGCGCAAGACCAAAGCGTCGAATCTCCGCGGCATCGCGCTCGGCGATCCCCGCTTCCTCTCCCATGGCATTGAAGCGGAAAGCCGTCCCGCCCAGCGCATTCTCAAGAGGACTGTTGACATCGGCCGTGAACCGCCGTGTCAGGTCTGTGCCCAGCTGCGTTTGCACATCCGCAAATTTTTCCACTGCCGGCGTTTTGCTTTCCTGATTGACCACCCCGCCCGTCGATCCCCGCCCGAACTGAATTCCTGCCGGCCCCTCCAGCGCCTCCACCTGCTCGTAGTTGAACGAGTCACGATAGTAGCTGCCGAAATCGCGAATCCCGTCGAGAAAGATGTCATTGCGCGCGGTAAAGCCGCGGACGGTAAGGTTGTCGCCTTGTGCTCCAGCCTCGCCCGCAGCAAGACTGATGCCTGGCACGTTGCGCAATGTGTCGCGGAGCGTCGAGATCCCCTGGTCCTTCATCACAAACTGCGGAATCACGGCGATGCTTTGCGGCGTGTCGATCAGAGGCTCGGGAAACTTCTCCATCGAGATGGAATCGGCGACCGAAGAAGTCACTGAAACTGTGTCGCGCGCCTGCACACCCACCACCATGGTGGTCGAGTCTTCCACCCGGTAGTTCAAGCCCGTGCCGTCGAGAAGCAATCGGAGCGCCTCCTCTTCCCGATACAGCCCGACGACGCCGTGCGAGTTGAACCCGGCCAGTGTTCCCGCCGGCAGAGTGAGCTTGACTCTCACCCCAGTCGTTTTCTCGAAGGACGCGATCGCTTGCCCCAGCGGCCCGGCAGCAATCTCGAATCGCTTGAGCGGCAGCGTGACCGCCCCCCCACCGTCCACTCGGGGAGAGGCCTTCGCGGTCGCCAGCGCCGGCCGCGCCGCGCCCATCGCGGCATACGCCGCAAGCGTGCCCATGGCAATCCATCCGCGCTTCAGCCCAGGCAAAGCGCGATTCCTTCTCTGCCTCTTCATTCGAGCCTTCTGCCGCACACGTCCTCCAGAAATCTGTTCAGAACCTCACACCGACCGCGCCTCACGCTCTCCGCCCGCACGGGCGAGCGGAGTCCGGGGAAGCTCGCCGAAAAGTACGCGAGCCGCGAGAAGCCTGCCTGGTAATCGAGATCGAAGCAGAACGCCGCGTTGAGCCTGCGAAAAGCCGAGCCTATAATGCGGACAGTCTGCGGCCTTACGGCAGCAGCCGCCAGGGTCTCGCGGTCTCGGCCAAGAGAATGCCGCGCGACCCTGGTTCCTCGATCCAATAAAAACGCCCGTTCAAACTACGACCAAATTGGTCGCTCTTTGATCACTATATACGACAAATTTGGTCCTACATCAACCCCCGGGTTGAAAAAATCGCCAATCTTTGAAAATTAACTTTGCTTTCAGCAGACGAGCCGGCGGGAAACCATCGAAAGGCGAGGGACCGACAGGCGAGAGACCGACGACAACCAGGCACGACAACTGGCACATGGAGAAAGCTCAGAGAAACAATGCACTATTCCCGGGTCCGGTTCGGCATCTAACCACTTTGGTAGTCACTTTGCTTTCAGACAGGGAGAGAACACACTCGTGAGCAGTCGTTCAGGTTTCACCGAATTCAAAGAGTTCGTCGCATTGAAGCGGTTGGAGAGAGATGGTCTTTCCAGACAAATTGACAATCCATTGATCACCAAGACCAAAAGAGATGAAGCCGCCTTTCAGCGCAAGGTGATCATCGCGGATCTCAAGAGGATAGCGTTGCGGCTGGAAGATGCCATCGAAGCGGCGAAACGAGCGGTCGCAGCGGAGGTCTCAGTCAAAGCCGCCGGTTTCAAGTAGTCCCGCGCCACGAGGACGTCAGTAAGACTTATTCTGCAAAATCTGGAACGTTGGATTGTCCGAAACTGGCAGGGGCCTTTTAAACAGGCGGACAGTCTTCCTCCAGGACTTGCCGACACGGTCGGAAATCTTGAATAAATGACCTGCCGTCAGGCGGCCCAAGACTCGATGATGCCCGACTGCAGCCAACCCCATGGAAGCAATGCAGCCGCACTGCCCACAATCCGGATCTCCGCCAAATTGACAGGGCGTGATTCTCGTCTTCAAGTCTGCTGAGATCGTTTGTGTCGTCCGCGCGAAAATGCAGGCCGCCGGGCTGGAGGGCGGTTTGAGCATCTCTCGTAGCAGCGAATCGTGCATATCCAAGATCGGATATTTCACACGCAGCGACAGAAGGTCCGCAACCACAAACGATCGCTGCTCAGGAGTGAGAATCTCCGGACCGACAGCGCCACGCTGGGGTGTGAACAGGCTGAACCATACTTTATTGATCTCGGGGCGCCTGCTCCAGAACCGCAGAAATTCCTCCAGATACCCGGGCCGCGCTGCAATGTTTCCCGTGATCGTGGAATGGATTGTGACTTTCGTCCCGGCAATATTTTTAAGAATGCGCTCATACGTTGCGGGCGCGCGCCGCTTATCGTGGTCAGCCTGAAGACCGTCAATCGAAACAACAACGTTCAATCGCGTGAACTTGTTCCACTCAGGGGGTATGACCCGAAATGCGCTGGTCACAATCTGCGTGTGGATACCACGCTTTTCCAGTTGAGGAAGCAGCAGCTCGAGCTCCCGATAACGAACCAGAGGGTCGCCGCCGACCAACGACAGGTGCAGAGGTTTTTCACGGTCGACGATGTCAACGATGTTCCTGACCAACTCGTCGCCTTTGAAGTCGGAAAGCTGCCGGAGTTCTGAGTCTCCCCCAAGATGAGCGGGATCGAAGGCATAGCATCCCGGACACCGCAGCGGACATTCTTTGGTGATTTCGATCGAAAGGGACGGTTTCCGGCCAGCGAGAATGCCTCGCCACGCCTGCAATACTTCAGTTGTTTTCATTTGTCTCCGTTGGAAATGAATTGGAGCCGGTCGCATGCCGCTTTGCGGATCTGCATCAAGTTGTTTAGATGTTCCCGATCTGTTTTCGTTGGTAAGAGTCTGGAAATGGATTTATGAGGGTCTCGGAACAACAAGCAGATAACAACAACCAGATATCGATACTGGCAATGAATCCGCGCATGCTCGGCAGAAGATCGTTTTGCGGTGACTGCGGCTGCCAATAACCCTGACGACCGCGCAGCGGTTGCCCCACTCCAACCCTAAGCCCACGAAATACAACAATTAAAGGCAGTCGGGCATCACATCAGTCGTCAGGATGATTTACTGGGGAGCATTTAGAGCGCGATGCCAGCAAGTTAACAGACGAGTCCTTCTGCCTGGGGCTAAAAGACTTGTACTTACCGATGCCGCGGTTCCACCGTGGCCTTCACTTCGGGCGGAGCTAGAATTTGAAGCCAGAAACCAAGCAGACTTCCCAGGATTCTACGAGCGAAATCGCGATCCTCGGCTTCGATCCTGGCGCTCATCTTGCCGCCATCCTTGATGCTTCAGACGACGCGATCATCAGTAGAGACTTGAATGGAACGATTGTGGGCTGGGATGGTTCCGCTGCCCAGATGTTCGGATACGCTGCGAATGAGATCGTCGGTCGACCTATCTTTGTGCTCATTCCCCAGGAATTGCAGGGAGAAGAAGATGAGATTCTGCGCAAACTGAGGGCCGGAGACCGGATCGACCATCACGAAACAATTCTGAAAAAGAAGAATGGTGACAGGTTTTCGGTATCCGTCACCATCTCTCCAATCAGGAATGCCACCGGCGCGATCGTCGGCGCCTCCGAGGCCGCGCGAGATATTTCGGCCCGCGCAAAGGACGATGAGAGCCGGTTTCAACTGGCGGCGATTGTCGATTCTGCCGACGACGCCATTGTCAGTAAGGATCTCAACGGAATTGTTCGAACCTGGAATCATGGCGCGGTCCGCATGTTCGGCTACACCACCGAGGAAATGGTCGGACAATCCATTCTGCGTCTTATTCCCGACGATCTTCACTATGAGGAAGATGAGATTCTGCGGAAGCTCAGAGCGGGAGACCGCGTGGATCATTACAACACCGTCCGTATGACGAAGAACGGTGAGCCCTTCGAGGTTTCGGTCACCATTTCTCCGATCCGGGACGCTTCCGGCAAGGTAATAGGGGCTTCAAAGATCGCCCGCGACATCTCTGACCGCAGGCGGATGGAACGCCTGTTGATTCAATCGGAAAAGCTTGCGGCAACGGGCCGTATGGCCGCCGCCATCGCCCACGAAATCAACAACCCACTCGAATCTCTGATCAATCTGATTTTTCTTGCCAAGAAGAACAGTCCGCCTGGCGGAAAAGCGCACGCCCATCTGCAGACCGCCGAACAGGAGGTGGAGAGGATCGCCCACATCGCGCGCCAGACACTCGGCTATTACCGCGACACCGGTCTCCCTACTGAAGTTCATCTCCATGCATTGATCGAGAATGTATTGACCGTCTACCGGGCGAAGCTTCTTGCCAGCGATATTGCGGTTGATACCCGATTCAACGATATACAGAAGATAAGCGTGAGTCGGGGTGAGCTGCTTCAGGTCTTTTCGAACATCATCACCAACGCCATCGATGCGATGCATGGCGGGGGAACTCTCAACATAACGACGAGGAAAATCGCTGGACCGAGCGGCGATGGCATCCAGACCGTCATCCGGGACAGCGGCGTCGGAATCCGGCGGGAGTATCTCGAAAAAATCTTCGAGCCCTTCTTCACGACAAAAGGAAACCTCGGAACAGGCATCGGGCTTTGGATCGCCAGACAACTTGCCGAACGTCGCGGCGGTCAAATTTCAGTCGCGAGCAGTACGGAAAATGGCTGCAGCGGCACCAGTGTCACGATATTCGTTCCTTTCGTCGCCCCGGCTCCCCGGCCTTCATCCCAAAATCATTGAGATCATCCCTTCTGGAGTCACGCATGGCGACAGCTTCGGTTTTCGTGACGGGTGATCACGCTCCAATCGTCGAGCTTCCCTGTACCGAGGTATTCCACGCGGTTGCGGCTCAGCGTGACCGGCCTACCGTGCTCCTCGTCGACGATGAGATACTCATTGTCGATACCTTGACCGAGATACTGGAAGGAGCTGGGTTCAGCGTTCTGCCCGCTTATGACGGACGGACGGCTCTGGAGAAGGTCGCTCGTTGCGGGCCGGACTATTTATTGTCCGACGTGCTGATGCCGAAAATGAATGGCGTCGAGCTGGCGATCGCAATCCGAAAGATGTACCCATCGACGCGAATCATGCTCTTCTCAGGGCAGGCCGGCATTTCAGACATCCTGCTCGATGGGCTAAGACAAGGCTTCGAATTCGAATTGATCGCGAAGCCCATCCATCCGCTCATAGTGATCGAACATCTCAGAGGAGAATAGGGCCCTTTCTGCAACTTCCCTCGATCGCGAATCCGCCCGCGTGCCTACCTGGGATTTTTTCTACGCCTGTCGAAAGGCATCCAAAGTTGGAGCATTGTTCCTGCGCGCCTGCAGGCGCCAAACGCATACGCACATATCCATAAGTCAGGATCGCCTGTGTCGACAAGACCGACCGAAAAGCTGCCAACACGATCTACCACCTCGCGCCAATCGGTCCGTCTCTCAGAATTTCTCGAGAATCTCGGCCCCGGGCTCATCACCGGTGCAGCCGACGATGACCCCTCCGGCATTTCCACGTATTCGGTTGCCGGCGCTTCGTATGGATACGCGACACTTTGGACCGCCCTGCTGTCTTTCCCTTTGATGGCTGCGATTCAGCTCATGTGCGCGCGTCTTGGCATGGTCACGGGGTGCGGATTGGCCAGTGTCATTCGCAAGCGCTACCCACGCTGGGTTCTGTGGTTCGCCTGCACCCTGGTCCTTGTGGCCAACCTCTTCAATATTGGAGCCGATCTCGGCGGCATGGCGGATGCGATGAACATGTTGACCGGGGTCCGCGCCTATTTCTGGACGCCGTCTTTTGCCGCTCTGATCCTGGGACTCTTGCTCTGGACTTCGTATCGGACCATGGCACGCATCTTCAAGTGGCTGACGCTGGTCCTGTTCGCCTACGTAGCAGCTGCAATCTTGTCCCATCCAAACTGGGGCGATGTCCTTCGAGCGACCTTCATCCCGCACATCGAATGGAGCAGGGAGTATATCTCTGTCCTGGTCGGAATCCTGGGAACGACCATCTCGCCCTATCTGTTCTTTTGGCAGGCGGCACAGGAGGTCGAGGAAGATCGCGACCACGGCAAGACCACCGTTGCCCAGCGAAGAGGCGCCACCAGCAAGGAACTCCGTGTGGCAAAGCGCGATGTGATCACGGGAATGTTGCTGTCCAATCTTGTAATGTACTTTCTCATTCTCACCACCGGCGCGACACTCAACGCCCATGGCCAGAAGCATATTGAAACGGCAAAGCAGGCTGCGGAGGCTCTCCGTCCTCTCGCAGGCCAAGGGGCCTACTGGTTATTCACGCTTGGCATCATCGGAACGGGAATGCTTGCCGTCCCCGTGCTGGCGGGATCTTGCGCGTACGCAATCGCGGAGGGCTCGCGGTGGAAAGAGGCCTCCCTCAACCTTCAGCCGCGCCTTGCGCGAAAATTCTACGCAGTAATCGCCGTTTCCATCCTGATCGGACTCGCATTCGATTTCGCCCGCATCAATGCGGTCAAGATGCTGTTTTGGTCGGCCATCCTCAACGGACTATTGGCGCCACCCCTCGTCATCCTCGTCGTTCTTCTTACCAGCGACCGCAAGGTGATGGGGAGCCGCGTCAATTCGCCGGCAATGAAAGTGCTGGGCTGGGCCTGCGCAATGGTAATGAGCGTCGCGGCCATCGCGCTGGTGGGATTCTCACGATAGCCCCGAGTGTCCGGAGCGTCGTCGCACCGTCCGCCATTCTTCCAACCGGGAGAAATCTTGCGCGCCGACCGCACGCGGATCCCGATGCGGCTCTACTTACCACCGAGGGCCGGGGAGTCCGGCCAGACCGGGCGTGCCAGTTCGATGTTCAAGACTGGCCCTTCGGGGTAGTTCGGACCTTGCTCTCGGATGAAGGTTGGAGCTTCGCCGCCGACAATCCAGAGCTGAATGTCCGGTGGCTGCTTCCCGATCAAAGGCGCCACGATGCCTGCCACCCCGCCGAGGTCGATCTTGATCTCGAAATGAGTTCCCTGGTGAGAATCCCCGCCAATCGAAAACGGATCTTCGCCATGGGGCGAGATGACAAGTTTCACCAGGCGCGGTTTGGGGGTTGCCACCAGCATCGAAACCGTGGTTTGCGTGGCGTCGGGCGCGATGTTATCGCAGAGGACAGGAACCATCCCGTTCGCCAGGTCGGTCGGGAGGTCGAAATGATTGGTATTTGTCTCTTCCTTGCCATCTTTCCCCTCTGATCGCACCGTGACCAGGTTCTTGCGCGCGTCGACGAAGACATCCATGGGATGTGGGAAGAATGGGCCCTTCTGGATGTGGTGATCGGAGATAAGACGGAAACTGTGGCGCTGCGAGAAAACTGTGGTCTCGTCGTCGATGGAGCCGTCTTTAAAGCGGAAGAGGGTGCGCGCGGTGACTTGATCGCCGTGGGCCACCTGTATG
Source organism: Occallatibacter sp. (assembly GCA_036520995.1). Classification (GTDB taxonomy): domain Bacteria; phylum Acidobacteriota; class Terriglobia; order Terriglobales; family Acidobacteriaceae; genus Telmatobacter. Next base: position 166,933 of record DATDIQ010000014.1, read on the forward strand.
AGGTCGCCTGAAGCGAGCATTCGTCCGTCGTCCGAATGCAGCTCGAGGAAACCGTGGACGGTGCCCTGTTGAGAGCGAACGGGTATGGGTTCAGCAGAAACCTGCAGGCCGCAGGCGGAGATCAAGACGATGAAAGACCAGAATCGGACATGTGTTTGCAAAACGCCTCGCAAATGCTCACTTGCTGCGGTTCGATGAAGGAGTGCGAGCAAGGGTTAGCCGGCTTCGAATGCGTGTGAATGAACAGAGCCTGCATGCAGCCAGCTGGTGCCAAGGGCTCCGCCGGCCCAGGCAGCCCGTTTCAGTTTACGGTGCGGAACGCCTTCTTCATGAAAAAGAGCCCCCACCGGAAACGTGGGGGCTTTAGGAGACACATGATTGTGTCGTTTGCGCACGCGACTTGTGCGCAAAGCCATCCTGCAAGGAAAACGTTTCCAGGTCAACCAAAGTGTGACGAACTGGGAACGCTCGGCTCCCGCACCGGCCTTCGCCGAACTCGAACCAGTGGAATATGACTTTGGAGTCCGCCTTTGGCCACTAAATCAGACGTGCTTGGCATTTTTTCGCATCTACCCCACCTATGGGCGCAGAAGGGACTGAAGACCCGATCCAAAAATTGCGCTCCACCCTCGAAAAGGTGGAGCAGACATCCGGCGCGCCCCAGGACAACCCCGACCTCGTTGCCCTCAAGCAAATCGTCCTCGACAAAGTCACCGAACTGCGCGCTCTCCGCGAGCAAGACTCGGGCCAACCAGAGAGCCAAGGTCACAGAGAGCCGTAAGGACCCGAGGCCCGCTTCAAGTCCCCGCAGTTCAATCGACAGCCCCGTCCCATTTCCCCTCGACAGCGTCTCTTGACCTTGATCCTGCTCGTCAGGATAATGAGTCTGTCCATCCCCCTCCCCTTCGCCCAGTGGGGGCTGAAAGAGTCTTCTGGGATTTCCCAGCATTGAGATACGAGCATGGAAGACGCTCTCATTGCGGTCAGCATCGCGGTCAGTATTCCTGTGCTGGCTGTCGGAGTTGCCTTCACCTGCATCGCGGGGTATACACGGGTGCGTCGGAAGGGATTCAGTCCTCCGGCATCCGCATTGCTGCTCCTGTCTGCGTTCCTGCTGGGGGTACTTTCATCCCTCCAGTTGCTCCCCATGGTGGTTTTCAGTGAGGATGAGGGCCTCTTTTTTGTTGTCATCTTTTGGTTACCGGCGATTGTTTTTGCCGCCGTGATTCTCCTGATGCTGTGGCTCCTGCCACAGCGCAACGCAAGGGTATCCGGACGGCGACGACCTCGCTTCCCCTTTGTCGCAGCCGGTCTCGGGCTGTTCGGGTTAGGGGCTGCTCTTGTCCTGTGGTCGATATGGCAAGAAGCCTCTTTGGGTCTTTCCATTAAGCTCTCCGTCATTCTTGCCGGATTCGGCACCGCCCTGATCGCTCTTGGCCAGCGCGCCAAATCAACTTCCTCGATTGAAGAGGCTACAAAGGCGGATCCTCGCGCCCCGGTACTCTATCTCCGGCCTTTTATGCAGGAATTGGTTCCTTTCCTGACGGGCAAGAAGTCAACCCATGGCCATTACTTGTCTGCTGCCCGCAAGGCCATTTCGTCGGATGACGAATATACCGACTTTGCGGTCGCTGTCCGGTTTGAGCAATATTTCAGGGAGCCGCTCGAAGCAGAAATTGGCCCCTTCGTGGCTCTCGGCAATCCGGAGGACTACCTTCCGCCGGAGGGCGCGGCGCGAACCTACGCAAGTGATTCGGAGTGGATGGTACGCGTCGAGCGGCTCGCTGCTGCCTGCTCGTGCATGGTGGCCGAAGCCGGCATTTCGAGCAATCTTGAGTGGGAGTTGCGATATTTGCGCCAGGAAGGCCTGCAAGGGAAGTTGTTCATCATGACACCGCCGGCCCCACCCAGAATGAATTGGTTCGATCGATGGTTCTTCTGGGCCCGACAGCTTCACTTCGTTTCCTGGGATGCCTTCACGAAGACCATGACCGCCTGTGGGTATGAGATCGCAGATGATCCCGGGCCCGGCTCTGTTCTTGGCTTTGATACCAACGGTAAGAGTGTGATCGTGAGGACTGGCGCCGTCCAGCCCGAAGAGTATGTCGCGTCGATTCGAAATCTTCTTGAGATGAGTGGTGGATACACACGCGAGAGTTTCGACAGGCCTGCGCCGCCAACGCCCGAGCTGCCGCCGGCTCCCGAGCTACCGCCAACGCCCGAGCTACCGCCAACGCCCGAGCTACCGCCGGCTCCGACAACTGATTCGCCGATAGAGTTGCCCAAGGCTGTGGTTCCGCATCGCTCGTGGTGGTCGCGGCTCTCGTCCTCTGTCGCTACGTGGGCCATGGTTGCCCTGTTGCTCGCCGCGTTAGTCTATGTTCCCGCGCTTGTCAAACAGTATCGAGAGAGGTCGCGCGCCCAGGCACTGAAGGCGTTTGCGTCACAGATCGGGTTTAACTTCAGCGATGGAGATCTGACGATTTCGAATCCGGATATCGCAGGAACCTCTCTCATCGATCACGGAAATGACGAGGGGCTGGCGTCTAACGCAGTGCAAGGAGAGCGGGATGGGTTCCTTGTGTTGTTGTTTGACTTCCGTTACACAATCAAGACAGATGACCGCCAGGGGGGTGAAGATTCGCACGAGGTTTTCCAGACCGTAGCTGCCTTCTGCGGCACTAGCCAGCGAATGCCATCCTTCCATTTACAGGAATACTCGCTGTGGAACGCACTCAACTTAATCAATCGCGAAGAACGCATCGAGCTGGAGGCATCTCCCGAGTTCACGAAGCGATTCATTCTTCAGAGCAAAGACAAAGCCGCAAGCATACGAATGTTTTCTCCTGAATTACGCAGCTTCCTGATGAACACGTATCCTCGCGGAAAGTGGCATATCGAGGGGAGCGGCCCGTGCCTGGTGCTCTACCAGCCAAAGGATCGCGTCAAGCCGGAGAAATGGGCAAGCTTTCTGGAGGAAACGTCACAGACAGCCCGAGGCTTCTATCAGCATGTCCGCACCGATGAGGCGCCTCAGGCCGCGGCACCGAAATAGCCAGCCGGCGACACCGAATCCATTCATCGCGACAACCAAGTCCGTCAGGTCGCGGCGGTTTGATCCCGATCTGCACAGCAGACGTTCGTGCTCGAACCGGTGCTAAACTTCAGGGCCAAACCGCTCATTGAGGCGGGTTGCGGGAGGCGGTTGGGGGGGGGGCGGGTTGAGCACCGATCTCGACTCGGTACCGAAAAATGGGATTTTGTCGTCACTTGCCCAAAGAAGGGCAGGGCTGGAGGGCAGCGAGTGGTGTGAAATATCCGCAGGCGTCAATATTTTAGCCATTATATGGTAATAAACCGCTTGACACACATGTCATCAGAATTGCTGACGGTGTCATGTGAATGAGAAGGGTGGGCTACTGCCCCGGAACAGGGCAGTTTTTGAGTTTAGTCGGCGTCTCGTCATTGTTGTCGGTGTCGTTGTGCTCTCCACAGAACTGGTATTGTGCCCGATCATCGGAAAGTCGGAAACACAGAGACACCCAGTGGCAAGCATGGAATATGTCTCTATAGGTAAAGCCCCCCACGTGTAGAGCGGCTTGTCTGTTTGCTCGGGACCCGATCCAATGTTCAGCGTCCTTTCGGTTTCTGGAGAAACAAGCCCGAGTCGGATGCTTTGCTGTGGGTTGATCAGTTGCGGCTGATCGGGTATCCACTGCCAACTGACATGAGCTTCCACTTCAAGTGCGGGAGTGTGTCCAGTGTTTGTGAACGTGACGCTTGGCTTGGATGGCGAACCATGCATGTCTTTGATCGCCAGCCAAGCACGCTGATCCAAATGAGCCTGATCGATATTGGCTTGGAGAGATTTTTCAGACTGTTTAAGCGATTTTGTCTGCATCCATTCGGCTCTGGCGTTATTGAGCCGGTTTTGTCTCATCTGAATGTCCTGCAAATCAAGGACAGCGTAAGTTGCGTCGACTTGATCCTGTGTCGCCTGAGCAGCCGTGTACGCAGCATCGGCGCTCTTCTTAATGGCCGGGAGAGTCCGCCAAGAAGCGAAAGCGGCAGCGAGGGCTCCAGCAGCCGTGAGGAAAGTAAGAATCACAATAAATACTTGTACCCGGTACTCCTTATGACGCTGGGGTTGCTCATAGCTGGACTGAGCGTTTGCCGTGGTCTCGATAGCAGCGGCGATCATCCCGGCGGCTTCGCGCTGCTTATCGTGAGTGGCTTTATCGTCTACGGGTACGGCGTTAATCTTCTGTTTGAGCGCATTCTCAATCGCGCCAAGGCAAAGCTCTACCCTATCGAGAAAGGTTTCAACGCGACGTGGAAGCCACATACAAACCAACTTTTCAGGAGGATAATCAGGAGAGATGAAACACGAATATCACGAAGGCCCCAAGGCTGGCGAGAACTTCAAGAAAGTAGCAACGGCGGTCCTTCAAAAGCCAAAGACAGTTGTGGCTCCGAAGAAACCGGCGAAGGCGAAACCGCACGGCAAGTAACGAGGCTAGAAGGGTTGTTCCTCTTGCCCCGTCCCTGCCTCCGGGTGGTGTGGCTCGTTGGAGTCCTTGCCGGTAAGCTCGGCGTAGGTCAATCGCCGTCCGCCGACTTGAGTCATGACGCACGCGAAGCGATCCGTGTCGGTCAGCTTGTTATCCTTCGTCGCGCGATTGTTGTAACGAAAGCACTGTTCCGCAAGGTACTGATCCAAGTGGAACGGCTCTACGGCTACATACGTCCCGCGCAGCGTTCTCTTCAGCAGACTCCAGAAATTCTCCAACCCATTCGTGTGGACTTCGCCGCGAACGTATTCACGCGTGTGGTTTACCGCTTCGTGGACGTACTCCTGAGCCTTGAGGCCCTGATAGCCTCTGTGTTGGTCCGTGTAGATCGCCGTGTTTTTCGACACGCCTTCGAGAATCGCGGTTTGCAAGGTTTCGCGGGTCACATTCGACATGACTCTAGCGCGAGCTTGGCGACGTTCCCGATCCAGCAAGCCAAACACCGGTGTCTTGAGAGTTCCTGCTCCGGTCTCCGCTTTATACTCTGGATTCTCGATGGTGAACCCGAATCTGTTTTTGATGTACTTTGGCGTACGAACCAATTGAATGCGCTTTTTATAGTGGCGATTCTTCGGTTCGCCGCCGACATAGGTCTCATCGGCTTCGACGGGGCCACCATCATCGCCGCCAAACTTGACATCGCTGGATTTCATCGCCTCACGAATTCGGTGGAGCATGAACCAAGCCGTGTTCTGGCGGACCCCGATATTCTTCGCCAGTTCATAACTGCTGATTCCGTTCTTACAGTTCGCCAGCATCCAGATTGCGACCATCCACTTGTCGAGGCCGATGGGCGAGTCTTCCATGATCGTCCCGACTTTGACCGTAAACTGCTTTTTGCAGTCGTAGCAGAACCACAGGCGGCGAGTCTTGATGAAGCTGTGCTTCGATCCACCACAGCGCGGGCATGTCACCTTGCCATCAGGCCAGCGAAACTCCACCGCCGCCTGAAACGCCCGTTCAGGATCACTGAACATCGCTATTGCCTTCTGAAGTGTCTCGGGAGCTTCCATGGTTAAAATAGTACACTTCGCGCACATGTGTGTCAAGCGGTTTATTACAAATAATATTAACAATATGATTTTTTGTTATTTCAATTATTAATAAACTTTATTATAATTGTCCTTGTACTTGAGAAACGAGGCTCCCTCACCCATGCCCGACAACCCCAAATCCGCCTCCGACTGGCAAGACCTGCTCCGCATGGCCCAGGGCGCCTCCCTCGTCATCGAGCGCGTCCGCATCCCCGAAAAGCAGATTGCCATCGAGGGCGCTTTTACCCTCCCTGAGCTGGGCCGCCTCAGCCTCGAAGACCAGGTCTTCATCACCGCCTTTCTCCGCTCCCACGGTTCGATTAAGGAAATGGAGCAGATCTTCGGCGTGAGTTACCCGACCATCAAGGCGCGCCTCAACCGCATCGCCGGCCAGCTCGAATTTGTCGAGAACAACCCGTCTCCCTCGCGCGCGGAGGTGCTGGAGCGGCTCAAGAACGGCGAGATCAGCGCCGCCGACGCCATCCGCGAACTGGAGGCTTTGCAATGACTCCGAATCTTGCCATCATCCGCATTCAGAACCACAGCTTCTGGGGATTCCCGATTGTTCTGCCCATCTTTCTCCTGTGGATTCCCGCGCTCCTGCTGGCTCCATTAGTTCTCATCGTTCTGGGCGTGGTCTGCATCGCTGCCGACGTTAGTTTCATCTGCGCCGTCGCCTCCTTCTGGAACCTGCTCTGCAGCCTGCCCGGCACCGACGTCCGCGTCTGCGCCGACGGCAAACGCATCACCGTTCGCATCCTGTGAGGGTCCTCATGAACTCCGATCGCCGCACCATTCTGTCGCTCATCGCCCTCGGCCGCATCACGCCGCATGAAGCCGAGCGCCTGCTCGCCCTCTGGCACGACGAGGACGAATTCATTCTGCGCGCAGCCGTCTGCCTGGCCGTTGCCTGGATGCTCCTGCCGCATCTCTCCGAATTTCTGTACGGCGCCGCGCATACGCTCGCGGCGCTGCTCCCGCAGCTTTCTATCACCGCGCATCTTGTGCTCACCTGTGCAGCCGCTTGGCTGGGAGGATTGTCATGAACGAGAATCGTCGTCAAATTCTGGAAATGCTGGCTGCCGGCAAAATCACTGCCGGCGAAGCCGAAAAGCTGCTTGGCGCGCTTGAGCCAGAAGCCGGTCGCACCCTGAACGAATTTCCGGGCAGTGGGTCGAGCGGCGCCAGCAGCAAAGCTGCGCCTCAAAAGATGCGCCCCAAGTATCTGCGCGTGCAGGTCGAGGCAGACGAGTCCATGACCGGCATGAAGGGACCCACCACGGTGAATGTGCGAGTGCCCATGCAGCTTCTGCGCGCCGGTGTGCGCCTTGCCGGTTTGATTCCCAAGCAGGCACACGACCAGCTCGACGCGGCATTCACCAAGCACGGCGTGCCCATTACGCTCTCGCAGATCAAGCCTGAAAATCTCGAGGAGCTGATCGATCACCTCGAAGACCTCACCGTCGATGTAGACGGCAAAGACGGCAACACCACCAAGGTGCGCGTCTTCTGCGAGTAGAGTCTCTGGCTGCGGAGCAGCTCTTAGTCGCACCAGCCGCCAGAAAATAGACAAACGCAAGTGTGAACCGGGTGCAGCAACAGCCGATGCGCACCGAGGGGCGGTCTGCGCCCTGAAGGAGTCAATGCGATGACAACCATGACGATGCGGAAGCCGCACGCTGACAGGCCGATCGAGGGCCTCATGGCGAAGTGGTATGCCAACAACACCGGCGAGATGATGAAGGAGTATGTCGACCTCGCGCGAAGAGTCGCCGGCGAATTGCCCAAGGGCAGCAGCGTGCTTGAGGTGGCGCCGGGGCCAGGCTACTTTTGTATTGAGCTGGCCAAGCTTGGGCCCTACGCCATCACGGGGATGGACCTGAGCCGCTCGTTTGTGAAGATGGCGGCTGACAAAGCCGCAGCAGCGGGCGTGAACGTGGAATTTGTCGAGGGTTCGGCTTCGAACATGCCCTTTCCCAAAGGCAGCTTCGATTTTCTGCTCTGCCGCGCCGCGTTCAAGAATTTCGCCCGCCCCGTGGCTGCGTTGCAGGAGATGGCTCGTGTCCTCAAGCCGGGAGGCCGAGGGTTGCTGATCGATCTCAGCCGAGACGCACGCCCCGACGATGTGAGCCATGCCATCGACAAGATGGAATTGTCGACCCTGAACCGGTTCCTGACCAAGATGGCCTTCCGGACGATGCTGATCCGGAGCGCCTACACCCGTGCGGAGTTCGAGCAGATGTTTGCCCAGGCCGAATTCAAACAAGTCGAGATCGCCGAAGACGGCATGGGCTTCGAAATCACCATGCGGAAATAAGAAGGAGGCCGACGGCGCGTGAGTGGCTGCCCACATCCATGCTTCCGCTGGGGTGGGAAGAGGCCCGGTACGCTCGCCTCTCAGGCGCCGGGCCGGCGCAGCGGTTTGTGCATCGGCACCACTTGCACCGTCACGTCGCGAATTTGCGAAAGGAATTTATTCAGCACCGATCCGCGCAGCAGAATGTCGAGGCGCGAGCGTACCGGCTGTCCGAAGATCACGTGCGAAATACTCTCCTGCTGGGCAAAGCGGATGAGCGCATCGGAAACCTTCTTATCGTTGAGCACTACGACCTGCGCGCCCAGGTCGCGCGCCATGCGCTGGAATTCTTCGATCCGTTGGAAGGCCTCCGGATCGCCGTGGCCCTTGTCTTCGTCGGGTTGGGCCACGTAGACCGCGTACCAGTCGGTATTCAGGCGGCCGGCCACACGCGCTCCCACGCGAATCAGCCGTTCCGTGCCCGGTCGCGAGCTCAGGCACACCATCACCTTGTCCGGCACCGGCGCTTGTTCCAGTCCCTGCGTGCGGCGATAGTCTGAAGCGCGTTTTGATATCTGCTCGGCCGTCGCGCGCAGCGAGAGCTCGCGCAGCAGGTTCAGATTTCCCTTGCGGAAAAAGTTGGCGAGCGACTGCTCCACCTTTTCGGGGGCGTAGATTTTGCCTTCCCGCAGCCGCGACCGCAGCTCCTCGACGGTGAGGTCCACGTTGATTATCTCGTCGGCGCGCTTGAAGAAGCTGTCGGGCACAGTCTCGCGAATCACCGTGTTCGCCGAACGATTCACGGCATCGTTCAGCGTATCCAGGTGCTGGATATTCACCGCCGTCATTACATGGATGCCGGCGTCCAGCAGCTCGATCACATCTTCGTAACGCTTGCGGTTCTTGCTGCCCGGCACATTGGTGTGCGCCAGCTCGTCTACGATCACGCTATCGGGATGTCGCGCCAGGATCGCGTCGACGTCCATCTCCTTCAGCTCGACGCCGCGATAGGGAATCACCTTGAGCGGGACAATTTCCAAATCGCGAATCTGGTCGGCGGTCTCCTGGCGTCCATGCGTTTCCACCAGGCCGATTACCACGTCCAACCCCGCCTTGCGCTTCAACAAGGCGTCGTTGAGCATGTGGTAGGTTTTGCCCACGCCGGGTGCGGCGCCGAGATAGATGCGAAGCTTGGCCGGCTCCTGCTGACGTTCAAGCTGGATTTCTGCCATCCTCAGCCCACCTCGACCGGATGATGCACTGCGTCTACCACCGCCACGGGAAGCGTGAAGCGGAAGGTCGTTCCGTGCCCCAACCGGCTCTCGGCGGCAATCTGTCCGCCCAGCGACTCAACCAGCCGGCGAACCAGCGCGAGGCCGAGCCCCGTTCCCGTATCAGAGAACGCATTGAAGCGGTCGAAAAGCTTGCCCAGGCGATCGGCTTCGATGCCGCGCCCCGAGTCGCGCACCGTGAACTGCACAAAGTTCTTCAACTCTTCGGCGGCCAGCAGGATCTCTCCCTCCGGTGGCGTGTAGCGAAGCGCGTTGGAGAGCAGATTGTCGAAGATAGATCGCACCGCCCGCCGATCGGCCTGCACAAATGAGAGATCGGCGAAGCCCTGCACCTCCACCCGAATGTGCTTTTCGGCCGCCTCTTCGCAATAACGATCGCGCGCTTCGTTCAGGAGCGGGAGAGGCCGCAGCCGGTCGGGATGCAGTTCGCGCTTGCCTGTGTCCAACTCGGCCACTTCGATCAAGTCGGTCATCAGTTCGTTCAGTTTCTCCGATTCGTTGCTCGCCGCAACCACCAGCTCGGCCTGCAGAGGCTCCAACGGGCCGCCAAATCCCTGGCTCAGCGCATAGAGCCCGCGACGCAGTTGCAGCAGTGGATCGCGCAGCTTGCGGCTGGCCACCGCGATGAACTGCGTCTTGAAGCGGTCCGTGTCCTGCAGGCTGGTCACATCTTCAAGCGTCGTGACCGTCCCCAGCAGCCGGCCATCCGAGTCGCGCATGGGCGTGGTGCGCAAGCGATAGCTGCGCTCCTGCTGGCCGATCCGCATCGGCAGCATGGCCGCTTCGCCCTCGGCGGCCACCGCCTTCTGCATGGACACTGCGTCCTTGATCGCGCTCAGAATCTTCTCGCCGCCGGGGGTCGTCGTGAGCGCCATGCGGTCGGTCGCCGCCTCTCCCAGTATCTCCGCCGCAGCCTGATTGATTTTGAGCACGTGGCCCTTGCCGTCGGTCACGATGATGGGCTCGAAGATCGACTGCAGCACCGCGTCCGAAAGCTGGAACTCCATCTGCTTGCGGCCCGCCTCGCTGTCGCGCAGGTCGCGCAGGCGCACCGCGATGCGGTTCAGTTCGCTGGCGATGATGCCGAAGTCGTCGCGGCTGTTCCACTCGATCCGCTGCTCCATGCTTCCTTCGGCAATCTTTTTGGTGTCGCGCGCCAGCATGTGAATCGGCCGCAGCACCAGAAACAGGGTCCCGAGGCAAACCACGGCCGCCCCGATGGAGAATTCCATCCCCAGCCGACCTTCGCCGGCAGCGCGCAGCGCAGACTGCGCGGCCACGGCGAGTCCTGCCGTGAGGGCCGCAAGCAACACGCAACCGAGAATCAGACGCTGGGTCAGATTGAGCATGGACCGGCCCTCGTCGCCGGGGACACCTTCATTCTCTTGGAAACACCCGTCCCGCGCCAAATTCTTGTGCGTGGAAATCCCGTCGCTTGTGACGACTCAAGGGATCTGGCAGACCGAGAGGCTATGACTGTGCCATCGACACTCCAGTCCAGTCGGAGCAGGGAAGTCGACGAGCGCCCAGTTTACGCCGAACTCCGTCTTCAACCGCTCGAAGTCCGCCAGGGTGAAGTGCTCCCAACCGGCTTGTGCTGCGACCTGGCGTTCCCACGTCGGCCCCAGCGCGGGCACCTTGGTGATGACCGATGTGTCCTTGATTGCATCGGCGAGCTGGCTGCGTTCGGCCAGAGCGCGAAAGCTGTGGTAGTTCTCGCCCGGCGCGGCCATGTAGTTGGGATCAAGCACGAAGTACGCATCCTCGGGCGTATTCCTCTTGACCCACTCAAACGCCTGCAGCCACGGATTACCGGATTGCATCCCGGGCAACTCGAGATGTGTGGTGCCGGCAAAAAGCTGCCGCTGCGCGCCGAACATGGCCCCATTGGCCACAAGCAAAAAGGCCGCCCAGCGCCACGCGTGCCCGCGCAGAACGAGCTTGCCCAGGTAAGCCCCTCCAAGGAGCGCCAAGAAGATGTAGACGAGTTGGAGATAGCGCATCGGCTCAAGCGCGCTCAAGACGATCCACGCGCGAGGTCCAAGAATGATCATGGCCACGGCCTGCTGGAAAACGCCATAGAGAAGAACCGCGGTGGCGAAGGCTGCGAGATGGGCATTCCCATTCCGGCGTGCAATCCGCGAAATCGCGAAGAAGATCACCAGTGGTGCGATCGCGCCCAGCCACTCATACCAGGTCCAGTCGTACAAGCGGTACCAGTGCCGTGTACCGATGGCCATCAGCCAGGTCTTCGTCGGGGGCTCGAAGAGCCATCCGAGGGGAAGCATCGCGGCCACCGGGGTTGCCACTTCAACTACCGGCCGCCGGCTCAGAGAACGCAGAAAGGCTTGCACCGGCTCCAGGAAGGTGAGCGTCAGCACGCAGCAAAACGAAATGCCCAAGGCTCCCATCATGGGATGCAGGGCAAAGGCGAATGCCAGCAGCGGAACCGCCTGCCATCGCTTGCCCGCCATAATCTGCGAAACGCCAAAAAGGATGAGTGCGGTCGCCATCGCGCGCGGGTGCAGGTACTGGTCGACGATGTAGAGCGCCGTTCCCGCCACCGGCAGCGTCATCATGGCGGCGAGCATGGCGATTGCACCCCATCGCGCCGCCGCCTCTTCGAAGAGCCGCGCAATAATCTGCCAGCACGCCAGAAGAATGAAGAAGAGCGAAAAGATCTGGCCCAGCAATTCGGCCCAGGCCACCGGAATTCCTGTGGCACGAATGAAACCCGCCATCAGCTGAGGGAAGGCCGTGGCTTGCAGCTGGTCCTTGAAGAATTCTGCGTCGTGGGGATAGAGCCCCGGGTTCAGCACCGATTTCACCGCGGTGACGTAGAGGGTGTCGTCCTCCGCGCCGGGATGATAGCCCATCACCAGAAAAGCGAGCGCCGTGAATGCCAGAATCAGCCAGAGGTTTCGGTTGCGAAGTCTCTCCACTATCACCTTAGGACGGTCGTTTGGATCGGGAAGTTGTGGGGGGCCTTGGAGTGAAGCGGGCGGTCGCGAATGAGCTCAGGCCAACGAGTCCGTCTTTAGCTCCCGGGCACCCACCCAGAGTAACCTCTGACACCCGGCAGGTTCGTTTCACCAAGCCCGATTGCACCCTATAATCCGAATTGTACCGGGCACATGCGGGTCAACTTGGGCAATCCTGTCGACGTGCCCGCACATCGGTGATCGGAACCGAGGGCGATGAGGATGCTTCCGTCGGCTTAGACGGGTTTCCCGATCGAGGGTTGAGGCAATGAAACTCGGCACCATGCGGGCGGTCGACTACTGGATCGGAATCCCGCTTTGCTTCCTGGGCACCCTTGTGGTCCGTCTTCTCGGCACGCCCAAGGGCCCGGAAAAACCCCGCCGCATCCTCTTCATCGAACTCTCTGAGATGGGCAGCACGGTGATCGCCAACCCTGCCCTGGAGAAAGCCAAGAGCGCACTTGGCGCCGAAATCTTCTTCCTCATCTTTGAGCGCAACGTCGATTGCCTGCGCCTGTTGCCCACCGTCCCTGAAGCCAACATCGTCACCATTCGCGAGACCAGCCTCTTCGCTCTAGCCGCGGACACGCTCCGTTTTCTGCGTTGGGTCCGCAAAGCCAACATCGACACGGTCGTCGATATGGAGCTCTTCTCCCGCTACTCCGGCCTGCTCACCGGCCTCTCCGGGGCGCGCCGCCGCGTCGGGTTCCATCGCTTCCATGCCGAGGGCCTCTATCGCGGCGAGATGCTTACCCATCGCGTGAACTACAACGGCCATATTCACATGGCAAAGAACTTCGTGTGCATGATCAATGCTCTGCTCGCCCCCGCGCCAGAGCTTCCGTACTCAAAAACATACGTCTCCGACGAAGAGATCCGCGTTCCCATTCGGCCGGTCACCGAAGCCGAGAAAGAATTCGTCCGCGACCTCATTCGCCAGGTTTATCCGGACTACCGGCCAGACTTCCATCGTGTCGTTTTGCTCAATCCCAACAGCTCCGAATTGCTGCCCCAACGCCGCTGGGACCGCGAAAACTACAACA